>CAVSSB010000035.1:0-33809 GCA_963730505.1 uncultured Actinomycetota bacterium
GCCAAGGTCGATGAGCGAAAATGCGTCCCGTTCGACTGCTTCAAATCGCTTGCCATTCTCGAGGACGGCAGCGAGTTCAAGTACTACGGCCCGGGCGTGGGCCATATCGCAACGGAGCCCAATTACTCCGGGGGTGAGCAGGAGATAGAAGAGCTTGTCAACGTCGTCAAGCTGAAACCCCAGGGCCTAACCGAGATGAGTGCCGAGGCATTGAAGCTCGACAAGCGCGCGAGTAAAGAGGCTAAGAGCGTCTTCGGCAACTCGGAGCCGGCGCAGCGCCCCTGAGGGACCTACCGCGTGGCGGCGGATTGCGCGGAGCTCGCGGGAGCCGGCTCGCCTCGGCGCAGGCGTCTCATGATCGTGGCGCGGATCTTGGCGATGCGCCCAGTAGGGGCCTCGGCGTTTGAGTGCAGATCCCCGCCGCTAAGGGCGCCCGGTCCTGCAAGACTTCGGATGAGCTGGAGCACCTCGCCCTCGTCGAGTCCTTGGGAGACCAGCCGCTCGGGATCTTCCGGGTCGCGGGTGAACACGTGCAATCGATCGTCCTGCCTGGCAAGGACGATGTCAGCGCTCAGCTCGGCTGTCTCGGTACTGCCCGATGCGGAGTACTGGGTGACCGTCACCAGCGCACTGCGCTCCGCGGCCGCGAGCACCTGGTCGGGGTCAGCGGAGTCACGCTCCGGGCCACCGTTGGGGAGCCGTTCGCGCAGCCGGCGAAACGCCTCGTCGATCTCCCGGAGCGAGAGCTCGTAGACGCCGAGTGCGTTAATCAGCACCTCGAGGGCGACCCCCTCTGGCTGTGGGAGCAGCAGGGTCCGCCACGGCTCTCCTGGCTCGGTACCGGTCACGCGGGCATCGACGACGGATCGCGCCCGTTGCTGAAATACCACGGCGATGCCCAGGTCGCCGCGGACCTGGAGGCGGTCGGTCTCCGGCAAGGTCACGAGAAGCTGCCGGGCTGCCAGCGACCGTACGGCCTCGCCAACCTCCTCCTCGGACGGCATCTCGTCGAGGAAGTCGACGACGGCATCGACTGCCACTATCTCGGCGAGGCTGTAGCCGCCAAGGGGAACCGGGCCGGTGCTTACCAGGTGGAGTACTGCATCGATCAAGCCCGGCGGCATACCGACATCTGCGGGCGCCTGTGTCATGACTCCTCCTGGGCGTTAGCCGGAACCCGGGCCGCGAGGCGTACGCGTCGGTCGCCTACCTCAATCTCGATGGGCCGCGCGGCCACCACATTGGGCAACGCCCAGCCGTCCGGGTGCACCTCAGCCGAGAGCAGCCGGTGAGCGGTGGACGCTGGAGACTCGCTGACCCACACCTGCGAATTGCCGAAGAGTCCCCGACCCCGCCCACGCCCTGGCCCCGGCTTCAGCTCCACCAAAGGGTCCTCCCGCAACGGCCCGAGGAACCGGCGTACCAGATCAGAGTGCGTCAGGCTCTTGTCCTGGACGACCTGGTCCTCGGCGTCCAGCTGGGCGAGCGTTGCTCTTAGCGTTCGAGTGGTGCCGTGCGGCAGCGGCACCGTGGTGAGTAGCTGCGGTGAGAGGTACATCGGCCGCCGCTCGGTGGCCGCAGATAGGCCCCAGGGCCCGACGTTGCGCTTCGTTACGCGATAGACGACGAAGTCCACCAGATGGAGGACGTCATTCCAGGTCGGCAGCTTGTGTCCTGGACCGAACGCTGCCGGTGTCTTTTCCAGCTGCACCCACGTGCCGGTCGCAGTCCGCCCATGCAGCTTCTCGCGCACCAGTGGCCCATGCATGCCCAGATCGGGATAGCTCTGCTTGTCCACCGTCTTGTGGTGACTCGATAGCCGCTCCCGGGTCACCTTCGGAAACCGCCAACGCTCGTAGAGATCCGGGTTGTCGACGAGGACATGCCCACCGCACAGCACGTCACGAAGCTGATTGACATCGAGGCCGTGTGCCTCGAGATCCGCGAGCACCGCGGCTTCATCCGGCGTCAGGCCCTTGGCCGCGTGAACCAGCCCGCGCCGATATTGCCCGTGACGAGTGGTCAGCTCGACGAGCAGGCGCACTCTGGTGCGCATCAGTTCGGCCTGCTGCTCAGTGGCTTCCTCGCTGGCCGGGGCGCTAGGCGCGTCACTGCTCATCGAGCTGACTGGCACCTCGTCAGATTACTGCGGGCCCGCCCGCCCGGGCGAGTCAGCCCTCTTGGGATTTGACTTCTGGACCAACATCCGATTAGATCGATCTAAATCTCTTAGATCGATCTAAATGCCTCCGAGAGGTCCAGTCCATAATGGCACGTGTAACGCTCATGGATGTCGCCCGACATTGCGGCGTATCTCGCGCAACAGTGAGCCTGGTGCTGAACGACAGCCCGTTGGTCGCCGCAAAGACCCGTGACCGGGTGCGCCAAGCAATGGTCGAGCTTGGGTACGTCTACAACCGCGCCGCGGCATCGCTACGCACCCAGCACAGCGACGCCATCGGCGTGGTACTGACCAACATCACCAACCCGTACTTCGCTGAGTTCGCCGCCGGCCTCCAGGACGCCCTGACCGATAGCGGAACGGTGCCGCTGCTGGCCGTAAGCGGTGAGGACCGCGCTCTGCAGCACCGGCTGGTCAAGTCGCTGGTCGAGCGCAATGTGGACGGAATTGTGCTGGTACCCGCTCATGGCACTCAGCCCGAGGACCTCCCGGATCTGGTCGGCACGCCACTGGTGCTACTTGCTCGGCGCCTGAAGGGCATCGATGTCGATTACGTGGGCGCACAAAACCGCGATGGCGGGTACGCGGCCGCCGAGCATCTCTACAGCCACGGCTGCCGCCGAATCGCCTTCGTTGGCGGCTTCACCGACTCCTCGGCCCGTGAGGAGCGCGCCGGCGGCGTAGCTGAATTCCTGAACGACCACAGCCTGACGCTCAATGCCGACCACTCGGTGGTGTGTGAGCCGGCACGACCGCAGGCTCGGGAGGCGGCCATGCGGCTACTCACTGAGGCTCCGGACGTCGATGGGCCCAATGTCGATGGAATTGTCTGCTTCAGCGACGTGGTCGCCTTTGGCGTTCTCGACGCTCTCGCCGACTTAGGTCGCACCGTCGGATCCGACGTCCGGGTGATCGGCTTCGACGACGTCCACGACGCCGGACTCAACCGACCTTCGCTGAGCAGCGTCGCCGTGCCGGCGCGTGAGACCGGCCGCCGCGCCGGCCAGCTTGTGCTGGAGCGCGTAGCGGGGTCGACCGAGCCGCACCGTACGCGAGGAATTTCCCACCAAGTTGGAGCCGCGGGAGACCTGCGGCTGCCCCCGTCCCCCACTACTCGCCTGAACCGTACTTTCGGAGGATCCACGCAGCTATGCGAACCGTACCCGTGCTGACCGGCAGTGAAGCCGCCCAGCTGATCGCCGACTCCGCGGTCATTACCATCTCGTCTTCATCTGGCCTTGGTTGTCCTGACGCCGTCCTGGAGGCGATCGGGCAGCGTTACGAAGAAACCGGATCTCCGGCAAACCTGACGACCTTGCATCCGATCGCTGCTGGCGACATGTACGGCATCAAGGGGATTGACCACCTGTGCCGGCCCGGGCAACTGCGCCGAGTGCTCGCCGGCTCCTACCCCTCTGGCGGCTCCAAGCTCGACCCGCCGCTGATCCGCCAACTGATCCACCATGATCAAATCCAGGCCCTCAACATCCCCTCCGGAGTGCTGTTCCAGATGCACCGGGCCGTCTCCACCGGGCAGCCGGGCGTGTTGACGGAAGTCGGGTTGGGCACGTACGCCGACCCGCGGCACGACGGCGCCAAAATGAACGCCGTAACCGACGACTTCGTGCAGCTGATGCAGGTCGACGGCAACGACTACCTGTTCTACCCGACTGTGCACGTCGACGTCGCAATCATCCGAGCCACTACGGCGGACCCCCACGGCAACCTCTCCTACGAGCAGGAGTGCAGCACCCTGGGGGCCCTCGACCAGGCCTACGCCGCTCACAACAAGGGCGGCATAGTGATCGCCCAGGTCAAGAGGCTGTCCGATACCCAATTGCCTACCCAGGCAGTCCACATACCTGGAATCCTCGTCGACGCCATCGTGGTCGATCCCGATCAGATGCAAACCACCCAGACCTTCTACGACCCCGCGCTATCCGGGGAAGTACACCGGGACCTCGACGACATCGAACCAGTCGAATTTGGCCTGGAGAAGGTGATCGCCCGCCGGGCCGCGGCGGAGCTGCAGGTCAATGCCATCGTCAACCTCGGCTTCGGCATCTCCGCGGCTGTTCCGCGGGTGCTGCTCGAAGAGGGACACGCTGACGATGTCACCTGGGTCATCGAGCAGGGCGCGGTCGGTGGCTTTCCGGCGACCGGGTTCGCCTTCGGGTGCGCACTGAACCCGGAGGCGCTCTTGCAGAGCGTCGACCAGTTCACCCTGCTGCAAGGCGGCGGCTTCGACGTGGCGATGTTGTCGTTCCTCGAAGTATCGGCCGCGGGCGATGTCAATGCCTCCTACCTGCCGGCACGGCCGCATGTCACTGCAGGCGTAGGCGGTTTCAACGACATCATCACCCGCGCGCCCAAGATCGTTTTTTCGGGCTACTTCACTGCTGGCAAGAAGGACATCCAGGTCGCAGACGGCCGGCTCAAGATCATCGCCGACGGCGCGATCGCCAAGTTCGTCCCTGCGGTTGCACAGATCTCTTTCTCCGGTGACATGGGCCGCAAACGCCGTCAGGACGTCCTCTATGTCACTGAACGCTGCGTGATCGAGCTGACTGAGGACGGGCTGACAGTGATCGAAATCGCCCCTGGAGTCGATCTTGAGAAAGATGTGCTCGGCAAGGCCGATGTGCCGCTTCTGGTCAGCCCAGACCTGCAGTTGATGTCCGCCGCACTATTCCGCCCGGAAGCGATGGGACTGATCTTGTCCCGCAAGCCGTCCCGCATCGCCTCCCTTGCCCGCCAGTCCGTCTCCTAGCCCAGAAGGAACCGTCCATCATGCCTGCCACCCACTACGACTACGTGATCATCGGCGCCGGCGCCGCCGGCTGCGCCGTAGCCAACCGGCTCTCCGCCGACCCCGGCACGACTGTGCTGCTGCTGGAAGCCGGCGGTAGGGACTGGTCGCCCCTGGTGCACATGCCCGTTGGATTCACCAAGCTCAGTGGCCCTCGTTACAACTGGGAGTTCTCCACTGTTCCGCAGCCGGAGTTGAACAACCGAGAGATGTGGTACCCGCAGGGCCGCACGCTGGGTGGCAGCACCTCGATCAACGCCATGATCTACATCCGCGGCCAGAAAGAGGACTACGAGGCCTGGGCGGAGCTCGGCAGCAAGCATTGGGGCTATGAGGAAGTGCTGCCGTTCTTCCGGCGGGCCGAGGCCAACGAGCGCCTGAACGACCGCTACCACAGCAGTGTCGGCGCGGTGAACGTCACCGAGCAGGTGCAGCACAACCCGTTGAGCAAGGCCTTCGTGCGCGCCGCGCAGGAGCTCGGAGTACCTTTCATTGCCGACTTCAACGGCGCCGTGCAAGAAGGCGTCAGCTGGTACGACGTCACCCAGAAGAATGCCCGCCGTGAGAGCGCCGCAACCGCTTACCTGAAGCCGATCCGGAAACGGCGAAATCTGACAGTCCAGACCCACGCGTTAGGCCGAAGGATCCTGGTGGAAAACGGCCGCGCCGTGGGGCTGGAGTACATCCTCAAAGACGAGCCGGTCACCGTCCGAGTCGACCGCGAATTGATCTTGAGCAGCGGCGCGGTGAACAGTCCACGCTTGATGTTGCTCTCTGGGATCGGCCCGGGCCATGAGCTTCGCACACTCGGTATCCCTGTCGTGCATGACCTGCTCGGAGTAGGGAAGAACCTCCAGGACCACATGGACGTGTACTTGACCGCGGCTACTGCACCGGTCAGCTACAACGCCTCCGATCGGCCCGACAAGGCCGCGCTCGCCGGCTTGCAGTACATCACCACCAAGACCGGGCCAGTCACTGCCTCGGTCTGTGAGGCGGGAATGTTCGTTCGTAGCACACCTGACGTGGCAACTCCCGATATCCAGATGCATGCCTTGCCGGCGTACGTGATCGATCACGGTCGGATGCGGGTCAAGGGCCATGGTATGACGATCAACACCTGCCATCTGCGGCCCCGCAGCGTTGGCTCGGTCAAGCTGCACACCGCCAATCCAGATGATCAGCCTGCCATTGATCCGGCCTTTCTGACCGATCCGTACGACTGGGACAAGTCGTTGGAGGGGTTTCGTTGGGGCCGGGAGATGATGCGCAGCAAGGCGTACCAGCCGTTCGTTCTGAAGGAGTTTCTTCCCAGCGGTGACGTCAAGACCGATAAAGAAATCCGCGAGTACGTCAAGCAGTGGGCCAAGACCGACTACCACCCGGTCGGGTCCTGCAAAATGGGCGATGACGATCTTGCCGTCGTTGATCAAGAACTCAAAGTTCGCGGGATGGAGGGTCTCCGAGTGATCGACGCGTCGATCATGCCGAAGTTGATCAGCGGCAACACCATGGCCACCTCGACCATGATCGGTGAGAAGGGTGCCCATCATGTGCTGCACGGCCTCACGCCACCGGACCCGAGCGACGGCCCGACATGAGCGAACCCACGCAGGCGGACGTCGGGCGGGTCACTGTGGAGTCCGACGGGGAGGTTGCCACGGTCTGTCTGGACCGGCCGGCAAAGCACAATGCGCTGACCCCGGAAATGCTGGAGCAACTCGAGCAGATCCTGATCACACTCGATTCCGACCGAGATGTGCGGGTCGTCCTCCTCACCGCGGTCGGCGACCGCTCTTTCTGTGCCGGCGCAGACATCAAGCGCTTCAAGGCGTTGCCACCGCTGGACATGTGGGCACTGTGGACTCGCCTCGGGCACCGGGTGTTCGACCTCCTTGCGGGGCTCAGGCAGCCCACCATCGCCGCCGTCACCGGCAATGCCTACGGCGGCGGGTTCGAGCTGGCGCTGGCTTGTGATCTGCGGATCGTCGCTGATGACGCCACGCTTGGGCTGACGGAGGTCGGCATTGGCACGCTGCCTGGATGGGGCGGCACCGGACGGCTCCGTGATCTTGTCGGCGCCGGACGAGCCAAGGAGTTGATCTTCACTGGCGAACCGCTGACCGCTGACCGGGCCCTGGCGTGGGGGGTCGCCAATCAGCTGGCGCCCAGAGCGCAGGTGATCGATGCCGCCCATGCCTTGGCCAACAAGATCGCCGCCCGAGCCCCCATCGCCGTACAAATGGCGAAGCAGGCCATCGACTCCGCCGACGCCTACCAGGCAATGGAGCAAGTCAGCTCCGCCGCCACCGCCTTCACTGAGGACGCGGCCGAAGGTTTCGCCTCATTCACCGAGAAACGCGACCCGCACTACCGCGGGACCTGACCGAAAGCACTGTCATGACGACGATCACCAGCACAGCCCCGGCCACCATCACCGCGAACACCTGGCCCAACATCATCGACGGCCGCGACGTCTCCGGCGCCGGCAAGGAGGTGCTGCGCGACAGCCCGGCCCATGACGTCCGCGTCGCCAGCTACCACAGCGCCAGTGAGGCCGACGTCGACGCGGCCGTCACGGCAGCCCATAAGGCCTTCAGCTCCGGTGACTGGCCGCAGACATCGGGTGCCGAGCGGGCCGCTCTGCTGCGGCGCGTTGCGGCACGGATTGAAGCCGAACGCGACGAACTGGCCTTGATCGAGACGCTGGAGTCCGGCAAGCCGATCTCGCAAGCCAGGGATGAGGTGTCAAGCGCAGCGGGGATTTGGTATTACGCTGCCAGCCTCGCCCAGCACGCGTACGGCGACGCCCACAACGACCTTGGCCCGAACTACCTGGCGGTAACGGTCAAGGAGCCCATCGGGGTTGTCGGGGTGATCACACCGTGGAACTTCCCGCTCTTGATCGTTTCCCAGAAACTGCCATTCGCGCTGGCAGTCGGTTGCACTGCCGCGGTCAAGCCCAGTGATCTGACGCCCGGCACCACCACTCGCCTCGTCCAGATCTTGCACGACGAAGGGCTACCCAACGGCGTCGTCAATCTCGTCCACGGCGGCGGTGAGGTCGGCGGCTGGCTGTCGAGCCACCCTGGCACGCAGCTGACCACGTTCACCGGCTCCACCGGCGTTGGACGGATGGTCGCTCAGGCCGCCGCCAAAGATCTGAAGAAGGTCAGCCTGGAGCTGGGTGGCAAGAACCCGCAGGTGGTCTTCCCCGACGCCGATCTCGACGCAGCGGTGGAGAAAGTCGTTTTCGGTGCGTACTTCAATCAAGGCGAGTGTTGCAACGCCGGCTCTCGGCTTCTGGTGCATGCCGACGTTGCGGACGAGTTCACTGAACGGGTCGTGGAGCGCGCCCGGGACGTCGCTGTCGGGGATCCGCTCGATCAGTCCACCAAGGTGGGGGCCCTCATCTCCGAGAAGCATCTCGGGGTGGTCAGTGGCTATGTTGATCTTGGCCAGCAGGAGGGTGCTTCAGTCGCGTTAGGCGGCAATCAGCTCGACTCGGACCGCGGCCGTTATTACTCCCCCACTGTGCTCGCCGGCGTACCCAAGACCGCCAGAGTCGCTCGAGAAGAGATCTTCGGTCCAGTGCTCTCTGTGGTGCGGTTTGCTGATCTTGCTGAGGCCGTAGAGATCACCAATGCCACCGGCTATGGACTCAGCGCCGGCGTTTGGAGCCGCGATATCGACACTGCGATCGGCTATGCGCGGGCCACCAAAGCCGGAACCGTATGGATCAACTGCTACATGGACGGCTTTCCGGAGATCTCCTTCGGCGGCTATGGCGCCTCCGGCATCGGCCGCGAGCTCGGCCGGACGGCGATCGATGAGTACATCGAGCACAAGAGCACGATCATCCGCACCGGCGCCCAGGCACCTTCCTGGGTCGGCGGCGTCGGGGAGAGGTGAGGTAGAGACCGATGTACTGGGCATCCCGGCGAGTCCGTGAACGGCGCAACCTGTCTTTCAAAGCTGAGACGAAGGCAGCTGCCAGCGCTGCGCTCGAAGTCGCCGCCGGCAAGGTCGAGCGGCTTTCTACTGACCACCCGGACTTCTTTCCTCTCTACACCGATCAAGGCCGGTGGAAGCATGGCAAGGAAGCCTGGACCAACTGGTGCGAGGGCTTCCTCGGCGGCCAAATGTGGATTTTCCACGAGCTCGGACTCGGCGACGACTGGATGGCCCGCGCCGAGCACTACAGCAAGCTCGTCGAAGAGCGCCAGTGGGACGACCAGGTTCATGATCTTGGGTTCGTGCTCTGTCCGACGTGGAAGAAGTGGTGGGAGCTGACCGGCGACGACACCCGACGCCAGGTGGTCATACAGGGAGGCAAGACGATGGCCACTCGGTTCAACACCAAGGGCAGGTACCTGCGCTCGTTCCTAGCGCCGGATTCGATCTTCATCGACATCATGATGAATGTCGGAATCATTGCGCTAGCGGGGTTGGAGAGCGATGATCAACAGTTACTGGACGTCGCCGATCAGCACTGTGAGACGACCCGCAAATATCTGGTGCGCGGCGACGGCTCGACCAGCCATGAAGGCATTTTTGATCTTGGTGCCGGGGAGTTCCTGCGACAGACCACACAGCAGGGCTGGCGCAATGACTCCTCTTGGGCGCGCGGGCAGGCCTGGTCGCTTTATGGATTCACCTCCATGTACGCGCTGACCGGCAACCCCCACTGGCTAGCCACAGCCCAGCTGAACGCCGACTACTGGCTGGAGCATACGAGCGGCCGGGACCCGGTGCCGCCGAACGACTTCGACGAACCCGATCCGGTCCTCCGCTGGGAGTCCTCTGCCGCCGCCTGCGCCGCGGGCGGATTGATCATGCTCGCCTCGCTTGTCGCCGACGATGCTCAGGCTGCGCGGTACCACAACCACGCAGAGGCAACCATCACACGGTTGTGTGAGCCGGAGTTCGTGGCCCACGAGGACGCCTGGGAGGGCGTACTCAAGCACGGCTCGTACCACGAGACCAAGCAGCTCGGGGTCGACGAGAGCGTCATGTGGGGCGAGTACTTCTTCGTCGAGACCCTTGCCCGGGTGGTGCGGGAACCATGACCGCGACGGTCAATCGACCGCCGGTCAGCGAACGGCTCAGCAGCAGCAAGGTGATCGCAGTGCTGCGTGCCCCGCACATCTCCGCCCTCGCTCCGGTCTGCGACGTGCTCGTGGACGAAGGCATCCTGAGCCTCGAGTTGACACTCACCACGCCAGGCCTGCTTGATGCACTGCCGGATCTGGTTGGTCGGTACGCGACCACGGCCGATGTCGGTGTCGGCACTGTCCTCACCGAGTCAGAAGCTCAACGGGCCATGGATTCCGGCGCGCAGTACCTGGTCACGCCGACCATGAACTTGCCCGTGATCAAGCTTGCCGTCGAGCGCCAGATTGCAGTCTTTCCTGGCGGCCTGACGCCGACCGAGCTGGCGGGCGGTTGGGCTGTCGGCGCTACCGCGGTCAAGATCTTTCCGGCGCAGACCGTCGGAGCCAGCTACCTCAAGCATCTGCGCGGACCCTTCCCTGATCTGGAGGCAATACCGTCCGGCGGAGTTGACCTCGACGCGACACGCGAATGGTTGGACGCCGGCGCCGCGGCGGTGAGCATTGGCGGGCCGCTGCTCGGCGACTCCCTCAAGGGCGGCGATCTCACTGCGCTCCGCGAGCGCTGCCGGGCCGTACGCGCGGTGATCATGGAGACGGTGGTCCCCTCATGACTTCGCTTCCGACCGCAACGGTGCTGACATTCGGCGAGGCTCTCGTCGGGTATGCCAGTGTCGAAGACAACCTGCGGACGGCGACACAGTTCACCCGATTTCCCGGTGGTGCAGACCTCAATGTCGCCGTCGGCCTGACGCGGCTTGGGATCCGCACAATCTGGGCGAGTGTGCTGGGTGACAACGCGCATGCGGACTATCTGGCTGACGCCGTTGATCAGTTAGGGATCATCCCGCTGGTGCACAGAGCCAGCGGCCCAACCGCCCTCATGTTCAAGGCCGGCGGTGCCACTGGTGATCCCGAGATACTGCAGGTTCGCCACCACACGGCGTTCGCCCAGCACGCCGACGCGCTACTTACCGGCGACGTCCTCGCCCTCGAGGGGATCGATCACGTGCACCTGACCGGGATCACGCTCGGAATTTCACCGGTCGTCCGGGCCGTGGCCCTCGCCCTGCTCGAAGCCGCAATCGCCGCCCGGGTGAGTGTGTCATTCGACCCCAACTTGCGGCTCAATCTGTGGCCCGACCGCGATGAGATGCGCACGGTTGTCAACACCTTCGCCGCCCGAGCCACAGTCGTCATGCCTGGTCTAGGGGAAGGTCAGCTGCTAACCGGCCACGATAATCCCGAGGGCATCGCCAAGACGTACCTGGACACCGGCACGCGGGAGGTAGTGATCAAACTGGGGGCCGAGGGCGCCCAAGCCTGGACCGCCGACGGACAAACCGCCAAGTCCCGCGCGTTTGCCGTCACCCCGATTGACACCGTCGGGGCCGGCGACGGCTTCGCCGCCGGGTATGTCGCCGCCTTCCTCGCCGCGGCTAACCTGCAAGAAAGAGTTGATCAAGGTGCCGCCGTTGGCGCCCTGGCCACTGCTCGACGGGGCGACCTGGACGCCATGCCGCAGCGCGAAGAAGTCGACGCCTTGATCAACTCCCCTTCACCCCAACCCGTCGTTCCCGCCACCCACCATGGTTGAGCCACCACAGCAACCACCACTACGCCCCGGTGCGCTCGTCTCCCCTGATGTGGAGACGCTGGCTGCCGATGTAGTGATCATTGGCTCGGGCATGGGTGGCGGCACCCTCGCCTGGGCGCTGAAGGACACCGGCTTGGAGGTGTTGATCATCGAACGCGGCCAGTTCCTGCCAAGGGAACCGGAGAACAGCCAGCCCGACCACGTGTTCATCAAGAAGCGCTATGTCACCTCCAAGCCCTGGTATGACGCGAATACTGGGCAGCCGTTCCAGCCAGGCGTCTACTACTGGGTCGGCGGGAACACCAAGATGTACGGCGCCTGTCTGCCACGATTCCGCCGCAGCGACTTCGAGGCGGTGAAACATCATGATGGCGTCTCCCCCGCGTGGCCGTTCAGCTATGACGACCTCGAGCCGTGTTACGCCAGGGCTGAGGAGCTCTTCGAGGTGCACGGCGCAGTCGGTGAGGACCCGACCGAACCTGAGCACTCCACCCCGTACCCCTATCCACCGCTCAGCCACGAACCCGCCATCGAGCGGTTGGCCGTGCGGCTTCGCCAGCAGGGACTGCACCCCTTCCACATGGCGAACGGCATGCATCTGCCGTCGCTGGTCGAACGGCGCGCTGACGCCACGGCCGATGGATCTCCCTCCTCGAGCGGGAACAAGAGCGATGCCGAGAATCGGGCAGTCCGGCCCGCTCTTGAGTCGCCGTCGGTACGGCTGCTACTGGGCGCGTACGTACGCCGGTTGCAGACCAACAGTGATGGTGACGCTGTCACCGTGGCCATAGCGGACGTAGCGGGGCGCACTGTGAGGATCGAGGCCAAGACCTTTGTGGTGTCGGGCGGAGCGGTCAACTCGGCAGCCTTGTTGCTACGCTCCGCAAGCGACCGATACCCAGGAGGCCTGGGAAACTCTTCAGGGCTGCTCGGCCGCAACTACATGGTCCACAACAGCACCTTCTTCTTGGCGGTCAATCCTGCCCGCCGCAATGACACCGCCTGGCAGAAGACTCTCGGGATGAACGACTGGTACGAGGCTGGACCGGACACGCCATACCCGCTTGGCAACCTTCAGATGCTGGGCAAGCTCCGCGCCCCGATGATCAAGTCGGCCCGCCGCTGGGCGCCGATGTGGGCGCTGAAGATGATCACCGACCGGAGTCTTGACCTTTATCTCACCACCGAGGACCTGCCCCAGCCGGACAACCGGGTCATGATTGACGGTGACAAGATCATGATCAACTGGACCCCGAACAATCTCACCCCGCATCACGAGCTGGTGAAACGGGTCAGCCGCACGATACGCAAGGCTGGCTACCCGATCGTGCTCACCGAACGTATGGGCATAGCGACCAACTCCCACATGTGTGGCACCGCAGTGGCCGGCACCGATCCGTCGACCAGTGTCCTGGATCCGTACTGCCGCAGCCACGACCTCAGCAACCTGTTCGTCGTCGATAGCAGCTTCTTCCCGTCTTCGGCCGCCGTCAACCCAGCTCTCACGATCGCCGCTAACGCGCTCCGCGTCGCGCCGACCATCGCCGCCAGCACTCGCTGACGGGGAGTTCCTGTAACCAAAGCACTGGAGGAAAGTCACCAACATGGCTGATCTGAAATTCGGGCTCATCGGAGCCAGCTACGTCGCCGCAAGCCGCATGGTCCCCGCGTTCCAAGCCAATGGCATTGCTCTCAAGGCGCTGTTCGACACCGATGAACATAGGTTTCGGTACTGGCGAGACAACGACCTAGACCTACTAACCACCGACCTCGATGCGCTGCTCAGCAGCGACATCGACGCTGTCTACGTCTCCTCACGCAACGACCAGCACGCCGCCCACGCCATTGCCGCGGCGAAGGCCGGAAAACACATCCTCCTCGAGAAGCCCATGGCCCTGACCCTCGCCGACGCGGGCGCCATCCTCGCCGCCGCCGACCAGTCTGGCATCCGGCTCGCGGTCAACCACCACCTACCGGGAAGCCCGCTCCACACCACAGCCCGCCAACTGGTCGCCGATGGCCGGATTGGCACCTTGTACTCGGCGCGCATCAACCACGCCGTGCTCTTGCCGGAGCACTTGCGCAAATGGAGGCTCGCCGACGTCCCTGGCGGAGGTGTGGTCTTGGACATCACTGTTCACGACGCATCCGTGCTGAACCCGCTGTTCGGGACGGAACCGCTCCGCGTCTCCGCGCTCGGGGTCTCTCAAGCTTCCTGGAACTCAGCCCGATCCCGAGACTCGGTGATGACGATCATCGAGTACGCCGCTGGCGAGCAGGGCGTACCTGGCCTTGCCCAAACGCACGACGCGTTTGCTGTCCCCTACCCGGGCACCAGCATGGAGATCCACGGCGAGACCGGCGCGATTGTCATCGGCGACGCGATGACCCAGGACACGCCCGGCACCGTGGAGCTCCACACCGCTGCCGGGATTGAGTCAATCGAGGTGGACACCAGCGATGACCTCTACCACATCATCGTCCGCAGATTCGCGTCCGCCATCCACGGCGAAGGCCGGCCGACTGCCACCGGAGCCGACGGCCTGCGGGCCCTGCAGGTTGCGCTCGCAGTCGAAGAGTCGCTGAGGACCGGCAGAACCGTGAACCTTAGCGATCTCGGGTAATGGCGTCCACAGTGATTCACGTTCCGGGAGCTGCATCAGGACCGACCTCGACTGTCCGGGCACGGTTCGGCGGGCGAACGAAGAGGATCACCACGCTCACCAGCAGAACCCAGCTGGGAAAGACCAGTTGTGTCCATTGCTGTCTGGCGGCCGCTACCAGAAGAACCAAAGCGATCAGGTACCCCAAGTACGAGACCCAGCGCGGCAGGCCGGAGGTACGGATTCCGACGGTGCTTACCGAGATCGTGAACACTGCCGCCATCCGCATGGCGTAGACGGAGAAAAGTCCCTGGCTGACATCCCGCCCGTACGCGAAGACGTCGGCGTTGAGATCCGCTCGAGCGAACATCGCCAGCAAGCTGGCCGAGGTGGCCGCCCCCACAAACAGCATGGCGAGAAAGAGCAGCCCGCTGCCCATGAAAACCGTGGAAAAAAGCCGATCCTCGACCTCCCCGAGCTGCTCGCGCACCACACCGATGAACCACAGGAAGGCGATCCCGGCAAACGGCACCAGACTGAGGCTGAGCCGGATCAGAGTGCGCCGCTGCGCATCGGTCTCAAGCGCTTGAAGGCTACCTTCGGAGAGGGCGATGCGCAGCATGATCATCGCTGCTAGGAGCAGCACCCCGAAGATAATTCCCGCGATCGCCGCCGAGCGCCGGCTCCGGAAGCGAGTGATCAGACGAGGAGGAGTGTCAGTGGTCACGTCGCTCAACCTCCTGGGATCGTCTTGCTCGAGCTGCCGGCCACGGGAATCTCGTTACTGCCGCGACATGGCGACGCGGAGCCGCTCTTCCGGATCGATGAAGTGATCATGATCATCCTTGCCAAGATCGAGCTGCACCCAGTTGATCTTGCCCGTGAATCGGCTATCGCGTGCGGTGTAGTCGGATGTCACCGTGGTGCCGGATTCGTAGCCGATGTCGGTTGTCTCGTCGGCGGAGAAGATCATCGGCTGGGTGGCTCCGACCCTGCCGGTGCCGACCGCTGTGCCGTCGTAGTACAGCGTGACGTCACCGCCCTTGGCTAGCCCGCCGCCGTCGTAGGCGAACTCCATACGCACCTGATGGGTGCCGGCCGAAATGGGTACGTCGGACTCGGTGGTGAATTCCTGAATGCCGAGCACGTTGTAGACGAACTTGGCCTTTCCGTTCTTGGTATAGACACACCACCCGCCGAAGCGGCCGCCCTGCGCGATGATCACACCCTCGACGCCGCTGTCCGGAACATCCACTTCAGCGGTGACGGAGAACGACTTGTTCTTGACGCTGACCACACTGTTCTCCGAAAGACGTCCCATGCCAGGGAAGAACAGCTGCGAGTCACCCCTGATCAGGGTCGGTCGGCCAGCCATCTCCGGCACGAGGCGCTCGGAGGTGCGGTCATCCATCGGCAGCACGTTGTATTTGGTGGCCTCGATCAACCAGAGCTGCTGCAACTTGGCCAGCATCTCAGGTCGGTCGGCCACCAGGTTGCGAGCCTGGCTGTAGTCAGTGCCGTCATAAAGCTCCCAGACATCGTCGTCGAACGCAGGCAGCTTCCCGCCGACCATGACCCACGGCGTACGGTGCTTGGTCACCGCGCTCCACCCTTTGTAGTAGACGCCGCGGTTGGCGAACATCTCGAAGTACTGCAGATCGTGGCGCTCCGGCGCATCAGCCTCGTTGAAGCTGTACAGCATGCTGGTGCCCTCCATCGGCGACTGCTGCACGCCGTTCACCATGGCGGGTTCGGGTAAGCCGGCCGCCTCCAGGATCGTCGGCGCAACGTCGATCACATGGCTGAACTGCGAGCGCAGACCACCGGGCTGCTCGATCTCGTTCGGCCAATGCACGATCGTCCCGTTGCGGGTGCCACCCCAATGCGAGGCGACCTGCTTGGTCCACTGGAACGGCGTGTCCATGGCCCACGCCCAGCCGACCGCATAGTGGTTGTAGGAGCTCGGTGAGCCGAACTCCTCCATCTTGCTGACCATGAACTCCGGCGTCTCCAGGGCGGCCATGCCGTTGAAGTTCGCCAACTCGTTGAACGCGCCATTCAGGGTGCCCTCCGCCGAAGCGCCGTTGTCGCCGATGATGTAGTAGATGATCGTGTTGTCGAGGACCCCGAGGTCATCGATCACATCGATCAGTCGGCCCGCGTGATAGTCGACGTGCTCCAAGAACCCGGCGTACACCTCCATCTCCCGGGCCAGCACCGGCTTCAGCTCATCCGGCATGTCGTCCCAGGCGGGGATCTCGTCGTGACGGGCGGTGAGCTCGGCGTCCGCGGGAATGACTCCAAGCTCCTTCTGCCGGGCGAACGTACGCTCCCGCTGCGCATCCCAACCGTCGTCGAACTCACCCTGGTAGCGGTCGGCCCACTCCTTCGGTACGTGATGCGGGGCATGCGTTGCGCCCGGCGCGAAATACACAAAGAACGGCTTCTCCGGCATCAACGCCTTCTGCTGACGCATCCAAGAGGCCGCCCGATCAGCCAGATCCTCGGTCAGGTGATAGCCCTCTTCAGGGGTCGCGGGCGGCTCCACCGGCGTCGTACCGTCATATAGCGCCGGATCCCACTGATTGTTCTCCCCACCGATAAACCCGTAGAACGTCTCGAAACCGCCACCACCCGACGGCCACGCGTCAAACGGACCCATCGGCGACGACTGCCACACCGGCACCTCATGGCACTTGCCGAACTGCGCGGTCGAATACCCGTTCAGCTTCAAAGTCATCGCCAACGGGGCCTTCGTGTTCGGACGCAACGAGCTGTTGCCCGGTGCCGACGTTGCCGTCTCGGTAATGCTGCCCATCCCCACCGAATGGTGATTACGGCCCGACAGCAACGCGGCCCGCGTCGGCGCACACAGCGCTGTGGTGTGGAAACGGTTGTACGTCAGGCCACCCGCCGCCAGCCGGTCGGCGGTCGGCGTACGACAGGGGCCCCCGAACGTACTGGAGGCGCCGAAGCCAACATCATCAAGGAGGATGAGGAGCACGTTCGGTGCACCCTCTGGTGGGACCAAGGGCTCGATCGGCGGGAACGAGGTGTCCGGATCTTTGGCGTCGTACGTGGTCAGACCGGGCGATGGCCGATCCGGGATGGGCAACATCGTGCGCGCGTGTCGGTCCGGACTCATGGGTTCCTCCAGATGAGTTGCCTCGAAAGACTCAGCGGCAATGTCGCCACCTTGAACCATTGCGGCGACCGTGGCACAAACCTGCCACTCAGGGTCGTTGCTACGCCTCACCCGAGCCGGGTGAAATCTCGTTAGGTGAGGGCATCGATCCGTGGCGATCCATCAGCCAGCCCAGCCCAAGAACCGCGACGGCTGCCGCCAAATAGGTCGGGTGGAACCAGGAGTAGGCCTTGATGAACGCGAGCTCGACCCCGATCCAGACGACGAGCAGCAGCCCCGCCGCGAAGACCAGATCAGGGCTGTGGTGCGTGTCTTTGGCAGCCGCTACCGCGGCGATGGTCATCGGCACAGCGACGATCGCCAACAACGCCAACCCGGCCAAGATCAAGCTGCCGAAGGGAAGTCGCGCATCGATCGTCTCTCCGAAGGAGATGCCCCGCCCAGCGGCCCCGGCCGCTGGTCTCCAGGGACTGAAGTCCTGCTCGGATCGGCATCAGTCACGGACAGATGGCGCGAGGCCATCCAGCGGCAGTCGCGCGCGTACTTCCCAGCCGTCGCCTGTTGGCCCGGCGGCGGCGGTTCCGCCCAGTTCCTCCGCCCGCTCCAGGATCGAGCGAAGCCCGATGCCTGGAGTCCATGAGGTCGGTGGCCTGCCGTCATCCCGCACGATGACTGCCAGCGTTCCGTTCGCAGTGATCGTGACCAGGCAGCGACGGCCTTCCGAGTGCGTCAATGCGTTGTTGATGGCCTCGCTGGCGATCCGGTACGCGGCCAGCTCGACCGCAGGTGACAAGGCGGGCAGCTGATCTGAATGCTCCATCTCCACCGTGATCTGCCCGGCCTCAGCGGCCGGCAGGCCCGCCAGTCGCTGCCGGATCGCGCCGACCAAACCAGCATTGTCGAGCTCGATCGGGCGCAGTCCATACACCACCCGCCGTACGTCGTCGACCGCGCCACGGAGCTCAGTTCTGATCTCGTCAAGCAGCCGCTTCGCGCTATCCGGATCGGTGTGGATGAGGTTTGAGGCCGCGTCGGCTTGAAACGCGGCGCTAGTCAAGATCGGACCGACTCCGTCGTGGAGCTCTCGCTGCAGTCTCACCCGCTCAGCCGCTGCGGCCTCGACCGTCGCCGTTCGAGCTTGCTGGACCTGATCACTTAGGGCTGTGGCGTGGAGTGCGACGGCGAGTGGTGTTGCGATGAGGTCAAGCGTGCGACGATCGGCATCGTGCAGGTCCCGCTCGCCTCGGCGCAAGCCAACGACGAGGGTCCCAACTTGCTCATCTCGATACGTCAAGGGCATCTCCACGGTCGGGGACTCCTCGGGTGTGCCAGCCGCAGCGATCTCGTTTCCGCCGGGCTCCCCGCGCAACGAGATCCAGGGCAACCGCAAGGCGCTCCGAGTTTGCTCGAGCACGCCGGGTAAATCGTCGTCCTGACGTAGCCCTTCGCCGATCTGCGACGCGGTTCGGGCGGGGTCTGACCGGGTGCCGTAGAACGCGCGATTGATCATCCGTTGGATGAGCGACCGGAGCGGCGCGAACAGGAACGCTACGACGATCGCCGCCGCGACCGAGACACTTCGCTGGGCAGTCGGTGGCACCAGAAGCGTGAAACCGGCGACAACTCCCACGTAGACCGCAATGACCAGCGCAATGGTCAGCCCGTACAGAACCGTCCTGGACAGTACGACGCGAATGTCGAACAGCTCGTACCGCACGATGGCGATGGCGAGTGCGAGCGGCATGAGCACGACCGAGAGCAACAACAGGATCGGACCGTCCCCGGTCAAGAAGCGCTCGGTGTTGAGCGCGATGATGATCAGCAGCGCCAGGATCAGCCACATCAGCTGGCGCCTGGTTCGCTCGTCGCCCCGAATAAAGCGCCACACCAGCGCGCCGATGACAAGCAGGTACGCGGCATCGCTAGCAATCCCTGCGATGAGGACGACCGCCTCCGGCAGCTCGAGCCCGATGGAAAGGATCGAGTTGGCCCCTTCGGAGTCGCTGAACGATGACCCGTGCGAGAGCACTCCGGTCACGGGCTGGAAGGTGCCACTCAGGACGATCAGCCAGGCCACCCACATCCACCTCCGGCTCGGCAGGCGCCCGTCGGGGAATAGCAGCAGCGCGAGTGGGAACAACAGACCAATGCCGAACTGCCACGGCCCGTTTGAGAATGTCGACAGGGCGCGGATGGCGGGGGTCGGCCAGTCGGCGTTGAGGCCGAAGACCGCCATCATCGTCGCGGCCGCAGATATCAGATGACACAGACCAGCGGCCATGAGCAGCGGCCCGACGACATTGCGCGTCATCCAGGCGACCGGTCCCCCCGACGCCAGGAATGCCAGCCCAATGACCAGGTTGGTCAGCGTGTAGCTCTCGACGAACCGCTGCCAATCGATGCCACTTGCCAGGCCAAACCCGAGGGTCACACCGGTCAGTAGTGTCCCCGTTGCGAGGGCGACGACAACGGGCCAACGGCTCCAGGCGTGCTCAGTCACGGCGGCCCAGCCCGGCGTCTTTGGCGATCACGACGGCCTCGGCACGGGTGGCAACACCCAGCTTCAGGAAGATCGCCGAGATGTGATTGCCCACGGTCTTCGGTGAGAGCCCGAGCCGATGGGCGATTGCCGAGTTCGTCGCCCCTGTGGCGACGATGTCGAGCACCTCGCGTTCCCGCGGTGACAGCGGAGCCAGCGCCGGAGCTCCGCGATCAACGGTGATGGCGCCCAGCACCCGGCCGGCGACCTCGCTGCTGAAGATGGCATCGCCGGCCGCGACCGCGCGGATGGCGCGTTCGATCTCCGCCTGTTCGGCGCGCTTGAGGAGGTATCCACGGGCACCGGCCCGCAAGGCGTCAGCGACCAGCGCGTCCTCGTCGAACATGGTGAGCACGAGAACCGCGGTCTTCGGGTAGCCCTTCACGATCCGGCGCGTGGCCTCGACTCCGTCCACGCCAGGCATGCGCAGGTCCATGATCACCACGTCCGGTCGGCTAAGGCCGACCTCGCGTACCGCCTCGTCTCCGGTTCCCGCTTGAGCGACGACCTCGATGCCGTCGAGCGTGGCGAGAAGGGCCGCGAGCCCGCGCCGTACGACCGGATGGTCGTCGGCCAGCAGGACCCGAATGGGCGTCGCCTCTGGCGCCTCGGCAGGCGTCATGTCTCGATTATGAAGCGGATTAGGCGGAGCGTTTGGGGGCCAGGCCCTACCGGCGTCGGGACATTTCCCGGCTCCATCGCCAACGATTCGGGGCACAGCCTCAGGCGCCGGGGTGGGCGCTGGATGGAGCGTATGCGGGACGGCATCCGTAAACCGAATGGAGGACCATGATGACCGCAACTCTCAGCTCCCCGAGCACACGCTCCACCCGCCCACACAAGGTCCGAGACGTCAGACGGTTCCAGCGCATTGTCGCGGCCGTGATCTTGCTGATCCCAGGGACGGCGGTCGCAATTGGTCGACTGTTCGTGACTGACGACAGCGATACCCGAAGGGCATTGGACCTGATCGCGGCCGACCCAGGTCGACAGTTCACGTTTGCACTTCTCGGCTTCATCGCCATGCTGACCGTCGTTCCCGCATTTCTGGCGGCTGCACGGCTGGCCAGACGTCGCCGGCCGGTGCTCACCATGATCGCGCTTGGGGTCAACCTCACCGCCTACCTGGGCGGATTTGCGTTGGCCGCATTGGACAGCATGTACCTCGCCGCGTCCAAGCTGCCTGTGGAGCAGCGGGATGGAGCTGCGGCGCTCATCGATGCGATGTGGTCTGAGGGGCTTCCCGGGATGAGCACACTGCTCTTCGTGATCGGCCACATTCTCGGCGCGATCTTGATGGGTCTGGCTCTCCGAGGCAGCATTCCCACAGTGGGTTGGGTCGCGATGATCTTGTCTCAGCCCGGTCACCTTCTCGGGTTCGTCGTCTTCCCATCGCCTGTGATGGACGCCCTCGGCTGGGGGCTGATGGCTCTGGCATTCGCTGTCTGTGCGCTGACCGTGCTGCGTACACCCGACGACGAGTGGGATCTGCCACCACGAAGCTGATCAAGAAAGATCGTGCGCGTTTGACCCGTGATGTCACGGGTCAAACGCGCACGATCCTTCCCAAGCGATGATCTTGTTTCTTATCCTCTTCGATCGACTGGTCGCAAGGGCTCGGCGGCTGCTTTCCGAGCTCCCACACCCAGTCCAATTCCCGCAGCGGCGATCCCAAGTCCGGCCACAGGCTGTACCACGTCGATGAAGAGGAACCCGAACACGAACAGGACAGCGGAGGCGGCCAACGTAATGCCTGCCCAACTAGGCAATGTCGGTGTTTTGCGCGCGGCCATCCCCAACAAGACCGCTCCGGCGATGAACAAGAGCATGCTCAGCCCCGCCACCGCAAAGAGAGTGACCCCGTACACCTCCTCATTAATCGCTGTCGCGACCTCGCCTGCCCCACCGAGGAACGCCCGGCCGATCGCCGGCTGAAAGAACGCGGCCACCCCGAAGACCGACACCAGCCCAACCTGTGCGAACGTCCAGGTGACGAAGCCCCATCCGGCCAGCTGAGGAGCGAACTGGCCAGCCAGAACTAGCAGAGCTGCACCGCCGATCAGCCCGAACGCCGCGCCCGCAATGCTCCCAATCAGATGACTGAGGAGGAACCGCTGGGTCGTCACGTAGTTGGCATAGCTCGGGAAGTCTGTCGTGTAGTCCGGTTGGTGTGTGATCGTGCTGGCGGCCAGCAGGACCCCGTACACCGCAAGGGCCCACAGTGCGATCCGTCCCCAGTTCTGCGCTCGCTCCATCTGTCACGACACCTCCCTGTTTCCTTCATGCCTACGACTCACTGCTCGGGGTTGACGCGCCGCTTCCCCACCCTCATCTTTGGCGACGCCGGGCGCGCGGAACTCGACGACGGCCGTACTGATCCGACGGAATGGCACCTGGGCTGCCTCGTTCACCTGCCGAACGGTTCTGAGATCGGTCGCTTCGAACAGACAGAGGCATCGATCGTCTTCGGGAAGGTAGACGCACTGGAGATAACGAACCGTCTGCCCGGCGGACGACAGACGACGCGCGGCTTCATGCAGCAATCTCTGCACCTCGGCCAGGAGATCTTCGGTCAGGCCGGGGAGCGTCCGATCCACGAGGTACACGGTCAACGATCCGCGCGAGCCCTGTTCGATTCCCTGCATCGAGACGACGCTACTGGTGGCGAAGCGTCGGGCCATCGGGAGAAATACGGAACCGGGTACCGAAATCCTGGTGAGGCTTCCGATCGGCCGCTGGATGCTCGTGTCCTAGATTTGCCGCGTGACTGGTTCCCACGTTGTTCGGGGGGCCTTGCCTGCGCAGCCGACCGGGTTCGTCGGCAGGCGCAGGGAGATCGCCGAAGTCCGGCGCCTGCTGACCTCTTCCCGGCTCGTGACGCTCGCCGGTCCTCCAGGCGTGGGAAAGACGCGGCTCGCCCTTCGCACCGGCGAAGAAGTCGCCCGGCGTTACCGAGACGGCACATGGTCCGTCGAACTTGAGGGTTTGCGCGATCCGTCGCTGATCACTCACGAGGTCGCTCGTGCACTTGGGTTGCATGACGCCTCGACCGGCTGGGCCCTGGAAACGCTCGCACAGCACGTACGCGACCGAAGAGTTTTACTCCTCCTCGACAACTGCGAGCACATGCTGGACGGCTGTGCACTTTTCGTCGACTCGCTGCTGCGGTCCTGCCCGTATCTCCAAGTGCTTGCCACGAGCCGACAATCTCTGCGAATCGCCGGCGAGGCCGTATTCCGAGTTCCACCACTTTCCATCCCGGAGAAGGGGTCCGTCGAGAGCGAGGCTGTCAATCTCCTCCTCACCCGCTCCGCCTCGGTACTTCAAGGCCTGGAGTGGGACGCAGCCCAACGGGAGGCCGCCGCGGAGCTTTGCCGGCGACTGGAAGGCATCCCCTTGGCTATCGAGCTGGCAGCTGTTCGTCTCAAGACACTGTCCATCGAGCAGATCCTCGATCGGCTCGACGACCGATTCCGGGTTCTTGGGGAAGGTGAACGAACCGCCCCGCTACATCGAAGGACCTTACGAGCCGCACTCGACTGGAGCTATGCGCTGACATCCAGCGAAGAAAGGACTCTATGGGAGCGGCTTTCGATATTCCCCGGCAGCTGCGATCTTTCGGCAATCGAAGGCGTCTGCGCGGATCAGCAGTTGCCGGCCAAAGAAGTGCTTGATGCGCTTGACGGCCTCGTTGACAAATCGGTGGCCTCGGCGACAAGGACCGGGACTGAGATGCGCTACCGCATGCTCGAAAGCCTTCGTCAGTACGGGCTCGAAAAGCTCCGATCGCGTGGCGCCGAGTCCGCGTTGCGGAGCCGACACCGTGATCAGTATTCGATGCTTTGCCGAGAAGCTTGGACCCACTGGACGGATGCCAGCCAGCCCCGATGGCTCGATCGGCTGGAGATCGATCATCACAATCTGCGCGCCGCGCTGGACTGGTGCCTCAAGAACGGTGAGGCGGATATCGGCTGCTCCATGGCCTCCGACATGTGGCTGTATTGGGAGGCCAGAGGCCATCTCACCGAAGGACGTCGCAGGCTGGAAGCACTCTTGGAAGCACATCGAGCCGATGATCGCGTGAGGGCGAAAGCTCTCTGGGTTGCCGGCTACCTGGCGCTCGGCCAGACCGACGTCGAGGCGGCGATACCGCTGCTGCAACGAAGTCTGGAGCTGGCGGAGGCGACTGGAGACAGCGAGTCGGCCGCCTTCGCCACGCAATACCTGGGCCTATGGCGGCTTTTCGTCGGCGATCTGATCGGGGCTGCCGAGCTCCTTGAGGAAGCGGTCCAGCGACACCAGACCAACCGACAGCGAGCCGCCGCCTTCGCCCTATCCGATGTCGCGGTCATCTGGATGCTAGAAGGCGAGATCGGCCGCGCGATCTCTACATACGAAGAAGCCCTCGCGATGACGGATGAGGGTGGAGATCCATGGACGCGTGCACACTGCCTCTGGGGCCTCGGGATGAGCGCGTGGCTGAGCGGAGACTTCAGCCGGGCTGAGCAGGCCGAAATGGAGGCACTGCGTCTCAGCGGCGATCTGGACGAACGAACTGGCATCGCATTGTCTCTGGAGGCGCTCGCCTGGATCTCGGTATCCCACGGTGACTTCGAAAGGAGCGCTTTGATTCACGGAGCAGCGCTTTCGGTTTGGGAATCGATACCTAGACGCCTGCCCGAACCTCTTCGGGAACATGACGAGCAGCGCGAAGTGGAGACTCGTCGCGCGATCGGTGACCAACGAATGGGCCGACTCGTCGAGGAGGGGCGGCGTCTCGATCGTGCTGCTGCCGTGGCTCGCGGCCTGGGGACGGAGGAGCTGGGTCGCACGATGTCCGCTGCAGTCGGCGACAAAGCTCTCTTAAGCAGGAGGGAGCTCGAGGTCGCGGACCTTGTGGCAAAGGGCATGACCGATCGGGAGATCGCGGCAGAGCTCGTGATCTCCCAACGGACGGCCGAGAGCCACGTGCAGCACATCCTGACGAAGCTGGGCTTCAGATCCCGATCGCAAATCGCCGCCTGGACGGTTGTTCACGAGGACGCTGGGTGATCTATCGGCTTGCCACCACCAAGTGGCCGGCCAGGGGGATGCCGACCGAGCCGTCGTCGGCGAGGTAGCGCTTCAGGAGTTCGCGCGCTCGCTTCCGGAGGGCTTCGTACGCCTCCGCGGAGATCAGCTCGCCGAGCGGGGTTGCCTCCAGCTCCGTCGTCACAGCGTCATCGACCGATGGGTACTTCACCGTCCCTACGTGAGTCCGAGCCGACGTAACGGTCAGCCCGGCCTGCGCGAAGAGTTTCCTCAGGTAGGCGAGATCTCCGCAGGACCAGTACGTCGTCATCAGCGCCTGGGCCTCGGGGCCTGCCAACTCCCCCACTGCATGGTCGAGAGGTCCGTACGCCGGCTGGTCGTCCAGAGCGGCTGGCACGCAGATGGCGACGACGCCATCGGCTGTCACAACACGCGCCATCTCAGCCAGCGCCCCGGCGCGGTCCGGGAAAAACATCAGCGCCATCTGGCACAGTGCTATGTCGAAAGACCCTTCCCCGAAGGGCAACTCCGCGGCGTCGCCCTGTCGCCATTCAAGATCGGGGCGGACCCGCTTGGCCACGATGAGCATCGCTTCATTGAGGTCCAGTCCAACCACCGATCCGGTCGGGCCGACTCGATCTGCGGCGGTGCGCGCCACAATGCCGGTGCCGCACGCCACGTCCAGTACACGATGACCGCGGTCAACGCCTGCTTCCTCGAGGAGGAGCGGAGCCCACTGCCCAAACAGCGCCGGAACGAACCTCTCCTCGTATACCTCTGCCGCTTCGAGCGGAATCTGGAACGTCTCTGTCATGTCCACCAGAGTGGTCCGCGGCGGCTTGTGGAGCATCGGTCAGCTGACCTATTTCAGCGTCCATCAGCCAGCCCTGGATCGCGGCTTCGGCCCGATTCCGTACCTGCAGTTTGGCAAGGATGCTGCTCACGTGGTGAGCCACGGTCTTGCGACTCAGGAACAGCCGGACCGCGATTTCCGGGTTCGTCAGCCCCTCTCCGAGCAGCGCGAGCACTTCCTGCTCGCGAGGGGTGAGGATGCCGATACTCCGGCTGCCGGTCCGCGACGAGACGCCGAGAGTCCGCAGGAGCGCCGCAACGTGATCAGCGTCGAGGGTGGCGCCGAGCTGCTGGTACGTCGCCTGGGCGCGACGCGCGTGCTCGGTGGCAAGGTCTGGCCGTTGGCCAGCGGTGATCATCGCAAGCGCTACATGAACCTCCGCCCGCTCATACGGAAGTCCCAAGTCGGTCCACGCGGCCAGTGCCTCTTCCAGGACTCGGGTTGCCGTTATGCCGTCACCGGTCGCGGCGGCAATCAAGCCACGCCCAGTCAGCGCCCGCGCCACCGCTCGCGCCTCGCCCGTCGTCTCGGCCCACAGTTCGAGCTGGGCGGCGGCAGACTCAGCCGCGACTGGATTTCCGGCAGCCAACCAAGCCTTCACGAGCAGCCCGAGACCGGTCCCCAGCAGCATCTGATGGCCGATGAGCACCTCCAGCCGCTGCTCGAGCAGACGCGCCGCCCCGGGTCCATCGCCTTGGGCGAGCCGTAACGCTGCCCGGACAAGCGTCGCCTCCTCGTCGCCCTCGAGCTGGTCGTCCAAAGCTGCCAAAAGCCGCTCGGCCTCCTCCAGCCGCCCCTGCCGGACACGCAGGCCGACCAGCCTGCTCAGCGCCCGAACGTGCAGACCAGGGCAGTCCTCGGCAGTAACACGAAGCGCCGCCGCCAGAGCATCGTCAGCCTGCTGCCACTTTCCCTTCGCCATCAGCACACCGCCGTAGAGCAGCCGGCATTCGGCGTACAGGAACGGACAACCGTAGGTTTCGATGAAGTCGTCGGCGACGTCGCACCACTGGGCCGCCCGTTGTACGTCGACGGCTACCTCGCAGGCGTTCAACATGTCGCAGCAGACGTAGACCACGGTATCGAGACTGCTGCCTTCGCCGCCAAGCGCCGCAGCCATGGCCTCGTCGATCATGGCAAGACCGGAGTCGGTCTCGCCCAGCCCCACTTTGATGCGACCGAGCTGGGACAGGGCGACCAACTCGGTGTCGACGTCGCCGTTGGACCTGGCCAACTGGAGGGCCTGCTCGGTGAGGAGGCTCGCGGTTGGCAGATCGGGGTTCTGGTAGGCCTGCGCCAGCCAGATCGAGGCATGCAGCATGCTGGGTCCGCTGGCCCCAATCAGCCGTTCGGCGCGTGTCAGCCACCCATGGGCGGCGGTGAAGTTGGCGAAATTCGCCTTGTAGACGATCCCGAGCCACGCGGCACACCGCACGGCTGACGCAGTGTCGCCCCGGCGCGCGAACTGGCCGTAGGCACGTACGCAAGCCTCGACGCTTGCCCGGTTCTCTCCGAGCCACCACAGTGCCGCGGCCAGGCCGAGGTTGGCTTCCGCGGAGTTCTGCGACGAGAGAACCGACTCGAAGATCGCGCGGGCCTCCGTCCATCGCCCGTATTGAAGGGCTTCCTCACCACGCTCCAGATCGCCGCCATCGACGCCGTCGGCCATACCTCATTGTCGACCCTTCACAGTCCGGAGGCGCCTGCTGCTAGTGATCAACTTGCGGTGGGCTGCTCCACGTCGTTGAGATGCAGCCGATAGCCCATGCCGGGTTCGGTGAGCAGGTGCCGCGGGTGTGAAGGGTCGTCCTCGAGCTTGCGGCGCAGCTGCGCCATGTATTGGCGCAGATAGTTGGTCTCGCTCCCGTACTGCGGGCCCCAGACTTCCTGCAGCAGCTGGCGCTGGCTGACTAGTTTCCCCGGGTTCTGGACCAAGATCTCCAACAGCTTCCACTCGGTGGGAGTGAGTCGCAGCTGCTCGGTGCCTTCGGTGTGGGAGACCACCCGGTCGGCCATCCGGATCTGCCACTGGCCGATCGTCACCGTGGCCGCGCCACTGGCCTGCCCTGCGGACCGCCGGGTCACTGCGCGAATCCGCGCAAGGAGCTCGTCTACGCCGAACGGTTTGGTGACGTAGTCATCGGCCCCGGCGTCGAGGGCGGCGACCTTGTCGCTGCTGCCCGAGCGGCCCGACAGCACGATGATGGGCACGGCGGTCCAACCGCGCAGACCGTGAATGACGTCAAGGCCATCCAGGTCGGGCAGACCGAGGTCGAGTACGACGAGTTCCGGCTGTTGGGCGGCTGCGACGTGTAGCGCCTCCGTGCCGTCGGCGGCGACCGCGACGTCGTACCCGCGAGCGCGCAGATTAATCCGCAGCGCGCGCAAGATCTGCGGCTCGTCGTCGACCACCAGGACCTTGATCATTTGGCATCCTCCCGACTGAGCGGGTGGCGGGACACCTTACCGGCAAGATCACCCAGCTGGGCTGAACCCTCATCGCGGGTGTCCTCTGCTGTCTCCGAGGCCGGCAATGCCAAAACGATGGTCAGTCCGCCACCGGGAGTCGAATCCGGTCTGAGGCTGCCCCCCATTGCTTCAGTCAAGCCGCGAGACAGGGCCAGCCCTAGGCCGACGCCCGTTTCGTTGTCGCGGTCGCCAAGGCGCTGGAACGGCAGGAACACCTTTTCGCGGTCCAGCTCCGGGATGCCGGGCCCGTGGTCGATCACCCGCAGCTCGACCATGCCGTCGTGCTCGCTGGCCGTCACCGTGGGCGGGTGCTCTGGAGGGCTGAACCGCAGTGCATTACCGAGGACATTGACCAGGACCCGCTCCAGCAACGCCGGGTCGGCATGCACCGTAGGCAGGTCGTCAGGAAATGTCAGGCGTACGGTCCGCCCGGCTTCGCCGAGTTCGTCGAGCGCCCGCGGCGCCGCATCCTCAATGCCGACGTCGACCTCGGTCAGACCCAGAACTCCGGCTTGCAGCCGGCTCATGTCGAGAAGGTTCTCCACCAGTCGGGTGAGCGTGTCCAAGGACTCATCGGCCGTGGCGAGCAGCTCCTCGCGATCGTCGTCGGAGAACGTCACACCAGCATCGCGCAAACTGGTGACTGCTGCCTTGGCGGAGGCAAGCGGGGTTCGTAGGTCGTGGCTGACCGCGGCGAGCAATGCGGTACGCATGCGATCCGCTTCGGCGAGAGGGCGCGCTGCGGCCGCTTCCTCGGCGAGCCGCTCCTGCCGGAGTGCGAGTGCGGCCTGGGCAGCGAACGCCTCGACAATGCGCCGGTCGCCGGCGTCGAGAGGGTTGCCGCGCATCACCAGGGCCAGCTCACCTCCGCTGCCGGGGTCACCCGCTGCCGTGACGGGAACCTCGACGTCACCCTCGCCAGGAAACGCACAAGGTGGCCCACCCACGCACGCTGCGACCTGCCACGCCGCGGGGTCGTGCTGAAGCTCGGGTCCGCCAGGCACGTCGGCCCGACGTTCCAGCAGCGTGACCGATTCCAGGCCGAAGGTCTCCCGCAGCCGCTCCAGCAAGGCGGTGAGGGGACGGTCACCACGTAAGACGCTGCCGGCGACCGCGGCCAAGGTGGAGGCTTCGGCGCTGGCCTGGGCAGCCTGGCGGGTACGCCGCGCGGCCAGGTCGACCACAGCACTGACCGCTGCGGCGACCGTTACGAACACGATCAGTGCCAGAACGTTTTCCCGTTCCGCGATGGTGAAGCCGTACAGCGGCGGAGTGAAGAAGTAGTTCAGCAGCAGTGAGGCCGCAACAGCGGCGAATAATGCGGGCCAGAGCCCGCCCACCAGCGCGGCAAGGACAACCGCCACCAAGAAGAGCAGCATCACACTGGCCAGGGACAGCTCGGCACGCATTATGTGGAGGACCACGGTTAGCAGCGGCAGGCCGATCGCAGCGCCGATGAAGCCCGCCAGGCGGCGTCGGGGCGATAGTGCCGTGCCGCTGATCAGTGGCCGCCGACGCCCCTGGCCGATCTTCTCGTGGGTGATCAGGTGGACGTCGATGGCTCCGGAGCGAGCCACAGTGGTTACCCCCACGCCCGGGGCGAAAATCTGCGCAAGCCGACCCCGCCGGCTGGCCCCGAGTACTAGCTGGGTGGCATTGACACCACGCGCGAAGTCGAGCAACGCAGTCGGGATGTCGGTGCCGACCACCTCGTGGTAGGTGCCGCCGAGGCTCTCCACCAAGAGCCGCTGTCGAGCGAGATCAGCAGGACTCGCACCCGCGAGCCCATCCGAACGCACCACGTGTACGGCCATAAGATTTGCGCCCTTAGTACGCGCGGCGATACGGGCTGCCCGCCGGATCAGCGTTTCTCCTTCGGGCCCGCCGGTCAGTGCCAGGACGACCCGCTCCCGGGCTTCCCAGGTCTCGCCGATCCCGTGTTCGTTCCGGTACCGGTCGAGCTGTTCGTCGACCTTGTCGGCAAGCCAGAGCAGAGCCAATTCACGCAGCGCGGTGAGGTTGCCCACCCGGAAGTAGTTGCCCAGTGCGGCTTCGATCTTGTCCGCCTGATAGATGTTGCCGTGCGCCATCCGGCGCCGCAGCGCCTCGGGAGTCATATCGGTCAGTTCGACTTGGTCGGCTTGCCTCACGACCTCATCCGGCACAGTTTCCCGTTGGGCGATGCCAGTGATCTGGTACACCACGTCGTTGAGCGACTCCAGGTGCTGGATGTTCACCGTGGAGAGCACGGTGATCCCGGCATCCAGCAGCTCCTCGATGTCCTGCCAGCGCTTGGCATTGCGAGACCCCGGCACATTGGTGTGAGCCAGCTCGTCGACGAGGGCGACCTGCGGCCGCCTGGCCAGGACCGCGTCGACGTCCATTTCGGTGAAGGTTGCGCCTCGATACTCCAGCGTGTTGCGGGCCACCACCTCCAGATCCCCGATCAGCTCCTCGGTGTGCTGCCGACCGTGGGTCTCGACGAAGCCGATCACTACATCGGTGCCGCGGCTGCGACGCCGGTGCGCCTCCTCGAGCATGGTGAAGGTCTTGCCCACACCAGGTGCGGCCCCGAGATAGATCCGAAGCTGTCCACGTGCCACAAACAGATCCTCCCTCTCCTTCCGTTGCGCCAGCCGTGGCGGTCGATCAGTGCCCGGGAAACTCCCGATCCAGAGCGAGGTTCAGCTCGAGGACGTTGACGCCGGGATCCCCGAGAAATCCCAGCGTCCGGCCCGCGGTGTACTCCTCCACCAGCTCGCGCACGCGCGCAGGATCCGCTCCCCTCTCCCGGGCCACCCGAGCGATCTGCAGCTCTGCGTACGCGGGGCTGATGTGCGGATCGAGTCCGGAGCCGCTTGCGGTGACAGCGTCGGACGGCACAGTCGGCTCAGCAGGGCCGTCGCCGCGTATCGGCGTCAGCACCCCGCCGCTGTAGTCCTCACCCGGCTGAGCGCACTCGACGGTGACTCCTTCATAAGAGGTGACGAATGGCGTGACCGGGCAGGCCTGGTTCACCGAGACCGCTCGGGTAGCCGTTCCGGTCAAGCCCTCGCTCCGGAACACCCGCAGCACCGCGCCGACACCATCGCTGGTGCAGAAGGGGCGGCTACCGTCGACACCCTCCAGCTCGGCGGCGGCGAGGCTGCGCATGCAGATCTGGGTGAGCAGGCTCTGAGTGCCCTCATCCGGGGCGCCTTCCTCGTCCACCGCACCGGGAACCGGCAAGTTGTCCTCGATGCTCTCAGGACCGAGGTTGCTCGCCGATGTTGACGTCGGGTCGTACCCGTCCCCAGCCGCCGATGGGCGGCTCTGGAAGTACTGCGGGAGCGGATTGCCGTCGGCATCCACGAACAACTGGCCGATGATCTTGCTGCCGACCGGACTACCATCCGCACCGCTGATGAGCGATCCTTGGGCCTTGTCGGCGAGCCCAGGCAGTTGAGCCACGGCGACCAGAGTGAGCGGGTAAGCCAGTCCCAGCAGCACGGTGAAGACCAGCAACGCCCGCAGCGCGGCCAGGTGCTGGGCGATCCAACTGGGTAGACGCATCTCTCACATCCCCGGGATGAACTGGACGACCAGATCGATCAGCTTGATGCCGACAAACGGCGCGATAACTCCACCAATGCCGTAGATGAGCAAATTGCGAGAGAGCAGCTTGGAAGCGCTGCTCGGCCGGTATCGCACTCCCCGCAGCGCAAGCGGGATCAGCGCGACGATGATCAAGGCGTTGAAGATGATCGCCGAAGTGATCGCCGACGCCGGCGAGTGGAGCTGCATGACGTTGAGCGCGGCAAGGCTGGGATAGACCCCCACGAAGATCGCGGGGATGATCGCGAAGTACTTGGCGATGTCGTTGGCGATCGAGAAGGTCGTCAGGGCACCCCTGGTGATCAACAGCTGCTTGCCGATCTCCACGATCTCGATCAGCTTGGTCGGGTCGGAGTCGAGATCGACCATGTTCCCGGCTTCCTTGGCCGCGGAGGTACCGGTGTTCATCGATACCCCGACGTCCGCCTGCGCCAGAGCAGGAGCATCGTTAGTGCCGTCGCCGGTCATCGCGACGAGCCGTCCGCCCTGTTGCTCGGCGCGGATGAGCGCCATCTTGTCCTCCGGCGTGGCTTCGGCGAGAAAGTCGTCGACGCCCGCCTCCCCAGCAATCGCCCGGGCGGTCGACGGGTTGTCGCCGGTGATCATCACGGTACGAATGCCCATCTGGCGCATCTCGTCGAACCGCTCACGCATCCCGGTCTTCACGACATCCTTCAGGTGGATGACGCCCAATGCCCGAGCAGGCTGACCGTCGACGTGTTCGGCCACCACCAGCGGAGTGCCACCTGAGGCACTGATGCCGTCCACTGTTGGTCCTACGCCGCCGGTGGGATGCCCGCCATGATCACGCACCCACTTCATGACGGCTGCCGCAGCACCTTTGCGGATGTAGCGGGTACCGCCACCGTCGATGGTCAGATCCACCCCCGACATACGTGTCTCCGCAGTGAAAGCCACGAAGTGGGCATGGGGCATGACGCCTTCGTCTCGCTGCCGCAGCCCATAGGCATTTTTGGCCAGCACAACGATCGATCGCCCCTCCGGCGTCTCGTCGGCCAGGCTGGCTAGCTGGGACGCGTCGGCCAAATCCTCGATGGACACCCCATCGGCCGGCAGAAAGTCGGTGGCCTGACGGTTGCCCAGGGTGATCGTGCCGGTCTTGTCGAGCAGGAGCGTGTTCACATCACCGGCAGCTTCCACCGCACGGCCCGACATCGCCAGCACGTTACGCTGCACCAGCCGATCCATGCCGGCTATGCCGATCGCGGACAGCAAAGCCCCGATGGTTGTCGGGATCAAGGCCACCAGCAGTGCCACCAACGCGACGCCGGCGACGCCGTTCTCAGTCAGCGTGACGGTATCCGGTGCCGCTGCTTGCCACTGCTTCGCGAAGATCGCCATCGGCTGCATGGTCGCCACCGCGAGCAGGAAGATGATGGTCAGCGCCGCGAGCAGAATGTTGAGCGCGATCTCATTCGGGGTCTTCTGCCGGTTAGCGCCTTCGACCAGGGCAATCATCCGGTCGATGAAGCTCTCGCCGGGCCGCTGAGTGATCTTGACCACGATGCGGTCGGATAACACCCGGGTTCCGCCGGTGACTGCCGAGCGGTCGCCGCCGGACTCCCGGATGACCGGGGCTGATTCTCCAGTGATCGCCGACTCGTCGACACTGGCGATCCCCTCGACGACGTCACCGTCGCCGGGAATGACTTGCCCCGCCTCGACCACCACGATGTCGCCTTGCTGCAGCGCGACAGCGTCGACTGCCTCTTCCCGGTACGTCGCCGGAGTGGCGCCTGCAGTCCACCCGCTCAGGCGTCGGGCGACGGTCTCCTGCTTGGCCCGACGCAGCGTAGCGGCCTGGGCCTTGCCGCGGTCCTCGGCCACCGCCTCGGCGAGGTTCGCGAACAGCACG
>CAVSSB010000036.1:0-62772 GCA_963730505.1 uncultured Actinomycetota bacterium
TCGGCGAGCCTGCTGAGTGAGGCGGCGATCGTCGCGCCTAGCAGTTGGTCTCCGTGTCGCTGTTTCTCGTGAACGGTTTCGGAGACGATCATGGTGCGCCCGTCCCAAGCGTCTGGGGTGACCAGGCTCAATGCCACGATCGCGTCAGTTGCTGTCTCGATGCTCAGCCTTGACGCGCCCTGATCAAGTCCGTCGCTGTATCGCGTCCAATACTGCGGGAGATGGTCGGTGTGTACGGTGCCGAACGGCCGGTGTGCCCACTCAAAATAGGTGGCCCACGCTTGCTCAACTCGTTCGATCGGTAGTTCATCGATGGCAACCGTTCGGTAGCCGTCGGGAAGTTGTTGTTGAGTGATCCATTCCTGCCCAGCTGTGCTGGTCGGGTCGATCCACGGTGCTGGGCAGTGGACGAGGGTGGAGCAGCCGATGGACTCCGCGAAGCGTCGCCGGATTGGCCGGCTGCTCATGGCGCGGGTCACTACTGGGATGCTTCGGTCGGTGAGCTCGTAGACAGCGGCGTAGAGGCGCGTGCCGATACCTCGGCGACGGTACTCGGGGACAACGGTCACTTCGCAGAAATACCAGTCGGTCACTGGAGCGAGCATGAGTGAGGCAGACCCCACTACTTGTCCGTCGGCGATCGCTACACGCGTGCGTTGCCAGGTGTCGTCTCCGGGACGAGGCAGCGGCACGCCGTCGACCACCGAATCGTCGTCACGCGGTGCACGGATCTCAACATCAGGTTTGTGTGACATGGCGCCTGAGGCTATCTGCTTAGAACCCAACATCTGGGGCTTGAGCAGAGCAATTTCATAGCCTCATGCAGAAAATTGGGCTGGTCCAAATTGGCATAGGATTGAATAGTCGATGCAGCCGGACTGCCTGTCCAACGACTTCCGTCCGTCGGATGACTAAGTGGGTGACAACTGGCTGCGATTGAGTTGGCCATCGCTGGACATACCTGGACAGCCCGACCGCCCGCCAGCCCACTCGGTAGGGCCGCAGGCTCGACCTGATAAGGCAGAAGTCGGGAGCCATTACGGGAGCCAGATCGACCGGACGTGTCGGCACCGCGAGCGACGACGACGGTGAGCAGCAACACCCTTCTAGGCTCCGCAAGAGCCGGCGTGCACTCGGACGGATGCATGGTCGAGACCTACGATCAGATGGCTCGGCACTGCGGGGGTCAGGCTTGTGAACGGCCTGCGGTTCGAGGCATGGGGGGCAAACTGAGGGGCTCCCGGACTGAATGGGCGTGGCACAGCCTGCACGTCCTGGCACCCCATCAACGCTCGCAGCCAGTCGCCTGCGCCTCTCGGGCCACCATGGCATGGAAGAGGTCAGGGGTTCGAGTCCCCTAAGCTCCACAGTAAAAAGCCTAGTGAGAGCCTATTTCTGTCCGCTAACCTATTGTCCGAGCTCGGCGACTGAGGGGCAGCCACAGCCGATGGTTTCCAGCTCAGGCTCGATTGGATCTCTTGATTCGTCGCGTTAGGCCGATCGGCGGGTTGACAGCGAAGGCTTCCACGGTTCGGTGGGCCCAGCGTCAGCCCCTTGTACGAGGGCCTACAGGGGCGGTTGGACCGGCCTCTTCGCCTCGCTGGGCTTTGAGTGTCGTCGCACCGCTTCATTCATCTTGGCGAGTCAGAGGCTCGCGATGCTATTGCCGATCATGACAACTCCGATCAGGAGCAGCAGCAAAACCATGATCGTCACATTGTTCTCCACCAGCCACTCCCGTAGTCTCTCGAACGGACCGCGCTGGATCCGCGCCCTCGGCGAGATCCGGGCCACCGCCATCCTTCAAACCGCACTCGCAACGCTGTGCCGCAGCGGCTCCCACCTCGCCCGCCTCATCGACGACCACGGCCATACCCAAGCCGTGATCGCGCTCGAAGACATCCTCGACGAACTCGTCGGCGAAGTAATTGGGCCACCCGGCGGCCAGACGCTCCAGACCAAATCAACCGTTTTCTGACAGACCTACCAAGACCAGGTCCGATCGAAGGGGCTTGTCAGGAAAAGCGGTTGACGGCAGAAAGTGCCTCAGTCAACCTTGACTCGCGGGACTCGTTTCGGCATAGCCCGCGACCACCGCCCAGCCGTGTGGAGCCACGGCTCCGCCTGCGACGTTGGGCTCGGCCTCCAGCACGTTCGAGCCGTCGGCGAGGGCGAATGGGTCACCTGCTAGATTGAGGGCTAGAGCCAGTGCCTGCTCGCCGTGCCGGGCTCGGGCCCGGATGACTATGCGGGCCTTGTCAACTTGTTCGGTCTTGATTATCGCGTCGACTAGCCAGGGGTTGCGGCGGCGCAGCCCGATCATGCGCCGATATGTCTGCTCTACTTCGGGGTGCGAGTGCGTGAACAGCCACCGCTCTGTTGGCATCTCGGGCCGTACCGCGTCGTCGCCACTGGGGCGGTTTTCTTTGACTGCCTTCAGACCGAACTCGTCGCCGTAGTAGACACTCGGCACCCCCGGCAAGAAGCCGAGCAACGCCACCGCGTGCGACCAGTGCCTCGGGTCGCCAATCTGGCTGGCCACTCGGGTCACGTCGTGGTTGCTCAAGAAGGTCAGCGGGAGGAAGTGCTCCACGAACTTGGCGTGGCGGCCCAGCGTCCACTCCAGTTCGTGGAAGTTGATGTTGTTGATGGAGGACCAGATGGCCCACCACAGCTCGTACTCCGTCACCGAGTCCAAGCCAGACGTCTTCACGTAGTCGATGTAGTCGCCGTGAATCATCTCCCCGACAAACCATGCGTCGGGGAACTCCTCTCGGACCGCCGGCAACACCGCGGCCCAGAACCTCGCTGGTACTGCGTACGCGGCGTCCAGCCGCCAGCCGTCGATGCCGCGGCGCAGCCAGTGCAACATCACCTCGCGCACATACTGCTGCACCCGTGCCGAACTGTGATTGAGGGTAATGAGGCTGTCGTGGCCCTCGAAGTAGTCGGCAGTGATCACACCGGCGGTGTCGTAGAGCTGAGACACCCAATCCTCGGCCCCCGATCCCGGTCCTTCGGCCAGTGCCTGCGCGACCGGCGGGAAGTCGCGGCCCGCGTGATTGAAGACGCCGTCGAGCAGCAGCCGCACACCCCTGTCCCGGCAGGCCGCGACCAAGGCGTCGAAGTCGGCGTCATCACCCAGCCGCGGATCGATCTGGAAGTAGTCGACCGTGTCGTAGCCGTGGCTGCTGGAGGTGAAGATCGGGCCCAGCAGCAGGCCGTTGCCGCCCCAGGAAATCAGGTGATCCAGCCACCCCTGCAGCCTTGGCAGCCGGTTCACCTCGTCCTGGAACGGGCCCAGCTCCTTCTCGGCTCCGAGGAAACCGAGGGGGTAGACCTGCCACCAGATCACGTGATCAACCCACGACACCTCGCGACCTCCTCCCGCGGGGACCGTACCGCGTCAGCCCCGACTCACACACCCTCTCAGGCGGGCATCAGCGGACCAGAGACAGGGCAGCCCCCTTGCCACAGCCGAATCACGCCTAGCCCAAGGTGCAGGAGATGATCAGTGACACGGCGGCCGCCGCCCGGTGGCCCACCCGCATGAGTTCGAGCCGCGATATTCCCAAGGGCGGTCAACGCGCCGTAGGCTTCGGTTCACACCGGAATATTTTGATCACATCAACACGACTCTGGTGAGCACAGTCGCGTCCGTCGGCAGCGTTGTGAATCTGACGGAGCGTATCCGGCAGCGTGTCGGCCAGGTCGACCCGGATAGAGGCTGGCTTTGTCGGGGAAGCCCCGCTCTCCACCGAAGGAGATGAGTTTCGGATGACGTTGAAGAAGCTGCCGCTGATCGACAAAGACATGATCGTTCCGTTCTGGTTGTTGACCAGCTGCTTTATCGTGTGGGGGCTGGCCCAGGACCTGACCGCCCCAATGGTCACCGCCTTCAAGGGCATCTTCACAATGAGCACCTTCGAGGCGTCGCTGGTCCAGTTTGCCTACTTCGGGGCCTACTTCTGCCTAGCCTTGCCCACCGCATTCCTCAACGAGCGGTACGGCTACAAGGTGGGCGTCCTGACCGGCCTCGGCCTCGCCGCGATCGGGGCGTTCGGGTTCTACCCCGCGGCCAAGTCGCTGACCTTCGGCGTCTTCCTCATTGCACTGTTCGTCCTGGCCGCCGGTCTCTCCGTTCTGGAGACCTCCGCCAACCCGTTCGCCATCGCGATGGGTCCGGAGGGCACTGCGACCAGGCGGCTCAACCTGGCGCAGTCGTTCAACCCGCTCGGAACCAACCTCGGTGTCCTGCTGGCCGCCGTCCTCGTCTTGCCGAAGATGAACCCGGCCACGCCTGAACAGCGGGCCACAATGCCGCACGACCAGCTGGTCGCAATCCAGACCGCCGAGCTCAACGCAATCATGAACCCCTACCTGGGCCTGGCGGTCGCGCTGGTCATCATCTGGATTGGCCTATTCATAAAGAAGGTTCCCAGAAGCCACGAGGAGATCGCCTCGGACAGCCACCACATGCACTTCGGCGACACCGTCCGCCGGCTGCACCACAACCACCACTGGCGCTACGGAGTCCTCGCCCAATTCTTCAATGTCGGAGCCCAGGTCTGCACCTGGACCTACATCGTGCTCTATGTCGCAGAGGAGGTTCCCGGGGGCACCGCGGTCCGGGGTGCCTATTTTCTACAAGTCAGCCTGATCCTCTTCTTCATCTCCCGGTTCGTCATGACCTGGCTGATGGGCTACTTCAGGGCCACGAAGCTACTTGCGATCATGGCCAGCCTCGCCATTCTGCTCTGTCTCTACGCCGCGTTCTTCCCCGGCCTGTCCGGGGCGTGGGCGCTCGTCGGGGTGTCCGCCTGCCTGTCGCTGATGTTCCCCACGATCTACGGCGTGGCGCTGCACGGTCTCGGGGTGGACACCAAATTCGCAGCCGCCGGCCTGGTCATGGCGATCGTAGGCGGCGCCATCATGCCGCCAATCCAGGGCCTGCTGGCCGACCGGTTCGGCATCGGGCCGGCCTTCATCGTGGCCGCAGTCTGCTTCCTGGGTGTATTGGCCTACGCAATCTTTGACCTCAGATCGCACGACCGGTTCGCCGACATACCGGGGGAGGAGCCGGAGGAAGAGCCAAAGATTTCGATGGCCGGCCACTGAGACGGTGCGCACGCACCTTCCCGGTGGGGCACGCGCTGGAGCTTCGGCCTCCGCTGTTGCCATCACCGGTCGAATCGCCCGTTCCAGAGAAATCGTTGGCGCCACTTTCTGGGAAGCGGACGTGAGGCCGATGCCCGGGAGCGAAGCCGCAGGGTTGGTGTCCGGAGGGGAATCCGTAAGAATCTAAGCTTTCTCGGCGATCAGATCGTCCACCTCTGCCGACGTCGGCGGCTGCGGTCCACGCCGGGAGCAGACGATTGAGGCCGCCGCCGCGCCGCGTTCCAATGAGGCTTCCAGGCCGGCCTGGAGCTTCACCCAGCCATCGAGGAAGCCCGCCATGAAGGTGTCGCCGGCGCCGACCGTGTCGACCACCTTGGTTGGAAAGCCCGGCACCCGTGTGATGTTGCCGCCTGGTTCGACGGCCGCTCCACCACCTGGCCCGAGTGTGATCACCGCGAGCCCTAGCCCGTACTGCTCAACCCAAAGGCCAGCCAAGGCCACCGGATCGCTACCGCTCTGGGCGGAGCCGCTGCCGGCCGCATTGGCGAGGAATTTGATGTCCTCATCGCTTGCCTTGACGATCCCCTGACGTCGACCGACCACACGGAGCCAGGGCTGCACCTTGCTCCAGTACCCGTCGGGATCGGTGATCACGGTCGGCCGTACGTTGATGTCGTATGAGACCCCCGCCTTGACGTCACGCATCCAGTCGAGCAGCACCTCCGCACCTGGGCTCACCACGCACGACAAGGACGCGATGTGGAGCCAGTCGTTGCTGTTGAGCTCCGGCAGATCGTCGACCTGCCAGCCGAAGTTCGCCGTGTCATCGAAATGGAAGGTGTAACTCGCCACACCGTGGTCATCCAGACTCACGACCGCTATCGAGGTGGCTTGCGAGGATTCGGTGGCAAGGTCGAGCTTGACGTTCGCTTCGAGGATGTGCTGGCGCAGCTGGCGACCGAAGGCATCCCGGGACAGCCGGCCCAGGAAATGCGTGTCGGCGCCAAGCTTGCCCAGGGCGACCGCGGAATTCATCGGTCCGCCGGCCGACAATGCCAGCCAGGTCGAGCTGAAGGAGTCCCCGCTGGCCGCATCGGAATGGACCAGATCGATCAGAGTCTCTCCACACACCACGAAGCGAGTCATGCGCACAAATCTAGTGGTCCTTGCATCCTGGTGGTGAGCCGTAACCGGCCAGCAACGCCAGCTCAGGCCTGCAACTCCGCCTGCGCGTCACCTCCCATCTGATGCCACAGCCACGGCGGAAGGGGTCGGTTCGCTGAGGTCGGCGAGCAGTCTCCCGGCTAGGCGCCTGGTGAGGAATGGTCGAGCATGATAGGAGTCGAGCATGCCTGTGATTTTGTACGCCGAGTTCACCGCCAAACCGGGCTCTGAGTCTCAGGTTGAGGCGCTCATCTCCGGCCTGGCCGAGGAGGTGCGACGCGAGCCCGGTAACGCTGAGTTCACCGTCTACCGGGAACGCGACAACCCGCGCAAGTTCTTCGTTTTCGAGCAATATCTGGATGAAGCCAGTTTCGAAGCCCACATCAGTGCTGAGTACGGTGTCATCTTCAACCAGCAGCTCAGCAGCCTTATTGAAGAAGGCGAGTCACAGCTCACCTGGCTCACGAGATTCGATTCACGCTGACGTTAGATCGCCAAGACGACATCCGACCGCCGGAACGGGACTGCTGTGGAGGACGGAGCGCTCACGAACAAGGACATGACCAATGAAGATGACAGACCGGAATTTGGTCAATCAGCCTGATACTTGGGCAGTCGTCCAGGCGCGTTCGGATTTTGCCCTGGGCGCGCCGATGACCGTGCTACGTCAGCGTCTGCTCGCTAGACGTCTTCTCAGCTGAGAATGGCGGCTCCACTGGGACGCCTCGGTCCTTTTCGAGGCGTGGGGGGCAAACTGAGGGGCTCCCGGGCCGAACGGAGTTGGCAGCGCTTGCACCTCCCCGCACTCAATGAAGGCTCGTGGCCGGTCGCCTGCGCATCCGCGGCCACCATGGCATGGAAGAGGTCAGGGGTTCGAGTCCCCTAAGCTCCACCCCTAAGCTCCGCCCACCTGACCAGGGCAGATGTCCCGGAGCCCGCATCGGCGGCCTGTCCTGGATGACGGCTCGGTGACCGTGGTGCCGCTGTGGAGCGACCAGCTGCGATATCTCCTCGAGCGGCACGCCAGCATCCGACAACACCGAGACGAACGAGTGCCGCAGCTCGCGCGGTGTCCACTCAGCCGGATCGAGGGCCTCGCTGCGCTCGGCCTGGCAGCGCGTGTCCTCGCTTCACTGCGGGCCGCGCCGTGCCGTCCCTGACTTGGGTCAGGAAGACCATTTCCTTGCCTGGACGATCAGGGGCGTCGCGTACGTCGAGGACGTTGAACCCGTGGCGGCTAAGGTCACGCTCGAGCTCGTTGCGTTCGCGAAAGCGCAAGGTCGAGGTAGATCGCATGATCTCCTCGCCGATGGCGGTCGATCCCTCAAAGGTCACGAGGGGGAGCGCGACCTGGGTCACCGTACATGACACGACGGCCGTACGGCCGTCTGGCATGGCGACCGGGGACGGCGCGAGGTCCCAGGTCTCCCAGTCTCGGACCTCGGATCGTCGGGTCTCGAAGACGAACCAGCCGCCGGGACGTAGACATGTCCGGATAGCGCGCAAGGTGGCGTACCAGTCCTCCTCAGAGACGAAGACCTGCGCGACGTTACCCGTCATTACGGCAAGGTCGGCGGCAGCCTCGAGGCCGATGAGGGAGGTGGCATCGCCGTGGACCCACGTCACGAGCTCGGCGTTTGGCTTGGCCCGGGCAACGTCCAGGGAGGCTCCAGCAGGGTCAACACCGGTGACGGAGAATCCCAGCTCGGCGAGCCGGACAGCGAGTGAACCGGTCCCGCAGCCGACGTCGACTACGCGATGAGCCTCGACCTCCTCCGCGATCGTCACGTAGGCCTCGAGGTCCCGCCGGTCGTTGTTGAAGACGTCGTACAAGACGGCTTGTCGCGGGTCAGAGAAGGTAGCGTCGGGTTCTCGCATTGTTGAATGCTAGGAGCCACCCCTGCTCTCTACCCGCGGGTTTCGTGAGGGCGAGTCGGAACTCAGGGTGTCCATCGGCGCTGAGGGCGGGCGGCGGGCCGGCAGGCGGGCGCAACTTCGCAACGAGACGCGCAGTTCGACGGGGAAATAACCAGCTTTCGTACGCGTGACTGATTCTCAACCTCGCTTCCGCCAAGCAGTCGCTCCCGCGAGGGCAATGGCACAAGTCTGCAGGCATACCTGGCCGCCCAAATCGGCATTGGGGGAGTAGCGTCGGCGCCGTGGTCGACGTGGCCCCTCTAGATGAGGTCCGCACGGCTGAGGTGATCGGGTCATTCTGCCTCGCGACCGACCTTGCTATGGGGTTTCCCTTCGAGCATGGGTTGCAGAGCACCTTGGTCGCTATGCGCATAGCCGAGCGGATGGGCGTGGACACCGCGGTGGCGAACCAGACGTACTACGGCTGCCTCTTGGCCTTTGCGGGATGTACCACCGATGCGGAGATCTCCTCGGCGTTGTTCGCCGATGGGGCATTGCTGAAGTACTTCAACCCGGTCATGTTCGGGTCGCCGGCCGAGACCTTAGCAGGGATCATGAAGGCATTGGCCGACCCGAACAGCCCTCGTCTGATGCGCGCCATGCAGGGCACCGTTCGGCTCCCTGGCGCGGTCCGCGGCCATCAGAGGCACATCGTCGCGATGTGCGAGGTCGCCGAGATCCTCTGCGACAGACTCGGAATGCGGAGGGACGTCCGCGACCTCGTCCGGGGCTTCACCGCGCGGTGGGACGGTACGGGTACTCCGCGCGGACTCGGGGGTGAGCAGCTTCAGGTTGCACTGCGGATCATGCACGTGGCCCGCGACGCCACGTTCCAGTACCTGCTTGGCGGCACCGATCATGTCCTCAGGGTGATGCGAGACCGGTCGGGGAAGGCGTTCGACCCTGATGTGGTTACGGTCCTCGCGAAGGGCTTGCCGGACATCCTGGCGTTCGATGACTCAGGCTCGGTGTGGTCGGAGATGCTCGCGCGGGAACCGGGGGAAATGCTGATGCTCCGGGGAGACGAAGTCGACCGCGCGCTCGCCGCAATGGGCGACTTCGCCGATCTCATCTCCTCGTACTTCATCGGGCATTCGGCAGCCGTCGCGCAGTTGGCTGGAGCCGCCGCCGCCCGAGTGGACCTGGCACCGCACGACGTGGTCGCGGTTCGACGTGCGGCCCTGGTCCATGACCTGGGCCGGGTAGCTGCCGGTACGTCGGTCTGGAACAAGCCGACGGCTCTCACTGCCGACGAGTGGGAGCGCGTCCGGCTGCACGCCTATCACACCGAAAGAGTGCTTTCGCGATCTCCAGCCCTGACCAAGCTGGGCTCGATCGCCGGCGCTCACCACGAGAGGCTCGACGGGAGCGGCTACCACAGGGGGGTGACTGCCACCAGTTTGACAATGCCGGCGAGGCTGGTGGCGGTGGCGGATGCCTACCGCACCATGATCGAACCGCGGCCTCATCGCGCAGCCAAGTCTCCGGAGGAGTCAGCTGGGGCGCTGGCCGAGGCCGCCAGTGCCGGCCGGCTCGACCCAGACGCGGTCGCCGCCGTCTTGGAGGCTGCGGGGGCAGTGGTGCCGAGGATGGCCCGCCCAGCCGGGCTTACCGATCGGGAGGCGCAGGTCATCTCAATGGTGGCGAAGGGGCTGCAGACGAAGCAGGTCGGCAATCGATTGGGGATCTCGGCCAAGACCGCGGACCGTCACCTGCAGAACGCTTACGCCAAGATCGGCGTCTCGAGCCGGGCCGCCGCCGCGCTGTTCGCCATGCAGCACGGCCTCACGTCCTGGGGAGAACTCCCAATACCGGATAGGCGCCACCCTTTCTAGCGTCGGATCAGACGCACCGCAATCGAGCGGCTGCCGAACCCCGGAGGCCGTCATGGCAGTTGAGCCTGAGACACGAGGAACCGTCGCGTCCACCGCCACCCGCCGCAGGTCAGCATTACCTGCTTTGGCCTGGGCGGGCATCGTCGGCCCGATCCTCTTCACCGTGGTGTTCTTGGCACAGGAGGCGTTACGGCGCGACGAGTTCAGTCCGATAGCCGAACCCGTAAGCGCACTGGAAGTGGGCCCGAACGGATGGGTCCAGCAGCTGAACTTCGTGGTGTTCGGACTGCTGACCATGGCGCATGCCATCGGCCTGCATCGAGGGATAGGTTCAGCGCGGGGTGGGTGGGCCGGACCTGCGCTGCTCTTCATCACCGGGATGGGTGCCCTGGTGAGCGGCGCGGTGCCGTGGCGCGAAGACGCTGCCGGCATTGCCTACGCGCCGGGCGGTCACATCGTCGCGGGAATGATCTTCTTCCTGGGGAGCCCTGCGGCCCTGATCGTCCTGTCACGGCGTATGCGGCACGACCCGTCGTGGCGAGGCCTGGCGCCGTACACGCTCGGATCGGGTCTCGTCCTTCTCGCTCTTGCCGTGGTGGGGGCGGTGCTCGTCCGCCCGGACGCTGCGCCGCTTCACGACTGGGCGGGCCTGGTCCAAAGGATCATGATCCTCGCGGTGCTCTTCCCGTGCCGGATCGCACTCGGCGTACGGCTGCTCTCGATCGCGCGAACTCCTCACGAGATCTCCGGCGCCCGGTCGGACGCACTGTGATCCCACATCAAGGTTCTTCAAGTCAGGTCGGCGTACGCGCCCCACTCGGCTCGGTTACGACGTCCGAGCCTCCGGATCGGCATCAACCAAGCCGTCCGGCCCTACCTCGTGCTCAACGCCGAACGCTTTGCACAGCCATTCGCAGAGCAACATCACAGGTGAGTCCCGCTGCGTGTTCCCGTGCTGCCTCATCCGGCGCCCGCTGATGGATCCCCTTGCGGGACGCGGTGGCACGCCGTCCCGGCAGCACAACTCAGGCCGCAATACCGACAGCGCCTTCTTTGACTACGGCTGAGCTGGGTCAGTCCAGGCAGAACTCATTGCCCTCGGGGTCGGTCATTACGATGAAGCCGGCGCTCATCGGGGGAGCGGGCTCGTTGCGACGTAGCCGTGTCGCTCCCAGTGCGACGAGTCGGTCGCACTCGACCTCCAAGGCCGCCATGCGCTCCTCTCCCTGCAGTCCGGGAGCCGCACGGACGTCGAGGTGGACGCGGTTCTTGACAACCTTGCCCTCTGGCACCTGCTGGAAGAACAGCCGTGGGCCGTGCCCGTCCGGATCCTCGATCGCCGATCTCGTGTTGCGTTGCTCCTCCGGTACGCCGACCCGGGCGAGGAAGTCGTCCCACGCGGCCAGCGGGTCGGCGTCCTGGGGCAGGTCGACTCCTGGAGGGCCGGGGTGGACGTAGCCGAGTGCGTCGCGCCAGAAGGATGACAGCGCCCGCGGGTCGTGGGCGTCGAAGGTGACCTGGATGTGGCGGCTCATTGCCTTGCTCCTGTCGTAGCGGGTCTCGTCTGCAGGTAGAGGTCTGGCAGCAGGCAGACCTCGGACACGTGGTGGATCAGCTCGGCCGACTACCTGATGGTGCTCGACAACGAAGCCGACTCGATCGGCGTAGAAGTTTGGGGTCCGGTCGACATCGCTCACGGGCAGCATGCCAGTTCAAGCTTCATGTCCATAACACCAGCGTGCCCGCGAGAAGCAGTCACCTTCTGAGCGCTTCTCCAGACTCTCGCTGGGACGCTCCAGCCCACGTTCTCCTTGCGTCGATCATTTCATCGGACTCATGGAACCGCGACCGATCCCACCGCCAAAAGGACTCCCTCGGTCCGCCATTTGAGCCAACTCGAGGCCGGGTACTGCTTCGCCAGTAGTCGGCGATGTGGCTAACGCCGAAATGCGAACAGATCCTCGCCTTCCAGTAAAGGGCAAGAGAGCCGCTAGACCTCTGCTTACGACGCGGGCCTGCCGGGCGGCGTACGCTCGGGTCGGTGAGCGTGCCGTTCAACCTCGACGAGATCTTCGACGCGGCGGGAAGGCGACCAATGGTCAAGCTCTACAACGCCGCCGCCAACCAACCCCTCGGCGACATCACCGACGACCAGCTCCAGTTCCTCATCGACCAGTTCGAAGAAGAATGGGAAGGCGATCAGGACTACTACATCAACACCGCCACCATTGACATGCTCGAGGACCCCGTCGCCGACCCAGCACTGCTCGCCCTCCTCCAACGTGCACTCGACGCCGCTGGCGAAGCCGACATCGGCTGGTCGAGCAAGTGACCGCCTTCACCACCAGCGACGGCCTCCGCGTCGCCTATCGCCGCAGCGGAACCGGGCCGGCGCTCGTCCTCCTGCACGGCTTCATCGCCGATGGTCGCGTCTGGCGGAAACAGATCGACGATTTCAGCCGTGACTTCGACGTCATAGCGTGGGACGCTCCGGGATGCGGACAGTCCAGTGACCCGCCCGAAGACTTCTCGATGGAGGACTACGCCCGCTGCCTCCTCGCCCTGCTCAACGACGCCGGCGTTGAGGCTCCTCACCTCCTCGGCCTGTCCTGGGGCGGCACGCTCGCGCTTGAGTTCCATCGCCTGTTCCCCCAGCACGTCCGCTCGATGATCATCGCCGACTCCTACGCGGGTTGGACGGGTTCGCTCGGCGCGGAGGAGGCGCAAGCACGGCTCGACAGGTCCATGCGAGAGTCACAGCTGCCCGCCGCCGACTGGGTCCCGCAGTGGGTGCCCGGCGCATTCTCTGCCGGAGCATCGCAAGAAGTCTTGGACGAACTGGCGTCAATCATGTGGGACTTCCATCCGGTGGGCTTCCGCGCGATGTCTCGCGCCGTGCATCCCGACTTCTCCGAAGCACTCAGCGGCATATCGGTCCCGGCGCTTCTGATCTGGGGCGCCGATGATGCCCGCTCGCCCCTCATCTGCGGTGAAAAGATGTGCGATCGCATCAACGGATCCCACCTCGTCGTCGTCCCCGACGCCGGTCATGCCTCGAACATGGAACAACCCGCCCGCTTCAACGCCGAAGTCCGCACCTTCTTGCTCCAGCGATAGCCCATCCAACATCCAAAATCGAACATCCGACATCGCGCCATTAGCGGCGCCCGCCTGCCAATCGGGTTTGGCCGCGGCGCCGCCGGCGTCGCCGTTGCGGCCGGTGCCGTGTGGGTATTGCTCCACCTGCCTGCGATCTTTGGAGAGGCTACTGCACGATCGCGACGTCGGCACGAGCCACCTCACCGTCCGGAGGAGGAGCGCATCACAAAGTCGCTGGGTTCTATCATCCGGTGATGGCGTCGACTCCGGTTCTGGCGACCAAGCTGTTCGTGCCGGCTCGGCGCTCGCAACTCGTCGCCCGACCCAGGGTCGCCGAGCGGCTCGACAGCACCCTCGATGCAGGCCATCGGCTGACTCTCGTATCCGCACCGGCCGGCTTCGGCAAGACCACCTTGCTCAGTGACTGGCTCACCGACCTCGATCAGCGGCAGGAACACACGCGGGTCGGGTGGCTCTCCCTCGATGACGGTGACAACGACCTGACCCGCTTCGTGGCACACCTGGTGGCCGCCCTGCAGAGCGCCGAGATCGATGTCGACGCGGCAGTCCTCGAGTCGTTGTCTACCGCTTCGGCGGCCGTTGCCCTGACTCCGCTGGTCAACGACCTCGCTCGCGCCGGTCAACAGGAGCCGGGGACGCAGTGGATCGTGGTGCTCGACGACTACCACGTGATCGGAGCATCCGAGGTCCACGAGGCGGTGACCTTCCTGCTCGACCATCTTCCGGACCATCTGCATCTGGTCATGGCGACCCGATCCGATCCGCCATTGCCTCTGGCCCGGCTGCGCAGTCGCGGACAGCTCACTGAGCTGCGCGCCGCCGACCTGCGCTTCACCCCAGCCGAGGCGCGGGAGTTCCTCAACCAGGTGATGGGGCTCGAGTTGACAGCCGCCGACGTGGGCGCGCTGGAGGATCGTACGGAGGGTTGGATCGCCGGCCTGCAGCTCGCCGCACTCTCCTTGCGCGGAATCGCAGACCGGGACGAGGTCGCTGACTTCATCCAGGCGTTCACCGGTAGCAACCGGTTCGTCATCGACTACCTGGCCGATGAGGTTCTTACCCGGCAACCCCCGCAGGTTCGTGACTTCTTGCTCCGCACCGCCATCCTCGACCGACTTCACGGCCCGCTGTGCGACGCCGTCACCGGCGGCACCGAGGGTACGCGGACGTTGACGGACCTCGAGCGTGAGAACCTCTTCGTTGTTTCGCTCGACACCGAGCGCTCCTGGTACCGCTACCACCACCTGTTCGCCGACGTTCTCCACGCACGTCTGCTCGCCGAGCACCCCGAACAGGTGCCGGATCTGCATGAGCGCGCCAGCGGCTGGTTCGCCGCTCGTGGCGTGGTCGCCGACGCGGTCCGGCACGCGCTCGCAGCCGAGGATTTCGATCGTGCTGCATACCTGATTGAGGAGGCGCTGCCGCAGATACGCCCCACCCGGCAGGACGGCCTGCTCCTGACTTGGGTGCGGTCCTTGCCGGAGCCCCTGGTACGCCGAAGCCCTGTCCTCTGCATCCTGTCCAGTTGGTCGCTGCTGATGGCCGGTGACCTGGACGCGGTCGAATCGCGGCTCGACGACGCCGAAGCGGCGCTGGCCGCCGGCGCCAGGGATCCCGACCTCGCGGCAACGTGGGCAGACACGGAGGATCTGCGGACGGCGCCGGCGACCGTGTCGGTCTACCGGGCGTCGCTGGCGCAGGCCCGGGGTGACATCGCCGGCACCGTACGCCACGCCCGGCACGTCCTGGACCTGGCCGGACCTGAGGACCACTTCCTGCGAGGTGCCGGCGGCGGTTACCTCGGCCTGGCCGTCTGGGCCTCCGGGAACGTTGCCGAGGCACTCTCCACATTCTCCGAAGCGGTCCGCAGTCTGCACGCCGCAGGCAATTTCGTCGACGAGCTGGATACCACGATCCCGCTCGCGGACATGTGGGTCGCCTCGGGCCGGCCGGGCCGCGCCCGCCGGCTGTTCGAGCAGGCGCTGCAGACTGCCGTGGCGGGCGGTCCGCCGTACCCCCGGGCCACCGCCGACCTGCACGTCGGTTTGGCCGAGCTTGACAGTGAGCTGGACGACCTTCCCAGCGCAGACGCACACCTCGAGACGGCCCGCGTTCTCGCGGAACGCGCCTCCATCACCGAGAACCGGCACCGCTGGTACGTCGTGATGGCGCAGGTCTGCGCCGCCCGCGGCGACAACGACACCGCGACGCGCCTGCTCGACCAGGCCGAGACGCTCTACCGGCACGGCTTCTACCCCGACGTACGCCCCATCGCCGCGCAGAAGGCCCGAGTTCAGATCGCCGGAGGCGACCTGTCGTCGGCGGAGGCGTGGGCCGAGGATCGAGCGGTCAGCGCCGATGACGAACCGGACTACCTGCACGAGTACGAGCACCTGACCTTGGCCCGGCTCCGGCTCGCCCAGCACCGGGCCGATCAGATGTGGTCTGAGCCTGTCGAAGACCCTTCGACAGGCTCAGGGCGCATCAGAGGCGTCGACGGCGGAGCACATGCCGCGGCGGTCACGGCGGTGCTAGGTCTGCTCGACCGACTGCATGCGGCGGCGGAGGAGGCGGGCCGGGGCGGCGGCGTACTGGAGATACGGGTGCTGCAGGCCCTGGCCCACCAGGCCCGCGGTGATCTTCCGGAGGCGCTCGCCGCACTTCGCCGAAGCTTCGACACGCCGGAGCCGGACAGCCACGTGCGGCTGTACCTGGACGAGGGCGCTCCGATGCAGGCCCTCCTGCACCACGCCGCCCGTGCCCCAGATCCCGTTGTGCAGGCGCACGCCCAACGGCTTCTCGAGCACGCCACGGCCTCAGTCGAGGCGACGGTCGAGCCACAGCAGAGCGGAGACGGCGGCCCCTTGAGCCACCGTGAGCTGGAAGTGCTCCGGCTTCTTGACAGCGAGCTCACCGGACCTGAGATCGCCCGCGAGCTCTATGTCACGCTCAACACGCTGCGCACCCACACCAAGCGCATCTTCACCAAGCTTGACGTGACCACCCGGACGGCGGCGGTGCGCCGCGGCCACGAACGAGGGCTCCTCTAGTCGGTCTCCACGGGGTCCGGCCCCGTGTCACATCGTCATTCACATCATGTGGTGACGCGCTGTCACCCCATCGCTTCCTACGTTGAAGGCATCGCCGCAAGCAATCGCCGCGGACCAACCCGACAGGGAGCAGACATGACCATCACACCGACCACCCTCTTCCGGGCGGCAGGCGTCGCCGCCGTCGTAGCCGGACTGATCTTCATCGGCGTCCAGATCAACCATCCCCACTCCGACGTCACCTCCGTCACGACCACTGAGTGGGTCGTGCGCAACTCACTGAAGGTGCTGATGGCCGCCCTGGCGCTGGCCGGCATTACCGGCATGTACCTGCGCCAGGTGAAGCAGAGCGGCGTACTGGGTCTGATCGGGTACCTCGTCTTCGGCGCCGGCTACCTGCTCATCACGAGCACTGCCTTGATCTCCGGCTACGTCCTCCCGTCGCTCGCTGATACCGACCCCGGCTACGTCAACGACGTCCTCGCCGCGGCGACCAACGGCACCGTCCAGGGCGATATCGGCCCGCTGCAGACCGTCATCAAGGTCCAGGGCTTCGCCTGGCTGGCCGGCGGCCTCGTCTTCGGCATCGCGCTGTTCCGGGCCCACGTACTCGCTCGCTGGGCGGCCGTGCTCCTCGCCGTTGGCAGCGTGGTCACCGTTCTGCTCGCCGTGATGCCGGATGCCTTCTACCGGTTCCTGGCCTTCCCGAACGGCATCGCGATGGTCGCCCTCGGCTACTCGCTGTGGCGCAGCGCGCGCACCGACATCGCTACGCTGCCAACCTCGGTCGACGGTTCGCGTGTCGTCACCACGGCAGGTGCCGAATGACCCAGCGCACCGTCCCGCACACCCGACCGGCATCGCAGCGCCGGCCGGGTGTCCGGGCCGGGTCGAGCTGGCAAGTCCCTTTGGCGCTGGTGGTTCTCAGCCTCATCCGATACCCGTCTGTCCGCCGCGTCGGTCGCGCCCGCCGGGCCGGTCGCGCCCGTACCTTCGCAGCGTTGGCGGTGTCGCCATGAGCCAACGTCTCGGGCCGCACGCGCCTGCCCACTACGAACTCCGGATCGAGGGGCACCTCGACGAGTACTGGTCGGCCTGGTTCGGCGGACTGACCCTCATCCGCGAGGACGACGGCACCACCACCTTGCGTGGCGCAGTGACCGACCAGGCCGAGCTGCATGGCCTGCTCGCCAAGGTGCGCGACCTCGGCACCACATTGATCTCGGTCAAGACCATCGACGCCCCAAGTCGACGGCATGTCGGATGAGCGCGAGCTCTCTGCGCGCGGGAAGTGACCGATCCCTCCCGAAGAGGGCGGCGTTCGTCATCGCCGGAGCCACCAGCCGGGCCGAGCGCGCCTGGCTGCGTGACCAACTCGCCCACGACACCGACCACAACGCCGCCTATCAAGATCACGCTCCCTTGGCGTGACCGTCGACGTGACCCGCCGAGGCGGCATCCGTCAGCGCGTTCTCGTGGCTTCCGACTGCTTCGGATGAGAACCTTCGACCATGGACGACGCGAGGTCGGCACGAGATCAGCGGCTGCTGATGTTCTCGATCTGGGCGTCGGCGGGTTTCGCGGTGCTGTCCTCGGTGTGGGGCATCCTCAGCGGGTCCAGCATGATCGTCTTCGACGGGCTTTACTCGTTCGTCAGCATCGGGCTGTCGGTGCTCGCCGTGATCGCGCTGCGGTTCTCCCGGCGGGGGGCCGACGAGCGCTTCCCATGGGGACGTGACGCGGCCGAACCGCTCGTGGTCGTGATCAAGGCGGCCACTCTTGCTGCGCTCTGCGCGTACGCTGCGGTCGGCGGGATCCTGGACATCGTCAACGGCGGTCGGGAAGTCGCGGTCGGCTCCGCTGTCGTGTACGCGGTGGTCGCCACCATCGGGGGCGTGGCGGTAGGGCTGGTGCTCCGGCGGGCGACCCGGGACGGTTCCAATCTGGTCCGCGCCGAGGCCGCCGAGTGGCTGGGTGACGCACTGCTGTCGGTTGGGGTGCTGATCGGATTTCTCTTTGCCTATGCCCTCGTGGCGGCGGGCCGTGCCGACCTGGCGGCCTACGTCGACCCCGGCATGGTCACGCTCGTATCGCTAGCGTTCCTTTGGGTTCCGATGAAGCTGATCGTCTCCGGCCTGCGCGAGATCTTGTCGATGGCCCCGGAGGCGGAGGTGCTCGCCCAGCTCCGCGCCTGCGTCGCCGCCGTCGAGGAGCGGTACGCGTTTTCCGAGTCTTTTCTGCGGGCATCGAAGGTGGGAGACCGAATGGACATCGAAATAGACTTCATCGTCGATGCAGAGTCGACGGTCCGTACGATCGCCGACAGCGACACCGTACGCCAGGACCTGCACGAGCAGCTCGCCGCGCTGGGGTACGAGCGCTCGGTCGTCGTCACCTTCACCGCTGACCGGCGGTGGGCGGCATGAGCGCCGAGCGCCGTCCGCGCCGCGTCGGCGAGGACGTCATCGTCGCGCTGGATCGCCCGGCCGAGCTTTTGAGCGTCAAGCCCGATGCGATGCTGCACCGCGACGCGCGGATTGAGCCTGGGGTCGATGAGATCGTCAACGAGCTGCTCGGCCGCTCGAGAGTGCAGCGGCGGGCCCGCATCCTCGTCACGCTGCCCGCGGAGCAGATCAATGATGGTGTTGCCGAGACACTGCACACGGCGCTTCGACGGTACTGCGAGGCGCGGCTAGCGCGCGTGCAGCGCGAAACCGAGGTGGTCTGGCGGCAGGGGCTTCGCTCACTGGGCAGCGGGTCGATCCTGTTCGTCGTCGGGCTGTTGCTCTCCGCGGGATTCCTCGAGCCTGACGTCCCCCAGTTCTGGCAAGACCTGCTCGGCAACGGAGTCTTCCTCGTCATCGGCTGGGTCGGCCTGTGGTATCCGCTCGACCTGCTCTTCTTCGCTCGGCAGCCACTGAAGCGCGAGGCGCGGATTGTCGAGGCGATCAGCCGGATGCCGCTCTTAGTGCAACCCGCCGACATCCCGTGAACCACGGCCCAGCAGAGCGCACAGTTAGGACATCACGATGACGGCGGGTCAGGAGCCTGAGGTGCCGAGGTAGGCGCCAGTATTCAGCTTCAGTTGGAGGAGCGCCGCCGCAGCACGACCAGCACCACCACGAGCCCGACAACACCGGCGGCTACCGCGCCCAACACCGCTGGCGAGGTGGTGCGTGCCCGCTCGAAGCCCTGCTCGTAGGCATGCTGAGCGCCGGTCCGCACGCGTTCTGAGGTCTCCCGGGCCTTTTGCTTGGCCTGTTCTGAGGTCTCCCGAGCCTTTTGCTTGGCCTGTTCAGAGGTCTCGTGGGCCTTCTGCTTGGCCTGCGCCTTGACGTCCAGCTTGGTGGTCAGGGCATCCACCGTCGAGGCTAGCCGCTCACGCGACTCCTGAATGTGGGCCTCGATCTCCTCCGGTGTGGCGTCGGGCGGCGGGTCTGGGGGCGCTGCGGGTGTGGTGGAACTCATCGGCGGGCACTCTCCTTGATCTCCTCGACGTCCTTCTTGACACTTTCCACCGTCTCGGTGGGCACCGGCGGAGCGGCCTTAGCGACCTTTCTCTTGCCCACCAACGCAGCGATGCCCGCCGCGATGGCGACCACGACGGCGACGATCAGTGCGGCCAGCCAGGCCGGCAGCACCAGGGCCAACGCCAAGATAGCGGTGGCCAAGAAGCAGCCCAGTGCGAACCAGCCCAGCACGGCGGCCGCCCCGAATGCCCCGATGCCAACCCCGGCAGTCTTGGCCTTCTCGGTCATCTCGGCCTGGGCCAGCTTGAGTTCGCCACGCAACAGTCGGCTGGACTCCTCGGACACTTGCTTGATCAACTCGGCGATCGACTGACTCGCCGGATCGCCGACCGGGCCTGGGCCGGTGGGACTTTCGACCTGTGACATGATCATCCCTTCATCGTGCTGACTTCATGGCCTCGCCGGACTCCTCCGCGGGGCGAGTCGGCCTTCACCGCACCGTGAGTCTCCGAGTTGGCCACCCTCAAATAGGTCGACTGGACTTACATCGTAAGTCGAAGCAATTTACCACGTCGACCGGCTACCAGGCGTAATCCTCGGGTGCAGTCTTGCGGCCAGGGAAAATCTCCTCAAGGCGGCGCAGATGCTCCGGCGATAGGCTGAGCTCCACGGCAGCCAGGGCGCTGTCCAATTGGTCACGGGTGCGCGGACCGATGATCGGTGCGGTGACCGCGGGCCGGGTGAGCAGCCAGGCGAGGGCCAACGTGCCGGGTTCTGCGCCGACCTCCGCTGCCAGGTCCTCGTACGCCTGGATCTCGTCTCGATGATCCGCGAGGCCCTGCGCCGCGCGGCCCTCGAGTCGCCGGACGCCGGTGTTCTCTTTCTTGATCACCCCACCGAGCAGGCCGCCCTGCAGCGGTGACCACGGGATGATCCCGAGGCCGTAATGCTCCGCGGCCGGGACGACCTCGAGCTCGATGTCGCGGACGAGAAGGTTGTAGAGCGATTGCTCGCTGACCAGGCCCATCAGGTTTCGCCGGGCAGCTGCGGCCTGGGCGTCGGCGATGTGCCAGCCGGCGAAGTTGCTACTGCCGGCGTAGAGGATCTTGCCGGCCTGCACCGCCACCTCGATCGCCTGCCAGATCTCCTCCCACGGGGTATTTCGATCGATGTGGTGGAACTGGTAGAGATCGACGTAGTCGGTCTGCAGCCGGGTCAAACTTGCATCGAGCGCCCGACGGATGTTGAGCGCCGACAACTTGCCCTCGTTCGGCCAGCTCCCCATCTCGCCATAGACCTTGGTGGCAAGGACGGTCCGCTCCCGCCGACCGCCGCCGCTGGCGAACCAGTTGCCGACGATGGTCTCCGTCTCGCCCGGCTCGCTGCCGTAGCGGTTGGCGGTGTCGAAGAAGTTGATCCCCTCCTCATGGGCGCTGTCCATGATGGCGTGCGAGTCTTCCTCTGAGGTTTTGGGCCCGAAGTTCATCGTGCCGAGACAAAGTCGTGAGACTTGAAGGCCGGTCCGGCCGAGATGGGTGAAGTCCATTTACGCAGCCTTTCATCTTTGAGTAGCCGGCCACGGCGTGCACGCCGAGGACTTGACAGTCCCAACGGCGGCACAAGCTCAGCTCCAGGCCTCGCAAGAGGTGGTCACCGTGGTATCCGTGTCGGCTGACTCCTCGATGGCCAGCGCGATGTGCTGGTCCTGCGTCCCCTCGGCCAGCGGGTAGGGCTCCGGCCCTTCACCGCGCACCCAGCTCGCCATGCTTTCCAGCAGGGTGGCCATGCCGATCTCATCGTCCATCCAGCGCCGACCCGAATAGGGGTTGCGATACAGCACGTGGGAGCCGAAGGAGATGTGCTCGGTGTCGTAGCCGATCAGGTCGAGGTCGTACCCGGTCTGCCGGCGCACCAAAGGGGTGCGAACGAGCGTCCGGGCACCCGTCATCCGCACCACCTCGTCGTTGTGGAGCTCGCCCGCCGATCCTCGAACTGTGAGTCGCCGGAATCGCAGCTGGTTGCGCGTCTGCTGCTCGGTGAAGTCGTACACGCCCGAGCGTTCGTCTCCGAAGTCGAGGGTGGCGATCGTCGTAGTTGTCGGGTGCGTCTCCCCATCGTCGGTCCAGCCGGTGCGGCTCAACGGACTGATGAGCGGTGCGGTAAACCTGGTGGCCCGGACCGCAACCGACCCCCGGCCGGCGGCAAGCAGGCCGCGGATCAGCGCAACGGCGTGGTACTGCTGGGTGGAGGACACCTGCACCTGAGTCGGCGTACCGATGGCGCCGGTGGCCACCAGGGCTGCGCGAGCAGCGTGCGAGGGCATCATCGGGTACTGCTCGGCCACCTGGACCAGTTCGGAGTCGCCCACCGCCGACCACAGCGCGCGAAGGCCTTCGAGATCGGGGGCGGGCGGGGTCTCAGCCAGAACCGGCAGCCCTCGGTCAACGGCATCGGTGATGACCTGCGGCGTCACATGCCGCGGCGTCGTGGTCAGCACGAAATCGACGGGGAGCTCGCTCAGACACGCCTCCAGGGACGTGAAGGTTGGCACATCCAGGCGGCGCGGAGTCCGCACCACGACCCCTACGCAGCGGACCGTGCCCAGCTCACGCGCCACCTTCAGGAACATCTGCGCCCGCCAGCCGCTACCGATCAGCGCGAACGTGGTCACGCGGAAACGGTAGTCCCGGGTTCCGTGCAAGATGGGTTCGACCGCGGATCGCATGAGCTCAGTTCAGGGAGGCAGAGGATGGCGCGTGTTGTCGTGACCGGGGGTGCGGGCAAGCTCGGACGGGCCTGCGTCGATGAGTTGATACGTCATGGGTGGGATGTGGTCGTGTTTGATCGGGTGCGCCCGCCAGACAGTGAGGCGGTCTTCGTTCCGGTCGACCTAACCGACTACGGCCAGGTTCTGGACGCGATGTTGGGAGTTGAGGAGCGGTACGCCCGGCCGGATGCACTGGTGCACCTGGCCGCTGTCCCTGCGCCGGGGATTGTGCCTGACCACCTGACGTTCATGAACAACATGGGTTGCACCTGGAATGTCGTCAGTGCTGCGCGGCGTGCCGGTGTGATCAACATCGTGTGGGCATCCAGCGAAACTGTGCTTGGGTTGCCGTTCGACACCCCGCCGCCCTACATCCCTGTGGACGAGGAATATCCGCCGCGGCCCGAGTCCACCTATTCACTGGTCAAGACGCTTGAAGAAGCCATGGCCGTCCAGATGTGCCGATGGAATCCGGAGTTGAAGATGATCGGACTGCGGTTCTCCAACGTCATGGAACCCGCCGATTACGCACGCTTTCCGTCCTTCGACGACGACCCAGGTTCGCGGAAGTGGAACCTGTGGGGCTACATCGATGCGCGAGACGGCGCGCAGGCTGTCCGTCTCGCCCTCGAGTCCGATCTGACCGGAACCGAAGTCTTCGTCATTGCGAACGCAGACACCGTCATGTCCCGACCGAACGCCGCCCTGATCGAGGAGTTCTATCCCGACGTCGAGGTGCGCGGCGACCTCGGAGAGCACGACACGCTGCTCTCGATCGAGAAGGCCAGACGGCTGCTCGGCTACCGACCCGCGTACGGCTGGCGCGACGCTGGAGCGTCCTGATCCTCACCCGCGATGACCCACCGACTTGTCAGCGTCACAGCAGGCTATAGCCCACTGTGACGCTGACAAGTCGGCCGAAGCTGATGGGTCCGTGTGACCAAGCCGTAACAGCGAACTTGCTGCAGACCACAGGGAGTCTCTGTAGGTTCAATGCCAGCTACATGAGCGATATCTTGCGAGTTGTCGATGGCCGAGCGGACTACCGGAGGTGTGAGGATGGCCGAGGTTGCCAGTCCGTTGCTGGAGGTTCGTGGGCTGGTCAAGGACTACCCGGGCGTGCGTGCCTTGGGCGGCGTCGACCTGGCCGTGACCAGCGGCCAAGTGCATTGCCTTATTGGCCAGAATGGTGCCGGCAAGTCGACGCTCATCAAGTGTGTTTCGGGGCTGGTTGAGCCGACCGCTGGCGAGGTTCTGTTCGAAGGCGCGCCGCTGCCGGTCGGGGATCCGAACGCGTCCATCTCCCGCGGCATCGCCACCATCTACCAGGAGCTCGACCTGGTCCCGCACCTGTCGGTCGCAAACAACGTGTTTCTGGGCCACGAACGCAAACGGGGTCCGCTGCTGAACCGGGCAGCGATGCACAGCGAAACCGAAGCACTGTTCGCCCGGCTCGGGAATGAGGGCATCTCTCCGATGGCGTCGGTCACGACACTGCGGCCGGCGCAGCAACAGGTGGTCTCGATGGCCCGAGCGCTCTCGCACTCGGTCAAGTTACTCATTCTCGACGAGCCGTCGGCGGTCTTGGATGACGTCGAGGTGGACGCGTTGTTCGGCGTCGTACGACGGCTCACCGCCGAAGGAGTCGGGGTCATCTGGATATCGCACCGGCTCGGCGAGGTGGCCGAACTGGGTGACCTGGTGACGGTGTTGAAGGAGGGCCGGACGGTGGCTACCGAGCTGCCGCCGGACACGCCGGTCGACACCCTGATCAGACACATGGTCGGTGGCCGCATGGAGGCGTTGTTCCCCGACCGCGGACAATTCCGCGAAGAGACCGTGCTAGAGGTCCGCGGGCTGACCCATACCCCGGACGTCTACGACGCCTCGTTCACGCTCCGCGAGGGCGAGATCCTCGGCCTGGCCGGGCTGGTCGGTTCGGGTCGTACGGAGCTCTTGCGCCTCATCTACGGTCTGGACCCACCGCAGTCGGGCGAAGTCGAGGTCGGCGGCCAGCGCCTCCCGCCCGGCCGACCGGACCTGGCCATCCGGGCCGGGCTCGGGATGGCTCCAGAGGAGCGAAAGTCCGAAGGGCTGTGGCTCGACTGGAGCATGATCCGCAATACCTCAATTGCCGACCTCAGCCGGTTCCGGCGCGGCCCGTTCACCGACCGAGCCAGCGAGCGGCGCGAAGCCACCCGCCATCTGCAGTCGCTGAACACCCAGCCCGACGCGCCTGAGCGGGCGGCGCGGCTGTTCTCCGGGGGCAACCAGCAGAAGGCGGTGCTGGCCCGCTGGCTGTTGCGTTCCTGTCGCGTGCTGTTACTGGACGAACCGACTCGCGGTGTCGACGTTGGCGCTCGGTCGGAGATCTACCGGGTGATCGCGGAGTTGGCCGCCAACGGCATCGGGGTCGTCATGGTTTCCAGCGAGCTCGCCGAGCTGCTCGGTTTCTGCCACCGCGTGCTGGTGATGCGTGAGGGCCACATCGTCGACGAGTTCGACGGTGCGACCACCACCGAGGAGGACGTGCTGCGGTCGGCTGTTCCGGTTCATCACATAGCAAAGGCAGGGTGAGGAAATGGCCGTCGATACAACGCCCACGCCCACGGTGGACGTTCGGGCCCGCTTGCGTCAGGTGCCCGTTCAGGAGCTGGTGCTGCCGGTCGTGATCGTTGCGCTGATCATCGTCGGGGTGATCATCCGGCCTGGCGTGTTCTTGACCAGCGACAACCTGCTCAATGTGCTCACGCAGGTCAGCATCACCGGCATCATCGCCATCGGCATGACGTTCGTGATCGCAACCGGAGGCATTGACCTGTCGGTGGGGTCGGTGCTGGCCGCCGCCGGCATCGCGGGCGGGCTGCTGGCCGTCTATGGATCCTGGATGTTCATGCTCGGCGCGGTCGGCTTCGCCCTGCTCCTCGGCTCGATCAACGGTCTGGCCATCACCTGGGGCAAGGTGGTCCCATTCATCGCGACCCTGGCAATGCTGATCATTGCCCGCGGTCTTGGCGTTGTGGATGTCTGAGAAGACCCCCATCAGCCTGATCGAACTGGACATCCTGCAAAGCTTCGGCAGCGGCCGGGTGCTCGGCATTCCCGTTCCCGCCATTGTCTTCGTCGCCGTCGCCGTAGCCGGCTGGGTGCTGCTCAACCGCACCACTTTCGGCCGTCGCGCGATCGCCGTCGGCGGCAACCGCAGCGCCGCCCGGATCGCGGGCATCCGCCCCGGACGGGTCATCTTCACCGTCTATATGCTTACCGCGCTGTGCGTTGGCATCTCGGCCATCCTGCTGTCGGGCCGACTTGCCAGCGCCTCCCCGGTCGTCGGCAACCTGGTCGAGCTGGACGCGATCGCCGCCGTTGTCATCGGCGGGACCGCCCTGACCGGCGGCAAGGCGACCGTGACCGGCACCTTCTTCGGTGTCATCACCTTCGGCCTGATCTTCAACCTGCTGAACCTGCTCAACATGCCCACTGAGATCCAAGGGATCGTCAAGGGCATACTCATCCTCCTTGCCGTGGCGCTGCAGCGCCGCGACTAGCCAAGTAAGAAAAGAAAGGACAGCACATGAGGCTCCCGCGAATAATCGTCCTCGGAGTCGCGCTCGCGGCCATCACGCTCACCGCCTGCACCAGTGAGGCCCAGCAAGAGCCGCAGCAGCCGGCTGGGCAACAGACCAGCCAGGCGGCCCAGCAGTCCGGCGGCGTTAGCGGCCGCGCCGTCAAGGTCGCCTTCAGCGCCCCGGGCGCCGACCACGGCTGGCTCAAGGCGATCACCGACAACGCCCGTAAGGAAGCCGAGGAGCTTGGGGTCGACCTGGTGCTGTCCGAGGGCACGAACGACTCCGCCGCCCAGGTCTCTCAGATCGAGACGCTGATCAGCCAGAAGCCGGATGTGCTCGTCATCCTCCCTCATGAAGGTGGTCCACTCACCCCGATTGCGCAGAAGGCAATGCAAGCTGGCATCCCCGTCGTCAACGTCGACCGCGAGTTCTCCACGCCGGCGGCGTACCGGACCTGGATCGGCGGCGACAACTACGGCGTGGGCAAGTCCGCGGCCGACTTCATCGCCAACGAGCTGAACTGTCAGGGCAATGTGGTCGAGATTCAAGGTATTGCCGGCATCTCTGTGACCGAGCAGCGCACCAAGGGTTTCACCGACGGCATCAAGCGGTGCAACGGCGGCATCAAGATCGTCGCCAGCCAGCCTGCCGACTTCTCGCCTGACAAGGGCCTACAGGTGATGGAGACCATCCTCCAAGGCCAGAAGGACATCAAAGCGGTCTACACCCACGACGACGACATGGCCATGGGCGTAGTCCAGGCGATAAAGGCAGCCAACCGGGAGGACGAGATGTTCCTCACCGGGGCCGGGGGGTCCAAGGACGCGATGAACCTGATCGCGGAGGGCGGCCTGTACCGGGCCACGTTCCTCTACAACCCCTCGATGTCCGCATCGGCGGTTTCGCTCGCCAAGCTGATCGCCGAGCGCAAGGGCCTCAGCGAGCTCGCGGAGCCCGAGGTGCCCAGCTATATCGAGCTGCCTGCCACCACTGTCACCAAGGAGAACGTCGCCTCAGTGCAGCACCTGGGTTACTGAGCCCCGACGTACGGAGGAAACTGCGGGCAAATTGCATGACTAATTCGATCAGGCCTGCAATCTGGCCGCAGTTTCTTTTTCAATGACGGCCGTTGGTGTATTGGGAATCCCCATACTCCGAATGCGCCTATACCCCTAGCCTTATGTCATGGCCCTCGCGGAATGGGGTGATCGGCCGCTGCTATTGGCGGTAGATGCGGATGCGCGTCAGCTGGCAAGGATCGAGGGCGAGCTGCAGCGAGCGTTCGGCGCAGATTTTCGGGTCCGCGGGGAGCTTCTTCCCGAAGACGCATTACGCACACTCCAGGGGGCCAAAGACCGGCGCGAGAGAGCGGCTGTTGTCTTGGTCGATGAATCGTTCCCCGACGACGCTCGATCCAAGATCTTTGAGACCGCAAGGACCCTCCACCCAAACGCGAAACGCGCGCTACTCGTGGCTTGGGGCGCCTGGGCGCATCCCGAGTCGGCACAGAAGATTTTGCGGAGCATGGCTGTTGGCGACATCAGCTACTACGTCCTCAAACCCTGGATAACGCCCGACGAGCTGTTTCACCGCGTCATCGCCGAGTTCGTCATGGAATGGTCGCGCAGTGAGCCAACCAACATGCGTGAAGTGGTCGTCGTGGCAGCGCAGCACAGCGGACGCGCGTACGCGGTGAGCGACCTGCTGAGCCGCAACGGCATCCCGCACACGTTTCGTTCCCGTAGCTCCGAGCTCGGACAGAAGGTCCTCGAGGAGATCGGTCACCCGAAGGGCGAGGTGGCGGTATGGATGCCAGCCATCGGCGGCACCCGACTGATCGATCCCACGGACGCCGAGATCCTCGAAGCCTGGGGCATTCCGACCACCTTGGCCGATGCGGACCGCGACTTCGATCTGTTGGTCGTCGGGGCAGGACCAGCCGGGCTTGGGACGGCCGTCTACGCCTCTTCGGAAGGAATCCGTACCGTCATCGTGGAACGCGAGGCGATTGGCGGCCAAGCCGGGTCCAGTTCCCTGATCCGAAATTACCTGGGTTTTTCTCGAGGGCTCAGCGGAGCGGAGCTGGTGCAGCGCGGGTATCAACAAGCCTGGGTTTTCGGCGCCCGCTTCGTTGTCACACGAGAGGTGGAACGGCTTACCCCCCAAGACGGCGGGTTCTTGGCACAGGTCGGAGACGTCGGTGAGGTCCGGGCCCGTGCTGTGGTGATTTCAACCGGTGTCTCGTACCGACGCATCGGAGTCGCGAGCTTGGAGGAGCTCAGTGGCCATGGTGTGTACTACGGAGCGAGCGTCACGGCGGCCCAAGCGCTGTCTGGTCTACGCGCCGGCATTGTCGGCGCTGGCAACTCCGCGGGACAGGCCGCGTTACACCTGGCAAGGTACTGCGCCTCCGTGGACTTGATCGCTCGAGGTTCCAAGCTGTCGGACAGCATGTCCACCTACTTGGTCGATGCCATCTCTGCGCTGCCGATGATCAAGGTCCACGTGAACACCGAAGTGGTCGGCGGGCACGGCGACGGACAGCTGGAATGGATAACACTGCGCGACCGCAAGAGCGGGCAGGAGCAGCACGTGCCCTTGGCGAGTCTCTTCGTGATGATCGGCGCAAGGCCACGGACAGACTGGCTTCCGGCGGAGGTCGACCGCGACTCCTACGGCTTTCTGTATACGGGGGCCGAGGCAGCGGCCTGCCCTTCCTGGAAGCTCGCACGCTCGCCGCATCCTCATGAAACGAGTGTCCCGGGACTGTATGCCGTCGGCGACGTACGATCCGGCTCGGTCAAACGAGTGGCATCCGCCGTCGGAGAAGGGTCGGTTGTCGTCTCGGAAATCCACCAATTCCTCGCCACACCGCAGAGCTGAGGTGATTGAGTCCATGCGTGGCGCAACGCGTATTGCCCTGACTGCCGCCATCTTGGCGGTGCCATTGCTAGGTCTGGTTCTGCTGCTGCAACGGCCCAGCCTCGACGTTCGGTGGGAGAATCATCCGGCGCACTTCTGGTTGGTGTTGGGCACCGCGCTCCTCTCCGCCGTACTGGCCTACGCAACCGGTGAGGCGGCGGGCCGCCGCGGGGATGCACGCCTGCTCTACGTCTCGCTCGCCTTCTTGTCCTCGGCCGGATTTCTCGCCCTGCACGCGCTCGCGACTCCGGGCATCTTGCTCGCCAAGAGCAACACCGGTTTCGCGATTGCCACACCGGTGGGTGTTGCCATCGGCTCGGTATTCGCCGCGCTGTCGACACGGGAACTGTCTGGCGACAGTGCGGTCCGCAGCGTGAGGCGCGGTAAGCGCCTGCGACTAGCACTGCTTGGCCTGATGGTCCTGTGGGGAGTGTGGTCTGTTGCTGGGCTGCCGCCGCTCAACAGGCCGCCCCAGTTTGCAGAGGCCCTTCCCCTGTGGCTCGCGGTGCCAGCGGTACTGCTCTACGCATGGAGCGCAGTGCGGTACATCCAACTGTGGCTACGTCATCCATCGTTGATGTTGTTGGCCGTGCCGTCGGCGTTCATACTCCTCGCGGAGTCGATGATCGCGATTACCTTTGCCCGCAACTGGCGCCTTTCGTGGTGGGAGTGGCACGTGCTGCTCCTTGTTGCATTCGGTCTCGTCGCCTGGAGCGCGCGGGCCTCCTGGCGCGAGGAGCGGTTCGCTGAGCTTTACCTGTCACAAACCAGCGCCGGTAACCGTGACATCAGCGTGTTGTTTGCCGACCTTCAGGGGTTCACCGCTTTCTCGGAGACGCACCAACCCGAAGAGGTGACGAGGATGCTCAACGAGTGCTTCGCCGCTGCCGTCCCCGCGGTCAAGACACCCTATGGCGGCGATGTCGACCGCATCATCGGAGACGCGCTCATGGTGACGTTCAACAAGCGTGGTGATCAGCCTGATCACGCGGAACGCGCAGCAGGCGCCGGGCTCGCACTGCAGAAAGCGACGGCTCGACTTGTCGAAGATCATCCTGACTGGCCGCGGTTCCGGGTCGGAATCAACTCAGGACCAGTCTCCGTCAGTTTGCTGGGTGGCCAGGGCGGGCGCACCCATACGATCGTGGGTGACACCGTTAACATCGCCGCCCGCATCGAGAGCCAGGCACCTGTGGGCTGCGTCGCGATCGGCCCAGACACCAAGGCCTTGCTGCCCGACGCCGTCACCAGGCCACTGGGCGACCTTCAACTGAAGGGAAAGCGAGATCCTCTCGCTGTCCACGTATTGACCTCACTACGGGAGGATCCCTAAACCAGGGCTTTCGGGATGTGCCGTACCGTCAGACCACAGCCGATCAAGGAAGGCATTTCGATGTTGTCACAGCACACACCCGTCGCGACTCTCCCGACGCGAGACTTGCCCAAAGCCCGCGCGTTCTACGAGGAGACGCTTGGGTTTACGCCAGAGCGGGACAGCGTGGCCGGCGTGTCCTACAAGTCCGGCGGCGCAATGGTGTTCGTCTACGAGTCCGAATTCGCCGGCACCAACAAAGCCACCGCGGTGAGCTTCGACGTGCCACTGTCGGCGTTCGATGACGAGGTGAGGACGCTGCGTGAGAAGGGCGTCTCGTTCCTGACATTCGAAGCTGAGGGTCTGGAGTGGAACGAGGGCGTGGCATCCATGACGGGCGAGGACATGAAGTCGGTCTGGTTCAGCGATCCGGACGGCAACGTCATTAACGTTTCCGCAGGCGAGATGTAGGTGGGCGGCGGAGCTTTGGCCGTACTTTCGCATCACAGCCGTCGAAACGGCTGGCTCGCGGGGCCCTGAGGCGTGCGTCTTTCAGCACAGCCGTCGAAACGGCCGCTCGCGGCGCCCTGAGGCGTACGTCTTCCATCGCAGCCGTCGAAACGATCACTCCGAGTCGAGGCCGCGCAGCCTGAGTGCTCTAGGCGGGCGCGATCCGAACGTGCCGTGGCTTTAGACTCCGCGACATGGAGTATCGACAGCTTGGCCGGTGCGGCCTTCGTGTTTCGACAATCACCCTCGGCACCATGGGCTTTGGCGGGACTGGATGGGCCACTCCCGTGGGCAAGATCGACGTCGAAGGCGCCCGAAAGCAAATTGGGCTAGCGCGCGACGCTGGCGTCAACCTGTTCGACACAGCAGATGCGTACTCCGATGGCCTATCCGAAGAGATCCTCGGCAAGGCACTCGGCTCTGATCGCGATGAGGTGCTCGTCGCGACCAAGGCCCGGCTGCCGATGGGTGACGGGCCTAACGATGCGGGGTCATCGCGGCACCACATCATTCGGGGTGCTGAGGCCAGCCTGCGTCGGCTCGGCACCGATTACATCGATCTCTACCAGGTGCACGAGTGGGATGGGCAGACTCCGCTGGAGGAGACGCTGCAGGCTCTTGATGACCTCGTGCGGTGGGGCAAGGTGCGCTATATCGGCTGCTCGAACTACGCCGCCTGGCATCTGATGAAGGCGCTGTGGATCGCTGACCGGAAGGGACTCACACCTTTTGTCAGCAACCAGCTCTACTACTCGCTGCAGTCACGCGACATCGAGAACGAGATCGTGCCGCTGGCCATTGATCAAGGCATCGGCATTCTGGTTTGGAGCCCGATCGCAGGTGGTCTCCTGTCTGGGAAGTACCGCCGCGGCGTTGCAGCGCCGCCCGGCAGCCGCCATCTGACTGAGTGGAGCGAGCCTCCCGTGTATGACGAGGACCAGCTCTACGACATCATCGAGGAGCTCGTAGCAATCGGTGAGGACCTCGGGGTTTCTGCTGCTCAGGTGGCGCTGGCGTACACCATGGCTAAGCCTGCGGTGACCTCGGTGATCGTCGGCGCCAGGACAGAGGAGCAATTGGCCGACAATCTGGCTGCGGCGGACCTGAATCTGACAGCGGCCGACATTGAGCGGCTGGACAAGGTCAGCGCCCAACCGCTGCCGTACCCGTTCTGGCACCACTTGAACGTGAGTGAACGCCTGAGCCCAGCCGATCTGACGCTGCTAGCTCGTCACATCAAGGGCTGACTCACTCGCTGCGGCGTTGTGCCACTGGGCCGCAGCCGGGCAACGAGTTCGCCGCGACTGCGTACGCCGACCTTGGCGAACATCGACTTCAGATGATCTTGCACCGTGTTGGTGGAGATAAAGAGGTGACCGGCGATGTCGGACGTCGAACGCCCTGCCATGACTTCGCTGCAGATCTCGCGCTCCCGCGCTGTTAGTCCGTAAGCCGCAAAGAGCAGGCTGATCAGATGATCACCGCTCGCTGGCTCGATGGTGACTGCAATTTGATCTTCGTCCCCGCCGATGAGCGGGCTGGCCTCCAGACTCGCCCACTGACCGCGCGCATCTCGCAGTCTTGTCCGGAAGCCGCCCGAAGAGGCTGCGCGAGCACCCATAGCCATGACCTGCATCATCAGCATGAACCGGCCAGGTGCGATCTGGTCAAGTCGCTCCCGCCATTCCTGAGCTGCCGGCGTAACCGCGCGAAGGTCCCCGCGTGGACCGACGACAACGATCGCTGGCTGACCTACGGCCATTGAGCCGCTGGTCTCGGTGCGCACAGCTAACCGCGTCGCGCCGGCGATGGCCGGCGCCACTGCGGCAAGGAAGTCTGTTTCGCGATCGCTGAAGTCGCGGCCCGCTCGCACCATGCCGGCAGCGCCCCAGCATGCACCGTCAGCAACGAAAAGGACGCGAAGTTCCCGATCAATACCCAACGGCCGCCAGACGCTGTTGAACCTAGAGCTTCGCTTGCGGTCCCGCTGGGGCAGGTCAGATAGCCTGGCCAGGTGCTCCCGGCGACGCGCCAAGCGAGCAAATGTGTGCGGTTCGTCGGATGAGTACTCGGATTCGGCAAGCCGTTGCTCGTACTCGGGCGCGAGCCGAGCCCCGGTCATGGTGCTGATCACCAGTGTTTCCGGGTCGATGGTTGCCAAGCACATGAGTTCGGTGCCGACCGTGCCGGCGATCAGGCGGATGGTTTCGGTGTGCAGGTCGCTAACGCCGAGTCCGGACGCGGCGAGCGCCGCAATGTCTCGGCGAGCGCGGTAGCCTCGCTCTTCCCACACACTGGAATTGTTCCACCTCCTTCTTGGCAAGGCATTCCCAGAATTCTGGGATCGACCTCATCAGGTGATGAAACCTAGCGTCGCTGCCATGACACATCTGGTTCAGTACACCGCCGCGGGCGAGGGTCGCGAGCTCACGGCTCCCGACGGAGTCCACACGGTCAAGATCGATGCGGCACACACCGATGATCAGTACGAACTCTTCGAGGTCGACGCGCCGCGCGGACCGGCCACACCACCGCATCGCACCGGCTGGGCGAAGGCCTACTACGTTCTCAACGGGCGGATCCTGGTTCAGGTCGAGGACGAGGGCTTCGATCTCGCGCCGGGTTCGTCGATCACGATCCCGCCGGGAGCGCTGCACACCTTCACAGTGCTCAGCCCAACAACGAAGTTCCTGGCAGTAGGCCTGACTGGGGCCATGGGCAGATTCTTCGCCGACCTCGACGCCTCGGTACCTCACGCCCGCCCGATCGAGGAGGTCACGCAACAGATCCAGGAGGTCCTGGCTCGCCATGATGTAACCCTTGCCGGCCTCGAGACTGCCGGCCTGGAGCCTGTCTCGTGACAGTCGTCGTGTGGATCTTCGCCCTCCTAGCGGCGACAACCCACATCGTCGTCTTTGTGTGGGAGGCGTTCCTGATCGAGCGTCCCAGCGTGCACGGTGGAGTCTTCGGCCTGCCCTATGTCCCAGCGGTGCGTATGTGGGCTTTCGGTGTCGGCTTCTACAACCTGTTTCTCGGGTGCGGCATGGTCGTCGGCGTGATCGCGTGGATGAGCGGCAACGAAACGGTCGGGCGAACGCTCGTGGTCTACATCTGCCTGTTCATGGTGCTGAGTGGAATCGTGCTCTTCGTCGCTGACCGGCTGGGCTTTGGTGGCGAGCGAGGCAAGAGCATCGTCGGCGCCCTTGGCGAGAGTCTGCCTCCGCTGGTCGCCCTCATCGCCGCGCTGCTGGCGAGTTGACTTGCGGTTCTCAACTCGACCGCATCTTCAGGGCATCCGGACCAGGGAGCGATGCCTACGGGCAGAATGTGGCCATGGCCAGCACCAGTGACCGCGTACGCATCATCCTCGTCGCCGTAACTGCGGTTGCTCAAACGGTCGCAGGTCCGCTGACCACATGGGCGCTCGGACCCGCCTCCAACACAGGCGCAATCTCTGACGCCAACATCAGTCCCGTCACCCCGGCGGGCTATGCGTTCGCCGTTTGGGGGCTGATCTACGCGGCCTGTCTGGCGCTTGCCGTCTACCAGCTGTTGCCGAGCCAGCAGGAGCGTACGGTCCACCGGCTGACGGGTTGGTGGTTATTTGGCGCCTTCACCACGAGCGCACTGTGGGTGCCGGTCTTCGGAACCCGCACGCTCTGGCTCGCCCAGATCCTGATCGTGATCTTGGTCATCTATCTGGTGATCGCCGCTCGAGCCTTCCTGCTGGTTGGGCCAGCACCCACCACGGCGGAGGAGGTCTTCCTCCGGTTGCCGGTAATGATCTACCTGGGGTGGGCAACCGTGGCGGCGGCTGCGGGCTTTGCCACGACGTTTCGTTCCTGGGGTATGCCTGCCTCCGCACGCTGGGTAAATGAAATCGGCGTTGTGCTGGTTGTCAGCGCCACCATCATGTCGCTCTTCGTCGTATCAAGGCTCGTGGCGGTTGCCGGCTTTCTTCTCACAGCCTGCTGGGCCCTACTTGCCGTCGTGGTGGCCACGGATTCGAATTCCATACGCAATGCCGCGGTGATCGCCATCGTGATCATGTTGGCCGTCGTCTTCGGGCGGCTACTGCGTAACCCCGATCGTCGGGCAGTGCTTTTCGGGTGATCGAGTCACGCCCTGACGCGGTAGTGCAGATGGACCACGCCGTTGGCGAAGCGGCGCTCGTCCAGCAACTCAAGCCCTAGGCGGACATGGTCGGGGAGGGCTGGATTGCCGCCTCCCACAACGATGGGGGAGAGGAACAGACGGCACTCGTCAACCAGACCGAGCTTCAGTGCCTGCGCAGCGAGCGTTGGGCCGCCCACCGAGAGATCGCTCGTCGCAGTCGTTTTCAGATGCTTGATCGCTTCGGGTTCGAACTCACGCTCAATCCTCGTCTTGCCTGTAGATACCCGGTCCAGGCTCGTGGAGTACACGATCTTGTCGGCTGCCTGCCAGATCTTCGCGTACTCCTGCCCCGCTGACAGCTCGTCATTGCCGGTCGGCGCGGTCTCCCAGTAGCGAAGGACTTCATACATCCGCCGCCCCAGGAGGTAGGTACCGATCGGCCGCTCAAGGGCGTTGACGAACCGATGCACCTCTTCGTCTGGCGCGCTCCAATCGAAGTTGCCCTCGGCGTCGGCAACATACCCGTCGAGTGAGCTAATCGCGGTGTAGATCAATTTGGCCATGCCTGCTCCTCCTTGGGTGAGCTTGCGTCGTTGGGCTGCAACGCACGGGTCAAAGGACTCTGGTTTGACTCACGCACGAATGGATAGCGTGTCACTTAAGCCACCAGCGAGCCCTCGTTGCGCCATCAAAACATGGGTTCTGGCATCGGGGTGCCGGCCCGAACAGCGGAATGGAGACCCATGTCAAATCTCAGTGACGCTCCGAGCCCGTCCCTCTTGTCAGACCAATCATTGAGCGTGGTCCAGGCAACAGCGCCCGTGGTCGCTGCGCACGCCGACGAGATCACCGCACGCTTCTATCCCCGCATGTTCGCCGCCCATCCCGAGCTGTTGCGCGTGTTCAACCAGGGAAACCAGGCCACCGGCGAGCAGAGCAAAGCCTTGGCAGGCTCGGTTGTCGCGTACGCGGTGCAACTGATCGATCCCGAGGCGCCCTCATTTGATCACGTCATGCGGCGAATCGCCTACAAGCACGTATCTCTGGGCATCCGCCCTGAGCAGTACACAATCGTCGGCGAGCACCTGCTCGCCTCCGTCGGCGAGATCCTCGGCGACGCCGTAACTCCCGAGATCGCCGCTGCCTGGAGCGAGGTCTATTGGTTGTTCGCGCTCCAGCTGGTCGCCGAGGAGGCGAGGATGTACCAGCAGGCGAACGTAGAACCCTCGCAACCGACTCGTCCCTATCGCGTGGTGCGCCGCATCGAGGAAACCGCTGACGTCATCTCCCTCGTCCTCGAACCAGCAGACGGCGGCACCCTCCCGGCCATTGCACCCGGACAGTACGTCTCGGTGTTCGTCGACCTGCCCCAGAGTGATCGGCAACCCCGGCAATACACAGTGTCTTCCACCGCTGTACGCACCCGGCTGCAGATCACTGTACGGCGGGTCCGGGGAGTGAACGGTGCCCCCGACGGCCGCGTTTCCAGCTATCTCCATGATCAGGTCGAGCTGGGGGATCAGCTCGATGTCAGTGCCCCTGCCGGCGATTTCGTACTGACCCCGACAGACTCGCCGCTGTTGCTGGCCAGTGCTGGTGCGGGCATTACGACCGTGCTGCCCATCGTCGAACACATCGCCCGTACCCAACCCCAGCGACCCGTCATCGTCGCCCACGCTGACCGACGAGCGCAAGATCACGCACTGCGGGACACGGTGCTGCATCTCGGTCGCGAGATCGACGACTTCACCTCTTACACCTGGTACGAAACCATCGATGAGGGCGACACTCGGTCGCGCCAGGGTTTCATTGATTTGAGCGACATTCCGCTCCCGAATGACATCCAGGTCTTTACCTGCGGCCCGTTGCCGTTCATGCGGCTCGTCAGGTCGACGCTGCTGGACCGCGGTGTTCCGCCGGCTCGAATCCGCTATGAGGTGTTTGGCCCCGACCTATGGGCCGCCCAAACCGCGCCCGATTCGGGGTCCTGAGTCATTCCATGTGCGCTCGGCCCGTGCGTATCAGCCGAGGTCGGCTGGCCAGCGCCCAGTCGCCTGCGCGGCAGCAACCTCGGCCAGCCCTGCCGGCTGCATCCGACCGGCTGTGATCAATGCCTCGACCTTGGCAGCGTTGATCTTCGACCACGGGCTGCCTGGGCGGCGAGGTGAGTAGCGCTGGAGGAAGTAGCCTCCCTCGTCACTTCTGCGCAGGCTGTCGATCCAGCCGTAGCACAGGCAAATGTCCAGCGCCTGGTCGGCGGTGACGGTCGTGTATCCGGAGTCTCTTCGGGCGATCCTCAACCAGATCTCTCGGCGTTGCGCGTTATGCGCGGCCAACCAGGCTTCCCACTGGGATGCATCAGCGAAGGTGCCAATCTCCATGCCGTTCCGGTGCTCGAATGTCGGGCCGCTCATGGACATGACCTTATGCTCAATGTCGCCCAAGGAGACGTCATGATCACTGAAGATCAACAAGACAGCCGGTACGCCCCGGGCGATGTAGGGGTGGACTATCGGGCGGCGAGGGCGGCCGTCGTACTCGAAGTGATCAAGCGCTTGCCGATCAGCGACAACAGAGCGCCGACGAGCTTTCCCCTGATTCCGTAGCCCTTCCGAACCGCAGTGACCTCGACCCGGCTGCCGGCGCCGTCAGGCATGATCGTGTAGTTCCACCCACTGCCGGATGCCCAGATGTTGGAGTTCAAGGTGACCGCGGAGACTGTGCCGGCCGCAGCATCCCAGCTGTAGCGTTCTCGCTCCCAGCCGAACCTGTTGCCCTCCGTGACCTCCGCCCAGCCGTCGCCCTCGCCGTGCACAACCAGGTTGTCGTCGTCGACCCCAGCCCAGGCCTCAGCTCTCGCGGGGCTGAAATCGGTAAGCCGCTGCAGGGCCTCCTGAGGTGGAAGGGGTGAAGAGACGGAAACGTGCAAGACCGGCAACGGTCTTCCTCCTCAGAGTCGATCATCAGGGAAGCGGTACCAAACAACACAGTATCCAGCTCGATTTCATGTCGTCGCGACCACTTGCCGGGCAGGCAAATGTAGTTGTTCACTAGTTTCAGAGCCGCTCGCGCATCGCGCGCTGTATCTATTGCTCGCTCCGCTCGCGGCGATGTTCGCCCGGTTGCCGCCGTCTTCGTCGGATCTGGCAGAACGGAAAAGCACTGTTCCGCCATCTCCTCCTGCAGATCGGCGGCGCGAACATCGAGAATCCGCCGACTTCGTCGTCGCTCGCAGACGAAAGACGTGTCTGCTCGCTCCTCCTCAGCACGGCGGGCGCGCGATTTCCGACGCTCGCAGCTTTGGCGAAAAGTCAATGATTCGGTATTCGGTGGCTGGCGTCTCGCGGGCCGCGCGGCAGGTTAGCTTGGCCTCAGGGCGCCGAACGGACAGGATCTGCACCCTGACCATTTGCTGGTGAGGCTCGATCACGAGATCGACGATGGTCTCCGACCCGTGCCCGTGGTGCGGCCCGATGTGCTCGGTGGCCCGCACGATCACATCTGAGGGACCGAGCGGTCCATAGCGCTCATACGCGGCGATGACGGCGGCCTGAACCGGTGGCAGGTAACGCGCCATGCCGCGGAGCCGGTCGGGCAGCACGGTACCGGCCAAGTGCGCTTCGACGGTGTCCAGCGCGCTGGCTGGGTCGAGATTGCCGTAGTAGAAGCCGTCAGGCAGCAAGACCACATTCGGAGCAAACCGGTCGCCGCCGATGTGACTGCATTCCCAAACTCGCTCCGGCCATCGTGACGCTAGCTCCAGAGCCACAGGGCGGCCTCGAAGCGCGCAACAGACGTCATGGACGCCGTGCGCACAGACAAGAATCAGGGGCTCGGGTGGTTCCAGCCGCGGCGGCGAGGCAGTGATCAGGGCATCTGCTGCCGCCAGCAGATCCCGGTCGTCCTGCCAGCCGCCGATGACCGTTGCCGTGTCGAGGCCGGTGAGGATCCAGCGGCGCGCTGCTCGACGATCGATCCGCCCCGGTCGGCGAATGAGCAGGATCCGCGTTGCCGCGTCGGCCTTCTTGATCAAGGTCGACAGGACCCGGGGGTCAATTCCAGAGCCTGCGATTGCATCAATCCGCCAGGGGCCCGGGTGCTCGAGCAGCAGCCAGCGGCGCGCCGGAGGGGCCGAACCGGCCAAGGGATCCGCTCGTAGGCGCGCTGCGTCCGCGCACCGGAACGCCGGGTCTGGTTGACTCACTCCGCAGTGGCCAGGCCGGCCAGCAGCAGGCGTCGTGCCAGATCCAGGCCCAGATCACCAGCGTCAGCTACCCCGTTGGTCAGCAGAGCCTCGAGCGGCCCAACATCGTCCTCGGCCACCGCCATATCTCCAGCGCGGCTGCGCACCAGGGTGCGTGATCCGGTGTGATCAACAGAGGCGACCAGATGGCGGCGAAGCACAAGCCGTGTGTCGGTGGTGAGTGCCTCGGCGTCGTGAAGCTGTTTGAGGGGGCCGATTGGCGCCGGACGCTGGTTTGACCGAGCATCGTGCACCAGCGACTCGGACATCTGATCAAGATCTGCATGCGCGACGGCATCCGCCAACACAGCAGCGACTACGTCGAAATCCTGACGCATCTCACCGGTGTCGGACACGTCGAGTCCAAGCGGCAGAGACGCCCGCATCACTGGATCGTCCGCGAGAGTCCGCAAGGCCTCGTACACGAGTTGCTGGGCTAGCGCGAAGCGAGTCCAGACATGGATACCGAGAGTCAAGTGGGTGCTCACCCCGCCGAGCGCCGTGGCAGCGTGGAGATAACCGCGGGGGAGGTAGAGGCAATCGCCAGGCTTGAGCGTTGTCTCCATCAGCGGAGCTTCAGTTGCCCGTTTTTCAACGTCGGCTCTGCGGTCGTTCCAAGGTTGATCCCGCAGCGGCGACGCCAGCACAGGCCGATGAATCCGCCACCGCTTCTCGCCTGCAAGCTGTAAGACAAAGACATCGTGTACGTCGTAGTGAGCGCTGAAGCCTTGGTTCTGTGGCGGCGTGACGTACGCGTTGGCCTGGACCGGATGACCCAGCTCAGCGGCGAGTCCTTGGCAGAACTCGAGAATGGGCGGCCAAACACGATGCAAGGCTTGTAGCACGAGCGTCGAGCCTCCGGCAAACAGCTGTGTGAGCCTGTCATCGCTCACCTGATCGGCTATTCCTGCGCCAACGCCGCCGGGCGCGGTGAAGGCTTTGTCGGCCAGTGTGGTGCCGTTCTTGGCGACCCGTAGGAATGGTGTCCGGAGGCCCCGCATCGACAGGAGCTCGTCGATCGCGTTCGCATCCAGGAGTGCGGTTATACCGCCAGGAAGATCAGCGGCTGGGGACAGCAGCGGCTCCTGTCCCCAGTACCGACTTGCGAACTGGCCACGGTCGACGGCAACCAGTCGAGCGAGGATGGAGTCCTCAGCGAACGGCGCCACCGTCTGCGCCGCCATCTGCTCCACCATCTGCACCGCCGTCGGCTCCGCCATCTGCTCCACCGTCCGCACCGCCGCCGGCGCCACTGTCGGCTCCGCCGTCCGCGCCACCATCGGCACCGCCGTCAGCTCCGCCATCTTGGATGCCAGGAATTCCCGAGGCGCCGCCGTCCGCCGGACCTTCCAGATCCTCGACACCCTCGCTGGGACCCTGTGTTGACTCGCTCATGCGATCCTCCTAGGTCGTTGTCTTGCCTTTTCTGAGTTTCTTATGCCCGCCACCGCGCTGCTGAAACCTGCGCCTCGAGATGACGCTGTCGACATACTGTCGCACCCTGGCTTCATACCGCGTCTTCGGGGTAGACAGCGGCTCTCCACGGTCACTGATCTGTGAGTACCCGCGACTAAGGTGCAAAGCGTGATGGCGTCATGGAATTCGCTTCTGAGTCATGAAGCGATCATCCAGATGGTGGGCCACGAGGCCTTCGCCAGAGCCATGGTCTACGCCAAATCGGGCCACGTCTACGACGTCAACTTCGATGCCGAGGCGCTGATCGTGACCGGTCGGGTCAAGGGCACCGTACGAGACGACTATGCAGTCACGGTGTTCTTGGCCAGCTCACGGTCAGGCTCAGTCAGCGTGTACCGCAGCCAATGCAGCTGTCCAGTTGGGATCGACTGCAAACACGCGGCTGCCGTGCTCATCGTCGCTCGCCATCTCGTCGCTGGCCCAACGGTCGAACGACCCGAGTGGGAGAGGACGCTCGACAAGCTGCTTGATGCCGCACCACCGGTACTTCCCGCGGATGTTGCCCCCTTGGCGCTGGAGTTCGGAGTTGAACGGATACCGGCGTTTCGGGGATATCTGGGCCGCCAGGATCTGCGCATCCGACCGGCACGACGCAGCCGCAGCGGCGGCTGGGTGCGGTCGGGGATCTCATGGGATGATCTCGATTTTGTGGCCCGCTCGTACGTCGCCGAACAGCGCGAGCTATTGCTCCAGTTCCGTGCCGCAGCCGGTGCCAGCGCGCGTTATGCCTTGCCGCGCAGCGCATGGCTTTCACTTGGCACCGTCAGCAGTGCTTTCTGGGGGTTGCTCGACCAGGCGGCCACTGTCGGTCTCACCATCCTTGCCGCCAAACCCCTCCTCGGTCCGATCCGGACCAAACAGCGGGCGTCGGTGATCTTGGACGTGCGCCGGGATCCAGCTGTCGGAGTCTTGGTTGGTCCCCGCGTCCTGCTTGATGATCGGGAGCTGGAACTGTCGTCCGTAGGTGTCCTCGGCGATCCGGCTCATGGAGTCTTCCACGTCGCCGAAGAGGCTGGCGGCGTACAGGAGCTGATCGTGGCGCGGCTGGAACAGCTACTGAGCCGCGAACTGCGGCAGCTCGTGGTGGATCCTCACTCGCTGCTGATCCCGTCCGACGACGAGGGTCGCTTCCTCACAGATTTCATCCCCCGGCTGCGTCAGAAGATGACCATCACCTCCGCCGACCGATCCGTTCGGCTGCCCGACTACATCGAACCGACTGTTGGCGTCGTCGTGCACTTCCGCCCGGAGCATCGGGTGCGCCTCGACTGGCTGGTGCACTACGACGTGCCTGAGGGCAGCACGACGTACTCAATAGATGACCCGCCCGAGCCACGGAGCATCCGCGACCTCGCTGAGGAGCAGCGCAAGCTTGCGTCGCTGCCGCTGCCGTACGCGGAGGTTCCACAGCTCGCAGACCGCAGCAAGGAGCAGCCACAGCGCCCGGCTGCGCACGTGCTGCTGGACGGCTTGCCGGCCTTGCAGTTCGTCGAACAGGTGCTGCCACAGCTGGCGGCTGCTGGCGTGCGGGTCAGGTCGGAAGGGGAAGTACGCGAGTATCGCAAGAGCAGCTCTCAGCCGACTGTTCAGGTGGCTGCCGTCGAGCGTCCCAACTCCGCCGACTGGTTCGACCTTCACATCAAGGTGGCTATCGACGGCGAGGAGGTGCCCTTCGAGGATCTGTTCGTCGCGCTGACCCATGGCCAGGACTTTTTGATCTTGGAGACCGGAGTCTATTTCTCCTTGGAACGACCAGAGTTTGCTCAACTGCGAGCTCTGATCGAGGAGTCCAAGGCTTTGCAGGATCGGCACCGCCCCGAGCTGAGCATCAGCCGGTTCCAGGCGAGCCTGTGGGAGGACCTGACGGACCTAGGTGTGGCCATTGGCCAGTCGGCACGCTGGGAGCAAGCCGTACGCGGCCTTATCGGCGGCTCCACGATCGATCATGCCGAGACTCCCGAAACCTTGAAGGCCAAGCTCCGGCCGTATCAACTCGATGGATACCGCTGGCTGCGCTTCTTGTGGGCGCATCAGCTGGGCGGCATCCTCGCCGACGATATGGGTCTCGGTAAGACCCTCCAAGCGCTCGCGCTCATCTGCCATGCCCGGTTGGTTTGTCCAGAGCAGCCGCCCTTCCTCGTCGTGGCACCCACCAGCGTGGTTTCTAACTGGTCGAGTGAGGCGGCCAGGTTCGCACCCGACCTCAGGGTGGTGTGCCTCACTGAGTCTGAGTCCAAGCGCGGCGCGCCGAGCGCCGAGGCTGTCGCCGCCGCAGACCTGGTGATCACCTCCTATTCCCTGCTGCGGATCGACAATGACAGGCTGACTCAGCTGGATTGGTCTGGGTTGCTCCTCGATGAGGCACAGTTCGTGAAGAACCACCGCGCCAAGACCTATCAGTGCGCCCGCCGCATCGTGGCACCTTTCAAGCTGGCCATCACCGGCACTCCGTTGGAGAACAGTCTGATGGACCTCTGGGCGTTGTTCTCGATTACCGCGCCAGGGCTTTTCCCAGATCCTGATCGCTTCTCGGAGTACTACCGGCGACCGATCGAGCGCAACATGGACGCGATTCGGCTGCGTCAGCTGCGTCGGCGGATCCGGCCACTCATGCTGCGCCGCACCAAGGAGAGCGTCGCCTCCGAGCTGCCGCCCAAGCAGGAGCAGGTGGTTGAGGTCGAGCTGCACCCCAGGCATCGTCGGATTTACCAGACGCACTTGCAACGCGAACGGCAGAAAGTCCTCGGTCTGATTGAAGATCTCGATCGCAACCGATTCACGGTGCTCAGGTCGCTGACCTTGTTGCGTCGACTCAGCCTCGACCCGGCGCTGCTCGACGATGCTCACAGCACCGTGCCGGCGGCAAAGGTCGAGGTGCTGCTGGAAGATCTGAGCGAGTTGGTAGGAGAAGGCCATCAAGCACTGGTCTTCAGCCAATTCACGACGTTCTTGACCAGAATCCGGAGGCGACTGGAGGAGTCAGACATCTCGTACGCGTACCTCGATGGGCGGACTCGGAACCGAGAACGCGTAATCCAGCGGTTCCGGGACAAGGCCGCATCGGTCTTTTTGATCAGCCTGAAGGCAGGCGGCTTCGGGCTCAATCTCGCCGAGGCTGATTACTGCTTCGTGCTCGATCCGTGGTGGAACCCAGCCACTGAAGCTCAGGCGGTGGATCGTACGCATCGGATCGGGCAGACGAAGACCGTCATGGTCTATCGGCTGGTGGCAAAAGACACCATCGAGCAGAAGGTCATGGATCTGAAGGCTCGTAAAGAGGAGCTGTTCGCATCGGTCGTAGGCAGCGAAGCGTTGGCTGGTGCAGCGCTCACAGCTGAAGAGATACGGGGACTTCTCGCCGGCTAGCAAATTGTTGTAGCGTTGGCCCCGCCATGCAGCAAGAGTCAGCGGGGGCTTGCTTTCGTCAGGTAACTCCGATCCCATCAGATGTCCGCTTTTTGACATGTCCAGAAGATGACAAACAGGCGTCTTGGGGTCGACACATTTTGGTGGCCCCGCTAATTTCTTGCTGTGTCAGGAGTTGGTTAGCCAACAAATGACGGGCATCGCCCTTCGACAGCGTTCATCTTGAACGTTCCTCTATGGGGGAGGGAACGTCGGGGTGTGGTCGGGTGAGTGGTCTTCACGTTGCCGGTGAGGCGCGCAAAACGTGCCTCGCAGTCAGCGAGTGGAGCACTCACTGTTTGGCCCACGGCCGCTCACGCTCGGGGAATGTGCTCGTGCCTCTCGCCTCTGGTGGGAGGCACGAGTGTTTTATAGGGCCAAGTCGCCCCTCTCAGGACGCCCGAAGACAGGCGATATGGTCCGACTGCGGGCACCCTCATAGGCGGCAAGGATGAGGCAGAGGACATCAATGCCCTCTCTTTCGGTGTGCAGCGGGCGCGTACCAGAGCTCAGGCAGTCAGCGAAGTGCCCGATTTCGGACACATAGGTGTCTACGTCGTCGAAGTCGTAGGTCTGGCTGCTTGAGCCGCGCAAGGTGACTGTTAGGGCCCTTCCATCGCTGTGCAGCGAGCCACGCTCACCAACCACCGAGAACCGCTCAGAGCCCGGCGGCGGGTCGTATGCCCAGCTGGTGACCAGGTGGCCGACGACCCCGTTGTCGAAGCGGACCAGCACCTGAGCCGAGTCCTCGCTCTCCATGAAGCGCAGCCGGTGCCGAGACAGCAGCGCGGTGGCTTCCACCGGTGATGCTCCCGCCAAATGAAGCAGCAGGTAGGTCGGGTGGTAGCCCGTGTCCATCAGCTCGCCGCCGCCACTGGTAGCTGCGGTCGCGCGCCAGCCCATGTTCTGCGGGTTGAAGTCGTTGTGGAAGCTGTCGGCGGTTCGAACTTCATAGACAGTGCCGAGAATGCCCTGCTCCAGCAGCTGCTTTGCTGTGCTCACCGCCGGCAGAAAGAGCTGGTTGTGAGCGCACATCAAGGTCACGCCCGCTGCACTGACCGCGCGCTGCACCTGCTCTGCCTCCTGCACGGTCAGGCAGAGCGGTTTCTCGCACAGAATGTGCTTTCCTGCCTGAGCAGCGGCCACGATGGCCTCGGCGTGGAGGTGGTGTGGCAAGCAGATGTCGACCGCGTCCAGATCCGCCTCGATGATCATTTGCCGAAAATCGGTGTACGCCACCGCTTCGAGTTCGGCCGCGCGTCTGCGGGCGGTCTCGTCCACCAGGTCGGCTATGGCGGTCACCTTGATCGCATCGGCGTAGGTGCGATAGCCCCGGATATGGGCGTCCACGATGCCGCCGCCGCCCAGCAGGCCAACTTTGATCTTGCTCACGCTGCACCGACCGGGTAGCGCACAGTGGTGTCGGTAGCTGCTGCGGCGTTGGCCGCCGATACGAGGCGGGTGAGCTCGACCGCCCTGGAGAGGTTGTCATCCGCCCGCGTTGCGTCGCGGATGTGACTCACCCACTGGCTGAATGCATCCGGGTCGTCCTCAGGCATCGCGAGCGACTGCCAGGTGTCCGATCCGGTGTTTCGCACGCGGAGTCCGTTTCCGATGCTCTGGTACGCCAGGCTGGCCGTGGTGCCGTGCATCTCGATGCTGAACGGGTCATGGCTGAGGAATCCTGTTTCGATGACACCGATCGCCCCACCCGGGTAGCCGAGCGTCACGACGGCCTGGTCCTCGACCTGACGTTGGGTGAACGAAGCGTACGTTGCGCTCACCGTGGCTGGACGTGCACCGAGAAATAGCTGGGTGAGGTAAGCCGGATGGCACCCCAGGTCGCTCAGCGCGCCGCCAACCGCAGCCGTGGCGTCGTAAAAGCGATCAGGCAGCCAGCCGGCAATCGCTCCGTCGTGAGACAGCCGTATTCGGCAATAGGTCAACTCGCCGAGCCGGCCTTTATCAAGCTCGCCCGCGATCGCGCTGCTGTACCCGTGGTAGAGCCGGGGGAGTGATACCTCCAGTGCAACGCCCGCCTCATCGGCCACGCCAATGATCTCCTCAGCTTCAGCGACGGTTGGCGCCAGGAGTTTCTCGGTGAAGATGTGCTTTCCGGCCTGCGCTGCGCGGACCATGATCGCGCGATGCGCGCTGGTGGCTGCGGTGACGGTCACCGCGTCGATGTCGTCGCGCGCGAGCAGATTGTCGAGGTCACCGACAAAGACCGCATCGACGGCGTCGGCCGCTGCCCGGCCGCGAGCCGGATCGTCGTCCCAGACTGCGACAAGCTTGGTATCAGGGTGGTGGTGTACCTGCGCCGCGTACTCGGCTGCATGTACGTGCCAGAATCCCAGGACCGCAACGTTGATCGGGTCGGGCACGGGAATCCTTCCTCGAGGGTTCGAGCGCTTGCCGCGCTGGCAGCGGCTGCTCCACCGTATCTGCCAGGCATGGTGGTCCGGACGACCAGGCCAAACCGTTCGCGCCGACTGTGCAAGCTAGCCGGTTTTAGGTCCGCAGAGGTGTTGCCGATCGTGGACTTCGCCTGCTTCCGGTTCTACCGGCTACGGCCTTGACAGCCCGGAGTACGCCTCAGTAGCCGGGGTAGCGGCGGATCGGTCCTGCCGTGACCACCTGTCGGGTAGCGCGCCGATGCAAGAGCCAAGCCGCCAACACGCCGGCGATGGCGCCGCCGAGGTGGGCTTGCCAACTGATACCGGCCCCGCTAGGGAAGACGCCCCAGATCAGCCCGCCGTAGACGAGCAGCACGAGTACCGCGATGACCACCTGCGCTGGGCGCCGGGACCACAGACCGCGAGCCAGCAGGTAGGTCAGCCAACCAAAAATGAGTCCGCTCGCACCGAGGATGATCGTGTTGGCGGGGGTGAGGAGCCACGCTGTCATTCCCGAGATGACAATGATGATCAGCGAGGAGACCAGCCATCGGGCCAGTCCGCTGAGGAGTACCAGGAATCCGAGCACCAAGAATGGCAGTGAGTTGCTGATCAGGTGATCCCAGCCAGCGTGCAGGAAGGGTGCGGTGAGGATCTCCGGCATGCCGTCAACCTCCCGAGCGTGAATGCCCAACTGATCTAGCTGGTTGCCGCTCAACTGATCAAGAAGCTCCAGCATCCACATGCCTGCGAGCAGCAGCAGCATGATCAGGGCGGCCCAGCCGGGGCGGGCGGGCACCGTCCGTTCGACCATCATTCACCTTTCCATCTGTCGTGAGCGGCGGGGCCTGCGAAGGCGACCACTCCGCGATTTCCGACGCTCGCAGCTAGGAGTCCAGACTGCCTGGCTGGCCCAAACCGTCCTGCAGTCGGTCTCGAATTCAGGTTATGAGGAACGGGTTTGGTCAGCTGACCCGCCCTGCAGTCAGCGGAGTCGATCTTGCTCGACTGACGGGCAACGTTGCTGAGCTGGCCGCGAGCTGCCAGGCGTGGGGGACAGCACTCGCCAATTTGCACACAATGTCGACACGCCGTTCGGCCACGCCGCTCGCGCCGCGGCCGGCGGTACTCAACCCGCGACATCTGATGCCCTCGCTGAGGGACGTGGCACGTGGGTCGGGGTACGTAACAGTCCTGGAGGCCTATGAGTCCTCCCCCGACCTTCGTGCCGCGGCAACCGAGGTTGATGACCGCTGGACCGAGCAGCACTGGATTCACGGCAATGTGAGCGCGTCCACTGTGATCGTCGAACACTGGCCAGCGTTGCGGGTGAGCTTCATCGACCTGGAGGATGCCGGCCTCGGAGATCCCGCGTGGGACCTGGCGTCGGCCGTCGACACGATCGACTTGCTGGCGCCTCGCTGGCGCGTCATGCCGCAGCTCCTGTTGGACTACCTGCTACTTGGATATCGCCGAGCCGGCGGCCCTGCTCGGCTCTATCCGGCCATGCAGGCCGTACGGGCGCTGACTACTGCGTTGCAGGCCGGCTCGGAGGATGAATCGAACTGGCCCAAGGGTGAGCGAGCGGACGTGACCGTTCTGCTGGAGCGGGCTCGCGGATACGCCGCGCGTGTCGGATGCCTGAGAGCCGTCGCCTAGAGGTGCTTAGGCCAGCACCATGGTGCCAAGAAGGCGAGCCCGAAGGAGCCAGCAACAGGTCGACCTTGATCGCCCGCGACGTCTTTCCGCACACGGTGGCAAATGTTGGCTCATTCCGGCCCTTTCGGCTGCACTCGTGACCCTGTGCGGAGGAAGGTGTCCACAGCTCCGGGTCCTACACCGGCAACTAGCCCGGCATCTCCGAAACCTGCTAACCCCACAAGGGTCGCCGCGGCGTGTGACGCGTTCTGCCGGCTGATCGACGAGTGGATCAGACATCGGACGAATCCTTCCAACGTCCGGGAAATCCTTCAAATTTCTGAGAACGCGAGTTGCAGGACCTTCGACAGCAGGTGGTTCAGCTCTGATGCTTCTACAAGTGTTGTCAGGCGTAGCCCAATGGATCCGGTAATTCTCCTGGCAACCTCTGCATGAATCTTCATTGGCTTTTCCGGTGATGGCGCAGCACCACGCCTTCAGGTCTTAGCACACCTTCGACGGTCGCAGCCACTGAACACCGTTGCAGTCGACTGACCAGCCTCGTACAGCCGGGACCATCTCCTTCCGATCTGCTCGCGTCACCCGACGTCGACCCTCTGGCCGCTCGGCTCGATTGACCCGAGGTAGACGCCTGACGCGCCACAGGGGTGTTGTCCATGGCCGAGGCAAGGGCTCGCTGCGGATCGCGCTGTGTTTGATTGGTCGCTCCGCTCGCTGCGAAGTTCGCTCGGCTGCCGCCGGTTCGTCGGATCTGGCAGAACGGAAAAGTTCTTCCGCCATCTGCTCCGGCAGATCGGCGGCACGAACATCGCGAAGCCGCCTACTTCGTCGTCGCTCGCAGACGAAAAGCGTGTCCGCTCACTCCTTCTCAGCAGGCGCGCGAGCCTTCAATGGCTCGCTCAGTGCATGCTGATACCGGGAGGTCACAGTGACAGTCGGCTACTCAGGAACACCACTGCCGAAGAAGCTTGGCATCAAGCCGGGGATGTCTATGGCGGTACTGAATGCACCGACAAACCTGGATGCGATCCTCGGTGAACTGCCAGATCCCGTAGCGACCAGCCGTCAGCTGAGCGGCCACCACGATCTGGTGTTGATCTTCATCACCCGGCAGGCGGACTTCGCCGCCAAGATCCCTGACTTGACCAGCGCGATCGCACCGGATGGCATGATCTGGGTGGCCTGGCCCAAGCGTGCCAGCAAGATCGAAACGGATATAACCGAGAACGCTATTCGAGAGATTGTGCTGCCCAGCACCGGACTGGTTGATGTCAAGGTGTGCGCAATCGACCACGAGTGGTCGGGTTTGAAGCTGGTGATTCGCAAGGAGCTTCGCTGAACCCGGCTCTCGTGCTTCTTACGCGTAGCCGAGCGTCCGTCACTCAGTCAGGCACCTTGAGTGCGGTAACCGTCTGGTTGGAGTCGTCGCTCATCAACAACGTGGCTTCACTCTGTGGCATGTCGAAGGCAATGGTGCCGCGGACCCGCTCGCCAGGGTGCAAAGTGCCCGTCTCCAGCATGGAATCTCCCGCGCCCTCAATCGCGGTCTCGAAGAGTCGGCCGGTTTGGTCGAAGACCTGGAAGTTGTATGGGTCGTAATCGACAGCACCGGCGGTACAGGTCAGTTCTACCTCGACGCGGAGGTATCTACCCGAGGCTGGTGGCACCTGACCGCTGGTCACCCACGAGTGCCTGAGCAAGATCAATTGGCCGCTTCCATCGCTCGTGGCGAACTCAATCCGATCTCCTTGATCGGGGATCTGAGGAATTGGCCGCTTGCTGCTGACCGGCGCTGTCACCTGAGTATCGGCAAAGTGGGCGACCAGGCTTGCCGCGGCGACAACTACTACCACTACGAAGATCACAGCTACCGTGATCACGGTCGGAAGCCTGGATGCCGGCTTGGCCATCGATCGAGCGCTGCGATCCGGCGGCCTGGTGGGCGGCGTCTCACCTGGGACGGGCGCCCAGGGAACGAAGGACGGCCCGCTGGGCGTCGGTCCCATGCCGGTACTTTCAGAACCGCTGGGCTCGTCCATTTCCGACCACGGTAGCGCAGGAATGTCCCGCTGCCGAGACCGCGCTGTGCGGTCGGCTGTCCACAGGAACACCGCGGCGCCGATCTCTGTCCACAGATTTGCTGATTGCCGCCACATTCGCTTGCGCATCCGCAAGCTGACGACATGACAGCTTCGAAGAAATCAGGCCGCCGGCATCGCCGCCAGGTGCAACGGAAGCGGCTCAAGGTCCGACGGCCAGACGAGCTTCTGGCCATCATCCCGTACCTCGTGGGTTTCCACCCCGCTGAGTCGATCGTCGCGGTGTTCATCCAATCCGGTCGGGTCGTACTGGCGGCCAGGATCGACCTTCCGCCGGAATCGGCAGGCGACGAACTCGCAACACAGATCGAGGACCTAGCCAACCGCCACGAGGCTTCGGCGTTGGCTCTGGTCGCCTATAGCGCTGCCTCGTTGCCAGCACATCGGCTGCTGACTCGGCTGATGGACCGGATAGAAAAACACAAGCTGGCCGACGTCCTTTATGTCGGGCACGGTAGGTGGTGGTCACTGACCTGTGGTGGGGATTGCTGTCCACTCAATGGAACGCCGTTCGATCTCAGCTCCCATCCACTGTCTGCAGCGGCTGTCTTTGCCGGACTTGGTGCCCACGCGAACCGGCAAGAGCTTGCGGCATCCGTCAGCGGCCCGCCCGAAACAGAACTGCCGCGCTTGCAGGGACTGGCTGAGACCTTGCTCACCCAGCTCGAACACTTCGACGATTCCAGCGCAGCAGCTCGGCTCATGGTCAGCCTCGTGGACACTGCAATGTCCGACCCTGGTGCCCTCAATGAGACGCACTACCTGCAGTTGGCGCTGCTCGTGACTGACCTCCGTGTTCGGGATCTCGCCTGGGGCCTGATTAGTCCCGACGATGCGGAGGAGCATGTTCGGCTGTGGGGTGCTGTAGTGGCGACGGTGCCGCCGACGTTGGCAGCTGCACCGCTGTGCCTGCTGGGCCTGGCTGCCTGGGTCTGCGGAGCCGGCGCATTACTGAACTGCTGCTGCGAACGGTTGGCGCAGGTCGATCCGGGTTACTCCCTGGGGAGATTGCTCCGCGACATCAGCGCACAAGCGCTTCCTCCATCCCTTTGGCAACAGATGGGAGGTGAACTGCAGGCCGGATTGCGCGCTGAGCTCACCTCGTTGGCGGGATAGTTCCTCAGGTCACCGTCCCAGCCGAGACACCGCGGTGGGGTAGCGCCTCGGCCCGTTTCACAGCTGACGCACCGGGGCCGGACAAACCACTAGGTTGTCTCCATGACGCGCTTTGTGGTGTGCGGTGAGACCCTCATAGATCTGGTCCAGGCAGACGTCGCGAGCAATGATTCGTTCAGCTCGACCTGGCTCGCTCTGTCGGCTGGAGGGCCGATGAATTCGGCGGTTGCCCTGGGCAAGCTTGGCGCGGATACGCACTTTCTGGGTCGGCTTTCCAGAGATGCTTTCGGTCGTCAGCTACGCCAGCACATCCTCGAGGCCAACGTCAAACTTGATCTTGCCACCGAGTCCTCGCAGGCCACCTCGATCGCCGTCGTGAGCCTGGATGATCAGGGCATCGCGAGCTACACGTTCCACTTCAACGACACGGCGAACTTTGGCTGGCAGATCGACGACATGCCGGAGCTGGCTGGCGACGACTGGCTGCACATTGCCTCCTTGTCCTGCATCGTCAGCCCCGGTGCGGCGGTGCTGCTCGACTGGATGCGCGACGTCAAGGCAGGTGTTTCTTACGACATCAACGTTCGGCCTACTGTGATCACCGATCCCGACATCTATTGGAGCAAGGTGCAGCCCTGGCTCCGTGTGGTTGGTCGGCGGCAGGGAATCGTCAAGGCAAGTGATGAGGACATTAAGTTCCTCGCCAAGGCGGCGGCCAGTGGCGCCGGGCAGAACGGTGGTGATCCCGTCGAATTGGCCGGCACATGGGTCGAACAGTACGGGCTCGGGGTCGCGGTGATCACGCTCGGACCAGGTGGCGGAGTGGCCATCGAGCCGGGCGGCAACATAACGCGAGTGCCTGGCTTCCCCACGACAGTGGTCGACACGGTTGGTGCGGGCGACACCTTCATGGCCGGCTTCCTGGACGGCTGGGTGAAGCTCCATCTCGGGCTCGAAGCTTCCTTGGAACGTGGAGCGGCAGCTGCATCCATCGTGTGCGGCCGGCGTGGTGCCCAGCCGCCGACGTCTGCAGAGGTGGACGACCTCATCGCAGAGCGAACCTGATCCAACGACGACTTCGCGCCTCGATTACCCGAGGGTGGCGCGAGCGCTCCGCATTGACGTGTCAGTGAGGTGTCGTGGACGCTGGGGCCGGGATTCCTGCCGCAGTAGTCAGTGCATCGACCGCCTCTTGAGTCCGCGCCGTGCCGGGTGGCGAGCCGTCCGCTTCGGTCACATAGAAAGTGTCAATGGCCTGGCCAGCCAGGGTGCTGATGTGGGCTGATCGGATCGACAGCCGGATGTCACTGAGCGAGCGGCCGAGCGCATACAAAAGTCCCGCGCGGTCGCCGGTGCGGACCTCGATCACAGCTGCCGTTTCGCTGGCGTCGCGGATCAGTTCCACGTGCGGCTGGGACACCGCACCGCTGCCGTGGGCCCGGGCCTCACGTCGTTGCACCGGCGTGAGGATGCCGGTCTCACCGGTCTCGAGGCGTATCAGCTGTTTGACCAGGTACGCGGTGTCAGGGAGATCAGCTGGCAGCTGCTTGTCGACCCGCCAGGTGTTGACGGCCACGCCTTCGACCGTGTGCAGCACCGCTGATCGTACTTGCACCGAATGTGAGGCAAGCAAGCCTGCCGTGTCACTGAATAGACCGAGCCGGTCGGTTGCCGCGATGACGAGCTGCAGGCCGCCGGGCTTGGTCTCCACGCGGATCCGCGGCCTCCCATCCAGCTGTACCGACCGAGCCAAACCGAGGTCCACCAGATGGGTGACGTCCACTCGGGTTCCTTCGTCGACCAACAGCCCTTCGGCGTGGCCGGCCAGGCTGTTGATCAGTTGAGCTCGCCACGGTGACCAGGCGGCCGGTCCGGCCGCCCGAGCGTCGGCCTCGGTGAGACAGCGCAACAGCTCGAGGATGTCCGCACGGCCCTGCACAGCGTCGACCAGGGCGTTCAAGGTGGCGGGATCCGCATGGTCCCGCTTCGTGGCGAGTCCGGCGAGCGTGAGGTGATGCCTCACAAGATGCTCAACCAGCGCAGCGTCGCTTTCCTTGAGTCCGATCGCCTCGACCGCCTCACGGGCGATCGGCGCGCCGCGTGCCGCGTGGTGGACACCAGCGCCGGGCAGCTTGCCGATGTCGTGGAAGAGGCAGGCGAGCAGCAAGATGTCGGGTCGATCGACACGAGTCAGGTGAGGTTGCGCCTCGGCCACCGTCTGCACCAAATGCCGGTCCACCGTGTGTCGGTGGATCAGATTGTGTTGAGGCCGAGCGCGGATCGGCTCCCACGAAGGGATCCATCTGCTGATGCATCCGGCGAGGTCGAGAGCCTCCCAGACCGGCACCAGATGGGGTCCTGTGGACAGCATGTCCAATAACGCATCCCGGCAGGCCTCGGGCCACGGCGTTGGCGGCGCCTGCCCCTGCTTGCCGAGGTTGTCAGCGGTCACCGGGGACAGGACTAGGCCGCGTTGCGCGGCCAGCGCCCCGGCTCGGAGGCCAACGAGGGGATCGCCGGCACTGGTCGTGCGGCCTAGTCCGACTTCCCCGGAGGAGATGATCAAGCCGTGGTCGGCCTGGACGTAGTTGGGTTTGCGCTCCCGCTTGGCAAAACTGAGTACGCGATGCTGCGGCAGCGCCTGGCGAGCCGCCCGCACCGTGAGGTCAACAGCTTGCCCGATGCGGCGGGCCGCCAGGCTGACGTCGCGACGAAGATCATCAGCCTCCCCGTAGCCCAGGCGGGCGGCCACAGCTTCGGTTTCACTGAAGATCAACCTGTCGAGAGTGCGGCCCGACGCGAGGTGCAAAGCGTCTCGGACATCGAGCAGTCGCTGATACGGGCCGCGTACGCCGACGTGCGGCCGGTCAGTCAGCCAGCTGGCGGCAAGCGCTCGCAGCATCGACACATCGCGGAAGCCTCCGCGCGCCTCTTTGAGGTCTGGCTCCAGCAGGTAAGCAGCGTCTCCAAAGTTGGCGAGACGCTCATCGAGTGACACCAGTAGCTCAGGCAGCCGTTTCCGGGCGTGGCCACGCCAGCTGTCCAGCAGCGCGGTACGCGCACCCTTGACCAGCTCTGCGTCGCCGGTGATCACCCGCAGGTCGAGTAGGCCAACCCCGGCACTCAGCTCACGGCCGGCGACCTCGGCACACTCCGCCGGCGTGCGTACCGCATGGTCGACCCGAATCCGGGCGTCCCAGAGGGGATACCACAGGTCTGCTGCCAGCCTGTTGATCTTGGTAGAGGAGGACTTGCCACTATGCAGCAGCACGAGGTCGATGTCCGAGCGCGGACCAAGCTCCTGGCGGGCCAGACTGCCAACGGCGGCAAGGGCGGCCCCGCTTGGAGGGCCGCCCACTTCCGCATAGAGCTCGACGAGCGCCGACTCGACACGCTCAGTGACCAAACGCCGACGATCCGGCCCCGCTGTGGAAGACCACTCGGACCGGATCGCGACGTTGAGACGCTCGCTGGTTAGATCACGCTTCAGAGCGCGTCCAGCCCGCGCTCTCCGGTTCGCACGCGGACGATCTCCTCCACGGGAACCGACCAGACCTTACCGTCACCGATGCGGCCGGTCCGAGCGCTCTTGACCAGGACATCGATGATGTCTTTTGCATCATCGTCATCCACGAGCACCTCAAGTCTCACCTTGGGAACCAGGTCGATGGTGTATTCCGCTCCCCTGTAGACCTCGGTGTGGCCCCGCTGACGGCCAAAGCCGCTTGCTTCGCTGACGGTCATTCCCTCGACGCCAAACGACTCGAGTGCGGTCTTTACCTCGTCCAACATATGTGGCTTGATGATCGCTGTTACGAGCTTCATGCCGACACCTCCTGATCATTCTTGGTATCTGCCTCGGCTTGACCTGCCGCCGTGCCGGCGAAGGACAGGCCGCGTGCGCCTGCACCAAAGCTGCCGAGATCGTAGCCGGTCTCAGCGTGCTCGGACTCGTCGACACCTGCGAGCTCTTCCTCCTCGGTGACGCGGAAGCCGATGGTCTTGTGCAGCAGCAGGCCAATGAGGAGGGTCATGATCCCGCTGTAGAACAGCACCGCAAAAGCACCGACTGCCTGCCGCCACAGCTGGTCAACGCCGCCGCCATAGAACAGGCCGTCGACGCCCGCCGGTGCTGCCGCGGTGGCCAGGAAGCCGACTGCCAGGGTGCCCCAGAGACCACCGAACAGGTGGACGCCGACTACGTCGAGCGAGTCGTCATAGCCGAACTTGTACTTCAGGCCGACGGCGAGGGCGCAGATCACACCAGCTAGTGCACCCACAATGATCGCGCCGATGGGCGAGACCGCGGAGCAGGACGGCGTAATGGCAACCAGGCCGGCGACGATGCCTGAGGCGGCGCCAAGGGAGGTGGCATGGCCGTCGCGGATGCGCTCGGTGAGCAGCCAGCCCAGGCAGGCGGCACCCGTCGCGACCATGGTGTTCACCCAGACCACCGATGCGGAGTTGCTCGCGGCAACGGCCGAACCTGCATTGAAGCCGAACCAGCCGAACCACAGCAGACCGGCGCCCAGCATGACCAGGGTGAGGTTGTGCGGACGCATCGGATCGCGCCTCCAGCCAAGCCGCTTGCCAAGGATGACGGCAAGCGCAAGACCGGCGATGCCGGCGTTGATGTGAACGGCTGTGCCACCTGCGAAGTCGATCGCAGCCAGGTCGTTGGCGATCCAGCCGCCGACGTGAGAGTCAAGGCTGAAGTCGAACACCCAGTGGGCGATCGGGAAGTAGACCAGCGTGGCCCAGATTCCCGCGAAGATCAGCCAGGTTGAGAACTTGGCGCGGTCGGCGATCGCTCCTGAGATCAGGGCGACGGTGATGATCGCGAACACCGCCTGGAAGGCCACGAAGGCCATGGGGGGCAGGCTTGCGCCGGTGTCCTCCATGAGCCCCTTGAGGCCCAGGTACTGGGTGGGATCGCCAAGCAGGCCGTAGCCAACATCGTCCCCGAACGCGAGCGAGTAGCCCCAAAGAACCCAGAGGACGGAGATCAGGGCCAGCGCCCCGAAGCTCATCATCATCATGTTGAGGACACTCTTCGCACGGACCATGCCGCCATAGAAGAGCGCCAGGCCTGGTGTCATGAGCAACACCAGCGCGCTTGAAGTCAGGATCCAGGCAGTGTTGCCCGAATCAATTTCGAGTGGTGTCATGTTGCTTCTTTCGGTGACGGAACTGGAAATGAATGTGACGCCTCGGGCGGCTGGATCCTGGGACGCCCGAAGATAGGTAAGACTCTGCTAGCCGTGTGTTGCGCCAAACGTGCGCTCGGTTACGCCTGAGTCACAGTTACTAAGCCAATGTGACAGCAATGTTTCGAGCCGCCTCCCGCCGCAGCGAGCGGTAGCGAGCAATCAAACCAGGAAAACGCCTCCGCTTGCTCCTTCTCCGTGCGGGCCGCGCGCGATTCCCGACGCTCGCAGCTGAGTTTCGGCAGGCAACCGAATGCAGACACCTCAGCGATGTTGATCTCTCGTGCTGTTGATCACGTGCGCTGTTCGGCGGCCTGCCGAGCAGCCCAGGCGGAGGCAACCATTTCATCGACCGAGTGCCGCATCTGCCAGTCCAGATCGCGTGCGGCGAGGTCACCAGTCGCTACGATCCGCGCTGGGTCTCCCGGCCGTCGCGGGCGAATTTCCGGTGCGAACTCGATGCCGGTGACTCCGGCGGCTGCGTCCATGATCTGGCGTACCGACAGACCACTTCCGCTGCCCAGGTTGTAGACCGGCTGTAGGGGCCGGCTCGCCTCAAGGGCCTCGGCTGCGCTGACATGAGAGATCGCAAGATCACTGACATGGACGTAGTCGCGGACACAGGTGCCGTCCGGTGTGGGGTAGTCGTTCCCATTGATGTAGGGAACCTCTCCCGCGACGAGACGCTCGAAGATCACCGGGAAGAGGTTGTGTGGGCTGGTGTCCCGTAGGTCCTCATAACCCGAGCCGACAACGTTGAAATATCGCAGCGAGGTGTGGCGCAGCGGCGCTGGGTCGGAGTCAGTGGCACGGGCCTGGTCGCGAAGCAGCCACTCGCCGATCAGCTTGGATTCGCCGTACGGGGACTCCGGATGCGTCTGCTCCTGTTCGCTGACCAGGTCCGTGGCGGGGGTGCCGTAGACCGCGGCGCTAGAGGAGAACACGAAGTTGGCTACATCATGGGCGGCCATCGACTCCAGCAGGGTGACCATGCCGGTGACGTTCTGGGTGTAGGTGTGCAATGGCTGGCTCACCGAGACGCCGGCGTACTTGAAGCCCGCGAGGTGGACCACGCCGCTGATCTTGTGTTGGGTGAAGATCTGATCGAGCAGTTCCCGCTGCAGGATGCTGCCCTCATAAAAGGGAACGTCGCCGCGGACGAAGCTACGGTGCCCACTAGACAGGTCATCGATGACCACCGCGGGGATGCCATCAGCGATGAGGGCGCGTACCACGTGGGAACCGATATAGCCGGCGCCGCCAGTCACCAACCAGGTCATCTCTGCACTCCTTTCGCCCGCCTCAGCGTAGCGGCGGGCCAACCCGCAGGTCGGTGATCTTGAGGTCGAGCACCTGTTCGGTGGCTGCGATCGCGTCGTCGAACAGGTCATCAGCCAGCACCGGATGCGGATCAAGCATGGTGACCTCGATATCGGTGCGTCGACCCTTGGTGATCGTCTTCCAGCTCGCCACAAGCCGTCCGCCATGGAGCACGACCGGAGAGAACAAGCCGTTCACCTTGGCCCAGACCTTGGGCAGCTGCTGCTCGGTCAGGAAACGCGTGCGATGCCGGCCGTGATACCCAACCAGCAGACCGTCGTACTCCGGCAGCAACCGCAGTCCCGGGTCGGATGCGTCGCCCTCGGGAGAATCGGCGAGGTCGAGATAGTCCTCATCGTTCGGACCCCGCAGGTGGACCACCTCATCGTCGAGATGGCGCAAGGCCTGGTCGATCGCTCCTAGGCCGGCACCGAAGAAGAATGCGAGATCTTCCCGGAGCGCTGGTCCGTACGAGCCGAGATGGACCCGGACGAGTTCCGTCAATGCCTCTGCAAAGTCATACTCGCCCAGATCGGGCAGCAGGCTCCGGACCCGCTGATGGAAGATATCGGTGCGCTTCTCCCATCGCAGGTCGCGGGGGCGCCGAACCAATCCGCTGTGTCCCCAAAGCAGGCTGTCGGAGAGAACGTCAGGTACCTGCAGGGCCGGGCCGGTCTCCCGTTCCGCCAACCACGTCCGTGCGTGAGCGACGATCTCGGAGCGCGGCGTCCAATCGTTGGATGTGAACGCTTCAATCTCGGCAGCCAGCTGCTCCGGCGTAACGTCGTGCAATTTGAGGACGTTGCGCAACTGAGCCGCTCGGGAACGGCGAGCGACGGCGTCCAGCCAGCCAAACTGCTCGGGGAGGCTGGTATGGACCGTGCCCCGGATGTTGCTGGTCTTGAGCAACTGATGCGACTCGAACAAGGAGCACACCACGTCGTAGCTGACGCCAGGCAGCCGGGAGGAGATGGTCAGGAACGGCGCCCGGGGCACCTGGGATTGGATCGGTCCCAGGCGTCGGAACAGCTCTGTCACTGCCTCTGGACCACGCCCAGGAATCGTCGGGAATTGCCTGCGCAGCGTGCGCCGACGCAGCTGGTCATGGCTGAGCCGGCGCATGTCCCACACCGTAACGGTGCGCGCCGACAGGCGGCCCAACATTGAGATCACCAGTTCCTCCACCCTTTGAGGAAACGCACGTACACGTTCGCTCCTGTCGCGATGCACGCGTTGCAACATATGCATCGCGCTTGCAACGCACGTGCACGTGCGTTTCTGACCGAGGACCCCAGGCGTTGACCACGGCGCGGGACGACAGATGTGTCGGCGGGCGCTGTCAGGATTCAGGTCCATGGGGAAGAACAACCGTCAGCGCCGGGCCACCAAGCGAAGTGCCGCAAGGAAGCACCGAACTCGTCTGCGTCCGGGAGGACCGGCTGGCGACAGCGGCAGTCCCACTGACACCCATCTTCGCGGTGGAACGGCCAATCCCTTTACCCGTGCCGAGGAGTCACCAAGTGTCGAGCGGCTGCGTCGTGAGCAGGCCGAGCGATGCCTCCAGCGGCTGTTGGCGGCTCGGGGGTCGGCACAGGGCCTTGCTCACCTTGTCGAGCAGGAGCTGATCAGTCTCCAGTCCCAGGATCTCCGCAAGCTGGATGAACTGGTGACGGTGCGGCTTCAATACCTCGTTGCCCAGTTGTGGGAGCACGGCTGGCAGCCGCTGGATCTGCTCCATGTCGTACACAAGGCGGGCCCGCGACTGGCACCGGTCATCGCAGCCGTGATCACCAGTCAGGCCAAAGCGGTGCACGCGTTGAGCCGCGGTCCACAAGACTGGCTCAACCAGTTGCAGGTCGTTGCTGATGAGGCGGGTGCGCTGGCGGCGAGGAAAGATCAGGAAGCCAGCTGGCTACTAGTTGTCGCGATGTGCAAGTCCGGGCTCGGGCTAGTCGAAGCCTGGGTGGAGATCATCACCATAGCCGGGTTGCTCTCCGAACTGCCGGTCCTGGAGCTGATAGCGCCGCCCCCATCGGAGTGGGGCAAAGCGGTTGACCGGGCATCTTCCGACCCAGACTCGGCCCGAGACAGAGTCCTCAAGCGGATTCGAGCGCTGCTGGCCAAGGCGGAGGCGACCGATCATGCAGCCGAGGCCGAAACCTTTACCGCGAAGGCCCAGGACCTGATGACGCGGCACGCGATTGATGAGGCCTTGCTGGCTGCTGCAGGCGATGTGGCTGTCACGGTGGTCGCCCGGCGGGTGCATATGCAGAGCCCCTATGCCGCCACCAAGACCAACCTGCTGAATGCTGTCGCCACGGCAAACCGATGCAAGGTGATCTACTTCGACCGATTGGCAATTGCGACGGTTGTCGGGGTGCCACTCGATATCGGCCAGGTTGAGATGCTCTTTATCTCTCTCCTCATCCAAGCCACTCGTGCCATGACCGAGGCTGGCGCAGCTCAGGCGCGGTCATTCGATCGTTCGGCCAGGTTCCGTCGCTCTTTCCTTGCGGCATATGCGGTACGAATCGGTGAGCGGTTGACCGAGGCAACGTCGGCTGCCACGAAGTCCTACGGCAACGAGTTGGTTCCGTTGTTGAAGCGGCAGGACGACGCCGTGACCGCCGAGTTCGAGCGCCTGTTCCCCGTCACTCGACAGGTCAGCGGTCGATACCTCGATCCTCGTGGTTGGGATGCTGGCTGGCGAGCTGCGGACCGCGCAGTCTTCACTGCAGGCCGGCTCTCCGCTTAAGACGTCTGTTCCGCCACACAACGCAGGCGCTCACCGAACTGTGTGAAGATGCGCCCCCTGAAAACGCATCACTCATTATCGGGAACTGGCCGGATTCGGCCTCGTGGATGCCACTAGTGATGCATAACCAGGGGAGGCTGAAGATTCGTTGCGCTACCCTGAACCGTATGCAACGCGTTGCCCTCCTTATGTAGCCGCGTAGGAACCCTGCGCGGCAGCCCCTCATGCCCATGGCGAGGGGTTTTTTCATGTCCAGGTCAGTAGGCAGGCGCTGCATAGCCAAGGAGACGAAACGACAACATGACCGAGCAGATCGAGCGGGTCAAGGCCACCGAGCGGGCGGAGACCACGACCCAGGAGCGGGGCGGATACGACTCCCGTGCCGCCCAGGAGAGATGGCAGGCGTTCTGGGAGGCCGATAAGACTTTCGTGCCCGCAGATGACGGCTCGGCCGAGCGCCGATACGTGCTCGATATGTTTCCCTACCCATCGGGTGATCTGCACATGGGCCACGCAGAGGCCTTTGTGATGGGGGACGTTGTCGCGCGTTACTTGAAGCTGAAGGGCTATGACGTACTCCACCCCATCGGCTGGGATTCCTTCGGACTTCCCGCCGAGAATGCCGCGATCGAGCGCGACGCGCACCCGGCCGAATGGACGTATGCGAACATCGAGACCCAGGCCACGTCGTTTCGGCGATACGGCCTGAGCTTCGATTGGTCGCGTCGGCTGCACACCTCCGATCCGGAGTATTACCGCTGGACCCAGTGGCTGTTCCTGCGGTTCCGGGAGCGCGGCCTGGCTTACCGCAAGGCGAGCTATGTCAACTGGTGCCCCAAGGACCAGACGGTGCTGGCCAATGAGCAGGTGATCGCCGGTCTGTGTGAGCGGTGCGGCTCAGTGGTGACCAAGCGCCTGCTGACCCAGTGGTACTTCAAGATCACCGAGTACGCCCAGCGGCTGTTGGAAGACATGGATGATCTGGTCGATGGCTGGCCCGAGCGGGTACTGACCATGCAGCGCAACTGGATCGGCCGCTCCGAGGGCGCGTATGTCGATTTCACGATCGATAATCGAGCGGAGCCGGTGCGGGTGTTCACCACACGGCCGGACACCCTGTACGGGGCGACGTTTTTCGTGATCGCACCTGATGCGCCTCTGGCCGCTGAAGTTGTCATAGACGAGCAGCGTGCAGCATTTGAGGAGTATCTGGAACAGACCAAGCACGAGACCGAGATCGAGCGACAGTCCACTGACCGTCCGAAGACCGGCGTCTTCTTGGGCGTGCACGCCACCAATCCGGTGAATGGTGAGAGGATCCCGGTCTACGCCGCGGACTATGTGCTGGCCGAGTACGGCACCGGGGCGATCATGGCTGTGCCGGCTCATGATCAACGCGACCTGGATTTCGCCTTGGCCTTCGGCTTGCCCGTGCGGGAGGTAGTTGCAACTGGCGGGCCCGATCCAGTCACCTCAGGCATCGCGACGCCCGGTGATGGCACCTACATCAACTCCGATCTGCTGAACGGCCTGACCAACAAAGAGGCGGGAGTTCGGGCGATCACTGCACGGCTGGAGGCCGAGGGCGTCGGCGAGGGTGCGGTCACCTTCCGGCTGCGGGATTGGCTACTGAGTCGGCAGCGCTATTGGGGTTGCCCGATACCGATCATCCACTGCGACCGATGTGGGGAGGTGCCGGTGCCCGATGATCAGCTTCCTGTTGAGCTGCCCTACCTGACGGGCACCGATCTCGTCCCTAAGGGAACTTCCCCGCTGGCCGCGGCCACCGACTGGGTCAACGTCGACTGCCCGCAGTGTGGCGGACCCGCGAAGCGTGACACCGACACGATGGACACCTTCGTCGACTCGTCGTGGTACTTCTTCCGCTACTGCTCGCCGGGCGACGAGGACAGCGCCTTCAACCCGGAGGACGTGCGCCGCTGGATGCCAGTTACCCAATATGTCGGCGGTGTGGAGCATGCCATTCTGCACTTGCTGTACATGAGGTTCTTCACCAAGGTGCTGCATGACATGGGCATGATCGACTTCGAGGAGCCGATGCGCCGGTTGCTGAACCAGGGCCAGGTGATCAACCAGGGCAGGTCCATGAGCAAGTCGTTGGGTAACGGGGTCGACCTGGGCGTGCAGATCGATGCGTTCGGTGTCGATGCAGTGCGATTGACCGTCGTCTTCGCGGGACCTCCTGAGGAGGACATCGACTGGGCC
>CAVSSB010000037.1:0-76660 GCA_963730505.1 uncultured Actinomycetota bacterium
TGCGGCTCGCACTGATCACACGCACGGGTCCGACGGCGTCCCCGGGAGATCGGGCCGGCATGAGCAGCGGTGCCGTCGTCCCCGCCTGGTCATGCGAATTCGATTCTTGTTGTTGCTCTACGACCGCCCGCTGTCGCTTCGCGACTTAGGTCTTTGACGGTCGCCAGTCCGCAACCGGTCGAGCGGTCGGCCGAGCCGCTTGCCCGAACGCCCCGGCGACTGCGCCCAGGTCGCCACGCTGACTCGGCGGCCCAAAACGCCTACCTGACTGCGATCCACGAAAAGGAAGATGATCATGACACTCCAGGCCGGTGACAAGCTGATGTCGCTCACGGATGTCTCGGAAATGTTGGGCATCCCCGTTCACACCTTGTACCGCTGGCGGTACAAGGGCGACGGTCCAGTCGGCTACCGAGTGGGCCGTCACGTGCGGTACCGTCGAGAGGCCGTCGAGGCTTGGCTGGAACAGCAGGTCGACCAACGCTAGCAAGCGCGGCGCAAGAATCAGTCCCCGAGCGGCCCACAAGGCATTGAACCGAGAGCCGAGCCAATCAGGCGCTGGAAGAGATCTCGAGCATCTCGGCCGCTCCGGTCGCGCGCTTCTTGCGGCCCATGTCGATCTCAGCGGGAGGGTGGGTGTCTGATGAGCCACATTCAAAAGCGAGCCGATCGCAGATACCGCGCGCGCTGGCTCGACCCTGATGGTCGCGAGCGGTCCCGGACGTTCACCCGCAAAGCTGACGCGGAGCGGCACCTCGCGGCCGTCGAGGGAGCCAAGTTGTCAGGTGCGTACGTCAACGACGCGAACCCGGTCACAGTGGGCGAATACGCTCGCAAATGGGCAGCGACCAGACCGCACCGCCAGACCACCGCGACCAGAGTTGAGTCCTTGATCAGCAAACACATCGAGGGCACTACCATCGGCGACAAGAGGCTCTCAGCCGTCCGCGCCTCTGAAATCCAGGCTTGGGTTACAGACCGAGCCAAAGTCTTGTCTCCGACCACCGTGCGGCTCCTGGTGCAGACTCTGCGCTCAGTGTTCAATGCCGCCGTCCAAGATCGCCTAATCGCATCGAGCCCGGTAACGCGGCTGAGCCTTCCAAGATCAGAAAACGCGCGGATCGTGCCACTGACCGTGGCCCAGGTGCAGGCACTCGCCGACGCGATGCCGGATCGTTGCCGAGCAATGATCATCATCCAGGCCGGTCTCGGGCTCCGCATCGCCGAACTGCTCGCATTACGCCTCGAAGATGTGGACTTCCTGCGCCGTACTGTGCGGGTGGAGTGGCAGCTCACCCAAGATGGCAAGCACCGCGTATCACCCAAAACACCAAGATCACGCCGCACGGTGCCATTGCCCACCGTGGTCGCCGAAACCCTAGCGGCGCACATCTCGGAATTCTCACCGGCTGAGGACGGGTCCCTGTTCACCACGACCAGCGGGAACCTATACCGGCAGGAGCACTTCGGTGCTCGCGTGTTTAAGCCAGCGGCCAAGAGTGCGGGCCTGCCCGCTGGCGTCACCTCGCATGACCTGAGGCACCATTACGCCTCGGTCTTGCTGGCCGCTGGCGAGTCCGTCGTTGCCGTCGCCGAGCGGTTAGGCCACGAGAACGCGACCTTAGTGCTCAAGACTTACGGCCACCTCATGCCAGACAGCGAGGATCGGACGCGGCGGGCCATCGACACCGCGTGGTCGACGAGTGACGGCCCACAGACGGCCCAAGCCCCTAGCCGTTAGGTGTTCCTCCTAGTCAGAGGCCAGTTTTTGACTTGTGGCAGGTGTTGGATTCGAACCAACGTAGGCTTCAGCCGACGATTTTACAGACCGCTCCCTTTGGCCGCTCGGGCAACCTGCCATGCCGCTCAGATCTCCATCCTGCGGCGGGGAGACACAATACCCAATTCCAACCAGCCTGGGCCAACCACTTGCTGGCACGGCCGATCGATTCGGCACAATGGGCCGGTCAGACATCGTGGAATGGAGAAGCAAGGTGGCAGGAGAGAGCTCGTTCGACATCGTCAGCAAGGTGGATCGCCAGGAGGTGGATAACGCCTTGAATCAGGCCGCCAAGGAGGTACGGCAGCGGTTTGACTTCAAAAACACTGACGCGAGCATCAGTTGGTCAGGTCAGGCCATCGAGATGGAAGCCAGCTCCGAGGAGCGAGTGAAGGCGGTGCTCGACGTCTTCCACTCCAAGCTCATTAGGCGGGGGGTCAGCCTGAAGGCTCTCGACGCAGCTGCACCAAGATCATCCGGCAAGCTTTACAAGATCACGGCCAGCATGAAGGAAGGCATTAGCCAGGAGAACGCGAAGAAGGTCTCCAAGCTGATTCGCGACCAGGGACCGAAGGGCGTGAAGGCGCAGATCCAAGGCGACGAACTACGTGTCAGCAGCAAGAGCCGCGACGACCTTCAAAAGGTGCAAGCACTGATCAAAGACGCTGACTACGACTTCGCCGTGCAGTTCACCAACTATCGGTAGCTCGCAGCGGGCGAGGCATCGCCGCCCACCCAGGCGACACCGCCCTAGGATGAGGGCGAACGGTACACCCGGTGTTGGAGTTCACAGTGAGGATCACAGCATGGGTTTTCTGGATGAGCTGAAGGACAAAGCCGAGGAATTCGGGGAGAAGGCGAAGGAGACTTTCGGCGGCGCCACGGACAAAACGGAAGGCGTGATCGAAAACGCCAAGGACCGCTTTGACAAAGACGACACTCCAGCCGAGAAAGCCGGTGAGGCTGCGGACTCCTCGACCGAAGCCGTTTCCGATGCAGCCGAGGGCAGGAAACAGGCCGTCGCCGACACCTCAGATTCCGCCAAATCCGCCGCTGCGGACGCGGAGGACTCCAAGCAAGGATCTTGGTAACGGAACGCACTTCCTGGGCATCTATGGACTTCGAGGAGCGCGCCCGAGCGGCACTCCCGCCACACATCAGTGCCTACTATGCGGCGGCGGCCGGCTCCGGGGTCGGGCTCGACGAAGGTACGGCCGACTGGTCGGCGGTACGGTTCCGGCCGCGCGTACTCCGCGGCGCCGGCACGGTGTCGGTGGCCACGACGATCCTCGGCACTCCGGTGCGGACCCCTGTTCTGGTCGCGCCGATGGCGCAACAGATTGCTGCCCACCCTGACGGCGAAGTGGCGATGGGCCGTGCGGTCGCCGCGACTGGATCATTGATGGGCGTATCGACCCATACGGGAGTTCCGTTCGCCGAGATTGCACGTACCGGCGCGCCGTGGTGGTTCCAGGTCTACGTCACCCGAGACCGCGGCCTCACGGAAAGTCTCGTCGAGCGCGCTGTCGCGAACGGCGCTCGTGCGCTGCTGTTCACCGTTGACATGACGGCCTCGCTCCCGGCAAGCGTGAACCCCCGGGATTGGCCAGACAGCACAGCTAAGACGGGGCTCGTCAACTTGACGACCGATGAGCAAGCCGCTGCAGGACCAGCCGGTGTGGACCATGATGACTCGATCAACCTCGACACCATCGGCTGGTTGCGTGAGCTGAGTGGCCTTCCGGTACTCGTGAAGGGTGTGCTTCGAGCTGACGACGCTCGACGTTGTGTCGACGCCGGAGCGGCAGGCATTGTTGTCTCCACGCACGGCGGACGCCGCCTTGGTCCGACGACCAGCGCTGCCCGGGCCCTGCCAGAGATCGTCGCTGCGGTTGGTGATCAAGCTGAGATCTACGCCGACAGCGGCATCCGGTCTGGGGAGCATGTTGCGGCGGCGATCGTCATGGGCGCTCGAGCGGTATTTGTCGGCCGGCCCGTCCTCTGGGCGCTCGCCGCGGCGGGCGAGGCGGGTGCCGAGCAGGTGATCAAGAGTCTGACTGATGAGCTTGCTCTGGTCATGGTCCAGCTAGGCGCCGCACGCATCGATGAGCTGACACCAGACTTGCTGGCCACATCAATGGCCATCGCGCTAGTAGCCGATCTTCGAGATAGTGAGTGCATGACGTCTCGGATCAGCCACACCACGATCGACTCGCACAACGCCTATCAACAATCCGTGTGGTGGGCGCAGGTGCTCGGCATGCGCGAGGATCCGCAGGATCCGAACGAGCCCGGCGACGAGGAGTGCATGATCTTCTCGGCAGACGGCCGCACCCGCCTGCTGTTCATCGACGTCCCGGAAGGCAAGCAGGTCAAGAATCGGCTCCACTTCGATCTTCGACCGACTGACGCGACCCGTGAAGAGGAGATCGTACGGCTGCTTGATCTCGGCGCAACTGAAGTCGCCGATCACCGCCGATCGGACGGCAGCGGATGGGTGACACTGGCCGACCCCGAAGGCAACGAGTTCTGTGTACTGCGCAGTGATCGCGAGGTCAGCGACCCGTACGCCCACATGATCAGCTGACCGCCACTGGTTCCACTTCAGGACGGTGGTCTCACCATCTCCTCGACGAGAGACTCTGGGGCCAATCCCGGCTGGGTCAACTCACCAACCCACTCGAGCGCGTCGTACGGGCACTCCTCGATGCAGATGCCGCAGTACATGCACAGCGACCAGTCAATGGCGAAACGATCAAGCACATGCCGCGTCCGCTCCCGTGACCCGGGAGGCAGACCCAGTAGTGGCTCGGCATGCGAGTCAATGCTGATGCACCAGGTCGGGCATTCTCGCGCGCAGATCATGCAGGACGTGCAGGCCGGTTCGATCAACCGGATCCATCCGTGCGATCCCTCTTGTGGGCTCATGTACGCCGCCGACGCGGCCTGCCGCCGACCGCCGACTCGGCTACCTCCGCCGGGTCCGGCGCGGGCTGCGAGGCATCGCGATCTCCCCAAAGCGCAGGGTCCGGGACGCCCGGAGGCACCAAACGACGGCGACCTGGCGAGACCTCGCGCTCCCCTGGCTCCTTGGCTCCTGGCCAGTTCATCCCAGTACGCGCGGCCAGCACTTCATCCTTGCGCAGCGGGGTTCCCTCGAACTCCGGGTTGAGCAACAACCGACGTCGCTCACCCCCGACGAACTCAACACCGAACAGCTCGGCCACCTCCCGCTCATGCCACGCCGCACCGGCAAAGACACCTTGCACCGTGTCGATCCGCGCATCATCGCGAGGCAGCGAGCAACTCAGCATCCTCGGCTCGGCCCGCTGGGACAGATTTCGCAGTACCAAAACCACCCGCAGACAATCACGCCGACCAATTTCATCAACGCAGCCGAGCCAGTCGAAATAGTCGAAACCATCCGCCTTCAGCGCCTCGACAGCAGCCAGCCAGTCCTCAGGCGCTACCTCAGTCACGACACCACCCGCCCAGCGACCTGATCCAGCACTGCCGACAGCGCCTCCGGCGGAGGTGGGCAACCCGGAACGTACGCGTCCACGGGCAGCAGCTGATCGACACCCTTGGTTACGGCGTACGAATCCCAGTACGGACCACCGGAGGAGGCACATGCCCCGAATGAGATCACCGCCGGACGCCGGCCCGCCTGTTGCTCGCAACCGTCGACGATTGCCGCCACGGCTGGCGCCAGCCGATCCGTCACCGTGCCGGAGATGATCACTGCCAGCTGCGCCCGGTCCTCAAGAGGCGGCAGCGGCGCCGCGGCAAGAGACGAGGCGGCGTCAAACTCCAGTGCGCAACACGCCAGCGCGACATCCAGCACGTACAGCGATCCGTCGCCATACCAGTCGACCCAGCGCATAGGTCCACGGTAATGCGGACGAGCCGAGAGCAAGCCGCCGAGACCAGGTGATCGAACCACACATGGGTTCTCATGACCTGAAAGTCCACTGGGTAACCAGATTGCCGCCCTATTATGGGGGTATTGGCAGCCTCAGCGGAGATCGCAGCCACGAACCCTCTGACCCCGACCAGCGGATTTAGGCACGCCAAGGAAGAAGGCACGCAGCGCAGTGAAGCAAGTCAACACCCTCGACCGGGTCGTGATCCGGTTCGCCGGGGACTCGGGCGATGGCATGCAACTCACAGGCGATCGGTTCACGTCTGACTCGGCGGTATTCGGCAACGACATCTCAACGCTGCCTAATTTTCCTGCCGAGATCCGCGCACCCGCCGGCACGCTCGCTGGCGTCTCCAGCTTCCAGCTGCACTTCGCCAACTACGACATCGTGACCCCCGGCGATCGGCCAGATGTGCTGGTCGCGATGAATCCGGCAGCGCTCAAGGCCAACATTGACGACCTGCCACGCGGCGGTGTGATCATCACCGATTCAGCGGACTTCACGAAGCGGAACCTGGCAAAGGTCGGCTACCAAAGCGATCCGCTTACTGACGGCTCGCTCGACGACTACCAGGTGCACGCTCTGGACCTGACCGGCATGACTGTCGAGGCGGTCAAGGGCTTCGGTCTCACCCGTAAGGACGCCACCCGTGCCAAGAACATGTTCGCGCTCGGGCTGCTCACCTGGCTCTATCACCGGCCCACCGACGGCACGATCGGCTTCTTGTCCACCAAGTTCGCATCGAAGCCTCAGATTCGCGACGCCAACATCACCGCATTCAAGGCCGGGTACGCATTCGGCGAAACTACCGAGGTGTTCGCCGTCACTTACGAGGTGGCGCCGGCCCCCATGCCGCCCGGAAAGTACCGGCAGATCTCGGGCAACCTCGCGCTGGCGTACGGCCTGATCACTGCATCCAAGAAGGCCGGCCTGCCGCTCTTCCTGGGGGCGTACCCGATCACTCCGGCGTCCGACGTGCTGCACGAGCTGAGCAAGCACAAACGCTTTGGCGTTACCACGTTCCAGGCCGAGGACGAGATCGCGGGAGTAGGTGCCGCGCTGGGCGCGAGCTTCGCAGGGCATCTCGGGGTTACCGCCACCTCTGGGCCCGGCGCGGTGTTGAAGTCAGAGACCATCGGGCTAGCCGTAGCCACCGAACTACCCTTGATCATTTGCGACATCCAGCGCGCCGGACCGAGCACTGGAATGCCGACCAAGACCGAGCAGGCAGACTTGCTGCAGGCAATGTTCGGCCGCAACGGCGAGGCACCTGTTCCGGTGCTCGCAGCTCAGTCGCCGGCTGACTGCTTCCCGACCGCGGTCGAGGCCGTACGGTGGGCGATCAAGTACCGGACCCCCGTGGTGATCTTGTCCGACGGCTACCTCGCGAATGGTGCTGAGCCGTGGCTGGTCCCAGACCTCAGCGAGATCGCGGCGATCGATCCGGAATTCGCGTCTGCGACCAACGCAACCGACAAGGCCGGTGAGCCCGTCTACCTGCCCTATCTGCGGGATCCGCAGACGCTCGCGCGCCCGTGGGCCATCCCTGGGACTGCCGGGCTGCAACACCGCATCGGTGGCATCGAAAAGGCCAGGGACACCGGCGCCGTCTCCTACGACCCGGCCAACCACGAAGAAATGGTGCGCACCCGTCAGGCCAAGATCGACGGAATCGTCCAGGACATTCCTAGCCTGACCGTCGACGACCCAGCGGACTCGAACGGCCGCCACGCACGGGTCTTGGTGCTTGGCTGGGGTTCGACGTACGGCCCGATCGTCGCCGCGGCACGTCGAGTACGCAAAACCGGTCGGTTGGTTGCCCACACGCACCTGCGGCACTTGAACCCGTTCCCAGCCAATCTGGGTGACATCCTGCGTAGCTACGAACAGGTGATCGTTCCGGAGATGAACCTCGGCCAGTTGGCCTTGCTGCTCAGGGCAAAATATCTGGTGGACATTCGCAGCTACTCCAGGGTCCGCGGGTTACCGATCTCGCTCAGCGAACTCGCTCGTGATCTTGAAAACGAGATCGATCAATTGGAAGGGACGAATCCGTGACCGCCGTCGATCAGCTGCGTTCGGAGCTTGATCAACCAGGGACCACTCAAGAGGCGTCCGCGCCCGGCAGCCCGGGACAGAATCATCGCGGCCTTGCCGGCGTGCCCCTGTCGCTGGAGCCCTTGAACCGCAAGGACTTCACCAGTGATCAGGAGGTCCGCTGGTGCCCCGGCTGCGGTGACTATGCCGTGCTCGCGGCCTTCCAGGGCTTCATGCCTGAGCTCGGGATCAAGCGTGAGAACACCGTGATCGTCTCCGGGATCGGCTGCGCGTCCCGTTTCCCTTATTACGTGGACACCTATGGCCTGCACTCGATCCACGGCAGGGCGACCGCGATAGCCACCGGTGTTGCGACGGCACGCGAGGACGTTGCCGTCTTTGTGATCACTGGCGACGGCGACGCACTCTCCATCGGTGGCAATCATCTGATACACGTACTGCGCCGGAACGTGAACTTGACGATCTTGCTGTTCAACAACCGAATCTATGGACTGACCAAGGGTCAGTACTCCCCCACATCGGAGATCGGCAAGATCACCAAGTCGACACCGATGGGCTCCCTGGACAACCCGTTCAACCCTATTTCGCTTGCGCTCGGCGCCGAGGCGACCTTTGTTGCGCGAACCATCGACTCTGACCGTAAGCACCTGACAAACGTGCTCCGGGCAGCGACCGCGCACCGCGGCAGCTCGCTGGTCGAGATCTACCAGAACTGCCCAATCTTCAACGACGGAGCATTCGATGCCATCAAGGACCCCTCGACCTCAGCGGATGCAATCATCCCGCTGACCCATGGCGAGCCGATCCGCTTTGGTGTCGACGGACACCTAGGCGTGGTACGGGATCAGCAAACCGGCGCCTTTTCGGTGGTTGAGGTCGCCGAGGTCGGTGAGGCCGCGTTGGCGATACACGATGCTCACCTAGCGGATCCGTCATTCGCCTTCGGGCTTTCCCGGCTTACCGATGCCGGTGTGCTGCACCGGGCACCGCTTGGCATCTTCCGGGATGTCGAGGCGCCGGCGTACGACGACCTGGCGCGCGACCAGGTGGCGCTGGCGGCCAGTCTTGGCAACGACGACGACGCTCTCCAGACAATGATCAACGGCGGCGATACCTGGACTGTCCGTTAGCTCTGACTGCGTGGGTCGCTGAGAAATGTCTCAGATCCGGCCACTTCTGCATGGAGCGCACGGCATACAGGCTGGCGAATTAGAGTCGCTCATTGAGGACGACCGGTCAGGAGACGCACCATGAGCTCGAACAACCCGTACGGGGGTGGCGCTCAGCCACCGATGGCGGGCCAGGGTGCCGGCTCCGGTCCAACGCAGCCGCTGTCCCCGTACGGGTACCCGCAGCAGCCGTCTCCCGGCGGCCCGCCCGCCGGCTCTGGCTACCCGCCCGCCGGCTCTGGCTATTCCTTCGGACCCTTCGCACCAGACGAGCAGACCGCAGAATGGCAGGGGGGCGGCCCTGCACCCGGTCCATATGGATCACCTCCTGGCTCATACGGCGCAGGTCCAATAGAGCCCGCGCCGCAGCCCAAGGGCAAGGGCAAAATCCTCATCATCATTGGGGCAGCCGCATTGGCGGTGATCCTGATGGCCGTCGTGGCGGTAGTTGTGGCGACGCGCGCCGGGTCGGCTGCCAATCCCGGCGGCAACACAAGCACCCAAGGACCGCAAACAAATCCATCTCAGGGCAATGCTCCACCGGCAGCAGCGCGGCCTTCGGATGCGGTGGCGAGCTACCTGCAAGCTCTTGCTGCAGGTGATGCTGTCGCTGCCTTGTCCTATGCAGCCGATCCGGCGCCCACTGGTCCTTTGCTGACCAGCGAGGTGCTCGTCGAATCCGGCGAGCGCGCAGCCCTGACCGAGATCCAGGTGCCGGTTGTCGAAGATCAGGACGCGACTTCGGTTTCGGCCACCTACACCCTCGGCGACGCTGCCGTTACTGAATCATTCGACGTTGTCAAAGTGGCAGATAGCTGGAAGCTCAGTCGCGCCGTCAAGGACCTCGATATCAGCTTCATTGTCGGCGGATCCGTGCCGGTCAAGATCAATGGGGTGACGGTGGACCAGGACTCAGTCGCGGTGCTGCCCGGCTCGTACGCCTTCACGACCGGGCTGCCCTACGTCGGCTACGGATCCAAGAACGTGGTGCTGGTGAAGAGTCCGTACGTGGAGGCCGATACCTACCGCATCCAAAGCCAGCTGAACAAATCGGGCAAGAAAGCAGTCATCTCGGCCGCCAAGAAGCGCTACAACAAGTGCCTCGATGTCAATTCGCTCAGGCCAAAGAACTGCCCGATCAAGTTCGACCCGCAATACAGCTACAAGAAGAGCACGATCAACTGGCAGCAGGTCGGGGGTGATCCCTTCCGGAAAGCCGAGGTCACCCTTGACGGAACGCAGGCTCGGGTTGAGATTCCGCTCAATCTGAAGCTGACTGCCAGCTGCACCTCTCAAGGCCGAGCCGGCAACTGCTCCGGCAGGCTTACCGGAAAGGCGATTGCTGTCGTCAAGGTGACGTCGACGCCGCTTGAGGTCAGATGGCTCTGACCGTCGAGTAGCTGGGCGCCGTCGGATTCGCGAGCAGCTTCGATAAGTGTGGCTACCGGTCGGTAGCATGTCCGAGTGACTGAGACTTCTGCTCAGAGACCTGCGATCGACTTCTCAACCTTCGACCCAGACGTGCGCATCCAAGATGATCTTTTCCGGCACGTGAACGGGACATGGCTCAACACGACGAAGATTCCGGCCGACAAGCCACTGACCGGCGCCTTCATGGAGCTGCGCGATCAAGCTGAAGCGGCCGTCCGCGACATCATTACGACACTTGAAGGTGGTGAGCCTGGCTCGGACGAGGCCAAGATCGCTGACCTGTACGCCAGCTTCATGGACGAGGACGCTGTCGAACGGGCCGGTGCGAGCCCGATCCTGCCGCTGCTGGCCACGATCGATTCCGTGGAAACTCCGCTAGAACTCACGCATCTGGTAGGTGGCTTCGCGCGTCAGGCGGTGCCTGGGCTGGTGGCACTTCAGGCAGAGCCTGACCCAGGCGATCCGAACCGATATGTGATGTTTGCCGGCCAAGGTGGCTTGGGTCTGCCGGACGAGGAGTACTACCGTCTCGACGCGTACGCCGAGATCCGCACGCAGTATCAGGCACACGTCGCGGCATCCTTTGCGCTGGCTGGCATCGAGGACGCGCAAGCTCAAGCGCAGCAAGTATTCGATCTTGAGACCGAGATCGCGGCGACTCACTGGGACAAGGTGAAATGCCGAGACCTCCGGCTGATGTACAACCTGATGAGCCTGGAGGAGTTCGCGGCCAGCTGTCCTGGTCTGCACTGGCGGGAATTCCTGGCGGGAGGTGATATTGCTGCGGAGAAGATGGGTGAGCTGGTGGCGATGCAGCCGTCCTTCTTCACCGAGGTGTCGGTACTGCTCACCGATGACCGGCTGCCGGCGTGGCGCGGCTGGGCAAAGTGGAGGGTCATCAGCTCGCTGTCGCCCTACCTGTCGAGCGCCTTCGTCGATGAGAATTTTCGCTTCTACGGAACGGTGCTGTCGGGCACTCCGGAGCTTCGCGAGCGCTGGAAGCGTGGGGTGGGGCTGGTGGAGGCTTCGGTAGGTGAGGCGGTTGGCAAGATCTACGTCGACCATCACTTCTCATCGGTCGCCAAGGAACGGATGGATCAGCTCGTCGAGAACCTGATCGAGGCGTACCGGCGGTCCATTACCGATCTTGATTGGATGACCGAGGAAACCAAGGAGAGCGCACTCGGCAAGCTCGCCAAGTTCCGCCCCCACATCGGCTACCCGAAGAAGTGGCGGGACTACTCCTCGCTGGTGGTCACCAGGGACGACTTGATCGGCAATGTGATGCGGGTGGCCGATTTCGAAGTCAACCGCGCCTTGAACAAGATCGGCCAGCCAATTGATCGCGAAGAATGGCTGATGACGCCGCAGACGGTCAACGCGTACTATCACCCGCTCAAGAACGAGATCGTGTTCCCAGCCGCAATCCTGCAGCCGCCATTCTTCAATGAGCATGCAGATGACGCCGTCAACTACGGCGGCATCGGTGCGGTGATCGGACACGAGATCGGGCACGGCTTTGATGATCAAGGTTCGACTTGTGACGGCGATGGCATGTTGCGTAACTGGTGGACCGACAAGGACCGCGAGGCTTTCGAAGAACGAACCAAGGCATTGATCGACCAGTACAACGTCTTGGAACCAGCGCAGGCGCCAGGGCATCGAATCAACGGTCAGCTGACCATCGGCGAGAACATCGGTGATCTTGGTGGGCTCTCGATCGCCTTCAAGGCGTACCAGATCGCCCACGAAGGGAGCCCTGAGCCAGCTCTGGACGGCTATACCTCCGAGCAGCGACTCTTCCTCAGTTGGGCGGCGGTCTGGCAGGCCAAGGTACGCACCGAGATGGTGCTGCAACGGCTGGCGACGGATCCCCACTCGCCACCGGAATTCCGGTGCAACCAGATCGTTCGCAATCTGTCCGAGTACTACACCGCCTTCAACGTACGCGAATCCGATGCCCTCTGGCTCGACGAAGACCAGCGCGTCAAGATCTGGTAGCAGCGTCAGCTGCTGCCCTCGTGGCCCCACTCACCACACTCGGCCTCGTCGCTGAGGAAACGCACGTGCACGTTCGTTCCTGTCACGATGCATGTGTTGCAACGCATGCATCGTGACAGGAATGCATGCAGCGCCTATCGGTGGATAACGAGGGATAGCGAGGGCTATCCACAGATTCTCGTGAGAGGTTCCACTACGTCGTGAGCAGGCTGGATGATTCCTGCCGTGAACACCAACCTCGGATACCTGATCAGGACTAATGGCGGCATCTTCAGCCGCGCTGAGGCGCTCGACTGCGGAGAGACCGATCGAACGCTTGGTGAGGCCCGGCGCGCCGGGGTGATCGTGCGCCTTCGGCGAGGCATGTACGCCCCAGCTGAGATCTATGGGGCCTGCGACGACTCCGGCAAGCACCTGCTGCATGCGCGCGCGGCGTTGGCAGCTCAGAAGGGACCGGTGGCGCTCGCTGGTGCTTCCGCAGCAGCGCTGCATGGATTTGCGCTTTATCAGCAGGACTTGTCGGTCGTGCACATCCTGCGGCTGGACCAGGGAGCGTCTCGACGTAAGGCGCTGACGAACCATCACATAGTGATCAAGGACATCGACTCCGAGCTTGGTCAGTATGACGGGATTCTTGCCGTCAGCCCCGCTCGCGCCGTGTGGGAAGTAGCTTGCCGCTCCACGATGGAGTCTGGCGTTGTCACTGCCGATTCGGCCTTGCGAAAGGCGCCCCAGCTTGCCAACGAGATCGAGGAACTTCAGGAGAAGTTCGCATACTTCCCGGGGTCACGGCAGGGAAGGGTAACAATAGGTTTCGCCGACGGACGGTCCGACTCGCCTGGTGAGTCAGTCACTCGTGCGCAGTTCCATCGTTACGGAATCCCCATTCCCGAGCTTCAATACGATGTCATTGATGATCAAGGTTATTTGATCGGAACCTCCGACTTCTATTGGAAGGAATACCGTCACCTCGGCGAGTTTGATGGCAAGATCAAATACCAGAAGCTGCTGCGGGCTGGCGAGACTCCATCAGACTGCGTCTTCCGCGAGAAACGTCGAGAAGACGCGATGCGAGCCGACCTCTGTGGCATGACCCGCCTCACGTGGTCAATGGTGATGCCCGACACCGCTCGCAAGACCATGGCCGACCTCGCCCGCGCGCTCGACCAGTCATACCGTCTTTATGTGCGCGGCCGGAGCATCGTCGCGGGCTGACGGCGCTGCGGCAAGTGCTCGACCGCAGATCAACGCACTCTGGCTCGCGTACACCACGATTCGTCGCGTAGCCGCTCTCAGCTCTGCACGCGTTCCTGTCACGATGCATGCGTTGCAACGGATGCATCGTGGCAGGAACGGACGTGCACGTGCGTTCCTGACAGCGATGAGGGCGTGAACTCAGGCGGTACGCGTCACGACGGTGGTGCAGAGGTCGTCGAGGGTGTCTCGGGCAGGGCCGGTAGGGAGGTGCGTAAGGAGGGCACGGGCGGCTTCGGCTCGCCGGCGGACTTCGCTGCGTGCCTCATCGATACTGCGATGGTGACGCAGCAGGTCCAGTACCTCCCGCAGCGCATCGTCGTCGTGCAGGTCGCAGTCGAGCAGCTCGAGCAGCCGGGCATCGGCCGGGTCGGTCGACTTGCGGGCCAACAGCGTCGGCAGCGTGGGGATACCCTCGCGAAGATCAGTTCCGGGCGTCTTGCCCGTGTCATCGCTGGTGATGTCGATGATGTCGTCGCTGAGCTGAAACACCAAACCGATCTGCTCGCCGAAGTCGGCCATCACCCGCTGTAGGTGCGGAGTCGCACCAGCGATCTTGGAACCGAACAGCGCCGACGTCGCGATCAAGGAACCGGTTTTATCCGTTACGACCTTCAGGTAGTGATCGAGGGGATCTGTGCCATTTGGCCCAACCGTTTCCGCGATCTGACCCTGCACAAGCCGGGAGAAGGTACGCGCCTGGATCCGCACGAATTCCGGTCCAAGATCGGCAACGATATCCGAGGCGCGGGCGAACAGCAGATCCCCGACAAGAATGGCCACCGTGTTCCCCCAGCGCGAGTTGGCGCTCGCGGAGCCTCGACGCATTCCAGCCTCATCCATGACGTCGTCGTGGTAGAGACTCGCCACGTGGGTCAACTCGACGACCACAGCCGCCTTCACCACGTCGTCGGCGTCGGCGGGCTGGCCGATATGGGAACCGAGGACCACCAGTAATGGCCGAAACCGCTTCCCACCTGCTGCGATGATGTGCTGCGCTGCCTCGGTCACCATGTCGGAGTCAGCTTCCGCGGCCTTGAGCAGGGCAGCCTCGATCTGCTCGAGTTGGGTTCGGACTGAGGCCTCAAAGACCTCATCTCGCGTCCGTTCAGCCAGCACGCTTCCCTCCATGCGTCAGCGGATGAACTCCCCTGCTTGCTGGGCCAGGGCCAACAGTGGCCCCGGAAACACACCGAAGGCTACCGTCACGACCACACCGACCCCGACCGCCGCAAGCGTGGTCCAGCCAGGACGTATCACGCTCGTTGCGGTGATTTTCGGCTCGGCAAAGAACATCAGCACGATGACGCGGATGTAGAAGAAAGCCGCTACCACGCTGATCACCACGGCCACAACGACGAGCCACTCGATGCCGCCATTCCAGGCCGCGGCGAACACCGCCCACTTGCCGATAAAGCCACTGGTCAGGGGAATCCCCGCAAAGCTCAGCATGAAAATCGAGAAGATTGTCGCCGCCAGCGGCGCCCGGCGGCCCAGGCCGACCCAGCTGTTGAGCAAGGTCGCCTCCCCGCTGGCGTCACGGACCATCGTCACCAACGCGAAGGCCCCAATCGTCGCAGCTCCGTACGCGACCAGGTAGAACATCACCGAGGAGATGCTGGTCAGCGACCCCGACTGGCTGCCGGACACGGCCTGCGATGCCCCGACGAACGCCGTCATCATGAAGCCGGCGTGGGCGATCGAGGAGTACGCCAGCATCCGTTTTACGTCAGTCTGAGTGATCGCCACCACGGAGCCGACCGCCATCGTGGCAACGGCGATGATCGCCATCAGTGGCTGCCAGTCCCACCGATCGGCGCCCAGCCCGACATAGAACACGCGCATCAATGCACCTACGGCGGCGATCTTGGTGCAGGCCGCCATGAACCCCGTCACCGGCGTCGGAGCGCCGGCGTACACATCAGGTGTCCAGGAGTGGAAGGGAACCGCGCTGAACTTGAAGAGCAGGCCGACCCCAATCAACGCCACCCCGGCAAGGAGAAGCCCCTGACCCTGGGCGCCATTGCGGATGGCATCGTCGATCGCCGACAAAGTGAACGAGCCCGCATAGCCATAGAGCAAGGCGGCTCCGTAAATGAAGAAGGCCGACGACAGTGCTCCCAGCAGGAAGTACTTGAGTGCAGCCTCCTGCGACAGCAGCCGGCGTCTCCGAGCGAGCCCGCACAGGAGATAGAGCGGCAACGACAAGATCTCCAAGGCGACGAACATGGTGATCAAATCGTTGGACGCCGGAAAGAGCATCATCCCCAATACCGCAAAGAGCGCAAGCGGAAAGACCTCGGTGTGCTCGACGCGGCTCCTGATCGCCTCCCGCTCGGCTGGCGTACCAGGAACCGCCGAGGCCTGCGGCGCGAACACACTGGCGTTCTCGATCTTGGTCTCGGCAAACATGAACAACGATGCCGCACTGAAGATGATCAAGATTGTCCACATGAAATACGTAGGTCCGTCGATGGCCAACGAGTCGACCGCAACGACCGCCTCATCGCCGGATGCCCAGTTCAACAGCGTCGTTGCCAGCGCCAACGCCAGGGAGCCGAAGGTGACGACAAGCTGCACAGCCCGGCGCAGCTCCCGAGGCACGACAGCCTCAGCGAGTACCCCAAGGCAGGCCCCCGCGAAGATGATCAGGACCGGTGCCAGCAGGCCGTACTCGATGTTCGGTGCGGTGATCTCCATGGGCGGCAACGCGAAGGTGATCATCAGCGGCCTCCCTCTGCGCTTACTCTCGGTTCCGGATCAGTCACTCCGACGTGCTGCATCGTGGCCTGGGTCGTCGGTTCGATGATCGACAGCATGGGCTTGGGAAAGACGCCGAGTAACAGGATCAGCAGTACCAGCGGCGCCATAGCGAGGCGTTCCCGGCCATTGAGCTCGGTGACCTTTTCCTTGACCTCCTCAGAAGCCGGGCCAGTCATCGTCCGCTGGTACATGATCAAGATGTAGAGCGCGGCTAACACGATGGCGAGCGTGGAGATCGTTGCGTACGCCGGATGCCTGCCGAAGGTGCCGGCCAGCACCATGAACTCCGACACAAAGCTCGCCAAACCAGGCAACGACAGCGTGTTAAGCCCAGCGAACAGCAGCAGACCCGCCAGCACTGGAGCCACTTGATCCACCCCGCGATAGGCGGTCATGTCCCGCGAGCCGCGGCGCTTGATCAGATATCCGGCCATCACAAACAAGGCTGCGGTTGCCATCCCGTGGTTGAGCATGTAAAGCGTTGACCCAGTCAGGCTCTGGCTGGTGAACGCGAAGATGCCGAGCACGATGAAGCCGAAGTGGCTGATCGATGTGTACGCGATGAACCGCATGATGTCCCGGCTGCCGATGGCCAAGATCGCGCCGTACAAGATCGAGATGGTGGCCAGCACCAGCACGACCGGTGTTGCCCACTGGCTTGCCTCCGGGAACAGACCAAGACAGAACCTGATCATGCCGAAGGTGCCGATCTTGTCCATGACACCGACCATCATGGTCGCGCCGCCGGCTGTCGACTCCTCGGCCGCGTCCGGGAGCCAGGTGTGCAGCGGCACCAGCGGTGCCTTGATCGCAAACGCGAACATGAAGCCGATGAACAGCCACCGGCCAGTAACAGTCCCAAAGTCCAGCTGGCTGAGGGTGCTCAGCAGGTAGCTTGGCTCCCCCGCCCGGTCCGATTGCACGTACAAGCCGATGATCGAGGCGAGCATCACAAAGCCGCCGAGCAAGCCGAAGATCAAGAACTTGGCCGCCGCATAGGTCCGACGCTGCCCCGGCCCGAAGCCACCGATCAGGAAATACATCGGGATCAAGATGACTTCGAAGAACACGTAGAACAAGAACACGTCGGTGGCCAGGAAGAGGTACAGCGCACAGCTCTGGACTGCGAGCACCAAGGCAAAGAAGACCCGGGAGTCGTACTTCGGAGCAATGCTCCCTGAGCCTGTCGAAGGGTCGGCAGAGACATCAAAGTCGCGCCACGAGGCGATGATCACCACCGGTGTGATGATCACCACCAGCAGGACAAGAGTAAGGCCGAGACCGTCCAGGCCGAGCGCGTAATACACCCCGAGTGGCTTGATCCAAGGCGCCTGCTCGACCAGCTGCATGCCGCCGCCGATCGTGAACTGGGTGGTGGCGATGTAGAGAGCAAACGCCAGCGTGATCAGCGATACCGCCAGCGCCACCTGTTTGGCGGCCTTGACGCCAGAGAAGATCAGCGCCACGGCACCGACAGCCGGCAGTACGGCCAGGATGGTGAGCCAGGGAATATTCATCTCGGCCTCCCTAGCCCAGCCGGCCCAGCACGATGACTACCCCGACAATCGCAGCTCCCAGCGTCATGGTGAGCGCATAGGAGCGGACGAAACCGTTCTGCACGCGACGCAACCGAGCCGACATCCCGCCAATCGCAGCCGCCGTGCCGTTCACAGTGCCATCGATTCCGAAGTCCTCGAACCGGGCAAGACCAGAGGTGAGCCGCTGCCCCGGACGCATGAACACTGCTTCGTTGAAGGCGTCGCCGTAGAGATCGTTGCGTCCTGCCAAGGTGAAGAAGGCCCGGCTCTGAGGTTGGGTCAGCGGGATGTCGCGACGCGGCCCGAAGATCAACACGCTTAGCCCCACACCGATGGCGACGACTACCAAGGTGGCCAGTCCGATGGTCGAGAAGTGCAGCAGACTGGGCGCCTCCTCAGGCCCTCCGCCGCCCACAGCGGGATCAAGCCAGCCGACGATCCAGTTGTTGAGCACCAGCCCGCCGATAGCCGAGCCGATTCCCAGCAACACCAGGGGTACGAGCATCACCCACGGTGACTCGTGAGGGTGTACGTCCTCCTGCCAGCGCTTGGTGCCGAAGAAAGTCATCAACATCAGCCGGGTCATGTAGAAGGCCGTGATGCCCGCCCCCAGCATGGCGAGCGCGCCGACGACCGCGCCCCGATCGAAGGCAACCTCGATGATGTGGTCTTTCGCATAGAAGCCGGAGAAGAAGGGGAACCCGATGATCGCCAGATAACCGGCCGCAAACGTCACGAAGGTGATCGGCATTGCCCGTGACAGTGCGCCATAACGTCGCATGTCGACCTCGTCATTGGTGGCATGCATCACCGAACCTGCCCCCAGGAACATGTCGGCCTTGAAGAAGCCATGGGTGAGCAGGAGGAAGATCGCGTACGCGTAGCCGGCCGGCCCGATGCCGGCGGCCAGCATCATGTAGCCGATCTGGGACATAGTCGAGCCAGCCAGCACCCTCTTGATGTCGTCCTTAGCGCAGCCGATCCAGGCGCCCACCAACAGCGTCACCGTGCCGACCACAACCACCGCCGTGCTCGCTGCTAGCGACTCAGCGAAGACCGCATTGCTGCGGGTGATGAGGTAAACGCCGGCCGTCACCATGGTGGCGGCATGGATCAGCGCCGACACCGGAGTAGGACCCTCCATCGCGTCCAACAGCCAGGACTGCAACGGAACCTGCGCAGACTTGCCACATGCACCGAGGAGCAGCAGTAGTCCCATGATCAACGCCGTCGTGGCACCCACATTGGGCATACCTTCGTTGACCGCCACGAACGCCGATGACCCGAAAGTCGCGAGCATGAGCATGATCGCGAGGGACATACCCATGTCACCAACCCGGTTGACCACAAATGCCTTCTTGGCCGCCGTCGCGGCCACCGGCTTGTACTGCCAGAACCCGATGAGCAGGTACGACGCAAGGCCTACGCCCTCCCAGCCGACGAAAAGCACCAGGTAGTTGTCGGCCAGCACGAGCAGCAGCATCGAGGCGACGAAAAGGTTGAGGAAAGCAAAGAAGCGGCGTCGGCGAGCGTCGTGGGCCATGTAGCCGATGGAATAGACGTGGATCAGGCCGCCGACGCCAGTGATCAACAACACGAAGACGATCGAGAGCTGGTCGATCAGCAGTCCGACGTCGATCTGCCATCGACCGCTGGAAATCCAGTTGTACAGCGGCACCGACACGGCCCGCTCCGGCACGTCACGTCCGAGCAACTGAACGAAGTAGACCAGGCCGATCGCGAAGGATGCCAGCGGCGCTGCGGCGCCAAGGTAGGGCGCCCATCGGTCGGCACGCCGGCCGACCAGGAGCAGGACCGCGGAGCTCGCCGCAGGGATGGCGATGAGCAGCCAGGCCAGCGTAAAGAAGCCGGTGGCCGGCACGGGCGTCACGACCTCGAGTGGGAGCATCGCAGTCCTTAGAACTTCAGCAGATTCGCGTCGTCGACGGAGGCCGAGCGGCGGGTACGGAAGATGGTCACGATGATGGCCAGCCCAACGACGACCTCCGCGGCCGCCACCACCATCACGAAGAAGGCGGCGACCTGGCCGTCCAGCGCACCGTGCATCTTCGAGAACGCCACCAGAGAGAGGTTGGTGGCATTCAGCATGAGTTCGACGCACATGAAAGCGACGATGGCGTTGCGCCTGATCATGAACCCGACCGTGCCGATGGTGAACAAGATCGCCGACAAAACGACGTAGCTGGTGGGGCTCACAGCTCGTCCTCGGTGGTGTGCGGGGTTTCGTCTTTGGTGACTGCGTCGACCGTTTGATCCACGGGCTTGACGAGGTCTTGGCTGTCCAGGATTGCCCCGCGAGCCTTCAGCGTGGCCGAGACTGAGAGCTCCGAGACGCTGCCGTCGGGCAGCAGGGCGGGCGTATCCACCGCGTTGTGTCGCGCAAGAACCCCGGGAGTTGGGAGCGGGCCTGGATGCTGGCCAGTCTCGGCGTAGCGCTTCATCCTGAGTGCCGCCAGGTCGGCCTGGGTACGGCGCTTGAGCAGCCGCTCACGATGGGCGAGCACCATGGCCCCGACTGCAGCGGTGATCAGCAGCGCCGACGTGGCTTCGAAGGCGAAGACATAACGATTGAAGATCAGCGCGGCAATGCCCTGGGTATTGCCTCCGTTCTCAGCATTGGCGGCAGCCAAGCCGACGTCGGGGCCGACGATCGCATTGCCCAGGGCGAACACCAGGAGCGATCCGAGACCCAGGCCGGCAATGATGGCCAATGTCCGCTGCCCCTTGATGGTCTCCACCAGAGACTCGGCGATGTCTACGCCTACCAGCATCAGCACGAACAAGAACAGCATCAAGATCGCGCCGGTGTAGACGATGATCTGCACAGCGAAGAGAAACGGCGCCTCCAATGCGGCGTACTGGACAGCCAGTGAGATCATCACGGCCGCCAAGCACAGCGCAGAATGCACCGGCTTACGCGCTGCGATCATTCCCAGGGCACCCAAGATCATGACCGGGGCGAGCATCCAGAAGGCCACTGTGGCGCCCGTGCCGAGCGGAAGCAGCAAAGGTGTGAACACGATCCTCACCGGTCCTTCGCCGCATGCTTGCGCTGGTACTGGAAGCCCTGATTGATCGGCCGCGGCTCTGCGCCACTGATGTCACCCGCCCGGTCGTCCGGCTGGGATGTGGGAGGCAGGCCGAGGAAGTATGCCTGCTCATCGTCACCGAGCCGGCGCTCGTGGGGCGGCTCCTCCATGCCGGGCAGCAGCGGAGCAAGTAGATCAGATTTCTCATAGATCAACTTCTCGCGGGTATCGTCGGCGAGCTCGAACTCATTCGTCATGGTCAGGGCGCGCGTCGGACATGCCTCGATGCACAGGCCGCACAGGATGCAGCGCAGGTAGTTGATCTGGTAGACGCGCCCGTACCGCTCGCCCGGCGAATACCGCTCCTCCTCGGTGTTCTGCGCTCCTTCGACGTAGATGGCGTCGGCCGGACACGCCCAGGCGCACAGCTCACATCCGACACACTTCTCCAGCCCATCCGGCCAGCGATTCAGCTGATGCCGGCCGTGAAAGCGCGGCGCAGTGACCCGGGGCCCGTTCGGGTAGTCGATCGTGAAGGTCTTGCGGAACATCGTCCGGAAGGTCACGCCGAAGCCGGCAACAGGATCGAAGAACCCCATCAGGCCTCACTCCCTTCCTTGGTTGGTTCTCCGCCGGCCGGTCGATCCGCCGACAGATCCTCCTCACCTCTCAGGACCTGCGCAAACTCGGGCAGTACCTGGCCACCCATCGGCGGGACAGGATAACCGCCAGCGAAGGCATCGAACTCAGGGACGGGCTCCTCAGCCGCTTCCTCTGGCTCCTCCTTGCCGCCACCCAAGAAGGTCAAGCCGAGCAGCAACACGAATGCCGCAGCCGCGCCCAGCCAGAACCCGCGGCCGCTGAACCAGCCCTCCCGCTGGCCAACCCTCAAGATCGCGATCATGAGGGTCCAGACGAGTGAGATGGGGATCAACCAGCGCCAGCCAAATCGCATGAACTGGTCATAGCGCAGCCTGGGCAGCGTGCCGCGTAACCAGACGAAGATGAAGAGCAAGATCAGCACCTTCACCAGGAACCAGAGCAGCCCCCAATAGCCGGAGTCGGCGCCTGGCAGCAGGTTGAACGGCAGCGGCGCATGCCACCCACCCAGGAAGAGGGTGGCGGCCAGCGCGGAGACGGTGATCATGTTCATGTACTCGGCCATGAAGAACATCGCAAAGCGCATCGAGGAGTACTCGGTATGGAAGCCTCCCACCAGCTCGCCCTCTGCCTCCGGCAGATCGAATGGCGCCCGGTTCGTCTCCCCGACCATAGAGATCAAATAGATGATGAACGACGGCAAGAGCTGCACCGCATACCACACCGGTACGCCGAAGACGGTCGCCGGCTCAGCTTGTGCGGCGACGATTTCCGATGTGGACAGCGACCCGGCGTACAGGAAGACCGCAACCAGCGCCAGGCCCATCGCGACCTCGTAGCTGATCACCTGCGCACTGGAGCGTAACGCTCCCAGCAGCGAGTACGTCGATCCGGAGGACCATCCGGCGAGCACAATTCCGTACACCCCGATCGAGGCGATCGCCACGATAAAGAGCACCGAAACCGGCAGGTCGGTGACCTGCAACGGTGTGGTGATATCGGTGAACGGCACCCGCACGATTCCTGCCATGGGGATGACCGCAAAAGCGGTGATCGCCGGAATGGCGACGACGAACGGTGCGAGCATGAAGACGACCTTGTCGGCCGCGGTTGGCGTGAAGTCCTCCTTGAACATCAGCTTCATACCGTCAGCCAGGGACTGCAGGAGCCCGAACGGCCCGTTCATGTTGGGTCCTTGGCGGTGCTGCATGAAGGCGACGACGCGGCGTTCGTACCAGATCGTGAACAGGGTGAGCAGCATCAAGATCACGAACGCGAACAGCGCCTTGAGCGTCACCACCCACCAGGGGTCGTTGAAAAACACCTCGAGGTCCATCGGGGCAAGCGGACTCATTCGCTTGCCTCCATGTCATCTGGGATGGCCAGCCCGTCCGCCGACCCGATCGTCACCAGATCACCGGCGCTCGCGGCGAGATGCTGCGGAATGCCTAGCTGTGGAGCTCGGCTCGGCAGCCAAACGACCCCGTCGACCATTTCTGAGTCGATCACGGCCGGCAGTGTCATTGAGCCGCGGTCGTTGCTGATCACTGCGACGCTGGCAATTCCGGCAGCCGCGGCCGTGCGCGGACTTACCCGTGCCTCCACAGTGCGCGCTGTGGCCTGAAGGTAAGGCTCTCCGTCGAGCGCGCGACTCTCGTCGAGCGCCATCCGCCACGTGGCGAGCAGAACGGTGCTGCCGTCTGGCTCAGCTGGCTCGCCGGCTGGGTAATCGGGTGCGTCGGTACGCACGCCTTCCCAGATTCCCAACTCGTCGAGTTCTGCGCGAGCCTGGGCAGCTGTGCGGAATCCCAGATCAGTGCCCAGACCATCGGCTAGCGCGGCCAACACCCTGAGATCGGACATGTCGTTGGGTTGCTCGAGCACGATGTCGAACGGCCGGCGCCGACCTTCCCAGTTCACGAATGTGCCTGCACGCTCATGCATCAAGGAGACCGGGAAGACCACGTCAGCACGTTCGGTGACCAATGAGGCGCGAGTCTCCAAGCTGACCATGAAGCCAATCGCCTCAAGCCCCTCGAGCACGCCCTGCGGATCGACGAAATCGTTCGGATCCACGCCCGCGACGACGACTGCCTCGAGTTCAACATCAGCAGCGGCCATCAGGATCTCGTCGGCGTCGCGGCCTTCCAACCACGGCAGGGACTCGACTCCCCACGTCGTCTGCGTGTCGACCCGGGCAGCGGCGTCCGACACTGGACGGCCGCCAGGCAACAGATTTGGCAGGCAGCCGGCTTCAACCGCCCCACGATCCCCAGCCCGGCGAGGCACCCAGGCCAGCCTCGCGCCAGTGCGCTCGGCGAGTCGCAGACATGCGCTGAACGTCCCGGAAAGACCCGCGGCCCGTTCGCCCACCAAGATCACTGAGTTGGCATCGAGGCCGATCTCGGCAATCCGGTCGTTGGTCGAGTCGTCCTCGGTGTTGAGCTGGTCGAGGACGGAGGCTTCGTCACCCGGAACGCAGGCAATGAGCTGGGCGCCCATCTTTCGCGTTCCATGACTTGCGTACGGCGCCAGGGTCCAGGTGGCGAGCTGCTTCTTGCGGAAGGCCTTGCGGAGCCGGAGAAAGATCATGCCGGCTTCTTCTTCAGGCTCGAGGCAGACCAGCAGTACTGCGCTGGCGTTTTCAAGATCAGCAAAGCTGACATTCTGCTCAGTTCCCGCCACGGCGTGGGCCAGGAAGTCAGCTTCCTCAGCTGAATGCTGGCGCGCCCGGAAGTCGATGTTGTTCGTGCCGAGCACCGCACGCGCGAACTTGGAATAGCCGTACGCGTCTTCCAGCGTCAGCCGGCCCCCGGTCAGTACCCCGACCGAGCTTCCGGCGGCCTTGAGGCCGCGTACGGCAACGTCAATCGCCTCCGGCCAGGAGGCTGGCCGGAGCACATTGCCGTCCCGGACGAGCGGACGAGTGAGGCGGTCCTCGCCGTCCCCGTAGCGGTGGGCGAAGCGATCTTTGTCGGTAATCCATTCCTCGTTGACGTCCGGATCGTCCCCCGCCAAACGCCGCATCACCTTGCCACGCCGGTGATCGACCCGGATAGCCGAGCCGCAGGCGTCATGTTCGGCGATTGAGGGCGTGGAGATCAGATCAAACGGCCGCGACCGGAAGCGGTACGCCGCGCTGGTCAAAGCGCCGACTGGGCAAATTTGGATGGTGTTGCCTGAGAAGTAGGACTCGAGGGGTTTCTTCTCGTAAATGCCGACCTGCTGCAGGGCACCGCGCTCGATGAGCGCAATAAACGGATCACCGGCGATCTGTTCGGAGAACCTCGTGCACCGCGCGCAGAGCACGCAGCGCTCACGGTCCAGCAAGACGTTGGCGGAGATGTTGATCGGCTTGGGGAAGGTGCGCTTTTCGTCGGTGAATCGGCTTTCGGCGTAGCCGTGCGACATCGCCTGGTTCTGCAGCGGGCACTCCCCACCCTTGTCACAGATGGGGCAGTCGAGTGGATGGTTGACCAGCAGGAATTCCATGTTCCCGCGCTGGGCCTTGTCGGCAACCGGAGAGGTGAGTTGAGTCTTGATCTTCATTCCCGGCGCAACCTCGAGGGTGCAGGAGGCTTGCGGCTTGGGGATGGGACGCCCAGTGCCGCCATCGGGTACCTCGACCAAGCACTGCCGGCAAGCGCCGACCGGGTCGAGCAGCGGATGATCACAAAACCGCGGCACCTCGACCCCAATGAGCTCGGCGGCGCGAATCACGAGGGTGCCTTTGGGCACTGATACCTCGACATCATCGATCGTCAGGGTGATCAGATCCTCGCGCTGCTCAGCAGGAGTTGAGCTAGCTGAGGGGCCTGCTGCAGTGACGGTCATGCTCCTGCTCCTGCGGGCTCGCGAACGAAGATGGTGCTGCGCTCGTACGGGAAGAGCTCCCACGCCGGCGTGTGCATGGCGGCTTCGAACTCGTCGCGGAAGTACTGGATGGCAGAGGTGATCGGCGAGGTCGCGCCGTCACCGAGAGCGCAGAAGGACCGGCCGAGAATGTTGTCGCAGAGGTCGAGCAGCTTCTCGATGTCACCTTGCTCTCCGCGGCCCGCCTCCATCCGCTTCAGGATCTGTACCAGCCACCAGGTGCCCTCCCGGCACGGCGTGCATTTGCCGCAGGATTCGTGCTTGTAGAACTCAGTCCAGCGCAGCACGGTTCGAACGACCGAGGTCGTCTCGTCAAAGCACTGCAGCGCCTTGGTTCCGAGCATCGACTTCACACCTGCGATGGCCTCATAGTCCAGCGGAACATCGAGATGGGCGTCAGTCAGCATCGGTGTCGAGGAACCACCTGGTGTCCAGAACTTCAGCTGATGACCCTCGCGGATGCCACCAGCAAGATCGAGAAGCTGCTTCAGTGTGATGCCCAGGGGCGCCTCGAATTGTCCTGGATTGGTGACGTGGCCCGATAGGGAGTAGATCGTCATTCCCTTGGACTTCTCGGTCCCCATCGAGGAGAACCAGTCGTCGCCGTTGCTGATGATCGATGGCACGGAAGCGATCGACTCGACGTTGTTGATCACTGTGGGGCACGCGTAGAGGCCGGCGACCGCCGGGAACGGAGGTCGCAGCCGCGGCTGACCGCGGCGACCTTCCAGGGAGTCAAGCAGCGCGGTCTCCTCGCCGCAGATGTACGCCCCGGCACCCGCGTGGACGATGATCTCCAGGTCATAGCCGGTGCCCAGGATGTTCTGGCCGGCGTACCCAGCGGAGTATGCCTCGCGAACGGCCTGGTGCAAACGGCGTACCACGTGCAGCACCTCGCCCCGGACATAGATGAAGGCATGGTGGGCGCGGATCGCGTACGCCGAGATGATCACTCCCTCTACCAGCGTGTGCGGAGAGGCCATCATCAGCGGGATGTCCTTGCAGGTACCCGGCTCAGATTCGTCGGCGTTGACTACCAGGTACTTGGGCTTGGGGTTGTCCTGCGGGATGAAGCTCCACTTCATTCCGGTCGGAAAGCCTGCACCGCCACGCCCCCGTAGCCCAGAGTCCTTGACGAGAGCGACGACATCGGCTGGCTCCATCTGTAGCGCCGAGCGGAGTGCGTTGTATCCGCCGCGGTGTTCGTAATTGCTCAACTTCCAGGCACGCTGGTCCCCCCAGTTCGCGGTCAGCACAGGGGTCAAGGGATCGGTCACTGGCCCTCCTCATCCTGTCGGTCCGCCAACTTCTTTGGGTCCGGAGCCTTCCAGCCGTGCTCTTCCGCAATGCGCAAACCGAGCAGCGACGGCCCGACGGCAGTGGGGCCCTCGTCGGCACGTTCGTCGGGGAAGCCAGCGAGCACCCGCTCGGCCTCCTTCCAGGTACACACCCGAGCGCCACGCGTGGACTGCACCTCGACACCGGACCGCAACTGATCAACTACCTCGGTGGCCTTTTCGGGCGTGGTGTTGTCGAAGAACTCCCAATTGACCATCATCACGGGCGCGAAGTCGCAGGCCGCATTGCACTCCACGTGTTCCAGCGTGATCTTGCCGTCCGCGGTGGTCTCGTCGTTCCCGATCCCTAAATGATCTTGGAGCCTCGCGTAGACCTCGTCGCCGCCCACGATCGCGCAGAGTGCAGTAGTGCAGACTCCGACGTGGTACTCCCCCACCGGTCGCCGCTTGTACATGGTGTAGAAGGTCGCGACGCCACTGACGTCAGCAGCCGTTAGGCCCAAGATCTGGGCACACGCCTCAATGCCAGCCGGGGTCACCCGGCCCTCCACGCTCTGCACCAGATGCAGCATCGGCAGCAGCGCTGAGCGGGCCTGGGGATATCGCGCCGCGATCGACCGCAACTCCTCCAGCGTTGCCTCAGTGATCTTCGTCTCGGTAATGCTGTAATCCAGGCTCGGCTCATCGAAGTGCGTCACAAAGGGCCCGTGCCCCACCAGCTCCTCCGAGGCGACATCCCCGCCAGCATGCCCATTCGGCGTCGACGGCAGCGGCTCAATGAGCTCACTCATCGGACACCTCTCCTGGCCACGTGCGCTGCACGGCGCCCACCAGACTCGGACGGCGGAACCCGCCCCTTCCGCGCGCACTGCTCGAGCGCACCGAGCAAACCTGTCGGTGACTTGGCGGCACGTGTGCAGACATCGTGCGCGATTGACCCGTGTCTTGAGGGGTCAAACGCGCACAATCATGGCCCGGGCCGAGAAGCGCGCCAGAGCGCCCACCGTAAGAGTCGGGGAGGGCCGCTCGGGCGGGCGTAGCAAACCTAAGATGCCTGAAACTCGACCACCGACCAACCGCACACGACTGCTCAACCCAAGCCCCACGTTTGCCTAGCCCGCCCGAGCGGCCCTCCCCGACGAACATGAAAGGCCCAATCATTAGCGATCAACTCCGCCCATGACCGGATCCAGGCTCGCGACCGCTACGACGACGTCGGAAACCATGGCACCCTCGCACATCGCCGGCATCGCCTGCAGGTTGGTGAAGCTCGGATCCCGGAAGTGCGCGCGGAAGGGGCGGGTTCCGCCGTCGGAGACTACGTGGGCGCCAGCCTCCCCGCGCGGGCTTTCGATGGGGACGTATGCCTGCCCCGGCGGCACCCGGAAGCCCTCGGTGACCAGCTTGAAGTGGTGAATCAGTGCCTCCATCGACTGGCCCATGATGTGCTTGAGGTACTCGTTGGAGTTGCCCATGCCGTCGGAGCCGATCGACAGCTGCGCCGGCCAGGCGATCTTCTTGTCGGCGATCATGATCGGCGCGCCTTGCAAAGTCTCCAGCCTCTCGACACACTGCTCGATGATCTTGAGACTCTCCCACATCTCGTTCAGCCGGATCCGGAACCGCCCGTAGGCGTCCATGGTGTCCCAGGTCTGCACCTCGAAGTCGTAGGTCTCGTACCCGCAGTAGGGCTGCTTCTTGCGCAGATCCCAGTCGTAGCCGGTTGCTCGCAAGGGCGGACCGGTAATGCCCAGAGCGAGACAGCCGGCAAGATCGAGATGGCCGACGCCGGAGAGCCGGGCTTTGAAGATCGGATTCTCATTGCAGAAGGCCGCGTACTCCGGCAGGTGCTTACGCATCCACACGACGAGATCTTTGACGAAATCCAGCGCATTGTCCGGAAGATCCTGGGCAACACCGCCCGGGCGGATGTAGGCGTGATTCATCCTCAGACCCGTGATCAACTCGAACGCGTCCAGCACCTTCTCCCGCTCGCGGAATCCGATGGTCATCACGGTAAGCGCGCCGATCTCCATGCCGCCGGTGGCAATGCACACCAGATGAGAGGAGATGCGATTCAGCTCCATCATCAGCACCCGAATGACACTGGCCTTCTCGGGGATCTCGGCCTCGATGTCGAGCAGCCGCTCGACGCCCAGGCAGTACGTCGCCTCCTGATAGAGGGGCGAGAGGTAGTCCATCCGAGTACAGAAGGTGACGCCTTGAGTCCAGTTACGGAACTCCATGTTCTTTTCGATACCGGTGTGCAGATAGCCGATCCCGCAACGGGCCTCGGTAACTGATTCGCCCTCCAATTCCAAGATCAACCGGAGTACGCCGTGCGTGGAGGGATGCTGTGGGCCCATGTTGACCACGATTCGCTCGTCGCCGCGCTCGGCCTGCTCGGACACGATGGAGTCCCAGTCCTGGCCGGTGACGGTGTAGACATGGCCCTCGGCCGCGTCGGCAGCGGCACCATAGGGATCTTGCTCTGAGCCAGCCGCGGGCCCAGCGGTCCGCTCGTCGGTCGTGCTCATGAGTACGACCTCCTTTGATCTGGTGGGGGGATTGTTGCGCCCTTGTACTCCACCGGGATGCCGCCAAGCGGGTAGTCCTTGCGCTGCGGATAGCCAGGCCAGTCGTCGGGCATCAGAATCCGGGTCAAGGCCGGATGACCGTCGAAGATGATGCCGAACATGTCGTAGGTCTCGCGTTCGTGCCAGTCGGCGGTGGGATAGGTCGCGACCACCGATGGGATGTGCGGGTCGCTGTCGGGCGCGGATACTTCCAGTCGAATTCGGCGGTTGTGGGTCATCGACTGCAAGTGATACACCGCGTGCAGTTCGCGGTCCTTATCGGCGGGATAGTGCACCCCGGACACGCTGCTACAGAACTCGAAGCGCAGGTGAGCGTCGTCCCTCAGGTACTGGACCAGCTCTGCCAGGTGCTGCCGCGCGACATGAAAGGTGATCTCACCGCGGTGGATGACGACCTTGGTGATCACGTCGCTGAAGTTGGGAATCAGCGCACCGATCCGCTCATACACCTGATCCCACCAGCCACCGAATGGCGGGATGGCCGCTCCCGGGAATTCCACAACGCGGGTCAACCCGCCATACCCCGAGGTGTCGCCGCTGCCTTTGACGCCGAACATGCCTTTACGGACCTGAAGCACCTCCGCGGTCGGCTCAGCGGCGGCTAGTTGCGCTTCATCCTCTTCCGCCGCGGTCGCTGCAGAACCGACGGCGGGCGCCTCCTCTGTTAGGGACTCCGGCTTGGTCTCGGCGTCCGGCTCCGATTCGCCGTCGGGCACCGCGCCCTTGATCGGCGCCTTCTCATCGGACTCCTGATGAATGTCCGCTGAGCTTGTCGAAGCGCCTTCATCCGGGGTGCTCGCTGAGCTTGTCGACGCGCGCTCCTCCGGTGTGCTCGCTGAGCTCGTCGAAGCGCGTTCCTCCTGCCCTTCGACAGGCTCAGGACGCGTTTCTTCTGCCTCAGGGCGCATCTCTTGGGACTCAGGGCGCTTCGCCGGCTTGCGCGTCCGCTTCCGAGGCGGCTTGCGCGGAGGAGTGCCTTCCGTCATCGGAGCAGGCCCTTCTGCTCGATAAGCGCGGGCGCCTCCAGCTGCCGCTGCTCCGCCTCCTGGGCGGCTTCGCTCGCATTGAGGCCGATTGGGGTGTGCCGCACCTTGTCGCGCAGCTTGAACATGGCGTCGACAAGCATCTCTGGCCGCGGCGGACATCCGGGCAAGTACATGTCGACCGGGACGACGTGGTCCACTCCTTGCACGATCGCGTAGTTGTTGAACATTCCGCCGGTGCTGGCGCAGACACCCATGGCAAGCACCCATTTCGGATTGGGCATCTGGTCATAGATCTGGCGCAGCACGGGCGCCATCTTCTGGCTCACCCGGCCAGCGACGATCATCAGGTCTGCCTGCCGAGGCGATGCGCGGAACACTTCCTGACCCCAGCGACCGGAGTCATAGCGCGGCGCGCCGTACGTCATCATCTCGATGGCGCAGCAGGCCAGACCGAATGTCGCCGGCCAAAAAGCCGCGCTCCGCATGTAGCCAAACAAATTCTCAACGGTGGTCAGCAGCACACCGCTGGGAAGCTTCTCCTCGAGGCCCATCTCAGCCAACACTCCTGCTTGCTTGCATTCTCAATCCCAATCCAGCCCACCCCGGCGCAGCACGTAGAAGTAGGCAATGAAGACCGTGCCGATGAACAAGATCATCTCGACCAGTGCGAAGGTGCCCATGAGATCAAACGCCACCGCCCACGGATAGAGGAAAACGATCTCGATGTCGAAGACGATGAAGAGCATCGCGGTGATGTAGTACTTCACCGGGAACCGGCCGCCGCCGATGGGCTGCGGAGTTGGCTCGATGCCGCACTCGTACGAGTCGTATTTGGCTCGGTTGTAGCGCCCCGGGCCCACCAGCACGCTGGTCAGAATGGTCAGCGCGACGAACCCTGAGGCAATCGCCAGCAAGATCACGATTCCGATGTACGGACTCACCAGCCAGCTCCCCTTCCCCAGCCGTGCATCGTGCTCATGCCGCCGGTGCTATCCGGGACAACGAGTTGATCAACTTATCCATCGTGTCGCCGTCGTGGGCATCGGTCAGATTGGCGAGCAGCTTCAACGTGAACCGCATCAGGGTTCGCCGGGGCAGCCCGTACGTGGTACAGACGCGCATCACCCGCGGATGACCGATCAACCTGACGAAGGTGCGGCCCAACGTGTAGTACCCGCCGAGCTCAGCCTTCAGCCTGGTCGGATACGACTCCAACGCCCGCTCCGCGGCTGGACTGCCGGGCCCCCGCTCGTGTGCCTCCGCCATCGCAGCTGCCGCGACCTCGGCGGACTCCATGGCGTACGCGATGCCCTCGCCGTTGAAGGGGTTGATCATGCCGCCGGCATCACCGACCAGCAGCAGGCCACGACCGTAGTGCGGCTGGCGGTTGAAGCCCATAGGGAGCGCCGCTCCCCGGATCGGAGTGATCATGTTCTCACCCCGAAAACCCCAAGGCTCCGGCGTGTTCTGCAGCCAGCGCTTGAGCAGATCCTTGTAGTCGGTCTTCCCAAAGGCAGCTGAGGTGTTCAGAATCCCGAGCCCGACATTGCAGGTGCCGTCGCCCATGCCGAAGATCCACCCATATCCAGGCAGCAGGGCGCTCTTGCCCGGCTTGCCCTCCCACAACTCCAGCCAGGACTCCAGGTAGTCATCGCGGTGTCGTGGGCTGGCGTAGTAAGTGCGCACCGCGACGCCCATAGGCCGGTCCTCGCGCCGATTCAGGCCCATGGCCAAGCTCAGCCGGGTCGAGTTGCCATCCGCGGCTACGACCATCGGGGCCGTGAATCGGCGGCCGTCCTTGGTGCGGACCCCAACGATTCGTTGCGTGCCGGAGTCGATGATCGGCTCGACCACATTGCTGAGCTCATACAGCGACGCACCAGCCGCTACCGCATGGCGCGCCAGCAACTGATCGAAGTCGGCGCGCGGCCTCACCAGGCCGTAGCGGGGAAAGTCGGCGAGATCGGGCCACTCCAGCTGGAAGGGACGCTCGCCGCCGTAGATGCGCAAACCCTTGTTGTGCAGCCAACCAGCCGCTTCAGAGGTGTCGATGCCGAGCCGGATCAACTGTCTTGTGCCCCGCGGGGTGAGCCCGTCGCCACAGACCTTCTCCCGGGGAAACCGGCTCTTCTCCAGTAGCGAGACGCGCAAGCCGTGGCGAGCCAAGTGGGTCGCCGTCGCCGAACCCGCTGGGCCCGCCCCGACAACGATGACATCGGCGTCAATAATGCGCGCTGAGCTTGTCGAAGCGTGCCCTTCGACAGGCTCAGGGCGCATCTGCCCAGTCACCGACATAGGGTCTCCCTGCAGTTTCCCAGGGACTTAGTGAAAAACTTCACTAAGTCATCAAGCATGAGTCTACGACTCTCACCGACATGTCGTCGTTTTGGGTGCAAAGACACTCAAGCCGAGCTACATCTCAACCCTGTAAGGAGTTCCGGCGGATTTAGGCACCGCCGACGTTGCGTAAATCTTGGTCGTCCAGACGGATGTCATAGCTCGCGGCAGGACGGACGGCCCGGAAGTAATGGGCCTCGCCGCGCTCCCAGAAGCGCTGCCAGTCCGGATCGTTCTCCCGTTCGGCGTACCGGCGGGCACGTATCTGAGGATCGACGCCGAGGTAGACGGCAACGTCAACAAGATCGCTGAGTTCCGGACGTGCGGCGTAGACACCTTCCACGATGATCACATCAGCGGGAGGAATGATCTTCGGCGGTGCCAGCCGGCCGTCATCGGCATCCCAGTCATAGGGCTGAAACGTCGCTGACTGCCGGGCCCGCAAGGGCAGCAGCGCTTCGGCTCGTAGCCGTTCCCAATCGATCACGGCATCCACCACCGCGGCGTCCGACATCGCCTCGCGGTGCGACACCGTGAGCCTCGGCAGCGTCTGCCGATAGAAGTCGTCGCCTTCGACGACCGCCGCCCCAGATCGAAGTGCCAACGCGGTCGCAAGAACTGACTTACCTGCGCAGCTCGGGCCATCAATGGCAATAACGACCGGTGAGCCGGCGGCCGCCGCCTGGCGTTCGGTTACTACGTCCATGATTGACAACACCGCTGCCGAAGACCGCAGCCGCCACACCAGCAGCTGATCAGCGGTGTCGATGTCCCAGAGCTCGGCCGGCGCCAGCTCCTGGGTGACTAAGCCGGGTCGAAGTGCATCGAGCAGCCGACGCGCCGATACTCCAGCAGCACCACTAGGCCCTGCGGCTGTCAGCAACGCCTCGGCCGCGGCAGGCCGCAAGGCAAGCTGGAGCGGCTGCTCCCGACCGTGGGCGTCAACGCCGACAACCGCTTGGGTGCTCGGCCCATCTTCTAAGCGGCTGAGCAAAGTGCGCGCTGCCTGGCCGCCAAGCGGCGCATCCGCCGGCAGTACGACAATGACATCAGCGGATTCTGCCAGCGCTCGACGCACGCCCGCGATCATTGCGGCGGCCGGTCCACCGCCGGGAGGATCCTCTGAGGTGAAGATCACCGGACGGGCAACCTGGCGCACAGAGCCGACGACCACGACCACGAACTGTTCCGGCAGCGAGGCGAGTGCACGGTCCAGCAACGGCTGGTCCTCTACCAGTTGAGCCAACTTGTCCGGAGGGAAGCGGTGCGACGCGCCACCCGCCAGGACCACCGCGGTGACCTGCTGCAAGGTCGAGGTCTGGCGCACGGAGAGACGTTAGCCGAGCGAGTCCCGCATGGGAATCAGCTTGGCGTTCGACTCGGCCAGCTCCGCAGCTGGGTCAGAGCCCGCCACGATTCCGCACCCGGCAAAGAGCCGGATCTGGCGGGGATCGGTCTCGCTGAGCTGGCCGCAGCGCAGGGCGATCGCCCATTCTCCGTCGCCACTGGCGTCGATCCACCCGACCGGTCCGGCGTAGCGTTCCCGATCCAGATGCTCCAGCTCGGCGATCAGCGATCGGGCGCTGCCAGTAGGCGTCCCACAAACAGCGGCGGTCGGATGAAGTGCCGCGGCCAGCGCCAGCGAGGCCAGCCCCTTGTCAGCGACGCCGGTGATGTCAGTCGCCAGATGCAACACGTTGGGAAGCTGCAGCACGTAGGGCGCATCCGGCACGTTCATGCCGGAGCAGAAGGGCGCCAGTGCCCGGGCAACCGAGCGCACGGCGTATTCATGCTCCTCCAGGTCCTTGCTCGACTGAGCCAGCGCCGCCGCCAGATTGAGATCATGATCATCATCTCCAGAGCGGCGGATGGTGCCGGCTAACACCCGGGATGTTGCTAGGCCCGCTTCACGCTTCACCAGCATCTCGGGGGTGGCGCCAACTAGACCGTCGACCGAATATGTCCAGCACTGGGCATAGTTCTCCGCCAGCCGGGCGGTAACCCACCGCAAGTCGATGTCGTTCTCTGCGAAGGCCAGTAGGTCGCGGGCCAGCACTACCTTCTCCAGCTCTCCATCGCCGATCCGACGAACCGCCTCGGCAACTGCAGCCTCCCACTCCGGGCCGCTCAGCCCGCCATCACCGAAGGTGACGTTGCTGGGCCGTTCGAGTGGCGTTGGCTCGCTGCACTCGGCTCCATTCCCAGAGGTCGGGCCGATCTCGGTCATCCAGGTCTGACCATTCCTGCGCCCTACGACCGTCTGCGGCACGATGAGGCTCGATCGGCCTGCCGAGTTCCCTGGGTCGAAGACGAAGCTGCCGTACGCCACCAGACCAGCGCCCGCGATGGGGTAGTCCAGCTCGGTGGTTACTTCAACCTGAGCCGCCAGGTCCGACCACCACTCAGCTGCCTCCGCGATGCTGCTTGGCTTGAGCCGGACGACTTCTCCCCAGCCGACAAGGCCATCACCGTGGCGCAACCAGACGTAGTAGTCCTTTGGCGGCAGCAGGGCCAGCAATGAACCCGGATCCTCGATCGCACGAGTCCGCACCTGCAACCGCGGCAGGGCCGGAGCCGACGAGGTCACGGGGCACAGCGTAACTGTGGCTCCGGGGCCCACCAACGTGCCCGGCGCTCAGAAGTGCAATTTGTGATTGCTTTCACAATTCCGCTGGTGCTACCGCTTACGCTGCTTGGCTGCCGCGGCCGACTCGGCGCGCTGTTTCCTGTCTGCTGCCAGCTGCTTTTGCTGCTCCGCCTGGCGTGCCCGCAAAGCCTCAGCGTCCATGGAGTTGAGCAGAATCATGGCCGCGATGGCTGCGATGAGCAGCGACCAGACCGGCGAGAGCCCCAACAGCAAAGGCGCTGTGGTCAGCAGGCAGACGTCGAAACCGCGGAACAGGTTGGTCACCAGACCCGGCGGGAACGCGCCCGCCTGGCTGGCCACCATAGGTGCTCCGAAGTCCACGCCTTTGGCCTGCGTCCAGCGGACCGCCGCCAGCAGCCCGGCAGCTGCGGTCGCAATGGCGATGAAGGATGCGTCGGGCACCGTACGCTGCACAGCCCCGTCGCCGAAGCCGAGGTATGCCGCGGTTGTCGCAACGGACCAGATTCCCGCCAGGATCGCAGGTACCGCAATCGAAGCCAGCTTGATGCGGGCCAGCGAGAAGGGAAGGCAGCGGGCCAGACCCCCGGTGCGCGTAAGCACTCGGAGCCCGCCAAGCAACGGGATCATTGCGCCGAAGAGAGCGAGAGCGGCCACTACCGGAGTAAGGGTGCTCATGCCCAGCGCGTCGCACGCGTACGGAACAACGATCGTCCCGGCCAAGACGAGCAAGGGTTGCGGGAACCGCCACAGCCGCTGCCATTCCCGCCAGATGATCGCCTCAAGTCCCAATCCCTTGCCACGCTTGGGACGCACGTGGCCGCGCTCCATGGCGCGGCGCTCGACAACAATGTCGCGGGCGAGTCCGATGTCGAGCGCGAAGAAGGCGCCGGAAATGCCGCTCACCAGAGCCCCGCCGCTGAGCAGCCTGGCCCGGCGAATCTGCCCCAACCGGAGGGCGGCCAGTACCCCGCTCGCCGCCAGCACCAGAGCCGAAGCGGCGATCATGATCACGCCGAGCTCGATGCCGAGATTGTTTGACAGGCCCAGGCTGAACCACCCTGCCGCCACACCCACCACGCTGAACAGGGCACCGATGCCCAGCAGCCCAAAGACGTAGGTCGCCACCCGCGTCAACACGTGCCGGTCGGCACCCTGCTGTGCGGCAGCGAAGGCGACCGATGCCGCAGCCGAAAAAGCCGTGGCGGCCGCCCACACCATTACCTCGGTCGTTCCCGATCCGGTCAGGGCCGAGACCAGCCCGCCAACCACAGCGCCACCCAGGAATGCCGCCAATACGCCTCCGACCAGGCGAGAGCGGAGCAGTTGGGCACGTGAGATGGGCGCCTCGAGCAGCCAGAACCCTTCGGCCGCCGACGCCAGTACTGGCCCGAAGAGTCGGCTGGCCGCCAACGAGATTGCGACGGTAGCCGCGAATGCAGCCCACGGCAGGATGGTCCGGGCCGATAGACAGGACTCACTGGTGCACTGTGCGATCGTTCGCTGCGCCTTCAAGATCACATTGACGACCATGGCGCCGAGCATCACCGCAGCGAACACGGCGACGTAGGCGTCACTCATCGCCTGAAGCACGTTGCGGGTCGCCCGCCCGGCACGCCAGTCCTTGATCAGCCGCTTCAGCTCGCGGGGACTGGCCGGGGTCAGCGCTTGGGGCTCGGGCGTTTGGTGGTACGCGAAGTCATCGGCACCCGCCTCCAGGCTGCTCATTCGCGGGGCGCTCCGAGCTGAACCACCCGCGTGGCCACGGTCTCGACCAGCTCCGGCTCGTGGCTGGCAAAGACGATTGCCAAACCCTTCTGCCGCTCCGACTTGAGCCGTTGTGCCAACCAGGTGAGACCTTCGGTGTCAAGGCGCTGCTCCGGCTCATCCAAGATCAACAACTTGCGCGGGCGGACAAACGCCGTAGCCAGAGCCAGCCGGCGGCGCTGCCCCGAGGACAAGGTGCCGGGCAGCTGGCCGGACTGCGGAACCAGTTGGACCTCCTCCAGCACTTCATCGACTACGTCGTCCGGATCGGCGATCCCGTGCGCTCGGGCCAGCAGATCCAGATGCTCGACCACGCTCAGGTCGGGAAAGAAGTCAAGATCATCGATCACCGTGGCAACGTCGCGCCTGATCTCAGGCGAGGCCTCCGACATGGCATTACCGCAAACCTGCACGCTGCCATCGTCTGGTCGGTCGGCGCCCACCAGGCAGCGCAGCAGGGTGGACTTGCCGGCGCCATTACGTCCGGTGAGTGCGATCGCTTCTCCGGTACGCACCTCAAGGCTGAACTTGTCAAAAATGGTGTTCGGCCCGAATGCCCGGCGCAGTCCGGACACCTTGAGGATCGTCGTGCGTTTGGCCATGGAGGCGATTCTGCCCCTTCCCGGGCCACCAATCCCAAACTGACGATGCAACGAATCGGAGGTGAGACGGGCGAAGGCCTGGCTCGCCCAAAACACGACACCCGAGGGGTAGCACCGATGATGACCGCCATCTCCACCATCGCCAGCGTGTTGCTGCCGACATTCTGAGCCAGCGGCAGCGGTCGTGAGAGCGTCGATCTTGTGAACGTCTCGTCGATGCCACCGGATGCGGAGGGTCAGTCCTCCCGGTCCGCGCGGCATCGCGATGCGTCTTCGGGTCGCGAGGCCGAAGCGGCGCATCTTGTCGAACTGATGGCGCTCTCGTCCCGCGGTCATGAAGATGCCTTTGCTGAGTTGTACGACCTCACGTCGCAGCGCATCTACGGGATCGTCCTGCGGGTCCTGCGCTCGCCGGATCATGCTGCCGAGGTGACCCAGGAGGTCTACGTGGAGGTGTGGCGGCAGTCGGCCCGCTACTCACCAGACAAGGGCAGCGTCATTGCCTGGATGACCACCATGGCCCACCGCCGTGCGGTCGATCGAGTGAGATCGGTATCCAGCGAGGTGGCTCGGGACGAGCGGTATGCCCTCCATAGTGGAGGTCGTGAGATCGACCAGGTGTGGGACGGAGTGGAGCAGCGACTTGACGTCGAGAGGGTGCGAAAGGGAATGGCCTCCCTGACCGCAATTCAGCAGGAGGCGCTGACGCTCGCCTATTTCGGTGGCTATACCCAAAGCCAGGTCGCGCAACTGTTGCAGCTGCCCCTTGGCACGGTCAAAACCCGAATTCGTGATGGGCTGATCGGGCTCCGAGATGCGTTAGGGGTGGAAGCATGAGCGAAATCCACGGCGCCGTCGGGGCTTATGTCGTCAACGCGCTCGAGCCCGATGAGCGGGAGGAGTTCGAGGCGCATCTGGCCGTGTGCCCAACCTGCAGCCGAGAGGTTGTGGAGTTCGGTGAGACGGCCGCCGAGTTGTCGGTGCTGGCGAGTGTGACTCCGCCACCCGCGGGGTTGCGTAGATCGATTCTCTCTGCGATCTCTGAGGTCAGGCCGCTGCCCCCGGAGCCTGCAGCCGTGACTGCCCAGGTGGAACCGACCCCCAAGGTGCCTCTGAAAGCTCCAGACGAAATCAGACGCGCGGTCGATGAGCTGGCCTTGCGTCGGCAGCAACGGCGTACCCGGGTCCTTACCGTCCTGGTCGCTGCAGTCATGGTTGCTGCAGTGGCGCTGGGTGGTGTGGTCTACACCCTGGTGCAGAGCCGGCAGGCACAAGTGGCTCAGCAAGCAGCTGAGACTGAACTGCTTACGGCTCCGGACGTGCAGACGTACTCGGCCACCATGAAGGACGGCGGCCAGATCTCCTTTGTGGTCTCACGCAGCCTCGATCGCGCGATGTTCATCGGAAAGGACCTGCCAACTGTCGGCGCCGACCGGCGCTATCAGTTGTGGACCCTCGAGGGCGAGCGTCCTATCCCGGACAACCTGGTGGCCGGTGGCGGCGATCGTCAGCAGTTCTTCCGCGAGAGCCTCGGTGGAGTCACGGGCCTGGCGGTCAGTGTGGAAGCTGCCAGCGGAGCGCAGCAGCCAACGCCGTCAACCATCCAGACGGTCACCGAACTGTCCAGCTGACAGGTAGGGCGTGTCGGTGGGGCATGGGAGGCTTGCCATGTGCCTGACGCTGACTCAGCTGGAGTGGATCGCGCCACGCTCGACAAGCGGCGCAGTGACGTCGCCGCGATGTTCGATCGGGTGGCTGAGCGCTACGACCTGGCCAACGATGTGCTCTCTCTCGGCCAGGATCGAGTGTGGCGCAAACGGGTGACGGAGGCTGTGGCGCCGCGATCCGGACAGCTGATCTTGGATTTGGCAGCAGGCACGGGCACCTCAAGTGAGCCGATTGCGCAGGCGGGCGCGACTGTCATCGCGACCGATCTCTCCTTCGGCATGTTGCTAGTGGGCAAGCAGCGCCGGCCGGGTTTGAGCTTTGTCGCCGCCGACGCACTCCAGCTGCCGTACGCCGACGCCAGCTTCAATGCGACCACCATCTCCTTCGGGCTGCGCAACGTCGAGGACACCCCAGCTGCACTCACCGAGATGCGGCGGGTGACCAAGCCGGGCGGCACGCTCGTCGTCTGCGAATTCTCCACCCCGACCTGGCAGCCGTTTCGCACTCTCTACTCCAACTATCTCGTCGACGCCCTGCCACGAATCGCAACAGTGGTCTCCTCCAATCCCGCAGCGTATGAGTACCTGGCCGAGTCGATTCAGGCCTGGCCCGATCAGCAGGGATTGGCCAGCATGATCTCCACATGCGGCTGGCGAGACGTTGAATGGCGCAATCTGTCCGGCGGCATCGTGGCTCTACACCGGGCCAGAGCATGATCAATCTGGAGGCGACGACAGTAACAGCCCCACCCGGCACGATTCTGCTCGGCGCGTACGCCGCGCGCAGCTGCCCAGTCAAAACCCAGAACGCTTTCAATCCCACCGTTGTCCTCCAGACGCCGAATGCCAGCAATTCGATCGAAGCCAATGACGGGCTGGCCGAGCTGTTTGATGGTGGCGCCCAATTCGAGGCCGCAGTGCTCGAGCAGCTGATCAGCTCCTACCGCGGACGGGTTGTCGATCTTCGGCCACTGTTGTCCAACACCCCCGAGGTGCAGCTCGAAGCCTGTGTCCGGGCCATGAGCTCCGGCGCTCAGGTGATCATCGGTGGTTGCCTGCCTGTTGATCTTCCCGGTCACCGGGTGGGCTCGCCCGATCTGCTGATCCGGGGCGCCGATCGGGCAAACCGCTCACCCGCGTACCACCCGGTGGAGGTGAAATGGCACAGAATCATCGTGCGATCTCGGCCCGCAGACGGCGACGCCGAAGAGCCGCACGTGTTGCGCTACTCCACCTTGACCGACCCCAGAGCTGAAGCGGCCTCGGGCATCTCGGGGTATGAGCTTCGGCTTGCCAGCCGGGAAGCAGACTTTCTCCAGCTGGCCCACTATCACCGGATGCTTGAAGCCTGCGGGTTCGGCGCCGAGCAGGCGCTCGCCGCCGTCATCGGCACTGATGATCTCTTCGAAGCACCGGTGTTGGCCTGGGCCGATCTCGCCGAGCCGCAGGTGCGGACCTTTTCCCGAAGCAGCCCGGAGGGTTGGCGGCTACGCAGCCTCCTCGAGCGCTACGACTACGAGCACTCATTCCGCATCAAGATCGCCGCCGTTGCGCAGCAACAGACCGGTCGGCCCGAACAGGACCCTGAGCTGCTGGTCCGGCCCATCGTCAATAAGGAATGCCCCCGCTGCCAGTGGTGGGAGCACTGCCTGCCCCAGCTCGACCCCGATGACGTCAGCTTGCGCATTGACAAGAGTCCCCTGGACATGCGAGAAATCGCGACGCTGCGTCGCCACGGCATTGCCACGATTACTGACCTTGCGGACGCTGACCTTGATCAGCTGCTGGAGTGGTACTTGCCTGAGGTCATCCATCGAGAGGGAGCCGAAGGCCGGATCAGGGTGGCAGCACGGCGGGCACGGATGTTGCTGCAGGGCACCTCGTTTGATCGGGAGACCGCCGGACCGATCGAGGTGCCACAGGCCGAGGTCGAGATCGATCTGGACATTGAGAGCTCGGCGGATGGCCGGGTCTACCTGTGGGGATTCCTCGTTCAGCAGGCGGGGGAGGACGCTGCTGTCTATCACGAGTTCAGCCGATTTGATGATCTTGATGACCGCAGCGAGGCTGCTCTGGCCGCCGACGCGTTCACCTGGCTGCGCAGTGTTGTCGAATCCAGGCCGTCGGTCACGGTGTTCCACTACAGCGGCTACGAAGTCGCCAAGATCAGCGAGCTAGCTGCCCGCCAAAAAATCAAAGGGCAGCACGATGAGCTGTTCGACTGGGCTGCGGGGTACGCGGAGGAGCATTTCATCGATCTGCTGGAGATCGTCAAGGCGCACTATTTCGGAGTGAGCGGCCTCGGTCTCAAGCTGATGGCACGGCATGTGGGCTTCAGCTGGCGGGACGATGATCCGGGCGGGCTGAACTCGCAGCTGTGGTTCGCCGATGCGGTGCGCGGGGACACTGCTGAAGTGCGCACGGCGGCACGACGCCGGGTGCTGGAATACAACGAGGACGACGTGATCGCCACCAGCCAAGTCAGAGCGTGGCTGCGAGCGCAGTGATCTCCTGGTCCAGCGTCCGGCGGTGGGCACGATCGATGACAACATCGACAAGTTCCACTCCAACGGGGCGCTCCGCCAGCACCTCGGCTAGCTCCAGCGCGGACTGTACGCGTCGGTAGCCGATCCCTGCAGCCGCCGCCAGGGCCTCGAATTGCAATCCCTGGGGCGTGCCGAACAGTCGTTCGAAGGCGCCCATATGAGCAGGTTCGCCTTGCTCCAAGGTGGCGAAGATACTGCCCCCATCATCGTTGGCGACTACCAGCCTGAGATCGGGCCGCGGTTCCTCTCCTCCGATCACTAGGCCGGTCGCGTCATGCAGCACAGTCAGATCACCGAGCAGTGCATGGGTCGGGCGCTCCAGGGCGAGGGCAATACCCGCAGCAGTCGAGACGCTCCCATCAATCCCGGAGAGCCCACGATTCGCATAGACCAAGGGGGACGCTGAGTTGATAGGCGCAAGGTCGAGATCACGAATCGGATTGGAAGATCCCGCGAACAGCGCGTCGTCTGCATCGAGGGCAGCCCATACCGCTGCAGCCAATGCGGGCCCGGTGAAGTACGGCTGCGCTGCCAACAAGTCGTCGAGCCGCCCCCGGACTACCCTGTCCGCCTCGTTCCAGGCGTCAAACCAGTTTCGATCCGCTGGCGGGGGGATTCTGACTGCGTCTGTCACCAGCGAGGCGGCACGCCCGGGGTCGATCCAGTCGGCGTACTCCGAGACCACCACCAGCTCGACGTCGTTGCGGGCCAGCAGCTGGCTGACCGGCCGGGACAGGGTCGGCCGGCCGAAGATCACGACGCGCTCAATCTCCTCGGCAAGGGGCGAGGAGAGCAGCAGCCGGTAGGTGGACAGCGCCGCCTCGCCCTGGCGTGCGTTGCTGGATGGCTCGGCGAGAAGCGGAACTGCCGCTTGAGCGGCTAGCACAGCGACCGTGCCGCCCAGGTCAGGCGGGCAGTCACCGGCGATGATCACCGTCTGAGCTCCGTCGGAGAGTGCCATCGGTTCCGCCGCAGCGGTCGAAGCGGTAATCACCAGCTCGGGAGCTGGTGGCGGCCAGGCGAACTCCGCGGGGATCAGCGGCTCACTGAACTCGACATTAAGCTGCGCCGGGCCGGGCAGTCGCGTTCTTGACCCGATAGCGGCCGTCATGACCCGGGCCATCTCAAAGCGCCAGGTCCGATGATCAAGAGCCTCGTCGGACAGTCCGGCGTAGCCACGTACGTGCCTGCCGAAGAGTTGATCTTGGTCCGTGCTTTGGTTCGCCCCGGTGTTGATCACTGAGCGTGGCCGGCTCGCAGTGATCACGATCAGCGGCACGTGTGCATGCCAGGCCTCCAGCACCGCGGGATGGAGGTTAGCCGTCGCCGTTCCGGAGGTGGTCACCACCGCAACCGGTGCACCGGCACCCTTGGCAAGCCCAAGGCCCAGGAACCCGGCAGTGCGCTCATCGACTCGAACGTGGAGCCGCAGCAGTCCGATGCGGTCGGCCTCGAAGCATTCATAGCTCAGCGGCGCATTCCGCGCCCCAGGGGCTAGCACAACATCGCGTACGCCGCGGCTGATCAGCTCCTCGATGATCACCCGCGCGCACGCGGTGGCGTTACCCACCGGCCAGCTCCCGAGTCCGCACGAGACGAGCCTGCCAGAAGCGCTGCACCCGACTGTCGGGCCGGTGCTTGTCCAGCGCCGCCTCGTCAACGGCCAGCTCGCCTACCTTGATCACCCCATCTACCGCGATCAGTGGCTCGCTGACTATGTCATCGGCGAGCAAGGCGACCGTGTTGAGCCCGCAGGCGTACGGCAGCTCAGGCAGCGCAGCGGCCAGTGCCAGGCCGGCCCTGATTCCAATGGAGGTCTCAAGAGCGCTGGAGACGACGACTGGCAGTCCAATCCGCTCGGCAATCTGCAAACAGGCTCGGACCCCGCCGAGCGGTTGCACCTTGAGAACGGCGATGTCAGCGGCCGCGCGCTCTGCCACCTGGTACGGATCCTGGGCGCGCCGGATCGACTCGTCGGCGGCGATTGGCACCGACAACCCCGATCGCACCAGCCGGCGCCGCAGATCTGCCAACTCGTCGATGCTGGCGCAGGGCTGCTCGACGTACTCCAGATCGAAACGCGCCAGTTCCCGGACGGCATGCACCGCCTCATCCACACTCCAGCCTCCGTTAGCGTCAATCCTGAGCTTCCCGTCCGGGCCCAGTGCGTCGCGTACGGCTTCCAGACGGGAGGCATCCTCGGCCAGCGACTGGCCCCGCTCCGCCACCTTGACTTTGGCGGTGCTGCAGCCGGTCACCCGTGCGATGTCGTATGCCAGCTCCGGACCGACAGCGGGGACTGTGCTATTGACGGGAATTTCGGTCCGCACCGGTGCTGGCCAACCACGTTCGGCCGCCTCGTCGGCGGCCTGCAGCCACGGCACCAGCTCAGGCCCCTGATAGTCGAGGAAGGGGCTCCACTCCGCCCAGCCCGCGGCGCCCCGCCAGACCATGCCTTGTCGTTCGTTGATGCCCCGGAATTGAGTGCGCAAGCCGACTGCGTAACAGAAGGACTCGTGCGGCACGGTCCCAGTCTGGCCCAGCCACTACCGGCGACCTCGCGCAGATCGAGTGCCTCGGGCCGTCTCTCTCACAAACTGACGCCAGTTTCGCCGACACGCCGTCAGACCAGCCTCGCGCCGAACGAGTGTCATTTCTTCAGGGAATTAGCCGGTAGTTAGCCTGGTGGCCGTGACCGCAGCCGGCCCAGGATCCGTACGCCTCGAGATCGTGCAGCCTTCGGAGGTCGCTGCATCCCTGGCCATCGCATTGGCTGACGGGCCTCCCATCGCCCCCCTCCCGGCGGACCCGGTCGAGCAGGCTCGGGCAGTGACGATGTTCCAGCCCGCACAGCCAGTGACCGAAGATGATGCGGCCGTTGTGGTCGCGACGTCCGGTTCGACGGGAGCACCTAAAGGCGTCGTACTCTCCCGTGCAGCGATCCGCGCCTCGGTGGCGGCGATGTGCGGCCGGCTAGGTGGAGCTGGCGACTGGGTGCTGGCCTTGCCTGCGCACTACATCGCCGGCCTGATGGTGCTGGCTCGCGCGCACCTTGCCGGCACGCGCGCAGTGCCGGTGCGTTCCGATCTGAGCAACCTGCCGCAGGTAGCCGGCACGCTGTCGCAGCGGCGCTACATCTCGTTGGTCCCGGCACAGCTGGACAAGGCGTTGCGTCGTGGCGACGTGGCTGCAGCCTTGGCCAGCTTCAGTGCGGTCCTGGTCGGTGGAGGCCCGGTAGGCCTCGGCTTGGTGGAGGGTGCCCTCGGCGCAGGAATCAGGGTCGTCACCACGTACGGCATGAGCGAGACGTGCGGCGGCTGCGTTTGTGACGGAGAGCCACTGCAGGGCGTCGCTGTTGAAATCGGGGAGGAGGGCCGAATCATGATCAGGAGTTCGACGCTCTTCACTGGCTATCGGCTGCGTCCTGATCTCACCGCTGAAACGGTCGTGGACGGATGGCTTCGCTCTCAGGATCGGGGGTACTGGGAGGCCGGAAAACTCGTGGTGCTCGGCCGGATGGACGATATTGTGATCACCGCCGGCCACAAGGTTGATCTTGCAGACGTGGAGCAGGCCGTGCAGCGGTGGGCGGCTGCTGGTGGAGCTCAGGTCGCCGTGCTGGGTATCCCTGACCAGGTGTGGGGAACCACGGTCATAGCTGTCTCGGATTCACCACGCTCGCTGGAGGATCTCCAGGCAGTGGCGCGAGAGTCGTTGCCGGCGTATGCGGTGCCCCGCGAACTGATCTATCTCGATCCGTTTCCGACGTTGGCCAGCGGCAAACCGGATCGAATGGCGATCATGTCGATGATCATGAACATGCGTGCTGAGCGGCAGGCGACCGCGTGACCGCCGAGACGGCTCCCCGGCCGACTCCGACGCAGTGGCTGTCCGGGGCGCGGCCGCGTACGCTGCCGGCGGCCTGCTCCCCCGTGATCGCGGGAACGGGCCTGGCGGTCTTCGAGCAGGGCGCCTCCTGGGTCGCCGCTGTCCTAGCGCTCGTCGTCAGCCTGGCATTACAGGTCGGCGTGAACTACGCCAACGACTACTCCGACGGCATCCGCGGCACCGACACTAAGCGAGTTGGTCCGCAGCGGCTCGTCGGTTCAGGTCTCGCATCGCCGCCGCTGGTGAAACGGGCGGCGTTTGTCAGCTTCGGGATCGCCTGTCTGGCTGGGCTTGGCCTCGTGATCATGACCCAGCAGTGGTGGCTATTGATCGTGGGTGTGGCGTGCGTGCTGGCCGCCTGGTACTACACAGGTGGAAAGCGCCCATACGGATACATCGGACTGGGCGAAGTCTTCGTTTTCGTCTTCTTCGGTCTGGTGGCGGTCTGTGGGACCGCGTACGTGCAAGTGGGCAGGGTGTCGCTCGCCACACTGTTTACCGGCGTATGGGTCGGCGCCTTAGCGTGCGCGATCTTGGTAGCCAACAATCTGCGTGACATCCAGGGAGATCAGCAGACCGGCAAGCGAACGTTGGCAACCCGCCTTGGGGACGCCAGGACGCGCGTCTGGTACCTGCTCTTGGTCGCGCTCAGCGCATTGTTGATCATCGTCACGGCCCTCCTCACCAGCTGGTGGGCACTGCTCGGGCTGGCCGGGCTGGTCTTGATCATTCCCGCGGTCCGGACCGTGATGTCCGGAGCCAGCGGTCTGGCGCTCATCGGCGTACTCAAAGCCACCGGGCTTGCCGAGCTCGCGAGCTCCGTCGGCTTCGCCGCCGGCCTCATCCTCGCCACCCTCTCGCTCTGAACTACCCGGTCGGAAACGCACGTGTACGTGCGTTCCAGTCGCGATACACACGTTGCAACGCGTGCATTGCGTAGGCAACGAACGTGCACGTGCGTTTCATCACCTAGATGAAGTGCTTGGCCAGATCCCGGAGGTCTCGAACGCCTCGAGCGTGGCCAGGTGCGGAGCCAGATCCCAACCTCGCTGGGCAACCCAGGCGTCGTCGTAGTAGGTATGGGCATAACGTCTGCCGTCATCACAGAGCAGGGTGACCACGCTGCCGGGCATGCCCGCGGCCTTCATCTCCGCCACCAGCTGGAGCGCGCCCCACATATTGGTGCCGGTTGACCCGCCGACCCAGCGGTCCAGCTTGTGAGTGCACCAGCGCATGGCAGCAATCGATGCAGCATCTGGCACCGGGATCATTCGATCGACCAGCGATGGTACGAAGCTGGGCTCGACGCGCGGACGACCGATTCCCTCAATCTTCGATCCGGCGGCAGTGACCGTCGCATCCCGGTTTCTCCACCCGTCATAAAACGCCGAGCCCTCAGGATCGACCACACAAAGCCGAGTGTCGTACTTCTTCAGCCTCGTATAGCGGCCGAGAGTGGCACTGGTGCCGCCGGTGCCAGCGCCGACAACCACCCAGGCCGGTATCGGGAAAGGCTCGCGGCTCAACTGATCAAACATCGACTCGGCAATGTTGTTGTTGCCGCGCCAGTCAGTGGCCCGCTCGGCGTAGGTGAACTGATCGAGGTAATACCCGCCGCTGCTGGCCGCTAGCTCGGCTGCCACCTGATAGATCGTCGTCGGATCCGCCACCAGCTTGCACTGTCCGCCGTAGAACTCGATCAGCTCGATCTTCTCTCGTACCGTCGAGGCCGGCATCACGGCCACGAACGGCAGGTGAAGCAGCCGCGCGAAGTACGCCTCGCTGACCGCTGTGGAACCGGAAGACGCCTCTACCAGAGTGGTGCCTTCACTGATCCAGTTGTTACACAGGCCGAAGAGCACCAAGGATCTCGCCAAACGGTGCTTCAGGCTCCCAGTCGGATGCACCGACTCGTCCTTCAAGTAGAGACTGATCCGCCACTCTGGCGGCAGTGGAAAGGGGTGCAGGTGGGTATCAGCACTGCGATTCGCATCCGCCTCCACCTGGCCGATCGCCCACTCAGACCATGCCCGATCACCTTTATCGGTCTGTTCCACCCTCGCTAAATTACCGGTGGACGCCCGGCGCGTGTCATCCGCCAGACTGTCCGCCAACTTATCGGGCGCCGCTCGCCGCCGGGCTGGCTGAGCCCAATCCGATAGCCCCGCAGCGTCTCGGCAAGGGCGGTACGCGAGCGTAGTCGGACGGCCGACACTCCTGCCCACACCGATACATAGAGCACACCGACGGGCAGCGGGAGGTTACGCCTGGCGAGCCAGACGCGATTCCGAGCCTGATATCGATAGAACTCGGCGTGCCGGGTGGGCTGGATGGCCGGGTGCTGCACCTCGATTCCTCCGTCATAGCGAACATGGAAACCGCCATCCCACACGCGCCAGGCCAGATCGATGCCTTCATGGGCATACCAGAATGGCTCGGCCCAGCCGCCCGCGTGCTCGAACGCGTCGCGCCGGATCGCGACTGCGCCCTCCCAGACGTTCATAGCGGGACTGCTCCGAGCTCGGTTTCCGACGAATAATCGTGGAGTCCAGCGCCTGGGAGCTTGTCGGCCAAGAGGATCGACGACCCTGGGTTGGATCATGCCGAGCGTTGGATCAGCAGCGAACTGCATCGCCATCCGAGCCAGCATGTCGTTCTCCGGAAGGCGGGCGTCGTCGTCAAGAAAGAACAGCAACTCCCCTTGGACCAAACCCACTCCAGCGTTACGCCCAGCTGGAATGCCGAGGTTCTCACTCAACCCATGGGCCTTCACCCCTTGAGGCAGGCCAACCGGCTGCCACCCATTGCCGACCACCACAATGTCGAGGTCGACCTCACGCTGATTCAGCAGACTGGCAAGGCCACGATTGAGATCCTGAGGCCGGTTTCCCATCGTCAAAACAATGACCCCGAACGTGGGCCGCACCGGCCCACTCATCGCAGCCTGGACGATGTCAGCACGGCAACCAGATGACCAATCAGTGTCACGCCGGCCCCGATGACCAGTGCAGCCAGCAGCACCTTCGTCGCTGCACCGGCAACGAAGAGATCAATGATCGCGGCGATGAGCACCAGGATGGACAACTCAACAGAATGGAAGACCTTGTGGAAGGGAACCAGCCCTGCCAGCCGCCGCGCAGTGCGTAGTCCACCTCCTCTGGGCACCCGCACGTCCTCGGCGTCGCGCATTTGTGGCAAGCCGGCGTAGTGCCGGGCAACGTGCACCAGATCGTTCTCCACCTTGTTCAACGCGATCAACAAACCGAGCAGCAGCCCAGCGCTGATCCAGACCCCGCTAAGCTGCAGTTCGCCGGTGGCACGAACGCCCAGGGCGACGGCGATCCCGCACTCCGCCACGTAGTGCCCCACCCGATCGAGGTACACCCCGCGTGGTGAAGAGGTTTGCCGCCACCGCGCTACCTCCCCGTCGCAACAATCCAACAGCATCTGCAGCTGCACCAAGATCACGGCGAGAATCGCGCCGAGCAAGGTGGGCCAGCCGGTGGCGACCGCAGCTGCAGCCGCAGCGATGATCATCAGCCAGGTGACGCCATTCGCACTGAACCCGCCCCGCAGCAGGATCCGCGTGAAATAGGGGGAAATATCCCGCAGGTAGGCATGGGCGACCCAGTGTTCGGCGGCGGCACGGCTACGGACGCTCGGGGGCTGTGTCACCTCACGCAGCTGGGCGATCGTCGGGCGAGCAGGTCGCTCGGCGCCGACATCGAAACCGGCCGTCACCACGACCTGCCGCGCCCGCTCACATCTCGGCGCCTTGGCATGGCGACGACAGGTCCGCGAGGCATCCCGACAGCCTAGTGACACTGGCGTCGACTGTTGTGTCTACCCGGGCTCAAGACGCATACTTCGGTTATGGGGCGGTATCTACCGATCGTCATCATTGCGTTGCTGATGATCTACTGTGTCGTCGAGGTTGCTCAAGCCCCGCCGTACGCCGTCCGCCGGATGCCTCGCTGGCTCTGGGCGACTGCGATCATTTGTCTGCCGCTAGCCGGCGCCGTCTGCTGGCTGTTGCTTGGTCGACCTAACGCGGAGTCCTCGGGCACAAAACAGACGCAGCCCCCAAAGGCACCCGACGACGACATCGATTTCCTCCGCGGGCTCTGAGTCCACGCAGGCCTATCAGGATCGTTGGAGCTGGTAGGCGCGCTCAATCGCATCCTCGAATCGCTTCGTGCTCTGCTGAGCGCTCACATCCCCGAAATAGTGGTATGCCAGATCGCGAAGTTGCTCCCCCGATGCCGAATCACCTTGCAGGGCATGGATTCTCGACAGCACCTCTCCGGCATCTGCGACACCCAGCAGCGGCAGGGTGTCCAGCAGCAGTGACGCCGGACGATAGGCGGTTGGTGCCGGCTCGGTGATCACTAGTGGTTTGCCCGTCGCCAGCCAGTCATAGGCAACGGCCGAGACATCGGTGATGCAAACGTCGGCGAAGTCCCACTGCCAGCCGTAACCGTCGCGATCAACAAGGTGCCGGTCGCCGGCCCTGGCGAGCAGGGTCCGAACGGCCTTGTCCGCATCGCGATGCTCGCGAGTGGTGTAACTGGTCCGAGGATGCGGGCGGTAGATGACGCGGATCGACGGATCCGCCAGAAGTGCCTCGATGATCGCTACGCCGTGACTGGCCAGCGACCCGTAGGCAATGCTCGGCCGATCACCCGCCCAGGTTGGCGCGTACCACACCCGCGTTCCAGAGTCCCGTGCCCAGGACGGGGCGCCTGGGTAGTTGTAGTCAAGCTGCGGACGGCCTACCAGCAAAGTGCGCTCGTTCGCATCGAAACCGCGCAGCGCCTGGCCGAGGCGCTCGCGACCCGCGTCGCCGCCCACGAAGACCAGGTCGTACGCCTTGTGCTGGTTGGAGATACTCGAGTCCTTGTCGCTCTCCCCGTGCCCAATCTGAATATGTACCGGGCTCGCAAACCGCAACATGCGGAAGTTCGCCTCAAGCTGATTGAGGTAGAGCACGATCCGCACGTCCCGCTCGTCAACCAGCTCCTCGAGCGCGGCGCTGCCCCGCGCGAACGCGAGCGGCAGCGATGTCGACGCTAGCAGTGCGTCGCCGGTATCGGCCCGGTCGGTGATCATGAAGACCGGCTGCCGCTCGGCCAGCCGTTCCAAAGGCCGGCGCCACTGCTCGAACTGGTAGAGATTCTCCGGCCCGGTGGCGAAGAACACCGCAATCCCAGCATTGGGCACCAGCCCGTTGCCACCGGCCCGCTCGGCGAAGCCACCGGCCGCCACCTCGTTCCGCAGTCGGGCGCCGGCGGCGCGCGCGACCCGCGCGGTTCGGCCACCCAGGCGCGTCAGGATCTGCGGACCGAAGCGGGTCATGCCGAGGTGGTGGGCGCCTTCTCGGACTCCTTGGCTGCGGGCACGTCCTGCTTGAAGGCTTCCCCGACCTGACGCTCGGTGCGGTCGGCGCTCCACTCGGTGTGGAAGGAGCCATCCTTGTCCACTCGCTGATAGGTGTGCGCACCGAAGAAGTCTCGTTGCGCCTGGATCAGGGCAGCCGGCAGCCGCTCGGCACGAATCCCGTCGTAGTAGGCCAACGATGAGGAAAAGGCAGGTGTCGGAATGCCGTTCTGTGCGGCCCCTGCCACCACTCGACGCCAGGCCGCCAGGCTGTTGCCAACTGCCTCGGTGAAGTAGTCGTCGGCAAGCAGCAGCGCCAAGTCGGGATTGCGCTCATACGCCTCGGTGATCCGATTCAGGAAACGGGCCCTGAATGATGCATCCGCCACGCCAGATTCTGGCCATGGCGCCGCGGTCAATGTTCCAGCCGTACTCGGCGCTCGCCGCCGCAATCTGGTCGAAGCCCTGGGAGTAGGCCACCACCTTGGATGCGTAGAGAGCCTGTCGCACGTCCTCGACGAATTCATCCCGATTGGTCACGGTCCAGTCCCCGGCGGTCCCTGCCGCAAGCTTGGGCTGGGCGGCCTCCCGCTGAGGAACTGATCCAGACAGCCCCCGCGCAAAGGTGGCTTCCGCAATGCCAGTGATCGGCACGCCGAGATCAAGCGCATTCTGCACCGTCCAACGGCCAGTGCCCTTCTGTTCTGCGCGATCCAGCACCATGTCGACAAAGGCCTTGCCGGTCTCGGCATCGACGTGGCCGAGCACCTCAGCGGTGATTTCGATCAAGAACGATTCAAGATCACCTTCATTCCAGGTCTGGAAGATCTGGCCGATCTCCGCAGCCGATGCACCAGTCGCCTGCTTGATCAAGTCGTACGCCTCGGCAATCAACTGCATGTCGGCGTATTCGATGCCGTTGTGAACCATCTTGACGAAATGGCCGGCCCCGTCCGGACCGACATAAGTGCAGCAAGGGACGCCGTCGACCTTCGCGGAAATGCTTTCCAGCAAGGGACCCAGCGACTCGTACGATTCGCGCGAACCGCCTGGCATGATCGATGGGCCGTTGAGCGCGCCCTCCTCACCGCCGGAGACACCGGTGCCCACAAAGTGCAGGCCAATCTCGGCCAGCTTCCGCTCCCGGCGGATGGTGTCCGGGAAGTGCGCATTGCCCGCGTCGATCAAGATGTCGCCGGGTTCCATCAGTGGGGTCAGTTCATCGATCACCGCATCAGTCCCGGCGCCGGCTTTCACCATGATTAATACGCGACGCGGACGCTCTAGTGAGGCGACGAAATCGGGCATGGACTCGGAAGGAATGAACGTCCCCTCTGACCCGGCCTCAGCCGATCAGCGACTCAGTCTTGGCGTAGCTGCGATTGTGGATCGCGACGCGATGACCATGCCTGGCGAAGTTGCGTGCGAGGTTGCGGCCCATGACCGCGAGGCCCGTGACACCGATCTGAGCAAGTTCAGCCATCCTTGAAATCTCTCCTTTGGAGCGCTATGAGACGATCGGCAGCGAGCGGGGTCGCTGTGCCGTTGGCTCAGCGTATCGGCTTCCACCCATCGCGGGTCGGGCGCCGTTGGCCCCTGTCAGAACGCTGCGGTGGAGGGAAGGCATGCTTCAGCCGCTAGGCATCAGTCCCGAAGCGGAGGCTGTGTACGTCGCGCTCGGCCCCTTGCCGTCGGCGTCGATGGCTGAATTGACGCGGCTCACCTCGCTGACTCCGGAGAAGGTCGGGGAGACCTTGGAGCAGTTGAGAAAGTTCGGACTGGCGACCGAACCGTCGCGTGGGAACTGGCGAGCACTACCGCTGCTCGATGTGGTCAACCAGCTCAAGGCGCAACGATTGTCCGAGATCGAGCTGGCAAGCGTGGCCGCTGAGTCGTTGGAGAGCCACCTGCTAGCCGCTGAGACCACCCAGACCTATGAGATCAAGACGCTGGTCGGCCAGCAAAACATTGTCGCGGCCCACCGTGAGCTGATGGACTCCGCACGCCGGGAGATCTGCTTCTTCGACAAGCCGCCTTACGCGCAGGCCCGGTCAACCATTACTGAGGAGGCCTTGAGCATAGAGCCAGAGTGGCAGGCGCTGGAGCGGAACGTGATCTTGCGATGCGTCTACGATCCAGGCTTCGACACTGACCGACTTGCGGAGCTGAGCTTGTTCGCCCGGAAGGGCGAGCAATCGCGCACCTCGCCCGTTCCCATGAAATTGATCATCATCGATGGGCATACCGCACTCATCCCATCGATGCGCTCCTATGCCCCCGGACACGAGCTCCGTGCCTCCATCGTGCGCAATGCCCTGCTGGTCGAAGCACTGCAGTGGCTTTTTGAGGCAGTGTGGGAATCCGCCGTGCCGATCCAGACGACCATCAAGGGGGGCGACAGCGATCCGCGGCGGCAGATGCTTATCTCATTGCTGATGACCGGATCAACTGACTCCGCCATCGCAAATACATTGAACATCAACGTGCGCTCGGTACGTCGCTGGATTTCCGAACTCATGGACGCACTGGGGGTGACGACGCGTCTTCAGCTAGGCGCGGCTCTCATTCGGTCAGATGGTCTCCGCGCACGTTCCGCACTGGCCGATGGTCATCCTCTGCCCCAGCCAACCAACGGAGATCAATTGCCCACAACCTCGAATACCCAAAGCCACGCCCGCGGTCCGAAGTGAACCGCGGGCGTCGCCCAGGGGGAGGAACTCCGGGCGGAACCTCGGGGAAAAGTTCCACACGGGCTGTGCTGGTTAAGCTACGCTCACTCGCAGCTCAACCTCCGGGAACGTCAGGTATCCCGGCTTCCTTGCGGAAGATCTGATGCTCGCTTTCTTGAGCAAACACTATCGGACTTTTGACGCGATTTCACTACCCTCACGGGCGTCATTTACGCGCCGTCCGTAGCGCATCGGAAACGGGCAGGCGCCGATCGCGACCTGCCCCCGTCTGCCACCAGACCCTGCAGATGTCTCCGATTCGGCGCCGGTATTTGAGCTTATGTTCCCCGAACGTCGGTCTAGAGGCTGTGGCCCCTGTTCAGGCTGTGGCCCCTGAGGCTGTGGCCGCGGAGGCTATGGCCGCGGAGGCTATGGCCGCGATTGAGGCTGTGACCGCGATATGACTGCATGAGAGATTCCCTTCTTAACGTCCCGCCGTGCCGGTGAAGCCGCCGGCGAGAACCTGAGCTTGTCAAGAAGGACGCTATGCAGGCGCTGTGTCGAAGTCACGCGAAAAGGGCAGCAAGAAGTGGACATGTCCTAAAGCGGACATGCCACAATCGCGTTAGGTGCTTCGCGCACTTTCCAACGCGTACGCCGGTGGGTGCCACTCAGGCACGCACGTCCTCGGTCCATGGCCCCCGTGGCCACAGAATCGCCCCCATTCGCATGGTGGCCGTCACCGATTGCGCGCCGTCAATCGACCCACAGAACAGACTAATGCCTCGAGCGACATGGCCCATTCCGATGTCAGCCTGAAACGTACGACGGCATGCCGTCAAGAACTCTGCTCAAAATTCTCCCCCGATGGTCAGCAAAACCGAATGTAACCTGCCTGTGAGCATGCTGCAGGCGGTTGCACTGGATTCATCGAAGCATCGCCGTGACCAGAATGCGCGGCATTTTTGTGCCATCTTGTCGGAGGCCACTGTCGAGGAGGCGTCATGCGCTGCACGTTTGTTCCGCCCTATCTGCTGCAGCGCGTCGCCCTCTGGGCCGGCACTCGCCACGCGTCCGACTCCGGCAGGGAGACACTGCAAGTCGATGACCGGCTGCGATCCCGGCGGGAGTCGCCGGCGGGCGAGATGGCCGCTCCGCGCCTGCCTGGCACCCAAAAGCGGGTGGTACACACTGCGAACAACACCGAGTCGCTGCCCGGCGAGGTAGTCCGCAGCAATGGCGATCCCGCGGTCGGCGATCCGGCAGTTGACGAGGCGTTTGACTCCTCCGGCCAGGTTTGGGAAATGTTCGACAGCCAGTTCGGTCGGCAATCCATTGATGGGCGTGGTGGCACAGTCTCGATCACCGTCCACTACGGGCGTGATTACGACAACGCATTTTGGGACGGAACTCAGCTGGTCTTTGGCGATGGGGATGGGCAGATCTTTGAACGTTTCACCAAGCCAATGGATGTGATGGCGCACGAGTACACGCACGGTGTCACCCAGTTCACGGTCGGATTGGCATATCAAGACCAATCGGGCGCACTGAACGAGAGCATCAGCGACGTTTTCGCCTCGATGGCCAAACAGCGGGTGCTCGGACAGACGGTGGCTGAGGCTGACTGGCTCATTGGAGCGGGCCTGTTTATGCCCGGGATCAATGCCAAAGGGCTCCGATCAATGCGAGAGCCGGGAACGGCGTACGACGACCCCCAAATTGGTAGGGATTTGCAGGTCGGCTCCATGGCGGACTATGTCGTAACCGACACCGACAATGGCGGGGTCCATATCAACTCAGGAATTCCCAATCGTGCCTTTACCCTGGCCGCTCTGGACATTGGCGGGTACAGCTGGGAGAAGGCTGGCCAGGTTTGGTACGACACGCTGGTCAATGGCCAGCTGAGTGCGCAGGCCGGCTTTGAGTCCTTCGCGCAGGCCACCGTCACTTCCGCGCGTCGTCTTTTCCTGAACGACCCGTCGGTTGCAGACAAGATCTACGCTGCATGGAGCGACGTCGGCCTGCTCGCTGCAGGTATTGATCTCGCCGCTGATCGGGCCGTAGCTGTGAGTGCCCCAGCAGCGGGTTTGGCCGAGCCAACTGGCTCCACCGAACAGCCTGCGACCGTCGCAGTACGCCGCAGTGGTGGCTTCGCCGGCACCACCAAGGTCCGGCAATTGGATCTCGACTCCGATCCCGAGGGTCCGGAGGTCCGGCGTCTGCTGATGCGCGTCGGTCTACAGCCGATTACCTCCACCCGACCGGCTCCCGATCGGTTCGTCTACACCGTCGAGTATGGCGAGTGGCGCTTCACGGTGCCCGAGCAGGACCTCACGCCGGAGTTGCGCCGGCTTGTGCAGGTGGTGCTGAACCGCGGCGGCTAGAGTGACAAGGTGCCGACGGGGAGAGCGCGCGATCGAGTCTATCCGCGCTCCATCGGGGTGCTTGGGCACGGATTCCTGGCCGAGCCGGTCATGCAACGGCTGCTACGCGCGCTGCCGGCAGCGACGCATATCTCCACGTACGGCCGGGACCCTGACCTGCTCGATCAGCTTCAGCGGCTGGGGGCCGAACCCGCTGCAAGTCCTGCCGATCTCGCTGCCCGGAGCGAATACGTCCTCGTGCTGCTGCAGAAATTGGAGGATCTCGAGGACGACCTCAGTGGTCCAAGCGGGCTGCAGGCTGGAGTCCACAGTCCCACGATTCTTGTCATGGGAGCGATCTGCACTCCCGATGAGCTCCGGAATCTCGCCAGCGAATTGGCCGGCAAAACCGCCGGCCTGCTCCGATTGGTCGACGCGCCGCTCAGCGGAACCCAGGTAGCCGCCGCCAGTGGCGATTTGTCCATCGTGGTCGGCGCCACGCCAGGCCTCTATCGGGAGGCGCTGCCGGTACTGGAAGTGCTCGGAACCTGCGTCCGTGTCGGCGGTGTGGGCACCGCCCAGATTGCCAATGCCTGTGAGCAATACGTCATCGCGGCTACTGCTATGGCGCTCAGCGAGGCGGCGGTCATCGCCGAACGCGCCGGGCTTGACCTTTCTCGCGTGCTGCACAGTTGGGAGCTCTCGCTGGCAGGAAGCCGGGTGCTCGAAGCGGCCCGAGCCAAACTACTCAATCGAGACTTCCAACCCGATCCCCCCGCGAGCGCCGCACTGGCTCCGCTCGAGGTGGCGGCTCAACAAGCATGGCGAACCGGTACTTCAGCGCGGCTGCTCGCAAACGTGCAGGAGCTCTTTCAGCTGCTGGATCGAGCTGGCCTCAGCAGTCAGGATCTGACCTCGACCTATCAGTACCTATCCGCACAACACCCCGAGCGCCGGGAAGCACAGGCTTAGCTGTCTGTCCCGACGCCCGGGGTGTGTTCCGAGTAATGGGAAGGCGGGCCCGGGCGGGGCAGCCACTTGCACGCCGCGCCGACCCGGGGTTCTGCGATTAGGTGAGTTGAAGAATCACTATCACCAAAATGATGATGACGAGGATACCGATAATGGTTCCGATAAGTCCCCGGTTCATGGGCAGGACCTCCTCTCCAGCCTTCGAGGTACCCGGCACGTTGCCGACGTAAACACTAAGGCCACTTACGGTGAGCGCTGGGTCGTTGGAGAAATCTCTGCTGATCGTTATGTCTGGCGGAGCGGGGTGGTGCAGGCAGGCATGCCCGCACCTTGTTACTCCTCCCAGGGCAGCGGTTTGCCTTCGGCGACCGGGGCTACCGGAATGACCACCACCGGCCGAGGCTGACGATGGGCCAGGTGGGCGGCGACCGATCCAGTGAGGAACTGTTTGAGCCCGGCCCGTACGCCGCCGCGGCGGCTGCCGACGATGATCATCTCGACATCCAAGATGTCTGCCAGTCGGGTAAGTGCATACGCCACGTCGCCTGCCAGCTCGCGAAACGACAGTTCGATGGACTCATCAGCGATCGCTGCGCGGACCTGGGCCACCAGTCCTTGATCGAAGTCCGTGTCCTTGAGTTCCGGGAGGTCCGGATCGAGCGGAAGCGAGGCAACTGTCCCGTCGGGCAGCTCCTCCACCACATATCGCCCGGGGTCGACGTGGGCACAGACGAGCGCAGCGTGAAAAGTACGCGCGAAGCGAGCAGCATGGCGCAGCACAACGTCCGGCTGGCCATAGGTCACCCCGACCAGGATCCGGCGCGCTGCCTGATTTTCCGCCATCGCCTCACTCCAGTGCTTCGATCAGACCCTAGCGCCGGGAGTGCGCGGGAGCCAGGCGCTTAGCGTGACAATGTATTTTGGTCGATTGTTCCGCCGGACTCCAGCGAGAGCAGAGCCGCCTTGGCTTCTAGCCCACCGATGTAACCGCCGAGCTTCCCGTCACTGCGCAGCACCCGGTGGCACGGCACCACCACTGGCATCGGATTGGTAGCGCAGGCAGTGCCAACTGCCCTCACCGCTCGTGCCCGACCGGTCGCTGTAGCGACCTCGGCGTACGTCTCGGTGTGCCCATAGTTGATCAACACCAGGTGCCTGAGCACTGCACGCCGGAACCCGCGGGTCAGCCGGAAATCCAACGGCAGCACGAAATCTTGACGTTTGCCGGCGAAGTACTCCGCAAGTTGCCGAGCGACCTGATCGAGGCGGCGCGGAGCGCGCAAGATGCGTGGGCTGATCTGGTCGGAGAGTCCCTGCAATACATGATCATGGTCCTCACGGTCGTACGCGACCCGGACCAGGCCTTGGTCCGTCGCCGCCAGGAGCAGTGTGCCGACGGGCGAATCCACCGTCCGGTACCCCACATCAAGCAGCCGGTCCGTCTCAGCGGCCGCCGCAAGTTGATCATGAAGGCGAGCCATCGCCGCAGCATCGACGGTGTTGATCGCGGCGAGTACGGGATCATTGGAATTGTTCACGATCAGGATTCCTTCTGCGGTGGGACGGTTGGGGAGTTGAGGTAGCGGCGGCGGAGAGCGCGGATGCCGTCATGCGCCGCGCGCCGGGCTGCGTCGGTCGATCCGCCGACGAACGTGGCGACCTCCGCGTACGGCAGGCCCGCGACATGGTGGTACGCGACGGCCTGTCGCTGCTTCGCGGGGAGGGCCGCGAGCGCGGCCCACAGGTCGCCGTCTCGTGGTTCCCAGCCGCCAATGGCGGACCGGGGGTCGGCGGGCACGGCAACCGGCGCCGCGCGACGGCTTTCCGCACGGAGCACGTCAATCGCCTTACGGTGGGCAATAGTGACCAGCCAAGCCTCGATGTTGGCGTTCTCGGCGAGGTCTGGATAGGCGCGCAAGGCAGCAAGAAATGTCTCCGACCACGCATCGTCGGCATCCGGCCGCGCGAGCACGGCACGGCACACCCGCAGCACGGTCGGCCCGTGCTCAGCCACGATCTCTTCAAACGGCCGTTTCATCCTCATCAACCTTGTAGACGATGGCACGGCGCAAAACGTGAGGTCACGCGGGCATCTGAAGTGAGAGAGAGCAGCGAGCAGGGAGTGCGAAGTTTGAAAGAGCCAATTCAACCAAACGGTTGACAACAGAAGACGTCGACCTTAGGCTCTAAGTCAACCGACTGGTTGAATAAGAAGGCAAGGAGGCTGACATGAGCGAGGATCGACTCTCTCGAGTCTTCGCCGCCTTGGCCGATCCGACCAGGCGTGACATCGTGGCTCGGCTATCTGTCGGGGATGCCACGGTGGGTCAGCTTGCCGCCCCCTACGATGTCTCGATTCAGGCGGTGTCGAAGCACCTCAAGGTCTTAGAAGACGCTGGGCTAGTGAGCCGCAGTCAGGATGCGCAGCGCCGCCCCCGGCACCTCGAGGCGGAGGTCTTCGATCTGATGACCGCGTGGATCGAGCGATACCGCCGGCAGGCTGAGGAGCGATACCGCCGACTCGATGCGGTTCTCGCCGCAATGGACGACGAAAGTGAAACCACCAACCTCAAAGGAGCAGCATCATGAGCACGAATGCCACCGAAAAAGCCGCGAAGCGCGAGACCACGATCGAGGCTGACCCTAACCTGCCCACGATCCGCATCATTCGAGACTTCGATGCGCCGCCGGACCGGGTCTTCCGGGCGTGGGTTGAACCAGAGCTTGTCGAGCAGTGGCTGGGCCCGAAGAGCACCGAGATGAGAATCGACCAATGGAACGCTCACACCGGCGGTAGCTATCGCTATGCAGCGCTGCAGGACGGCGAGGAGGTGGCCGCTTTCTACGGGTCGTTCCATGAGGTGCGACCGAACGAGCGGCTGGTCCAAACCTTCACGTGGGAAGGCATGCCCGATGGCGTCAGTCTGGAGACGATGACATTCGAAGACCTGGGAGACGGCCGGACTCGAACGATTGGCCTGTCGGTGGTGGAAAACCTCGAGGGCCGCGATGCGATCATGGCGAGCGGTATGGAGGTCGGGGTCTACGAAGGCTACGAGAAGCTTGATGCCTTACTCGCCGCGGGCTGAATGACTCCAACTCGTCACCTTCTGGACCGCCCGGTTTGCCGAATGCATTGATCGGGTACGCCGCAGCATAGATATCGCTGAGCCGTCGCGGCGTCGAGCGGACCTGAGGAGGGCACGGATGACCGGTTCGATCGGAAGCTTGCTGCTGCTCGGCGCCAGCGGGGATCTCTCCGGACGTCTTCTCTTGCCCGCCCTCGGACAGTTGCTTGACCGTGAAGAGTCGCGTCGTGAGGTTGAACTCCTAGGTGCGGGCTCAGAGGACTGGAACGCCGATGCCTGGCAGCAGCGGGTGCGGACCTCTTTCGCGGATGGAAAGGTATCCGATGAGGCGCTGCAGAGCGTGCTGGCGAGGACGCGGTACGCCCAAGCCGATGTGACGAGTCCAAAAGACCTGCAATCGCTTGTCGACTCATGCGCGCCGGCGCCCGCCCTATATTTCGCGCTGCCGCCTTCGGTGACTGTTGCTGCCTGTAAGGCGCTGCAGCAGGTGTCGCTGCCGGAAGGCACAAACCTGGTGCTGGAGAAGCCCTTCGGCCTTGATGAGGAGAGCGCCGCCAGTTTGAACCGGTTGCTCGCCGAGCTGGTGCCGGAGGACCAAGTGCATCGCATCGATCACTTCCTGGGGCGCTCGACCGTACTGAACTTGCTTGGGGTGCGTTTTGCGAACAGGCTGTTCGAACCGGTTTGGAGCAACGAGCACATCGAACGCGTGGACATAACCTTCGACGAGCAGCTCACTCTGGAGAACCGGGCGCGCTATTACGACCAGGCCGGCGCGCTGATGGACATGATTCAAAGCCACCTGCTGCAGATACTGGCGCTGGTGGCGATGGAGCCGATCGCCAGGGCAGACGCCGTGGACCTGCGGGACGCGAAGGCGCAGGCGCTGCGAGCCTGCCGGCCGTGGAACGACGACCCGGTTGCTGCCGGACGCCAGGCCCGTTACACCCACGGCTCGATTGATGGGCGGGACGTGCCCGACTACACAGCTGAGCCTGGAGTCGATCCGGCGCGGAACACTGAGACGCTCGCAGAGCTGGTGGTCGAGATCGATAACTGGCGTTGGGCCGGTGTGCCGTTCCGGTTGCGGTCGGGCAAGGCGCTGCGCGAGCGACGCAAGGAGGTGCTGGTCACTTTCAAGCAGCTGCCCCATCTACCCACTGGAATGCGCGGGCAGGCATTGCCAGACCGATTGCGGCTCAGCATGGGCCCGGACCGGATGGCGCTGGAGATGAACGTCAACGGTCCGGGTGATCCGTTGCAACTGGACCGAGTGTCGCTGGATACAGACATGAATCCGGGACGATTGCCGGCGTACGGGGAAGTGCTGGCGGGCGTACTGGATGGGGACCCCATGCTCGCGGTGCGCGGTGACACGGCCGAGGAGTGCTGGCGTGTGGTAGATCCGGTACTGCAGGCGTGGCGTGCCGGAAAAGTAGCGATGGACGAATACGCTGCCGGGTCAGATGGCCCCTCAAGCTGGGACCGATAGGCACTCAACACCGTCAGCACCATCGGGTCAGCACCATCGGGTCAGCACGCCGTTCTCGATCCGTCTCCCATCACGGGCCCAAGCGTCTCTTGCAGTTATGTTTGCCTGATTCGGCGAGAACTCGAACGCATGGGATCGGAGCTGCAGATGAAGATCGGAATCGGTCTACCCAATCCGGTGCCGAACACCCCCGGGGATTTGCTTGTTGACTGGGCTCGGCGGGCCGAAGCAGCAGGATTCTCGGGTTTAGTCACGATCGACCGGATCGCCTATCCCAGCTATGACTCGCTGACGTCTCTGGCGGCAGCCGCCGGAGCGACGAAGCGCATCTCTCTGATGACCAACATCCTGCTCGCGCCCATCTACCCTCCCGTGCTCTTGGCGAAGACGGCAGCCAGCATCGACCAGATCTCGAGCGGCCGCTTCTCGCTCGGCCTGGCAGCCGGCGGGCGCTCGGACGATTACGAGGTCACCGGTCGGGACTTCCATCGGAGAGGCCGCGAGTTCGACAATGCCCTCGATGTGATGCATCGGGTCTGGCGCGGCGAGGTGCTTCCTCCCAGCTCGGCCCCCGCGAGCCCGACACCGACTCATGATCAGCGCGTCCCCATCCTCTTCGGCGGCACGCACCAGAAGACCGTCGAGCGTGTAATTACATGGGGAGCTGGCTGGACCGCAGGAGGCTCGCAAGCTGCCCAGGCCGGACCGTTCGCCGAGGGAATACGCAGCGCCTGGTCGGCAGCCGGACGCAGCGGAGAGCCCCGGCTAGCCGCACTTGCCTACTTCTCGCTGGGCGACGACGCGGAGGAGGCGTCGCGTGCCTACTTGCTGGACTACTACCGCTTCATCGGCGACTTCGCGAGCCAGATTGCCGACTCTGCCCATCGATCGGTCTCCCAGCTACGCGATGTGGCGAAGGGGTTTGAGGATGCCGGTTTCACGGAGTTGTATTTCGATCCGACGGTGGCCACGCTCGACCAAATTGACCGCCTGGCAGCGGCCGTACTCTGATGATCGCTGCTCAGACGGCGCTCGCTGTGACTGGCTCGACTGGTCGGCTAGGTTCGCAGGTAGCCCGCGGACTTTCCCGGCTTGGCGTGGAGCAGCGACTTGTAGTCCGCGATCCAGCGAAGGCACCGTCCTTGCCAGGCACTCATATCGCGACGGCCGATTATGGTGACGGGCCGGCTGTCCGAACGGCGTTGACCGGCGCCCACACTGTGTTCATGGTCTCGGCTGCCGAGACTGCAGACCGCGTCCAGCAACACCTCACCTTTATTGACGCGGCCGTCGCTGCCGGCGTACAGCGGATCGTGTACGTGTCTTTCTTCGGCGCCTCCCCAGAGGCAACCTTTACGCTGGCTCGCGACCACTGGGCCACCGAGGAGCATCTACGCTCGGTCGGCGTTGCCCATACGATCTTGCGCGACAACATCTATGCCGATTTCACGCCGCACTTCCTCGGCACCGATGGGAACATTCGGGGACCAGCGGGCGACGGGCGGGTGGCGCTGGTGGCACAGGCCGACATTGCTGAGGTTGCCATTGCGGTCCTCACCAGTGATGGCGCGTACGACGGTCGGACGCTGAACCTCACCGGGCCCACGGCTCTCACCATGAACGAGATCGCCGGCATCCTGAGTGATCATCTCGGCCAAACCGTCTCTTATGTCCTCGAGACCATTGAGGAGGCATACGCGTCACGTGCCGTCTACGGCGCGCCGCCGTGGCAAGTCGACGCCTGGGTCAGCACATACACCGCGATCGCGGTCGGCGAGCTGGCCGAGGTGAGCGAGGACATTCCTGAGGTGACTGGTCATCCGGCCACGTCCTTGGAACAAGCCCTTGCTGCTGCGTGAAGCTAGGCATTCCGCAGGATTCGCGCCACCTCGCGCTGGCCACGCCGCTCAGCATGCTGCAGAGCTGTCACGCCTTGACGATCGGTGATCTTAGGGTCAGCGCCAGCGTCAAGGAGGGTGGTCACGATCTGCTGGTAGCGCCGGGACCCGTCGCCGAGGATGACTGCCTCCAGCAGCGCGGTCCAGCCGAGGTTGTTCACGTGGTTGACCTCGATGTCAGTGCGTACCGCCCGCCGCACGTAGGCAACGTGGCCGCGCTCGCTCGCCGGGATGAGAGATGTACCGCCGAACCGGTTGCGGATCGTCAGATCAGGTCCGGCAGGCAGCAGCACCTCGAGCATGTCGACGCTGCCGGTCACCCCGGTGACCAGCCAAGGCGTGTCGTGCTGGTCGTCCAACGCATCAGGGTCGGCGCCCAGATAGACCAGCAACCGGGCGACCGCCAGCCGGTCCTCGGTGGCGGCGAGCAACAGTGGCGTGCGTCCCTTGTCGTCGCGAGTTTCCAGACTCGCGCCGGCACGGATGGCTAGCGCCGCGGCGGTGGCGTCACCACGCTCGGCGGCAGCGAGCAAGCGCCGGTTGGCCTGCTGTTTCGAGGGCCGGTCGGCCTCCAGCGCGGCGCGCAGCACCTGTGCGATCTCCCGGTAGCCCTTGGACGTGGCGTGCTCGATCGGGGTGATCTGGTCACGTTGGGACCGCAGTCGTAGGTCAGCGCCTGCGGCGACGAGGACTCGCACGGTGTCCACGTAGCGCCCAGATCCATCGCCCAGAATGATCGCTTCGTGCAACGCGGTCCAGCCCAGGTTATTGATGTGGTCGATCTCGACGCCGGCCTGGACCAGCCGGCCGGCGATGTCGGCGTGGCCGCGGTCGGCGGCCCGAATCAGCCCCGTGCCATTGAAGGAGTCTTTGGAGTCCACGTCTGCCCCGTGCTTCAGTGTCAGGTTCAGCAGCTCCAGGTAACCCTCGCTGGTGGAGATGAGGTAGGCGCTTTGCACTGTGCTGTCCTTGGCATTCACATCGGCGCCTTGGGCGATCAGAGACCGGGCGCGGCGAACGTCGTTGTCCCAGGCCGCGGCGATCAGCTGCTGGTTCAGCCTCGCCCGCTGCTTTGGGTCGAGCTTGGGTGCTGGCGTTTCCTTGGTGAGCCGGGGAGTCGCCTGGGGAGTCGGCGGTCTGGTCGATGCCTGTGACGCGGTTGCTTGCGTGGACGGACTGGAAGTCGCAGCATCCCCACTGCACGCTGCTGTGGCGAATACCACGGTTGTCAGGACTGCGACGGAACGGACGGGTCTCATCGGATGCATGTCCTTCACAGGATGCCACCACGGGACGCGGGGGTAGTTTGGCCGCCATGACCGCCTTTCCGGGTGAGGGTGACTCGATACCCGTGGTACCCGCCGATGATCCGCGTGCCGTCGCAGCCACGGTGGCGGTACAGGCTGGCGACCTTACTGAGCTCGACCGGCTGCTCACTGCCGACCCGTCGCTGGCTAGGGCCCGGATTGGCAACGAGGACTGCTACCGGACGCTGCTGCATGCAGCAACTGACTGGCCGGGCCACTTCCCCAACGGTCCGGCCGTCGTGCAACGTCTGGTCGCTGCTGGTGCCGATGTGAATGCACACAGCCGGTTCAGCGCTCACACCGAAACGCCACTGCACTGGGCCGCGAGCAGCGATGACATCGCGGTGCTCGACGCGTTGCTCGATGCGGGAGCTGACATCGAGGCGACTGGAGCCGTCCTGGGGGGCGGCAGCCCGCTCGCCGACGCATGCGGATTCGGCAACTGGGCGGCGGCCAGGAGACTGGTCGAGCGAGGTGCGCGTACCCGGCTGAGCGATGCAGCAGCACTCGGCTTGCTGGACCGAGTCGAGGCCTTCTTTGCCGAGGAGTCTGACCCGGATCCTGACGTGATCACCCAGGCGTTCTGGAGTGCCTGTCACGGTGGCCAGCTGAGTACGGCCGAGTACCTGCTGGAGCGAGCCGCCGAGATCAACTGGATCGGATGGGATGAGAAGACGCCACTCGATGTGGTCGACGAAAACGCCGCACCTGATCTTGCTGCCTGGCTTCGAACTCGGGGCGCGAAGCATGCGAACGAGCTTCAAACCCACAAAACCTGACGCCAGATTGAGTCAGAGGCAGCGACACGCCGCGCAGGCCGCGACTGGCGTGCCGAAATGCGGGAAATCAGCGCTATACCTCGCGACCCCCTAGGGTTCCCCCATGCACGCCGCCGACCCCGCCCGGCCGCCCGCGCGTACGGTCGTCGTGCTCGGCGGTCTCACCATGTTCGGCCCGCTCTCGCTTGACCTCTATCTCCCTGCACTTCCCCAGCTTGCCGACGACCTCGACGCATCAGCCTCGGCGGCGCAGCTCTCGATCACTGCCTGCCTCGTCGGCCTGGCGGCTGGTCAGCTACTGGCGGGTCCGCTGTCGGACCGGATCGGCCGCAAACGCCCGCTGATGGTCGGGGTGCTGGCCTACATGTTGGCTTCCGTTGCCTGTGCTCTCGCGCCGTCCGCGACAGTCCTCGCGGTGCTTCGGCTCTTCCAGGGACTGGCGGGTGCGGCTGGAATAGTGATCTCCCGGGCCATCGCGCGCGATCTCTATTCCGGGCGAGCACTGATGATCTTCTTCTCCCGGTTGCTCCTGGTAGCCGGGCTGGCACCGGTCCTGGCTCCCATACTTGGCGGTCAGCTCAGCCGGATCATGAGCTGGCGCGGCATGTTCGGCGTGCTGGCTGGCTTCGGCGCGGTCCTGTTCCTGGCCGTGTGGCTCGGCCTCAAGGAGACACTCCCCCGAGAGCGACGAGTCGTCGGCGGCTTCCGCCGAACCTTGCACGGCTACAACATGCTGCTTCATGACCGCTTCTTCGTCGGCTGCGCACTCTCCTCCGGCCTCGCCGGTGCCACGATGTTCGCCTACATCGCGGGCTCGACGTTTGTCCTGCAACGGATCTACGGCATGTCTCCGCAGAGCTTCTCACTGGTGTTCGGATGCATATCGCTCGGCCTCGTGGCAGCGGCGCAGGCCGGAGCCCGTATTGCCTTGGTGTGGCCGCTGACGCGGGTCCTCGGTCTCGGCCTGCTGATCAATCTCCTTGGGGCAACTGCCCTACTCATCACGGTGATCAGTGGACTCCCGATGGCCGTGCTGATCGCAGCCCTGGTCGTGATGGTGTGCGCGGTAGGCCTGATCTTTCCGACGGCAAATGCGCTGGCGATGGCCGACTACCCGGACCTGGCCGGTACCGCCTCCTCCCTGCAGGGCCTCAGCCAGTTCGTCTTCGGGGCGATGGCGGCGCCGCTCGTCGGCATCGCCGGTGAGCACACAGCGCTGCCGCTTGGCATCGTCACCACCACAGTGAGCCTGTGTGCTATCGCGAGCTTCACGGGCCTGGTGATGCCCGTGGTACGGGCACGAATGAGTCGCTAGCGCCGGAGTGGACCCGCTGGATCCGCTCCGGCCGTACCTCACTGATCATCTGCGGGTCTCCACCTGCTCAAACACAGTTTCAGCCTAGTCAAATGTGTGCCAAAGGCATCTGTCCACCAGCCGGTCTTTGGGTAATGCTGGAACTAACCAAAGAGCGATCCACAGACTCAGGAGGACACGATGAAGGCGGAGATCGGCGATCGGATCGTGGTGGCTTCCGGCACGCTGCACCGGCCGATCCGAGACGGCGAGATTCTTCATGTTGGAGAAGGTGGCAGCGGCCCGTACCTAGTGCGGTGGTCCGACAGTGGCAACGAAAGCCTGTTCTTCCCTGGCCCAGACGCCCATGTCGAGCATGTCCAGCGGGAGAGCGGCGCCGCCGGCGGGCAGCAGAGTTCAGCGGCACCGCCTACTCAGCCGACCAAGACCTGGCGGGTCGACATCTACCTTTACGAAGATCAGGCCTCAACATCGGCGAACGCCGTATTGCACAGTGATGTGCCGGCGCCACTCGACGTTCGGGGTGAGGCTCGCCGCAGCCCGGCCGATCCGGATTTGCCCGCGGTTGGCGACGAGGTGGCGGCCGCCCGTGCCTTGAGACATCTCGCCGATCGGCTGCTCGAGATGGCTTCCAGTGACCTCTCAGATGCTGAGGGGCATCCCGTCTCGCTGAGCAGCTAGCGGGGTGATCATAACTGGGCAGGGTGCGTGGTCGAGCAGGTGACGTGTCAGCGTGCCCAGTCCGATGGAGGCCAGATGAGCGTCACGGTGACGCTCGACGATCAGCAATTCAGCATGCTCGCACTCCTGCAGTAGCCCGTCCTCGATGACTCCCCTCACCGTGCGGGCGTGGAGCTCCACGTCAGGATGAAGTTTCGCCACGTCGACTACGGCGCTGGCCAAGAACGAATCGGCCCAGCGGGCGGCCTCTGCAAGCTCTTCCTCATTAGGGTCAACCCTGCCGCCGTACGTGGGCGAAAACGGCAGATCCCAGACGTAGACGGCGGTAAGCGGGCACCCCCGTACGGCCGCCTCCAGCAAACCAATCTGCAGCGCCCGGCCCCCCGAATGGGGCCCGATCCCGACCACGACGCCGCGACTCGTGTCGCTGTCTAGTTGATCATGCCTGACTACGATCACCGGACATGCCGCCTGCGCGGCGACAGTATGAGAGGTCGCGCTATTGAAGGCGCGACCCAGCGCCGACAGATTCCGGCGCTGCAGAATGAGCGTCGCCGCCGTGCGAGATTCCTGCAGCAACGCATCGACCCCGGTCTTCGGCACGGCCTCAGCGTGGACTTGGATGCTCGAATCAACCATCGAGGAGAGCGTCAGGCGCGCCTCTTCCACCACTTCCCGGCCGTGCGCCAGGTGGCGCTGGTTCGCCTCAGTCCAGCTCGCCGCAATTGCCAGGCGCGGCAGAGATCCATGGATCAAGGTGATCGGGGCGGCGCGCTGGCGGCTCATCTGAGCGGCAAGACCCAAAGCAGCACGGTAACGGTCAGCACCGCTGTCCCTGATGCCAACGACAATCCGATCGGCCGTCTGGTTACCGCTTTCGAGCTGCACGTGCTCGGCATCGGCATCGCTTGGCACGGCGCTCTTCCCCAACTGCGGGTCGTTGATCATTTGACTAAACTCCTTGCAGCCGTCGACCGCCGAATGATCTTGAAGCTACTACTGATGTCCGGACTGAGCCTAGGAGATGCTGCCGCGCCGTTGGCCATAGGCTTAGCCGATGGCGATCCCGGCGACCACAGGCAGTGACACTTTGCCGATGCCCACCGGACCTCACCCGGTGGGCCGGGTCTCGTTCGACTGGGTCGACTACGCCCGGTTCGACATCTATGCGGGTAATCCCGAGGCTCGCCGCGAACTGGTGGTGTTCGTTTGGTATCCGGCTAGCCCGCAACCGGCCGCCGAGTTCGCGCCGTATCTTCCTTTGCCGTGGGCGCCCACCGCCGACTTCCTCGGTCTCGAGGTCGGAAGCATGCGCTCGCATGCGATATCCGACGCAGCCGTTGCAGCCGACAGCGCCGCGTATCCGGTGCTGCTGCTGTCACCCAGCGGGTTCACTCCACTGCTGCTGAGCGCGATTGCTGAGGAGCTGGCCAGCTACGGCTTCGTCGTCGTGGGTGTGAACCATACCTACGAGGCGACGGTGACGGCATTCGCCGATGGCCGTGTGGTGCCGATGAATCCGGCCGCCCTCGGTGGGGCACTGGGTCCACAGGCAGGCTCGCATGCGGAGGTTTTCCGTCAGCGCGCATCCGTGTGCGAATACAAGGCAGCCGATCTCGCCTCGGTCGCCGACCAACTGGAGAACCTGAACGCAGATCCGGCGGAGCGTTTCGCCGGTCGGCTGGATCTCACCCGATTCGGTGCGCTTGGACATTCCTTCGGCGGCAACGCCGCGCTGGAGTGGTGCCGGACCGATCAGCGTTGCCGGGCGGCGGTAAACCTGGACGGCGCATTGTGGACCGACGTGGACACGGTCGGGATCGAGCGGCCTGCGCTGCAGGTGCTGGCCGAGCATGGCGAGTTCGCCAGAACGGGTGAGGAGGCAGTCAAGGCCGGCGCGGCGCCTGACGTCGCGTGGTTCGAGGCGGAGAAGGCGATCACGATCGGCGGCTGGCGAAACCTCCAAGAGCGCGCCCAACCCGGCTACACCGTACAAATCAGTGGCGCGAGCCATGTGAGCTTCATGGATGTGCCATTCCTGCCGGTGACAGAGGCGTCAGTCGTCAAGCCCGCACTCGATGCGATGAAGATCCAACCGGAGCGGATGTGGCGGATCACTTGCGACGTGCTGCTTGCGTTCTTTGCCAGGCACCTCAACGGTGCAGCAGCGCCGCTGCTTGACGGAGCCGCGGACGACTATCCCGAACTCATCTTCGGTCCGCCCTGACATTCATCGGCTCAGCTGAGGTTTCGCGGGCGGCAATGCGGGAACATCAGTCCCAGAGGTTTCCCCTGAAAGGTGCGCCATGGCCCGAGCCGACGAAACGCCCGTCGATCTCCCTGCACCAGCCCCTCGAGCACTGGAGGTGGAGCAGAACGGCCTCAACTCAATTCACGTCAGTGAGCACCGCGGCAGGCCGCGGGAGCTGTTCTGGCCGTGGTTTGCCGCAAACATTTCGGTTCTCGGGATCAGCTACGGCGCCTTCCTCCTCGGCTTCGGCATCTCGTTCCCGCAAGCAGTCATAGTCGGAGTCGTTGGAATCGTCATCTCGTTCCTGTTATGCGGCCTGGTCTCTTTGTCCGGAAAGCGCGGACATGCGCCAACAATGACGCTGAGCCGCGCTGCGTTCGGCGTCAACGGCAATCGGGTGCCATCGGGCATCTCCTGGCTGCTTCTGGTTGGCTGGGAGACCGTTCTTGCCTCACTTGCGGTATTGGCCACCGCTACGGTCTTCACCAGGCTGGGATGGCACGGGGGGTTCCTTACCAAGCTCGCCGCACTGATCTTGGTTGCCGCCCTCATCATGATCGGTGGAGTGCTCGGTTTCGAGTTCATCATGAAGCTGCAGGTGTCGATCACGGTGATCACCGCGGTACTCACTGTCATCTATATGATTCTCGTCGCTTCCGACATCAGCTTCGCGACGCTCGCAGAGTTGCCGGCGGGCCCGATTCCGCAGCTGATCGGTGCCTTCGTGTTCATGTTGACCGGCTTCGGACTTGGGTGGGTCAACGCCGCAGGCGACTATTCCCGCTACCTGCCCCGGCATGCCTCGAACGCCGGAGTTGTGGGCTGGACCACCTTCGGTGCCTCGCTCGGTCCGGTGGTGTTGTTGATCTTCGGGCTGATGCTCGCGGGTTCGTCGCAGGAGCTCAGTGAGGCCATCGCCACCGACCCGATTGGCGCGCTGACCACGCTGCTCCCCACCTGGTTCCTGGTGCCTTTTGCGCTGGTTGCGGTACTCGGCCTCGTGGGCGGCGCCGTCCTCGACATCTACTCCTCAGGTCTCGCACTGTTAAGCGCAGGCTTGCCGGTGCCTCGATTCGTTGCGGCAGCGATCGATGGCGTTTTGATGATCGTCGGGTCCATCTATCTGGTGTTCATCGCCGACAACTTCATCGGGCCGTTCCAAGGGTTCTTGATCACCTTGGGCGTCTTGATCGCGGCCTGGTGCGGTATCTTCCTCGGCGACTTCGCGCTGCGCCGACGGCCGTACGTGAGCTCGGAGCTATTGGATGCTCGTGGCCGCTACGGCAGCATCCGCCCTGTATCTCTTGTGTTGATGCTGATTGGTGCCGTCGTCGGTTGGGGTCTGGTCACCAACTCCTTCGCGGGCTGGCTGGCCTGGCAGGGTTATCTGCTCGGCCCATTAGGACTGGGCGGTCGGGAAGGTTCCTGGGCGTACGCGAACCTCGGGGTGCTCGCGGCATTGCTCATCGGGTTCGTCGGGACCCTCTTGCTGGGGCGCCGGACCGTACGAGCACAGGAGGATCAACCACTCTCTGACGGTGACCGGGAGGTGGCAACTGCCGAATGAGTGAAAGCATGCCAGAACCCTTCGAAAATGCCGCCAGCCGTTGGCTGATGATCATCGATATGCAGCGGATCTTCGCTGAAGCAAGCAGTGAATGGGCTACGCCGGACTACGCGTCAGCCTCTGCTGGGATTCAGCGACTGCTGGATGCGTTCGAATCGCGTGTCTGTATTACCCGATTCCTGCCGCCCGAGCAGCCGAACGGCGCTTGGATCACCTATTACGAGAGGTGGCCGTTTGCGCTCGATCCCGGGAACGCGCCGCTGTATGAGCTCACAGATGAGTTCGCATCGATCCCGGCGACGGTTGTCGATCGAACGACTTTCGGCAAGTGGGACGCCGAGACCGCCCGCGCACTCGGCAGCCCTGATGCCCTCGTGCTAGCCGGCGTCACCACCGATTGCTGCATACTCTCCACGGCACTTGCGGCAGCCGACGCCGGCGTACATGTGACGGTGGCTGCCGACGCTTGCGCTGGGGTCACCGACGCGGACCACCGTCGCGCCCTCGACGCTATGACGCTTTACAGCCCGATGATCGACATTGCCGAGGTGGATAACATCCTGGCATCCGTGGCCAGATGAGTACGGCGGTCGAGCGGGCCCGGGGCGCCCTTTATGGCCTGGCGATTGGCGATGCGCTCGGCATGCCGACCCAGCTGATGTCGCATGAAGAGGTCGCTGCCTGCTTCGGCATCCTCGACGGGTTTCGCGAACCGCCCGCAGACCACATGATCGCAGCGGGGCTGCCAGCCGGCTCGATCACCGACGACACGGAGCAAGCGTTGCTGTTGGCCGACGCTCTGCTCATCGGCGGTGGCCATGTCGACAGCGAGGATCTCACGCGTCGGTTGCTGAACTGGGCGGAGCGTGCGCGGGAACGAGGATCCCTGGATCTGCTGGGCCCTTCCAGCAGCGCGGCGGTTGCGGCACTCGTGGCAGGTGGCCCACTGGACGAGGTCGGGCGCTTCGGAGCGACCAACGGGGCGGCAATGCGGATCGCTCCAGTTGGATTGATCATCTCTGCCGGTGATCTTGAGGCGCTTGTTGATCTTGTTGTGGAGGCGTCCCGGGTTACTCACCACACCGGTGTAGCGATTGCCGGTGCGGCCGCGGTGGCAGCGGCGGTCAGTGGCGGCATCGACGGGGCATCCGTAGCCGAGGCGACGATGCTCGGCATCCGGGCTGCGGAGATGGGGCAGCAACGAGGCCAATGGGTGGCAGGGGCTGCAGTTGCCCGCCGGATCGCGTGGGCAACTGGGCTGGTCGACACAAATGATCATGACCGCTCGGTACGCGATATCGTCGAGCTGGTTGGCACCAGCCTGGCCACGCAGGAATCGGTACCAGCCGCATTCGCAGTGCTCGCACTGCATCCCCATGACCCATGGCAGGCGTGCCTGACAGCTGCCTCACTCGGCGGTGACAGCGACACCATTGCTGCGATGGCTGGAGCGATCGCAGGCGCCTGTCACGGCGTCGACGCTTGGCCCCGTGACGCCGTCCAGACGGTGCGCGAGACTAACGAGCTGGATCTGGACGTACTCGCCGAGAAGCTACTGGCGCTGCGCACTGGTCCATGATCACCCGGTTGGTCAGCCTCGGGAACGTGATCATCGATGTTGTCGCCGAGGTGCCGGAGCTGCCGGAACGCGGCGGCGACGTACTCGCCTCAAGAGGGACGCTGGAGGTCGGTGGCGGCTTCAACCTGATGGCGGCGGCAGCCAGGCAGAGCTTGGACGTGGCGTACGGCGGCGCGCTCGGTCATGGTTCTTTTGGTGATCTAGCCCGTCGGGCGTTGCAGGCCGAGGGCATTGCGCAGCTTCTTCCCGATGCTGCGGACGAGCAACGCGACACCGGCTTCGATGTCGTGCTGGTGGAAGCGAACGGGGAACGTACCTTCGTCACCGCGGTTGGTGCCGAAGCTGGGGTCACCAGTCAGCGTCTTGATCATGTTGAGATCCGCCCTACCGACGCTCTCGCGATCTCCGGCTACGGGCTGCTGCACGAGGCGAACCGACAAGCCATTGTGGAGCGCCTTCGCCGACTCTCACCAGAGACCACGGTGTGTTACGACCCCGGCCCGCTCGGTCACACCCTTCCAGACCGAGTCGTGGAGGTCGTACGCCAACGAGTCGACTGGTGGAGCTGCAATGAACGAGAAGCCTCGTTGGCCACCGGTCGCGCCAACGCTAGCCGAGGCTGCGATCGAGCTGCTGGCTCGGCTGCCGCGCGGGAATGTGATGGTCCGTTTGGGGATGTCGGGATGCCTTGTGGCACAACGAGAATCCGGGGTCGTGCATGTGCCCGGCGTACCTGTCGCTGTCGTTGACACGACTGGCGCCGGTGATGCTCATTTCGGTGCATACATCGCGGGGCTCGCGGCTGGATGCGGCGCGGAGGCTGCGGCCCGACGCGCCAACGTCGTTGCGGCGTTAACCGTCACCCGTCGCGGTCCGGCGACCTCACCGACCGCCGAGGAGACCGACCGGTTCCTCACCGACTCCTGATCACCGACTTGTCAGCGCGAGTGGTCGCCCTAGCGACCATCGCCGCTGACAAGTCGGCGTCGTCACCAGGTGTTGATGTGCAGCACCTCGTCGAGCGGCTGGCGTGGTGCCGGCTGGAAGGTGTCGCCGGTGTAGTAGGCGGTGGGAATGAGAGCGCCGTGCCGGATGTCGGGTGGCATTCCCAGCAGTTCCGAGATCTCCTCTTCGTACTTCAGGTGCAGTGTTGTCCAGGCCGTTCCCAATCCGCGAGCGCGAGCCGCCAGCATGTAGCTCCATGCCGCGGGGAGCAGCGACCCCCACAGGCCGGCCTGGTTGCCAGCTCTCAGGCGTGGCGCATGGATGCCCGGAATGACCAGCACGGGCGCCTCACCCATGTGCTCGCCAAGATAGGCGACGCTGTCCCCTACTCGTCGTTGTACTGCGCTGCGCTCCGGATCGTCGGCGAATAGCGAGGCGGCTGCACCTGATGAGTTGAGGTATGACATGACGGACTGGCGATAGTAGTCGCCGATCACCCGCCGGCGGTTCTCATCGGTGATCACCATCCAATGCCAACCTTGTCGATTGGAGCCCGACGGCGCTTGCAGCGCCACTTCCAAGCACTCCCGGACGAGATCGAGCGGCACTGGGCGGGTGAGATCCAGGCGCTTGCGGACCGTGCGGGTCGTGGTCAGCAACTCATCTGGTGAGAGCGGCAGCGTGGGCATGAAGTTCATGATCGCAGCCTCGCTGTGTGACGTGTCGAGTCTGGTTCGGCAGAGCAGCATCGCCATCTGACAGCATGGCGGGGTGAAGATCATGTTCGCGTCGCTCGGCGCGTACGGGCACCTGTACCCGATGATGCCGCTCGCACTGGCCTGTGCGGATGCCGGTCACGAGGTAGTGATTGCCACCGGCGAGCCGTTCCTCGGACGGTTGCCGCTGGGGACTGTTCCCGGGTATCCGCCTGACCTTGAACTGGACTGGGCGATCCAGGAAGCCAGACGACGCCATCCCGATCTGCATGATCAGGACTTCAGCATGGCCATGTTCGCTGACGTGACCGCCGAGGCCGTTGCCCCGACGATGATCGAACAATGTGAGCGGGTACGCCCGGATCTGGTGATCTACGAGGCGATGAACACTGGCGCCGGAGTGGCGGCGAGTGTGCTCGGAATTCCAGCCGTGGCGTATGCGATTGCCCTGGTGAGCTTCATCTACCGCTCGCTGCACACTGCGACGGTCGGCTACCAACGCGACACGTGGCTGCAGCGTGGCCGCCGTACGCCGCCGGAAGGGAATGGCCTGCTCGCAGCGGCGCTGATCAACCCGGCGCCGCCGACACTTCGCCGGCAGGGCGACGATGAGACCGTCACCATCCCGATCCGCTCGGTGGCCTACAACGAATCGAGCGCGGAGGTGCCGCCGTGGCTCACCGCGAGGCGCACTAGACCTCGGGTCTATCTCACGCTGGGCACTGTTGCGTTCGGTGCGGTCGAGGTGCTCAGCCGTGCGGTGGCTGAGATTGCGGCGCTCGATGTGGACGTATTGGTCACCGTCGGGCCGGAAGGTGAGCCTGCCGCGCTCGGCGAGCTGCCGGACAACGTGTACGTCGAGCGATTTGTGGCTCAGTCAGCCGTGCTGCCACTGGTCGACCTCATCGTGCACCACGGCGGGACGGGTACGGTGCTCAGCGCTCTTGAGGTCGGGCTGCCGCAACTGCTCTTGCCGCAGGGTGCGGACCAATTCTTCAACGCCGAGATCCTGACGACCGCGGGTGCAGCTCGAGCGCTGCCCAACGATGCTCAGCAGCCAGGTGCTATCGGCGAAGCGGTGCAGGCGTTACTCGATGATGCGCCTGAGCGGCAGGCCGCCGCCCGGCTACGCGATGAGATCGCGGCGATGCCCTCCCCCGCTGATGTGGTGCCGGCGCTGGTGCAGCTGGCCGGCGCCTAGCGGGCGCGAAGGCGTTCAGGCCTTCGGATCCTCCATCCGGAACCCGACTTTGAGTGTCACCTGGAAGTGCTCGATCTCGCCATCGACAAGATGCCCGCGAATGTCGGTGACCTCGAACCAGTCAAGGTCTCGAAGCGTGCGTGCCGCGCGTTGCACTCCGACGCGGATGGCGTCGTCCACTCCCTGAGTCGACGTGCCGACGATCTCGGACAATCCGTACACATGGCCGTTCATGGCTTCGCTCCTCCGGCATCAGTTTGTGCGACCCTAGCGGGTGCCTGTGGTCACTTGTCGACAGCACCCTGTGCCCTCTAGGCGCGAGAGTGCAGCCGGGGCCGGGCGACATTGGGGATTGGGCAGCCGGTGAAGGTGTCGAGCAGCTTGGCGGCGATCTGGCGTCCGTTTGCGAGTGTGGGCGGAAGCGGCTATCGGCTACGTCGAGCAGCTGCCTGGCTCTGTTGGTACTCCAACTCCTCATCGAGGTAGCCCTCATAGACCTCGAAGCGGGTCATATCCAACGCTTCGGCTAGCGTGATGTTGCCTTCCGCGCGTGCGGTATGTGCCGCCGCGCGGAGTCCCTCTACCCAGTCTGCTAGCTCAGCTAGGTCAGCCTTTTGCTTTGCCCCCACGGCTCCCGAGGCTATCTTCTTCACCTGCCGCCTGTGGGCATGCAGGTGGAAGTTGACGCCACCCAGACCTCACGCCAGCGATTTTCAGTTGACGGAAA
>CAVSSB010000038.1:0-37258 GCA_963730505.1 uncultured Actinomycetota bacterium
AGAAGGTGACCGGACCAGAAGCAAGATGGCTTGCGAGAGCTTCTTCGTCGGTGGACTCGGCCAGTAGGCCACGCCACTTCAGTTCCTCGAGTACCTCGGTCACGGGTGAAGTTTGCCACTGAGACATCAGATTCCCTGGGGATTCCCAAATCAGCCTTGCTGACTCAGTTCCGCGAGGCGATTGGCGACCTCGTCGAGTTGCTCCCTTACCCGCGGCAGCGCCGTGCCGCCGCGTCCGGTGCGGCTGTTGATCGAGCCACTGAGGCTGAGCACGGAGCGGACCTCCGAGGTGAGGTGGGGCGAAATCTCCGCTAGGTCGTCCGCGCTGAGGTCGGTGAGTTCTTGGCCCTCCGCCTCGCAGCGCCGTACGCACGCACCAGCAATCTCATGCGCCTCGGCGAACGGTACCCGCTGCCGTACCAGCCAGTCTGCGATATCGGTGGCCAGCGAGAACCCCATAGGAGCAAGGCGCTCCAGCCGTTCCCGATGGAAGGACAGGGTCGAAACCATTCCGGCGACCGCCGGCAACACGATCAACAGCTGATCGATCGAGTCGAAGAGCGGCTCCTTGTCCTCTTGCAGATCACGGTTGTACGCCAGAGGCAACCCTTTCAGAGTCGCCAGCAGCCCTGTCACATTGCCGATCAATCGTCCGGCCTTGCCTCGCGCCAGCTCGGCGACGTCGGGGTTCTTCTTTTGCGGCATGATGCTCGATCCGGTCGACCACTCGTCGGCCAAGGTCGCAAAGCCAAACTCATGGGTCACCCAGATGATCACGTCCTCGCTCAGCCGGGAGAGATCGACAGCAATCTGAGCACAGATGTACGCAGCCTCAATCACCAGATCGCGCGAAGCGGTGCCATCAATTGAGTTGGCCACGCTGTCCTCAAACCCGAGCTCCAGTGCTACCAAGTGAGGATCCAGGCCAAGTGAGGTGCCGGCCAAGGCGGCCGAACCGTACGGGCTGACCGCAAGCCGACGGTCAAGATCACGAATGCGATCGCAATTCCGCAGCAGCGGCCAGGCGTGTGCGAGCAGATGGTGCGACAGCAGCACCGGCTGCGCGTGCTGCAAATGGGTACGACCGGGCATGGCAACCCCAAGATGATCACGCGCCTGATCGCGCAATGCGCTGACAACGTTGCTCAGGCCGGCAGTCACCGTCCGCAGTGCATCGCGCAGATACATCCTGATCAAGGTCGCGATCTGGTCATTGCGGGAGCGGCCCGCGCGCAGTCGGCCGCCCAGCTCGGTTCCAACCAGCTCAACCAGTCGCCGCTCCAGCGCGCCGTGCACGTCCTCGTCGGTATGGGCCGGCCGGAAGACTCCGGAGGCCACCTCAGAGCCCAGCGCGCCGAGGCCCTCGATCATCGCGGCGAGCTCGTCATCGGTCAGCAGTTCAGCTCGATGCAGGGCCTTGGCATGCGCTCGCGACCCGTCCACGTCGTACGGCGCAAGTCTCCAGTCGAAATGCGTCGACCGGCTCAGTGCGAACAGCGCCTCGGCAGGGCCGCCGCCGAACCGGCCGCCCCACAGCCGGCCCCCATGATCATGGGGTGCAGATGGGTGGTGGGACGGCCTCTCCGAGGTCAAGAAAGGCTCGCGTCCCGACGCGCGGCCAGCTTGCTCGACATGCCATAGATACCGATGAAGCCACGGGCCTGAGACTGATCAAACCTATCGCCCTCGTCGTAGGTGGCGAGGTTGAAGTCATAGAGGCTCGTGTCGCTACGGCGGCCCGTAACGGTGGCCTTTCCGCCATGCAAGATCATCCGGATCTCACCACTGACGGACTGCTGTGCCTCGTCGATGAAGATGTCCAGCGCCCGCTTCAGGGGCGAATACCACTGGCCGTCATAGACCAGCTCGCCCCAGCGCTGATCGATGCCGCGCTTGTAGCGGGCGAGCTCTCGCTCAACAGTGACGTTCTCCAGTTCCATGTGAGCGGTGATCAGGGTGATCGCGCCGGGCGCTTCGTAGACCTCGCGGCTCTTGATGCCGACGAGCCTGTCCTCCACCATGTCGAGCCGACCTATCCCCTGCACGCCAGCGCGCTCGTTGAGGATCTGGATGGCTTGCAGCATGGAGACCTTTTCGTTGTCGATCGCTATCGGATTGCCAGCCTCGAACGTGATCGTGACCTCGTCGGGCTGCCGCGGTATTGCAGGGTCGGCGGTGTAGGCGTAGACGTCCTCGATAGGCGCATTCCAGATGTCCTCCAGGAAGCCAGTCTCCACCGCGCGGCCCCAGACATTCTGGTCGATCGAGTACGGAGAGGATTTGCTCTGCATGATCGGAAGGCCTCTGTCCTCGGCGTACCCGATGGCCTTTTCGCGAGTCCAGGCATAGTCCCGAACGGGAGCGATCACCGATAGCTCGGGCGCGAGATTGGCAATGCCGACCTCGAAACGTACTTGATCATTGCCTTTGCCGGTGCAGCCATGCGAGACCACCGATGCTCCGTGCTGCCTGGCCGCTTCAGCAAGGTGCCGCACGATCAGCGGACGAGACAATGCGCTGACCAGTGGATAACGATCCATGTACAGCGCGTTGGCGCGCAGGGCTGGGCGGCAAAAGTCCTCGGCGAACTCGTCCTTGGCATCAACGACCACCGCCTCGACCGCTCCACAATCCAAAGCGCGCTGGCGAATGACCTCCATGTCTTCCTCACCCTGCCCGACATCAACGGCTACGGCGACCACCTCTCGACCTGTTTCCTCGGCCAACCAGCCGATGCAGACACTGGTGTCGAGGCCGCCGGAGTACGCCAGCACAATCCGATCGCTCATTTGAGTTCATCCTTCTCACTGTTGTTGGAATCGAGGGCTGAGCCACCGACCGGCTTGCCGGTTCGGCTCATGATCAAAAACTGTTGCGCGATGTCGCTGCCACCGTTGGGGCTCCGGGTGATCAGCAAGATGGTGTCGTCGCCGGCGATGGTGCCCAGGATGGCTTCCCAGCCGACTCGATCAACTGCCGAGGCGAAGTACTGCGCAGCACCCGGTGGGGTACGGAGCACAACGAGGTTCGCCGAGGCCTCTGCAGATACCAGGACTTCCCCACACAACCTGGCCAACCGCCCTTCGAAGCTGGCGAATTCGCCGACGTGCGGCGTTCGGTCGCCCCCCTCACCCGGCACCGCATAGACCAGGTGCCCACCGAAGCTGCGTACCCGCAGGGCGCCGATCTCAACAAGATCGCGAGACAGCGTGCCCTGGGTGACCTGAACTCCGTCGTCGGCCAGCAGCTCGGCCAGCTCGTTCTGCGATCGCACCTCGTGCTGCTCCAGCAACGTGATGATCTTGGCGTGCCGGGCAGTCTTGCTCATCACGCTTTTTGAAGCGTTCAAGGGGGGTCGGCCTCCCTTGTTGTGACGTGGTGCCCGGGCGTACGTCGACATCAGTTGTCCACCCTTGCTTGCTCATCGAGGAAGGCCAGGAGCGCCTTCTGCGCGTGCCTGCGGTTTTCCGCCTCGTCCCAGACGACCGATTGCGCCCCGTCGATCACCGCAGCGTCGATCTCCTTGCCGCGATAGGCCGGCAGGCAGTGCAGCACGATCGCCTCCCGATCGGCGAAATCCAGCAGCGCCGTGGTCACCGCATACGGAACGAAGATCGCTTCACGATCACGGCGAGAGTCTTCGTGACCCATGGAGATCCAGGTATCAGTCGCGACCACATCCGCGTCTAGCACCGCTTCCTTGGCCTCCTGAAGCACCTGCACGCTTCCTCCGGAGCTGCTCGCCAGGTGCTGTGCCCTATTGACAATCTGGGGGTCTGGCTGAAAGGCAGGCGGAGCGCCGATCCGGACGTGCATCCCCGCCAGACTGCCGGCAAGCAGATACGAATGCGCCATGTTGTTCGCACCGTCCCCGACATAAGCCAGCGTCAGGCCGGCTAGCTGATGCTTGTGCTCTCGAATGGTCTGTAGGTCTGCCAGCACTTGGCACGGGTGATATTGGTCTGTCAGCCCGTTGATCACCGGAACGCCGGCATGATCCGCCATCTCCTGCAACCGCTCTTGGCCTGAGGTGCGCCAGACGATTGCGGCCACATGGCGCCCGAGCACTCGCGCCGTGTCGCTGATCGACTCGCCCCGGCCGAGCTGAGACAGCGCGGCCTCCATGATCATCGGGTGACCACCCAGCTCGGCAATCGCAACTTCGAAGGAGATCCTGGTGCGGGTCGATGGCTTGTCGAACAGCACCGCCACCGTCCGCGGCCCGGTGAACGGGCGCAGCGAGTACGGCTCAGCTTTGAGGGTGTCGGCCAGATCCAAGATCGCGAGCTGCTCAGCTGCGCTGAGATCATCGTCTCTCAGGAAGTGCCTCATGTTGCCTCCTCAGCGGCTTTGTCGAGAAGAGACGGCAGCAAACTGATGAAGCTGTCGATCTCGGCGGCGCTGATGATCAGCGGTGGCGCCAGGCGCAATACTTCAGGTCGCGGGGCGTTGATCACAAAGCCGGCCGAGAGCGCAGCATCGACCACGGCAGCCGCGATCGGCTCGGCCAAGATCACTGCTCGCAACAGACCGCGACCGCGTACGCCGGTGATCAAGGGATGACGAAGCCCCGTGATCGCTGCCGCGACATGATCACCCAAGGCCTTGGCGTGATCAAGGAGGCCGTCACGCTCGATCACCGCTATCACGGCCAACCCCGCAATAGCAGCCACAGGATTGCCACCAAAAGTGCTGCCGTGGCTGCCCGGACCCAGCAGTCGCGAAGTCGATCCGGTCGCAATGCAGGCTCCGATGGGAAACCCATTGCCCAGGCCCTTGGCCACGGTAACAATGTCGGCTGTAACGCCCTCGTCCACATGGACGAGCCAGCTGCCGCAGCGGCCCATTCCGGTCTGGACCTCGTCCATCCACAGCAGGGCGCCCTGCTGATCGCAGATCTCCCGCGCCTTCGCGAGGTAACCGTCAGGTGGCATCACCACGCCGTTTTCGCCCTGGATCGGTTCGAGGACGACTGCGGCTACCGTCTGGTCGACCACAGAGGCTAGCGCTTCGACATCGCCGTATGGCACGAAGATCACCTCGCTGGGCAGCGGCTCGAACGGTGTGCGGTACTTGGGATTGTGGGTCAGCGCCAGAGCACCCATGGAGCGTCCGTGAAACGCGCCCTCGGTTGAGATGATCGTGCTACGTCCCGTCATCCGGGTGATCTTGAATGCCGCCTCGTTGGCTTCGGTCCCAGAGTTGGTGTAGAAGACCTTCGCATCGTCGGCGCCTGTCATGCTGCTCAGGCGAGCGGCCAGGGCGACCTGGGCCGGGGTGGCGAAGAAGTTCGAGACGTGTCCGAGCGTGGCGATCTGACCCGTCACGGCAGCCAGCACCGTCGGATGCGCGTGACCGAGCGCGTTGACTGCCAAACCAGAGAGCAGGTCGAGGTAGCGCCGCCCGTCGGCGTCCCAGAGGTAGCAGGCCTCCCCTCGGACGAATACACGCTTTGGCGGGCCGAACGTATTCATCACATACTCGGAGTACGCCTCCAGCACAGCGGCTGAGGATCCCAGGCCGGACAGCTCGTGACTTATGGTCGTGGCATCGGCGGTCATGACCGCATCCCCTGAAACTCGCCGTTGCCGTATTCGTGTGGCGGGATGCCTTGATCGCGGGAGAACACCCGGCTGCCAAGCCGGATCAGTCCGTCTTGGGTGACCATGGTGCCAATGCCGACGTTGGTAAAGATCTCCAGGAGCAGCGCATGTGGAACTCGCCCATCGACCACGGTGGCCCGCGTCAGGCCGCCCTCGACAGCCCGCAAGCAGGCCTCCATTTTCGGCACCATGCCTGCTTCCAGATTGGGCACCAGCTGGCGGAGCTCGGTTGCTGACAGCTCAGTGATCACCTCGCTGCTGTTTGGCCAGTCGCGGTAGAGACCTTCAACGTCGGTCAACACCACCAACCGCTCAGCTTTAAGCGCTACGGCCAGTGCGGCGGCCGCGGTATCGGCATTGACGTTGTGGACAACGCCGTCGTGGTCGGGTGCGATGCTGGCGACCACCGGCACGCTGCCTGAGTTGATCAGTCCTTCGACGGCCTCGGTGCGTACTGAGACCACATCGCCCACCAGGCCAAGATCAACTTCAGCACCATCCACGACGGTGCCCCGTCGCTCGGCGACGAACAGCCCACCATCTTCCCCGGATAGTCCAACCGCAAGAGTGCTGTGGCTGTTGATCAGTCCAACCAAGTCCCGGCCGACCTGACCGACCAACACCATGCGTACCACCTCCATCGCCTCGGGAGTGGTGACCCGAAGGCCGCCGCGAAACTCCGAGGCGATGCCGAGTCTGGAGAGCATCGTGGAGATCTGGGGTCCGCCTCCGTGGACGACAACGGGATGGATGCCACAGCGCTTCATAAAGACGATGTCCTGTGCGAAGGCCCGTTTGAGATCATTGTCGATCATGGCGTTTCCGCCGTACTTGATTACGACGATCCTGCCTGCATAGGTCTCCAGCCACGGCAGGGTTTCAGTCAGGATCGACGCTTTTTCCACCAGCGACAGGGGGCGGGCTTCAGATTGCGGCGACTGAGGGTGGGGGTTCATGTCGCGTACTCCGCGTTCTCTTTGACGTAGTCGTAGGTCAGATCGTTGGTCCAGATGGTGGCGGAGTGGTGGCCGTTGCGCAGATCGACGTCGACGTGCACATCATGCCCGCTGAGGTCGACGAGTTCGCGAGGGTCGCCAATGGAGCCGTCCCGGCACACCTGCACACCGTTGAAAGCGACGTCGATGCGGTCCGGCTCGAAGTCGGCAGCGGTGGTTCCGATGGCAGCCAGCACTCTGCCCCAGTTAGGATCTTGGCCGAACACAGCGCACTTGAAGAGGTTGCTGCGCGCAATGGCTCGACCGACATCAACCGCATCGTCCTCCGACGCCGCGTGGCGTACGTCGATGGCGATGGTGTGCGCAGCGCCCTCCGCGTCGGCTAGCAGCTGCCCGGCAAGATCCTGACAGGTCTCATTCAGTGCACCTTGGAAATCGGTTGCAGTTGGCCGGACTCCGGAGGCGCCGCTGCTCATCAAGATCACCGCGTCGTTGGTTGACATGCAACCGTCGCTGTCTATCCGATCGAAGCTCCGCTGGCAGGCGCTCGCGAGCTGATCATGAAGCAGGTCTTGATCGACAATCGCATCGGTGGTGAGTATCACGAGCATGGTAGCCAGGCCCGGAGCAAGCATGCCGGCTCCCTTAGCCATGCCACCGATCGACCAGCCCTCATCGGCGAAGTTCGCCTGCTTCGGCACCGAATCTGTGGTCATGATCGCCTCGGCGGCTGCCTGCCCGCCGTCGTCGCTGAGCATGGGAACCAGCTTGGTGATTCCGGCCGTCAGCTTGCCCATCGGCAGCCGTACCCCAATCAAGCCCGTCGAACAGACGGCGACATCGATTGCGCCGACGGCTGAACTCTGCGCTAACCCATCTGCGTCCTGAGCCTGTCGAAGGGCGCCCGCAACAGCCTCAGCTGTGCGATGTGTATCAGCAAAGCCCGCCGGCCCAGTGCAGGCGTTGGCTCCCCCGGAGTTCACGATCACTGCCCGTAGCCGGCCGTCGCCCAACACCTCCTGGGACCAGATCACCGGCGCCGCCTTGACTCGATTGCTGGTGAAGACACCGGCCGCCGCGTGGTCTGGGCCGGTGTTGAGCACCAGTGCCAGATCCTTTCCACCACTGCTCTTCAGACCCGCCACCAACCCGGAGGCAAGGAAGCCCGCGGCCGCAGTCACGCTCACGGTGCCACACCTACGGTTGAGAGACCGGTGGTCTCCGGAAGGCCAAGCGCCAGATTCATGCACTGCACAGCGGCGCCGGCCGTCCCCTTGGTCAGGTTGTCCAAAACCGCGACGGCCACGAGCCGGCCTGCATCATGATCAACTGTCACCTGCACGTGAACCGCATTCGATCCGAGCACGGACTTGGTCTGCGGCCATTGGCCTTCCGGCAACAGATGGACGAACGGCTCGTCCGCGTACGCCTCTACATAGGACGCGTAGGTCTCTTCGTCAGAGACTCCCGTCCTCACCAGCGGAGCCGTGCAGGTCGCCAGGATTCCACGTGACATCGGAACCAGCACCGGGGTGAATGACACCGATGGCGCTGGAGCGCCGCAGGCCGCGAAGTTCTGCAGCAGCTCAGGCGTGTGACGATGTACCCCGCCCACTGCGTAGGCACTCGCCGACCCCATCAGCTCGGCGCCAAGCAGATGCGGCTTGAGCGAGCGGCCCGCACCTGAGGGACCGCTGGCTGCCACGATGACCACGTCCTGCGCAGTTGTCAGGCCGTGAGTGATCGCCGGCAGCAGCGCGAGAGTTGCTGCGGTCGGGTAACACCCGGGAACGGCAATTGCTCGGGCTCCTGCCAGCTTGTCCCGTTGTCCGGGTAGCTCAGGCAGCCCGTACGGCCAAGTACCGGCGTGAGGCGACTGGTAGAACTTCTGCCACAGCTCAGCCTCGGAAAGTCGAAAATCGGCCCCGCAGTCGATCACCAGGGTGTCCATGTCCAGTTGCGCCGCGACTTCACCGGAAGCTCCGTGTGGCAGAGCGAGGAAGACCACATCGTGATCGGTCAGCACCTCCGACGATGTCTCGGCCACCACGCGATCTCCCATCGGAGTCAGCTGTGGATGATGCTGGCCCAGCAGTGTTCCGGCATTGGCGTTTGCCGTCACGGCCCCGATCTCCACCTGGGGATGTGCGAGTAGCAGCCGAAGCAACTCTCCGCCTGCATACCCAGTAGCACCTACTACCGCAACCCTCACACCCATCCGCATGAGTATGCCATGACTGACAACTTCATGCACTCGGCGTCTCAAGACTTGGCGTCTGAGGCTCTCGGGAGGGGATGGAGCGCTCGGCTAGCGTGCTGTGGCAGGCATGATGTGTATTCTATGCGCATGGCACGTGTGAACATTACCGTTCCCGATGAGGTGATAGTCCGAGCACGCGAGGCGCGACTCAACATCTCCCGGATAGCGACCGCAGCCCTGGCCGAAGAGCTCAATCGGCTTGCCAAGAGGGCAGAACTCGATGCCTACCTCGCTGAGCTTGAGGCGGAGCGCGGACCAATTACTGAAGAGGCGGCGGCCGAGGGCCACGCCTGGCTAGACGCCGCCCTGGCCGCGCCGCCCGTATCTGACCGGCATCCTGGCGCGGCATGACCGCTGTCATCCTGGACAGCGGCGGAGTGACCGGCCTCCTGCGGCGGCCAGAACGCCTCCAAACGCTCAGGGATGGTCGGCTCTGGCCAGCCCACGTACCAGCAGTCGTTCTGACCGAGATCCTCACCGGCGACCATCGCCGAGACTTCCACGTCAACCGGCTGCTCAAGCTGTGCCAGATCTGGAACGTGACCGAGCCGCTGGCCCGCGTAGCGGCGCATATCCGTACGAAAACCGGACGCGCCGCCACCATATCGGTGACCGACGCGATCGTCGTCGCACTTGCTGCAGAGCACGCCCAGTCGCTTATCCTCACCAGCGATCCTGGTGAGCTTGCAGCGCTCGCCGCGCACTGCGAATCGGAGATCAGATTCGCTCCGATGTAGCCACTCAATGACTCGGTCGGTCAACAGAGGTAGACCCTCGCCCGGATTCTGATCGCCTGTGGCTAGACCGTGCGCTGGACCGCCCCCGTAAGCGCAGCGGCCGTGGCAACCGCAGCATCTCGCGCGGCGGCCGCTTCGGCGTCGGTAAGGGTACGGTCCGGAGCCCGGAACCGGAGGGCATAAGCCAGCGACTTCTTCCCCTCACCGATCTGGGGGCCGGTGTAAACGTCGAAGAGCCACACCGACTCGAGCAGTGGTCCGGCTCCTGTTCGCAGCGCCCGTTCCACCGCAGCGGCAGGCACTTCGTGGTCGACGATCAAGGCCACATCCTCTTTAGCCACCGGGAAGCCAGAGATCATCGGGATGTCGCCGCTGGCCGGCGCCGCGGCAATCAGCGCATCAAGATCGATCTCAGCAGCAGCAGCCCGAGCCGGTAGGCCAAACGCCACACAGACCTCCGGGTGCAGCTCACCGGCATAGCCAATCGCCTCGCCTGTCGGCAGCATGAACTGGGCACACCGCCCCGGATGCCACGGTGAGTACTCTGCCGCCCGGCGGTCCAATCGCAGATCCGATCGCAGCAGCGGCTGCCTCGACGAATGCGATGGCCTGCTGCCAGCCTGCGGGGATCCCCGGCCCCTCCCACCCTTCCGGAACCCACTGACCGGTAACCACCGCTCCGAGGTGTCGGGGTTGCTGTCCGAGCGCACGATCTAGCGCAGCCAGCTCCTCCGCGGACGGTCGCTGTGTCACCGGCGGTCGGGGCGCGGCAACCAGCGGGTCGTTGGCGAAGAACACCGAACCCACCTCGAAAAGAGCCAGGTCGTCGTTGCCGCGACTGCGGTTTCGCGCCGCAGCCGCGAACAGCCCGGGCAGTATCGAGGTGCGTAAGTAGGGAGTGGCTTCCGACAGCGGATTGACGATCTTGTTCAGCCGGCGACGCTGGTCGCCAGCTGGTATCCCCATCAGATCCAGCTCTGTGGTCGAGGCAAAAGGGAAGCTCAGTATCTCGACGAAACCGCGAGCGGCCAGCACAAGGTTGATGGCGCGCCGCGCCCGCTGACTTCTGGTCAGCCCGCGGCCGAGTGGCGCGGTTGGGACAACCGGTTCGATGGTCTCGAAGCCGATCAGCCGGCCAACCTCTTCCACGTAGTCGTAGGGATCGTTCAGATCCGGCCGCCAGCTCGGTGGGGTGATCGTCAGGCTGTCGTCGCCGTCAGCGACGGTGGCACCGATAGCCTGCAGCAGGTGCACCACCGATGTGTGATCGACCTCGGTGCCGAGAATCTGCGCCGGCAGCGTGTCAGCGATGGTGGTGCTGGGCCGCGGAGGCACGACGCCGCGCACCGTCTCCGCCGGGAGCAGCGTGCCACCAGCGTGCGCCACGAGAAGTTCCGCCACTCGATGTGCGCCTGCGTAGCTAGCCTGCGGGTCAACCCCACGCTCGAAACGCCGGGAAGCCTCCGACGACAACTTGTGACGTCGCGAGGTGCGTGCGATCGTCATCGCCTCGAAGTGTGCTGCCTCGATCACCACATTGCGCGTGCCCAGAGAGAGCTCAGTAGTGGCGCCGCCCATGACACCCGCGAGGCCGATGGGTCCGGAGGTGTCGGTGATCAAGAGATCGTCGGGATGCAACGGACGGACCACGTCGTCCAGGGTCGTCAGCTTCTCGCCCTCGGCGGCCTTGCGCACGACGATGGGGCCATCGAGCAGGTCGGCGTCGTAGGCATGGATGGGCTGACCAGTCTCCAACATCACATAGTTGGTGATGTCGACTGCCAAGGAGATGGAGCGCATACCCGCCAGCTGCACGCGACGGGCAAGCCAGCGCGGCGTCGGCCGGCCGGGATCGATACCGGTGACGGTAAGTGCCACGAAGAGCGGGCACGACTCCGAGTGGAGCTCTACGGGATGACCGTTCACAGTTTCGACTGGCACCACACGGTCCACCGGATCGTTGAATGCCACCTCGAGAGCTTGGGCCGACTCGCGAGCGATGCCGCGCAACGAGAGGCAGTAGCCACGATCCGGGGTGACTGCGATCTCGAGCACCTCATCGCGTAGGTGCAGCACAGGTGCAGCATCGGTGCCTGATTCCAGATTTGATTCGTCGAGAACCAGGATCCCAGAATGATCATCACCCAGACCCAGCTCCTTGGCCGAGCAGATCATGCCGTCGGAGACGTGGCCGTAGGTCTTGCGCGCTGAGATGCCGAAGCCGCCGGGCAAGACGGTGCCGGGCAGGGCAACGACGACAGAATCGCCGACCTCGAAGTTGTGCGCACCGCATACGACGCTGCGGGAGCCAGAATCGTCGTTGTGCGGACCAACATCGACTTGGCACCAGCGGATCGACTTGCCGTTGGAGTGGACCTCGACTTCGTACGCCAACACCTTGCCGATCACCAGCGGACCGGTGATCTCGGCCCCAACCTGATCGACGGTCTCGACCTCCAGGCCCGCTCTGATCAGCGCTTCGGCGAGAGTACGACCGTCAAGATCATCAGGTAGGGCGGCGTACTCGCGCAGCCAGCTCAGTGGGGTCCTCACCTCGCGGTCCCCAGCAAAGAGCGGCTGAAACGCACGTCTCCTTCGATCATGTCGCGCATGTCCTCGGCGTTGTTGCGGAACATCAGAGTGCGGTCGACGCCCATGCCGAAGGCGAAGCCGGAATAGATGTCGGTATCCACGCCGCAGGCATGCAACACGCGGGGATTGACGACGCCGCAGCCACCCCACTCAATCCAGCCTTCGCTCTTGCAGGTGCGACAGGGGTTGTCGGGATTCCCGACTGAGGCGCCGTGGCAAACGAAGCATTCCAGGTCGACCTCAGCCGACGGCTCAGTGAACGGGAAGTAGTTAGGTCGCATCCGGGTACGCGTCTCACCGAACATGGCGCGTGCGAAATGATCAAGAGTTCCGCGCAAATGACCCAGAGTGATGCCCTTGTCTACCGCAAGTCCCTCGATCTGGTGGAAGACCGGCAGATGCGTTGCGTCGTACTCGTCGGACCGGTAAACCCGGCCGGGACAGACGACGTAGATCGGCAGCTCGCGAGTCAGCATGGCCCGAGCTTGGACGGGCGAGGTGTGGGTCCGCAACACGATGCCGCCCTCGTCGGGCTCGACGAACAGCGTGTCCTGCATCGTGCGAGCCGGATGATCAGGAATGAAGTTGAGCGCGTCGAAGTTGAGCCACTCGGCTTCGAGCTCCGGACCCTCGGCAACCTCCCAGCCCATCGCGATGAAGACGTCTTCCATCAGGTTCATCAACGCGGTGATCGGGTGAACTGCACCGACCGGTTGGGTCTGGACTGGCAACGTCACATCGACCCGCTCATCCACCATGATGCGGGCGAGCTCGGCCGCTTTGATCTCCTGCTCGCGGGCCTTGAGCGCCTCGTTGATCGTCCCGCGGGCACGACCCACTCGGGCGCCGGCCTCTTTGCGGGCCTGAGGCGGCAGGGCGCCGATCTCCCGGTTGGCGATGGCGATCGGCGAGCGGTCGGCGGCGTGTGCCAGCCTGGCCTGTTTGAGATCAGCCATGGAAGTCGCGGCCACGAACGCCGCCAGCGCCTCAGCCACCATCGCGTCAACACTCGCTGCATTCAGCGGCGTGACCTGAACGGGGTCGTAGCTGGTGTTCGGCCCGGACATGGCTCCCCTAGCGGGTGGACTGTGACGCACGGTGCGCCTGGGACAGTCTAGGAACGATGTTCGAACACTGCCACGAGGTTTAGTGAGTGGACCCTTTAACCTCAGGTCGACTTGTCAGAACCCAGGTTGAGCTATAGGTCAACTGGGTTCTGACAAGTCGGCGTTCTGAGCGGTGGCCGAGGCGTAGAGGAAGACGGCTGCGGCGGTCGAAAGGTTGAGGCTCTCGGCACGCCCATAGATCGGCAGAGCGATCAGCCGGTCCAGCAGTGCGGCGTCGTCTGGCTGCAACCCCCATGCCTCGTTGCCCATCACCCACAGAGTGGGTCGGGCCAGCTCGCCCGATCGGGCGAGGTCATTGATCGTGCATGGTGCAGCGGCGTCGGTGCCGAAAACCTGGAGGCCTGAGTCGCGGCCCCGCCCAACCGCTTCAGCCAGGCTGACCTCAACCGCAAGCGGCAGATGGAAAAGACTTCCGACACTCGCGCGTACCGTTTTCGGGTTATAGACATCGACGGAGTCCCGGCTGACCAGAACCGCGTTAGCGCCGAACCCGTCGGCACATCTGATCACAGTGCCGAGATTGCCTGGATCGCGGATCTGATCACAGAGCACCACTAGCCGAGGCGTGCCGGCCAGCGCCTTATCAGTTGGCATGTCGACCATCTGACAGACCGCAACCAGTCCCTGCGGAGTGACCGTTCCAGACAACTCGGTGATTGCGCGCGTGGGCGCTACAGCGATTGAAATCCCGGCCTCGGATGCGGCGGTGAGCAGATCGCCATGACGGCCAACACTGTCGTCGGCCACGATCAACTCGAGGACCGTGCCCTCCCGGCGCAGTGCCTCCGAGGTGGCTTGGCGACCCTCGGCAAGGAAACGACGAGCCGACTGGCGTTCCTTTCGACGCAACAGGCGGCGGGCAGCTCGCAGCATGCCTTGCGAGGCAGCGGGAAGATCAACCGCCTCGAGCCGGCTCACAGACGGCGCCGATCCTGGGGCAACGGTGTCTCTCCAGACGGTGCGACCTCAGGCGGCGGTAGCGTCGGCGGAGGGTGCGTTCGCCTTGGCCACCTCAACTAGTGCCGTGAAAGCCGCGGGGTCTGTCACCGCGAGATCGGCGAGGATCTTGCGATCCACCTCAATCCCAGCAGCTTTGAGACCGGAGATGAAGCGGTTGTACGTCATCCCTTCCGCGCGAGCAGCAGCGTTGATCCGTTGAATCCACAGCTTGCGGAAGTCGCCCTTGCGCGCGCGGCGGTCCCGGTAGGCGTACACCAGCGAATGGGTGACCTGCTCCTTCGCCTTGCGGTACAAGCGAGAACGCTGACCCCGGTAGCCGGACGCTTGTCCGAGAACCTCGCGGCGCTTCTTGTGTGCATTGACGGAGCGCTTGACGCGTGCCATCGCAATTACTCCTTATGTGTTCTTGGGGAATCAGGCTCAGGAACTCTTGCCGAGCAGCTTCTTGGCCTTGGCGGCGTCGCCCGGCGCCAGCACGACGTCGCCATCGAGCCGTCGGGTGCGGGTGCTCGGCTTGTGCTCGTTCAGGTGCATCTTGCCCGCCTGACGGCGCATGACCTTGCCCGTCCCGGTGAACCTGAACCGCTTCTTGGCACCGGAGTGCGACTTCATCTTCGGCATCGTGGATCCATTTCTTCTCGATGTGTTGCTGTGATCGGGCGCAAGCGATGAGCTAACCCAGGTCCATGTCTGGATCGAGGTTGTCGGCTGGTCCGCGACGTTTCTTCGCAGCCGGCTGGGCGGCAGCCTGGGCACGACGATCTGCCTGTTCAGTCCGCTCCGCCTGCGCGTCGGCCAGTCGTTCAGCAGCGCGGCGATCACGTTCGGCCTTCACCTCGGCACGGGCCTCGGTCTTCTTCTTGAGTGGACCGAGGACCATCAACATGTTCCGACCATCCTGCTTAGGTGAGGACTCGACGTAGCCGTACTCGTCAACGTCGGACGCCAACTTCTTCAACAGGTTGTAGCCAAGCTCGGGCCGCGATTGCTCGCGTCCTCGGAACATGATCGTGATCTTGACCTTATCGCCCGCTTTCAGGAACCGTACGACGTGACCCTTTTTGGTCTCGTAGTCGTGGCTGTCGATCTTCGGCCGCAGCTTCATTTCCTTGATCACTGTGTTGGTTTGGTGGCGTCGGCTCTCGCGCGCCTTCTGAGCGTTCTCGTACTTGAATTTGCCGTAGTCCATGAGCTTGACGACTGGCGGCCGCGCCATCGGCGCGACTTCTACCAAGTCGAGCTCGGCTTCCCGCGCCAAGCGCAACGCGTCCTCGATGCGTACGATGCCGACCTGCTCCCCGGCCGGTCCGACAAGCCGGACCTCCGGGACGCGAATTCGATCGTTGATTCGCGGTTCGGTGCTGATATGTCCTCCAGTTGGTTGTAGTGAGTTGACCAACCAGGGGGCACCGAATCCACAGCGGGAGACCCAAACAATTAAGGGTCTCCGCCCACGCGAAGACCCCGAAACCCGCAAGGATGGACCAGCGCCATCCTCACAGACCAACCCGACAACTGTCTTGGTGGACGCTGTACAGGTGGGAGATCAGGTCTCCACTTGCGGATTCAGTGCACGACTGAATCGGTCGCAGTCAAGATATCACCGCGGGCCAGATTGGCCACATAAGGCATCATCTTCGACCGCTCCTCAAACGCTTGGCTCCGATGATCTATTCCGCCTAGGCCGTCCAAGTGCGGCTCTCAGTCGGAAGCGGGGACGACCCAACCGAACTCGCCCTCGGCCAACTCCACAAGGCGGTGGCCGCCAGCAAGCTCTCCGAGCACCTCACCTTCAATCACCAGCGGATGCGGACCCGCCAGATCGACGAGTATGGCAGTGAGATCTTCATTCCGGGCGGTCTGCGCTGCGTGGTCAACTGTCACGGGCACGGGGCGAGCATCTGGCTGCCAGCTCTGGAGTGCATCGAGACCGGTGAACGCCAGCAGTGCTCTACGGCCGTCCTGCGCTTGGAGCGTGACTACGGACATCTCCGCCTCCTTATCCGAAGCGAGCCCAGCAACGGTTTTGCCCAGACGAGTAGCGGTCGCCACCACCGGTACCAGCAGTCGATCGCCACAGAGCGCGGCAACTGCCCGGAGGTAGGCCTGTGGAGTGGCTTCAGCGGCCGCGGCGGCCATCAGACGGCGTGTGCTGACACGCGCGGACCCGGTGTCACCAGGAAATGGGGAGGCTGCCAGCCGACGTTGCTGATCCACGCCCTCACCTCGATTCCGAAATGTCGGGGGGAGTCGGGTGCTCTCCCCCATCGCCGCCCATTGTCGGGCGTGGCACATTGGGTTAATGCCTGCTGTTGACACCGTATTGCTCCCCCTCTGTGTTGGACTCAGCCTGCTCGGCGTGATTGCTACCGGTATTGCGTGGCGCCGAGGAAACAAGGGCCGTGTCATCCAAGGCGTCGGTCTGGCGCTTGCCCCGATCGCCCTGTACTTCAGCGGGCTTCTCAGGTTGCTGTGGAACGCGACCGTTGCCTTCGGGACCTGGGCTTCCAAGATCATTCTGTCGCCAGCCGTTTGGTTCGGTCTGTCCCTGCTTGGCCTATGCATTGTGCTCTGGGTAGTGGGCGGACTGATCGGCCGTCGGTCGTCGCAGAAGAACAAGGCCGTGAATGCCGAATCAACCGGCAATGCACTGCCGGCGAAGAAGGGAGCCAGCAAGACGCGGCAGAGTGCACCACCGATCGACGAGGAGATGGCCGAGATCGAGGCGCTCCTCAAGTCTCGCGGCATCGAGTAACGCCAGCTTCGGCGTCAGAGCGTCGTTAGCGGGCTTCCAAGAAGCGGCGGTGGCGTCCCCTCAGCTCGTTTACCGCAGCCTTGGCTAGGAGCCCATCCACCGTCTGAATGCCCATGAGCTGCCGCTTCTCGGCATCCAAGTCGGCCTGGAAGGGCCGACCATCCGCAGGCGTGATCAGCAACAGCGCCCAGGGATCGCCGGGGCGGAGGATGATCTTGTGGACGCGATCCCAGGGCACGGCATGAACCCGCAGACCGTTGCGGATCCGAAGGCCGTTCGCATCGGCGCGGACGTAGCTACTTGCCAAAGCCACCATCCCCACGATCAGCAACGCCAGAACGCCGAGCAAGGTTAAGCGCTGCGACACCGTGAACAGCGCTCGAACCTCCGCCGGCAGCAAGAACCAGCCGATCGCGGTCATCAGGCAGAGAGCAAACGTTGCGATGATCGCTATCACCCGCACTCGGTGGGGTCGCGCCACGTAGACGCTTTGGTCGAGACCGTGGTCAGCCACTGGTCACGACACTAAATACGGCATGCGGCGATGTCGGTGACGAGAATCGCGCGTGCCCCCAAAGCCCACAGATCATCCATGATCTGCTGGGCATCTGCCCGTGGCACCATTGCCCGGACCGCCCGCCACCCTTCCTTCGCCAAAGGAGACACCGTAGGCGACTCAAGCCCAGGCGTGATCGCGCATGCTTCCGCCACAAGGTCGTCGGTGACGTCGTAATCCATCATGACGTAGTTGCGGGCGACCAAGACTCCGTTCAGCCGGCGTTCCAGTAGGTCCAAGCCAGATGGCGGTTCTGCGCCCGTACGGCGGATCAAGATCGCTTCGGAGTGCAAGATCGGATCGCCGAACAACTCCAGGCCCGCCTCTCGCAAGGTGGTGCCTGTCTCGACGACATCGGCGATGACATCGGCAACACCGAGTCGGATGGCGGTTTCGACGGCTCCATCCAAGGCAATGAGCCGGGTACTGACGCCGTGATCGTGGAGGTAGGACGCAACGAGTCCGGGATACGACGTCGCCAGCCGAAGATCATGTAACTGGTCCACCGACATCGCACTGCCCTGCGGCGCCGCAAAGCGGAACCGGCTGCGGCCGAACCCGAGCGGCATGACCTCGGTTGCGTGCGCCCCGGAATCGAGCAACATGTCGCGACCGGTGATGCCGACATCGAGGGTGCCCTCACCGACATAGACCGCAATATCGCGCGGGCGCAGATAGAAGAACTCGACGCCGTTGACTTCGTCGTGGAGTGCCAGCTCCCCACTTGAGCGCTGCGCGTAACCAGCCTCCCGCAGCATCTCGGCAGCAGGTTCGGACAATGAGCCCTTGTTGGGCACGGCCACCTTGATCAGCGGCTTCTCCATGCCGGGCAGGGTCGAATTCACGGCCCTCATCCTAGGTGTCCCCTCACAAACGCTCGTAAATGTCTTCGAGGTCAAGATCAAGGGCGAGCATCAAGACCTGGATGTGGTACAGCAGTTGGCTGATCTCGGTAGCCGCCTGGTCCTTGGACTGGAATTCAGCGGCCATCCACACCTCGGCCGCCTCCTCGACGATCTTCTTGCCGATCTCGTGTACGCCGGCCTCAACGCGCGCAACGGTTGAGGAATTGGAGTCGTGAGCGGCAACTTTCGCTGAGAGCTCAGCAAAGAGGTCGTCAAAGGATTTGGCAGCTGGCACGGCGGCCAGCCTAATGAACGGTCGTGACCTCAGCCGACGGTTTCCACCTCCGGAGTCGCGACGCCTCCAGGCGGCGCCTCAACCCGCTCTCGACGTTCGATCCGTAGCCAAGTCATGAAGCCAACTACACAGAATGCTCCATAGACGATGTACATGATCGCCGACGGGTAGTACCCAGCGAGCAGGAGCAGCGGCACGCCGACCAGGTCAACCGCGATCCAGATCAACCAGAACTCGACCCAACCGCGCGCCATGCCGTATGTCGCCAGAATCGACCCTGTCAGGATCCAGGCATCGGCCAGCGGCCCCCAGGAACCCAACGCCCTCAGCACGAAGTAGAAGATCGTGGTGAGAGCCAGAGCGCCCACCAGCAGCTGCAGGCGACCGTTCGCGCCGGCCCACTTTGGGCGTACCCCGACGCCCTCTCCAGCGTGGGACTTCCGGTACTGGTACCAACGCACCCAGCCGTACACGCTGACGATAATGAAGAAGACCTGGCGGCCGGCCTGGCCCCACAGGTCCAGCTGCTGGGGGGTGTCGAATGCGCCGCCGATGGCGGAGCCGACAAAGACCGTGAACAACAAGACATTGCCCACGATGCCGACCGGCCAGGCGGCGACTTTGCGAAACATGCCCAGTAGCGCGCTTGCCAACCCGAACCCGTTGCCGATGATCTCCCGCCACAAAATGACGCTCGAACCGACATGGAGCTCGGCTTGTAGCAACCGCAGGAGTACTTCTTGGAGATCCATCGATCCCTCCACTCATCCGGTCGCACGAATGCCGGGGTGGAAGAGCCAACATCGCCGCACAACCAGTGCACGACACGTAGCACTCGCGTGAACCTCCCATCCGGACTTTCACCGTCGGTCGTGGAGTTTCACCACATCAACCCTCTGCTGGAGGCGGAGGGGTCGCGGACTATCACCGCCGGTTCGGACTTACACCGACCCCGGTACACGCGCGAGTTTTCAACTCGTCGCGCATACTCTACTCCGACCGACTAGAGCGCTACGCCGAGGAGGGCGTCGCAGGCACGCGCGACCAGCGCTGGCGCCTCAGCGTCGTCACTGTCGATCGCCAACGAGGCTCCTGCCCACGCATCGACTGCAGCCAGCGCAGCCGGCGCATCAAGATCATGAACGAGAGCGGCACGCACCTGGGCGACTACATCGTCGGCATTCAGACCGGCATCGAGCCGGACCGCCTCGCGCCACAGGTGAAGACGGTCTTGGCCGGAGACCAACAGCTCATCGGTCCAGTCCCAATCGTCACGGTAGTGATGTGCGAGCAACGCAAGCCGGATCGCCATGGGGTCCACACCTGAGGCACGCAAGGAGGATACGAACACCAGGTTGCCCTTCGACTTCGACATCTTCTCGCCGTCCAGGCCAACCATGCCGCTGTGCAGGTACGCCTGAGCGAATGGCTGATCGGTGGCCACACGGCCCTGCGCCGCACACATCTCGTGATGCGGGAAGATCAGATCGCTGCCACCAGCCTGAACATCGAAGCCGACCCCGAGCAGGTCCAGGGCAATGGCAGTGCACTCGATGTGCCACCCGGGGCGTCCGGCGCCCAGCACTGACGGCCAGCTCGGTTCCCCTTCCCGTGCGTGCCGCCACACCAGGCAGTCCAACGGAGCCTTCTTGCCCAGCCGATCCGGATCACCGCCCCGCTCGGCAAAGATTGCAACAGCCTCATCCTCGGAAAGGTGGGCCAATGACCCGAACTCCGAGTCACTTGCCTGTGCGAAGTACAGATCCTCGAACTCGCTGTCGTGCACGGGGTAGACGGCTTGGCGTCGCTGCAGCTCCTCGATCAGCTCCACGATCAACGGCATCGACTCGACCGCTCCCACATAATGCCGGGGTGGCAGCACATTGAGTGCCGCCATGTCCTCTCCATAGAGCTCGGTCTGCTGCTTGGCGAGTTCGGCCCAGTTCGTGCCGGTGGCCGCCGCACGTTCCAAGAGCGGGTCATCGATATCAGTGATGTTCTGAACGTAATTGACCTCGAGCCCCCGATCGCGCCAAACCCGGTGGAGTAAGTCGAAGGCGATGTAGGTGTTGGCGTGGCCGATGTGCGTCGCGTCGTAGGGCGTGATGCCGCAGACGTAGATGCCAGCTGTTCCGGTAGCCGGGCCGATGGACACGAGCTCTTGTTTGGCGGTGTCGAAGGCCTGCGGCTGAGGAGCGGCCGATGACTGCGGAAGCGAAGGCACCGGACGGGAGCTCCAAGCCTGCATGGCGTCACCCTATCCGGGTGTGAGACAGCCGATACTCAGAACGGGGGCCACGGGATCGATGGCCATTCGCCCCGTGGGCGCGGCAGCCGCCGTCGGCTGAGCAGCAGCTCTGCGCGGTGTACGAGCGCTGCGACTTCCCGATCACTGAGCAGCGTGCCGAGCTGGTCGGGAGCCTCGTCACGAGTCTTTCGTACCGCGGCGAGCTCTCCCAGCGTCAGCTCCGAGCCAGCCCAACCCCACAACAACGTCCGTAGCTTGTGATCAGTATGGAAGCTCAGTCCATGATCAACTCCAAACACCCGTCCGGCGCTGGAGAGAATGTGGCCTCCCTTACGATCGGCATTGTTGATCAAGACGTCAAAGACGGCGAGCAGCCGAAGGTCCGCTACGTCGGCGTGGATCACCGACACTGGGCGATCGTTCGCGTCGAGGCCTTCCACGGAGGTAAACCAGCCTTGCTTGGGTACGGCCGAGCTTGGCACAAGATCAACCAGCTTGTCAGTGGCCGACTCGTCGACATCTACCCAGACCTGAAGAGATCCGGGCCCGAACGGGCCGTCCGCCAGCACCGTAACTGGCACGCAGTCGAACCCGCCGATCCGGGACACCTGGTACGCGGCCACCTCCCGGAAGCCGAGGGTGCGATGTGGGAAGTCCCAGAGCGGACGCTCCCCCTCCAGCGGCTTGTAGACGCATTCGATCGGTTCGCCGTCCACCTCCAACTCGGCCAGGAACGTGGCGTTCGACGCTTGCAGCAGGCGGCCGGTGATCTGCAGCTCTGCCTGCCCCAGCTCCACAGTCAATGCTGGGTGTGACGGCCGAGCGTCACCCTCCTCGCTCAGCGGACCAAGATCATCGACAGTCAAAGCGGAATCAGTCGAACAGCGGCCGACGGTAGCCGTTAGCCCGAGGGCAGACATGACCATCCGGGTCCATCGGCTGCAAGCAGAACGGACAAGATGGTCGGCCAGCGGCCACCAGGGCCTGAGCGCGCGCCACGAAGTCCCGCGCGTATGAGGGGGTGAGCTTGACCACGATGACCTCGTCGGCCTCGATCTCGTCCGGCTCCTCGGCGCTGGACGCCGGTGCTTCCGGAGTACTCTCCTCCTCGACATCGACATTGGAGAACAGCTCGATCACGATGCGGTGGATGCTCGGATCCCAGGCGATCGTCATAGTGCCAACTCGGAACTCTTCATTGATCGGCGCATCCAAAGGATCGGTATCCCGCGCCTTGCGTGTTGCAGGCGGAACGTCAACAGCGCCAGCACTCCGCCTGAGTACCTCGTCAAGCACCCGATCCAGATGTTCGGCCAATACCGAAACCTGCTGTTTCTCGCAGGCCACGCTGGTAATGCGATTCCCCTCCCGAGCCTGGATGAAGAATGTCCGTTCTCCGGGCTGACCAACTGTCCCCGCCACGAACCGATCGGGCGCGTCGTAGCGGTGCACCAGAATCGCCATGCGTTACAGGGTAAGTCAGTCTGCAATGTGCTCCTAGCGCATTCCGGGAGGCCTGACGGCAGGCGACGGAAGGTTATAGGGCCACGTCCGCGGCGCCCAGGCCACCTCCCACGGGCGCATCGTCAGATGACTTTGGTCGCCGGGTGCGCGCTTTCTTGGGCGGAGGCGACAAGAACATGGCCAGATCGACCGTCGTGGAATTGGCGGTGATCAGGTACGGGCGGGCTGCGGTGTAGCGAACAATCGATATAGACGCTGGGTCGACAACAATCCGCTGAAAGCTGTCTAGGTGCATGCCGAGTGCGTCGGCCAGGATCGCTTTGATCAGGTCGCCATGCGAAACCGCCGCCCAGACGGCATCGCTTCCGTGCTCAGCATCGATTCGCGCGTTCCAGGCGCGGATCGCGGCGATCGCGCGCGTGGACATCTCCGACATTGCTTCCCCACCGGGAAAACGGACGGCTGAGGGTTGCTGCTGGATCGCGCTCCACAGTTTCTCTTTGCTGAGTTCACGCAGTGACTTCCCGGTCCAATCGCCGTATCCACATTCGACCAGGCCCTGCTCGACGGCAAGGACACAGCTGTCGGACTGTGCCGCGATCAGCGCCTGGGCCGTCTGACGGCAGCGACGTAGCGGTGAGGTGACGACGGCTCGTAGCGGCACACCCGCGAGGCGGCTGGCCACGTCGCCTGCTTGCTGAACACCAGCCGCGTCGAGCGCGATTCCCGACGCACGCCCGGCGAGAACCCCCGCGGTGTTCGCGGAAGTTCTGCCGTGACGGATCAGCAAGACCGTGGTCATGGCGCCGAGGCTACAGAGTGAGGGAGCGGTATCGGCCGCGTACGTAGCACAACAGGTCCTCAGTTGGATCCGCCTGGATCTCCACCCGCTCGACCACTGCTCGGAGCAGCAGGCCCCAACCTGCATGATCAGGGTCGGGCCGCAGACGGGCACCGATCCAACCTGGCGAGTTGAGGAGTGCCGGGCCCCATTCCGTATCGGTCCATGCGGCAAGGGCAAAAGGGCCGCCAGGCGCGGGAGCGGCTCCAGCAAATGCGTCAGCCAAATTGCGCTGGTCCCACCCCAGCAGGTTCACCGTCACCGTTGCGGTCTCGGCCAGAAGATCGGCCAACGCAGACTCCTCGTCAACCAGCCCGATCACCTCGCCAGGGTCACCGTCGGCAACCAGGAACGACGAAAGAGTCCAGCCGGCTCGGTTTCCACCGCCGGCCGCCGCCCAGATGCTGACTGGCGACGTCATCCGGCCGCGGAAACGGCGGAGCGGGTTCCGGTCCTCCTCACCTGTCGCGAATGGGTGGCTGTGGTGGATCGTCACTTGAACAGTTCTACACGTCCTGGCCGCCAGTCAGTTGATCAGATGTGGCGTGGATCACGGCCGGGGCCTTGCATGCGACCGGGTAGTCGTGTCGGGACCCTCTACGGTGGACCGGGTGCGCGCGCTCGAAGCGGGCCGGGGCGAGGCTGAGGAGCGGTATCGATGGGCTGGCTGGAGGCACTGGTGCTTGGCATCGTGCAGGGCCTGACGGAGTTTCTGCCCATCTCCTCCAGCGCCCATCAGTCGATCATCGGTCAGGCCTTTGGGGGCAGCGACCCCGGCTCGGCGTTCACCGCGATCACTCAGCTCGGCACCGAGAGCGCCGTGATCATCTTCTTCCGCAAAGACATCTGGCTGATCATCAAGAGTTGGACACTCGCGTTGATCGGCAAGCTGCCGCGGAACGATCCAGAGGCGAAGCTGGGCTGGCTGGTGATCATTGGCTCGATCCCGATCGTGGTGCTCGGTCTGGTGTTCCAGGACGCAATTGATCATGGACTGCGCAACCTCTGGACGACGGCCGCGATGCTCGCCGGCTTCGGCATCATCATTGGGGTGATTGACAGGGTGGCGCTGAACGCCCGGCCATTGGAGTCCCTCACCTGGCGACACGGCATCTTCCTGGGGCTCGTGCAGTCCCTTGCCTTGATTCCAGGCGTTTCGAGATCCGGTGCAACCATCGCCGGTGGGCTAGCGCTCGGCTACCAGCGAGTGGCGGCAGCCAAGTACTCCTTCCTACTGGCCATACCAGCAGTGGTTGGCTCCGGTCTGTTCAAGCTGGCGGATATCTCCGCTGATCCGGTGCCACCGGCTTGGGGTCCGATCGCACTCGCCACTGTGATCTCCTTTGTCATTGGCTATGCGGTGATCGCCTGGTTGCTGCGTTGGGTGAGCACGCATACGTTTCTGCCGTTCGTGATCTATCGGCTTGCCTTGGCGGCGCTGGTAGTCGTCTTGTTGCTGACAGGGGTACTGAGCCCATTGGCCCCGATGTGAGCGTGCTGGCCGGCCGGGTGATCGACTAGGACCCAACTCCGGAGCGTTCCAGTGCTTCGGCGGCCACCGTGAGGGCGTTGAGCTTCTCCTCGACAGAACCTCCATGCGGCGCCAACGCACACGTTGTCACCCCAGATGCGGCCATCATCTGGAAACGCTCGGCGATACGATCCCGATCGCCCAGTAACGAGGTCTGGTCGATGAATTCGAACGGAACGGCCGCCATGGCGTCCCGCTGTCTCCGGCTCAAGAACAGGTCCTGGACCACTGCCGCGGCCTCGCCAAAACCCATTCGCACCGCCAGCTCGTTGTAAAAGTTCCTTTCCCGACTGCCCATGCCTCCCAGATAAAGCGCGGCATAGCCACGGACCTGATCGGCGCAGCTGCGGGGCTCGGCGCCCACCACCAGTGGGACGCTGGGAACGACGTCGAACCCGTCGAGGCCCTTGCCGACGCGAGTGCGGCCGGAACGTACGTTGTCCAGCTGCTCTGGCCCGAACTCCGGGGCATAGAAGATGGCCAGCCAGCCGTCAGCCAATTCACCGGCAAGCTCGAGGTTCTTCGGCCCAACCGCCGCCAGATAGATCGGGATGTGCTCGCTGATCGGGGCAATCGTCAGCTTGAGTGGTTTGCCGGGCCCATCCGGTAGCGGCAACTGGTAGTGGTCGCCGCTGAAGGCCACCGTCGACCGCGACAGTGCTTTGTTGACCACCGCGATGTACTCCCGCGTTCGAGCCAGCGGCTTATCGAACCGTACGCCATGCCAGCCCTCCGAGACTTGAGGTCCGGACACACCAAGGCCCAGCCGAAAGCGGCCCCCTGTCAAGACATCGAGGCTGGCGGCGGTCATTGCGGTCATGGCAGGGGTTCGGGCAGGAATCTGCATCACCGCCGAGCCCACATCGATCTTCGAAGTCTGAGCAGCGAGCCAGGCGAGAACAGTGGGACTGTCTCCCCCATACGCCTCGGACGCCCAGACCACGGCGAACCCCGTGGCCTCAGCGTGCTGGGTCAGCCGCAACTGCCCATGCGGATCATCGGATCCGACCAGATAGCCGAGGTTAAGCCCGAGGCGCATGCCAGACACGGTAGTGCCGAGGTATTTCTCTCTGCTCGCGCGGCGCCCCTTGATGCTGGCGTCTACCACGCGCAGGCGCAAAGAGCCGGGCAGGCCGTTAGGGTCTCCCCCATGGAAACGCGGCAGGTCGGGTGCAGCGGGCTGCGTGTCTCGCGGCTCGGCCTTGGCACGATGACGTGGGGCCGCGACACACCGGCCGAGAACGCTCATGCCCTGCTCGAGATGTTTTGTGATGCCGGAGGCATGTTGATCGACACCGCCGCGGCGTACGGCGCTGGCGATGCCGAGCGCATTGTCGGCAGGCTGGTCCGAGAGCTCGGAAACCGCGACGAGGTTGTGATCGCCACCAAAGCCGGGTTTGTGATCAGGGATGGCAAGCGCATCGTCGACACATCGCGGCGCGCGTTGCTTCGCGATCTTGACGGGTCGCTGCGACGGCTCCAGAGCGACTACATCGATCTGTGGCAGATCCACGCCTGGGGCGAGGCTCCCATTGAAGAATCGCTGGATGCGATGGATTTCGCCGTCTCGACAGGCAGGGTGCGCTATGGCGGGGTGTCGAACTTCGTGGGCTGGCAAACCGCACAGGCCGCCACCTGGCAACGAGCGTTTCCGGGCCGTACGCCAATTGCGAGTGCTCAGGTCGAGTACTCCCTGCTCGCTCGACGGGCCGAGGTCGAGGTGCTCCCCGCGGTGCGAGCTTTCGGCATGGGCTTCTTTCCGTGGTCACCACTTGGCCGCGGGGTGCTGACCGGGCAGTACCGAAATGGCACACCACGCGGATCGCGGGCGGCGACCGACCACTTCGCCTGGTTCGTCGAGCCGTATCTCGAGCCACGCAGCCGTGGCGTGGTCGAGGCGGTCGTCCGAGCGGCCGAAGGACTAGATCTCAGCCCACTCCAGGTGGCCTTGCTCTGGGTACGCGACGCTCCCGGCGTCACCGCTCCCCTGCTCGGCCCCCGTACCGCCGGCCAGCTGGCCCCGGCCCTCGCGGTCGAAGGCCAGACGCTGCCAGCCGAGATCGCCTCGGCGCTCGACGATGTCTCCGGCGGGCCAAACGCTGCGCGGGTGGGTTAAGTACGGGCGGGCATGCGAATGATCTTGCGACGGATCCAGGCATCCCGGGTGCCATCTCGGTAGCGCCGCAGCCGGGCGAGTTCCCAGCCGCCGTACTCAGCGTGGTCGGTGAGCAACTGGCGAACGGCGTTGCGCGAGAGGTGGCGGCCCAGCCGGACTCGCTCCACCTCGTACTCGACACGACGCACCGTCATTGGCGGCCAATATAGTGCCCGGGTGATGCCGACGTTCACGCCCTGTCGAGAAACCGGTCCAGGACGCGGGCGCCGAACTCCAGAGACTCGGTCGGCACCCGCTCATCAACTCCGTGGAACATCCCCAGGAAGTCCAAATCGGGAGGCAGGCGTAGGGGTGCAAAGCCGAAACACCGAATGCCAACGCTATGCCAAGCCTTGCCATCGGTGCCGCCGCTAAATAGGTAAGGCACGGCCCTGGCACCAGGATCCTCCGCCTGGAGGCAGGCCTGCATAGCCTCTACCAACGCGCCGGCGAACTCGGTCTCGACCGACGGATTGTGGGCGAGGATCTCGTAGCGAACGTTGTCGCCTATCAGATCGGCAATGGTGGCGTAGAACTCCTCCTCACTGCCCGGCAGGAACCGGCCGTCGACGCCAGCCTCGGCGCGGCCCGGGATCACATTGTGCTTGTAGCCGGCGGAGAGCATGGTGGGGTTGGCGGTGTTCGACATGGTCGCAGCAACCATTCGCGCGATGCCGCCAAGATGCGCCAGAGTCTCCTCGACCCGGTCCGGATCAAGATCAACTTCGAATGCCTCGGCAACTGCCTCCAGGAAGGCTCGCTGCGGGTCGGAAATCTTCCGCGGCCACTGATAGGTGCCGATCCTGGCGACCGCCGCACTGAGCTCAGTGATGGCGTTCTGGTCGTGACGCAAGGAGCCATGCCCGGCCTGACCCTCAGCAATCAGGTCAAGCCAGGCCATACCTTTCTCGGCGGTCTGGATCAGATACAAGCGAAGATCATCGCGAACAGTCAGTGAGAAGCCACCAACCTCGCCGATCGCCTCCTGGCAGCCCTCCACGACCTCGCGATGTTTCTCGATCAGCCACCGAGCGCCCATTCGGGCGCCAGCCTCCTCATCAGCAGTGAAGATCAACCGAATCGGCCGCCGCGGCGCTGCTCCGGCGCGCGCCCGAGCCCGTACCACGCTGAGCACCATGGCGTCGAAGTCCTTCATGTCCACCGCGCCCCGACCCCACACGCAGCCGTCGACCACCTCACCGGAGAACGGCGGTACCGACCAGTCGTCGGCGTTGGCGGGCACTACGTCGAGGTGGCCGTGCACCAGCAACGGCGAGATCGAGGTGTCAACTCCTTCCGGCTCCCAGCGGGCCACTACCGAGGTGCGACCTGGCTCGGGTTCCAGCAGTTCGCTGGCGATCCCAACCTCGTCGAGCAGCTCAGCGACGCGCTCGGCAGCAAGCCGCTCACCCGGACCCGGGTCCGAGCCGAAGTTGGAAGTGTCGATCCTGATCAGCTCTTGACACAGCTGAACAACCTCGGCCTCGGGCTTGTAGTCCACGCTCATCGGTTCATCTTGGCTGATGCACTGAGTCGCCCGCGCTCGGCCCGTCAGAACCCTTCGGCGATCCCACGCCAGTTGCTATAGTTCGTGGGCGCTGAGCGAGGTGAAGCAGTAGGTCCGGGTGGCGGAATAGGTAGACGCGCTAGCTTGAGGTGCTAGTGCCCTTGACAGGGCATGGGGGTTCAAGTCCCCCCTCGGACACTGACAGACCAGGTCTCTGACCTGGCCTTTTGTCATTCACGAGTCCTACGATGAGTGCCAGGAGCGCACCAAGAGCGCACCGAACCCCGCTCGGAGGTGGGTGACTATGGCCTGGATCCAGCAGAAGAAGCGGTCCGACGGAGGCACATCAGCGGCCGTTCGGTGGCGTCTTGGAGGCGCCAGATCCGGCCCGATGCAGACCGAAACCTTCAGTGCGGGCAGCGACGACCAGAACCTCGCGCGCGCCGATGGTTTCAGGCGGATGGTGGAGGCAGGAGGGCACGAGTGGCCCGATGGCTGGGTCAAGGGCATGGGCTTCGTCCGGCCACGCCAGGACGCCGACCCGATGCAGCCGCCGCCGACGGTGGCGGCGGTCGGCGAAGAGTACGTCCGCCAGATCGTGGACCTCTCTCCTGGCCAGCGGAAACGCTACCTCGACCAGGTGCGAATCCTCGCCTCTGTCGAGGTGCCCTCGACCCGTGGCGCATACCGGCCGTTCGACCAGCCCGTCACCAGCGTCCACGAAGCCGACGTGAAGGCGTGGCTGATCGACTGGGACCGCTCATTGAAGACCAAGGCCAACTACCACGGCCTGCTGTACGGCGTCTTCAACTACGCCCTCGAACAAGGCTTCCTCACGGTCAACCCCTGCGCTCGTACGGCACCCAAGCGATCGCGGATCCGCCAGTCGCAAGCCGACCTGCGGTTTCTCACCGAGGCCGAGCTAGCGACAGCCGCACGCGTGGCTGGCGCTGACGGTGATCTGCTCACCGTCGCCGTCGGCACTGGACTTAGGTTCGGCGAGGTAACCGCGCTTTGGGTCTCCGACGTCGACTTTGTCCACCGGACGATCCGGATCAACAAGGCGTGGAAGCGCGACGGGGAGAACGACGTGCAGGAGACGCCGTCGTGGCTGCGAAAGTCCTTGGGAGCCAAGCACCAGATGCGCGGGCACCACCTCGGCAACCCGAAGACCCCGAAGTCGAGGCGGACCGTCACGATCTCGTCCGAAATCGCCAGGCTGCTGTCGCGCCTGGTCGAAGGCAAGGCTGCTGACGACTTCGTCTTCGTCACCCCGACCGGGCGGCCGATTCACAACGCCGACTTCTACGAGCGGGTCTGGTACCCCCTCATGAAGAAGCTCCCGGAGGCAGGCGTTCCACCCTTTCGCTTCCACGACCTCCGCCACACCCACGTAGCCTGGCTGGTCGCGGGGGGCGCTCCCCTACCGCACATCCAGGCCCGTCTCGGGCATGAGTCGATCACCACGACGATCGACACCTACGGCCACCTACTGCCCGTCGGCGACGAGCTGATCGCCGACATCATCGACACCGCCCTCCGCGGCGGCGAGATCCGGCCAGCCATGCGCCTCATCTCCGGTGGTGGCGCTGCGACGAAATCCTGAGCTCGGAACGCTCCGTAGTCACGTCGAGGCGCTCGGGGTTTCCCTACGCATCGTCGCCGACTTCGGTGACCGCGAGCTGACGATCATCGACTGACTCACAGCCTGGACCGCCGTCGGTCCCGACTCAACTGGCTAACGGCGCTTAGAGCTGGAGACGCCACCGGCTGCTCACCTGCAGTCACAAGCTCCTCGAGATGTTCCAGGCGAAACCGGACGTGCTTGCCAATCCGGGTGCACCGCACCCTCCGCTGGCGAACAGCCTCCGACACCCACCGCGCCGGCACATTGAGAAACGCCGCCGCCTCGTCGATGGTCAGCAAGTGTCTGGCCGTCGGGTTCGGGCCGTCCGTCATCGCGTCTCGCCTCCTCACCCATACACGGCCGCAACTGGCACGCGAGTGGACACACAGTGAGCGAGATGGTGAGGGAATTGGTGAGCCGCAGGCCCGCTGTCAGCCCGCTGGAGGCCGTGCAGGAGAAGCCGAAACGCGGGCATGTTCTTGTCCACCTTCCTGACCTCCTCGTCGACCCCACAGCGTATGAATGGGAAACCGCCTACTCCCACAAGGTCGTGTGGGTGCCCTGTGTGGTCACTTTGACGCAAAAGGAGTTCGGAAGACTTGCGAGCTCAGGTGAGCGAAACCGAATGAAGATCGAGCAAACACGCCACGGCGTGCCCCTCGGTCTCGACATCGCAGCTCGAAGCTGAGCGCGCGGCGCCTCCTAACGCCCCAGTGGCGGGCCTGGTCGATCAGGCCGTTGCAGCATCCGGTGCGCCTCCTCCTGCTTATGGACTTGGCGTCACCGCTCCGCTTCCCGCGAGAGCGGGGTCTCCGGCTCTCTCATCCGAGGCGCCTTCGGTGTCGTCGATCGATGCCTCGCCTCCCCCGACGATGCGCCACCAGAGCGCATCGGCGGGCTGCTCGGCGGGAAGAGGACGGGGGAGGTCGGCCGCCCCGTGCGCAGCAGGCGTTCCACGCCAGCGCCGGCATCGTGAAGGGTGGAGAGTCGTTCGCAGAGAACAGTGACCCTTGGGTCGCGTCGGACCGTGGGCGTCAGCCGTCTTATCCAGTCTCGCGGCCTCTCGCCCATCGGTTGCATAGCTCGTATCAGGCGGCGTTTGAGGCCGCACTGATGTCGTGCCGCATCGTCGGCAGGCTGAGGATGGGTCGGAGGTCGTCATGGGGGATGCCGAGCGCGGCGCGCCACACGGCGAGGTCGCCAGGCAGAGCCACGTCAGGGGCGTCCGCTATCGCCTCGGCCCACGGGAGTCGCTGCCGCGCTGCTGGATCGGCGGCGGACGCATGCACCTCCTCGACGAGATCACGCACCCGACGCGCGCGATCGGGGCCAGGCTGGGTCGGGCTGTGGCTGATGCGCCAGTCGAGCACGGCGGCGGGGATCGTCGGCCGTGACGAGTTCATACAATTCGGCGGACCACCCAAGTACGCGCGTCGGGTTCTGGCCGTCGAGCGCCCGCAGCGCGAGACGACTGCGCAGGGTGGGGTAGGCGGGTTGGTGGTGAGCCCGGTGAGGAGCTGCTCGCGACTTGGTCGAGGGCGGCGAGCTGTGCTTGGCCGAGCACGTGGTCCGCCGCGCGGCCCAGGGAGTCTTGGTAGCGCAGGACCGCGTCGCGCAGTTGGGTCGCCGGCGCGTCCAGGATGCGGCGGGTGCTGGTGGCCGAGGTCTGCGCGCCGCCGCGCCGGAGGATGCCGGCCAGGATGTCCTCGGCGGTCGTGGGATTCATGCTGTCGACGCCGGCGAGGCTGTCTGGCTCAACTGCAGCGTCGGCGAGGTAGATGTGGTTCTCCGATCGTCCACGGGTCAGAGCGACATACAGGGACTGTCGGGACTCGGCGCCGGACAGGACCACGTGCGTCGTGTCGACCGTGAGGCCTGCGCCGAGTGGATGGTGGTCGCGTACCCGAGCCTCCAGGGCCGCCCTTCGCGCCGTTTGTCGCGCCGTCAGCTGACCCATCCGACACCCACCTATCTCGCCGCATCGTGTTACTAGACCTAAGGCGCATCCACGTTGTGGCGGTCACCTTGACGGTCAGGTTTCACGTACCCCCACCGATTCTGATGATCCCGAATGTCGACACAGACCCGTGAATACCCGACCACTGGGCATGCTGCGGTAGCGCCGGGCGGGTGGCTCGACGCTGCACGAACGGCCAAGCTCAGGCGGCTGGGTTGATGATCACGGTGTGGCCGAGGTGTTCGAGCTGGGCGACCAGCCGTCGGGTGTGGGCTTGGTCGTTTCGGCGGCGGTGCCAGTCGGCCCCGAGGTCGTGGTAGGGCTCGTCGCGTTTCAGCATCCAGTAGGCGGCAACCAAGATGGAGTGCGCGACCGCGACCTGGGCCCGGCGCATGCCGCGTCGTTTCAGCAACCGGGCATGCCGGGCGGCCAGGTAGTTCTTGCCGTGCATCCGACCGACCGACCCGGCCGCTTCGACCAGCATCGCGGCCAGCCATTTGTTGCCGTGCCGTTTCCCGGCCGGGGACTGTTTGCCGGCGGACTCGTGCATCGCCGGCGCCAAACCGGCCCAGGCAGCCAAGTGGGCGGCGGTCGGGAATCGTGCCATGTCACCACCGGTTTCGGCGATGATCACCTGCGCGACCTTCGGTCCGACGCCGGGAATGGTTTGCAGCAGCTCGATCTGGTGCTGCCATGGCTGGAACGCGTCGACGAGCACCGCGTCCAGCTCGGCCAGGGCTTGTTCGACCAGATCCAGTCGCCGCAACATGGAGCGGGCCAGCCGGGCATGGTTGGCATCGAAGTGGCCGGTCAAGGCCTGTGCCAGCTCCGGGATCTTGCGCCGCAGCTTGCCCTTGGCCATGTCGGCCAGGACTAGCGGATCCTGTTCGCCGTCGATCATCGCGGTCAGCATCGCCCGGGCCGAGATCGTCTTCAGACTCGAGACCACCGACGACAACTTGATCGACGCGTCCTCCAACATCAGCTCCAGCCGGACGAGCTCCCGGGTCCGGTCTCCCATCAGCTGCTCCCGGTACCGGGTCAGCATCCGTAGCCGGCGAATGTCGGGTGGTGGCACGAACGACGGCGCTAACAGCCCGTGCTCCAGCAGCTGCGCGATCCACTCCGCGTCCCGGACGTCACTCTTGCGGCCGGGCACGGCCTTCATGTGCGCGGCGTTCAGCAGCCACACCTCCATGACTTCCTCGAGGCAGTAGAACGGCGGCTTCCAATACGTCGAGGTCGACTCCATCGCCGCGATGCTCACCTGCTCCTCGAGCAGCCAGTCCCGCATCACCTGCAACGACCCAGTTGTCGTCTTGAACGTGCGCGTCTCGCTGCGCCGGCCACCGCGCGGGCCGGGCGTGCGGACGCAGACCGTCACCGAGTCCTTCCCGACATCCAGACCGGCAACCCGGTCGAACATGACCTCCATGGCCCCTCCTCCCCTCCATCAGGCGACCCTCGCCTGATGGCGTCGGTCCGGAGGGACCTCTGCCAGGACACAGACCCGCGTGCTCTCTCGCAACAATCCAGCGGCAACCGAGACCCCCGCGTCATACACCTAAACGAGCTCGCCCGCACCAGTGTGTGTCGACGTCGCCGGCCGACCCCCCATTCTCATCAGCCAGTGCAGCGACTCGAAGAGCGCAACCGATTACACCTGATGCACCGCCGGAACGTACCCCGGGTCGGCGTGACCGCCGCGCGCGCGGAATCGCCTTTGGGGGTTGTGACGATGAGCGTGCACAAGCTCACCGCCGGGTCGGGGTATGACTACCTGACCCGGCAGGTGGCGGCGTTGGATGCCACCGAGAAGGGTCATATCGGGCTGGCGTCGTACTACACCGAGCGGGGTGAGAGCCCGGGGGTGTGGATCGGCTCCGGGATGGACGGGATCGACGGCCTGACCGCCGGCGACCCGGTGACCGCGGAGCAGATGCGAGCGTTGTTCGGCTGCGGTCATGCATCCGTTGGCCGACGCAGCGGCTGGAGCAGCTGGAGGGACCGCGATCTGACCGACGCGACTTCCAGGCGGCGACCCGGCTGGGGGCGCCGTTCAAGGTCTTCGACACCGACGTCAGCCCGTTCCGGGTCGAGGTGGCGAGGCGCATCGCCGCGATCAACAGCGCGGCCGGCCTGCCGGCGGACTGGCCGATCTGCCGGCCGCAGACCGGGCCCGGGTGCGGACCGAGGTGGCCCGGGAGTTCTTCCGGGCCGAGCATGGCCGGCGAGCCGATCGATGCCCGGGAGCTGGCCGGGACAGATCGCGAAGGAGTCCCGGCCGCGGACCCAGACAGTTGCCGGCTATGACCTGACGTTCTCGCCGGTGAAGTCGGTGTCGACCTTGTGGGCGGTCGCCGACCCGGCGGTCGCCGCGCAGATCGAACGGGCCCATCAGGCCGCCGTCAAGGACGCGCTGGCGTTCATCGAGCAGCATGCGCTGTTCACCCGGACCGGGCCGCAAGGGATCCGGCAGGTCAACGTCCGCGGCCTGGTCGCGGCCGCGTTCACCCATCGCGACAGCCGCGCCGGCGACCCGGATCTGCACACCCACGTCGCGGTGGCGAACAAGGTCCAGACCCTCGACGGACGCTGGCTGTCCATCGACGGCCGGGTGCTGTTCAAGGCCACCGTGGCCGCCTCGGAGACCTACAACACCGCCCTGGAGCATCATCTCCGCGACAGGCTGGGGGTGCGGTTCGCGGAACGGCCCGACACCGATCCGCGGAAGCGGCCGGTGCGGGAGATCGTCGGCGTCGACCCGGCGACTGAACCAGCGTTGGTCGACGCGGCGGGTCTTGATCAAGGACCCGGCAAGGTGAGCTGGCGGCCCAGTTTCAGCGCGATCATGGCCGGCCGCCGACGCCGGTCGAGGCGTTGCAGCTGGCGCAGCAGGCCACCTTGGAGACCCGGGAGGCCAAGCACGAACCCCGCAGGCTGGCCGAGCAACGCGCCACCTGGCACACCCAGGCCGCCGAAGTACTCGGCGGACCCGACGCGGTCCAGACCATGATCACCCATGCCCTCAACCCCAGCTCGTCGCGAGCCCGGCAGTGGACGCCGAGTGGGTGGCAGCGACCGCCGAGAAAGTGCTGGCGGCGGTGGAGGAGCGGCGTTCGACCTGGCAGAGCTGGCATGTCCGCGCCGAAGCGCAACGCCAGGTCCGGGCCGCCGACATCGCCCCCGACAAGGTGGATCAGCTGGTTGAGCTGCTCGTCGCCGAGGTGCTGCAGACACCGGTCGGTCGCCCTGGCTCGCGCCAGAGGACGGCATCCGCGAGCCGGCGGTGTTGCGGCGGACCGACGGTTCGAGTGTCTACACGGTTGCCGGATCCGACCTGTTCACCTCGAACCGGATCCTGGCCGCCGAGCAGCGACTCGTCGCCACCGCGGGCCGCACCGGCGGCCGCGTCGTCGACGCCGGCACGGTCGAGCTGGCGCTGCTGGAATCGGCCGCCAACGGGAACGCCTTAGATGCCGGACAGGCCGCGCTGGTTCGTTCCATGTCCACCTCCGGGGCGCGGCTGCAACTGGCGATCGCGCCCGCCGGCGCCGGGAAGACCACCGCCATGCGCGCCCTGGCCCGGGCGTGGACGCGACAGCGGCGGCCAGGTGATCGGCCTGGCCCCGTCCGCGGCGGCCGCGGCGCAGCTCCGCGACGCAGACCGGTGCACCAGCCGACACCCTGGCCAAGCTCACCTGGTCCATCGACCACGCGACCTGCCCGACTGGGCGGGCGCATCGGCCCGTCGACGTTGGTGATCATCGACGAAGCCGGCATGGCCGACACCCTCTCCCTGGACACCGCCGTCCAGTTCATCATCGATCGCGGCGGCAGTGTCCGGCTGGTCGGTGACGATCAACAACTCGCCGCGATCGGCGCCGGCGGCGTGCTCCGCGACATCGAGCCACCCACGGCGCGCTCCGGCTCACCGAGCTGCACCGGTTCACCGACCCGGCCGAAGCCGCCGCCACCCTCGCCCTCCGCGACGGACAACCCGAAGCGCTCGGCTTCTACCTCGACCGGCACCGCGTCCACGTCGGCGACCTAACCACCATCACCGAGGAGTCTTCACCGCCTGGCAGGCCGACCGCAGCCCGGGCTGGACGCGATCATGCTCGCCCCGACCCGCGAGCTGGTCCGCCGAACTCAACCAGCGGGCCCGCGCCCACCGCCTCGCCGGCACTGCGCCGGGCCGGCAGGTTGCGTTGGCCGACGGCAACCAGGCCAGCGTCGGCGATCTGATCATCACCCGCACCAACGACCGCCGGCTGCGTGTCACCGCCACCGACTGGGTGAAGAACGGCGACCGGTGGACCATCCTCACCTGACCGGACGGTGGCCTGACCGTCCGGCACACCCAGCACCGGCCGGACCGTCCGCCTGCCCGCCGACTATGTCGCCACCGCTACCGAGCTCGGATACGCCACGCACCGTGCACACCGCGCAAGGCGTCACCGCCGACACCATGCACGGCCTGGTCACCGGCGCGGAGTCACGGCAGCAGCTGTACACCATGCTCACCCGCGGCCGCACCGCCAACCACCTCTACCTCCAGGTCGTCGGGGACGGCGACCCGCACAGCGTGATCCAGCCCGACACCATCTCACCCGCGAACCCCGACCGAGCTGCTCGAACAGATCCTGGCCCGCGACGCAGCACCGCACTCCGCCACCACCATCCAACGCGAGCAGCGCGATCCCGCGGTCCGGCTCGGCGACGCCACCGCCCGCTACCTCGACTCCCTCCATGTCGCTGCCGAAGGCCTAACCGGCCCCGAGATGGTCGACAGCGGACACCGCGCCGACCAGCTGATCCCCGGGCTGACCGGGGAGCCGGCGTGGCCGGTGCTGAGGGCGCATCTGCTGCTGCTGGCTGCCGCCGGCGCCGATCCGATCGCTGAACTATTCACCGCCGCCGCGCTGCGGGACCCGATGAGCGCTGGTGATCAGGCTGCCACAATCGACTCGCGGATCCAGACATGAACAAGCTCATCGGCGCGAGGGCCGCTGCCGTGGCTGCCCGGCATCCCGGATCGCATAGCCAACGATCCCAACTGGGGACCATACCTGGACGCCCGATCACGCCTGGTTGCTCAGCTCGCCGACCAAGTCCGCAGCAACGCCAAAGGTCAAGCGCCAGCCTGGGCGGCCGTCCGGCGCGCTCTCGTTCCGGCCGAGTTGATCGCCGACATGCAGGTGTGGCGGGCAGCCACCCAGGTCGACCCCATCGACCTGCG
>CAVSSB010000039.1:0-381968 GCA_963730505.1 uncultured Actinomycetota bacterium
CAGATAAGTCTTCCGCAGCGGAGCGGCAGCAGAGGCACTCGATCGGATCCATGCCCGTCGGAGGGTCGTCTACGGGCAGGCAGCCCGTGCCTGCCCGGACATGTGACAGGAGGACCTCAGAGGGGCTTGTGCTGATTGCTGGCAGCCTGGGGAGACTCAGCCGCTTTCTGGGCGCAGCGGCAGTTGGGTGATCCAGTATTCCGTCGCTGGAGTCGGCGGCGTGGTGAACCGGGCGTTGACCACCCACAGCCGGCCCGCGGCCACGGTCGCCGTCGTCGGGACATCAGAGTAGGCCCGGATCTGTTATTTCGCCGAGCACGCCACCGCTGGCCAGGCAAGCCCGAGCCGGACCAGCGTCACCAGGCCGCCGCCGACCACATAGAGCCTGTTCCCCCGCAGCTCCAGACCATCCGGGGCCGGCAGCACCTCGCCGCCAAGGTCGACCTTCTCGGCGATCCCCGTGTCAGGGTCGACACGGAAGGGCTTCCCCGAGCTAGTCTCCGCCACGAGGAGCACACCGCTCTTCGCGACGATCCCGTTGAGGTTCGGACCTCCGGTCTGGGCAACACCGCTGACCGGCAGCAGCGTCGCGGAGTCCACCGATGGCAGCGAGCCGTCCGCCGGAAGCGGAATCACAACAAGCTGCGCGTTAAAGGAGTCAGTGACGTAAACCGCATCATGTGTGATCGCCACGTCGTTAAGAGCCCCGACATCCCCAGGCGGGAGGAAGGTCGCGAGCAGGGCGCCGCTGGACGCGTCGTGGACCCCGCACATCACCCACACCCCAGGCCGAATCCGGGTCCGCCACCCCGCGACCCACAACCGATCCCGGGCTCGCCTGGTAGGCGATGCCGACGCGACCCCGCCCTGGTAGGACATCCGTAACACTGCGCCCCGAGCCGGTACGCAGGTCGCCGCGCCCAGACTGATGCATTCGCAAGGGAGCCGACGAAGACCGACGTGCCCCGGCCGCTCTCAATGCCTTCCGGGAAGAACCCGGGGGGCAGGTGAATTTGGTCCGGGAAGTTGCCAGGCGGTGCGGCCCGTGGCCGGCCACGGCGCGAGAACGAAAGCAAGGACAGCAATGAATAGCACGACGAATCTGCGCACAACCAACCCCCTTTGGCGGGGTCGAGCATAGCGTCGGGCAGTGGTACTCCGTGGGCGAACCGCGCAACCCACCAGGAATCTCTGGCGGAAATAGCGCCGACACAATTTCGCAGTGCCGCCGGAAACGTCCCGGCCTCGCCACCGGCGATCGAACCCTCACCGGATCTCCGGGCCCCCGATCTCCACGCAGCTTCAATTACGACAGGCCGAACGTGAAGGTCGTCGGAACCGGCGTAATCGTCGTTATCGGAACGTTAGAGTGCGCCGCGCTACCTTGAGCTGATCGTGCCCAACTCCTGATTTCCTGCCCCTCAAGCACGCCGTCGCCTGACGACCGCTGACCGGGCATCACCACGGGCATCCCGGCCTCATTGCAGGTTGCGGCCAGGGGCGTACGGTTAGGCACGATTCCGAACGGGACGCGGTGCAGGTCGGAACGTGGCACGACGGTATAGCCAAGCAGGAGCGCGCTCTGCTCGCCGGACTAAGGGCCTTCATGCTCATCGACCGTTACCCCGAGCCGCCACTTGAGCCGAGCAATCGGGTCCGATACCTCGCCACGGCACTCACACCGCTCGCGGATCGGATTTCCGCCGCGGCGATGCGCCCGCTTAGTCGCCGCCCTTTCCCGCCTTCGGCGCCGAGGGTGACCGGCGAGGCTGCTTGACGAGCGGGACGGTCCGGCAGTAGCTCCCGCACCACAAGGCGCTCTAACCGAAAGCGCTCTAACGGGGGGAGAGGCAAATGCTGCCTAGGAAGTCGATGCTCGTGGCCGTGGTTTCCGCGGTGATCATCGCCGGCCCGGGTGCCGGTGCCGCGTTCGCCGGTGAGGTCACCGGCAACGGGAAGCCGACCGCAGGTGTGCCTAATGCGAACTCGATTTGTGTCTTCTCGGGGAAGAATGATGACCCGGACAGGCCTCTGGACGGGTTTGACCCTGGCGGGGTCTCGCAGTCCTACGGCCAGGAGAACAAGCTGGGTCTGGTAGACCCGCACGAGTTCAATCCTGGAGATGCGTGCCGGGGCGGGAACATTTCGCCCGGCAAAAGTAGTCGTGGATCGCAGGTTCAGCCCTCGCTGAGGTCGCCGCTCGACCACTGTTACCTGTCAGCTGCCCTACATTTAACTGATCGCTGGCGAGGGGAAACACGGACCGTTTCACGACCGTTTCACACGTGAAGGGCACGAGGGCCCCAGAGGCAGCATGACTAGTACGCTCTGGGGCTACTCGCTCCACTGCTGGTCAAAGCAGCGGTACCCGACCGGGCATGACTCGGCCGGGAGTCATCTATACGCCCGTAGTCGTTTGAGCACCAGAGCACGTGGTGGATGCGGCTCCCACCGCGGCGGCGACCTCTCCGATCGAGCCGCTGGCCCTTGTACAGCAGGCCCAGTGATGCGCCGGTGTCGTAGATCCCGTCACCGTTGGACTCCAATTGCGACAACGCAGCTCCTAGCTCATCGCCCATCACCACCTGTGGCGAGCCGTCCCGGCCGGGAGACGTGTTCACCTCCGGAAACACGATACGTCCCAGCGCCTCTGCATCGCGCTCATCGACCATCGCCTACTGCAGACGTACGCGCAGTGGATCGCTGCCCGGGGGCAATTGCGCGTCGGTTCACGACGAGCAGGTGAGATCATCTGGGCTCTCGCCAGCCCAGATGTTGCCCGCATGCTCTGCGACGAGATCGGCTGGACCGAGTCGCAGTACGCCCGTTGGCTTGTCGCCACGCTCATCCGGACATTGCTGCCCGACGACGAGCGCTCCGGACAACCTGTCACAGCCGTTTCCCCTTCGGGTACCAGCGACCGTCACGCTAACCCCGGCTCCCGCTGCGGCACGAACTGTCCCGGTAGCCGGTGGGCGGTTTCAGGGAGGCGTCTCGACGATGGCTTCGATCTCTACGGCGAACCCGAGCGGCAGTACGGCAACCCCGACGGCAGATCGGGCGGGTCGACCGATGCGGTCACCGAAGGTACGGACGAGTAGATCGGTTGCGCCGTCTGCGACGATGTGCTGTTCGGTGTAGTGCGGAGCGGAGTTGACGAAGACCACCACTTTCACGAAGCGGGTGACTCGGGACAGGTCGCCCACCTCGGCTTTCACGGTGGCCAACAGGTTCAGCATCACCGCCTCCGCCGCCACTCTGCCTTCGGCGGTGGAGAGTCCCTCGCCCAGCCGACCGGTGTGGATGGGGTGGCCACCGTCGAATGCGCCGTGACCAGATACGTAGAGCAGTGAGCCGGTCCGCGCTGCCATGCGGTAGGTGCCGACGGCTGGGTGAGGCGTTGGCAGCAAGACGCCGGCCCGCTCGAGAGTCGCCTCGGGTGTCATCGCTACACCGGGATCGAGTCGTAGCGGGCGGAGATGGCGGCGCGCGCAGCCGGGTCTCGGATCGCGTTGGGCGGCAGCTGCGCGAGCTCGAAGAACATCTTCTCCAGCCCGCCGGGCACCATCAACAGCAGGAACCGGCCTCCGCCGGGGGCCGCGCTCAACGTGTGGGGGGTGCCCCGCGGGACCAGCAGGTACATTCCTGGGCTCGCCGCGATGGTCTCCTCGCCGACGGTGAAGGTGAACAGGCCGTCCAGGATGAAGAACGACTCCTCGAAGCCGCGATGTAGGTGCGGCACGGTCCAGGCGCCCTCGCCGGTGCCGGAGAACTCCGTCAAGGCGAAGGCGCCGCCGTTGGTGGCCTCGCCGCTGGCGAGCACCCGCATTTGCGCGACGCCGAGGTCTACGGTGCGTCCTTGTCCCAAGCGCACCACATGTGCCCGTCCCGGGATGGTCATGCCACCCACCTCCATCCATGGAGAGGTCGGTACGACGCCGGCCACTGGTTTCAGGCTCCCGCCCAACCGGCGCACCGGCAATATCAAAATCTGAAGTTGCCACACGGTGACATGGGCGAGACGCTGGAGGGGTGCGCGACTACGGTCAGTTCTGTCCGATCGCCCGGAGTTCGGAGCTGCTGGCGGAGCGCTGGACGCCGATCATCGTCCGCAACCTGTTGAACGGCTGCCGGACCTTCAACGAGATCCGGCAGGGCGCGCCGGGCATCTCGACGGCGTTGCTGGCTCAGCGTCTGGAGGCGCTGGAGCGGCACGGCGTGCTGCTGCGCACCGTGAACCCGTCTGGCCGCGGCGCGACGTATGAGCTGACCGAGATGGGTCTGGCGCTGCGGACGGTGATGGATGCGATGGGGCAATGGGGCGCCCAGTGGCTGGAGATCGAGCCGCGCCACAAGGATCCCGCCTATGTGCTCTGGGCCACCTTGAAGCTCATCGACGTCGACAAGATCCCAGCACAAACCACGGTGGTCCGGTTCGCGCTGCGGGACCGACCCACGGCCGGCTACTGGCTGATCCTGCGGCGCCCGCAGCCGGAACTGTGCACCCGCCCCGGCGGGTACGCCGAGGACATCGTGTGCCGGACCGACTCGACGACGCTGATCGACCTACATCTGAAGAGGCTGGGCTACCGAACCGCCATCCGGGAAGGCCGAATCGACCTGATCGGCCCGCCGTGGCTCACCCGCCAGTTCCACAGCTGGTTCCGCACCAGCCCGTTCGCCGATTTCATCCCCGCCGAACCCGTGGCGGAGGTGGGCGACGAACTGCTGGGCAATTGATGATGATGCGGTTCGATCCCCCGACAGTTGGCGTCGTGCCTGAGGTCGGCTAACCGAGACGGCATCGATGAGGAGCAGGATGTGGTACGAGACGAGTGGTTTCACCTCTGCTCCAGCACCAATCGTGCACGATCCTCTAGCGGTAGTCTGACGCCGTCGGAATGATCATGTGGCCGCAGCGGGCGGCTCTCCGTGCGGAGGAGGAGAGTTGATCAATGGGTGATCTTGAGGATTTCCATCGCGACTTTCTGCCTCGCTTCATCGATGCCCAACGCGCCTTTCACGATGGGGATGCAGAACCCAACGTTGCCCTGTGGTCCACCGCCGACCCGGTGACGCTTTTCGCTGCCCGCGGGCTTGTCGATGCCGGATCGGAGCGGGTGACCAGAACGTTTCGGTTCGTGGCCTCCACGTTCTCCAACGTGCGCAGCTTTGAGTGGGAAATGTTGGCCTCGGGGGTGGACGGGAATTTCGGGTACACCGTGGCTGTCGAGCGGTACACCGCTTCGGCCGACGGCGGCCCTCCCGCGCAGACAGAGCTCCGGGCAACACACGTGTATCGCCGCGAGAATGGACACTGGCGCGCAGTGCACCGCCACGCCGACCGCAGGCCGCCCGACCGAGCCGCCGACTGAGCGAAAATCCGCGTGCCCGACGAGTCATGAGGTGATCAGATGACGCAGCAAGCTCTGAACGACGTCATCGCAGGTTTCCGCGAAGCACTCCGAGACTACGTCAAAGGCGACCCGGAACCCGCGATGAGCTTCTTCTCCGACCGCGACGATGTCACGCTCGCCAATCCGTTGGAACCTCCTCGTCGAGGGCCCGCAGAGGTCGGGGAGGCGGCCCGGAGGGCGGCGGCCAACTTCCAAGAGGGCGGGTCACTGCACTTCGAGGAGGTGTCCAGCCGCTTCGAGGAAATCTCGAGGTTCGCCACGGCGGAGCTCGGCTATGTCCTCCAGATCGAGCGGCACGAGGGCAGGGTCGCCGGCCACGACGACACGGTCGTCACCGTGCTGCGCGCCACCCTGGTGTTCCGGTATGAGGACGGCGTGTGGAAGATCGCCCACCGCCACGCAGACCCGATCACGTCTACACGGCCACCGACCACCATCCTCCGGAACTAGGCCCCACGGCTCGGGTCAGCATCACGCTGACCCGGATCGTCGATGCGAGGCCGAGGGCTTCGCAGCTCGCCGTCAGCGTCCTGATGACGGTCCTCATCCGAACTGCCGTTGGCCATGTCGACCGACCGCCGAGGCAGGCGTGCCCGTGGGTTGTTCGGCTCACGGACGCCCGGTAGCCGGTCCACTTACGGACGGCAGTGACCTAGACCCGAAGCCTTGTGACGTATCACCTCGCGCGCCTGCGCAGCCCACACGAAGAGTTATATTCGGCACTCAGCCGGATGTGGAGTATCCATGCGCGATGATGCAGCAGACTGTCGAGCACTACCAGGACGCGTATTTGGCGTCAATCTTACGAAGCCCGACCCGGCCAACCGCAGGTCATGACGGCGATGCGCACCACGTTTGACGCCGGATTCGGACCGAGGTCGGTGCGCTGATTCGGCCCGACTTGGCTCAAATTTAGTGCGCACCCTCGTTGCGGATGCTGACGCTGGCGAGGGCGTTCCATGAGGGGACCGCCTCGACGAGGCCGCCGCAACTTTCGCGGAAGGAGTGCTCGCCGCCCGCTTGCGGACGACCGCGTTCCCGGAGCCGGTCTGCGGCACCAGTGCCGCGACCGCCTCGTTCGTTGGGCACGACCCGCAGTGCGAGGGGCCAACGTCCTCGCCAGCCTCGTCGGTGCCAGCGGAGAACGTTCACCCAAGTCTGAACAAACGCTCGCCCTTGGCGCCTGCCCGAGCGGACGGCAGGTGCCACGCCAGCTGAGAACGCACGTCAGCAGGGCCCCTGACCCCCGGGATACGACCTGTGTAGCGCTAGCGGCTAAGGGTCACGCTTCGCACAGACCAGATCGTCTGACGACCCAGGTTCGACGTTGACTCCGACGCCAGCCCAGTTAGGCCACCTGCTTGTTGTCGTCCAACCAGGCGCTCCGTATTGCGGCGAAGATGGCCTTGGCATAGGCCCGGTAGCCAGCGGCATTCGGGTGGTAGGCGCCTACTCCGTCGGAGTTGATGAAAGGCTTCTTGCTACCAATACCGTGCCCCGCGAATTCTGCCGTCACGTCGACGTACACGATGTTGACACCAGAGGCCTGGGAAGCGGCGACAGCTTGCTGGATGGTGCTGTTGAGGGCGGTGATTGCGTTGTTGATTTGGTCCTTGATGGCTGCAGTCGGATCCCCTGGGGCAATCTCAAACAGGTGCGGATAGCCAGTGACCACGATCAGCGCATTGGGCGCCGCATCGGCCACCAGGGCATACAGGCTGCTGAGACTGCCCCCGAGCCCACCCAACTGACCAACGGCGAAGTTGATGGCATCCTGGCAGCCCACCGGGGGTACGGCGGTACACGCGGCCAGCACTCCGGAGAGGTCCAAGTCGGCGGCGGCGACGGTCAGCGTCACCAACCCCGTGTCTTCGTTCAACTCCGACAGCTGTGTGCTAATCACTTCAGAAGTTGACGCGCCAGTGCACGCGACGTTGTCGAGGAGATCGATCCGCATCTTGGAGTCGAGCAGATATGGGTAGCCGTTCGGGCTCTCCAGGCAACCGTTGAGGTAATCGCCCCCGCCCTGTCCGGCGGCATAGGAATCGCCCAGCGCAACGTATTGAACGGTGCCGGAATTGCCGGCGGCCGCCGCCGGCAGCACGCCGACCGTCACGAACCCGGCCAAAGCGATGAGCATGGTCACCAGACGCGCCACGAAGCGGCCCCGAGCAGTCATGGGCCGGAACTTACACCGATCTTCCAGCCGAGGCGCGCGATTCGCCCTCATTTAGACCAATTCGCCGAGCCCTCGCTCACAGTCGGGCAGCGCGGCCTACGAGTTCAGCTTCCGTGATGTCGTCTATAGCAGAGCGTTGACCGGACGCCCCTGTCTGAGAGGCTCGACTCGGCAATCACCCTCGAACGCACCCAGGTGCTGCAGACGGAGCCAAACAATAAAAGTGACCATGTTTCAGCCGTAATTGCGCTACCCGTCGGAGCCATCGATCGAGGAGGATGGACTCTTCGGATCCTCAGCCGACCTACCGAGAATCGGGATCGCGGCACTCAGGGCCGAGGCCTTCATCGTCACCCACGCATGGCTCCAGCGGCTCCTGGGTCTCTGACTCCATCACCGATCGACCGGACCGCGCGAAGCACGGGGAGCTGGATGGCCGGAACACTGAAGACCGGACTTTGGCGTTGTCAGGACCTCGCCAGCGCAACGCCTTCTCGATACATGCTCCCGCAGTCCGGATCCACAGACTCGTGGCCGAGCTCAACCCCACGGGAGTGAGCCCGGGTCAGACATCCCGGGCTCACTCTTTGTGCCGGGATCAGTATCAGACGCGGCTTTCGTGCGCTCCAGGAGCGCACCGATCCCGGAGAGCGGCGTGCAACCGGGCCCTCCTGGATCCATTTTCGCGCTCAAGATGTCCGAAACCCGCTTGTCGAGCGGCCGTTCAACTGGTTCAAGTCCCCCCTCGGACACACAAAGGATTCCTCAGCCTGACGGAGCGGCGATCAGTGCCGCCAAGGCGTTCAAGACTCCTGGCACCAGCCGATAGTAGGTCCATTTGCCTCTCTGCTCGCGTGTCAGGATGCCGGCATCAACCAGGATTTTGAGATGGTGCGAAACGGTGGGCTGTGACAAACCGACCGGATCGGTCAGCTCGCACACACATGCCTCTGCGCTCTCGTGGGCAGCGACCAGAGAGATCAGGCGGAGCCGAGTCGGATCAGCGAGTGCCTTGAATCCGCCGGCCAAGGTCTCGGCCTCTGCAGGTTGAATGACCTCGCGCACTACCGGCGAACAGCAGTCGGTGAGCAAGGGCAGCTCGGTCCGGGTGGGCGTTGCTGTGGTCGGCACGAGACCATCCTGGCACACATTGACAAACGTCGATGGGATGTGGCTAGACTCAATCCATCGACAGTTGTCAATGCGAAGGGCGTGTCATGACAGAGATTGATGCTCCGGATGCGCTGCGGGAGCAGGTGCGGGAACGGTACGCGGCGGCTGCGTCTACAGTGACCGCCGGCCAGGGGAACGCCTCCTGCTGCGATGATTCGGGCGGTTGCTGCGGGCCGGCGGTCGTGGCTGTCGACGACATGTTCGGGTCGCTCCTCTACCCGCCAGGTGACCGAGCTGGCCTGCCTGTCGCGGCGGTCGCGGCCAGCCTCGGTTGCGGAAACCCAACCGCGGTCGCAGAGCTACGAGAGGGCGAGACCGTTCTCGACCTTGGTTCCGGTGGCGGCATCGACGTACTGCTCTCGGCGAAGCGAGTCGGGCCGTCCGGATTCGCGTACGGCGTCGACATGACTGACGAGATGCTCGATCTCGCACGAGCCAACGCAGTCCAGGCTCAGGCGATCAATGTCGAGTTCCTCAAGGGAACCATCGAAGACATCCCGCTTCCCGACGGGTCAGTAAATGTGGTGATCAGCAACTGCGTGATCAACTTGTCCGTCGACAAGCCGAAAGTGCTGGCTGAGATGTTCCGCGTCCTCACCCCGGGAGGCAGGATTGGGATCAGCGACGTCGTCGCTGAGGACCATCTGACCCCGACCGAGCGGGCCGCTCGCGGCTCCTACGTCGGTTGCATAGCTGGTGCCCTGTCGAGAACCGAATACCAGGACGGCTTGGTCGCCGCCGGGTTTGTCAACGCCACCGTGCGGTTCACACATCAGGCCGCCGATGGTATGCACAGCGCAACCATCCAAGCCGCCAAGCCGCGTGAGGGCTGACAGGGGCTGGCAGCCGGAAATGACGGCAGAATATGCCGCCGAACCAGGTCTGCGACACCGCGCCGTGGCCGAGCTGGTCGGCACCGCGTTCCTCGTCGCAGCTGTGGTCGGTTCAGGAATCGCTGCACAACGGCTGTCACCCGACAATGTCGGGCTGCAGCTGCTAGAGAACGCAGTGGCCACCGGCGCCGCGCTGGCGGCGCTGATCGTCGCCCTGCAGCCCATATCAGCGGCGTTCAATCCGATCGTCACAGCCCTCGAACGCCTTGCCCGCGCCATCACCGGGCGCCAAGCCCTGATGATCGTCGGCGCGCAGATTATGGGCGGAATGATCGGGGTTGTGCTGGCAAACCTGATGTTCGAGGAGACCCCGGTCAGCCTCTCCACCACCGAGCGCGCCGGCCCGGGCCGTTGGCTGGCCGAGGTGGTCGCTACCGCCGGCCTGGTCCTCCTGATCACCGCACTGAGCCGCGCCGGGCGGCCCCAGCTGATCGGCTGGGCAGTGGGGGCCTACATCACCGCCGCCTACTGGTTCACCAGCTCCACCAGCTTCGCCAATCCAGCTGTCACCTTCGCGCGGATGTTTTCCGACACATTCGCAGGCATCCAGCCCTCATCGGTACCGATGTTCCTGCTCGCCCAGGCCGCCGGTGGCGCCGCCGGCTACAGCCTCGGCCGAGCCATCTACCCACGGTCGACCTCCACCGCAATCACCCAGGAGACGCCTATGAACTCGAGCCCACGGGCAACCACAGCGCCGACTGCTGACCAGTCTGGCGACACAGCGCGCGGAAACGTTCTCTGATGCCCGACAAACCATCCGTTCTATTCGTGTGTGTTCACAATGCCGGCCGATCCCAGATGGCCGCCGGCTATCTCAGTCAGCTGTCAGGCGGCCAGATCGAAGTCCGCTCCGCCGGTTCCGAACCCGCGGACAGGATCAATCCTGTCGCCGTCCAGGCCATGGCCGAAGAAGGGATCGATATTGCCGCCGAACGACCTAAGGTTCTCACCACCGAGGCAGTCAGAGCCTCTGATGTCGTGATCACTATGGGTTGCGGCGACACCTGCCCCTACTATCCCGGCAGACGCTACGAAGACTGGATCCTCGACGACCCCGCAGGACAAGACCTCAACCATGTCCGGCCCATTCGTGACCAGATTCGCCGACGGGTCGAATCCCTGATCAACGAACTTCTGCCCTCACAGACGCAATGATCACTCGTGCACTCCATCCGGCGGCGGTGGACCGGGCATCGATCGATCTCGAGCAACCCGGATGGCGTAGGCGATTAGCGTCGCACCGCCGATCGCGGCAAGCAGCACGGTGAGGTTGATACCGAAGTCTTGAAGTAACAACGCCTTAGCCGGAGGCTGCGTGTGGGCGCGATAGATCATCGGAACAGCGATCACGGTGACCATCGCGGCCATGATCAGCCCGAACTGGAGGTAGCGGCGGCCACGGTCAGGGACATATCTGCGGAGAGCCGCGCTTACGCCGACGATTGCCGGGGATAGCAGTCCATCGTGGATGATCAACGCGCCGATCAACCACAGCGCCAGCAGTATCAGGGTCTGGCGTGGGATCTGGGTCACGAGCTGGCTGATGCCGTATGTCCCGATGCCGATACCCACGACGGCGAGGATGATCCGCCAGATCTTCATCAGATCACCTCAATCGTGGCCAGCCACTTGGTGTTGAACACGCCAGCCCGGTTCGGGGCGATCAGCCGCAACGGGTAGCCATGATCGACGGTCAGCCGCTCGCCGTTGAGGTGGGTGGCCAGCAGCGCACTGGACAGCTGCGGACCAAAGATCACCGATTTGTTGAAGAAGCCGGCTGGTTCGAGCGAACGGACCCGCACCTGTGAATCGGCGCTGCCGCCCGCCCGCTCCACGACCTCCAACAGTCGCAGCCCGCGCCATCGCGCGTTGGCGCTCCAGCCCTCGACACAGCTGACCGGGAATCGAGCCTCGTGAACGGCCATCTCCTCGATCTCAGCCAGGACAAGCGCGTACGGCCTCGGCCCCATGATCTTGAGCGTCCAGTCGGCTGCCATTGCTGCGGCGATCACGTTCGCCTCCTCGGCAGTCCGGTTGACCGGCACACCCAGCGGCCCCTTGCTCGGCTGTCGGACCGCGAGCAACCCGATCGGCTCCAACGGGGTCAACGTCTGCCCCACCGATGTCACAACGACGACGCCGATCCCGGCGCCGGCCGCGGTCAGGACACCGCGCCGGGACAGCCCCGGAGTGACTGGCGGCGGCAGCGGGCCCGCAATGCTGTGAGACTCAGGATTTTCGCTCCATGGAATCTCGGTGAGCACGTCGCCTTCGGCGATCTTGGTTTGCAGCCCGTAGACGATGTCGGGCAGCTTCACCGCGATGTGCAGCAGCACCGAACCGACCACGACATAGGCCAGGCGGTAGTGGACCGACAGGAAGTCCCACTGAAACGGGTACCAGTTGAGGACATTGAAGAAACCGGTGAACAGCTGCACCAGTGTGGCCGAGACCAAGAGCGCTACGGTGATCCGCTCGACGACCCGCTTCACCGAGCGAAACGGCGGCCAGCGGAAGTTGTTCGGGTAGACACTCCACAGCTTGACCAGGACCAAGGGAATCGCGGCCATGCCGGTGGCCACGTGTATGCCTTGTGTGACGCGGTATCCCCACACCGGACTCGCCGGCGGTGGCAACCACTCCCACGCTAGGTACTGGAAATAGCTCAACAGCCCGGTGAGGAAGCAGGTTCCAATCGCAATGCCGAGTGCAAAGCCAAGCCGCGCCGTAACCGCGGTCGAACGCAGCGTGCTGCTGAAGTGCGGCCACCAGGCCGGTCTAGTCGATGGAGCAACAGTCGGCATGGCTCAAGACTGGGGCCGATCCAGCACGGTTGCACCTTACCGACTGCTGACGTTCGCGACGCAAGTGCATCGGTTCGGCCCCGCGGTCTGCTCTTCGGTGGCGACACGCAAGAAACTGCTGGCAAGTTGCACTATCCGGGCCAGGAAACTGCAATCTGCCAGTACTTTCTCCAAAAGTCGCAGCTGGGGTCTGCTGACACCTTCGTAGGTGGCCGTTGCCACAATGCCTGACTGTGCAGTTACCGTTCTGGGCGTGACAGGTCGTGATCCGGACCCAACTGAGTTTCACCGGCGATTCGAGGAAATCATCGCCGGCATGGACCTCGAGGACCTCGAGGACCTGACTGGCAAGCTCCTCTCGATCCCGAGCCGCATTCCTCCGGCGCCTGAACCGCGTCCATCGCTGCGGAAGCCGCGCCGGAGCAAGCCTGCGATTCTCCGCGTACGTGTCGATCTGACGTACGCCAAGCCGCCCATCTGGCGACGTCTCGACGTCCGCTCCGACATCGGGCTCGACGTGTTCCACCAGGTCTTGCAAAGCGCGTTCGGCTGGACGGACTCTCACCTCCATCGCTTCGCCCTCGGAGGCAGCCCCTTTGACCAGAACAGCGAGCTGTTCCTATGTCCGTACGACGTCGAAGAGGGCGAAGACGACGGTCCGCCTGCCAAAGATGTGAGGCTGGACGAGACGCTGTCCCAGCCCGGAGACGTGCTGCAGTACTGCTACGACTACGGCGACTCGTGGGACTTGATCATCGCGCTGGAGTCGGTCCTTCCTCTTGAAGAGTCCGCGCCCGTTGCCGTGTGTATCAACGGCCGCCGTGCCGCCCCACCGGAAGACTGTGGCGGATTGCGGGAAGCAGCTGACCTCGCGGAGGTCCTCGCGGACCCCGCGCACTTCGACCTCGACGAGATCAACCAGGCACTCAACGGCCCATAATGCAGCTCCGCGTCAGCGGCGTGATTCCACGGACTTCCGCTTACCGACAGATGACGTAACCCGCCTCACCGCGCCGTCCGACTGTACGGTCAAGCTCGGAAGGAGTTGATTCGGATGCGCCTCGTCGCCGTGCTCGCTGTATTCGCCATTGTGCTGGCCGGCTGCGGAAACGACGCCGGAGGCGACGCTGCAACACCGGGCATATCCGGACAGACGCCACAGGCCACCAGCGACACGCCCACTCAGCCCCAGACCAGTGCGCCAACGCCGAGTGCGACCTCGCCGGCTGCAACCCCGGTGAAGCGGACCGGGACTGTCATCAAGTCGGCGAAAAGCCAGTTCGGGATGATGCTCTTCGACAGCACCGGCCAGGCGATCTACCTCTTTGACAAGGAACAGACCACCAAGCCCGAGTGCTACGGCGCCTGCGCCGAAGCCTGGCCTCCGGTACTCACCAAAGGCTCGCCAACCGCAGTCAGCGGGGCGAAGCAGGGCCTCCTCGGCACCACCAAACGGACCGACAGTACGACCCAGGTGACGTATGGCGACCATCCGCTGTATTTCTACGCCCACGAGGCCAAAAACGAGGTGAAGTGTCACAACATCCAGGGATTCGGCGGCCTCTGGCTTGTCGTTACCCCGGCAGGCCGAGCGGCTGCACCCTGACGTTGTCACCGAGTCCAGCGCGCGTCTAGGGCGTCGTTATTTTGGCAAATCGGCAACTGCCGTCAGCCGTGCCTCAGTAGCCACCTCCATCACGCTTGGCCAGGGTCAGCGCTGATATCCCCGTACGTGATCAACGATGAGCGCGGGAATGTGGTCGGTGTCCGTACCGTCCGACTTCTCGGGGAAATCGAAGACGGCGAGCATGAGCTGCATCGGGTATCCCGGAGGCCGCAGGCAGGTGCGGACCTTTGCTCCATCAACCAGGAAGTCGGCTTTGTCCGCCATCCAGTCCACCGCGTAGGTATGGAAATCGGCGACATCGATCGGCATCGGCACGGCCTCGAAGTCCCCTGTTACTGCAGGATCGCGGAAGGCGCGCAGCCCGAGGCCGATCGCTGTCGATACGCCTGGTACCACTGCATCCCCGAACATTTCGCCGATCAAGATTTCCGCTGAGCGTTGTGGTTGGTCCTCGATACCGGCCAGCCAGAAACCGACCATCGACCGCTGGGTGACCACGCCGCGAGCACGGATCTCGATGTAGCCCTGCTCTGGTGTCCAGCCCCAGAAGGTTTCCTGCTCCTCCTTGACCGTGAGGCCATCACGGTAGGGCTGCTGACCGATCGTGCTACCTACAGGGCCCGAGAAGTTGCCGGACTGGATTCCCGACACCCTGAGGGGAGGCACATGGTCGCCGGGGCACCAAAGTCCCTGGCTGGGCGGGATGGTCAGGTGGATGCACGAGTCGCGGATGGCGTACGTCGCAACCGTCTCAGCTCGCGAGCTCCACGCCGGTAAGTAATGAGGCAGCCACACATCTCGATCCAGCTCGGTGGCATCGAACTCATCTTCAAATGTCAGGCGAAGTCCCTCAGGGCGATCCGGCATATGTTCATCATCGCGTCTAGATGGCTTCGTCGACGGATAACTTGTTCGCTAGCGTTTGTCCGCATCCTCCGAACTCAAAAAACTCGGTCAAACACCAGCCTCGGAAGGAACAGCCCCGTCGTGAGCTATCAGCCCTACCCCACAGGCACGGCTCAACTGTCGTCGCCGCCGCCCCTCGACTTGCCGCATTACGGCATCGGTTTCGTTGATGCTGTCAAGCGGGGCTTCAAGAAGTACGCGACGTTCACCGGTCGTGCCAGCCGCAGCGAGTACTGGTGGTGGACACTGTTCACCTCCGTCACCTACCTCGTCCTCGGTCTGGTGACATTCGCCGTCGGCATGTCAACCTCGCGTGACGGAGGTCGGACTCCGGGATTGCTCGCGATGCCGCTGCTCATTTTGTTCACGGTTTTCTTTCTCGGAATTCTGCTGCCCACGCTGGCAGTGACCGTCCGTCGGCTACACGACGCTGGATACAGCGGGCTGGTCGCACTGCTGTTTCTCCTCCCCTACCTGGGAGGACTGATCATCATGATCTTCGCGCTGTTGCCGAGCTCACCGGCTGGAGCGAAGTACGACCCGATCCCGGCAACTCCATCTCCTGACAACCCGTATCCGCCGCAGAACCCGTACACATCTCAAGGCTCTTAGCGGAAGTCACGAGACCGGTGCCGGGACGGCAGAATGCCCCTGGCCTCGGGATAGACCGAGCTCAACGGCTGGAGCCGTTCGGCGATCAGGTTGGTCACTCCGTCGTTGTGCTCCACCCTGCCGCGAATGATCATGCCTGAGGCATTGCGGCCGACTCTGCCAAAACGCCTCCAAAGCTCGGCAGCACAGACCACGTTGAGCATGCCGGTCTCGTCCTCGAGATTGAGGAAGGTGACACCGCCTGCCGTCGAAGGGCGCTGCCGGTGGGTCACCATGCCGGCCACCTGCACCCGACGTTCCGCGTATGCGGCACCAAGCTGACCAATCGGCACCACATCATGATCATCGAGCACCGGACGTAGGTGCTGCACCGGATGATCATCCGGGGAAATATGCGTGGCCCATAAGTCGGCCAAAGTCAGCTCCACCTCGCTCATCCCCGGCAGCACGGGCGGGGTGGCGTCGATGGCCGAGCCCGGAAGGGTTTGGTCGTTGTCGGCGTATCCGGCATTCCAGAGCGCCTGCCGACGGGACAGTCCGAAGCAGTCGAAGGCTCCAGCAGTGGCCAGGGCTTCGGCCTGCGGCACCGTAAGCCCTGCCCGGCGTATCACGTCATTGACATCGGAGAACGTCTGCCTCCGGCGCTCCAGGACAATCCGCCCTGCCATCTCGCGGCCGATGCCTTGTACCTCAGTGAGTCCGAGCCGGACCGCGAAGTTGCCGTCGCGACGATGTTCAAGGGTTCGGTCTGGAGCAGACCGTACGAAGGGCCCAACCTCGAGTTGAACACGCTGCAAACAGCTGTCAAGACCTGTTGGGTCACCGCACTCGGGATTGACCGGTTCAAGATCGGCATCAACCTTGGATTGCATGATGTCGGGACGCAATATCGCTACGCCGTGCCGACGCGCATCAGCGACTAACGACTGCGGGGAGTAGAAGCCCATCGGCTGTGCCCTCAGCAACCCGGCCAGAAAGGCTCCTGGATAGTGCAGCTTGAGCCAGGAGGAGGCGTAGACCAGCAGGGCAAAGCTGATGGCGTGGCTCTCGGCGAACCCAAAGTTGGCAAAGGCCTGGATTCGGCCGTAGATGTCGTCAGCTAAGGCACCGGAAATCCCATTGGATGCCATCCCCGCGTAGAGCTTGTCCTTGAGCCGTTCGATTTTCTCCACGCCTCGCTTAGACCCCATGGCCCGACGGAGCAGGTCGGCGTCATCGCCGGTGCAGCCGCCGACCGCCATCGCGATCTGCATCAGCTGCTCCTGGAACAACGGCACTCCCTTGGTCCGCTCCAGCACCGGCTCCAGCGCCGGATGGAGGTAAGTGACCTCCTCCCGACCGGTCGCTCGTCGAATGTAGGGATGCACAGCGCCACCCTGGATCGGTCCGGGGCGGATCAGCGCTACCTCGATCACCAGGTCGTAAAACCTGCGGGGCAGCAACCGCGGGAGAGTGCCGACTTGGGCCCGGCTCTCGACTTGGAAGACCCCGATCGAGTCGGCACGACACAACATGTCGTAGACCCCGGCTTCCTCTTTGGGCATGCTGTCCAGCGTCCAGCGCTCCCCTACCTTCGCCGCTACCAGGTCGAAGGTGTACTGGATGGCGGCCAAGATTCCCAGCCCCAGGAAGTCGAACTTCACCAATCCCATCCACGCGCAACTGTCCTTGTCCCACTGCAGCACAGTCCGGTTATCCATCCGGCCGCGCTCGATCGGACAGACCTCGCCAACCGGACGCTCGGTCAGCACCATGCCGCCGGAGTGAATGCCGAGATGGCGGGGCGCCTTCAATAGCTGTTCAGCCAGATCCACAACTTGATCTGGAATGTGGTAGTCCAGCGCGACGCCGGGGCTGACGGTCGCTGGGCTCCCGCGATCAGTCTCACTCATCGGGAGCGTCCCCCAGGAATCGATTTGCTTCGACCAGGCGTCCTGTTGACCAGTGGAGTAGCCGAGTGCCTTCGCCATGTCGCGAACCGCAGACCTCGGCCGATAGCTGATCACGTTGGCCACTTGGGCCGCGTTTCGGCGCCCATAGCGGCGATACACCTCCTGGATCACCTCCTCGCGCCGGTCAGAGTCAAAGTCGACGTCGATGTCCGGCTCTTCATCTCTGGTGGCCGACAGGAAGCGCTCGAAGGGCAGCTTGAACGCGATGGGGTCGACCGCGGTGATCCCGAGCACATAGCAGACAACCGAATTGGCCGCTGACCCCCTGCCCTGGCAGAGGATCCCGTTGTCGCGTGCGAACTTCACCATGTCGTGCACGATCAGGAAGTAGCCAGGGAAGTCCTTCTCCTCGATCACTGCCAGCTCTTTGCGTAGCCGCTCCTCTGCTTCGTCACGGATGTGCGCGTAGCGCTTGTCCGCACCTTGGCGGGTCAGCTCCCGTAACCAGCTGATCGGTGTTTCACCCTCTGGCACATCCAGTTTGGGGAGTCGCGGCTTGGCCAACCTCAGGTTGAAAGCGCACTGGTCAGCAATCTCGACAGTCCGGGCGACGACACCGGGATAGCGCGCGAAGATCTGTGCCATCTCTGCACCTGACCGCAGATAAGCACCGGGTCCGGACAGCCAGCCATCCATATCGGACAGGCTTCTGCGCGCGCGTACGGCGGCCAGGGCAGCACCTAGACGACCACCATCAGGGGTCGCGAAGTGCACGTTGTTGGTGGCCACCGCCGGCAACTTGTGATCATGGGCCAAGCTGCTGAGAGCGTCGTTGAGATCGGAGTCGGTCGGCAATCCATGATCGATCAGCTCGACCACAACATGATCATGGCCGAACAGTGCCGTCAGCCGATCCAGCTCAGCCGCTGCTGCTGCTCGACCGGAAGTGATCAGCGCCTGTCGTACGGCACCCTTGCGGCAGCCAGTCAAGATCATCCAGTTGTCGCCGGACTGTGCAGCCAGCTCTTCCTCCCGATAGCTGGGACGCCCCTTCTCATCACCTCTCAGCTGTGCTTCGGTGATGGCCCCGGCGAGTCGGTGGTAGCCCTCGACACCTCGAGCGAGCACCAGGAGATGTTGGCCTTCGGGGTCGGCAATCCCGTTCTGGGGCGTGCTGAGTCCAAGGGACAGCTCGGCACCGTAGAGGGTGCGCAGGTCGTACGCGAGCGCAGCCTCGGCGATGCGAGAAGCCGCGTAGAAGCCGTCGTGATCAGTGATCGCCAGCGCATCCAGTCCGAGTCGAACTCCCTCCTCGATCAATTCCTCTGGATCGCTCACCCCGTCCAGGAAGCTGAAGTTGCTGTGACAGTGCAACTCCGCGTACGGCACTACCGGACCGGTTGGACGCTTGACCAGCTGCTGGTCGGGCTCGTACGGGGGCCGTTTGTGCGAGTAACCGGGGGCGCTGTCGCCTTCTGGATTGTCCGCGGAGTTGTCTGACATGGGCCGCCCAGACATCCGGCGCTCCAGTTCGCGCCAGGAGATCGGTGGATTATTCCAGCCCACTTTGTTTGGCCTTTCTGCTCGCGGTATCGCGCGCTCGCAGAATTCGACAGACGGCTGCGTAACTCAGTCATAGCGGGCCTCGGTCCACCACTGGTCGTTCTCCACGACCAGCAACCAGGCGCTGCCGTCGACACCGGTGACCTGGAATCTGGCAACCTGACGTGCCTGCGTTGGGTCCCACCACAGCTCATCAACTGGCCAAGGGCCTGCCCATGCATCAATCGACATCAGCTCGGACTCCTCCCCGACGCTGACAAATGCGGGCGCAGCGGTCATCAGCCCGCGACTCGTAACTTTCACCGGCCTGCGGTCCTCACTCAGCACGACCGTCGGCACAGGAGTGGAGAAGACCCGAGCCGGAGCCGGCGGCGGGATGGTGCCTGGCCACGGCAACTGTGGATTGCGTTGCGACGTCCGCCGCTCGCCCCAGGGGCTAAGCAACTGACGATCCCGCGGACTGCGCCCACCTTGCAGGGAGGGAGCCAATACTTCCTCAGGGCCGAGCATGCCCTGCAGTCGAGCGATTCCCCGCTCGACATGCTCGTTGAGCGCGCTCCCCCACAGGCCTTCACCATGATCAGCCAATGATTCAACCGACTCAGGAAGCAGGCGTAATTCGCATACCGGCTCTGGGGCGGGATCACCTTGCAACTGCCAGTAGATCCGATCGATCAGGTCGCTGGCCGCGAACCAGCGCGAATGTGCCCAGACCCGAGATCCGGTCCAGCCGCCCTCGGTTACCACCTCAATGCGAACCTCGGTGCAGACCAAGCCGTGCTGGGCAAGCTCAGCAACCAGCCTCTCGGCGGTCTGCCGAGTGCTGAACACGATCGGTTCGACCGTCTCCAGCGCAGGAGCGAACGACACCCGCTGGTCCATGTCGAGAGGTGGCCGCCGGGAGACGACTGGCTGGTTGTCTAGTCCGCGCGCCAGGCAATGGAGTAACGCGCCTTCCCGGCCGAAGCGAGTGAGCACATCACGGGCGGCCAATGCGGCAAAATCTCCCAGACTGCGGATGCCCAGCCGGCGCAGCAGGGTGACCAGTTCGGTGTTCTCCAAGACACCGATCGGCAATACTGCCAAGAACACCGCAGAGCCACCTCGGGCGATGATCCAGCAATCCTGAGGTGCTGCCCGGCGCGCCGCATGCTCTGCGGCGAAGATGCCGTCCGCGATCCCAATGCGGAAATCCCAGACCCCTGCAGCGACCAGATGCTCAGCCACTACGGCTGCAGCCTCTTTTTCACCGCCGTAGAAGCGGCTGGGCACCCGGAGTGCGCACAATCCGGGCCGTATCGGTGCCACACCTGCCGAGATCTCTTCTATTGCCGACAACACGTCCTCAAAGGTTCGGATCTCGCTCGCTTCGTTCCGCTCCAAAACGGTCAGCTCCGGGCAGCGTGCCGACGCGTCACGGCGTCGCATGCCACGTCGCACACCTTCGACTCTGGCCATGGCTGAGCAGGCGAATACCTCGCCACGCTCGAAGACAGCGAGTGGCAACTGCAAACTCAAGCCCAACTGTGTCGCCGCTGCAACCACCGGCCAATCGGGGCACCACATGACAAGTTGCCTCTTCGGAGTGCCCGATTGCTCGCCATTAAAGGTCGCCCCGCTCTGTCGACCATCCGGCTTCGCGACGGTCATGTCTCATCCCGCCTGGGCTACCGCGAGTGGTACCACTGTGTGATCAAGCTCTGCTATTTGCTGGTCGAGTCCTGGCAGCCAAAGCTGTACGCGACGGACCGGTCCGCCCTGGCGAATCGAGACCACTACGCGGCGAGCAGTGAGTCGACCATGCCCGCGCCCCAGCCCGTGCCAGGAGGATTCGGTGACGGTCAGAGTCGCGTCGGATCTTGGCCACTCACCCCAGCACACCAAGGCCGCATCCTTCATCCGGAGCCTCGACTTCAGCCGTTCTGCCTGCTGCGCGCTGGCAGGTACCGGAGGCTTCACGATCACGACGGAGGCCACATCAAGCAGACCAGCCGCCACGCTCAGCCAAAGTTCACCGGGTCGCGGCACCACCACAGTCCGCTCGAGATCGATTCCGAATCCTGCTGCTGCCTCCAGTCCGAGGTCGGGAGCTCCCACAATGCCGATCCACTCTCCAGCCTGTGAGGGACCCGCGACCAAGGCCATCGCCAGGCTCGGACTGTCTACCGCGTACGCCTCACCAGTCCTAAGCTGAATGACTCCCGACAGGCCTGGAACAGACTCCAGGGTCCGCGAAATCGCTGACCCCTGCATCCGCTGGACACGCTGCTGCAGCTCATGGATGCGGCTAGGAGTGGGCTCTGATGACACTCCTCTATAATCGAACATGTATTCGAGCATAGTCAAGACAACTGACACTCAGCATGGCGATATCGCTCTGTCTTGACCCAACCCGCCATAATCCCAATACAGCGTCGTCGTGGATTTGTGCACCCTTGGGCCAAGAAGGGAGGTGGGGCGAATGTCTGGGGTGGTTGTCCTCAACACCGACAACACGGCTCTGCACACGGTCTCGGTCAAACACGCGATCCGGATGTTGGTCCGCGAGGTTGCGATCGTCGAGGAAGCCCGTGATGGACATCGCATTGGCCCCTACCCATGGCCGCTGGTCTTGCGCCTGATCCGCTACGTCAAGACAACATTCCTGTACGCCCGAACGCCCGCCTGGTCCAAGCGCGGAGTGCTCCGCCGTGATCATCACCGCTGCGCTTACTGTGAGGGCACCGCTGACACAGTTGATCACCTGCTGCCGCTGTCCCGCGGCGGAGCCAACAACTGGCAGAACACCGTGGCCGCCTGCACCCGCTGCAACAATCGCAAGGCGAACCGTACCCCCAGCGAAGCTGGGATGACCCTCGCCTGGAGGCCCAGCGTGCCGACCTGGCGTGAGGCCTACCACCGCCGGAACTGATCACCAGCCGCGGTCATCTTCCGAATGCTGCGAGGGTTTCCCTCACAATCTGACGCCAGTTCCTCCGACACGCCGTCCCGGCCAGCCGCACGCGGAACGAATGTCAGTTTCTTGAGTGTCCGTGCGGGTCCCGCCGAATCGCCGCGGGCGTACTTTGACATCACGATCCATTGCAGGAGCATCCGTGACCGTCTGGGACCCCGTCACATACCTCGAGTTCGCCGATGAGCGCTCGCGACCGTTTGTCGATCTGTTGAGCAGATTGCCCGCCACGCAACCGAAGGTGGTGATCGATCTCGGCTGTGGGCCTGGGCGACTCACCGCCTCATTGGCAGATCGCTGGCCGAACACGCAGATTGTCGGTCTGGACTCATCACCAGAGATGATCATGCAAGCCAAACAGCTCGCGGGTCCCCGACTGAAATTCCAGCTGCAGGATCTGCGCGACTGGCGGCCCGAGACGAGCGTGGACGTCATTATCAGCAATGCCACGTTGCAGTGGGTCCCCAGGCACCGGGAGTTGCTGCCGTCGTTAGTCTCCTTGCTCACACCGGATGGATGGATGGCCTTCCAGGTACCGGGAAACTTCGACGAGCCCAGCCACCGGCTGCTTCGCCAATTGTCGGCCGACCCGCGCTACGCACCATTGCTGACCGAAGTCACCTGGCCGGCCGCGGCCGACGCGGCGTCCTATCTCGATGATCTTGCTGGCTTGGGGTGCTCAGTTGATGCCTGGGAAACCACATACCTGCACGTGCTGAGCGGGCCGAATCCAGTCTTCCGTTGGATCTCGGGCACCGGCGCCCGGCCGGTGCTCCAGGCGCTACCCGAGGATCATCGTGGACAGTTCGTCTCCGAGTACCAGGAGTTGCTGAACAGGGCCTACCCGGCTCAGCCGTACGGGACCGTTCTGCCTTTTCGGCGCATCTTCGTCGTGGCGCATCGCGCGCCGCCGTGCTGAGGAGGAACGAGCCGACACGCTTCTTGTCGGCGAGCGACGACGAAGTAGGCGGCTTGCCAGCGCGATGCGCCGCCAGCAAACACGGCCCGGCGAGGGGCACTAACGGATCAACCCTCTAGGCGGTGACTGGCTTCTGATCTTTGATCCATAAGTCGATCAGGCCACGGAAGTGGCCCATGAACCACTCGCGCTCCTGCTCGGGGTAGGTCTGGGCGACGGTTCCTGTCAGCATCCGATCGAAGTCAGCCGATGCCACCCAATCAAGCACGAGGTCATCGATTCCTGCCAGCGCCGTAGCGCAGAAGTCCTGATAGCGCTCCTTCTCGAAGTGCTCATCAGCTAGCTGCTGGTAGCGGCCGAGTTTGGCCTGGTAGTCCAGATCTGGATCATCGGCAACCGCGAACCACGGGTCTGTGTCGACGTGCAGCTTCGCGCGACGCTCAGTGGCCGCACAAAATGCGGTCCACTTGATCAACGACTTCATGGCCCACGGGAAGTAATAGTGCAGCGAGGTGACGGCCACGTCGGGACACGCATTGGCGTAGTCGATGGGTAGCACGGTGTCGCCTTGCACCAGCATCTCGCAGGAGTTGAACTCCCAGCGGAAGAAAGCGTTCACGGTCTGCGTGATGGTGACTGTTTCCTGACCGACCTCGGGAGAGAGGAAATCATGATCAACGGCGTAGCGGTTGTGCATCGGCTGGTCGGGCCGAAAATTCATCACCATCGTCTCGGGCCCGATGGTCAGCGCTCGCGCGAACACTTCAAAGGGCTCAACAGACTTCTGCAGATGCATCAGCATTTCGCCAGAGTCGTCGTAGGCAGCCATCAGCTCGGCATGGTTCCTGACCTTGGATACGCCGCGCCAGCCGCCGCCGTCAAAGGGCTTGATGAACAGCGGATAGCCCATCGTGTCGGCGATCGCGGCCAGATCGAAGGGATCGTTGTAGTTGCGCGACGTGTACGCCCAGCGCACGTTGTCAATCGGGTTCTTGTAGGGCACCAGCACCGTGTCCGGGACATGCATGCCGAGCCGCATCAGCGCGCAGTACGCCGAGTGCTTTTCCATCGACTGGAAGGTAAATGGGGAATTCATCAGGTAGGCGTCGTCCATCAACGCGACCTTCTTCAGCCATTCCCGCGGGTGGTAGTACCAATACGCCAGCCGATCGATCACCACCTGGTGGCGGGCCTGATCTCGCAGGTTGAACGGTGAAATACGGACTCGTTCGGTGTCGAGGACGTGATCAACACCCGCGTAGCTGAAGACCCCAAGACGGGTCGCGATCGCCTCGAAGGCCTGCGGCCAGTCCTCCTCTGCGCCGAGCAGCAGACCGACCAAGTGGCGGTTTGCAGACATCTCAACCTCCTTCATGATCGTTTGCAGCTCGAACTGATGACGGTTCCCTGACCATCTCCCCCTGTGACCCGATACTGGCCTCACTCGGTACCGCCCGCAAGGTCTCAGGGAGCTGAAGCCCGTTGCGTCTCAGCTCGAGTTCGGCCAGCTGGTTGATCACAGCTCGATCACCGGAGCGCCAAGCCTTGACAGGGTCGTCGCTGATCTCGGCCAAGACATAGAGCGGTTGCACAGCCATGGCCCGGAGTGCAAAGAGGTCCAGGTCGGGAACCGCGTCCAGAAAGATTTGGGACGCGCGAGCCTGGCGATAGAACCGAATTCGGCGGGGCAGCCAGAAGGCCGCGACGATGGTCACGGGAATAAGGAAGACCAACCAGCCGACGATCAGTGCAAGCCGTTCAATACTGGCGACCTGGTCATTGGCAGAGTTGATCAAGGTGCCGAGGGTCACCGATGCGGCGTCGAAGGGACGCCGCAGCTGCTCACCAGCGACTGGCACCTTGGCCGCCTCGCCTGCAGCTTCACGAAAGTTCTCTGCCAGTCGTATAGCGGCCTTCGCCGTTTCCCTGGCGGGGGTCGCCAAGACCTCGATCACCCGGTGGACGAAAATTCCGACGATGGCCCAACCCACCGTCCAGAGCAAAACAAAGCCATCTCCAAATAGCTGGCCGACCATTTTCCCTGGACGCTTAGCGTAGATGCCCATGGCCGCGACACTACCCATGCTGACCATAGGTGGCAGGATGTCCCGGTGTCCCAGAGTGCGACGCTCCCACAGGCTCACGCTGGAGCTGTCAGATTCGCATGTCTGCTGCTGATCGTTGTCCTTGCGGTTGCCGGATGCGGTATTTCTCTGCCAAGGCCGAATCCGGACCGCAACGGCGACACCCTTGATCGGGCGGCCGCGGCGCTGGCGGCTGGTTTCAGTGCGAAGAATCTCTCGCCGGTTCCGTTCGTGGGCTCCTCCAGCACAGCAGTCAACGATCAGTTTCAACCACTCGTTGCCGGCATGGGGCCGTTGAAACCGAGTGTGACGGTGGCATCGGTCTCGCGGGACGGATCCTCGGCAACCGCTAGCTTGTTAGTCACGTGGACGTTTCCCGGCGTTCCGGAGCGGTGGACGTACCCGACCGAGGTCAAGCTTGCCAAGGAGTCGGAACAGTGGAAGGCAAGCTGGCAGCCAAGCATCGTGCATCCGCAGCTCGATGGCACGAACCGACTCTCGCAGCGGCGGCTCCATCCCGAGCGCGGAAAGCTGCTCGGGGAGGACGGTGTTCCGATCGTGGAGAACCGGCCGGTGTTCCGGATCGGAATCGACAAGTCGGCGGTGAGCGGCGAGAAAGCAAAAACGTCTGCGATCCGGTTGGCGAGAGTCGTCAAGATCAACCCCAAGGCGTACGCGAAGGAGGTGTCTGCTGCAGGCAGCAGCGCTTTTGTTCCAGCCATTGTGTTGCGCATGGATGCGCCGGACGTGCCACTCGGCTCCGAGATCCGTGCCATACCAGGCGCGCTCTCCATCAAAACTGGCCAGATGCTCGCTCCGACGCGCGACTTTGCGAGACCCATCATCGGGACCGTAGGCGAAGCAACAAAGGAGGATGTCGACGAGTCGGGCGGGACGGTGGTTGCCGGGGACCAGGTGGGCCTATCTGGATTGCAGAAGCGCTACGACGCACAGATGCGCGGCACCCCGGGTGTCCAGGTGCGGCTGGCAGCAGCCAAGCCGACTGGCAGCTCAGCCAGCCCGTCTCCGACTCCTTCACCAACCGCGGAGCCCGAGCCGGTCGTGCTCTTCGAGGTGAAGCCAGCTGCCGGCCAACCGCTGACAACGACACTCAACATCGGCCTGCAGCAGCTCGCGGAGAGGACTTTGGCGGACACCAAGCCAGCCAGCGCGCTGGTCGCTATCCGTCCCTCAACGGGAGCAATCGTGGCCGCCGCGAACGGCAAAGGCAATCGCGGACAGTCTCTCGCCACGCTGGGCCGCGCAGCTCCGGGATCTACCTTCAAGGTTGTCTCCGCATTGGCCCTGCTGCGAGCTGATCTGACTCCCCGCTCGATGATCAGGTGCTCGCCAACGGTCACTGTGGACGGCCGCAAGTTCAGCAACTACAGCGACTACCCCAGCAGTCAGCAGGGCAAGATCACCTTGCAGACGGCGCTCGCGCAGTCGTGCAATACCGCGTTCATCGGCCAACGAAGCAAACTCGACCAGGCCTCATTAGCCGACGCAGCCAGTTCATTGGGATTCGGCATCGACTACGACGTCGGCTTCCCGTCCTTCTTCGGCTCAGTGCCGAACGATCCGACCGCCACCGGCCGCGCTGCCGCGGTGATCGGTCAAGGCAAGGTCGAGGCCTCCCCCATGGCGATGGCCGCTGTGGCCGCATCGGTGGCGGCGGGCGAGACCGTGATCCCGCACCTCGTCGATGGTCAGCAGGCAACCTCGAAGGGAAAGCCACTGACTGATCAAGAAGCCCGACAGCTGCGCGAGATGATGCGAGCTGTGGTGACCGAGGGCAGCGGCCGAGTACTCGGCGACCTCCCCGGTCCGGCGGTGCTGGCCAAGACCGGCACGGCGGAGTACGGCACATCGGAGCCGCTGAAGACCCACGCCTGGATGATCGCCGTACAAGGCGACCTCGCGGTAGCTGTCTTTGTCAACGACGGCAAGTCAGGCTCGACCACGGCCGGACCACTGCTGGAGACCTTCTTGGCGAAAGCCCGGTAGGGGCGCCAATAATCCGACGCTCGATCATCCTCGTGGTCCACCTACCGCGACGAGCCATCCTCGCTCGTCACCTTCCACGAGCCCGGCGGACTCGAGTGCGGTCAGTGCACCAAGGCAGGTTGGAACACTGACGCCGGCGGCGAGGGCAATGTCTCCGACGCGGGCGCGCCGTCGGGCCGGAATGGCTTCAAAGACCGCGAGTTGGCTCTCGGTGAGCGCATCGGTCGGTCTGTTAGGGCCATGGGCCAGCGGCAGCGTCGCCTGACCCATCTCGGAGATGAGCTCTAGCACCTCCGCCGCGGAGGTCACCAGCACCGCCTGCCCGTTACGGATCATCAGGTGCGGGGCCGTCGAGGCGCGCGAATAGACCGGACCCGGGACCGCCATGAGGGGACGTCCACAACCGAGGGCCCAACCCGCGGTATTTCGAGCACCTGAACGCAGCGCCGCCTCGACCACCACAGTGCCACGGGACATGGCCGCGATGAGCCGGTTGCGGGCGAGGAATCTCACCCGTGTGGGATGAGCAGCCGGCGGCAGCTCTGATACCAGCAGTTGGTCCCTAGCCAGGGTCTCAAAGATCGAAGCATTGCCGGGCGGGTAGGCCACGTCGACGCCGTTGGCCAGCACGCAAACGGTCGGCCCGCCTGCAGCCAGGGCGCCGCGATGCGCCGCCACGTCGATGCCGAAGGCGCCACCCGACAAGACGGTCACCCCCTGGTCGACCAGTTCGGCAGCCAGATCGGCTGCAATGCCGTTCCCATACGCTGTCGCTGCCCGGGAGCCCACGATCGCTACCGACCGCTCCATGAGATGAGCGAGATGTCCAGGGCCGCGTAGCCACAGACCGAACGGCTCGCCACCGCGCCGCTGGATGCTCTCCGCATGTCGCAAATCATCGAGCCCAGGCGGCCACTCCTCGTCGCCAGGAACGACGAAACGCGCTCCCGCTGCCTCGGCCAGCCGCTCAAACACCTCGACTGTGATCCGCACGGCCCGCTGGGCGGCCGGCTCACCCAGAACCCCTTCGATGATCTTGGCCCAGGCGCCTTCCGCCCCGAGGTTCTGTACCAGCTCAGCGACTGCGGGATCACCGCCGTCTATCGCACACGAGAGCATCATTCGTGCTGTTCGATCGGACGTGATCATGCTCAACCCACCTCCCTCCGCACCGTCCCCGGCTGCTCACCCCGCCGCATGGCCAGCGCGATCGCGATCTCATCACGGCCAGGCTTGTCGCGACCCGCAAGATCAGAAATGGTCCAGGCCAATCGAAGAACCTTGTCAACGCCACGAGCGCTGAGCCGGCCGCGGTCGACTGCTTCATCGACGGTCTGCAGGCCGTCCGGAAGCGGCAGGTGCTGGCGCAGATAGGTTCCAGAAACCTCGCCATTGGTCTGCCACCCGCTGCCAGCTAGGCGCCGGCGCTGCCGGCCGCGAGCCTGGAGAACGCGTTCGGCGACGACAGCCGAGGACTCAGCTCGCTGTAGCGAGGCCTTCAGATACGTCTTGCGCAGAGGCAGGAACGCCTGGTTGATATCGATGCGGTCGCGTATCGGCCCGGAGATCTTCTCCGCGTACCGGCGCACCACCATCGAGGGACATTGGCAATGAGCGCCCGGCGTTGCCGCCTGACCGCACGGACAAGGATTGGCGGCCAGAATGAGCTGGAAGCGCGCTGGGTAGCGAGCATGCACCTCGCTACGTCCGAGCGTGATGACGCCGGACTCGAGTGGGGTACGAAGCGCCTCGATGACAGCCGGTTGGAACTCAGGCGCTTCGTCCAGAAAGAGCACGCCTTTGTGGGCGCAGGAAATGGCGCCGGGCCTGGCCATGCGCTGGCCGCCCCCGACGATGCTGGCAACCGAGGCCGAATGATGTGGGTCGCTGTAGGGCGGCCTGGTGATGAGTTCGTCGGCCAGGTTGAACCCAGCTAGTGAGTGCACAGCCGACACTTCGAGGGAGTCGTGAAGGTCCAGATCGGGAAGCAGGCCCGGAACCCGCTCGGCGAGCATGGTCTTGCCGACTCCTGGTGGGCCGTGGAAGAGCATGTGATGTCTGCCGGCAGCGGCTACCTCGCAGGCCCACTTGGCCTCCACCTGCCCCACCACGTCTGCAAGATCGAGGCGACGCTTGGCGTGCTTGCCGGCCGGGTCACCCATCACCTCGATCGGATCGACCAGTGGCATGGGCTCCCCCCGCAGGAAGGCAACCAATTGGGTAATCGAGGCAATACCGAAAACATCGATGCCCGCGACGAGTTTCGCCTCTCCGGCCTGGCGCAACGGCACGATCACCCGGGAAAAGCCTGCCTGCTGGGCCGCAAGAGTGGCGGGCAAAACGCCGCGGATCGGCCGGACCCTGCCGTCCAACCCCAACTCACCCAGCAAGACTGTCCGGCGAAGTTCCTCGGCGCGAAAGGTCCCTTGAGCCGCCAGGATCGCAGCGACAATCGCGAGATCGTAATGACTGCCGGCCTTCGGCAAGGTGGCGGGGCTGAGATTGATGGTGAGCAGCGAGATCGGCCACTCTTGGCTGGAATTGCTGACGGCCGCCTTGCAGCGATCACGTGCCTGATAAAGCGCAGAGTCCGGCAGCCCCACCAGTACAGTCCGAGGCAGCCCGGCACCGATGTCGGCCTCCACCTCGACGATCCGGCCCTCGAGGCCGACCAAGGCCACCGACGATGCGCAGGCCGATGACACTCACCCCACCGCCCGTACATGGGTAAGCGACGGCGGCTCACCGGAAACCAGCACGACACCGATGGCATCCAGCCTGATGGTCGATGCCTTGACGTGGTGCTCGCGCATCCACAAAGCCGCGAGTTGCCGCAACGTCCGCATCTTCGTAAAAGTGATCGCCTCAAGCGGATGGCCGAAACCAAGCCCGCTGCGGCACTTCACCTCACAGAAGACCAGTGTCAGCCCAGCGTCCCCGACTTCCGCGGCGACAATGTCGATCTCCCCCAGCCGACAGCGCCAATTGCGCTCCAACACCTGCATGCCCTGCCGCTCCAACTCAGCACAGGCCAAGTCCTCACCGCGTACGCCCAACTGCTGCTTGGACTCCGTCTTCGGCATCGCCCACCTCCAACCGAAGCATGCGTACGGAGGTGGGGAATCGTGCGGGCTCACCGAAACCTGTGGAAAGGGCCGACCTAAGGGTTGTGGAAAGGGCCGCAGAAAGCGGCCAAGCAGGTGTGTCGAAACGTCAGTTCGCCGCCACGGCTGGAGCTTCCATGGCGGGCATGTGTTCATGACGACATCCAGGCCGGCTCGTGGGCGCGCTCGGCGGCTGCTCGTCGATCACCGCTGACTGTTCACGAGGCAGTCCACGACCCTGGACCACCGAGACTGGTGCCGGGGCAAAGACGTGACCCAAAACTGCATCAGGAGGCAGGGGCTCACAGGCGGTCACGTTCCGGACCTGGGCCATCTCGGCTCTGCATGCGCTGGTCACCAGCGCCCCTGACGGTCCACAGCGAGGAGAAATCGAGTGATGAGTCAGCAGTCGGTGAGGCAGGCAGCACGGGCCGGTCGGCGTTGAATGCTCAAGCAGTGTTGCGCAAACAACGTGCCGATCGGGAACGCCGGCTCGAGGCGTGGCGGAGGAGGTGTTGACTGCGCTCGGTGAACCCGACAGAGCGCCAGGGACGCGGAGCGACGCGCCGGCGGCGCGCTGCTGGCGATGACCGACGACGCGAGGGCTTGTCCGTGCGCGAAGCGGTCGGATGGGGCGGCGCGGCGTCACATTGCGTGAGGCGACCCGGCTGCGCCGCCTGGCGGACCCGCCCTCGGGCGGCGGCACACGGTGAACGCGCAGCGCGTCACCCCGTGGTCGGCCATGGCGTCGGTATGGCTGTTCCCCGGTATCGGTAGCGCGTGGTGCGCATCATGGGCAGGTTGAACAGGCCTCAACATGATCAGCGGTCGCAGCGAACCCGACGCCGTCATGCAGCCGAACGGGGAGCTGATCTACGGGATCCACCGCACCCCCGAGCCCGGCCGGAGAACCGGCGATCGCGGTGTTCAGTCCGACCGCCGTCGCGATCTTCACCGAAACGCCCCACAGTAGCGCTCGCAACACCCTCGCCGTCACGATAGCCGAGCTCGAACCCCGCGACGAACAGGTCCGCGTACGCGCAGCCACGTCGGACGGCACCACCTTCGCCGCCGACGCTCCCAACGCCCGCCGAGCGGCGCATCCCCCGATCGGGATGATGTCCCGCTCAGCTTTGCTTGACGACGGCGTAGACGATGCGCTCGGCGACGTCGACCACGGCCTCGCCGATCCGGGAGGAGCGGCGGTACAGCTCGCGGCGCGTGATCCGCTCCGTGCGGTCCTCGACGCCAAGCAGCCCCACCATCCCGGCGTAGCAGGCGGTCTCGAGCTGGTGCTGGGCGGCGATGGCGGCGTCCGCGGACGCGGTCGCATGGTCGCCGTCGGTCCCGAGCTTTGACAGCGCATCGTCGAGGTGGCGCAGCGCGTCGCAGAGCAGGCCGGCTATCGCGGCGATCCCCTCGTCGGGCGGGGAGGCCATCGCCTCGGACTCCTCCACGAGGTCGGTGGCGTAGTTGAGGATGCGGTCGATCCCGCGCGAGAGCGCAAACAGGTCCTCGGGCTCGAGGGGGGTGACGAACGCCTCCCGGAGCGCGCTCAGCAGGTCCCGCTTGGCGACGTCGCCACGGTGCTCGGCATCGCGGACGGCCTGGGCCGCCGCCGCGTCGCCGCCCGCCCAGCGCGCGAACGCGTCCGCGCCGTCGATCGTGACCGCCATCTGGCGGCGCAGCATCCCGAGCACGTCCGGGGTCTCGGGTAGGAACCAGCGCTTGCGGGTCACGTCACCAGCCGCCACAGCCCGAGCGCCACGGCGCCGAGCGCCGCGGACACGGGCATGGTGATCAGCCACGCCAGGCCCATGTTGCGCACGACCGCCCAGTGCACGTGGTGCCAGCGGCGCCGGCCGACGCCGATCCCCACCACCGACGAGGCGACCACCTGCGTGGTGGAGACCGGCGCCCCCAGCAGCGAGGACCCGAAGATCACCCCAGCCGACGCGGTCTGGCTGGCCAGGCCCTCCTCCGGGCGGATGCGGTAGATGCGGCGGCCCACGGTGGCAATGATCCGCCATCCGCCAAGCGCCGTGCCGGCGGTCAGCGCCGCGGCGCACACGACCTTCGCCCACGTCGGCGCCGCGAGCGTGTCGATCTGCCCCCCGGCGAGCAGCAGCGCCGCGATCACCCCGATCGACTTCTGGGCGTCGTTGGCGCCGTGGCTGAACGCGAGCGTGGCCGACATCCCCCACTCCCCGGCCCCCACCGGCACGCGCCAGCGCCGGGTGGCGCGGTGCGCGACGGCGCGGGCCGCGCGGATGAGCAGCAGCGCCGCCACCCCGCCGAGGACCGGGGACAGCGCCAGCGCGATCAGGATCCCGAACACGCCGACGGGCCGCCAGTCCTCGATCCCGCCCCAGTTGATCGCGTGCACGCCACCCTCCACGACGGCGGCGCCGACCAGCCCGCCGACGAGCGCGTGCCCGGAGCTCGACGGCAGGCCGAGCCGCCAGGTCACAAGGTTCCAGGTCACCGCCGCGGCCAGGCCGGCGCCAATCACCTCAACCGTCACGTCCGGCGGGACGGTGACGATGCCGCCGATCGTGTCGGCGACGGCAGCGCCGAGGAACAGCGGGCCGAGCAGGTTGAACACCGACGCGAGCAGAATCGCCTGCAGCGGCGTCGCAGCCCGCGTGGCGACCAGCGTGGCGATCGCGTTGGACGCGTCGTGGAGCCCGTTCGTGACGGCAAACCCGATCGCGAGCAGCACCGCGACCACGAGCTCGGCATCCATGGACGGACTATAAGGTCCGCCGTCACGCGGATCACGTCAGTGCCCGAAGCGCACGCCCGGGAGAACCTGTGAGCCACCTCGGCAGCCACGGGCGAAGCGGCCGGAGAGGCGCAGCAGGATCGGCACCAGCATCAACCGCACGAGCAGCGCGTCAAGCAGCACCGCGATGCCGAGGATGATCCCATCTCCTTCGGCGGCAGCGGCCCGGACAGGGCGAACGTGCGGCACACAGCGACCATCACGGCGCTTGGGGCGCACCCGGTCCGCAGTCCGACGTCGTTGCTGGCGAGACTTCGACTGACCAAGCGGATTGCCGACCTGCCGCCGGAGCTGGTTCGCGGACAAGGTAGGCATGGTCGCGTCCAACCCAGGCTCTTTTGTGGGCGCACGATATGGCGCCATGGTCAACTCCATGGAGTACGTGAACCCGAAGCAGCGGTTAGACCCCCCGGCCTGAGCCCCAAGGGCGCAGCGCCTCAGCCGGCCGCCCGTTCGGCGACCTGTCGGCCGATCTCGTCCGCCCAGTCCCGGATCTGGTCCCAGTTCCGGTAGTCGCCGGCCAGGTCGCTGCTGGCCACCCACCGGGCGATGCGCGTCTTGGCACGCGCCGGATCCAGGTTGCCGCCGAAGACCTGAGGCGGGGAGCTCCCGATGTCCTCCGCGAGGCGCAGCACGGACGGGGACGTCTGGTGGCGCTGCCCGGCGGAGTCGCCGCATGGCCCGCTCTCGAACAGCCAGGTAGGCCGCTCCGCCAGCGCCTGGCGATGTTGGCGGATGTAGTAACGCGCGGCCTTGTCCCATCGAGTCGCGTAGATCGCGCTGCCACAAACGACCGCGTCGAAGCCCTCCGGCTCGGGCGCCTGGCCGACCGGCACGACGGTGACGTCCAGACCGGCCGCCCTCAGCCGCTCGGCGATGGTCTCGCCGATTTCGGCGGTGGAACCCATCCGCGACGCGTAGGTCACCAGCGCCCGGGCCGGCCCGTCCAGCGGCATGGCCGGATCAGCGACCACCGGGGATCACCCGGCGGCCGGTCAGCTGCACGCACGGCAGCCGGACGAACATGCTGCGTGGGCCGGCCGCCCACGGCTCCGGGATCTTGCCGAACCGGAGGCGGCCGAACTCCTCCTCTGTCAGCAGGTGCAGGCCACCGACGGCCAGCACGCTCCAGCCCGACTGGTAGAACTCGTCGATCTGGTCGATCTCGAACGCGCAGGTGGTCTCCAGCGCGTCGCGGTAGACCTCACCGTCCGGGACGGTGCGGAAGATCACGCCGTCGCCCTCCAGGACGTAGTTCACCGGGAGAACGCGCGGCCCGTCGTCGGTGGTGTAGGCGATCCGACCCACCGACATGGCCCCGAGCAGCTCCAGGCACTCGTCGCGGCTGAGCTCGACCAACCGCCCGCTGGCCCCGACCGACATCCAGAACGCCTCGGCGGTGCTCATGATCGGTCTCCTCTCACTCCGCTCCCGACTGCGGTCCGGTTCGTCCTCAGCATGCGCATGATCAGCCTCCTCGGCCAGGTTGCTGCTCCCACTGTGGCAGAGGCGGATTCGGGCGGATCAGGGGCCAGCGGTCCACCGGGTCTGGACCAAAGTCTGTACGCCCGTGGCCGCCCCGCTGGAAAGTGGGCGCAGACTGCAGGGTTTGCCCCGGCAGCATCGGTGATCGGCTCCCACTTTCCCTCAAGCGGGAGTGCCACCCAGGTGAAGGTGGTCCCCGGCTCGGAGCGCCGCACGACCGTGGCGTGCCCGCCGGAGGCGCGGGCCCGGGCGGCGGTGTTGCGCCCGCCGGGGGTGACGTGGGGGTCGATGCCCACGCCGTTGTCCTCCACCTGGATGGTCGGCGTCTTGGCGGTCATGTCCACCCCGACTAACACGTCCGTCGCGTCCGCCCTCGGCGTTCCGGACCACATTGGACAGCGACTCGCGCAACGTGGCCAGCGCGTCATCGCTAAGTTCCACGGGAACTGCGCTGTCCAACGGGCCGATCAGCGTGATCTTGGGCTTGAAGCCGAGCACCGGGTGTACGACAGGCAAGGAAACGCGGCCGATGTTCTCCGACTTCGACCCGCTGCAGGCTTGGCCCAAGCCCGTCCAGACCCCGTACCGCCGAATGGTCGCCGTTGAACCAAGCTCTGCTCGTCTGGTGCCATCACCGCGTCAGCCCCCTGTGGCCGCCCCAGGACCACCTGGCGCGCGGCCTGCGACGAGAACACCCTCCGCCCGGCCCTTGATCAACTACGAGTGTCTGATTCGCCAGACACGCCGGCGCCAGCGGGAGTGACTTTCGTGGGGCGCTGCAGAGATTGCCAAGCGTCGGAAATGATGATTTCAGGCTTGGAGCGCAAGGGGCAGCCAGTGCAGATCTGTTCTGAGCCGTTGAGTGTTGGCGACCAAGCGCCGAGCTTCAGTCTTCGGAGGGTCCCCTCGAACCGGGATGTCGCGCCCCGTCACTTCATGCGCTGTAGCGACCAGCTACATCAAGCTGGTGCCGTTCCCGGTACCAGCGTTATATAGACCTGGGGTGCAGTTCGTGGCCGACTCGATGGCTTGGCTGAGCGGCATTGGGCAGCAACACCGTCAAGGGGCACCACGGTGCGAAGTCAGTCAACGGCTAACGAGGTACTGGCCGGTAGCTCCACCGGTTGATGCCGACCACCAGGTCATAGAGGTGGACCCTGTCCAGCCGCTACTGATCGTCTCGTCCGCTGCGAACAGCGTCATCGACTGAGACCGTCGACCACGCCTGCAGGCGCGCATCCAAACCAGCCAGCTGTGCCTCGATCCGAGCGAGGCGCACGTCGAGGCGCTGCTCCAGGATTTCCGCTGCTGCTTCGAATGCCAGCTCCTCCTCGCGAACGACTCGAAGGGCCACCGCAAGAGCGACGATTGCCGCCACGGCACCGATGACTGCCACTCCCGCCACCATTACACCGGCAGCAATCAGACGACCCGTCGTTGTTACCGGAACGTGGTCGCCATAGCCGACCGTCGTCAGGGTGGTGAGCGAGCACCACAGCCCGTCACTCCAGGAGTGGATGGTGCTATCGGGCCGCTCACCCTCGACCAGCCACAGCGCGGTGCCACCTCCGAGAACGACAAGACTGGCCAAGCCTGTGACGACCACGGCGAGCCGAAGCACCACTGTCCAGGTCAATCGTTGCTTCCGCGGCATAGCACCGCCATCCTCTCTCGCGTGACAGGTCGACGGTGGGCCGGTCTCAGCCTGTACGCGTTCAGCCCGAACGCATCCGAACAGAGCATCCCATACGGTCGGCGGGCGGCAGGTGCAGTCACGATCCTCGCTGCTGAGGGTGACCAAGCCTTGCGTGCTGGCTTGTACCGCGGGCATCCTGAGTCCCGCTGGCGGACAGATTTGCGGGCCCAGAGCGAGCAACTCTTGATCATTATCGACCGGCTCTCGCCGCCGCTCGCCGAATGCTCGCGCGGTCACGATGTTGTCCGAGTAGGCAACCAGCGCTACCGCGAGTGCTGTTGGCAGCAACGACACTATGTCGATGCCGGTCAGGCTGGGCAAGGTTGGCACCGCCAGACCACGCGGGACCGCGCCAACGGTGTGGATCCCGTTGCTTGCGAGATCGAACAACACCACCTATCCGCCAGCCAGGATCATCGCGATCAACGGCCCCGGAGAGCGCGGAAGACGCCAGGCGATCACGAACAACATCGCGAGTACCGCGGAGCCCACGGCGAGAGTCGGCGGATGGACGAGCTGCAGATGGGTTACCACCGACCGCGTCTGATGAGTGGCTGATCCCCCATCGACGGACGCGCCCGTTGGGTTGCCCAGCTGCCTGACGATCATCAGTTCATGTAGCCGATCAGCACCGGCCGAGACAGCAAGTTGGCGAGAAAGCCGAGGCGGCCGATCCAGCCGAGGAGGCAGATCGCGCCCACCGCCATCGCAAGGACGGCGGGTTGGCCAAGCTGGTGCGTTGGCCCGCAGCCACCACGCTGACTGCCGTGGCAGTCATAAGGGCTGTACTGGCCGCATACAACGTCAGTGGTCCGACTACACTCCACAATCCAGCTACCGCAGGCAGACCCGCCACCTCGGCATACGCCATTACCTGCGGCACAAGATATGCGGCCACCGCCACCCCGGCCAGCAGACCACCACGAAGCCACTACCTGCCGTAATGGCGAAGAGTCCACAACCCAGGACGAAAACGCCAGGGAGCGAGCAACGACTCTCGGCTGGCGATTGCTCCCTCAACCCACGTTGGACCTTATGTCATCCTTGACGGTGCGAGGACGTCGAGGAAGCGCTCCGACGTCACAGCCGTTCTTGTGTCCGCCGCCTGAGGGCCAGTTGCTCTGGCCCTGGGGTTGGTTATCCAGATGTCCCCGGACGGTAGCAGTGATCGTCGGTTATGCGAGGGACCGACTCCCGCACGCTGAGCGCGCGGGCGCTTCATTCTTGATCATGACCCGGCCGCCGCGGCGCAGTCTGACGGGCCTCAGTTGACGGCCACAAACCAACCGCCTCACGAGCTCTCGAGGTGATCCCCTCCACGACAGTCGAAGGGTCGCTGCGGCGGAACGCGATCCGCTCGGGCCACCTCACGATCAGATATTCCACATCCAGAGCGCGGAGGGCGGCCATCAGATCCTGCCGGGTCAGGCCGAGCTCGTTGATCAACTGCTCGGTGTCCACTGGAGTGCTGCCGCGCTCTAGCTTCTCTGCTATCGAAGTCAGCACTGGAAGATCCCGTGAGTACCAGGTGTCATTAAGCATTGTTTCAACCTCCTGCAGTCGTCGCCGGGCCGAACAATAGCTTGAGCGCAGCCCGCATCCGTTGACGCAGCGGCACCCTCTGGCCGCCTTAGCACCGTCCCCGGACCGTGTGCTGACGAACGCCACCGACGAGACAGCGCCCGCCGACGGCCAGGCGACCCCATCCAAACCGGCTGAGACGCCCGGGAACTGGCCTCGTGGTAACCCATGCCACCGACAGACGGCGCCGCGTACAACGGGCGGGTGCGGCCGCCTCGACGGGTCGCAGGGCCACGGCTGTCGCGGGCAAGTTGTAGGACTCACCGATCACCCGCCCGCGAGCGCTGATGACCGACATCCAGATCACTGTGTCTCCGGCGGTTATGGGCTCGCACCGGGTCGGACCGGACCGGGACCACTCTGTCATCGTCCCACTCGGTCCTCAGCGAGGCAGCCGGCTTCCGGCTGGTGCGGTCGTAGAAGGTGGACACCGGTTCGCCCGATGGCGGCGAGCCGGTATGAACTCGCGCCTCAACCGGATGGATTAGGCTTCCGTGGAGTGCTGGCTCAATGCAACTGGCCAGACAGATGCGGGCGAGTGCCATGCAAGCGGACCAAGACGAGCGGTGGCGCCCTTCACGTGCAGGTCGCCGAGGTAGGTGGCAGACCACTCCTCGAGGGTGCCGCGGTCGGCCTTCGGGTGGGTCCACGACCCCCGACGTACACGTCGAGTCTCCTCGGCTAGCCAGTAGTCCGCACCCGCTTGCGATCCGAAGTTCCTCGCGTGCTCCCGCCCGTCTGAGCCCCGGTGCCTGGCCTGGTACTTGCTGGACGCCAGCTTCTTCACATGGCTCATGGGCCCCTCCTCTGACGGGCTTCGGTTCGTCGTTCGAGGGAAGGCCGGCATCCGTTCGCGGTGAAGGAGGTGGGATCAGCCGGCGCGCAGACCATGGGTTCGGCATCGGGGTCGCGACCTGCGGCTGGCGTGGCCAAACGTCGAGCGCAGTCGTCGCCCTTCCCGATTGTCTCCCGCAGCAACCAAACATCGTGGGGACGAGAGTGGCCCCTCTCCAATCACCGTGTGGAAGCGCCGGGGGAACGCCGCCGGGATCCGCGATCCGCGTCGCAGCCGATCACCCGTCGCGGGATCTACCCGCGGAAGTCGGGGCGGTCGAGGATTCGAAGCCAGCTCCCATCGGACTGCCGGCGGGCAACCTGGGCCCTAGCCCCCGCCTCATCGCTCGCGCGCGTCGCCGTCAGCGCCAGATCGCCGATGCGAAGAGTGGGCAGAGGCTCCTCCGGCTTGAACTCGATCTTCTGGGCGATCAAGCCCTCGTAGACCGCACGGATCGCCTCCCGCCCCACCGTCGTCCTCCCCGGCGGGAAGGCCAAGACCGAATCCGGCTCGTACAGCGCCGCGACGCCCTCCGCGTCGCCGGCCTTGATCCGCTCGACGAGGAGCCGGGTTATGTCCTCCGGCTCATGGGCTCGTTGGTCGCTCATCGCGTACTCCTCTCCTTTGTGTCCACCGCCCCGGACTCCTGAACCAGCTCGAGCACGATCCTCCCCGGTCCGTGGACGCCCTGGTCATGCCGGAAGGCTGCCCGCACCCGCGAACCATTCTCGAAAGGGCGGCGCCCTCCTTAGGCCCGAAGTCGCCGCGCTCACGGATGGCGGTCGCCGCGCCGACCATCGCGTCGACCGCGACCCAGGTGAGACCACCGCCGACGCTCACGCGCCGGGCACCCGCCTCGACGATCTCGGTCATCGACATGCCCGGCAGCGCGAGCACGTTCACCGGCCGGGAGACCGCCTGACAGACGGCCTGGACCTCCTCCCGGGTCCGCAGGCCGGGCGCGTACAGGACGTCGGCCCCCGAGGCCTCGACGTCTGGAGGCGAGCGATCGTGTCGTCGAGATCCGGGTGGCCGCGGATGTGGTTCTCCGCCCGCGCGGTCGGCATGAAGGGGAACGGGAGCGCGTGCGCCGCCTCGGCGGCGGCCGCGGATCCGCTCGGCGGCGTGGCCCTTGTCGTACAGGTGGCCGCTGGGGTCCCAATCCTCGATCGAGCCTCCGATGGCGCCCGCCTCCTCCGCCACCCGGACGATCGCCCTGGCAGGGCGCTCCGAAGTGGCGCCGTAGCCGTTCTCCAGATCGACAGAGACGGGGAGGTCGGTCGCCTGCGTCAAGCCGGACACGGGGGAAACGACCTCGTCGAGCGTCACGTTGCCGTCGAGCTGGCCCAGCGTGAAGGCGAAGCCCGAGCTGGTGGTGGCCTGCCTGGAATCCATGGCCTCGAGAACCCGGGCGGACCCGACGTCCCACGGGTTGGGGACCACGAACGGCGGCCCTTCGTGCAGGGCTCGGAACGCCGCCGCCCTCTCCACCTGGGACCTCATCGCTGCACCTCCAGCACGACCTTGCCACGCTTGCCGGGTGTCATGACGCGTTCGAACGCCTTCACCGCGTTAGCGAGCGGGAACACGGAGTCGATCGCGGGGCGCACGGCTTCCTCGTCGACGAGGCGAGCCAGCTCGACGAGCTGCTCGCGGTCCGGCTCCACGACGAAGTAGGTCGCCTGGACGCCCTCCGGGGGCTCCTCGGCCACCGACACGATCCGGCCGCCTTCTCGCAAGACCGACCTCGAGCGCACCAGGGCGTCGCCGCCCACGGTGTCGAATACGAGATCCACGGGCCCGACGACGTCCTCGAACCTCGTCCGGGCGCGGTCCATGACTTCATGCGCACCGAACTCCCGCGCCGCCTCGACCCCAGCACCCGTTGCCGTGGCCATGACGTGGGCACCGCGCCAGCGGGCGAGCTGGCAGGCGATGTGCCCGACCCCACCGGCGGCGCCGTGGATCAACACCCGCTGTCCCTCCTCTAGCGCGCCGTGGAGGAACAGCCCCTGCCAGGCGGTGAGCCCGGCCATCGGTAGCGCGGCGCTCTCCACGTGCCCGAGCGAAAGCGGTTTGGGCGCGAGGCAGACGGCCGGCACCACGGTGAAGTCCGCGGCGGCACCGTCGCGGTCGAAGGGGGTGAGCGCGAACACGGCGTCGCCCACGTTCGGCGCCTCGTCGTCCGGGCCCGTCGCGGCCACGACCCCGGACAGCTCGTAGGACGGGATGGCCGGCAGGCGGTCGACCGGCCACTCGAGCTCGCCCCGGGTGATCGCCGCGGCGTGGACCCGAACGAGGACCTCGCCTGGGGCGGGTCGAGAGATCTCGATCTCCTCAACGACCAGGTTGGCCGGCCCCCCGGGTGCATGCAGGCGGACCACCCGTCTGGCAGGAGGGAGGGGTGGCGCCGAGGTGCTCATGAGGGTCTCCTTCTCGCTCATGAGAGGAAACCTTACCAGAATGTATCTTCCTAGGAAGCTATACTCCATCCATGAGCGATGACTTTGGCGACCACATCGACGCGATCCTGGCCCAGTGGCGGCGCGAGCGCCCCGACCTCGATCTCGCCCCCATGGCGATCCTCGGACGGCTGTTCCGGGCGACGGCGCTGGCCGACGCGGCCCTTGCCCCGCCGCTGGCCGCCCTCGGTCTACAGCCCGGGTGGACGGACCTGCTCGCCGCGCTCCGGCGGGCAGGGCGCCCCTACGAGTTGAACCCGACGGACCTGAGGCGGGCGACGATGCTGACCTCCGGCGGGATCACCAAACGCCTGGATCGGCTGGCCGAGGCCGGCCTGGTGCAGCGTAGGCCCGATCCGAGCGATCGCCGGGGCACCCTGGTCCGGCTGACCCGCAAGGGCAAGGCCGCCATCGAGAGGGCCATGCCGGCCCACCTCGCCAACCAGGAGCGCCTCCTCCGGTCACTCACGCTGAGCGAGCGCCGCACGCTCGAGCGCCTCCTCCGGACGCTTCTGGCCGGTCTCGAGCGATCCACATCCGGCGCGAACGGCGTCAGGACCGTCGCCGCCGAAAGCTTCCGGATGGTGAGCTCGTAGAAGGTGGACACCAGTTGCCCGATGGCGGCAGGTCGGTATGAACTCGCGCTCAATCGGATGGATTGAGCTTCCGTGGAGTCGTCCAGAAAGAGCACGCCTTTGTGGACCAGAGTGTCGTTATGTTCGATGACTCGATATTGTCTCACCTATGACGACTCGAAGAGCAGGCATCTACGTTCGCATCAGCCAGGACCGTGAGGGTGAGCGCTGGGGCGTTCAGCGACAGCAGGAAGACTGCCGCACACTGGCTGCTCGGCTCGGGTGGCGAGTGGTCGAGGTCTACGACGACAACGACATGTCGGCGTACAACCAGCGGAAGCCACGCAAGGCGTACCAGCGCATGTGGGCTGACGTCGAGTCCGGCAGTATCGACGCGATCTTGGCCGTGCACACCGACCGGCTCTATCGCCGGATGCGGGACCTGGTGGACATCATCGACCTCGTGGAGAAGCGAGACGTTGTCATCAAGACGACCGAGTCCGGCGACCTAGAGCTGAACACCAGCGCTGGGCGGGAAGTCGCGCATCACCTCGCAGCCGCAGCGCAGGGCGCTTCCGACCGGCAGGGCGAGCGGATCAAGCGCCAGAAGCAGCAGGCTGCCGAGCAGGGTCGCCGGCACGGTGGCAGCCGCGCGTTCGGCTGGGATCTGATCAAGGACGCGACCGGCAAGGTCATCGACGAGGTGGTCAACGAGGACGAGGCCAAGATCATCCGCGAGGGCGCTGATCGCCTCCTGCTTGGCGCCAGCCTGCGCGCGGTGTGCCGCGACCTCAACGAGCGTGGCGTCCAGACGGTGTCCGGCAAGCCGTGGACCTCGACGACGCTGAAGCGGATGGTGCTGTCGCCCCGCGTGATCGGGTATCGGGTGTACCACGGGGAGGGCCTGGTGCCGAACTCGCTGGCCGCGATCTTGGACTCGGAGACCCACGCGGCGCTGAGCAAGGTCTTGAACGACGAGAACCGCAGGACCAATCGCTTCTACAACAAGCGGTACTACCTCCTCAGTGGCGGGCTATTGAGATGTTGGCGGTGCGGTGCGGCGCTGGTGGCTCGACCAACCGGAGAGCGGAAGCGGTCGTACGTCTGCATGGCACCCGTGCCGCAGCCGGGGCCTGACGGATGCCGCAACGGCAAGCTGCGGATCATCGCCGAGCCGCTCGAAGATCACGTCGCGAAGATGGTCATGGCTCGCTACTTAGAGTCGCCGGCGCTGGCGCAAGCGCTAGCTGACCAAGGCGACGCCGCCGCCGAGCAGAAGTCGAACCTGCGACGGCTGGAGGAGATCAAAGAGTCGCTACGGACCAACGAGGACGACTACCGCGTCGAGAGGCTGATCGACAGGGACACCTACCTCAAGACCAAGAGCAAGCTGGAGACCCAGCGGCGTGAGGTGGAGACCAAGATCAACGCAGCGTCAGGCCAGAGGTTCCTGACGAACGTGCCGCGCGAGCCTGAAGAGCTCAGAACCACGTACGAGAGCGGCAACCACGAGTGGCGGCGCGCGTTCATCGAGAGCTTGGTTGATCACGTAGTGATCGGACCGGGAGTGCGGGGGTTGAACAAGTTCGATCCGGGGAGGGTGAAGATCAAGTACCGGGCCTGAGCTGCGAAACCTGTTGACAACTTTCCTTGCATATAAGGCGAATCTCCGCGCGAAAGTTTGACACAGCGGGGATCATCGATAATATCGATATTGCCAATCACACGCTGGCCAACGTCCCAGCTCTCATCAGCTGGGGGGCCGTGGAGTTCGAGGACCGTAGGGACCGATTCCCAACGGTGCCGGCCGTGAGGTCACCACGTCGGTGACCGTGCGTCCTGTAGAGCAGGGAGGCGGCGAACCTTACGTCACCGGGGCGTAGCCCCGTTGAGCCGAAGAGGTTCCTCGTGTCTCCCACAAGATTTGGCAGGCAGCCGCTCGTTGACGTGATGAGGCGCCAGAGATGGACATTCTCGCTGCTGGCGCGCGAGCTCGGCTGCACTTACCCACAGCTACACAGGGCCGCGAACGGATCTGTCGTGCCCAGCCCCAAGCTGCGCGACAAGCTCCCAGTGATCTTGGCGACCCCTCTGTCTGAACTCTTCACCGAAGAGGCGCTCTCCTGGCGCTATCACACGACGCGGCCGGTAGGCGTCCACACCATCCCGAGGCGCAGTCCCAGGTCCAGGTCTGGGCGCAAGCGGAAGAGCGCAGCATGAGCAGCCACAAGATCGACTGGTCGCTCTCCTCTGCCGAGCGCGAGTTGCTCCAGCGGGATTGTCGCGAGTCAAAGGTGCCGATAGCTGTCCACGACCGAGACGCGATCAAGAGGGTCGTCGGATTGATCAGGAAGGCGGGTGATCGTCGTGACGCGGCCCGATAGGGATCTGGGGCCGCCCCAAGAAGTAGAAGGGGCACCGATCCAAAAGACCGGCACCCCTCCAGAACTGACTTCTGTTGATGATCATATCAGGCAAGGCGTTGACACGACATCTGACCTCACGCCGCTGGACTACGCGGCCCGAGGCTGGCCGGTGTTTCCTTGCTACTCGATCCGACGCGCGATGTGCACCTGCCCTAAAGGGATCGACTGCGCGTCACCAGGTAAGCATCCGTCAACCCGCAACGGATTCAAGGACGCGACCACTAACCCAGACATGGTCCGGGCCTGGATGGCCATGTGGCCTGATGCCAACTGGGCTCTCGCGACCGGCCAGGCGGCGGGAGTCTTCGCGATCGACGTCGATCCCCGGAACGGTGGCTTCAGCTCGCTGAAGGCCTGGGAGACGAAATACCCCGAGCTCACCGAGACCCTGCGATCAAGGACTGGGGGCGGAGGGAGGCACATCTTCTGCCGTTACCCACAAGATCAGAAAGTGCCGGGTCGGAACCCGTGGCTCCCCGGCGTCGAGATCAAGTCAGATGGCGGATACGTCATCCTGCCACGCGGTGAGCACATCAGCGGGGCTCGCTATCAGTGGGCTAACTGGTCAGCTGAGATACTGCCAGCGCCCCGTGAGTTGCTTGAAAGCCTCTCTCAGGCCAAGACCGGCGGGTACACCTCGGCTGGCGGTTTCGACATCGCTGGCGTCCTCTCAGGGCTGCCGAAGGGGGAACGGAACAACGCGATCTTCCGGTTCTGCTGCTGGCTGCGCCGGCAGTACCGCGACGATCGGGACTTCGTGATCAGCAACGCGACCATGGCCAACGCGCGATGCGTCCCCTCGCTGGACGAGGCTGAGCTTCGCCAATGCGTCGAGTCCGCGTTCAAGCAAGATCACGACGCGCTCCGGAGCAACGCTCTGCTGTGGTCGCAGATGATCAACACCAGCGGAGGATGGGACGACCCGCTGCCGCTAGTGACCAACGACAACCTGCCGACGTTCCCAATCGAAGCCCTGCCACCTGCAGTGGCGGACATGGTGCTCGCGGTGACGGAGGCGAACCAGGTTCCCGTGGACTTGCCCGCGATCATGGGTCTCGCAGCGTTGTCAGCCTCGCTAGTGGGTCGGGTCAAACTGTGCCTGAACCGTTCGTGGTCGGAGACGATCAACGTCTTCGCGTTGGGTCTGATCGATTCCGGCAACCGGAAGTCCTCCACGGTGAAGGCCATGACGCGTCCGCTGTTCGACATCCAGCACGAGCTCCAGAAGCAGGAGCGGCCGTTGATCAACGCCGCGAAGGCTAGGAAGAAAGCCTTGGAGGACCTGGCGAAGGCGGCCGCGAACGTCCTTCGGAAGGAGCCGGAGAACCGAGATGTCATACTGCGCGCGGAGCAGGCGAACCTCGCGGCGACGACGTTCACGGTGCCGGAGCTGCCTCTGTTGATCGTCAGCGACGCGACCCCGGAGGCGCTGGGACTGCGGCTAGCCGAGCAGGACGAGCGGCTGGCAGTGTTCGATGCTGAGGGCGGCGGACTGATCACGATGATGGGCGGCCAGTACGGCAGTAGGCCGAATCTGGACCTGCTGCTGAAGGCGCACGACGGCGACCCGACCACGGTCGTCCGCGTGAAGAACCAAGAGCCGCAGGCGTTGGTGTCTCCTCAGCTCACCATCGGCGTGCTGTCGCAGCCGGAGATGCTACGCCAGGTCATGGGAGTCGAGGGGGCGTTCGATCGGGGCCTCGTCGCCCGGTTCATGATCAGCGCGCCACCGGACCCGCTGGGGCAGCGGAAGTCGAGGTCCGCACCGGTGCCGACGGAGGTCCAGTCAGCGTACGGGGGCCTGCTGTCATCGTTCGTCAACGCGCTGTGGTCGCTGGTCGACCCGCATGAGATGACGATCGATCCGGACGCCGTCGAGATGTTGCTGGACTTCCACGACGAGATCGAGCCACGGCTGGCCAAGGAGGGTGATCTCCGACCGTTGGGCGGGTTCGTCGGCAAGATCGTCGGATCAGCCGCCAGATTCGCAGCGCTGCATCACCTCGGCTGGTACGGACCAAGGGGGCTCGTGCTGCCGATCACCGTCGGCAGCGTCGCCCGTGGCATCAAGCTGGCCCGGTACGCCATCGAGCACTACCGCTACGTGATGGCGGCGACCGGTTTCGTCACGGAGATCGCCATCGCAGATCGGATCGTCCGGTGGTGCCACCGAGATCAGCGGTCGGAGTTCACCCGGAGGGAGGCCCAGAGAGAGCTACGCATCTCGCGGGTGGACGAGATGGAGGGGCCGCTGCGACTGCTGGAGGACAACGGCTACGTGAGGTCGGTCGGAGTGCAGCACGCGGCGCGCACTGGGCGCAAGCCATCAGACACGTTCCTCGTGAACCCAGCCGTCTGGCAGCCGGGTTCTGTCAATTCTGTCGGGCGAGCACTGTGAGGAGATGCGTCGTCTCGACCGGCTTTGGGAGGTTCTGTCGATTTTGTCGTTCTGTCACAACACAGATAAAAGCGATTCTGAGCAGAGATTGGTTGGTTGGTTTGTCACTCTGATTCCTCTGTGACAATGCGACAAAATCGACAGAACTCTCGTCTATCGCGCCGGTGATCAAGACCCCTATGTTTAACCGGAGCGAGGACACGTCCTCCTAACAGCTTCGACAGCGCGATTTTCTCGCTAGTCTGCGCGTAACCATTCACCATTTGTAGTCGAGTCAGACTAACCAGAATTGGAGGCAATACACCAATGGCAGACACCCAGCCTGTCAGTCCCTTGGCTCATGGCACCGCCGTCTTCGCCGGCGTGCTCATGATCATCGGCGGGGCTTTTCAGGCCCTAGAGGCTCTCGCGGCCATTGTGAACGACAAGTACCTCGTGGTCCTCCCGGAGTACATCTATGCCTTTGACCTCACGCTCTGGGGCTGGATTCACCTGCTGGTCGGCCTGGGGTTGCTGGCAATCGGCATCGCCCTGCTGAGAGGTCAGACCTGGGCTCGCATGGCCGGCATAGTCATCGCGGTGATATCGGCGATCATCAACTTCACCTGGCTGCCGTACTCGCCCTGGTGGGCGCTCATGGTCATCGGCATTGACGTCCTCATCATCTGGGCGCTCGCCTCGTACCTGCGCCAGCCCGACGTGACGAGCACACAGCCAGCAAAGACGCCCCAGACGACGTCTTAACCAGCCCGACGGACCGTCTGAGGGCCACTCAGCCCCGGCGCGCACGCACTCAGCGGCGCGCACGCACGCCATCGTCAGGTGTTGTGGTCATGATGAAATTCTCCCCAGCGACTGTTCCGCGCGGCACGCCATCCCGCTAGACAACTCCCACCAGGCCGGGAAAGATGGTTGAGGTTGCCAGCAGCGGTGGATTTTCCATCGCTCCGACAGTGAGGGGGCACTATGCGCAAGGCTCGTTTCGTCATTCCCGTCGTCGCACTGGGAGGACTGGCGATTGGTTCATTTATGCTGCTTCGGCGGCGCCGTAACCAGACTGCTTGAGCCCTAGACAGCACGTGTCCGTCCCAGGGTTGGATTGCTGATCGTTGGCAGGTGCGGCGGTCAGCCGGAGACGGGATACGACGACGTGACCGACGAACCTGGATAGCGTTTCTCAGGCGGCATCGGGCTCCTGGGCGCTGCGCTCTTGGCCCAGCATGACGAGAGCAATCCCCGATCTGATCACCACGGTGGCCGCGCTCATGGGTGTTGTGGGAATGATCTATGGGGTTGCCACCGGCACGCTTATGGTCTTCGATCGCAAGCCCGATGATAAATAGGGACACAGATAAATCTGCGTGGCCGTCCGGTGTCTTGGGGCCGGCGTCACACGACATTCCATTTCTTGACCTACCCCAATACGCACGCGCACGGGCACGGGCACGCACGTAGGCGTCACGCCCGAGGCGGCATTCGACGCTGTGTCGCCGTCCTCCTTCAGGCTGCTCATCTATGAGTACGGGTACTACCCCGACCTAGAGCTTGATGTGGCCCCGGTAGAAGAACTCTCCGGTTGTGACTTCGTCCTTGAAGTCGAGTCGGCCGGTGGCACCCTCAAAGACGCCGGTGCCGCTGCCCTCAACGATTTTGTGCTGGCAACGTCCGTGGACCTCTGAGCCGTCCGGATCCCACTTGGACTCGAACTTGTACGTTGTAGTGAACGTACCCTCCTGCCCATTCAGGGTGCCAACGAAGATCTCTTCACCGCTCTCTATGTACACACCGCTCGGCGCACCGTTGTCTTTGGTCGTCTCGATCTTCGTGTACCAGCAGCCGTCCAGACTCCCCGTCATCACCTGAGTGAAGTCAGTGAAGTCCTCATACCCGGCCGGAGGGTCGGTGCACTCACCTGTCGTGTCAAGGACCGCAACCCCAGAGATCTGGTTGGTGGCTGCGTTCGCTGGAGCCGAAAGTGCGACCAACAAGCCGCCCACTAACATGACCAATAGCACCAGTCGTTGAATCTTCGTGCGCATGATTTCCCCCAAGCTGCCGCGGCGGGGCCGCGTGCCCCGAGGCGAAAACATCATTGCACCTGCCACGCGGTGTCGAGACCCGAATGCCTATTTAGGCGCGCCGGTGCCCAGAAAATTGCGTTGGCGCTGATCTGCCGCAGAATCCTCCGGGTGGAGAAGAACCTGAGGCGGCACGGCTACCGATGGCATCCAAATTCTCATCAGCGATCGCGCACGGACCCGGCGGCCCAGAATCTCTTCGCATGCAACCTGTTGATCACCTTCCCAGGTGACTTGTCGACAGATTTCCGGCTGACTGGTCACCGCAGGCTAACCACGTCCTGCCCACCTGCCCCTCGGGAAGTCGTTGTCTCTGCGCCCCCCGGAGCCGCGCAATTTTTCACAGCATCCGACCCCAATACGCGCATACATGCACACGCACGCGCACGCACGAGGGTCATGGCGTTAGGTCGGCAGGTGGTCACGTAGTTGGGTGAGGTACGCACCCCTTGATCAGCTTCACTCAGTTGGATGGGAACTGCTCCATCTTGGGATTGCGCCAGTCGGGCCCTGGTTCGGGGCAGTCGTCAGCGTCGTCACCCTCGACCGATGTCCCAGCGTTCCAGTTCCAGACCGCACCGAGGTCTGAGACGGCATCCCAAGGAAAGGTAGCTATCACAGTTTCGTTGTCGACGACCGGCTGGCCCTTCAAGTTCTGTTGCTGTGCTTTGCCAACGTCGAAGACGGAATAGGACATCAGTTTGCCGTCGAGCCACTCAACGCCGAGCTGTCTGGCCGTGGTTCCATCGGTGTTGCTGACCCCGAGGAAGGCTCCGAAAGTTCCGGTCTGCGGAATGCTGTGGGCTAGCTTGAAGGTGGCCTTCAACTGGTCGCCTTGATGTTGGAGGTCCACTTGCCTCAATTCACCGGCGTCAATCTTCGCATCTGAGGGGGAGTCCTCGCAGGTAGCAGTGTTGCCAGAAGCGGGGGATGCATCAGCAGATTTTGCTGGTGTCGCCGAGATTTGGTGAACAGTCGAGGAGGTCGCCGGCGATGGATTAGCGGCATCTGCGCCTAAGCAGGCCACGGCGGCTAAAACACCTAGCGCCATTCGCACTACAACGGGATTGCTATCCACCCGCCACTGGTGTCGCCCGAGGAGGCAAAGAGTCTGCATCGCAGCTCCTTCGTCGCTGACCTTAGGCTCCTCTCCGAGCGGCCCGCTGGTCAACAGCGTTGCGACGATGTACAAGGCGCGCCAGCCGCTACAGCAAGTGATCGTGCAGGCACTGCGCAATGTCGAATCTTCCCTCGACCGGGGTGGTGTCGCTGGTGCGGGAAGGCATTTATTGATTACAGCAACCCTAAGATAGGCACCACGGGTCAAGTGGGAAGCGTTATCTCCGACAGAGAAGCCGAGTAGGAAGCGCGAGCGATCTCTATCCCGCTAGGGTCCCAAGCATGGCGGTACCCGACTACGAGACGCTTATGAGGCCAACCCTCGCAGCCTTGGCGGATGGACGGCCGCAGACGCGAAGCCAGCTCCGCGAGGTCGTGGCTCCTGCAGTAGGGATCTCCGGTGATGACCTGCTAGAGATGTTGCCCAGCGGCAGGGCCACAGTATTCGGCAGTCGCGTCGGCTGGGCGCTCACCTACATGTCCCAAGCGGGCCTCATCACGCGGCCGAAGCGCGGCTTGTATGTCATATCCGACCGGGGACGGCAAGTCCTCCAAGCGCACCCCCAACGGGTGGACAACAAGGTTCTGGAACAGTTCCCCGAGTTCTTGGAATTCAAGAGCCGACGCAACGAGAAAGGCGAGCCCGTCGGAACCCACGGCGACTCGCAGTCCGCAAGCGTTGCCGACCTCTCGCCTACCGAGGCGATCGAGCGCCTGATCACAGACGCTGACGATGCGGTAGCCGCCGAGCTGCTCGACCGAGTGCTCGCCCAGCCACCCGCGTTCCTTGAGCGATTGTCGCTTCGGCTCCTGCAAGCGATGGGCTACGGCGGTAAAGAGGCTCTCCTGACCCATACCGGCAAGCCCGGTGACGCTGGCCTAGATGGCATCATTCGCCAGGACGCCCTAGGGCTGGACCTCGTCGGAGTCCAGGCCAAACGTTACGAGCGAGAGTCAGCCGTACAGCGCCCAGAGATGCAAGCGTTTGTCGGCGCACTGCAGGGTGCGCAGACGAGTCGAGGGGTCTTCGTCACGACTGGCAGATTCAGCAGCGGGGCGCGACTATTCGCTGACCAGGTGGCAATGCGGCTAGTCCTGATCGACGGCACAGAGCTAACGCGGCTCATGGTTCGCTACGACGTGGGCGTGACAGCCAAGGAGACGTATCACCTCAAGTCCGTCGACGACGACTTCTTCGAGGACAGCGAGTAGACACTGGATCGGCCATCCTGGCAGCGCAACGGTCATCTGGCACATGCCGCACGGATCCAGTGCGCAGAAACTCTCTTCGCGGGAAAATCTGGGTCGAACTGATCGAGGGCAACAAACGCCCGCATGATCATAAGCTCACAGCCTGCCCACAGTGCAGTCACAGCGGGCACAAATCGCGGTTTGACAGCCTACGCACAACCCACTCAGAGACCCCACCAAACTCAGAGACCCCACCAGGCAAAAGGAAATGATCATGCCCCCCATCAACCAAGGATCAACAGAGTTCGAAAAACAACCGCCACAAGATCAACTGACCCAAGATCAACCGCAACCGCATAGGAAGAAGCGCGGCAAGATCCTTTGGGAGTCGATCATCATGATCAACATCAATAAGAGCCTCGCGGCTCTGGCAATCGCTGGAGTCAGCGCGCTGGCCTTCAGTGGCTGCAACGCGGCGACCATCGCAGAGGACGTGGTGCCGATCGCACCTGAGTCCACCGCCCAGCACGAGGACGCGCCTCCCTTCGAGGAGGAGGGCGAGCCGATGGACGAGCTGGACAAGGTCGCGGTGGCTGGCAAGGAGGCGTACACCTTCGAGGACGGGCTGTCGATCTCCATCGGCAATCTCCGCAAGGCCAAGGTGCCCCAGGGATACGACCATCCGGGCGAGCCTGCAGTGCGCTTCGACGTGCGGATCAAGAACGGCACGGAGTTCCGGCTGGATGCGTCAGGGGCCGATGTGAACGTGGTCTATGGACCAGACGGTCGTACGGCTGATTCGCTCTTGAGCGATGGTGACGAGTACGGCTTCGAAGGCACCGTCGTCAAGGGCAAGTCCAAGACGGTCGGCTACACCTTCGAGGTGCCAGCCAAGCACCAGGACGAGATGATCATCGAGGTCACTCCTGACTACGACCGGAACCCGGCGGTTTTCACTGCGAGCGTCTGATGGCGGGACCTGCTGAGCTAGTCAGGCTGAGCGCTGGAGGTGACGAGAGCGCATTCACCGAGCTGCGAGGCCGACGCGACCGCGCGGAAGGAATATCTCCAGACCATGATCAAGGAGATGCCGATACTCGACAACGAGTACAACGCGGCACACGGACCGGCCCCGTTGACCCAAATGAGATCGCGATCACCAACCTGCGGGAGCCATGGGTGGTGCTAGCGTGATCGGGCCACGGACAGCCCAAGAGGCAGCGCGACGGAACGGAGAGGGACCCACGTGGTGGTCGAGTGGTTGAGGTGGCGTTCAGCCCGGCCCCTGTGACCGACCTGCTGCTCAGACTCTGGGGACGATCTTGACCCGAGTCTCGCGCACCGCCTTGAGCCGCTCAGCCTCTTGCTGAGGATCTTGATATGGGATGGCGCGGATGAGGTAATGCCGCCTGCCATCCTTGTCGATCTTGCTCGGGTGTCGCTCGTCGCGTTGATCAACTTGGCCCGATTTGAGCCGGAAAGTTGATCTGGGTAGTGCCAATGATCATGGAAAGAGCGCGGGCTCTGACCCGCCTGATCACTCGATTTCCCGATATAATTTTGATCAAGAAATCTCCAACCATTGGGGATTCCCTTTCCCCTGGGGGTTGGTCAAGCGGTCGGGACCAGTTCAACACCGGCTGGCCCGACTGCCGACCTCGATCCCCGGCATCTAGGGAGGAGAAGTCCAGATGCCAGGTTCACATCTTCGGTTCGTTCGCACGCTCGACTTCGGCGTACTCGACGGCCTCGGCGCCCGCGCTGCTGCTGAGATCCAGGACGCGGAGGACGCCTTGATCGCGTTCAGAGAAGCGCAGCAGAAGCGCGACGCCCTGCACGTCAAGACCAAACACGAGATCGCGGCGAAGTACAACCAGCAAGACCGCATCGGAGGTGCGGCGTGACTGATCAGCCGATGGACTATCGCGACTACCTCATCCGCCAGCACCAGCAGGAGCACATACGACAGCGATTCGAGGCGCTGTTCACGAAGGACGAAGATCACGCTGCCGCTGCCACGCAGAGCATAGAGAATCTGGCTTATCACGAAGCGCAGGAGGCGGCGGCGACCTACGACTACGTTCAGGCGTCTCTGACCGACGTGATCACCCAGGCGCGTGATCTTCGTGCCCGGATTCGGAGCGGCATCGTGCCCGAGAAGGACGGGCGGAAGCTGCTCGCAGAGCTGCGCAAGCAGTGCGCCGAGCTGGTCGCCAAGATCGCTCCGACCAAGAGCAGGTACGACGGCGCGCAGGCCACCCTGAAGGACCCCGCCGCCCAGAGGGAGGCGCTGATCAATAGGTTCCCGGCCCTACGCAGGTAGTCGATCATGGTCGGTAGGACCCGATCACACTCGGAGGAGCGCTGGGCACTACTTCCTGAGGCGATCGTCCGCTGCAACGGCACGCGTTCGAACGGCAGCAGGTGCAAGCGAGAGGCCGAGCCGGGAGCTGTCGTCTGTGATCAACATGGTGGCATGGCGCCCCAAGTCAGACGCCGCGCTGCTGAGCGGCTAATCATGACCGCCGACCAGGCGGCCCAGATGCTGGTCAGGATGATGGAGGACCGCGAGGTGCCGTTCGGGGTCCGCGCGAAGATCGCCCAAGATCTCCTCGACCGCGCCGGTCTGATCGCGACGCAGGTCTACCAGATCATTCCGACGACGGAAGACCCCGTCATGCGCTTCTTCGAGGAGGCGTTCAGCGACCCGAACAATTGGGAGCAGAACCCACCTCAGCCAGCCATCGAGGAGCGAGTGAGCGACCGCCCCGACCCCGATGCCGAGCCAGAGGAGATCGTCGAGGCTCAGATTGTCGAGCCAGAAGGTGAGCCAGCCAACGACACACCGCCGCGAATCGCAGAGATGATCAAGAGCGGTGCGTTCGACCGGAACCCAGGAGAGTGACTATGGGGAAGCCTACTGCCGCCGGTCGATGAGAGGCCATCAGGTCAGGCTGAGAGGCCTGTAGGCGCTGCGGTCTACCAAGGGACCGGAGGGCAGCGTCAACGTGCTCCACAACGGCGGAGAGCGTCTCTGAAGCCGATTGGTGGGAATCACCCTGACTGGCGCGTACGTAGACCACCACAGGGTGCCCCATCAAGTCGGGTGCTGGCGGCCTACCCGTCGCCACCAAGAACTAGGGCAAGAACAGCACAATAAGGAGCAAGATCACCAATGCCGAACCTCAACCCGCGAGATGCGACGACCTACAACCCAGCGCCCACGCTCTGGAAGTACGACCCGCAGACCAACACCCTGTGGCTCAAGCTGACAGACGCCTCCAGCAACACCTCGTGGTTCCCGATCCACCTCAACCAGTTTCCGCAGTCAGTCGATTACACCGGCGCAGCCTGACTTGTCGAAAGATTCCCGCGCCTGACTAATCTCGCCGCCACCGAGCACGCTCCTCAGCTTGCGCCTCGCGCTCAGTGGGCGAAGTCAGCCAATCTTGGAGCCTGCGATGCCGGAACTGCAGGCTGCTCCCGGCCATCCGCATAAGGCCGGCGCGCAGACACCAATCGAGGAATCGGGCGCTCAGGGAGTAGATGTTGCCGAACCGCTGCGCGGACTCCGACGGCGTACCGCAGCCAGGCCGAACCGCCGTTGGCGAGGCCGAACCCGACCGCCATCGCCACCCCAGTCAGCAGCCCCAGCGCCAGCCCCGGTGCCAGCCCTAACCGCTGGCCGGACCACAATCCAATCCCAACACCGAACACGAGCCCCGAGGCCAGCCCGATCGCCGTGTGGTATCGGATGGATTGCCGGGCAAGCACACTCGGTGATGGAGCGATCTCCAACTCGCCTCGCAGTATCTCGATCGATCCCGGCACCAGCCCCAATGCCAGCCCGAATACCAGCCCTGGTAACAGCACGGTCTTTACTTGGGGCAATAACACCGACGCCAGCCAGAACCCCGTCGACCCAGTGCTCACCCACAGCTTCAGCCAGCTCCAAAGTGCATCGGGCTGCCATGCCGCCTCGACGCAGACTGACCAAATCCAGGCGAAAACCACGAAGAGCACCGCGAATATTAGTCCTAAGGCGGCCGAGAACAGGCCAAGGAGCGCTACCGCGAGGAGATAGTGTGCTCTGCCCACTGAGGTGCGCAAAATGCCCAGATCTAACCGGGCCATTGGCGATTTTTCACTACTCGCCTCGTGCCCCAGGCCCAGGCCCAGCATCGCAAGCACGACACCCACAACTAGGAATCCACCACGGTCCCGTAAGCCGATGACAATGAATGCAAGAGACACGAGCAGCGTAGGGGTCGCCGCGATGATCGGTGTGATCCACTCTCGAATCAACTCTCGAAAGTGAAAGTCAGGCCCTTTCGTAACCTTCCATAGGTCCGGCAACCAAATATCGGTCAGGGAATCGCGCCATGGTCTGAACGATCGAGATTGGTAATCGGCGATGCTGCTCAGCCAATGTCGGACGTCCTCCCCGGTCCACCCGTTCGCGACCGCTGTGTCGTCCCGGTCGGTGACCGCCGGGATCAGCGCCGACAATAGTTGCTCGTCGGCCTGATCTGGCGTCATGGCGACCAGCTCGGTGGGGTCGCTGGTTTCCTGACCATAGGCCTTGACCGCCAGGAAGAGCTGCCACGGATTCTCCAGCACCCTGAGCAGTGGTTTGCCGGCGTTGAGGGCGTCCGCTACCGGCTGCCACCGGTTCGGCAAGGTCTGGGTCCGGCTGCCGAATCGAGCCGTAAGGTAGTCGATGACCTCCTGGGCTGGCAACGGCTGCAGCACGACGTGCTGGGCGTCGATCAGAAGCCCTGGGTTGCTCGGCGCACCGTCGCCAGCATCCACTGTAAAGCCCTGGTACGCCAGATCCCGGCAAGCAAGCACCACAGGCATCCGCTCGGCGTTCAATGCCTGAATCACAGCCGCCGCGTGAGGCAGTTTTGTCGCGCCGTCTACCCGCTGGTGCTCGCCATCAGCGTCGGCGTCGTGTGGCGTGGGGTCCATCTCGTCCAGGCCATCAAGTATGAGCAGGATATGCCCATCACGGACGAGGGCCGCCGCGTCATGCATCGGAAGCTGATAATCCTCGACGAGCCGCCGAACAATCCACACGTTCAGTTGCCGACCCTGGGCCTGACTGGTTGTGTCGATCGGGTCACTTAGGTCGCACCCCGACAGGTTGAGCATGAGCGGCAAGCGCCAGTCGACAGGCCATTCATTTTCTGGTGTCGACAACCACTGCGCTATCAGGTCGCGGACGAGATGAGATAGCAGGACGGATTTGCCGGCGCCAGGCGCTCCAAGAACGACCAGGCGGCCGCTGGGTTCGCGGCGATAGAAGTCCGACACGTCATCGATCGATCCTGCCCGGCCCCCATCAAGGTCCTGCCAGTTGATCAGCAACTCCTCCATCGCCGTGGGCAGGTTCCCCGCGTTCGGATTGGTGAACCTGACATCCGCAGGCGCTGTTCTCCACTGCACCCCCAGGGCTTGGTCGATGAATCGCTGTCGCTCCGTGAGGACCTGCTTCATCAGGCGGCCAGCCACCTCCCTTAAGGACGTCGGGGTGTGCAGCGCCTTCCAACCAAAGAATCCTGCACTTAGCAGACTTAGCACTTCGACTGGCAGGGCCAGCACGTTCGCCCGATCGGCGCCGCTTTGATTCGGCTGCCACTTGGCAGCGTCAGTAGTACCAGTGCTACGGCAACCGACACGACGGCGGCTGCCGCATAGACACTCCGACGGACACGACGACCGGCGATCACACGAGCAATGATCCCATCGCGATTCAGGTGACAGAGCCACATCGCGATGCAGGGCTCACCACTCTCCGACCTTCGATCCCAGCCGCCTCGGCGCGGTTAGAGGACATCTGGGCGGTTTGGGCGACGTTGACGATGGTCGCTCGGTGGGGACCTAACTGGTCCGGCGCAAGACTGTTGAGCCCGTACGCGCCGGGCAACCTCAGCAAGGATGTCGTTGCGCCCATCTGCGATCTGGCGCAGCTCCTCGAGCAGCTCGATCGCGTCTCGGAGTTCCTGCATTGTCACCGGCGGCCCAAAATCGGCCCAAGTCATAGCTCTACGCTCTTAGTCAAAAAATTGCTGAGGGACAATTCATGATCACATCCGCCTGCCTGCGTTGATGGCGGCTAGCTCAGTGCTGGCGTTGCCTAGAATGCGGGTTGCGTTGCTGATCACGTCGCCTAGCTTTGCTGGGCTGCACTCGGTGACATGGCTGGGCCATGTGATCACGACAACGGGTCGGGCTCCGGGGTGATGATTCTTGATCAACTGCACCGAGATCGGTGAGTCGGGGGTGACGTGTCCTTCGGACAGCACTACTTTGCTCATTTAGCGGGCCTCCTGTTACGGCAGGTGGTTCGTTAGCCCTCGGCTGAGCGTTACCGCGCTCGCCGGGGGCGCTTACGTTGTCAGCCTTACACCTAGTTGAACGTCTTGACTAGGTGGGCAATAAGATCTCTTGTTTTCCTTTGACAGCCGCCGAAGGGATGGGCTTGGATTGAGCGCATCTCGGGGCGTCGGCTCTCCCGAGGTGTGCCATGTCGAGGAGAAAGAACAGTCTCGCGAGATGGTGGGGGTTTGCTCTCGTGGTCGCCGTCCTGGCCGCCTTACCTTCACGAGAGATCCCGGCGACGATTCTATTTGTGCTGTCCGGCCTTGGCCTCGTGTGGGCGTTATTCTTTGCTCCGGTTTGGTGCGGAGCAGTCACTAGGAAGCACGGGCCCTGCCACAACAACTCTTGGGGGCTGCTGCTGGGTTGTCACCTGCGCGAGCATCGATGGCAGAAGTTCAAAATGATGTTTGTTAGCCGTCGATGGCAACAACTGAATAGGGGTCTGTGGTCCAGTCCCCCTGAGATTCTCGCTACCGTCTCCGGCATCGTCACCATAGTCGGAGTCGTGGTAGCGATCGTGCGTTGGATCGCCGTGGCGACCTCGGTCGCGTAGCTGAGCAAGCGCTGCGCTGGAGTTCCACATAGAACACAATGAGACTCTGGCATGGGCGCAGGAAATGGCGCCGGGCCTGGCCATGCGCTGGCCGCCCCCGACGATGCTGGCAACCGAGGCCGAATGATGTGGGTCGCTGTAGGGCGGCCTGGTGATGAGTTCGTCGGCCAGGTTGAACCCAGCTAGTGAGTGCACAGCCGACACTTCGAGGGAGTCGTGAAGGTCCAGATCGGGAAGCAGGCCCGGAACCCGCTCGGCGAGCATGGTCTTGCCGACTCCTGGTGGGCCGTGGAAGAGCATGTGATGTCTGCCGGCAGCGGCTACCTCGCAGGCCCACTTGGCCTCCACCTGCCCCACCACGTCTGCAAGATCGAGGCGACGCTTGGCGTGCTTGCCGGCCGGGTCACCCATCACCTCGATCGGATCGACCAGTGGCATGGGCTCCCCCCGCAGGAAGGCAACCAATTGGGTAATCGAGGCAATACCGAAAACATCGATGCCCGCGACGAGTTTCGCCTCTCCGGCCTGGCGCAACGGCACGATCACCCGGGAAAAGCCTGCCTGCTGGGCCGCAAGAGTGGCGGGCAAAACGCCGCGGATCGGCCGGACCCTGCCGTCCAACCCCAACTCACCCAGCAAGACTGTCCGGCGAAGTTCCTCGGCGCGAAAGGTCCCTTGAGCCGCCAGGATCGCAGCGACAATCGCGAGATCGTAATGACTGCCGGCCTTCGGCAAGGTGGCGGGGCTGAGATTGATGGTGAGCAGCGAGATCGGCCACTCTTGGCTGGAATTGCTGACGGCCGCCTTGCAGCGATCACGTGCCTGATAAAGCGCAGAGTCCGGCAGCCCCACCAGTACAGTCCGAGGCAGCCCGGCACCGATGTCGGCCTCCACCTCGACGATCCGGCCCTCGAGGCCGACCAAGGCCACCGACGATGCGCAGGCCGATGACACTCACCCCACCGCCCGTACATGGGTAAGCGACGGCGGCTCACCGGAAACCAGCACGACACCGATGGCATCCAGCCTGATGGTCGATGCCTTCAGGTGGTGCTCGCGCATCCACAAAGCCGCCAGTTGCCGCAACGTCCGCATCTTCGTAAAAGTGATCGCCTCAAGCGGATGGCCGAAACCAAGCCCGCTGCGGCACTTCACCTCACAGAAGACCAGTGTCAGCCCAGCGTCCCCGACTTCCGCGGCGACAATGTCGATCTCCCCCAGCCGACAGCGCCAATTGCGCTCCAACACCTGCATGCCCTGCCGCTCCAACTCAGCACAGGCCAAGTCCTCACCGCGTACGCCCAACTGCTGCTTGGACTCCGTCTTCGGCATCGCCCACCTCCAACCGAAGCATGCGTACGGAGGTGGGGAATCGTGCGGGCTCACCGAAACCTGTGGAAAGGGCCGACCTAGGGGTTGTGGAAAGGGGCGCGCGAACCGACCAAAAGGCTGGGCGGTTGCGGGACCTTCAGGTCGCTGCGGGCGATCTCCTCGATTGACACACATCACGAAGCGTCAGAACCTTCGCGCTTCACGAAACGGTGGCCGATCACCGTCCTCACGGCTGCTCCGCCGATGTCAGGCGCTGCACGAGCGCGGGCTGGTCCGCGCTGGTGCAGTCGGGGTTGTTATCAGGCGACGAGCGCCGCGAGGTTGTCGAAAGCGGCGGTCCACCCGGCCTCGGCGTGGTCGCGGCCGGCGGGGTAAGGCCCGTCGGTGAGCGTCATCCGCGTCTTGGCGCCGTGGTCGTTGAATTCCACCCGCGTGATCGTGGGCTCGTGCATTCCCATCTGGGGCATCGGGTCGGAGCGTAGGACAATCAGCTCCGGCTCAACGAGCTCGATGATCTCGTAGCCGATCGCGAACTCGGCGCCGCTATCGCGCTGAACCATGGTGAGCTCGTAGCGCCCGCCGATGCGCAGGTCGATGTGGATCCGCTCGCGTGGTGTGTCGAAGTGCTCGGGGCCGTACCACACCGCCACCTGGTCGGGGTCAGTCCATGCCCTAAACACCTGCTCGCGCGGCGCTTCGAAGATGCGCGTGATCAAGACCTGCTGATCGGCGGCCGCCACATGCGTCGGGTCATTCATCTTGTTCTCCTGTTCTGCGCAGATGCGTCTCGAGTCGATCCATTCGGGCCTCCCACGTCGCCTTTCGCGACAGCATCCACTCCACCGCCTCGTCAAGCGGGTCGGCCTGCAGCCGGCTCGGCCGCCACTGAGCCTCACGGCTGCGCGCGATCAATCCAGCGCGCTCGAGCACCTTGAGGTGGCGCGAGATTGCAGGCAGGCTCACCGAGAATGGCTCCGCCAGCTCGTTCACGGTCGCCTCGCCCTCGGCGAGCCGGGTCAGGATCGAGCGCCGCGTCGGATCGGCAAGAGCGGCGAAGGTGAAACTGAGGTGGTCGGCTGGCACTTAACTCTCCCGTTAATTAATACTTTCATTAAATACCTCCGACCTGCAGGATGCAACCATTGGGTCAGGCACCGCCTCGACGATGACCAGCCCTGTTGCTGGACTTCGCGCTTGACCTTGCAACGGCTCGAGCAGGCAGGCTCGCGACCTGTTAGTGCTCAGTGAGGGCGGCGAGAAGGGCTCGTTCGTCGTCGTCGGTTAGGCCTGCTCGCCGTGGGCTGTCGGTGGGCCGGGTCAGCTCCCAGCTGAGCGTGTCGGCGAGAGTCTGCTCCAGCGGTCGCGTGGTGAGCCCGACCCGATGTGCCTTGCTGCTGTCCCGGGCGTTGAAGCCCAGCCAGTCGGGGTCGACAAGCCAGAGCGGAAGGGATCGCTCGCCCATCCACGGCTGCACACCGTGGTCAAGAAGCCACTGCTGGTCCGCCCTTACGACAGGCCCGGTGTGGGCAGCAATTCTGCGTGCGGTCTCGAGGTGGTCGAACAGCGCGGTCGTCTCACCCGTCGCGTTGTAGACGCCGCCTAGCCGTTGGCTGCCAGCGTCGATGAGCCACGCCGCCAGGTCACGCACGTCGATCACTTGGGTTGCCAATTCGGGAGCGTCGGGAACCAGAACAGCGCCGCGTGGTGTGCTGGGCCTGGCGAACCGCAGCGGCCAGTACCCAGTCCTGTCGAAGATGTCGCCGGGACCGCCGATGAGCCCGACCCGAGCGATCAGCGCCCGGTCCGGCCCGAAGGCTTGCTGGACCTGTTGTTCGCACGCGACTTTCGCCTGCCCATAGGTGTCCATGCTCTCCATGACCTCACCGGTCAGAGGTGGCAGTAGCGGGGCCTCCTCATCCGCGCCGGGAGTGCGGTGGTCGGCGTACACGTTGCAGGAGGAGACGAAGAGGTACACGCTCGCTCGGTCTGCCAGCGCCCGCACCGCGCTCCCCACCTGCCCCGGCTGCCGTGCTACGTCCACCACGACATCCCACTGCCGGTGTTTGAGCGCGTCGTACGCTGCAGGACGGCTGCGGTCGGCGCGGACCAGCTCCACTCCCTCAGGCGCGACGCCTGAAAGACCACGCGCCAAACACGTCACCTGGTGTTCCCGCTCCAGCGCGGCGCTCGCGACGTGGCCGCCGAGCCATGCCGTCCCTCCCAGAACCAGTGTTTGCATGATGACAGCCAACGCGAGTCCCGCGGCTCGCGGACCGCGATCCGCTCAAGGCGGACAAGCAATCGCCTATTGATGCACTTAGCCCGGTTTGGGGACCTCGAGGTCGCTGTGGGCGATCTCTTCGATCGAGACATCGCGGAAGGTCAGAACCTTGGCGCTCTTCACAAATCGAGCGGGGCGGTACATATCCCAGACCCACGCATCACCCATGGAGACCTCGTAGTAGACGTCACCGCCCTCGGTGCGTACCTTCAGGTCGACAGCATTGCAGAGGTAAAACCGCCGCTCCGTCTCCACCGCGTAGGTGAAGATGCCGACGACGTCTTTGTACTCGCGGTAGAGCTGGAGCTCCAGCTCACTCTCGTATTGTTCGAGGTCTTCAGCACTCATCGACATCACTCGTGGCTAGGGCCGGAAGTCGCTCCACTGCGGTGTCCCATGGCGCATCGACTCTAGTCGTTCGGGAGACGTTCACGAAGCGCATCCGGTGAGTGGCAGAGGGACCGTACGCATCCAGCTTCTCCTGGTGCAGTGGCGTGCAGTAGCCCTTGTGCTCCTTGAACTCGTACTCGGGGTAGAGCCGGTCCAATTCACACATGATCCGGTCTCGAGTGACCTTGGCAATGATCGATGCGGCCGCAACGCACGCCACCACCTGATCGCCCTTCCAGACGGCAAGCCCTGAAGTCCCCAGACCATCCACGCTGAACCCGTCCGTCAGCACGTACATCGGAGGCACGTCGAGTCGTAGCAAGGCCATCCGCAAAGCCATCACGTTTGCGACGTGCATGCCGAGCGCGTCGCACTCTGCGGGCTCGATGCAGGCCACCGCCCAGGCGACCGCCTTCTCGGTGATCTCGCTGTACAACCGCTCACGCTGCAGCGCCGTCAGCAGCTTGGAGTCTTTCAGCCCGACGATCTGCCGTGACTTGGCATCGCTGAGGATCACCGCGGCCGCCGTGAGCGGGCCCGCGCAGGCTCCGCGGCCAGCCTCATCGGCTCCGGCCACCGGATGAAGGCCCATCCGCTGCAGCGCCCGTTCATAGCCGTAGATGCCGCTATTGCGCTTGACAAGGACTGGCGCGGCTGACTTGGGGGTGGGCATCAGCAGTTCACCCCGGCGGGCTTGATCACCGCTCTTTCGGGTGGCGGCTTCTTCGCGGCTGGAACCCCAGCGAAGGTTTCGGGTCGCTGCAGGCGCTCCGCGCGGTCGAATGGCGCTGCGATCGCAAAAGCTGGCCCGACAACTTGCGAGACGGGAACGAAGGCGACCTGGCCTTTACCTTGACTCGTCGACAAGTCGGCGAGATGGCAGCGCGAGTCAGCGCTCAGATCGCGGTGATCACCCATGACGAAGATCTTGTCTTTGGGAACCACCACTTCGAACCTGACCTCAGACGGCTTGACCTGGACATCGTCAGGGTCGGCGTAGAGGTAGCTCCGCTCGTCAAGGGGATAGCCGTTTACGGTGATGCGGCCCTTGGTGCAACAAACGACTTTGTCTCCTGGCATCCCGATGACCCGCTTGATCAGGTGGCCAGGGGTGCTCTGGGTGGGCAAGCCGATGAACTCCAACACTTTGTCCCAAGGCGGAGGATCAACGACTGGTCCCTCCTCCAGCCAGCCGCCTGGGTCGGAGAAGACGACCACGTCGCCGCGCTGAAAGTCGGTGAGCTTTTGTACCACCACACGATCACCAACCAAGAGCGTGCTCTCCATCGATTGCGAAGGGATGATGAACATCTGTCCGACGAACGCGCGGAGCAGAGACGACACCACCACGGCGCCTATCACCACGATAAGCAGTTCTCGGATGAATGCCCAAGCGCGTTGACCGAGTGTCCTGGACGGCAAGGCGTGCCTATGGCTGGCTTCGTGAAGCGCCTGGTTGGGAGGCGCAGGAGGAGCCTTATGAGTGGTCAACAGCTGGCCTCAGGTCCGGCGATGATCTTCGCTATGTCTGGCGCCGGCTGGATGCCGGGCGGGACGGAGTCAAAGGTATCCGGACTTGGCAAGCGGTGTCGGCGGTCGAAGGGCCAAACGACGATAACCGCACGGCCAACGACCAGATCTTGGGACACGAATGCATTCTGACCCTTCGCGAGGCCGCCTTGCACGTCATTGAGGTGGCACCGCGAGTCGCGGCTGTGATCACGGTTGTCCCCCATAACAAACAGATGGTTCATCGGGACAACAACATCGAACTCAATGGCCGATGGCTGGGTCTGTATACCGTCCGGTCCGGTGACCAGGTAGGAGTTCTCATTGAGCGGCTGGCCGTTGACCGTCAGACGATCGGCATAATCGCAGCACATCACACGATCCCCCGACAGGCCGATCACGCGCTTGATCAGATGCTCGGTGCCAGTGTCGGGCAGCACGCCGACAAACTCAAGCGCCCTCCCGATCGGACCACGCTCATCCACGGCAGGGCCGGTGAACCAGCCGCCCGGGTCCTTGAAGACGATGATCTGGCCGCGTCTGACCGAGCTGAGCTTCTCGATCACGACCCGGTCGTCGACCTGAAGTGTGTTCTCCATCGAGACGGATGGGATGAGGAACATCTGGCCGACAAATCCACGCAACAGCGAGGCCACAACGATCGCGCCGACGACAACGACGGTCAACTCCTTGAAGAAGGCCAGCACGTGCTGGCCAAACGTCAGGTGTTCTTGGTCGGAATCTTCTGATTCGGCCTGGTCCGGCCCGGGCTGGCTTTCCGGCTGCAACGCCCGCCGCGGCCTTGGTTTGCCCCACCGGTGCGCCATCTCGGACTACCAGTGATCAGCTGGCGTCGCGCTTTTCCTTGATCTTGGCCGCCTTGCCGCGCAGGCCCCGCAGGTAGTAGAGCTTCGCCCGGCGTACGTCGCCGCGCCGTTCCACCTCGATCTTGTCGATGATCGGGCTGTGCAGCGGGAAGGTACGCTCCACGCCGACCCCGAAACTCACCTTCCGGACCGTGAATGCTTCCCGGACACCGTCACCTGCGCGGGAGATCACCACACCGGTGAAGACCTGGATTCTGGATCGAGTGCCCTCGACGACCTTGACGTGCACCTTGACGGTATCGCCTGGACGGAAGGCGGGGATATCGCTGCGTAGCGATGCTTGATCGAGCTCGTGAATGAGCTTGCTCATGAGACGTTCCTCGCCAGTGCCACAGGTCACTACGCTCGTACATCCAGTTGAGCCTCCCGCCGCGAACGTTCCCCCTGTGGCAGGTGTCGTATAGCAGGACGGCAGCCCTCAAGTCTGCCACATCCGAGAAGGCAGGACGAATCGTCACGGGCTGCGGCTGGTTAAGGCCGCTGCCGAAAGGCTGTCTGGATAACAGAAACCGGGGGCGGCACCACGGAAGACTCCTCTCCTGCCGCCTGGTCTCCCGTCGTATAGAGTTCCACGACGGCGGCGTAATCAGAAGGTCAGGATGCATGCCGCGAAGAACGCTCGTGGACGAGGAGTTTCGTGGTGAGTGAAGGCGTGGCTGCAGCCCACGACGTACTGCTCGTCGGCGGCGGGGCCGCCGGCCTGCGGGCAGCGATCGCCATCGCGGAGAGCAATCCCAGCCTCAGCGTGGCCGTGGTCTCGAAGGTCTATCCCATGCGCAGCCACACCGTATCGGCCGAGGGCGGGGCGGCCGGCGCCTTTGCCGAGGACGACACTCTTGATGAGCACGCCTACGACACCGTCTCCGGCAGCGATTGGCTCTGTGACCAGGACGCGGTGGAGGCGTTCGTACAAGAAGCTCCCCGCGAGTTGCTGCAGCTCGAGCATTGGGGCTGTCCGTGGAGCCGACAACCAGACGGGCACATCGCCGTACGCGCCTTCGGCGGCATGAAGAACATGCGCACCTGGTTCGCGGCGGACAAGACCGGCTTCCACATGCTGCACACGCTGTTCCAGACGTCACTGAAATATGCAGACCTCACTCGCTACGACGAGTGGTTCGTTTCCCGGCTCCTCGTCGACGACGGCCGGGTACATGGAGTCGTGGCAATCGAACTCAGAACCGGTCGGATTGAGGCCATCACCGCAAAGTCGGTCGTACTGTGCAATGGCGGTTCCGGCAAAGTCTTCCCATTCACCACCAACGCCGCGATCTGCACAGGTGACGGCATGGCGTTGGCCTATCGGGCGGGTGCGCCACTCAAGGACATGGAGTTCGTCCAATACCATCCCACCGGGCTCCCGTTCACGGGCATCCTCATTACCGAGGCGACGCGCGCCGAAGGTGGCTGGCTGCTCAATAAGGACGGCTACCGCTACCTCCAGGACTACGACCTGGGCACGCCCGAGCCCACACCAGTGCTCCGCAGCATGGAGCTCGGACCGCGGGACCGGCTGTCGCAAGCCTTCGTGCAGGAGGTTGAGAAGGGGCGGACGATCGAATCGCCGTACGGGCCGATCGTTCATCTTGACCTGCGCCACTTGGGCGCGAAGCTGATCGACACCAAGCTTCCTATGGTGCGTGAGCTGTGTTTGAACTACGAGCGCATCGACCCCGTCAAGGATCTGATCCCGGTCCGGCCGGTGGTGCACTACATGATGGGCGGCGTGCACACCGACATCAATGGCGCGACGCCCATCGAAGGGCTCTTCGCCGCTGGGGAAACCGCATGCGTGACCATCAACGGCGCGAATCGGCTTGGGTCCAACTCGCTGCCGGAGTGTCTGGTCTTTGGTGCCCGAGCGGGCCGCGCTGCTGCGGAGTACGCGACGAGTGCTAAGCCGCCACCCCCCGTGGTGATGCAACAGGTCGAAGACGAAATACGGCGGATTGATCACATGCGGAGGCCTGATCGTGGTTCTGAGCGGATCGCCGATATCCGCGAGGAGATGCAGTCGACCATGGAGGACAGTGCAGGGATCTTCCGATCCGGCGAATCGCTGAGCAAGGGCGTCGATCAGCTGGCCGAGTTGCAGCAGCGACTCGAGCGCGTCCAGCTCCACGACGAAACCCAGGTGTTCAACACCGAGCTGGTCGCTGGGCTTGAGCTGGCCAACATGCTCGACATCGCCGAAACCATCCTGCAGTCCGCACTGCAACGCGAGGAGTCGCGGGGCGCCCACCAGCGCACCGACTTCACCGCACGCGACGACACCCGCTTCCTCAACCACGCGCTCGCCTACCGGGATGCGGACGGTGCAGTCAGGATTGAGCGGTCTCCGGTGACGATCACACGATGGCCACCCGGCGAGCGGGTATACGGGAGGTAGCCACATGGCAGACAGCATTCAGATGCGCGTGACGCGGTATGACCCGGACCAGGATTCCGCACCGACGGTAGCCAGGTACGAGGTGCCGCTGAGGAGGGACTGGGCGATCCTCGACGGGCTGAACTACATCAAGGACCACATCGACGGGAGCCTGTCGTATCGCTGGTCGTGCCGGATGGGCATCTGCGGCAGCTGCGGGATGAACGTCGACGGAGAACCGAAGCTGACCTGTGCCGCCTTCCTCACCGACTATGCACCTGGGCCAATTCGGGTCGAGCCGCTGACCAATTTCCCGATCGTCCGTGATCTGGTCGTCGACATCGAGGACTTCATGGAGAAGCTGCCGCGGGTCAAGCCGTGGATCGTCCGGGACGACGACGTAACCGTGATCGACGGCGAGTACCTCCAGACACCGGAGGAGCTCGAGGAGTACCAGCAATTCAGCAACTGCATCAACTGCATGCTCTGCTACGCCGCCTGTCCGATTTACGGCCTGGAACCGGATTTCATCGGCCCGGCCGCCATTGCCCTCGCTGAGCGGTACGACCTTGACTCGCGTGATCGGGGACAGCGCGAACGCCTCGACATCCTCATCGAGAAGGAAGGTGTGTGGGGCTGCACCTTTGTCGGGGAGTGCACGAAGGTGTGCCCCAAGCATGTCGATCCAGCAGGTGCCATCCAGCGATACAAGCTGAAAGCCGCGCAGGAAAACGTGATGGCATTCCTCCTCCCGAGAGGTGCGCGGTGAGTGCGCCGGCCACCTATCGACAGCCGGTGTCGAGGCTGTGGTGGCTCAAGAAGCGCACCTATTTCCTTTTCGTGATGCGGGAGCTCAGCAGCATCTTCGTGGCGTGGTTCGCGGTGTTCCTGATGATGATGGTCGTTGCGATCGGACGTGGTGAAGCGTCCTACCAGAACTTCCTGAGCTGGGCTGCCTCGCCCGTGGTCGTTGTGGTGAACGTTGTGGCCCTGGCCTTCCTGGTATTGCACACGGTGACCTGGTTTGCGCTCACCCCGCAGGCGATGGTGGTTCGGGGACCGGGTGCCCGACAGGTGCCACGGGTAAAGGAGGTTTACGTCGCTGGCCGGCGCGTGCCGGCAGCGACAGTGGTTTTCGTCGGTGGCCGGGTACCGGCGGGTATGGTGATCGCTGGGCAGTACGCGGGACTGTTAGTGGTTTCCGCCTTCATCGCGTGGCTGGTGCTCCGGTGACCAAGCGGCACCTCGAACCGCTGCTGTGGCTGTTGTTCAGCGGGGGCGGCGTCGTGGCGGCGGTGTTCCTGCCCATCCTGGTCGTACTGTTCGGGCTCGCCATTCCCCTCGGGTGGGTGCAGCCCGACTACAACCAACTGCACGCCGTTGTCAGCCACTGGCTCACCCGGCTGGTCCTGCTAGGTCTGCTCGTCCTCATGCTGTTCCATGCGGCACACCGGTTCAGGTTCACCCTCTACGACGGACTCCAACTCAGGGGATTCGCAACGCCGATCGCTGTATTGTGCTACGGCGCCGCGCTGGTCGGCTCGCTCGCCGCTCTGGTCATCGTCTTGACTGTCTGACCGCCGCGCCACCAGGCGGTGCCACCCTTCGACAGGCTCAGAACGGCGGATGTCTCTGGCATGTCAGAAGCCGATGATGTCGGGTTCTTCCTCTTCCAGCTCGTCTCTTCTGGGAGCCGCCTTCGGCCAGTGTGAGCCGCCATGAGTCAAGGCGCTGATCAGGTCCCGGTTGAGTCGAGAGATCGTCTCCAGTGGAATCTCCTTCGGGCAGACAGCGGTGCACTCACCGATGTTGGTGCAGCCGCCGAAACCCTCTGCATCATGCTGAGCCACCATGCCGACCACCCGGGAGTAGCGCTCAGGCTGACCTTGCGGCAGTAGACCCAGATGGGTGATTTTCGCGGCGGTAAACAGCATGGCCGAGCCGTTGGGGCAGGCGGCGACGCAGGCGCCACAGCCGATGCAGGTCGCGGCATCGAAGGCACGGTCGGCATCCCGTTTAGGCACCGGCGTGGCATGGGCGTCTGGAGCGGTGCCGGTCGGCGCCGAAATGTAGCCGCCGGCCTGGATGATCCGATCGAACGCGCTGCGATCCACTACCAGATCCTTGATCACGGGGAACGGATCGGCCCGCCATGGCTCGACGTCGATCACGTCGCCGTCTGAGAACGAGCGCATGTGTAGCTGGCATGTCGTCGTTTGCTCTGGTCCGTGCGCGACGCCATTGATCACCACACCGCACATGCCGCAGATGCCTTCACGGCAGTCGCTGTCGAATGCAATGGGATCCTCGCCTCGGAGAGTCAGTCGCTCATTCAACACGTCCAACATCTCCAGGAAGGACATGTGTTCGGAGATGTCGTTGACTCTGTAGACGGCCATTTTGCCGTCGGCGCGAGGGCTTTCCTGACGCCAGACTCGAAGAGTGATGTTCACGGAGTCATTCCGTCCTGCTGTTCCGCGCCCGCCGCTCGCCAGCTATTGCCTTGCTCATTTGTAGGACCGCTGTTTCAGCTCGACGTACTCATAGACCAGTGGCTCCTTGTGCAGAATCGGCCGCCCGTCATCACCGCCGAATTCCCAAGCAGAGACGTATGCGAATTCTTCATCATCTCGCAGCGCTTCGCCGTCTGGGGTTTGGCTCTCAACCCGGAAGTGCCCGCCACACGACTCACGCCTGACCAGCGCATCGATGCACATCAGCTCACCGAGCTCGAAGAAATCGGCAACCCGACCGGCTCGCTCGAGCGCCTGGTTGAGTTCCTCGTTCGTGCCCAGCACTCTGACATCGGACCAGAATTCCTTCTTCAGCTCTCGGATCCGGGTGAGCGCCTTCCGCAGCCCCTCCTCGCTCCGCTCCATCCCGCAGTAGTCCCACATGACGCGGCCAAGCTCCTTGTGGAAGGAATCAACGGTCCGGCTGCCGTTCAGAGACAGCAACTTGTCGATCCTGGCGCGGACCGCCTCGATTGCCTCGACCGCGGCGGGATGAGATGCGTCGACAGTGGGAAACGGTCCATCCGCGAGGTAGTCGTTAATCGTGCTCGGAAGCACGAAGTAGCCGTCGGCCAGGCCTTGCATCAAGGCGCTGGCGCCCAGCCGGTTTGCGCCGTGGTCGGAGAAGTTGGCTTCACCGGTGACATAGAGTCCGGGGATGCTGGCCTCCAGGTCGTAGTCGACCCAGAGCCCGCCCATCGTGTAGTGCACGGCGGGATAGATCCGCATTGGTGTCTGGTACGGATCTTCGCCGGTGATCTGGGCGTACATGTTGAAGAGGTTGCCGTATTTGGCTTCCACGGCCGGCCGGCCGAGCCGCGCGATCGCGTCAGCAAAGTCGAGGTAGACCCCCAGCCCACCGGGCCCAACGCCGCGCCCTTCATCGCAGACATTCTTCGCAGCGCGCGAGGCGATATCGCGCGGCACCAGGTTGCCAAAGGACGGATAGATCCGCTCCAGGTAATAGTCGCGATCTTGCTCAGAAATCTCCCGTGGGTCGCGCTTGTCCTCCCCGCTCTTGGGGACCCAGATCCTGCCGTCGTTACGCAGCGACTCGCTCATCAGGGTCAACTTGGACTGGTGTTCACCGCTCACCGGAATGCACGTCGGGTGGATCTGGGTGAAGCAGGGATTCGCGAAATACGCGCCCTTACGATGTGCTCGCCAGGTGGCTGTCACGTTGCAGCCCACGGCGTTAGTGGACAGATAGAAGACATTGCCGTAGCCGCCGGTGGCCAGCACCACGGCGTCGGCGAAGTGAGTCTCGATCCCCCCGGTCACCATGTCGCGGATGACCACGCCGCGGGCTCTGCCGTCGACCACGATCAGCTCGAGCATTTCGTGCCGGGTGTGCATCTCGACCGTTTCGGCGGCGATCTGGCGCTCTAATGCCTGGTAGGCCCCGATCAGCAGCTGTTGGCCGGTTTGGCCGCGAGCGTAGAAGGTTCGCGAGACTTGGACGCCGCCGAACGACCGGTTGTCGAGCAGGCCGCCGTACTCACGCGCGAACGGCACTCCTTGGGCGACGCACTGGTCGATGATCTCAACGCTTACCTCCGCCAGCCGGTAGACATTGGATTCCCTGGCTCGGAAGTCTCCACCCTTGACGGTGTCGTAGAAGAGCCGATAGATCGAGTCTCCGTCATTGCGGTAGTTCTTCGCGGCGTTGATGCCGCCTTGTGCGGCGATGGAGTGGGCGCGCCGCGGTGAATCCTGGTAGCAGAAGCAGGCGACGTTGTAGCCCGCCTCGCCAAGGGTTGCTGCCGCGGAGGCTCCGGCTAGTCCGGAGCCAACGATGATCACGCTCAGCTTGCGACGATTGGCCGGATTAACCAGCCGGGCACCGAAGCGGCGCTCCTCCCAACGCCTGTCGATAGGCACGCGAGGCGCCTTGGTATCAGCGATATCAGCGCCCTCGAGGTAGAACGAGTTGGCATCGAGCGAGTCGGGCATTTCGGAGTTGGTCACGTGCACCTCATCAAGCTCGGAATGCAATCCATCAGCCCACGAACCCGAACAGGATGGCGAAGGGAGGAAGCAGGAAGCCAACTGTGAGGACGCCGGCCACCGCGTACGCGAGGACGTTCAGGCGTTGTCGCGCAAGGCTCGAGGTGTTGGCTCCGAGTGTTGTCAGGGCGCTCCACATGCCGTGCCGGACATGGAAGCCGACCGCGATCAGCGCGATCGTGTACGCCAGGACCACTGACCAGATCTGGAAACCGTTCACTACCCGCTCGTAAGGTTCGGCGGCCGCGCCGCCCGGGTGGATGATGTTCCAGGTCAGGTGCAGTAGGTGGTAGATCACGAAGAGCAGAATGACGACACCGCCCCAGCGCAGGGTGTACGAGGCGTAGGTCCGTTGCACCCCGGTCCGTGACTTGTTGCTGTAGTACCGCCTCATTCCCCCGCGCGCCCTGTGCGCCCGCGACCACAAGCTGAATGCGGCGTACATGTGGGCTAGCACGCTGACGATCAGAACGACCCGGATGATCCAGAGCGCACCAGTGCGCGGGAGGAGCGGCTCACCAAGGATTCGCAGGTGGTGGGCGTAGGCGTTGAATGCCTCAGGCCCGGCGAAGATCTTGAGGTTGCCGTACATGTGGGCCAGCAGGTAGCCGATCAAGATGAGGCCAGTGATAGCCATCAGAGCCTTGAGCGCAACGGTTGACCTGGTCGCCTGCTGGGCGGGCGTCAACGAAATTGTTGCCACGCAGCCACATTAGAACTCCGGCCGCCTTGACAGCGACTTAAGGCCACCGCGCTCACTGGTGTTTTTCACCACGTTTCTTGTCTGGGCTTTGCTGCTCGCGCATCGCGCGCCGGGAGTCCGACGTCGTCGTCAGTCTTCGGAACGAAAAGCATGTTCGCTCATCGCTCCTCGATCGTCGGGCGCGCGATTCTCGACGATCGCAGCATCCTGACGAGTCGGAACGCGAGGGATGGCCGCCGCTGACACTCCTCAGCCGCGACTCAGCCGTCGAGTCAGACGCCCGAGCCGCTCCCGCTGGCGTACGCCAACGGCGAGCAGTCCCAGCGCGACGGGAATACCGATCACCAGCGGCAGGACCGCAGCCCCGCCCAGCGCGGTCCGCGGGGCAACCTCGAGCGCGACGAGCGGACTGACCCCAAGGTCCTCCTGGCCGGCCACCCCAGGGTCGTAGGGCAGGACCACCACGTATGCGGCAAAGCTCCCGGCGTTTACAGCCTGGATGTCCCAGGTCAGCGTCCGGCTCTCGCCGGGACGCAGCGAGAAGTCCTGACTCCGGGCGGGCGACCAGTCCTCCGGATCGACGTAGACCCCGCCCTGCAGGCTGGTCACGTTGAGATGCGCCAGCAGCGGCCCGGTGTCAGCTGCCCCGGTGTTCCGGATCTCGGTCTGGACGGTGAACTCGCCGCCGAGCACCGTGTCGACCCGGCCCGGGTCGATGCTGATCTCGACGGTGGGCGGCGCGGCCAGCGCCGACACCGGCCACCCGAGCACGACGCAGAGCGCCAAGCCCAGCAGGGAAAGCGCCCGCCTCATCCGGCGCTCCTTCCCGCGACTAGGCGGAGCAGCCGCGGAGCGCCGAGCAGCAACGCCCCGCCGGCGAGCACGATGATCAACACCGGGGACACGAGGGAAACAAGATCTTCGGTCCAGGTCTGCCCGCCGATGAGCTGCCCGGAGATGTACCCCAGCCCAGCCGTGATCGGGTCGAGCAGCAGCAACGCATCGAAGAACAGGCCTTGCGGCAGCCCGCTCGGCAGCTGAGTCGGTGCGAACAAGATCAACAACAGAAAGACGCTGATGGCCAGGCTGGCCTTGTTCGAGTTGGACATCGAGCTGATCAACAACCCGATCGAGGCCAGCCCGATCGCGATCAAGGTGCCGACCACGAGCGACAGAACGAGCGTCTGGACCAGGATCCCGAGTTCACCCGACAACAGCAATACGTAGGGCACGCTCACCGCGTACGCGCCGAACCACAGCGACAGCGCGGCGACCAGCTTGCCCAGCACGATCGCCCGGCGCGACGCCGGGGTGACCAGCAGCGTCTCCAGCGTCCCGCGTTCCCGCTCTCCGCTGATCCCGTCGGCGGAGACGACCAGGGTGACGAGCACCCCGACGGCCACCGCGAACTGCACCAGCAGGTTTACCGCCTCACGCCGCTCCAGGAAGTTCAGGGCCTGGTTGCTCGCCGCCAAGTAGGTCACAACGCTGAGCAATGCGCTGAGCCCGAAGAGCAGCACCAGCGCGCGCCCGCTCACCCAGAGGTCGCGCATCTCCTGCCCGGCGACCACCAGCCACGTCGGGGCGGCGTCTTCAAGGCCCTCAGGCTCAGCCGGCAACGTCACCCGGCCGGTCCGCCGGTCATCTTGAGGAAGGCGTCGGAGAGCCGGGCGCCCTCCACCTCGAACGACAGCACGGGTACGCCGGCCTCGGCCACGGCGACCAAGGCAGCGTTCAGGTCCGCAGACATCGGGGGCCGGCCATTGGCCGACGCGATTGCGGTGATCCGCAGCACGTCCGGCCGCCCGTCGCTCTGCTCGACACTGAAGTCCTTGAGCCCCGCCACAGCTTCTTTGGCCCGCGCCACGAGATCACGGTGAACACGCAGTTGCGCGTACGGTTCGACCATCGCCATCTCGATCACGTCCCGAACGCTGCCGAAGCTCTGCAGTCGACCTTGATCCAGGACCAGCACCTTCGAGCAGGTCTCCTCGACCTCGGGCAATGTGTGCGTGCTCAGCAGAACGGTCGTGCCGCGACTTCGCGCCAGGTCCCGGACCATGCCGAGCACCTGGGAGCGCCCCGCTGGATCCAACCCGATCGTCGGCTCATCGAGGAAGATCACCGCGGGGTTGTTGATCAGTGCTCGAGCGATGCCGAGCCGGCGTTTCATCCCGCGGCTGTAGCTGGAGATGGCTGACCTGCCGCGCTCGTCGAGCCCAACTTCGGCCAGCAGCCGGTCAGCCAGTAGCCCTGCTGGACGCGGGCCGATTCGGTGCAACCGGGCGTAGTAGCGCAGGTAGTCCCGGCCGGTCTGGTGCCGCGGATACCCGCCGCTTTCCGGCAGGACGCCGATCCGCCGCCTGATCTCCTTGGCCGCGTTGGACCGGTGGCCGGCGACAGAGAAGTCACCACTGGTGGGGGTGAGCACGGTCGTCAGTAGCCGGATGGTGGTCGTCTTGCCGGCGCCGTTCGGGCCGAGCAGTCCTACGACGTCACCCTGATCGGCGCTGAAGCTGAGGTCAGCAAGGGCCGTGCGCGCCCCATAGCGCTTGGTAAGCGCTATGGCTTGCAAGACTGCACCGGCCATGAATCCCTTCCCGAGCCCATCATCACTGACATCACCGACGTGCGTCGACGGAGCAGATATCTCCCGATGCTGACTGGTGACGTCTGTTTCGATTCTGCAACAACCCCGAAGAAGTAGCTTTCCTTTCATGTCGCGCTACACGGATTATGGGGGAAGGGAGTACTGGCGTGGCTATGCAGCGGTCATTTCGGGTTCTCGGGATATACCTGGCCGTCTCCGTGCTGGTCGCGGCATGCGCATCGGGACGAACGGCGGCTCCCAACACGTCGACCACCGCAGAGCCGCCGGCCGTCTCGTCGGCTCCCACGGCGGTGCCGTCACCGAGCCGTACTTGGGTCAGCGACGAGGACTTCGATCCTGACAACTTCAGCAACTCGGCTGCCATCACCAATCCATACTTCCCGATGGCCCCGGGTACCACGTACCGCTGGGAGGGTCAGGCCTTCGACGAGGGTGACAAGGTGACCCGGGCCATCGAGTTCACGGTCACGAACCTGACGAAAGAGATCAATGGCGTCGTGACGAGGGTCGCGAGGGACATCGACATCACCGATGGCGACGCAGAAGAGCTCGAGGTGACCTTCTACGCGCAGGACGACTTTGGCACCGTGTGGTACTTCGGTGAGTACTCCGAGGAGTACGACGACGCCCGGATCGTCAAGTCGCCGACCTGGCTGGCGGGGCTGCGCGGAGCGCGAGCGGGCATCATGATGCCAGCCGAACCGCGTACCGGAACGCCCGATTACGCGGAGGGCTGGGGAGGTACCGACGTGAAGTGGACGGACCGCGGGAAGGTCGACAAGGTCGGGGTGAAGGAGTGTGTTCCCACCGGCTGTTACACCGACGTCACGGTCATCGACGAGTTCAATCCGGACGAGCCCGAAACCCACCAACTGAAGTACTATGCGCCAAGCGTCGGCGGAATTCGCACCGGCTGGCGTGGCAAGAAGGAAACGGAAAAGGAAGAACTCCAGCTGGTCTCGCGAAAGAATCTCAGCGAGCGTGCGCTGGCCGATCTACACGACGAAGTGCTGGCCCAGGAGAAGCGGGCCTACCAGCGGAGCCCGAAGGCCTATGCCAAAACTCCGCCGATGAAGAGGTCTTGATCAGTGAGGTGAGGGTCGGCGATAGCGTTCCGGGCTGCTCCGCCCTTCGTGCACCATGAGGGAGTCTTGAAGAGGTACGGTTCGGGTCCGAGTACCGTCCGCGTCCTCGACTAGCTCGACGTCTTACTGGGTCGGTCACTGAGCCCAATTGCCAGCACGTCGGACGTCAGCCGGGTGCGGACGGTCCGCCCCCATCCGGTCGATCTTGTTGATGAACAGCAGAGTGGGCACGTGGAGCCGCTGCAGGGCGCGCATCAGGATCCGGGTCTGCGGCTGAACGCCTTCGACCGCTGAGAGCACGAGCACGGCGCCATCGAGCACAGCGAGAACCCGCTCGGCCTCGGAGATGAAGTCCGGGTGGCCGGGAGTGTCCACCACGTTGACCGTGGTGTCACCGACCGGGAACGCCACCACGGCGGCCTTGAGGGTGACGTTGGCGTTCCAGAGCCAACGCGTCGGTCTGGGTCGTACCGGAGTCGACCGACCCCGGCTCGTCAATGACTCCGGCGAGGTGCAGGAGCCTCTCGGTTAGCGTGGTCTTACCGGCGCCGACGTGGGCGAGGATGCCCAGGTTGAGCGAACGGGCGGGCATGCGTGATCCCCTTCGAGTGGCTACAGAAGAACTGGGTGTTCGCGCCTCCTGCTCGCATCTGGGTGCCGTCTCCTGGGATCAGTGGCCGGGCCTTTCGGTCACCATACGCCGGGCAACCCGGCGATCGCCAACGCTTTCCTGAAGCGCAATTCCAACGTTCGCAGCACTGGTCCCTAGAGCCATTGGGCGGCCGCTTCCTGGGCGCGATCGGACCACCAGGCGAGCTCGTCTGCATCCCCAACCGCTTTCTCCCAGCCCATCGTGGCTGCCATCGCCAGGAGGCACAGGCCGAGCTGCCGGTCCCACCAGGTATCGGTGTCGACTCCATCGCGCTCGAGCGACCGCCGGTAGCGCGCAATGGTGTCGGACTTGCTCTCCGGGATCCGTGCTCGGTTCAGCGCCAAATACCATGCCAGCTCCCAGGCGGGCGGTGCCTCTCCCGGATAAGCCCAATCCAGCAGCACTGTCTCACCGCTTTGCCGGGTGCCGAGGTTGCCCAACTTCCAGTCCCCCGCAATGAAGGTTTGTGGCGTCTCGGCGAGCAGATCGGCCAATGTCCTCGGCTCGCGATGCACAGCGCTCGCTAGCTCGAACAGGGCAGCATCTCGCTCCGGGAGCAACGCCCAGCCCTGCTCAGCGACTCGAAGGGTCGGTGGCACGTCCTCACGGGCAAGTTCAGGCGCAATGGTTGCCGGTGCGAACATCAGAGTGCGACGTTCCAGCGGGTAGAGACCCAGGTTGTCCTGCCAGCCCAGGTTAGCCGCATGCATCAGCGCCAGGTGGCGGATGAAACTCCGGTGCTGGGTGGCCGGGATAAGGTCGTCGCCGGGCGGTACCAGATCTGCGGACCGATCATGCATCAACATGGCCAGCCGCGGTATGTCGCCGGAGTTGTCGAGCGCCATGCCGATCATCGCATGATCAATAACGGATGGAACGCTGTGGTAGAGGCCTGCCTGCCACACCTGGAATTCCCAATTTGTGGTGTTGCCGGTAACTCGCATCAGCCAGTCGTCCTGGGCTGACAACAACTTGAGGAAACAGGGGCGGCCATCGATGATCAGCCTTTCGAAAGACGCACCAGACTTGGCATCGCTCGAGCGCACCGGAACCCGCTCGGTGACGCCATGAACCAATGAATCCAGCGACCGCGCCGTCCAGGGCAGATTCGTCTCCATCTCAAGTCAGCCTGTCCATGATCACGCTGGTCTAGCTGGGTGGTCCCAGCTCGGCCTCCGGTAGGAGCTCCGGCCGTCGTAATTGCGTCTTGGTCATTGCCTGCGCCCGCCGCCATGCGGCGATCCTCTCGTGGTGGCCGCTCAGCAGAACTTCGGGCACATCGAGTCCTCGCCAGCTAGGTGGCTTGGTGTAGCTGGGTCCCTCCAGCAGGCCCGCGAGGTCCGGAGCGTGTGATTCCTCGGTCAGCGACTCCGGATTGCCGATCACTCCGGGCAATAGCCGCACCACCGCCTCGATCACCACCATGGCCGCCACCTCGCCACCACTCAGCACGTAGTCGCCGATGCTCAGCTCGTCGACTCTCATCCGCCGCGCCGCATCCTCGACGACGCGGGCGTCGATGCCTTCATAGCGGCCGCAGCCGAAGATCAGGTGCCGCTCCTCAGTCAGCTCGTGGGCGAGCGACTGCGTGAAGGCCCGGCCGGACGGTGAGAGAACCAGCAATCGCGGATCGGTCTGACCAGCCGTCAGCGCATCCAGCGCCAATCCCCAGGGTTCCGGGCGCATCACCATGCCTGCGCCGCCACCGTACGGCGTGTCGTCGACGGTCCGATGCCGATCGCTGGTCCAGTCGCGAAGATCATGAACCTGAAGGTCCACAATGCCCTTCTCGATTGCCTTTCCTACCAGGGAAAGGCGGAGCGGCCGAAAGTACTCGACGAAGATCGAGACAACATCAATTTTCATCAGGGTCAATCATCATCAAACGTCGCCTCGATCGTCGAGCAGACCGGTGACATCGACGACCGTGAGGCGGCCAGCCTCAAGATCGACATCAGGCACCAGTGCCTCCACGAACGGCACCAGCCGAGGGCCGGCGGCCGTCTCGATCTCCAAAACGTCTTGCGCTGGCAAATGCAGTACCGAGCGTATGCTGCCGACCTCAGCGCCGTCGGGCGTGGTGGCGCGCAGGCCGATCAGCTGCCGGTCGTAGTAGCTTCCCGGCTCCGCAGGCCGCTCGTCGGCCTCCACTGCGGCCGTCAGAATCGTGCCGCGTGCGGCCTCGGCCCCGGCCCGGTCGACCAACTCAGCGAAACTGACCAGCAGCCGGCCAGAGTGATCACGGACCGAACGCACCGTGAAGTGCCGCGTGCCGCCTTCTTCCCCAAGTACCTGCCCAGGGGCGAACCGACGCTCCGGCTCATCGGTGCGTAGCTCCACCGCAACCTCGCCCCGTACGCCGTGGGGCCGTCCGATGACACCGACGATGGCGTCGGTATTCAATTGCTCGCTCCGCTCGCTGCGGCTCAACTGCCTGCTCCAGCTACATTGATCGGTTTGGCGGTTGCTTAGCGGCGACGGTTACCCGGCCCGCGACGCCCCAGCCGATCAACATCAACAAAGTCAACACGTACGTCCTGGTCGCCGGCCAATGCGCCGATCACCGTGCGTAGCGCAGTGGCAGTGCGGCCCGAGCGGCCGATGACCTTGCCGACGTCGTCCGGATTCACCCGAACCTCGAGCATCCGCCCGCGGCGGAGATCCTTTTCCTTCACGGTGACGTCGTCGGGATGCGCGACGATCCCCCGGATCAGATGCTCGAGTGCGTCGGAAAGCATTTAGGACTCGCTGGAATCCGCATCGGCAACGCCGGCGTCGGCAGCTTGCTGGGCTTCGGTTGGAGTGCCTTCTACTGAGGCGGGATCAGTCTTGGTGCTCTCAGGTTTAGACGCTGCCTTCTTCGCCGTCGAGGTCGGAGCCGCCTTAGGCGCCTTGCCCGCCTCGGCTAGCGCAGCGTTGAAAACGTCAGTCTTGTTGGGCTTCTCCGGCTGCGGCAGAACTCCGGCTGGGGACTTGTCACCTGAGAACTTCTGCCAGTCACCCGTGCGCTTGAACAGTGCGACGACGGCTTCGGATGGTTGCGCGCCAACCGACAGCCAGTACTGGGCGCGCTCGGAGTCGACCTCGATAAGCGAGGGATCATTCTTGGGGTGGTACTTGCCGATTTCCTCTATGGCGCGGCCATCCCGCTTAGTGCGGGAATCAGCGACAACTATGCGGTAGTGCGGCGACCGGATCTTGCCGAATCGCTTCAGACGAATCTTGACAGCCACGTGTGTGGTTTCTCCTGTGGTGGTGTTGCGACCGGACCCACGGCCCGGCCACGTCTGGGTGATGCCATCTCACGCGGTGGGGTCGCGCTGGTGATGATCTCAGTGGATCTGAGCCGTACGGGCTGAGAGGGCGCCGGACAACAACAGATGCGGCATGCATTCTGCCAGAATCGTCCGCCAAACCGCGAACTGACAATTGCTCATGCCGTCTTCCTCAGTCGGAGATCACTGAGAAGTCTCCGGCTTGTGGTGACTGATCAAGCCGACGGTGTTTCCCTCGGAGTCCTTCACGAAGGCCATCCACTCGTCCATCCCGGCCGGTCCCAGGTTGTCGTTGGCGTGGCTGAAAATGACATGCGGCTCGGCAACGATCTCGACACCGTCGGCGCGCAGGGATTCGATCGTCGCGCGCACGTCATCGACCTTCAGGTAGATCAGCACGCTGTTGGCTCCCTGCTCGAGCAGCAGGCGTACCGCACCTGCTTGAAAGAACAGCAGGCCAGGTGGATCGAAGAAACCGGTTGGTTCTGCGTTGAGCAAACGCTGGTAAAAGGCCTTCGCACGCTGCAGGTCATCGGCGTGCTGTGCGACCTGAAAGATCTCCATGGGGCGAGTTTCGCATGGCTTGGAGCAGTGGCCTGGAGGCAGCCGCTAGCGTGACAGCCATGGAGACGAGGGCAGCCGACATTGTTCTCGATGGCCGTACCGTCGTTGCTGCCCGGCCGGATGCTGCGGGTCCCTGGCCGGGTGTGGTGATGCTGCACGAGGCCTGGGGCATCGATGACGTACTACGCCGTCATGCAGACCAGTTGGCTGCTGCGGGATATCTGGTTTACGCCCCGGATCTGCTTGGTGAGGGTCTCTGGCTGCGCTGCATTAGCCGCACATTCAAGGCGTTCCAGGCGCGGGCGGGCAAGCCGTTCGAGCTGATCGAGTCCTGTCGCAAAGCTCTGCGAGCTGACCCGGAGTGCACGGGCAGGGTTGGCGTCATCGGCTTTTGCATGGGCGGGGGCTTCGCGTTGTTGCTGTCTGCGGAGGGCTACCACGCCGCATCGGTCAACTACGGCATGGTGCCGTCCGATATTGATGAGCTCGCGGTACGCGCCGGCCCCATCGTGGCCAGCTACGGCGGCAGGGACCGGATAGTCAAGAGCGTGCCTGCGCTGCGAGAGGCTCTACGCAGACACGACGTACCACATGATGTCGAGGTCTATCCCGCGGCTGGCCACTGCTTTCTGAATGACAAGCCGAATGGCCCGTTGCTGTTCCGGCCAGTGGCGAAGCTGGCCCATGCGGGACCTGAGCCGGCGTCGGCAGCCGATGCCTGGCAGCGGATCGAGGCCTTCTTTGCCGAACACCTGGGATCGCGGCCGGCGAGTAACGGCCCTGGGGACCCGAAGGCGTGACGCTCAGCTGGTGATGTCCTTACGCAGGAAGTACCAGAAGGCGAACCAGATAGCGATGATGGCATAGCCGACCGACCAGAGCGCACCGGTGATCATTTCGGAATAGTCGATGGTCGGTGCGAGGGCGTCGCGCCAGGCGTATGCGTAATGACCGGGAAGACCATCCCTGATGCTGCCCAGTGCGGTGATCGAATCGAGAATTGCGCACAAGATCATCAACAGCACAGCGCCGCCCACCGCGGCGAGCGGCGCATCAGTCAGCACTCCGAGCATGAAAGCGACTGCGCCCACCACGGACATCACCAGCAGCAGGTAGCCGACGATGATCAAGAGCCGCCCCGCAAGTTCCGGCCAGCCGATCTGGCTTCCGGTCGGGCCAACATAAGGCCCCCAACCGTACGCAATGCCGCCCACGACCAGCGTCCAAGCGGGCAGGAAGAGGAACGCCACCACACAGGAGAGTGCCGCCACGACGAGCTTCTGTCGCAATAGGCGCTCGCGGCGTACTGGAGCGGCCAGCAGGTAACGCAGACTGGCCCAGCTCGCTTCCGAAGGGACGGTATCGCCCGCAAACAGGGCCACAATGACCACCAGCAGAAAGCTCGTCGAGGCAAAGAGCGTGAAAATCACCAGGTTCGCCCCGCTTTCCTGAGCGAGGTCGACGAACCCGCGCTCCCCTGAGTCGCCGTCGCCATCGCCAAGCCAGAAAGCCAACAGCAACACCAGCGGCAAGACCGTGAGAACCGTGAAGATGCCAATGGTGCGGCGTCGCCGCAGCTGGCGTCCGATCTCGGCCCCGAGTGGCAACGGCGGATGGGCCGGCTTGGCAAGGGTGGCAACGCTCATCGTGCGGCCTCATCCCTGTGCTCCAGCTCTTGGTCGGTGCCGACAAGACTCATGAACACTTCCTCGAGCTGGCGATGGCCGTCCACTGACTCGACGCCATAGCCGGCTGCGACCAGCTCCGCCACAATCGCCTGACGCGGCAGGTCGCCGCTGACACGGAGCAGCTTGCCCTCAGGTTCAGCGCGGAGACCTCGAGCCTGCAACGCCCTGCCAGCAGGGCCCACATCGCCGACATCGGACAGTCCAATCAACGTGACGGTGTCGCTCGCGGTGAGCTCCTCGACCGCGCCTGTGAGTACGACCTTGCCCTTGTCCATCACCACGACGTGAGTACAGGTGTGCTCGACCTCGGACAACAGATGGGAAGAGATGACGACCGTGCGGCCTGCGGCGGCGTAGTCAGCCAGCACAGCCCGCATCGCCTTGATCTGTGGTGGGTCCAGGCCGTTGGTCGGCTCATCGAGTATGAGTAGGGCTGGTCGGCCGAGCATGGCTTGGGCGATGCCAAGTCGCTGCAGCATTCCGTGGCTGTACCCGCGTACTCTGCGGTCAATGGCAGCACCAAGTCCGGCGATCTCTAACGCCTCATCCAGATGAGCCTCCTCCAATGGGCGACCGGTCGCATGCCAGTACGCCATCAAGTTCGCCATCCCGCTGAGATGCGGCAGGAAGCCAGGGCCCTCGATCAAGGCACCCACTGAGCCGAGCACATCGGCACCCGCATGCACCGGCTGGCCGTTGACGTAGATCGAGCCCGAGTCTGGACGAATCAGGCCAAGCAGCATGCGGATCACCGTGGTCTTTCCGGCACCGTTGGGGCCGAGCAGCCCGACGACCTGGCCAGCCTCCGCGCTGAAGGACACACCGTCCACGGCTCGGAACCCGTCACCGTAGGTCTTCACCACGTCGTTCACGACCAGTGGGATACCGGCCAGCTCAGGATCGGTGTGGATTCTCCTGCGCCTGCGCCAGAGAACCAGCACTGCAACGATGGAAGCAGCGGCCAGCAGAGCCACCGCAACGAGTAGCGGAATCGGTACGTCCAGGGTGTTCGCGTTCAGTGCTGTGGCAGCGAGGAGCGGAATCGCTGCAGCCCGAGCGCCGGCCAGCCTCACCTCGTAGCGGGCCGCCTGTACCGCATTGGCGTACGCCTGGTCGGTCGTGGTGATCACCAATTGCAAGCGGTGGCCGACCGGAACCTGGTGGGATACCGCAGGGAGCGCAACCGTCACGCGCACCGGCTGGGTCGGATCCAGACCATCAAGTTTCACTGGTGCGACCTGGAGCTGTGGAAGCACCGCCGTGCTAGGACCAACGCTGCTCCGGCCATTCTCGCTGCGTTCGATGTCCGGTCCGAGATCCCACAGCGATGCGAACAGGGTGGCTGTTGGGGTCGTTCCGGTCACGTCAAGATCGATCCGACTGCTGCCGACCTGCGTCAGCGGCGTAGTCAGCGGCTCACTGGTGAAGACAGCCGACTGACCAGGCAGTACGCCGAGGGCGTAGCCCGCCACGCTCGAGGCCCTGCCGAAAGCGTCGCCAGTTCCCGGAAGGTTGGTCAGTGCCGCAGGCGCACCCCCGGGCGGCGCCACGATGCCTTGGGGCTGGCCCGTCAGTGCTACCTGCTGAACCGCGAGTTCAGACCCGCGGCCTGGATAAGACTGCACAACCAGGGTCTCGGGGTCGCGGGTACCACGATCCTCCCCGAGCAGTGATGTCTCCGGCACGAGCACTGAAAATGAGGTGTCGGCGGCGCTGCCATCACGCTTCAGATAGCGCCCGAACCATCCCTCAAGATCATCAATCAGCGTGTCGACCGAGATGTCAGCGTCATGGCCGCCAGCTACCCACTTCATCCTCGCCGCGGTATCGGCCGGCAGGCCTCGGAAGTTCGCATCAGCGTGGTCGAGCGGGAACAACGTGTCATCCTCGCCCTGAATGATGAGCGTCGGCGCCTTGATCGCGGGCACAATCTTCTCCAGACCAGACTCATCCAGCAGCTTGCTCAGCTCCTTGTCTGCTGTGCCGGTCTCGGCGGCGGTGAGGTAGCCCCGACACAGCTGAGGGTCGAATCGACCGCAGAGCCCATCAGTGCCGGTGGACGCCTGGTCGGTTGTTGCTGGTCGTCCCCCGGCATTGGAGAACAACAATGCAGCCCAACGCTGTTTGAAAACGCCCTGGCGGTTCGCGGAATTGACATCGGCTGGGGACTTGGCGACGCCGTCGACCTGGTGCTGCGGGAAGAGCGCTTGCCGAAGGCTGTGCCAGGTGAACGCCGGCACGATGGCGTCGACACGATCATCCAAGCCCGCCGCCAGGAACGAGACCGCTCCCCCGTAGGACGCGCCGGCGAAGCCGATCACAGGATCATCGCCGTCCTTCGCGACCTCCGGTCGGGTGGCAGCCAGGTCAATCAGCTTGCGCGCGTCCGCGCCTTCATATGCAGGATTGTTCAGGTGGATACGGCCGCCGGATGCGCCGAAACCGCGCGCGGTGTAGATGATCACCGTGTAACCGGCCAGTGCGAGATCGCGGGCCGTCGGCTCGCTGTCGGTCTTGGTGCCGCCAAAGCCGTGTGCCAGCACGATTGCTGGGCGTGGCGCGGCTGGGTCTGTCGTCAGGATCGTCGCATCGAGCTTGACCGGCTTGCCGTCGGCCTCCGGCGTACCAGGCACCATCAGCTCGGTCGCGATCACCTGGTCTGCCGCGTACGCCGGAATCTGGATGCCACACAACAGCGCAACGATCAGCAGTAAGGCTGCTGCCCGAGCGCCACGCATGTGGCCCATCTTGCTCGATTGCCGCAAGTACTTTGGGCTTGCTGCTCGCGCGGTGTTTGATTGCTCATTCCGCTCGCTGCGAATCGCGCCAGGAAGCCGCCTACATCGTCGTCGCTCGCCGACGAAAGACGTGTCGGCTCGTTCCTCCTCAGCACGGCGGCGCGCGATCCGCGGTTTGGTTGCTCGCTCGCCCGCGCCGCTCTACACGCGTTGCTCTCACAATGCGTACGTTGCAACGTGTGCATCGTGAGAGGAACGCACGTGCACGTGCGTTCCTGTGGCAACGCGTGAAACGCGCGCAACCCAGCCCGGAGGATTTGTTCCGGCACAATAATTCCGTCAGACCCTTGCGCCAGACATTGCCCACCCGATAGGAAGATCAAGGTCCTGTGCGCGAGACGCGCCCATCTTCTCGATCAGTGCGCTGAGCGCATCATCTTCCCTCTCGAGCGGCGCGTTGCGCGCACGCAGTTTCAAAGGAGAGGCTAATCGTGCGTCGCACTTCTCGGGGGAGCCTCCTTGCCTGCGCCACCGCAGCCACCTCGCTCCTGGTCGTAGCAGCGACCCTCACAGTTCCCGCTCAGGCTGCTCCTGGCCCAGTCGTCGATCCGGCGATTGCGCGCTCACCTGAGCTGTCCGAGACAACGCGGCTCTCGGATCGACGGTTCGTGGTGACTGGCGATCGGGCGTGGGCTCTCGGCACGGCTGACGGTCGCTATCCCGCCGCCGGCTTCCATACCCGGGGCGAGATGGGCGGATTCTGGCTTCCGAACCTCAAGCTGCTTGACGGCATGTGGTTCAACATCAACGGCGATTGGATCGGGCGCGCAACCAAGACCACGTCCGGCTGGGGATACGTACGGACCGACCTGCCCGTGACCGATGGCGTGCAGGCCAGCCGCACCGACTTCGTACCTCGCGGCGTCTCAGGTGCGCTCGTAGGGCTCAGTCTCCGGGCCGACCGCACCCGGACCATCACGCTACGTGCGGATGCCCATTCGGAGCTGCTCTCGTCCTACCCATGGGGTGAAACTGAGCCCAGTCAGATCGAGGTCAACCTCGCGGATTCGGCATCGATCCAGGGCAAGTACCTGTTGTTCCGGGACAAGGGCAGGCCGCAGCGCCCGAACTTCGAGTCCCACGACTGGGCCGCGGCTTTTGGGACCGAGCTGTCGCCGTACGAGACCGAGACCGGCAGAGCCTTCCGCGGCCCACAGGAGGCCGTGATCTGCCCGGCGTCCGGCCCGGACGCACCGCCGCAGCCTGAGCGCTGTGACGACACTGAATACGGGAGGGGTGCCGGTGGCCAGCTCGCGTACAAGGTCAGGCTTCGGGCCGGCGAGGTCAAGACCGTCTGGTTCGGGGTCGGCGGCTCGGTCTCCGGACCGGCGCAGGCGCGTGCTGAGCTCCGCAAGGCGCTCGACAACCCCGAGGCAGCCCTCCGCGCCATCGTAGGTTCCCGCGAGCGCTTGAACACTCTGAGCGACGTCTCACTGCCCGGGAACCGGCTGCTCGAGGACAGCGTGGCCTGGTCGAAGCAAATGCTGGCTGCATCTGAGCAGCGCGTGGAGGATATGCAGCTCCGGGTGGTGAATGCCGGTCGGGCGTATCCACCACCAGCGGGGACGCTGAGCTCCATGCGCTGGCTCGGCGCCGGCTGGCCTGACTACACCTGGCTGTTCGGTACGGATGGCGAGTACACAGCCTTTGCCGCGGTCGTAGCCGGACAGTTCGGCCCGATCAAGGATCATTTGCGCGCGTTGCGAGATGTGTCGGAGATCGTCAACGAGGGCAGCGGCAAGATCGTGCACGAGGTGACCCCCGACGGCGCGGTGTACTTCGGCGCCAACGCCGACCCCGGCAACACCGACGAGTCGTCGAAATACCCCTCCGCAGTCGCGCTGGTCTGGCGCTGGAGCGGTGATGCGAGGTTCCTGAAGGACTTGTATCCGGCCAGCAAGGAAGCGATGGAGTTCGTCGCCGGGCTGGACGAGGATGGAGACGGCTGGCCTGGGGGTCTCGGCAACGTAGAGCGCCCCGGCATGGGCGAGGAGAAGCTGGACAACGCGGTCTACACCATCCGCGGCTACGCCGACCTGGCCGACATGGCCCAGGCCATGGGCGACGACGAAACCCGCCGCTGGGCGGTGGGCAAAGCTCGTGCCCTGCTGGAGACGTTCGAGGAGACCTGGTGGTACGGCGGTGACACCCGCTCCTATGCCGACTCCCTGATCGATCCGGGCAACGAGAAGGTCTTCCAGCGGCACTGGATCGGTCTGACCCCGACCGATGCGGTGCTGCCCCGGCTGCCCGGTCGGGCCGCGGGGCCATTAGCCTCTCGGCAGCACGGCAATGCCACGCTGAACGAACACGAGGAGCGCTGCTACACCGGCGAGCTCGGCCTGTTCCACACCGGCACCGGCCCGACCTCGGCGCCGGCTGGCAACCCCGGCCCGAGCTGCGACACGGTGGTCTCAGCGGTGCCGGGCGAGCGCAGCATCTTCACCCTGAACTCAGCGATCGCCGCGGTCAGTGAGGGCAACTACGGCCGGCTGGGCGCCAACCAGCAGCAGTTCTACATGAACGGCAACGCCCGGTCCCAGCTCGACCCGGATATCTGGGAGATGCCGGGTGCGATGCCGGAGATCGTGCCAAGCCCCGACTTCGAGCCAAACATCGACCGGCTGTTCACTGAGCGCTCCATGGTCCTCCAGGCCTGGGGCGCGTACGGCGTGCTCTGGCCGGTGATTCACCAATGGCTCGGTGTCTCGCCTGATATCGGCCGCGGCCGAGTCTCGGTGGTGCCGCAACTGCCTCAAAGCGAAACCAAAGCGTCAGTGAAGACCGTCAAGCTCGGCTTGATCGCCATCGACGTGGCCGCCGAGCGGCAAGGCTCGACCTACACCACTACGGTCAGCCGGCATGGCCGGGTCGATCTGCGCATCGGTGCGGTGCTGCCCAATGGGGCCACGGTCACATCAGCGACGCTCAATGGTTCGCCGGTGAAGCCCAAGCTGGTGCAGACGACGCGTGGGCTGGAAGCTGTCGTCGCGGCACTGCCCGAACAGCGTACGGCGACTCTGGTGATCAACATCGCCGGCTGATTTTGAGGCTTGCTGCTCGCGCATCGCGCGCTGCAAGTCCGCCTAGTTCGTCGTCGCTCGCGTAGAAAGAGCGCCTCCGCTCACTCCTCCTCACCACGCCGGGCACGCGATTTGCCGACGCTCGCAGCTTGGTCAGGCGACCAGATCACCACGCAGGATCACGTGGCGTGGCGCGCTCAGCACGGCGAGGTCGACACGTGGATCAGTGTCGAAGACCACGAGATCGGCCGGCGCGCCTTCGCTGAGCCGGGATGGGTGGCCGAGCCAGGCGCGAGCGCGCCAGGAACCCGCGCCCAACGCGTATTCAGGAGAGCTGAACTGCCCCAGCGCGGCAATCTCCTTGCCGACCAGGCCGTGTGGAAGGAAGCCACCAGCGTCAGTACCGGCATAGATCGGGACGCCGGCCTCCATAGCTTTTGCGAACCGCTCAAGACGGGTGGCATACAGAGCACGCATATGCCTTGCGTATTCCGGATATTTGTCCTCGCCGGACTGGGCATACATCTCGAAACTGTCGAGCTGGATCATGGTCGGGACGAGCGCGACCTGATGTTCCGCCATCAGGACGATGGTGGCGTCGTCCATTCCGGTCCCGTGCTCGATCCCGTCGATCCCGGCCGCAACCAGCTCGCTGACTGCTTGCTCCCCGAAGACGTGTGCAGTCACGCGGCAGCCCAGTTCGTGCGCCCGCTTGATAGCCGCCTCCGCTACATCAATCGGCCATAGGGGCGCGAGATCACCGATGTCTCTGTCGATCCAGTCGCCGACCAGCTTTACCCAGCCGTCGCCGCGAGCTGCCTGTCGCTCCACTTCGGCAACTAGCTCGCCAGGCTCGACTTCCTCGCCGTAGTTCCGCAGATACCGTTTGGGCCGGGCGATGTGCCGTCCGGCCCGGATGATCTTCGGGAGATCGGCGCGCTGGTCTATCCATCTGGTGTCGGCCGGGCTGCCCGCGTCGCGCAGCAGCAATGCCCCGGCGGCGCGGTCGGCCAGTGCATGCTGCTCAGCCCGGTCATCGGGTACGGCGCCCTGCCGCTCTAACCCAACGTGACAGTGCGCATCAACCAGGCCCGGCACGAGCCAGACATCGGTGGCGACAGTTTCCGCGTTGGCGACCGGCTCGGTACGGATCACGCCGTCGATCACCCAGATGTCGCGATACTCGCCTTCAGGCAGCACCACACCAGCCAGGTGCAGGCGGTCGTGCCCATCGACAGGCTCAGGGCGCATGACGCTCTACTTGCCGAAGCGGCTGCGCAGCTCAGGTGGCAGCTGGAAGTCGGCCATCGCCTTCTCGAGGGCAGCCTGGTCGATATCGCTGCCACCGAACGCCGCCGCCGGATCAACCGCGACACCCGGTTGCTGGGCCGCGTTGCGCTTGGCCGGGTTGCCGGAGACCCCTCGGCCACCCTTCTTCTTCTGCGAGCGCGACGGTTGCCGTCGCGCTCCCGGCAGGCCGCCAAGTCCCGGCATCCCAGGCACGTTGCCGGTCGCCAGCGAGCTCATCATCTTGCGAGCCTCGAAGAAGCGATTGATGAGGGTGTTGACCTCGGACACCTCGACCCCGGCTCCCTTGGCGATCCGGGCACGCCGCGAGCCGTCGATGATCTTGGGGTTTTCGCGCTCAGTCGGGGTCATCGAATGGATGATCGCCTCAATGTGATCAACATCACGCTCGTCGATGCCAGCGATCCTGTCCTTGAGCTCGCCCATCCCAGGCAGCATCCCGAAGACCTTCGACAGCGGCCCCATCTTGCGAACCATCTGCATCTGCTGGAGGAAATCTGCCAAGCCGAACTCTCCCCCGTGGCCAGCCAGCTTGGCGGCCGCCTTTGCCGACTGCTCGGCGTCGAAGGTCTTTTCGGCTTGTTCGATCAACGTGAGCATGTCGCCCATGCCCAGAATCCGGCTTGCCATCCGGTCCGGATGGAATACGTCGAAGTCCGTCAAGGCCTCGCCATTGGAGGCGAACATGATCGGGCTTCCCGTGACGCGCGCGATCGAGAGGGCAGCACCGCCGCGGGCGTCACCATCCAGCTTGGTGAGTACGACCCCGTCGAAACCGACTCCCTCGCCGAAGGCGTTCGCAGTGTTGACTGCGTCCTGGCCGATCATGGCGTCGACGACGAAGAGGACCTCGTCCGGATGAACGGCATCACGGATGTCAACAGCCTGCTGCATCATTTCGGCGTCGATGCCGAGCCGGCCGGCGGTGTCGACGATGACCACGTCATAGAGGCGACGTTCAGCCTCGGCAATCGAGGAGCGGGCAACCGCAACCGGGTCACCGCTCATTTGATCGATGTCGCTCCGCGACGAGGTGTTGCCCGGCTCGGGCGCATAGACGTGAACGCCGGCTCGCTGGCCGACTACTTGCAACTGATTGACCGCATTGGGTCGTTGCAAGTCCGCCGCGACCAGTAGCGGAGAGTGACCCTGCTCCTTCAGCCACAATCCGAGCTTGGCCGCCAGCGTCGTCTTGCCCGAACCCTGCAGACCCGCGAGCATGATCACGGTCGGGGGCCGTTTGGCGAACCGCAGCAACCTGGTTTCGCCGCCGAGGATGGCAATCAGCTCCTCATTGACGATCTTGATCACTTGCTGGGCAGGATTCAGTGCGCCGGAGAGTTCGGCGCCGCGGGCTCGCTCTTTGATTGCGGCAATGAAGTCCTTGACCACCGACAGATTGACGTCGGCTTCGAGCAAGGCGATCCGGATCTCACGAGCCGTTGCGTCGATGTCGGCTTCGGAGAGTCGGCCCTTGCCGCGCAGGTTCTTGAACGTCGCCGCGAGGCGGTCTTGCAGGGTGTCGAACACGAGTGTCCTTAGATCGGAAACTGGACTGGCCCAGCCTACTCAACCCACTGCGGTGTCTCAGGCGACCAAAGGCTGACCCCACTGCCTACGCTATGCAGATGTCTCAGGAGTTTCAGCTCCGGCAGGTCCCGTATGAACATCCCGACGTTGCCTCGCTGGAACTGGCCGCTCAGCAGTTCTACATCCAGATCTATGGGTCGCCGGACGAGACTCCGTTGGCGACCGCTGACTTCAGCCCGCCTCATGGAAGGTTCTTCGTCGGCTATGTGGACGACGTAGCCGTGGCCATGGGGGGTTGGCGATTTCGGACCCCGGGGTTGCCGCGCGTCGCACAGCGGCCAGCGGAGATTAGGCGGATGTTTGTCCAGGAACAGGTACGAGGACATGGGTATGGGCGCACGGTGTTGGCCACCCTGGAGGACAGCGCGTCAGCCGCCGGTGCCGACTGGATGCTGCTGGAGACCGGCCGCCCGCAGGTTGCAGCCATAGGCCTCTACCGGTCGAGCGGCTACGTCGACGTCGAGCGATTCGGGTATTACGCGGCATCGGAGTCAGCGCTGAACTTGGGTCGGCGCCTCTAAGCCACCTGGAATGACCGCTTCGCTAGTCCCATCTGGAAGTCGTCGATCACGACTCTTGGTGGCGCCGAGGGATCGGTCGCTGCACCGAACGTGACAAAGATTGGGGTGTAGTGCTCCACGGTTGGGTGCGCGTACGGCATCCCCGGTGCGTGCCGGAAGTCAGCCAGCACATCTATCCGACCTGCCGCCAAAGCCTCGGCTGCCCAGTCATCGAAATCACGGGACCAGCCGGGGATCACGTTGTACTCCCAGCTGTCTCGGCCCAGGAAGGGTAGGCCATGGGTCATGTAGCCAGATCCGATGATCAGCACTCCCTCCTCGCGCAGCGGCCGCAGCTGCTGTCCGATTCGAAACAGCCGATCCGGATCGTGTGTGGGCATGCTGAGTTGCAGTACCGGCACGTCCGCATACGGATACATCACCTTGAGCGGCACCCAGGCACCATGGTCGAGACCGCGACTTGGATGCTCGTGGACCGGTTCGGTGTCCGACATCAGCGCGGTGATCTTTGCCGCGAGCGCCGACGCGTCAGGCGTCTGGTAGGTCATCTTGAAATACCGCCGGCCGAATCCGCTGAAGTCATAGATCAGCTGGGTCCCGGCCGCTGGCGCGGAGAGGGCCAGCGGCGCGGCCTCCCAATGGGCGCTCACGATCAAGATCGCCGTTGGCTTCGGCAAGGACCGCGACCAGGCAAACAGCTGGTTCATCCAGTGTGCGTCATTGAAGACCGGAGGCGCACCATGGCTGAGGTAGAGGGCCGGCATGGTGCCATCGTCCGGCCGCCACCTTTCATGATCGCGGCCGGCCGGCGCTGAGTGCTCCAGGAACGCGTCGAACGCGGCACCTTCAACTGGTGGGTGCAAGATGCTCGTCATGCGGCTTGCTCCTCCAACAGGGCATCAACGAAGACCTCCGCGTCAAATGGTGCAAGATCATCTGCACCTTCGCCGAGGCCGACGAGCTTGACCGGGACACCCAGCTCCCGTTGCACTTGGACCACGATGCCGCCCTTGGCCGACCCGTCCAGCTTGGTAAGCACGATGCCGGTCACATCGACCACCTCAGCAAAGATCCGAGCCTGGATCAGCCCGTTCTGACCGGTGGTGGCATCGAGTACCAGGAGCACCTCACCGACCGGTGCCTGGCGCTCGATCACCCTCTTCACCTTGCCGAGCTCATCCATCAGTCCAACCTTGGTGTGCAGCCGACCAGCGGTGTCGATCAAGACCACGTCGACCTCTTGCTCGATGCCGGCTTTGACAGCCTCGAATGCAACGCTGGCAGGATCCGCCCCCTCCGCCCCTCGTACGGTCGGCACTCCCACTCGGCTTCCCCAGGTCTCGAGTTGGTCCGCCGCGGCCGCTCGGAAAGTGTCAGCAGCCCCGAGCAGCACATCCTTGTCCTCGGCGACCAGCACCCGGGCAAGCTTGCCGACGGTCGTGGTCTTGCCCGTCCCGTTCACTCCGACCACCATGACCACCGCAGGCTGCTCGGCTCGGTCTGCATTCAGGCTGCGATCCATCGTAGGATCGACCAGCTTGATCAACTCGGCTCGGAGAATGGCCTTTGCCTGTCCGGGCTGGGAAATCCCCTCGACCCGAAGTTTGTTGCGCAGCGCATCCACCAGTTCAGTCGCCGGCGCGACGCCAAGGTCGGAGGTAATGAGGGTCGCCTCGAACTCCTCCCAGGTGTCCTCATCGATCCGATCACGGGTGATCAACAACAGCAGGCCGCGGCTGAGCGCGCTGTTGGAACCCGCCAGTCGCCGGCGGAGGCGTACCAGCCGGCTCTCCGGAGCTTCCGGGCGCTCGAGCTCGGGCGCCTCGGGAGCCAGCTCGATGTCGGGAATCTCGACTTCCGGCGGCCTGGCTCGGACGTCAACCTGGGTGGCGGAGAGCTCATCACCGGAGTCCTCCGCTGGCGCCTCCCATCCCCGCGGTGCCTCTTCAACGCTGGGCGGCGGTTCGCCTGTGCGAAGCGCTCGGCGCCGGCCCACGGCGAGGAAGCCGACGAGAAGGGTAGCCCCCAGCAGAATGACGCCAACGATCAACCACAGAGTTGTCGCATCCACCGGCTCATCCTAGGCGAGGACGGCCCGGTGGCCCGGCTCAGCGACCGCGGGTGGACTCGATCAGCTTGATGAAGCGAGCGGGCGGCTCTGCTTCGCCATTGAGATGCTCTGCCGCACGGGCTGCCCGGTCGGCCAGCCGTGGTGCGCGCTGCTTGCCGCGGCCCTCCATTCCGAGAAGGACCAGGCCCACAGTGCAGACTGCGACGACCAAGATCACGAGCATAGCGACGACGATGGAGGTCACGAACACCCCTTTCAGACAGTCATTATCGACTAGGCGATGTCAAGCGGAACGGGGAAGGAACTGTCTTGCGGGTCGGACAACCGCGACTGCGATGCAGGCGATGCCGATGGAACAGCTCTCGGACCCATAGTCTGCCAAGCGAAGATCACAGTGTCCCTATGGAAAGGCCGATTCTTGCTCTCGATTTCATCACAAACTTGGATTGCTCCTGCAGTCGGCGAAGCGGGCTGCCCGTCATAGTGCGGTTTTGGATTGCACTCTGACAGGCAGACCCGCCAGATTCGCCTCCTTCGTCGCTCGCGAACAGGACCAGCCCGTCATCGAGCACAACCGCGAACTCCTGCAGTCGGCGAAGCGGGCTGCCCGTCATAGTGCGGTCAGGCGACTGACTCGGTCTCACGAAGCCGTGAGGAGATGACGGTTGAGACTCCGTCACCACGCATGCTGATCCCATACAGGGCGTCAGCGATCTCCATGGTGCGTTTCTGGTGCGTGATCACCAGCAACTGGCTGGTCGCGCGCAACTCCTCATAGATCTCCAACAGGCGGCCCAGATTGGTGTCGTCCAGAGCGGCCTCGACCTCGTCAAGAATGTAAAAGGGGCTGGGCCGTGCGATGAAGAGCGAGATCAAGAAGCAGACAGCAACCAGAGCGCGCTCACCACCAGACAGCAACGAGAGCCGCTTGATCTTCTTTCCCGGCGGTCGGGCCTCGACATCGACCCCAGTGGCCAGCCAGTTGCCCGGTTCAGTCAGGATCAGCCGGCCTTCCCCGCCGGGGAAGAGCCGTGCGAACACGCGCCCAAACGCCGCCGCTATGTCGGTGTACGCCTCCGCGAAGACGCGCTCCACCCGGTTGTCAACCTCGATGATGATCTCGTGCAGATCACGGCGGGTCTTCCGCAGGTCCTCCAGTTGTGCGGAGAGGAACTTGTGTCGGGCTTCCAGGGCGTCGAACTCCTCCAGAGCGAGTGGATTAACCCGGCCGAGCAGACTGAGTTCACGCTCAGCGATCCGCAGCCGCTTTTCTTGCAATTCGCGCACGTACGGTGTGAGCTCGGGCTGATCATCGCTGGATAGTGCGGTGCCGTCCTCCTGAGTGAGCACCGGGACCGGCAGGTCCGGTCCATATTCGGCCAACAGATCCGCAGCTTGGAGGCCGAGCTCGGCCATGACCCGCTCCTCCAGCGCCTCCACCCTCATCTGCTGCTCGGCTCTGGCAATTTCGTCTCGATGGGCGGCATCAACCAATGACTCAAAGTCCCGCGTCAGTGAGCGTACGGACGCGCGCGCCGAACTTAGTCCTGCCTCGGCGTCGGTACGCATCGCCTCCGCCTGAGTGCGTTCCCGTGCTGACAGCGCTAGGGACCGTTCCAGAAGGCGGGCCAGGAATGTCCCTCCGGCGTGGACGGCAGCCGCGGTACGTGCCTCACGTGCGAGTCGCTCCCGGCGGGCGACCTCGCGAAGACGCGCCTGACGCTCGCCCTCGGCGGCGCGGCGTAGCGCATCGGCTCGACCAGCTAGGGCGCGGGCTCGCTCCTCCAGGGTCCGCAGCGCCAGGCGAGCGTCCATCTCCGCGCTGCGGGCGAGCCTGGCCTGCTCGGCCAACCGGTCACGTTCAGCATGGTCCGGTTCCATCTCATCTACGGTCTCCGCAGCGAGTTCGAGCCGATGCTCCAGATCCGTCAGCCCGGCGACGTCACGGTCACGCGCCTCCTCCGCGTCCGCGATGGCGCGGCGCAGCCGCTCAGCTTCGTCGTGGGCCGAGCGGGCGGTCGAGCGGAGTTGGCCGAGCTCCTCAGCCAACGCCGCCATCGCAGCGTCGGACTCATGCAGCCTGGCCAGCGTGACCTCAGCCGTGGCGCTGGCCTGACGGTGCTGCTCCTCCAGCTGGCTCTGAGCGAAGCGCAGCCGCTCGCACGCGTGACTGGCCTCAGTCAAGCGCCGGTCGGCGTCGTCGATTGCGGACTGCACTTCGATGAGCGTTGGGTTCGCCGCCGATCCCCCGGCGGCAAAATGTGCGCTGAGAACGTCTCCCTCGCGCGTGACGGCGACAACATCGGGCAGCTGAGTGATCAGACTTTGAGCTGCGGGCAGGTTCTCGACGACGGCAACCTTGCGCAGCACCCGGTGCACTGCCGCATTGAGCTGATCAGGTACCTCGACCAGTTCGGCGGCGTACTGTGCTCCGTCCGGAAGCGCTGGCCAGGTGTCGAGCCGCTCAGTCTCGATCACTCCACCGAGCAATAGTCCAGCCCGTCCCAAATCCTCTGCTTTGAGATGGTCGAACGCAGCTATTGCCGTATCGACGCTAGTTACCGCCACTGCGTCGGCTGCCGCACCGAAGGCCGCTGCAATCGCGGTCTGGTACGGGGACTGCACCCTGACCAGCGTGGCGACTGAACCCAGCAGCCCGTTCAACCGATCGGTGGCTGCAAGCAACGCAGAGGTTGCATCTTTACCGTTCAGCCCCACCCGCAGCGCCTCCACACGCGCCGCAAGGGCCGCCCGCTCCTGGGTCGCGACCTGCTCCTGATGTCCTAGCTCGGCCTGCTGCTTCTCGATCCCGTCCAGCGCCTCGAGCGCCCCCTCGTGATCTGCATCCAGGCCGAATTCACCCGCATCGAGGCCTGCCACCTTGGTCTCCAGCGCAGTGAAGGCCCGGGAGGCTTGCTCGGCCCGTTCCGCTGCCTGTCGCTGCGCAGCGGATAGCCGGCTGATCTCGGCGGCCGCTGCTTCGCCACGACTGCGCAGCGAGTTGACCTGACCGGTGAGCCTGGCCAGCCCTTCGCGCCGGTCAGCAGCCGCTCGGATGAGCGCTGCCAGTCGATTTTCCTCAGCGCGCTCGGCGTCTTCGCAAGCACTTCGGTGTGTCGTAGCAGCCTGCAAGGCCGCCACCTTCTCCTCGAGCTGACCCGACAGCTGCTGCTCCTGAGCTGCAACCCGCGCAGCCTCGCGGTCCAACTCTTCCGGGTCGCGTACCACGAGGAGCTCTCCTGGTTCGTCCTCAGCCTGCCGCATCCGCTCCCGCGCAATGGAGAGCGTGGAGGCGATCCGCTCCCGTAGGGCGGCGAGGGAATACCACGTCTCATGGGCAGCCGTCAGTCTCGGGACGCTCTGCCGTACCGCTTCTTCGGCGGCTACTTCCGCAGCCCGGGCGGCGTCGAGCGCCTGCTCAAGGGCCCCCCGGCGCTCGTTCATCGCCCGCTCATCTGCAAGCTCGGACTGCAGCGCCTGCGTGGCCTGGAGCAAATCGTCGGCAAACAGCCGCGCCTTGGCGTCGCGCAGCTCAGCCTGGATGATGGCCGCCTTCCTGGCCACTTCAGCTTGCCTGCCGAGCGGCTTGAGCTGCCGTCGGATCTCCTCGATCAGGTCCGACAATCGGTTCAGGTTCGCCTCGCAAGCCTCCAACTTGCGGACTGCCTTCTCCTTGCGCTTGCGGTGCTTGAGCACTCCTGCTGCTTCTTCTATGAAGCCACGGCGACCCTCCGGGGTAGCTTGCAAGATCGAGTCGAGTTGTCCCTGACCGACGATGACGTGCATCTCCCGGCCGATTCCGGAATCGCTGAGGAGATCGTGGATGTCGAGCAGACGCGACACACTGCCGTTGATGGCGTATTCGGAGCCACCGTTGCGGAACATGGTTCGCGAGATGGTGACCTCGGGGTAATCGATCGGCAGGGCGCCGTCGGAGTTATCGATAGTGAGTACGACCTCCGCGCGGCCCAACGGGGCACGACCAGACGTGCCGGCGAAGATGACGTCTTCCATCTTTCCGCCACGAAGCGTCTTCGCGCCCTGCTCACCCATCACCCAGCTCAGAGCATCAACAACGTTGGATTTGCCAGAGCCGTTGGGGCCGACGACGCAGGTAATGCCAGGTTCGAAGTTGAGGGTTGTCGCGGACGCGAAGGATTTGAATCCGCGCAAGGTCAGGCTCTTGAGGTACAACGTCCCACCTCTCGACGGTGTGAGCTCAGGCGAAGATCCGGCTGCGGAAGGCGACCTCACTGTAACTGACGTCGGCTCCGAGTCCGGGTACGTTGCAGGGCGGGTCCCAGATTGCCGCCGGGCCGACTGATCAGACGCCAGCTGTGGGGTGCTCGCTTTCCAAGGTTTCGTCCGCCGTCTCGGTCATCTGGTGCTTGCCGCGTACCGAAGAGAAGGTCCAGAACTTGTTCAGCAGGAACGAAAGCGGAGTAACGACCGCGATCGTGATCAGCTGCGCCCAGTAGAACCGGGTGCGGAAGCCGGTGGAGTCATCGAAGTAGGTCTGGGACAGCGAGAAGATCGAATCAGGGTGCATCAAGAGGGTCAGAACGCCCAGGCCAACAACTTGGGCAAGGATGCCAACTGTGAGGAAGGGAAAGTACTCACGAAACCAGCCAGCATGCTTCGCGCTCCGAAAAGTCCACAGCCGGTTGAGCTCGAAGTTCCACAGATTGGCGACCAGGAACGCGATTGTGGAGTACACGTGGTACCAGCGGACATTGAAGTCGGTGAATGGCAAGTCGAAGTAGATGCCATTCTCATCGGGACCCAGCTTGTTGCACATGATGGCAACGAACATGTTGACGAGAACGCCAGATGCGCCAACGAGGCCAAACCGGAAGAGCAGAACCCAGTTGTGCCTATGGCGTACGAGCAAGTAGTGCTTCAGGCGATCCACGACCGTTAGACAATACCCACTTAATGTGGAGCTGCTCGCGCGATCGCGCTGTGGACCCGTCTCATCCGTTGCGAAAGGGCCCGCGCCATCCGCTCTAGAACCCCGCCGAAAGTGGACAGGTTGCTAACTCTGGCGGGGCCGCCGTTGGCACCGTGGACATCGATAGGAAGACCGATTCATGAAAGGCTCGCGCCGGATCGGTGTGCCGCAACGAGGACACGGCTGACCTTCGCGTCCGTAAACCGCCAGCGAGCGGTCGAAGTAGCCGCTGGATCCATTGATGTTGACGTAGAGGGCATCGAAGGAGGTGCCGCCGTCGGTCAACGCATTCGCCATCACCGTCGCTGCCGCTGTCATCACGGTGGCGGCCTGGGCGCGCGTCATCGTGCTGGTAGGGCGCGCGTAGTGCATTCGAGCCGCCCACAATGCCTCGTCGGCGTAGATGTTGCCGATGCCCGACACCAGTTGCTGATCCAGAAGCGCCCTTTTGATCATGGTCTTCCGGCGCCGCAATCGGGCGACGGCATCGGCGAGATCGAATTCAGGATCGAACGGGTCGCGCCCGATGTGGGCGATCTCGGCCGGCAGCTCGGCGCCGCCTGGCGAGAGCGAGAGCCCACCGAACATGCGTTGATCGATGAACCGCAGGCCAGGCTCGCCGTCGGCGAACGCAAAGATGATCCGGGTATTGGGGACTAGCGGCGCGTCAGCATTGGCGAGACGGAACTGCCCGCTCATGCCCAAATGGGCCAGGATTGCGTCACCATCAGTAAACGGCAACCAGAGATATTTGCCACGTCGACGCGGTTCCGCAAATGTGCGCCCTGAGGTCTGCAGCTCGAAGTCTGCGGGCCCGGTCAGATGACGACGGACTGGCCGTGGATGGAGTACGCGTACTCGAGCGATCCGGCGCCCGGCAATGCTGCCGGCAAGACCGCGCCGTACCACTTCGACCTCGGGAAGCTCGGGCACTCGGTCTATCAGTGAGTGCGGAGCGGACCGGAGCCGCGGCTGCCCTTCAGCGCCGCGAAAGCCATAGCCGCTGCGTTCTGCTCGGCCTCCTTCTTGTTACGGCCGGCTCCAGGTCCATAGCTCTGACCGTCGATATTGACCGTTGCCTGGAACGTCTTGGCATGATCAGGCCCGGACTCGACGACGTCGTAGACCGGTACGCCAAGACCGGTCATGGAAGCGATTTCCTGAAGGCTGGTCTTCCAGTCCAGGCCGGCGCCCCGGGTCGCCACTTCCGCCATCAACGGGTCGAACAGATGGTGCACGAACCCTCGTGCGGCATCGATGCCATGCTGCAGAAAGACCGCGCCGATCACCGCCTCCATTGTGTCGGCGAGGATGGAGGACTTATCCCGGCCTCCGGTGCTCTCTTCGCCGCGACCCAGATGGATGACCGCACCCAGGTCGAGTTGCCGAGCAACGTCGGCCAAAGCCCGGGAGTTGACTACAGCGGCCCGGAGCTTGGCGAGTTGGCCCTCCGAGAGATCGGGGTAGGTGACGAACAGGTGCTCGGTCACGATCAAGCCGAGCACCGAGTCACCGAGAAACTCCAGACGCTCGTTGGTGGGCAGTCCACCTTGCTCGTACGCGTACGAGCGGTGTGTCAGCGCGCGGTCAAGCAGCTCAGGATCAACACTCATACCGAGCTCGCTGAGCAGTTCCCCAGCGGGTAGGCGAAGAGCAGTCGCCTCGGACCGCATCAGGATGAGAGAACCTGTCGCCGGGCTCCGCGGGGGCCGTACTGCCCGCACGAGGGACACGCCACATGGGGCAGGTGCTTCTCGCGGCAGGCCGGGTTCGCGCAGGTCACCAACGCGGGCACGGACGCCTTCCACTGGGAACGGCGGTGTCGGGTGTTGCTACGCGACATTCGCCTCTTCGGAACCGCCACGACTTCACTCCTCGTTCCTCCGGGCGCTTTTGCCCGGAAATTTCATTGCCCATGGGGCAGTTTGTAAAACATCGTAAGATTCGCTGCCGCTACCCTCAAGACCCTGCAGCGCCTCCCATCGCGGGTCGAGACGCGCTTCATGGCGATGGCCGGGGTTGTCGTTGAGATTGGCGCCACATTCGACACACAACCCCAAGCAGTCTTCCCGGCACAAGGGTTGGAATGGCAAATCGAGCACCACCTCGTCACGGAGCAGCGGCTCGAGGTCGATGAGGTCACCCTCCAACCGGCTAGCGAGAGGATCGTCCGGCTCCACCCCTGGGTAGACGTACAGCTCCTGGATGCCGACCTCCAGCTGGTCGGCGACCTCACCAAGGCATCGCACACACTCCCCATGAACCTCGACCGTGGCGCTGCCACTGACGAGCACTCCCTCAACCACCGACTCAAGCCGCAGATCGAGTTCGACAGGCGATCCGAGTGGTACGCCGATCACGCCGATTCCCAGGTCCGCAGGCGCCTCGACGGATGTTCGAACCATCTTCATTGCGCCCGCGCGACGACCCAGTTCGTGGGTGTCGAGGACCAAACCCGAGCGGGGGTTCAGCGGGCGATGCGGCGAACTCATCGCAATCCTTCCAAGCCGAGCGGCCCCGCTCTTCGGCGTGACCGACGCCCAACCCTACCGGCGGGTAGGCCACGGAGCCAAACTTTCTCAGTGAGCGTCGGTAGACGCCCGCGGGATCCGGTTCCCGATGTGAATTGAGAGGTGGAACGAGCGCCCAAAGCCGACTATTCCGCGAAGGTGCGCTTGTCCAGCCTGGGCAGCTCGCCGGTATCCAAGCCGCTACGCTCCGCCAGCCGAGCGCGAGCGGTCCGCACCTGGCTCGCTGTCTTGTGCAGCACGGACTCAAAACTCGCCATCCGCGCGTCGATGAACTCATCGGTCTCCCGGCGCAGGGCTGCGGCCTCCTGATCGGCCTCAGACCGCATCTCAGCGGACATCTGTTCGGCCAGTCGGATTACCTCGCTGTGCTGCGCCAGGTTGGCAGCGTGATCTCGCGCCTCGGCCAGAATCCGGCCTGCCTCAGCTTCCCCTTCGGCAATCTTGTATGCCGACCGGTCGATGACTTGTTGCGCCTCCGCGATTTCGGTTGGCAGATTCTCGATCACATCATCGATTGCCGCCAGGACTTCCGATCGATTGATCACGCAGGATGCCGACATGGGCATCGCGCGCGCGTTGAGAATGAGCTCGCGCAAATGCGCGAGCTTCTCCTCAGCCGTTCCTTGCCCAACCATGGGCGTTCCTGCCCCCAAAGCCACCACGCTCGTCCCCTTTCGAGTGTGCTTTGCTCCCTAGTGTCGCGCAGATAACCCCTGTCTCACACATCCATGGCTGCTCCCGCATTCCGAGACGCGACCCGCGCCATGGTCTGAGCGGCGATTTTGGCTGGCAGGAATGCTGTCACGTCGCCACCTAACGTCGCTACCTCGCGGACCAAAGAGGATGAGACGAATGCCCATTGTGGGGCGGTAGGCAAGAACATGGTGTCCACACCGGTCAGCTTCCGATTCATCTGCGCCATCTGCAATTCATAGCCGAAATCAGTGGCCCGCAGGCCCTTGCTGATGACGTCAATGCCGTGAGCCGCACAGAAGTCAACCAACAATCCACCGAAGAGGGTCACCTCGACGTTGCTCCACTGCGCACACTCCTCCTTGAGCATCGCGACCCGCTCATCTGGAGTGAAAAGTGCGTTCTTGGAAATGTTGGTCCCCACCGCCACAACCACGTCATCGACGACCAGCGCAGTCCGCTCGATGACGTCGAGGTGCCCATGTGTGACGGGGTCAAACGACCCCGGGCACACTGCTCGGGTCATGGCTGCTCCTCCCGGGGCTCGTCGGGCTCCTGGTCAATCGACCCGAAGGCCAAGATGGTCTCACCGTAGGCCCGAGTCCAACGCTTCGCAGCCACATCCGGCCAAACCAGGCTGGGTGTGCGTCGCGATCGCTCGACAATGATCAACGAGCCTCCGTTCACCCAGGTATTGGTCACAAGTTGCTCGATCTGGGCGCTGACGATTGGGGTGTCCAATTCGTACGGCGGATCAGCGAAGACGACATCGAAGGGCTGAGCCGGAGACTTCCGCAGCGCGTATTCAACCGACGCGACGACGATATCGACAGGCAGTCCGAGGGCTTCGGCGTTGCGCCTGGTGAGCTGTGCAATGCGACGATCGCGCTCGACGAGGAACACGTGACTGGCGCCACGGCTGGCCGCCTCCAGCCCGACGGCGCCTGAACCGGCGTACAGATCGCAGAAGGCCAAGCCGTCGAGGGACTGCTCGGCGGGCACGGCAGCCGTACCGGCCCACGCGGTGATTGCCGAGAACAGCGCCTCACGGACACGATCAGTGGTCGGACGGGTGCGGTCGCCCGGTGGCATCGCGATCCGCTGCCCGCCTCGGGACCCTGCAATGATCCGGCTCAACCGCGCTCCAGCCAGTCCCCTGCCGCGTCCATCTCTACGTCGAGCACGATGTCGGCCAATCCTGGTTCATTCAGCTCCGGATCCTGAGCGATGCACTGCTCCGCCAAAGTGCGGGCCTGGGCAATCAGATCGGCATCCTTCAACACTCGGAGCAGCTTCAGACTTGATCGGCTACCCGACTGGCTGGCGCCGAGCACATCTCCTTCACGACGTTGCTCCAGGTCAACCTCGGCAAGCGCAAAGCCATCACGGGTCGTCGCCACAGCATCGAGTCGCTGGCGCGCTGAGCTTTGCTCCTCCGCGGTCGTCAGCAACAGGCAGACTCCAGGGTGGGCTCCGCGACCGATCCGGCCGCGCAACTGGTGCAACTGGGAGATACCGAAGCGGTCAGCATCTTGGATCACCATGACCGAGGCGTTGGGCACATCTACACCTACTTCGACCACGGTCGTGGCGACCAGCACGTCGGTCTCGCCAGCAGCGAAGCGGGCCATCACCGCTTCCTTTTCTTCACTCGGCAGCCGACCGTGGACCATCTCGACCCGCACCCCGATCAGCGGCCCCTGGCGCAACTCTTCGAACAGGTCCTCAACGGCCACAGCAGGCGCTGCTCCGCCGTCGCCACTGCCACCGAGGTTTTCGGCGTCTGTGCCGGGCGAATTGTTGGAGGAGATTCGTGCGCACACCACGTACGCCTGTCGACCTCGATCCACCTCTTCCACGATGCGCTGCCAGCCCCGCTGAATCCAGGACGGCTGGTGAACCGTATCCACGACAACGGTCGTCACATCAGCCCTGCCGGCCGGAATCTCCCGCAATGTCGAGGTCTCGAGGTCACCGAAGACGGTCATGGCCACCGAGCGTGGGATCGGCGTCGCGGTCATCACCAGGACATGTGGCCGCGTGTCCGCTTTGGCGCTAAGTGCTGCGCGCTGTTCCACCCCGAACCGATGTTGTTCATCGACTACGACCAGGCCGAGGTCCGCGAACCGCACATCGGAGCTGAGCAAGGCATGGGTGCCGATGACGATCCCTGCCGTGCCTGAGGCCGTCTGCAGAGTCGCCTCCCGACGGCGCCCCGCGGAGGATGATCCGGTGATCAGTACGACACCGGTCGCCTGCTCCGGCGCACCGAGAGTGCCACCGCTGGCCAACTCGCCCAGCATCCGAGTGATGGTCTGGAAGTGCTGAGCGGCCAGCACTTCGGTCGGCGCCAGCAGTGCGGCCTGACCGCCGGCATCGACCACGGCCAGCATCGCCCGAAGCGCAACCAGGGTCTTGCCAGACCCGACCTCGCCTTGCAGCAGTCGCTGCATGGGACGGGCCCGGCCCAGGTCGGCCATGATCTCCTCACTCACCGCGATCTGGCCTTTGGTGAGGATGAACGGCAACCGCTCGTCGAATGCGTCGAGCAACGCCCCGGGCCTTGATGTGCGTGGTATCGCCCGATGCGAGGCGGCGTCAGCCCGCCGGTAAGCCATGGTCAGCTGCAGAGCGAACGCCTCATCGAACCGCAGCCGGTTCCGGCCCCTGACAACGACAGCGTCATCCGCCGGCTGATGCACTGCTCGAAAAGCCGCCTCCAGGTCCACCACGTGCGCCGCCCGCCGAACCCACTCCGGCAGCGGATCCTCGATTCCCGCCAGCGAGTCCAGGGCCAGGGCGGCGCAGTCGGCGATGGTCCAGGTGCGCAACTTGCCCGTCACCGGATAAAGCCCAACGAGCGGTGATCTGGAGGCCGACGCCAGTGAGGCATTGTGCGCGGCGCCGCCGACCACGGCTCCGTGTTCGTTCAAGATGACGAAATCAGGATGTGCCAGCTGCAGTCTCGCGTTGAATCTCGTCACCTTGCCAGCGAAGATGCCCCTTGCACCGGGAGGCAGCTGGCTCTGCCAGTAGCTGATCAGTCGCGGCTGCCCGAAAAAGGTGCAGGTCAACCGGCCCCGATGGTCGGTAATGGTGGCCTCGAGTCGCGGCTTGCCTGGCAGCCGATAGTTGGGCCGATCAGGAACGTTGAAGGTACGGGCGTCCACAACCTCCGCCATGACCGCAACTTCCTCACCTTCGGCAAGCATTGCGAGGTCGCTCAGCTCTGTGCCTGAGAAGTAGCGGCGTGGCACATGCCGCATCAGATCGCCCACAGTGAAGATCTTCAGCGGCTCGAACTGTTTGGCTGTCTTGGCGCCGACGACGTTCTCGAGGCGGGTCGTCAACCGGCGGAAGGTGTCGGTACGCCACGGTGAACCGACCAGTTTCAGCATGGTCATTCCACCCCGAGCAGCAGTGGGTAGCCCGGCTGCCCTCCGTTCACGATCTCGACATCGAGAGGGCGGGACATCTGACGAACCCGAGCCGTGAGGTCAGGCAGGAGATTGTCGTCTGCAGCCAGCCCGCGGACGAGGGTCAGCAGCTCTCCACCGGGAGTGAGCAGCTGCTCGACCACTTGCCATGCCACCTCTGCCATCGATGTGCCGATGACAACCACATCTCCCTCAACCACACCGAGCACGTCGCCAGGCTGGCAGGGTCCGGCCGGCGTCATCGTGGACCGCTCCGCTACGGCGATCTCGCCGTGCCGGGCATGGCTGGCGGCACTGCTCATCGCAACGACTACCGACTCAAGGTCGGCCGACGGTTCATGGACTGCCATGGCGGCCAAGCCTTGCACCTGGGCAAGGGTGGGGATGATGCTGACCCTGCGACCATTCCGGCGCAACTCAGCCGCGACCTGCTCGGCCTTCTTGAGGTTCCTGCTGCCATTAGGCAAGATCACCAGATCGCCGCAGGTTCGTTCAGCGGCAGCTTGCAGCTGGTCGACGGTGACACCACCCTGTGCGGCGAGCACCGGGACGCCGCCCAGCGAAGCGACGGCTTGAGCAAGCCCGGAACCGGCGACCACGGCCAAGACACTTCGCTGACCGGCGGCCAAACTCGGCGGCAGCGCGGTGATGCGGAGCTGACTCAGTTCCCCGAGCGGGAGCGCAGCCTCGATTGCAGCGCCCGCCTCGCCGAGGTGGACGTGCACCTGAGCGATGGCCTGGTCACCCACAATGACCACGCTATGGCCGAGTTCTGACAGCTGGTCTCGTAGCTCATCCAGATCCGACGGCTGAGCGCCGCGGAGCGTATACATCACCTCGTACTCGCCCGACATCCTCGGCCCCTCCTGCTGCCTTGCCGCCGGGCGCGGGCCGACGGCTGTCAGCGGGTGAGCGGGCGTTCCGCCGAGCACCTCGGTGAGCGCGTCGATCAGGAGGACGTACGCCTGGGCGCCGGCATCTACGACTCCAGCCGAAGCCAGGACGTCAAGCTGCTGCGGCGTACGAGCCAAGGAGGCGTGGGCGCCGCGCTGTGCCGCCCGTACCACGGCCAGAGCATCAGCAGGATGGCTGACCGCCGCTTCCTCGGCGGCGTTGGCTGCCTCGTCCGCAACCGTCAGAATGGTGCCGGCGACTGGTCGGGCAACGGCGCGCCTCGCGGCGACGGCCGCCGACCGCAGCAAGGTGGCAATGAGGGTGCCCGCCGGCATGGCCTGTAACGCCGGTAAGTCGTACTCCAGCGTTCGGCAGACACTGACGAACATCTCGGCGACGATGGCCCCAGAATTACCGTGGGCAGACAGGATCGCCGCCTGAACGGCTGCGTCCAGACTGGCCTGCTCCAGATTGGGAACCGCTTCAGAAATCCCGGTCATGGTCAGCTTGAGGTTTGACCCGGTGTCGGCGTCAGGCACTGGAAAGACGTTGATCGCGTTCAAGGCGTCGGCTGAATCACCAATGATGCTGGTCGCTCGCCGCAACCACGCATCGTAGGTTTCCCAGAGCGTGGGAGCCTGCTCGCCGAGCCTGGCTGACACGCGACAACCTTATTAGCAAGGGAAGAGCGATTGGCCTGCGTTGGCGCCTGTCGGGTACTCTTTTCCGGTTGCCCACATCGGGCATCTCCACACGATCGACGTAATTTGGGAGCGAACTCCAGTGGCTGCGGTATGTGACGTATGCGGCAAGAGGCCCGGGTTCGGCCATAACGTCCCCTGGTCCAAGAAGAAGACCAACCGGCGCTGGGACCCGAACATCCAGCGGGTACGCGCCATCGTGTCCGGCAGCCCGAAGCGGCTCAACGTTTGCACCTCGTGCATCAAGGCTGGCAAGGTCACTCGCTGATCTGACATCAGCATGCAGCTCCGGCGCAGAGCCTGGTCTCAGGCTTGGATGACCACCGGGATGATCATCGGTCGCCGGCGGTGCGTGTCACTCACCCACCTGCCGAGCTGCCGCCTGATCACCTGCTGAAGCCGGTAGGAGTCATCCACGCCGTCCTGCAGCGCAGCCTCTAGGGCGGACACGATGATCGGGCGCACCTCGTCGAACACCCCATCGTCTTCCACGAAGCCGCGAGCATGGATATCCGGACCGCTGACGATCTTCGAGGCATGGGTGTTGACCACCGCAACCACGGAGATGAAGCCTTCCTCGCCGAGGATGCGCCGGTCGGTCAAGGACAGCTCCGATATATCGCCGATTGTGGTGCCGTCGACGAAGATGTAGCCGGCGTCTACTTTGCCGACAATCGTGGCCTTTCCGCCCTCCAGGTCGACGACCATGCCGTCCTCGGCGATGATGGTCTGCTCGGCCGGAACACCTGTTGCGATTGCCAGGTCGCCGTTGGCGTTCAGATGCCGCACCTCGCCATGCACCGGCATGACATTGCGGGGGCGGACAATGTTGTAGCAGTAGAGCAACTCCCCCGCGCTGGCATGCCCGGAGACGTGGACGAGCGCATTCCCTCTATGCACCACATGGGCACCGAGCCGGGTCAAGCCGTTGATCACTCGATAGACCGCGCTTTCGTTGCCTGGTATGAGCGAGCTGGCAAGCACCACGGTGTCGCCGCTCTTCAGCTGGATCACTGGGTGTTCCCGGTGGGCAATCCGTGACAACGCCGACAGCGGCTCGCCTTGAGATCCGGTCGAGACGATGACGACGTCCTCGGGCGGGTAGTCGTCGATGTCACGCTGCTCGATCAAGGTGTTGGCAGGAATTCTCAGGTAGCCCAAGTCCCGGGCCACACTCATGTTGCGCACCATGGAACGGCCGACGAAGACCACCTTGCGCTGGTGGGCCACAGCCGCGTCGAGGACCTGTTGCACGCGGTGGATATGGGAGGCGAAGCAGGCTACGATCACCCGCTGCCGGCTGACCGCCAACACCCGTTCCAGAGCGGGGCTGATGTCTCGCTCAGGTGTGGTGAAGCCGGGCACTTCGGCATTGGTCGAGTCGACCATGAACAGGTCGACACCCTCTTCACCGAGCCGGGCGAAGGCGCGCAGGTCTGTGATCCGGCCGTCCAGCGGCAACTGATCCAGCTTGAAGTCACCCGTGTGCAAGATGAGTCCGGCCGGGGTGCGTACGGCGACGGCCAAGGAATCGGGGATCGAGTGGTTCACAGCGACGAACTCGCACTCGAACTTGCCGACACTAATCCGGTCACCGTCGGTGACGACGCGTTGCGGAACGTTCCGCAGATGGTGCTCGCGCAGCTTCTCCGCCAGTAACGCCAACGTCAGTTTCGACCCGATCAGTGGAATATCGGGTCGCTGTCGCAGCAGGTACGGCACAGCTCCGATGTGGTCCTCATGCCCATGAGTGAGCACCAGGGCGATCACATCGTCAAGCCGCTCGCTGATGGCGTCGAAGCCAGGCAAGATCAGATCGACGCCAGGATGATCATCTTCTGGAAACAGCACACCGCAGTCGATCAGCAGCAGTTGGCCGTCGAACTCCACGACGGCCATATTGCGACCAACATCGCCCAGACCGCCGAGTGAGACGATGCGCATCGCGTTCGGCGACAGCAACGGGGGGATCTGCAAACTACCGGCGGCCACGGGAGGAAGGGTACAGGCCGGATAGCATCGCGCCCGTGACTGCAGCCTCCGGTGGACCGATCGCGGACTCCGTGCGCCTTGCCTGGCCAGCCGAGGCGTCGAGCATCGCGGAGCTCCAACGACGGTCCTGGGCCACCCAATGGCCGGCCGATCTCGCCGAGCTGATGCTCGCCTCTGTCTCATTGACGGAGATGACCGACTCTTGGCGCGCAGCCATTGAGCGGCCCCCGCAGGCAGCGTTTCGCGTCCTGGTCGCTATTGACAGCCAGCGAGTCGTGGGGTTCGCCACCACCATGCCCAGCCAGGACGGCGATGCCGATTCGAGTGTCGACGGTGCGATCGATCAATTCGTTGTGGATCCGGCAGCGCAACATCGAGGCCATGGCTCGCGGCTCCTGAACGCCTGCGCGGACACCCTGCGCGCCGATGGATTTGCCCGTGCCTGCTGGTGGGTGAACACAAACGACGACGCGCTCCGCCGGTTCCTCACCGCTGCCGGTTGGGCTGCTGACGGTGCGACACGGGAAATCGGCCCAGAGGACGAATCCGTACGCCTCAAGCAGGTACGGCTCCATACCGACCTTGCGGCTGACAGCTGACGCTGCTGCTCAACCATTAAGACGGAATCGTTTTGTTGTCTCCTACCAGGTCGAAATGCAGACCGTCGTCAGCCGCCAGGATCTTGGTGACGGTCAGGCCGAGTGGCATCCCCTTGAGGGGGATTGGCCTCAGCGCGGCGGCCAGCAATGCCTGTGCAGCGAAGTCAGGCAGGTTTACTCCAGCGACCGCGATCTTGGCGTCACTGAGTGTCATGGTCTGATCCTTGGCGTTGAGCCGCGGCAAGCCGCTGATCACGGCCTCGACCTCTCGGCGAACGACGGTGGTATTGACCACGATCTCGACCCGCCCATCGCCGCCGTACGCCAGCGGTGCGCCAGCGAGCGAGGAGAGTCTCGTATAGTCCAACCGACCGGTGCCCTCAGTGTGAGCGACCTCCATTGACTTGAACCAGTCATTGGTATCGATGTCGGTCATGATGAGGTCGGCATGGGCCAAGATCACCGGCGCTTTGGTTGTTTCGCCGAGCTGATCCGCCAGGATATGTGCCCTGCCGATCGAGTCAGCCGCGACCTGGGTCAGGAACGGAAAGCCCTCGATGTCGACCATGGGTGGCTGGGGAGTTCCAAGTTGGGACTGCAGCAGCGATGCAACCTGCTGCTCAGCCCGACGATGCGCGAACCGATCGCCAACATAGAGGCCCGCAACGAGCAACCCGACAATAAGGATGGTGATCAGTACGCCGACCAGCGGCGAGCCCCGTAGGCGACTGGTCCATGATCGGTTCACGTCATTGGATCCCAAGAACGGGCTCGATCCCGACGGTCAGGCCAGGCCTGGTGCTGATGGCCCGGACGGCGGCAAGCACACCTGGCATGAATGAGACCCGGTCGAGCGAATCATGCCGGATGGTCAAGGTCTCGCCTTCGGCTCCGAACAGCACCTCTTGATGCGCAACCAGACCGCGGAGCCGGACACCATGCACTCGGATGCCGTCAATCTGGGCTCCGCGGGCCCCCGGTAGCTCCTGGACGGTCGCATCAGGTGGCGCTGCGAGGGTGGCAGCTGTGCGCACGGCGGCAATCCGGCGTGCGGTATTTGCTGCGGTACCGGATGGTGCGTCTGCCTTACCGGGATGATGCAGCTCGATAACCTCCGCGCTCTCGTAGAACGGCGCGGCCTGCTCTGCGAAGCGCATCATCAATACCGCTCCGATGGAGAAGTTGGGTGCGACCAGGACCCCGACGCCGTCATGTTCAGCAAGGGTGCTGCGTAGCTGATTCAGCCGCTCGTCTGCGAACCCGGTAGTGCCGACTACGGCGTGGATGCCGTGGTCGATGCACCAGGAAAGGTTGTCCATCACCGCATCGGGATGTGTGAAGTCGACCATGACCTGTGCCGTTTCGGCAGGAGCGCGGTCATCCCCGAGGTCAAGCGCAGCAACCAGCTCCAAATCCGGAGCCGATTCCACCGCACGGCACACTTCGGCACCCATCCGGCCGCGGGATCCGAAGACGCCAACCCGTGTCATGCACACCACCTTCCGAGTTGTCACGCCCGCAGCAGGCTATAGCGCGCCTATTTGTAGCTGCTCGCGCATCGCGCTTGGAATCCGACGCTCGCAGCTGAGAAGCTACAAGTCGGTTCTACCACCGGGACAGGACTGACTCGATTCGCCGGGCCGGAACCCGGGCTCCAGCGATAGCAAGCGTCGGGGCATGTCTGAAGAGGACTTCAGCCTCGGCGCGTACCTGCTCGGCGGTCACTTGATCAAAACAACTCAGCAGCTCGCCAAGCGTCCGATCGTCGCCGAGTACGGCATTTACGCCAAGGCGGCTCATCCGGCTGCCGGGGCCTTCGTAGGAGAGTGCCGTTTGGCCGCACATCTGACCCTTGGCTCGCGCCAGCTCCTCTTCGGTAATGCCATGGGCGGCAACCTCGGTAAGCGTTGACCGCACCAGTTCCAGAATCTGCGCTAGCTTGCCGGGTGCACACTGCCACTCCACGCTCCACAAACCGGCATCGGAATAGGCCATTTCGCCCGCATCGATGCCATATGTCAGTCCGCGCCGCTCCCGTATTTCGACAAACAGCCGAGAAGACATGCCGCCCCCGATGATCAGGGAGAGCACGCCAATTGGATATCGGCGAGTGTCGAAGATGCCAGGGCTGGGGAACCCCAGCACCACACTGGATTGTTCGAGCGGCAAGGGGCGCATAAGGAGCCCGCCGCGACGACTCATCGTGGTCGGCCCTGGTCGAGACGCAGCAGATTGCGACACCGGTACGTCAAGAGCGCTGAGCCGCTCCACGAGCCGGTCGTGGTCGACCTTGCCAGCGGCCGCGACAACCAGGCAGCCGGGATGGTAGTGACGCCTCCAGTGATGCAAGATCTGCCGCCGGGTGAGAGTTGTCACCGCGGCTGCCGATCCGATGACCGGTCGGCCGAGGCCCGACTTGCCGAAGATTTCGCCCGCGACTGCCTCGATTGCCAGCTCGGCTGGGTCGTCGGCATGCATGGAGATCTCGTCCAAGATCACGGCCCGCTCGGCGTCCACGTCGTGCGGAGTGATCAATGGGTGGATGATCATGTCGGTGAGGACGTCGAGGGCCAGCTCGGCGTCACTGTGCAGCACCCGAGCGTAGAAGCAGGTGTGCTCCTTGGCCGTGTACGCGTTCAGCTCACCGCCCACCGACTCGATGGCGGCAGAGATCTGCTCGGCCGAGCGATTTGGGGTTCCCTTGAAAAGCAGGTGTTCCAGGAAGTGGGAGGCGCCGTGCAGGCTGGGTGTCTCGTGCCGCGAGCCGACCGAGACGAAGACACCCAAGGAATATGTGCTGGTGGACCGGATGTCCTCAGTGACGATCTGGAGACCGTTTCGTAGCACCGTGCGGCGGACGGCGCCATCCAGCTGAGGAAGGCGCCGTCCAGGACGGCTGCGCGGCATCCGTGCCGACTCAGACGTGAGGCTGACTCCTACGCTGACACCGTCTCCTCAACCACAGGAACCAGCGACAACTTGCCGCGATCGTCAATCTCATTGACCTCTACCTGAATCTTCTGGCCGACGTTGAGCACGTCCTCAACGTTCTCAACTCTCTGGCCCCCGGCGAGTGGGCGCAGTTTGGAGATGTGCAATAGGCCGTCCTTGCCCGGCAGCAGTGCGACGAAGGCGCCGAAGGCGGTGATCTTGACAACCGTGCCGAGGTACCGCTCACCCTTCTCCGGGTTGGTCGGGTTGGCAATGGCGTTGATCATGGCACGTGCTGCCTCGGCCTTCTCGCCCTGATCCGCGCCTACATAGATCGTTCCGTCGTCCTCGATGCTGATATCTGCACCGGTGTCGTCCTGAATCTGGTTGATCACCTTGCCCTTCGGGCCGATGACCTCGCCGATCTTGTCGACCGGGATCTTCATGGTGATGATCCGCGGTGCGTAGATGCTCATTTCGTCAGGGCCGTCGATGGCTTCACCCATCACATCGAGGAGGGTGTTCCGGGCGTCCTTCGCCTGGTTCAGCGCCTCCCCGAGCACCGAAGCCGGAACCCCATCCAGCTTGGTGTCCAGCTGCAGCGCGGTGACGAAGTCCCGGGTGCCGGCGACCTTGAAGTCCATGTCGCCGTAGGCATCCTCTGCGCCCAGGATGTCGGTCAGTGCAACGTAACGGGTCTCACCGTCCACCGTGTCGGAGACCAGGCCCATGGCAATTCCGGCAACCGGCGCGCGCAGTGGCACGCCCGCGTTGAGCAGCGCCAGCGTTGAGGCACACACCGAGCCCATCGAGGTGGAGCCGTTGGAACCGAGCGCTTCGGACACCTGGCGAATCGCGTACGGGAATTCCTCGCGGGTCGGCAAGACCGGCACCAGGGCCCGCTCAGCCAGCGCACCGTGTCCGATCTCGCGGCGCTTGGGCGATCCAACCCGCCCGGTTTCACCTGTGGAGTAAGGCGGGAAGTTGTAGTTGTGCATGTAGCGCTTGCTGGTTTCCGGGCCGAGCGTGTCCAGCCTTTGCTCCATGCCCAGCATGTTCAGCGTCGAGACGCCGAGAATCTGAGTTTCGCCGCGTTGGAAGAGCGCCGACCCATGCACTCGCGGAACCACGCCGACCTCGGCGGCCAACGTGCGAATGTCAGTCACGCCGCGGCCGTCGATACGGATCTTGTCGGTCAAGATCCGCTGCCGAACCAGCTTCTTGGTGAGGGCACGGTACGCGCCGATGATCTCTTTCTCCCGGCCCTCAAACTGCGGCGCAAGGCGCTCGAGAATCTTGGTCTTGAGGGTGTCCGCGGCCTGCTCGCGCGTCGGCTTGTCGGCAATCGACATGACCTCACTCAGTTCCACCGTGGCGGCTTCGGCAACAGCGGCGTACACATCGTCGGTGTAGTCGACAAAGACTGGGAACTCAGCGATCGGCTTGGGGAACTTCGCTGCCAGTTCAGCCTGGGCATCGCACAAGGCCTTGATGAACGGCTTCGCCGCCTCCAGACCGGCTGCTACCACTTCCTCGGTGGGGGCGGTCTTTCCGGCCCGCACGAGATCCCAGGTGTGGTCGGTGGACTCTGCCTCAACCATGGAGATGGCGATGTCGCCAGTAGTGGTCACACGGCCGGCAACCACCATGTCGAAGGTGGCGTTCTCAAGCTGATCGATGTCAGGGAAGCCGACCCAGCGGTCATCAATGAGTGCAACGCGTACGCCGCCAACCGGACCGCTGAAGGGCAAGCCGGCCATCTGGGTGGACAGTGAGGCGGCATTGATCGCCACCACGTCGTAGAGCTTGTTTGGATTCAAAGCCATAACAGTGACGATCACCTGGACCTCGTTGCGCAGGCCTTTGACGAAGCACGGACGCAGTGGTCGATCGATGAGCCGGCAGGTGAGGATCGCGCCCTCGGACGGGCGGCCCTCACGGCGGAAAAACGAGCCGGGAATGCGGCCGGCGGCGTACATCCGTTCCTCGACATCCACAGTGAGTGGAAAGAAGTCGAGGGCCTCGCGCGGTTTGCTTTGCGCAGTCGTGGCCGACAGCACCATGGTGTCGTCGTCCAGATAGACGGTTGCCGAACCGGCGGCTTGCCTTGCTAGTAAGCCGGATTCGAAGCGGACTACATGGGTGCCGAGATCGCCGTTATCGATGACGGCCTCGGTGAACTGAAGATCTGGTCCCTCCACGGGATTCCTTTCTGTGGCGCTGGCGACGATCGCCAGTGCCTGAGCGGGGATCGCACCCGCACTGAATGAGGCTCGACATCGCGCGGTGAAGTCCGCGCCAGTCCCCCGAGCTGGTGGAGGCCGGTCTTCGATCGAGGTCCGCGGGCCAGAGTGGGATGCTCCTCCCGAAAACCACTACCGAGGACCGAGTCTCTCCTCGTCGAGCATCTGTGCCGAGATGCGATCTCGAACTTGATGTGGTTTGTTCAGTTGTGGTCTAGGGCCGGGCGCCGCATGAACTTCCCTCAGGCTGCAGAGCGATGCCCAACCGCTTGACAGATCAGCGACGCAGCCCGAGGCGTTCGATGAGCGACCGGTAACGCTCGATGTCGGTCTTGGCCACGTAGTTGAGCAGCCGGCGCCGTTGCCCGACCAGCAGCATCAGGCCTCGCCGGCTGTGGTGGTCGTGCTTGTGCTCTTTGAGGTGCTCAGTGAGATGCGCGATCCGCTTGGTGAGAATTGCGACTTGGACCTCCGGGGAACCCGTGTCGCCATCGCTGGTTGCATACTCGTCAATGATCTTCTTCTTGGTTGCAGCGTCGATCGACACTGACGTTCTCCTCTCGGTCTCCCGTTGCGCGGCGCCCCCCGATGCCCCTGTTGGGACCTTTCACATGGTGTGACGTGGGAGCTCTTGAAAATCCGCGGCCGGTCAAACGGCGCGGCTAATCTACCAGCGCTGGGCGGTTGGCAGCGAATTTCACTCCCCTCAGGCCGCATGCAACAGGTGCCGTGCCTCCTCGACATCGGCATGCATCTGCCGGATCAGCGCCTCTTTTCCGGCGTACTTCACTTGGCCGCGAAGCCGCGCATAGAAGTCGATCGCGATCTCTACGTCGTAAAGCTCAAGATCATCACGATCCAGCACGTACGCCTCGACCCGCCGTTCCACACCATCAAATGTGGGATTTGTACCAACGGAAATCGCAGCAGGCCATCGCGGTGAAGGAACATCTAGTCTCGTGACCCAGCCGGCATAGACGCCATCGGCCGGCACCGCCATTCCAGGCGATACCGGGACATTGGCCGTTGGAAAACCCAACTCGTGACCCCGCCGGTCACCGCGTACCACAACACCGGAGAACCTGAAGACGTTGTCGCTGAGCTCCCGCACCCGACCAAAATCGCCCTCCGCAACCGCATGCCGGATCAGCGTCGATGAGCTCGCTTGGGTGCCATCAGTGACCAACGGGAGGGCCTGAACTTTGAACTCCCCCGCCCCAAGTTCGGCCAGAGTGGAGACATCGCCGGCAGCTCGGAACCCGAAGCGGAAATTCTCTCCAACAACGATCCGCGTGGGATGCAGTGGCCGGAGCACGGTATCGACGAACTGAGCCGGGCTCCAGCTGGCAACCTCGGCGGTGAAGTGAACGACGACGACCTCATCGACACCAGCCTCGCGCAGCAACTCCTTCCGGCGCTCCAGTGAGGTGAGCAGAGGCGGCGTCTGGTCCGGTCGGATCACTGACATCGGATGCGGCCAAAAGGTCACGGCAACGAGACGAGCTCCCGGCTCGGATGCTCGAGCGGTACGGATGAGCTCGATGTGTCCTCGATGGACCCCATCGAAGTTGCCGATCACGACGACGGTCGGCCTGCTCATTGGATGCGCCTCCTGGTCTTCCTCGTCGCGACGTCAAATCAGTCAAGCAGACAGTCGAACCAAGCAGCGTGAGGTCAAACGACTCACCGTTACGGACGGATGTAACGCGAAGAGAGCCAAGTTATATGTAAGAATTTCCGAGCACACGCAAGCATCTGACTCTCGGGGAGACACAGTGAGGCGTATTACTAAAGTTGCGCTCGGCGGCGTTGCAAGCTGCGCGCTGATTCTGGGCGGAGCGCAGGTCGCTAGCGGGAGCTCTTGCTCCAGCAAGTCTTCCGAGAGCTGGCTGACCGATCTCAACACGCTATGGACCCTGGACCGGCCGACCGAAGACCCGTATCGACAGCGGCCAAGGCGAGCGATCACGATTCGGCCGAGGAACGGAAGCTCAACGTGATCGAATATCATCCGACGTCAAGATCACCTTCGCTCTCAACGTCAGCACGGTGCAAGTCTTGGTTGTCACCGGTTGACATTCGGGTCCATCGTCCGATACCAAGTGGCGGACAGCCGGACCGCACTACAACCACGATGTGGTGCAACGGCGGGCAGTTACCAGTATGTGCCGAGACCCAGAATGACGAACTCGCGGAGACTGAAGTTTGGTTCGATCTGGTGCCCAACGCAGAAGGCATGGCCATGCCGACGAACCACGGTGCCCTTCGTGCCCGTCGATCCCGATCGGCCAAAGGATCAGGCGTCATGTCCGTCGTGGTCCATGACGGCGCCACCAAACCCGACCCTGGCACAGCTGGTAGCCGCGGCAAGCATGCTTCCCGCTCGACGTGCTCCCAGTGGGTTTCGACCCAGCCTGCGGCTGAATAAGTGCTGGCTCAGACAAACACAGCCTCAGCAACCGCATCCGGTCCTTCCTGGCGGTAAAGCGCCAGGAAGTGACCGGCCTCGTCAAGTAAGGCCGTCGTGCCGTCTGGCAAGATCACGCCAGCCAACCGCCGACCGTTTCGGATGTAGCTTGCCTGAGTCTCGTTAACCGTCAAGGTCGCGAAGCTGCTGCGGACGACCCGTTCCAGCGGCACGATCCTGAGCTCCCGCTCGGCCTCCTCCAACGTCTGGGCCTGGTCCAGTGTGAACGTCCCGATGCGCGTCCTACGCAGGGATGTCAGGTGACCACCGACCCCGAGAGCTGCCCCGAGATCCCGAGCCAGCGCGCGAATGTAAGTGCCTGACGAGCACTCGACTACCACGACGAGATCAACACAACTGATCCCATCGACCGCGAGTTCTCGGCGACCGAGCAGCTCAAATCTGCGGATGGTGACCGGCCGTTCGGACAGCTCCACCGACTGACCAGCACGCACCCGCCGGTAGGACCGGACGCCGTTGATCTTGATCGCCGACACCGCGGCCGGCACCTGAAGGATGTCACCACGTAGTTTTGCCATCGCTGCTTCGATCTCAGCTTCGCCAAGATCAGCCACTCCCATAGTGGTGGCGACTTCGCCCTCGGCATCATCGGTGATGGTGCCAATGCCAAGACGAATCGTCGCCTCATAGACCTTGTCCGACAAAGCCAGATACCCCAACAAGCGGGTCGCCTTCTCGACGCCCACGATCAAGACACCAGTGGCCATTGGGTCCAGCGTGCCGGCATGCCCGACCTTCCGGGTGCCAGCCAGCCGGCGGATGCGGCCGACCACTTGATGTGAGGTCAAGCCGGCGGGTTTGTCGAGAATCACCAGCCCTGAGACCGGCCGCGACGGTCCTTCCTCAGGATTCGTCGTCATAGCGCGGCGAGCGTTCCTCGACAACCTCGTCGGCCCCTGCGCGCTCCTCGACATCGGCGTGCTTGTACGGGTCGGCCTCGCCCGCATATGCCGCGCCTGCGGCCTGCTCGGCCACGCGAGCGTCAACTGACCTGGCTTGGGCGAGCAGGTCGTCGATCTGTCTGGCGTTCTCTGGTACGGCGTCCGGCACGAACTCGATCGTCGGTGCGAACTTGAGGCCGAGCTCCTTGCCGACCTGAGATCGGATCAACCCGGTGGCGGAGCGAAGCGCTGCGGCCGTACTCGCACGCTCCGCCTCCGAGCCCAAGACCGTAAAGAAAACTGTCGCTTCCCGGCTGTCACCGGTGAGCCGCACGTCGGTGATCGTCACGAAGCCCAGCCGCGGATCCTTGATCCGCCGCTCTAGCATCTCCGCGACGATCACCTTGATCTGATCGGCCAGCTTGAGTACGCGTGGCGAGCCCATATGTCCTCCGCTACGAGCGCGGCTTCTCCCGCATCTCGTAGGTCTCGATGACGTCGTCAATCTTGATGTCGGAGTAGTTGGCGAGGGTCATGCCACACTCAAACCCCTCGCGCACTTCGGTGGCATCGTCCTTCTCGCGCCGCAGCGAGGCGATCGTGCTCTCAGTGATGACGACACCTTCCCGCAACAGTCGCGCCTTGGAATTGCGGCGAATCGAACCGCTGATGACCATACAGCCAGCGATGATGCCCGCCTTGGACGAGCGGAAGATCTCCCGAATCTCCGCCTGGCCAAGGATGACCTCCTCGTAGATCGGCTTCAGCATGCCCTTCAGCGCGGCCTCGATCTCATCGATCGCTGCGTAGATCACCGAGTAGTAGCGGATGTCCACGCCCTCGCGGTCAGCAAGCTCCGACGCCTTGCCCTGAGGCCGCACATTGAAGCCCACGATGACCGCGTCAGATGCCGCCGCCAGCGAAACGTTCGTCTCGGTGATGGCGCCAACGCCACGGTCGATCACCCGCAGGCTGACCTCGTCGCCGACGTCGATCTTGGACAGCGCGTCCTCCAGCGCTTCGACCGAACCAGCGCCGTCGCCCTTGAGGATGAGCCGCAGCTCCTGGGTTTCGCCCTTCTCGAGCTGCTCGAACAGCTGGTCGAGGGTCTTGCGCCGAGTGCCGGCCGCCTGGGCCGCCATCCGCAGTCGAGCCGCCCGGCGTTCGGCGATCTGCCGGGCCATTCGGTCATCATCGACGACCAGGAAGCTGTCGCCTGCACCGGGCACAGCAGTCAGGCCGAGCACCTGTACCGGGAACGCCGGTGGTGCCTCAGTGACGTTGTCGCCATGATCGTCGAGCAGCGCGCGTACCCGACCGTGCGCGGGACCGGTGACGATCGAGTCGCCCACTTTGAGCGTGCCGCGCTGCACCAGGACGGTTGCTACCGGACCGCGGCCCTTGTCCAGGTGCGCCTCGATAGCCACGCCTTGTGCATCCATATCGGGGTTGGCACGCATGTCCAGCGCCGCGTCAGCGGTCAAAATGATCGCCTCGAGCAGCGACTCCAGGCCCTGGCCGGTCACCGCAGACACGTCGACGAACATCGTGTCGCCGCCGTACTCCTCAGGAACCAGGCCGTACTCGGTGAGCTGACCACGGACCTTCGTCGGGTCGGCACCCACCTTGTCAGTCTTGTTCACAGCCACGACGACCGGTACTTCCGCCGCCAGCGCATGGTTCAACGCCTCAATGGTCTGGGGCATCACACCGTCGTCGGCCGCGACCACGAGTACCGCGATATCGGTCGACTTGGCGCCACGGGCACGCATTGCGGTGAACGCCTCATGGCCCGGGGTGTCGATGAAGGTGATCTTGCGTTCCTCATCCTCCACCTCGGTAGAGACCTGGTAGGCGCCGATCGCTTGCGTGATGCCGCCGGCCTCGCGCGCCACCACGTTGGTCTTGCGGATGGCATCGAGCAGTTTGGTCTTGCCGTGATCGACGTGACCCATGACGGTAACCACCGGCGGACGGGCCTCGAGAGCCTCTTCGCCGCCGATGTTCTCTCCGAACTCGATGTCGAAGCTCTCCAACAGCTCGCGGTCCTCGTCCTCGGGCGAGACAACCTCGATGTCGTAGTTGAGCTCAGCGCCGATCACCTGCAGCGTGTCGTCGCTCACCGACTGGGTCGCGGTCACCATCTCTCCAAGATGGAACAGCACCTGGACCAGCGATGCCGCATCGGCGCCGATCTTCTCGGCCAGGTCGGTCAGGGACGCTCCCCTGGCGAGCCGAACCTTCTGCCCGTCGCCTTGCTTGACGCGTACGCCACCAATCGACGGCGCCTCCATCTGGTCAAACTCTTGGCGCCGCTGCTTCTTGGACTTCCGTCCACGTCGGGCCGGACCGCCGGCGCGGCCGAACGCACCCTGGGTGCCACCGCGACCACCGCGGCCTCCACGCCCACTCGGTGGCGGCCCACCGGGCCCACCACGACCTGGAGCGCCCGCACCTGCTCGGCGACCCCCGGCGGGTGCGCCGCGGCCACGCGTGCCCGGGCCGCCGGGTGTGCTGCCGAGCTGCCCAGCGTTCTGCTTGGGCATCATCGCGGGGTTAGGACGTGGCATGCCCGCAACCCCTGGACGGCCGCCTGGCGCTAATGGGGTGCGGCCGGCTGGCGGACGTGGTCCTGCAGGTCGGGCGCCGTCTCCACCGCCACGCGGCGCGCGGGGCTGACCCATTCCCTGCGAGGAGGAGAAGGGATTATTGCCGGGCCGCGGGGTACCAGGACGCCGCGCAGCTGGGGCGCCGGGCAGTCCTCCGGTGGACCCGGGACGGGGCCGGGGTGCAGGACCGGGCTCCTCACCAATCCGAGCGGCGGGTGCGGCTTGGCCGGGATCTCGCGGCACGCTTGGTCGCGGAGCCGGCGTTGCCGGCGGCGGTGCCGGCGGCTGAGCTGCTGGTGCCGCTGGTGGGGCTGCTGCCGTGACTGCCGGTGCTTCGGCGGCGACCTCCACCGGAGCCGGAGCGGGTGCTGCCGGCACGGCATCGGCTGTCTTTGCAGCTGCTGCTTTCTTTGCTGTCTTCTTCGGCGCCGGCGGCGGTTCGCTCGCCAGCTTCTCCTTGAGTCGCCTCTCGACCGGCGCCTCCACCGTTGAGGAGGCGGATCGTACGAACTCACCCATGTCCTTCAGCATGCTGAGGACGGTCTTGCTCTCGACTCCGAGCTCTTTTGCAAGCTCGTAGACTCGGACCTTTGCCACTGCTCTCCTTGTTGGCGGTCCGGGTCTAGTTTCCGGACCAGTTAGTTGTCGAACATGCTCACTGAGGGGTTCTCATCGAGTGGTCATGAGCGTGGTGCTCACTTTCTGGTTCGGCTCTCGCGTACGCGATCGCTTTGCTCGTCTCAGCCGCTCCTGCGGAGCGGATGCATTGGAGAACTCTATGCCTAGCCGCGCTCACGTGTCTAAGTGAGCACGCCCAGGAACTGCCGGATTGTGACAGCTGCTCGCTGTCCATCAATCTCTGACCGCAGAGCCCTCCCTAGGCTACGCCGCTTGAGCGCCTGCTCAAGACATGCCGGCCTCGGATGCAAATAGGCCCCCCGCCCAGGAAGGATTTGGCGTAGGTCGATAGCGACCGCTCCGTCGTGGGCCACCACGCGAAGCAGTTGCGACTTCTCAGTCCGCTCCCGGCAGCCGATGCAGGTGCGAACAGGCGCGGACACCGAAACAGGCTAACCCGGGCGCGCGTACGACTCGATTCGAGCCGCGTTTGCCCTCTCAAGATGTCTTGCGAGTGCTGATGGGTCGGAAACCACCCATGTTTGCCGTCTCAAGCTACGGCAAAAACGCAGACCTTCCGCCAGATCGGGATCTGGATCGCAGAGGGTCGAACGGGTGAGATCAGTCCGGCGCTGTGTCTGGCCGGATGTCGATGCGCCAACCCGTCAGCCGAGCTGCGAGCCGAGCATTCTGGCCCTCCCGACCGATGGCCAACGAGAGCTGATAGTCCGGTACCACCACGCGCGCGGCTTTCAGGTTCTCATCCACCACGGTCACTGAGGTCACCTTGGCTGGCGACAGCGCATGACCCACAAAGGTCGCCGGGTCGGGAGAGTAATCGATGATGTCGATCTTTTCCTCGTTCAACTCATGCATGACTGCCCGCACCCGCTGCCCCATCGGCCCAATGCAGGCGCCCTTGGCGCTGACATCTGGGTTGTTGCTGACGACCGCGATCTTGCTGCGGTGGCCCGCCTCACGGGCCACGGCCTTGATCTCGACCGTCCCGTCGGCGATCTCAGGCACCTCGAGCTTGAAGAGCTTCTCCACCAGTCCGGGGTGAGTGCGGGAAACCACGATCTGCGGGCCGCGGATTTCCTTGCGCACCGAGACGACATAGACCCGGATCCGTGTTCCGTGGGTGTAACGCTCGCCGGGCACCTGCTCGGCGAGGGGCATGATGGCCTCGATCTTGCCGAGGTCGACCAACACCGTGCGACTGTCGCTGCCCTGTTGCACGACCCCGGAGACGATGTCCCCCTCTGCTCCGGAGAAATGGCCGTACTTCTGCTCGTCCTCGGCGTCCCGCAGCCGCTGCATGATCACCTGGCGGGCGGTAGACGCGGCGACACGTCCGAACCCTGCCGGGGTGTTGTCGAATTCGCCGATCTGCTGACCGTTTTCGTCAACCTCGGGCGCCATCACGGTGACGTGGCCGGTCTTGCGGTTGAGCTCGACTCGAGCACCGTGGACGGCACCCTCGGTCTTCTCGTACGCGGTGAGCAGGGCGTCTTCGATAGCACTAGCGAGGACCTCAAAGGGCAGGTCCTTCTCCCGCTCCATCAATCGCAGCACGGAGATGTCGATGTCCATCTCAACCCTCCTCATCCTCGCTGCGTGCCGGTCGCGGCCGGTTCAGCTCCACCTGGATCAGCGCGCGGTCGACATCGACGAAGCGAATCTCGCGGGTCTCACCGTCCACATCGAGCCGTACGCCGTCCTCGCTGTTGGAAACGATCCTGCCGGTGATTGTGTCCCCTTCACACAATCGCAGTGCCACCAAGCGTCCGGTGTTCCGCCGCCAATGTTGAGGCAGCTCAAGAGGTCGGCTCACCCCTCGAGAAGTCACCTCGAGCGTGTACGAGGCCATTCCGGTCACGTCTGCATTGTCCAGCGCAGCTGATGCCGCCTTGCTCGCCTCGGCAATCTCGTCCAGCAGCGGACCGGTGCCCTGCGGACCATCGCCATCGACGACAACACGCACCAGCCGCCGCTTGCCCGCGGGAATGATCTCCACCGCTTCCAGCTCAAGGCCAAACTGAGCAAGGACCGGGGTCAGCACACCAGCAACCTGGCTCTCTTTCATCGCGCTGTCCTTCGATCCGATTAGGCCCTTCGGTTGTGGCGGCGCCGATCGGGAAACATCTCCCGCAGCGCGTGTGGGGCAGCATATCGTCCGGCTGAGGTACCGTCGGCGGGTGGCCGACTCAAATGCACGCATTGGGTCGCTTCCGCCAACCCAAATAACCCGCCGAATGATCATCGGTTTCGGCCTCGCAGCCCCGACACTGGCGGTGCCCTGGCTCGCCGGATGCGCATCTAGCGATCCCGCTGTCGACAGCCCACCCACAGCCGGACCACCATCGTCGGCTGCCGCATCAAGTCCTGCAGCAGGTCCGAGTGCAACGCCCGCGCCATCGAATCCAACTGCCGGGCAGGCGGCGACCGAGCAGGCTCTGGCAGCGCTGGCAGCGGCGATCCTGGTCGGACCACACCGCAACCAGCTCTCGAAGGACCGCCGACAGCTTCTGACGTTTCTTCGCAACGCGCACACGGCACACGCTCAAGCAATCACCAGCCCGCTGCCAGCGCCTGCGCCAATCAGGATCACCGCAACGTCGCTCAACGGCTCGCTCGCTCTGTTGTCTCGCCGCGAGACATCTGCTGCTGAGCACTACCGACGCGCTGCCCTGAAAGCGAAAGGATTGGATGCACTGCTTTGGGGCTCGCTGTCGGTCGCTGCCGCGAGCTTCGCGCCTGCGATTGGCTCCAGTAACCCACCCGCGGCCCGACCGGTCGCAGATCGGCAGCCGGTAGAAATCCTCCCCGAGGCCGCCGCAGTCCAGGAGCTGGTTCGCCAACTGCACGCCATCGTGTACGGCTACCAGCTAGCGATCGGCAAATTCAAGGTACTCAGCAAGCAGCGCCGTAAAGCCGAGCGCGAGCTGCTTGCCCACCGGGTCTTCCGCGATCGGCTGATCCTCTGGCTGAGGAGACACTCCGTGGAAGTCCCGGCTCCCGAGCCGGCGTACGTCCCGTCGGTTGTCCCGCGTAATCCGGCAACGGCCGGCAGGTTGATCATGCGCATGCAGACCGCGCTCCAACCGTTCTGCGGGCTCTGGCTGGCTGCCTCGGCAACTCAGCCGGATCGGCGGCAAGCGCTGAATGCGCTGACCACGGCTATGAAGACTGCCCGCTCCTGGGGCGCCCCGCTCCAGGCATGGCCGGGCTGGAGCAGTTGATCACTGCACTAGCTGCGCCACCAAGTCGTACGCCAGTTTGATGATCAAACCGGTGAGCACAACGAGGAAGACCTTCCGGACGAAAGTGCTGCCACGGGCGATTGCTGTCCGGGCACCAAGGAATCCACCCACCAAATTGGCCGCCCCCATCATCAGCCCGAGCGCCCAGAGCACCGAACCGGACAACCCAAAGACCACAATTGCCGACAGGTTCGTGACCAGATTGGCGATCTTGGCCGTCGCGCTCGCTTCCAGGAATCCATAGCCAAGCACTGCGACCAGCAAGATCACGAAGAAGGAGCCAGTGCCAGGCCCCAGGAACCCGTCGTACGCGCCGACGCCGAGCCCGATCAATGCAGTCAGCCCGTAGTGTCCTCGACCCGGATGCTTGCGCATGGAGACCATGCCCAACTGCGGCCGGCGCCACACGTAGATGCCCACCCCGATCAGCGCGGCCAACACAATTGGGGTAAAGGCCTCTCTCGGCAACAACCGGGCCAGCGATGCCCCAATAGCCGATCCAACGGCTGAGGCGACAACGAGCGGTGCCACGGTCAGCCAGTCAAGCGGAATCTTGAGCGCGTACGTCAGTGAGCTTGTCGCCGTCCCGCAGAACGAGGAGATCTTGTTCGTGCCCAAGATCACGGCCGGTGGTGTGCTGCTCGGCAACCCAATCAGTAGCGCGGGCAACTGAATGAGGCCACCACCGCCGACTACTGCATCAACCCAACCCGCGACGAAGGCAGCAAGGATCAGCGCCGCCAGTGTCAGGCCCGAGACCTCCAGCAAATGAAGGCCTTAGCCCAGCCCGGTTTGGCCATGCACCACTAAGAGAATTTCGGAGAGCGCATCCTCTACAGGCACCTCGGTCTGCTCCCCGCTCCCCCGGTCGCGCAATTCGATCACACCGTCCGACAGGCCGCGACCAACCACAACGATCGTTGGCATGCCCATGATCTCTGAGTCGGCGAACTTGACGCCTGGACTCACCGTCCGATCGTCCAGCAGTACCGAGACACCAGCCTCGTCCAGCCGGACAGACAGGTCGGAAGCTGCTGTGGTAACCAGGTCGTCCTTGCCGGCTGCCAGGATGTGCACATCGAACGGTGCCAGCTCGCGTGGCCAGCAGAGTCCCTTTTCATCACAGGTCCCCTCTGCAACGGCCGCAACAGCTCGGGAAACGCCCACACCGTAGGAGCCCATGGTCACCGTAACCAGCTTGCCGTTCTGGTCCAGCACTTTGAGCCCGAGCGCCTCGGAGAACTTGCGACCGAGCTGGAAGATATGTCCCATCTCGATGCCGCGGGCCAACGTCAATGGACCGGAGCCATCAGGTGCCGGGTCACCCTCACGAATCTCGGCCGCCTCGATGATGCCGTCCGGTACGAAGTCCCGGCCGCAGACCAGGTCGAAGACATGCCGACCAGGCTCATTCGCCCCGGTCACCCACTGAGTTCCGGCCACGACTCGCGGATCCACCAGATATCTGATCTTGGTAATGGATTCCTCACCGAGGACGGCGGCCACCTGCTCACCGGAGCTGCCAAACCGAACCGGACCGAGATAGCCCTTCACGAGCTCCGGGCTTGCGGCGAAATCCTCATCGCCGAAAGGTCGGGGTTCGGCCGGATACAGCTGGGCCGCCAGCCGTTTCATATCCAGCTCCCGGTCCCCGGGCAATCCGATCACGAGCGGATGACCTGAGCCGTCGACCTCAGTGATCATCAGCACCACGTTCTTCAACGTGTCGCTTGCCTGCCAGGGTCGGCCGGTCCGCGGAAAGCGGGCATTGGCCAGCTCGACCAGGGTTTCAATGGTCGGCGTATCCGGCGTGTCTTCCACGTGTGGAGCCGACGCATCGTCGTACACCAGCGGCGCAGGAGGTGTGGTCCGCGCCGCCTCCACATTGGCCGCGTAACCGCCGGGTGAGCGCACGAAGGTGTCCTCGCCGTTCTCGGCAATGGCCAGAAACTCCTCGCTTGCCGTGCCGCCCATCGCGCCTGACATCGCGTGCACGATGACGTACTCGAAACCCAGCCGGTCGAAGATCCTGATGTAGGCATCGCGATGGGCCGTGTAGGACTTAGCGAGGCCCTCGTCGTCAATGTCGAAGGAGTAGGAGTCCTTCATCACAAACTCGCGTCCCCGGAGCAGCCCGGCCCGCGGGCGGGCCTCGTCGCGGTACTTCGTCTGGATCTGATAGAGCGAGAGGGGCAGATCTTTGTAGGAGGAGTACAGGTCCTTGACCAAAAGGGTGAACATCTCCTCGTGCGTCGGACCGAGCAGATATTCCGCGCCCTTGCGATCGTGCAGCCGGAACATGCTTTCGCCATACTCAGTCCAGCGACCACTGGCCTCGTACGGCTCCTTGGGCAGCAAAGCCGGAAAGTGCACCTCCTGGGCACCCATGGCATCCATTTCCTCGCGCACAATGCGCTCAACGTTGCGCAGCACTCGGTAGCCCAGCGGCAGCCAGGTATAGATGCCGGGAGCGGCGCGGCGGATGTAGCCGGCGCGCACCAGCCAGCGATGGCTGGGCACCTCGGCATCGGCCGGATCCTCGCGCAGTGTGCGGACAAACAACTCCGACATTCGGGTGATCACCCGAGCACTGTATTGTCTTGGCTCGCGCATCGCGCTTGGAGGCCGCCTACTTCGTCGTCATTCGCAGACGAGAAGCGTGTCTGCTCGCTCCTCCTCAGCACGCCGGCGCGCGCGATGCCCGAGCACTGTATTGCAACAGGCCGCAGCTGCTATCCCCTTGTCAATCCCGGCGGATTCTTGCGCATCACAACGGCGCTGGTACGCCGCTGCGCATCCAGCAGCCGGTCGCGGAATGATCCCTCGGCGGTCTTCAGCGCCGTCGAGATCTGATACAGCCGCGCCGGCCGGCCGGCCTGATAGCGGGTAACAAGGGTGGGAATGTATTCCGCCTTGCTCACCGTGAAGCGCCCGTTCCCCATGCGGGTGAAGGTGAAGCGCCCGGTCGCTCCTTCGTGGCCTTGGGGCACGTTGGTGGCGTGCTGGGCGACTGTGTTTCCAACCCCGTAGAGCACCCACTTGTTGTTCACCTTGGTCCAGGGCTGCACCACGTGCGAGTGGTGCATATACACAAGATCAACATCAGGCGAGGCGGTGAGGGCACGGGCGAGCGTGACTTGCTGTGCGTTCTCCCTCGTGGAGTACTCGGTTCCTACGTGTACGGCCGTTATCACGATGTCAGCTCCGGCTGCTCGAGCACGCTGCGCTTGATCGATCAGGTTCTTGGCACTCGTCCGCTGCACGGCCCATGGCTTGCCCTGCGGCATGGGGAGGCCGTTCAGGCTGAAGGTGGCCGCGACGATCGCGATCTTGATGCCTTGCCGGGTGGTGAAGATCATCGGCCGCTGCGCTTCTGACTTGCTACGAGCCGTGCCGACATGCGAGATCTTGGCCCGATCCAGCTCATCGAGCGTGCGTTTCAGGCCGGCGAAGCCTTGATCAACACTGTGGTTGGACGCGGTCGTGCATACGTCGTAGCCGGTCGTGGAAATAGCGTGCACGACCTGCGGCGGTACGGCGAAGAGCGGATAGTTCCGGTACGGCCCGCCTGGCCGAGCAAGCGGCACCTCCTCGTGACAGATTGCCAGGTCGGCCGATGCGATCACTGGCCTCATCCCCGCTAGCAGCGGTGCGAAGTCATATCCGCCGTGTCCGCGTCGCTGGGCGTCCTCCTTGGCGCCGTACCACAAGGTGTTGTGCCATAACAGATCGCCGTTCATCACCACCGTCACGCTGGTCAGTCGCGGGTTGGACGGCAGCTGCTGGGTCGACTGACCCGTCGAGGTTGGGCTCGCGGTAGGGCTATTCAGGGTTGCAGTCGGGCTCGGTACCGGCGTACTGCCTACGACTGGCGACTCATCGGTCACGCAACCCGACAGCGTGATCAACATCGCGATCACTACTGCTGCGAGCCGCACCCGACTGGGCCCTTAGAAGTGAACCGTCGCGAATTCGCCGACCTCGGTGAAGCCCACCTTCGCATACGTTGCGCGCGCCGGCATGTTGTAGTCGTTGACATAGAGCGACACAGTGGGGACGACCGTACGCGCTAGCTGGACCACAGCCGCCATAGCGGGCGCTGCCAGCCCCCGGCCACGCAGCTCAGGTTCCAGCCAGACCCCCTGCACTTGGCAGACCGATCCGGACACCGAGCCGAGGTCGGCCTTGAACAGCACTCGGTCGCCTTCAAAGATGCCGAACGCGCGGCCGGAGGAGATCAGCTGGCGTACGTAGAAGCGGTAACCCGCGGGATTGCCCTGTACGGGTGAGACACCGATCTCCTCGGTGTACATCTTCACCGCGGCCTCGGTGTAGGCGTCCCACTGATCGAGAGTGACCCGACGTACCCTCCGGTCGACCGGGATAGCGGGCGCCGATCTGATGGCCAGCACGGGCTGGTGCGGCCGCACGTCGCGCACCTCACTCCAGGCGGAGCCCCAGCGATCCGAGAGCCGATTCCACAGCTCCAGCGCCACATGCGACGGGCCGATGATCGATGCGCAGGTGCGTTGCGGACCGGCGAACTCGGCCCACGCCTCAAGTGCCTCCTCGTCAGCATTGACCGGCACCATGTTGGACCCGGCATGGCACAGCGCACGTAGCAGACCACCTCGCACGTGCCCCCAGACAGGACAGCCGAGGCTTGCCTGCTCGAGTCCTGCGGCACGCACCCGAGACGCGACAAAGACGTTCTCGATTGGGTTAGCGGACAGCAGCCGGATGGCTGCGGGCAGGTCGCTACGATTCAACACCCGCACCGAACCGTCCCGAACCCGTCGGGAGGCAATCGTGCCGGCGACCTTACGCATGTTCAGCGCACGCTGACCTCGGGCACGCCGTCACCGGCGGGCATGGATTCCGCGAGCCGCATCGCCTCATCAATGAGCGTTTCGACGATGTCGGCCTCTTTCACAGTCTTGATCACTTCGCCGCGTACGAAGATCTGGCCCTTGCCGTTACCAGAGGCAACTCCGAGATCCGCCTCACGCGCCTCTCCCGGCCCGTTGACCACGCAGCCCATCACAGCAACTCGGAGCGGCACTTCCAGCCCCTCCAACCCGGCCGTTACCTCGTCGGCCAGCTTGTAAACATCAACCTGGGCCCGACCACAGGACGGACAGGACACAATCTCCAGGTGCCGCGGCCGAAGGTTCAACGATTCCAAGATCTTGATGCCCACCTTGACCTCCTCGACCGGAGGCGCTGAGAGGGACACGCGGATCGTGTCACCAATACCCCTGGAGAGCAGCGCACCGAAGGCGACCGCAGACTTGATGGTCCCCTGGAAGGCCGGCCCGGCCTCGGTAACACCGAGATGCAGCGGGTAGTCGCAAGCATCTGCCAGCAGCTCGTAGGCGCGCACCATGACGACCGGGTCGCTGTGCTTGACAGAGATCTTGAAGTCTCGGAAGCCGTGCTCCTCAAAGAGGCTAGCCTCCCAGAGCGCTGACTCCGCGAGTGCTTCGGGAGTCGCCTTGCCGTACTTGGTGAGGAGTCGCTTGTCTAGTGATCCAGCATTGACCCCGATCCTGATGGAGCATCCAGCGTCAGCAGCGGCTTTTGCGATCTCCTTGACTTGATCATCGAAAGCGCGAATGTTGCCAGGATTGACGCGTACGGCGGCGCACCCGGCATCGATCGCTGCGAAGACGTACCTGGGCTGGAAGTGGATGTCGGCGATCACCGGGATCTGGGACTTCTTGGCGATTACGGGCAAGGCGTCGGCGTCGTCCTGGCTCGGCACGGCAACTCGGACGATGTCGCATCCGGTCGCAGTCAGCTCGGCGATCTGCTGCAGCGTGGCATTGACGTCGGCGGTCAGAGTCGTGGTCATCGACTGCACACTGATCGGCGCATCACCGCCCACCGCGACCTTGCCGACTCTGATCTGACGGCTCTGGCGACGCGTGGCGAGGGTGGGTGCAGGAAGGGTTGGCAGACCTAGGTCGATGCTCATAAGGCCTTTCATCGCGAGGTTTCAGCGGGAGTCTCTTGAAGGCTCGCCGACGATCCAGCCTAACGTGTGTTCGAGCAGGCAGCAGCGGAGAAGTGCCTGGCGTTGCGACGTTAGCGTCGTAGCAACGAACTGCGCGGCCGGTCGGTCCACGTCGCAGATTCACCCTCGTGGAGGTCAAATCGCCCGGCCGGGGCAATCGTCCGCGGTTGGCGGCGGGCGCTGTGGCGTACATACCAGAACAGCATCAGGCCGGTTGCACCGAGGTGGAAGCCGTGCAACGCCCAGACTGGGCCGAACGGCAGGCTGACAACGTAGACGGCGTAAATCAGATTGCCGACGTTGGCGAGCACGATGTTGCCGAGGCTGTAGGACGCGAGGTTCTTGGTCTTACCAGCCTTCACCAGCATCGGCAGAGTGCTGGCGACGAATACCGCAGTAGACACCGATCCCGCCATCAGCGCCAGACTCGAGCTCACTCGGCACCCCTTCCGCGTTGCTGCCAAATTCACTATACTAAGAGTATATTGACTAAGTCAATGGTGTATCGATTGTCCCCAAGCCCTTAGGGTGGTGTCCATGGCTGAAGGCACCCGGTCGTACTCCTCGGCACTGCGCGCCGATCAAGCCCTGCAGACCAGGAAGCGGATCGTCGATGCCGCCGCCGGACTCTTTGCCGACCGTGGCTACACCGGTACCACCATCGACGCCGTCGCGGCTGCCGCGGGGGTAAGCCGGAAGACCGTCTTCGACGCAGTTGGCGGTAAGGCTCAGTTGATGAAGCTGGCGTATGACTTCGCGATCGTTGGCGACGAAGAGCCGGTGGCGCTCATAGATCGGCCGGAGATCGCGGATATGCTCGCCGAGCCCGATCCAGCTAAGCGGCTCGCTCTCTATGCCGCACTGGTGGTCGCGATCGATCGCCGCATCTCCGCGATCTGGCGAGCCCTCGAGGGCGCCGCAGCCAGCGACCCCGAGGCGGGCAAACTGTACGTCGCGATGGTTCGCCAGCGCCGACAGTCAATGCAAATGGCCGCGCAGCTGTTCGCAGACGCTGGTGCGCTGCGGCCCGACGTCGATGTTGGTGCTGTGGCGGACCTCATGTGGCTGTACAACGATCCATCGTTGTACGACAAGCTGGTCCGGCAGCGCGGGTGGTCGGTGGCTCGATTCCAGGCCTGGCTGACCGAGGCTCTGCAGGTGCAGCTGCTTGGGACGGCTCCAGGTGTGGGCTGACGCTCCGTCCGAGTCCGGGGGGAGCAGGCCAGATCGCATCTGTGGGCCGAGAACCGTCATTTGACCTCAAGTGGACTCGAGGTAGCACCCTGGTGCTATGGCCACGACGAACATCGAACGGCACACCCGCGATGCAGAGATCGAAGCGATCAAGCGGGTGGTCAGCGTACTCGAGCACGCACAACAGAACGAGCTGCCCGACGAGTTCGTCGGCCTGTTCCGGCAGGACGCGATCTGGACAACGGGAGGCGGAAGGCGCCTCATCGGCAGGGAGGAGATCTCGGCGTTCACCCACCAGGTACTCCCCGGTGCGATGAAAGACTCGACGGCTACCTACGAGGTTGCACACGTGCTGTTTGTCCGGCCAGACGTCGCCGCCGTCAAAGTGCGTCAGCGGCCCGTGACGCTCGACGGTGAGCCAATCGAAGGCGAGAACGAGGGCAGCCCGCTCTACATCATGGCCAAGGAGGGTGGGCAGTGGCGCCTGGTTGCTGGCCAGAACACCGTGGTGCTTGACTCGTAAGCGCAATCAAACTCATCGAGTGCGGCTTCCATGACGGGCCGCACAAGATCATCATCAGCACACCCACCGGCCACCTCTACCTGAGCCGAGCCCTCGACCCACCGTGAGAACGGAACGTCAGAAGAGCTGGATCGGATCGATGATGTCGGCCAAGATCAACACGACACCCGAGATCAGGATGACACCCCCGACGACGTACGCGACGGGCAGCAGCCTTGCCGTATCGACAGGACCGGGATCGGGTCGTCCGCGAAGGCGAGCGAAAGCCCGTCTCACCGCCTCGTAGAACGCCGCAGCCACGTGCCCGCCGTCCAGTGGCAGCAGAGGCACGAAGTTGAAGAGCGCTACGAACAGGTTGACCGCGCCGAGCACAGTGAACAGACTTGCGACCTTTGCTGCTGCATCGATCTGGTCCGTCGAAGCGATCTCCCCTGCCGCTCGACTTGCGCCCACGATCGACATCGGTCCATAGATGTCTCGAGGCTGGCCGGTCACCAAGTTATAGGCGGTATAGAAGACCTTCGCCGGAAAATAGGCGAGCGCCACGACCGTCTGCTTGGTCATTTGCCACATGTCGCCGACTACTGCGATGGGCCCGCCGCGCTCTCGGATGACTTCGGGTTCGACGCCAAAGAAGCCAGCGGCAACCCGCTTCGATGGGTCATACCGGGCCGGTACGCCAGTGATGACAGTGTTGACTGGCCTCAGGTCAAGGCGCTGACCGCCGCGCTCGACGGTCACCAACGCCGGATGGTCGAGGTTGGTCCGAATCAGACGCGAGACGTCATCCCAGGTCGAGACCGTAATCCCGTTGAACGCCACGATCTTGTCCCCGGGCTGGATCCCCGACAACGCGGCCGGAGTCGGCGGCTTTCCGGCGCAAGTCTTATCGGTCGCGTCCGCAGCAACGATGCACTCCTGCACCTTGCTGATCGTCAACTGCGAGCGGTAGACGCCGTAGGTCGCCGCAACACCCAGCAAGATCACAAACGCCAGCAGGATGTTCATCGCCGGGCCGCTGGCCATGATGATCAACTTCTGCCAGAACGGCTTCTGATAGAAGAGCCTGCCCTGGTCCTCCGGTTGGATTGCGGACCACTCTGCTTCCCGTGCATTGTCGGCCAGCGCGCGAAATGGGCCGGTACTGTACGCACGGACCTGATCCGGACGGTCCTTGGCTGGTGGGAACATGCCGATGAGGCGGACATAGCCTCCCACCGGAACCGCCTTGACGCCATACTCAGTCTCCCCACGCCGCCGCGACCACAACGTACGACCAAAGCCGACGAAATATTCGGTCGTCTTGACGTCGAACAGCTTGCCTGGCAGGAGATGACCTATTTCGTGCAGGCCGATTGAGGCCATGACCAATGCGAAGAAGGCAATGGCACCACCGATGTAGATCAGAAGGTCCATTTAGTGCGTGTGCTCCGTCGCCCGAGTGAGGTCCTTGGCCCGGGCCCGCGCCCAGGCATCCGCGTCCAGCACCAGCTCGAGTGTGAGCTGGTCACTTGGAACCAGCATCGAGCCTACGTCGCGGTCTGAACCAGTATGTTCGCCCAATACCACGGCCACGATGTCCAGGATCTGTGTGAAACCGATCCGTCCATCATGAAACGCATCCACGCACACTTCGTTTGCTGCGTTGTATACCGCAGGAGCCGTCCCGCCCAGTCGCCCCGCATGACGGGCCAGCTCAACCGCCGGAAAAGCGGCAGTATCCAGTGGCTCGAAGGTCCAGCTCGCTGCGGTGCTCCAATCGCATGACGGCACCACTCCAGGAAGCCGATCTGGCCAGCTCAGACCTAGCGCAATCGGGAGCTTCATATCCGGCGGTGAGCACTGTGCGAGCGTAGATCCGTCGACGAACTGCACCATGGAATGCACGATCGACTGAGGGTGGACGACGACATCAATCCGGTCCAGGTCGACGCCGTACAGCAGGTGGGCCTCCAGCAGCTCCAGGCCTTTGTTGACCAGCGTCGCAGAGTTCGTCGTGATCACCCGGCCCATGTTCCAGGTCGGGTGGGCTAGGGCCTGATTCGGTGTGACGTCACGCATCTGTTCGCGGCTGAGCCCACGGAACGGTCCGCCGCTTGCGGTGAGGATCAGCCGATCCACCTCTGACGCCGCGCCGCCCCGGAGACATTGGGCCAGGGCGGAGTGCTCAGAGTCGACGGCAACAATCTGACCCGGCTTTGCGGCCTCAGTAACCAGCGCGCCGCCAACCACCAACGACTCCTTGTTGGCTAGAGCGAGGATCCGTCCGGCCTGTAGAGCAGCAAGCGTCGCTGACAGCCCGGTAGAGCCCGTGATCCCGTTGAGCACGACGTCGCACGGCATGGCCGCCAACTCTGCTGCTGCTTCGGGCCCTGCGACGATGCGCGGTAGCTGCATCTCTCCCTGAGCCCAGCCGCGCCCGCGGGCTTCGGCGTAAAGCGCAAGTTGGAGGTCCTGGACCGTTGTCGCTCGACCGACCGCCACTGTATGCGCTCCGGTATCGAGCGCTTGTTGAGCCAGCAGCGGGATCTGCGAGCCCTCGGCGGCCAGCCCTACTACCCGGAACTGATCGGTGTGTTCGGCGACTACCTCCAAGGACTGCGTCCCGATTGAGCCGGTGCTGCCCAAGATCACTACGTCACGCACTGGGCAAGTCTCGCAGGTCCCAGCCAGCAGCTCAGGCGGCTGCGTCCCACCAGTCCAAAATACGCAGCACTCGCACGGTGTTCCACCGGCTCGCACCGGGCTCCTCCATCCGAAACCAGGTACGGCCGGAATACCCGGCGTACGTCGACCACCGCCCGTCTGAGCGACGGGCACGCCGTACGACGGCGACAGCGTCACCCAGCCGTTCGTCCTGGCCGGCGCCCGCGTCGGCGAAGTACTCCAGCCCGCGCAGCACGTCGAAGTGCCACTGAGGCAGCTGGGGGAAGCGCGTACTGCCACGGATTGCCACCTGGCCGGTGCGATGGGACTTGTACAGCCGATGTCGCAGGAAAAACTCCCGCCCGCGTGCCTGCGCCTGTTCAGTGGCCGCTCCGCCACCGGCTCGCTGATAGGCGTCGAGAGCCTCAAGCGCCAGGATGCTGGTGTGGAAGGAGCTGTGCTTGCCTCGATCACCCCGTGACGCGCAGTTCCAGCCGCCGTCATCGAGCTGTTGGCCGAGCAGGTAGCCGACAACGTCGTCAAGACGCTCGGCGCCATATCCGTGAGCAGCGGTGAGCCGCACCAGGATCGAGACAATGCAGGTCTCCCGAACTGCGCCAGCGGCTCTGCCACTCCCAGAGGCGTTCACACCCGGCCAAGGCCGCGGGGTTTCCTGGTAGGAGTCCAAGCCAGACCAGATGAAGGAGCGTGTACGTCGTGGAGGTCCACTTGGGCGAATAGTCTCCGCCGCCCCAGCGCCCGTCAGGTGTCTTGCAGCGAAATCAGCTTGGCGCCCCACCCCTCCGTCGCGACTCTGGCTCGCTCGGCAGCTACCGTCGATGCAGGACTGCCGAGGAGGTCTCGGTGCGCTCGCCAGCGGATTGACGGGTCCCCCGCTAGCAGCCAAACGACCATTTCGTCGTCTACTCCAGTCATCCACACCATGATCACATCTCATGCGGGATCTCCAGTGGTGCTTCGGTGACCCTGACAGAATCCACTACGCCGCCGATGCCAGCCTCATCGCTCCGCTGATCTTGGTGGGTCGTCAGCACTGGACCGACACCTACCCTGCTTGGCCATTGCTGCAACGGCTCGGTGATGGGCGAGTTGATCTACTGCGTCGACGATGTCTACGAGGCCACCAGCCTGCTCACCGCCCAGAGCCGCCCGCATTGACAGGAATCTGCCAGGTTCCGCCCAGCTGATTGCCAGGAATCCCACTCAAACTTGCTCCGCCACACCAATAACGGTGGCGAAACCGACGACAAGGAGCAAGAAATCGTGTCCGCTTCGACGAAGACCGCAGTCGCAATAGCCTCGGGAGTGCTCGCGCTTGGCGTGGGAATCGGTGTGGCGTCTGCGAACTTCGCATCCGCAGACACCCCCGTCACACCGACAGAGCCGACGATCGCGCCGCCCAGTGACCCCATCCCCACTACCCCCACGCCCAGCGATCCCCCGCCGGGGACCGAGCAACCGGGCTGGCCAAGCAATCCCGACCAGGCTGACCAGGAGGCGGCGCTGATCAAGGTTCTGTCGGAGATGTTCGGCGTCGACGAGGCCGAGGTGAAGGCTGCCCTCGACGAGATGCGGGTGGCCTACCAGGCGGCTGGCGGTCCGGCTGCGGTGGACGGGTATCTGGACCAAGCGGTCCAGTCGGGCATTTTGACCCAGGAAGAGGCGGATATGATCCGCCAGGCGGTCGAGCAGGGCATGACCAGCCCGGGTCCCAGGTAAGGGCCGCAGCTACTCGTAGCCGTTGCTCATGATCTTGGCAAGCTCCGCTGTTCGCTGGTTGCTGAAGATGTCCTCCAACATCACCGGTTCCCCACCAGGCCCGGTGAGCGGGACTCGCCAGTTCGGATATTCGTCGATGGTTCCCGGCTGGTTCTGTAGCTGACGCTCGCCAACGGCGTCTGCGAGGGAGAGGCAGCGCAGCCGCGACGGGGTCCACGTCAGATAACGGTGTAGAGCTTCGACGATTTCCTCGATCCCGGCGTCCGGTTGCAGCACCCCCTGAGCTCGAAGAGCATTCAGCCAGGCTTCCCGGTCTGCCTCTTCGGCTTCCAGTTCTTCGTCCAGCGAGCGAGTCAGGATGCCAAGCTGATCACGGAGCCTGACATGGTCACCGGCTAGATAGCCTGCAGTGGGTGGCAGATCATGGGTGGTGACCGAGGCCAGACAGTACTCGCGCCACTTCTCAGGCGGCAGCGGTGCACCGTCCCCATCCCAGTCGAACTCGAACCACAAGATCGACGTTCCCAGGATGCCGCGTTCCCGAAGGTAGTCGCGCACCCACGGCTCCACGGTGCCGAGATCTTCCCCAACCACTACCGCGCCCGCCCGGTGAGCCTCGAGCGCAAGAATGCCGATCATGGCCTCGTGGTCGTAACGGACGTAGGTGCCCTGCGTTGGGCCCATACCGTGGGGGATCCACCACAGTCGGAACAGGCCGATCACGTGATCAACACGCAGGCCGCCGGCATGCTGCAAGATCGTCGAGACCGTGTCGCGAATGGGCGCGTACGCGGTAGCGGCGAGGCGATCAGGCCGCCATGGTGGCTGGTTCCAGTTCTGCCCCTGCTGGTTGAACGGATCTGGCGGGCAGCCGACCGAGACCCCCCTTGCGTAACTTTCTTGCAGACTCCAGGCATCCGCGCCACGGGTACTCACGCCTACGGGCAGATCGTGCATCACTCCGAGCGCCATGCCGGCCCGCACAGCCGCTTGCTGGGTGCCAGCCAGCTGCTCCTCCATCAGCCACTGCAGCCAGCATTGGAAGTCGATCGTGGCGGCATGACTAGCGGCGAAGTCGGCAACGGCTGGGGATGCCGGATGCTGCAGCGCGGCTGGCCAATCTTGGAAGCTCCGGCCGTGTCCCTCGCAGAGCGCCGCCCAGGTTGCGAAGCTCTCCAGGCCACTTCCCTCGCGGCGGCGATATGCCGCGAACGAAGCCTCACGTCCTGGCGTACGCGGGATCGAGTAGATGATCTTGAGGGCCTGGCGTTTGGCATCCCATGCTCGATCCCGGTCGATCTGACTCAATTGGCCGGTCTCGTCCAGCAGCCTAATCCTGATCTTGTCAATCTCTTCTCGCTGCGCCGCGGAGGCCATGGCGTACTCCGGGATGCGTTCGAGTCGTAGATAGAGCGGGTTGGCAAATCGGCGGCTGCTGGGCAGGTATGGGGACGGCTCTACCGGCGGCACCGGCTCGGCCGCATGTAGCGGATTGATGAGCACAAAATCCGCCTGGTGCTCGGCAGCAGACCAAACGGCCAAATCCTCCAGGTCAGTCAGGTCGCCGATTCCCCAGGACTGCTGGGAGCGCACGCTATAGAGCTGGGTCGCCAATCCCCAGGCGCGACGCTGGCCCATCCTCTCCGGGAAGCCCAGCCACACCGGTGTAATGATCAACGGCATCGAGGATTGCCGCTCGCCGCTGACGGCATTCAAGGTGTGATAGCCGAGGGGCAGATCGGCCGGAATCTCGAACGACGCCTCACCGACCCAGCCATCATCGATCTCGCGTGGTGGCGTCCAGTTCTCCAGCTGTCGCAGCTCGTGACGAGTCTCGCCGGTTTCAAGATCGATCGACACACTCACCGGGCTGCCATGCGGCACATGGATCCACACTGAGGCAGTCTGGTGCTGCCGAATCGTCATGCAGGACGGCAGCATTCGAGTCCATGGATAGCGATGATGATGCGCCAGAGCGGCGGCGGCAGCTTCTGGAGTCGACGCGTCAATGTCGAGAGCGGCGAGAATGGCGATCACGGTTGCCCGATCGACGGAGACGTGCCGGCCCTGCCAGTCCCAGTATTCGGTGGCGACACCGAAGGCTTCAGCCAGGTCGTAGATGGTCGGGTCGAGTTCACTCACGGCGCCATCCTGGCAGCTACTAGCGGGCCGCGGCCCGCGATCCGGTTTATCCGCCTGGAACCAGCAGATACATGATCAGCCACGCTACTGGCGCGGCAATGAGCAGTGAATCAAGCCGATCCATCACTCCGCCATGCCCGGGCAGGAAGGAGCTCATGTCCTTGATCCCAAGATCTCTCTTGATGATCGATTCGATCAAATCACCACAGGTGCCTGCAGCCACCAGGCTCACGCCGAGAACGATGCCCACCCAGAACGGGACGTCAAGAAGGAAGACGGCCATGCAGACGCCGGCAGCTGTACCGAAGACCAGGGATCCGCCCAGACCCTCCCACGACTTCTTGGGGCTGATCTTGGGCACCATCGGATGTTTGCCGAACAGCACTCCTGCCACATAGCCGCCGGTGTCGTTCATGACCACGATCAGCAGGAAGGTCACCAGTCGAGCACTGCCGCGCTCCTCGGCGAGCATCAACGGTGCGAACGAGCCGAGTAGTGGCACATACCCGATGATCAGCATGCTGGCGGCTGCGTCGCGGACGTAGCCCGCAGCACCCTTCGGCATCCGCCAGATGAGGCTCGCCAGCACTGTCAGCGCCAATGAGGCCAAGAGCACGCTGGTAGTAGAGAAGATCACTGGCTCCTGTCGGCCGGCGAAGTAGGAGCCGAATGCGATGGCGACGCTGCCGATCGCAATAGGGATGATCGCTGAGGTCATGCCCTGCTTCTTCAGCGCCTCGTGCAACTCGACTGCGGCGAGCACCAGCGCCACCGCAACCAGGGCAACAAACGCAGGCTTGAAGTACACCAGGCTGAGCACGACGTACGCGCCGAGTCCCACACCGATGCCGATGGCGGCCGGCAAGTTGCGGCCAGCGCGGCCGTGCGCCTGCGCCGGCGGGGCCGGAGATTCAGTCAACACTAGACCTCAAGCAGTTCGGCTTCCTTGTGCTTGAGAACCTCATCGATCTCATCAACGTGCTTTCGCGTGGTTGCGTCGAGCTGCTTCTCCGCTCGTACCACCTCGTCTTCACCGACTTCCTTGTCCTTGACCATCTTGTCCAAGGCCTCCTTGGCCGTACGACGCGCGCCTCGGACCGAGATCCGGGCGTCTTCGGCCTTGTGTCTGGCCAGTTTGATGTATTCCTTGCGCCGCTCCTCGGTGAGTTCGGGAAGCGTCACTCGGATAGTGGTGCCGTCGTTGGATGGATTGACCCCGAGATCGGAGTTGCGGATCGACTTCTCAATGCTGGCCATCGAGGACTTGTCGTAGGGGCTGATCAGCACGACACGTGCGTCCTGCACATGGAATGTAGCGAGTTGCTGCAGCGGCGTCGGCGAGCCGTAATAGTCAGCGGTCAGCTTGGCGAAGATCGCGGGATGGGCCCGACCGGTACGAATGGCTGCGAACTCCTCCTTGGTGTACTCGACCGCATTCGCCATCTTGAGGTCGGCTTCGCGCATGATGTCGGCGATCACAGCTTCTCTTCTCCTTAGGCGTGGACGATCGTTCCGATCTTCTCACCCGACACCACGCGGACGATGGTGCCGTCGGTGTCCAGGCTGAAAAAGATCAACGGAAGCTTGTAATCGCGCGCCATGCTGATCGCGGTGGCGTCCGCAACCTGAAGGTTGCGCGCCAGGTACTCGTCATAGGTCAGCTCGTCGAACTTGATGGCGTCAGAATGCTTACGGGGATCAGCCGAATACACCCCATCGACACCTTGCTTGCCCATCAGCAGCACCTCGGCGCTGATTTCGAGGGCTCGCTGAGCGGCCACGGTGTCAGTGGAGAAATAGGGCATGCCGGAGCCAGCGCCGAAGATGACGACCCGACCCTTCTCAAGATGCCGCTCCGCGCGGCGGGGTATGTACGGCTCTGCCACTTGTCCCATGGTGATGGCGGTCTGCACCCGCGTTTGAACCCCCACCTTTTCCAGAAAATCTTGCAGAGCCAGGCAGTTCATCACTGTGCCGAGCATGCCCATGTAGTCCGCTCGATCGCGTTCCATCCCGTGCTGCTGCAGCTCGGCGCCGCGAAAGAAATTGCCACCGCCAACGACGACCGCCACCTGGACGCCCATCTGGACCACAATTCCGATCTGCTTGGCGAGCCCCGCCACGACATCGGGGTCCACGCCGACCTTGCCGCCACCGAAGACCTCACCCGAGAGCTTCAACATCACGCGCTTGTACGGACCGTTCACCCGCGGGTTCCTCTCTGCTCTGTGGAGCTGCTCGCGCAATGCCGACACTCGCAGCTGGCGTTAGGGGCCAAGCGGCACGAAACTACTGCGTGCCGGCCGCCTCGAAGCGTACGAACCGCAAGACTTTGATGCCTGCTTCGTCAAGCTGCTTGCCGAACGAGATCTTGTTATCGGTGACCGAGGGCTGATCGAGCAGCGCAACGTCCTTGAGGTACGCGTTCACACGGCCCTCAACGATCTTGGAAACAGCATGCTCAGGCTTGCCCTCGTCTCTCGCCGCTGCCTCGGCGATCCGCCGTTCGTTCTCTACGAGTTCGGAAGGAACGTCGTCCCGGCTGATGTACTGAGGGCGCATCGCAGCAACCTGCATGGCGGCGCCGCGGGCGGCGGATTCGTTCGATCCCTCGTACTGGACAAGCACTCCCACCTGCGGCGGAAGGTCCGATGCTCGACGATGCAGATAAACGGCGGTCTGGCCGTCGAAGTATGCCGCGGCACTCACCTCGAGCTTCTCGCCAATCTTGACTGCCAGCTCCTCAACGGCCTCCCCGACGGTCTGGCCCGAGGGCAAGACCGCGGCATTGGCCGCCTCAACACTGTTGGCCCTGCTCGCCGCTACCGCCTTCACGGCATCGGCGGCCAGCGCCTGGAACGACTCGTTCTTGGCGACAAAGTCCGTCTCAGCCCCGAGCTGGAGCAAGGCGCCGTCGACCGACGCCACTAGCCCGTTCGGTGCGGATCGCTCAGCACTGCGCTTGGCCGCTTTGGCTTGGCCGCTGACACGCAGGATTTCGACTGCTTTGTCGTAGTCGCCATCAGCCTCGGTCAATGCCCTCTTGCAGTCCATCATGCCGACGCCCGTGGCATCGCGGAGTTTCTTCACTTCAGCAGCGGAGATCGTTGCCATGAGTTGCGTAGTCCTCGGTTCTTTTCAGTGTGGCGGGTCAGCTGTGGGTCGACCCTTTGTCGGGGTCGTAGACGTTTTCAGGATCCAAGTTCTCAGACTGGAGCTCCTGATCCAGCTCCTTGTCGGCTTCTTCCTGGGCTTCGACCGCCGCCTCCTCAGGCTGCTCTTCGCCTGGCACCGGAGCTGCGTCGGCCGCGGGTATGTCGTGCGGCGTCGCCGGCGCAGGCTCCTGAGTGGCGCCGAGCAGCTCGAGCTCCCAGTCCGGCATCGGCTCAAGCTCCGCCTCTGTACCGGTCTGCGCGCCGGAGCGCGCCATCAGACCTTCGGCGACGGCATCGGCGAGCACCCGAGTGAGCAATGAGACTGAGCGAATAGCGTCGTCGTTGCCTGGGATCGCAAAGTCGACCTCGTCGGGGTCGCAGTTGGTGTCGAGGATGGCAATCACCGGAATCCGTAGTTTGCGGGCTTCGTCGACGGCTAGGTGCTCCTTCTTGGTGTCGACGATCCAGACCGCCTGAGGAGTCCGCGTCATATCCCGAATGCCGCCCAGGGTGCGTTCCAGTTTCTCCTTCTCGCGGCGCAAGCCGAGCAGCTCCTTCTTGGTGAGTCCAGATGCGGCAATGTCGTCGAAGTCCAGCCCTTCCAGCTCCTTGAGCCGCTGGATGCGCTTGATCACCGTGTGGAAGTTGGTGAGCATGCCGCCTAACCAGCGCTGGTTCACGTACGGCATGCCGACTCGAGTCGCCTGCTCGGCGATTGCCTCTTGGGCCTGCTTTTTGGTCCCAACGAAGAGCACTTGGCCGCCACGGGCGACGGTGTCTTTGACGAACGCGTAGGCGCGGTCAATGTAGGTCAGCGACTGCTGCAGATCGATGATGTAGATGCCGTTGCGTTCAGTGAAGATGAACCGCTTCATCTTCGGATTCCAACGGCGGGTCTGGTGTCCGAAGTGGACACCGCTCTCTAAGAGCTGGCGTGTGGTGACGACGGCCATGGCCGCGTTCCTTCCTTTGCCGGCACGTATGGTCACCGGCGTACGGTTGTTCAGCACCGAACCCTTCGGCACTGCCTGATGCTCGCGCGACACGCGCTCGACCTGATTCTCGGCAGATCGAGACCGAATGTGCCGCCCGGACCGGAGCCAGTACGCGAGCATGCGAAGTCAGACCTGATTGCAGATCTGCACCGGTGAGTCTATGCGACGGTCGGCGCTCACGCACCTTGTTGGCCGGCCGGGCCGGAGAGGCCTCCTTGGCACCGCCGTCCACAGATGAGCACTGCCTTCGACCGTCGTCCACAGATTTGCCAGGGCCTGCACGATTCTGGCCGGCGTCCAGAGACTGCCGCTGTGCGAGTCCTCCGTCGAGACTTTCAGGTGGCGGCCTTCGTGGCGGTTTGCCTCAGCGTGCTCGCCGTTCCGGGTCCCGCCGTGGCGGCTCCTCCGCTGCCAACGCCTGCCGGCTGGCCACTCCGCATGGCGGCCGCGGTACAGCGGGAGTTCGCTCCCCCAGCCGTCGTCTGGGGCTCCGGACATCGTGGTGTTGATCTATCCGCCAAAGCTGGCGAAGCCGTGCTGGCGGCGGCGAGCGGCACGGTGGCGTTCGTTGGGTCGATTGCCGGCAAGCCGGTCGTCAGCATCGACCATGGCTCAGTCCGCACGACGTACGAGCCGGTGATCAGCACGCTGAGCGTTGGTGAGCAGGTGGCGCTGGGACAGGTGATCGGCGTGCTCGGAACGGGCGGGCATTGTCACGGCTGCCTGCACTGGGGGCTGCGCGAGGGCAAGAGCTATCTCGACCCGCTGCTGCTGCTGGGCGGTCGCGGCGGCCGGCTGCGCTTGGTACCCGAGTCGCAGCGAGAGGTGGTGGAACGCGAAGCTCAGGCTCGCGCGCGAGCGGCCGCTTCGGCGACTCCGGGCAGCGCGATCATGACCGCTGCTGGACGACCGGGCAGTCACGGGTTTCTCCATCCGGTGGCGGGGGCTGTGAGTTCCGCGTTCGGGATGCGGCTCCACCCACTGCGCAAAATCTGGAAACTGCACGACGGCACTGACTTTGCCGCCGGGTGCGGCACAGCGATTCGTGCTCCGTACGCCGGCGTCGTTACCAAGGCCTTCTTCAACTCCGCCTACGGCAATCGGCTGTTCCTCAGCCACGGCAGCGTCGATGGAGTCCGGGTGGAGACTGCCTTCAACCACGCCGCGCGCTATCTGGTGCATCCGGGTCAGCGGGTCAGCCGCGGGCAGGTGATCGGCGTAGTCGGAAGCACCGGACTCTCGACGGGCTGCCATTTACACCTGATGGTGTGGCTCAATGGACGGCTCAGCAACCCGATGAGCTGGCTATGACTCAGCTGCGAGCGTCGGCAATCGCGCGCCGCCGTGCGGAGGAGGAGCGAGCAGACGCGTCGTTTCGTCTGCGAGCGACGACGACGTCGGCGGAGTCCAAGCGCGATGCGCGAGCAGCTCAAATAAAGGGTGTCAGGCCCGGGGGTGAGCCTGTTCAAAGGCCGAACGCAGCCGCTCGTTCGTTACGTGGGTGTAGATCTGCGTCGTGGCGAGCGAGGCGTGCCCAAGGATCTCCTGCACGCTCCGCAGGTCCGCGCCCCCCTCCAGCAAATGGGTCGCCATCGCATGCCGAAGCCCGTGCGGGCCAAGATCTGGTGCCCCAGTGGTCAACTGAAGAGAACGATGAACCACCCGGCGCACCACGCGGGGATCGATCCGCTTGCCACGCTCACCGACGAACATGGCTTGACCCGACTCCGCCGTCGCCAGCTGAAGCCGTGAATTTCCGAGCCAGTCCTCGAGGGCACGTAAGGCCGGCATACCCAGTGGAACTGTTCGCTCCTTGCGGCCTTTGCCGAAGACTCGGACCACTCGGCGCTCCCGATCAAGATCAGCCAGATCGAGGCCGCATAACTCCGATACCCGGATTCCGGTGGCGTACAAGACCTCCAGGACGGCGGCGTCACGTGCGGCGACCGGTCCCCCAGCGTCCCCAGCCGCAGCAATAGCTCCATCAAGCATCTGAGCCGCAGTGGCGGCCTCCAGAGTCGGAGGGAGTATGCGACTGATCTTGGGAGAGCGGAGATTGGCGGCTGGATCTGAAGCCAGCTGACCGGTCTCTTGCGCCCAGGCGAAAAACACGCGCGCTGCAGCCGCTCGGCGCTGCAGCGTGGTGCGAGCGTGACCGAGGCTGTGCTGCTTGGCCAGCCAACTGCGCAGCGCCTTCAGGTCGACGCTGTCCAACGAATCGATGCCGAGCCGGCTTAGATGGGTAAACAGATCCAGCAGGTCTGTTCGGTACGCGCGTACGGTGTGCTCAGCCAAATTTCGCTGTCCCCGCAGATGCCGCAGGTAGCTGTCCAGGAGTGTTTCGAACTGCGGCGGCAACACCGTCTCGGCCACTTGACCACTCTGAAACACCGGAGTGGGGATTCCAAGCACGCCACGCGGTACCCTCACCGGCGTGCCCTCTCAGATCAGCACCGTGGATGAGCTGCGGACCGGTGGAACGATTCTGCCAATCGTCCGCTGGGGAAACTCGATCATGCACCGGCCGACTCGTCTGGTGACTGCCTTTGACGAGGGATTCCTCGAACTGGTGCGGAACATGTTCGCCACGATGTACGCGGCGGAGGGCGTTGGGCTGGCCGCCACCCAGGTAGGTGCCGATCTGGCGGTGTTCGTCTATGACTGCCCTGATGAAGATCACGTCAGGCACGTCGGTGTGATGTGCAACGCCGACGTCACCCTGCCCGAAGGCAAAGAACGCAAGCTGCACGCCAGCGACGAGGGCTGTCTGTCCTTGCCGGGCGCCTACATGGAGTTGGCCCGACCTGACCGCACCATCTGCCGAGGCCTCGACCAGAACGGCGAGAGCGTCGAGGTGGTGGGCACCGGCCTGCTTGCTCGCTGCCTGCAGCACGAGACCGACCATCTGAACGGCATCGTGTTCGGCGACCGGCTCTCCGGGCGGGCTCGCAAGAAGCTCTACGCGTCGCACGAGGACGCAGCCGACCTCTATCCCGAAGATTGGCCAGTGAGTCCCCGGACCGACAGCGCGTAGCAGGCGACTGCAGCCGCGGCTGCCACGTTGAGTGAATCGATACCTGCGAACATCGGGATACGGGCCCGTATTGCGGCGCCATCCGACCAGCGCTTCGAGAGTCCGGCGCCCTCAGTGCCGAGCAACACCGCAATGCGGGTATCGGGTGTGATGCTTGCCGCAAGCTGATTGAGCTCGACTGCATCTGGCGCCAAACTGAGCGCCACGGTCTGGAAGCCCGCCCCGCTCAACTGCTCTGGTGCGCTGCACCAGTCGAGCAATCGGGCCCAGGGCAGTGAGAAAACCGCACCCATACTCACCTTGATCGATCGGCGGTACAGCGGATCGGCCGCTCGCGGCGACAGCAGAGCACCGTCCCACCCCAGGGCAGCAGCGTTCCTCAGGATCGCACCCACATTGGTGTGATCAACAATGTCTTCTAGGACGACCAGTCGCCGCAGCGCCAGAAGCTCCTCGACGCTATGCCGCTGCTCGCGGTGCAGCGAAGCTAGTGCTCCGCGATGCACATGGAAGCCCGTTACTTGCTCCGCGAGATCCTCGGTAACGACATAGACAGGAGCGTCGGGCCATCGGATGAGCACGTCGCACAGGCCCGCCAGCCAACGCTCAGCCAGCAGGAACGATCGGGGCCGGTATCCGGCGTCAATGGCGCGACGAATCACCTTTGCGCCCTCAGCGATGAAGAGACCTTGCTCGGACTCCAGATGTCGACGGAGCGAGGCATCCCGGAGGTGGACATAGTCGGCCAACCGGGGGTCTGCGGCCTCGGTGATGGTGAGCCTCACTATGATCCTCCTCTCATGCATATCGTCGGAACTCTGGATTGGCAGCCCGCGCTCGACCATTCCGAACTCTTGGCTCGGCCCGTCGGGGATGCCATCGCCGAACTCGGGCTGGAATGCTTCGTGGCTCCCATCGACCCCAACCAAGCAGACACAGCGGCGTTCTGTGCAGCGTACGAGGTGCCACTGGAGGTCTCGGCCAACTGTGTCGTGGTGGCCGGCCGGCGCGCCGACGTGTCGATCATGGCAGCGTGCCTGGTGCGGGCTAATGACCGAGCGGACGTCAATCGGGTGATCCGGAAGCGGCTCGAGGTACGCAAGATCTCCTTTGCCGGCATGGACGACGCGGTGCGCGAGACGGGCATGGAGTACGGCGGCATCACGCCCATCGGCCTGCCAGCCAGCTGGCCGATCCTCGTCGATGAAGCGGTTGCCGCGCTGGACATGATCGTCGTCGGCAGCGGTATCCGCGGGAGCAAGATCGCCATATCCGGGCGGTCCGCGGCAAGCCTGCCGTACGCCGAAGTCATGACCCTTGCGGTTTCGTAACTCCGAACCAGATCAACAAAGAGACGAGCTGCGAGCGTCGGCAATCGCGCGCCGCCGTGCTGAGGAGGAGCGAGCGGACACGTTCTATCGTCTGCGAGAGACGACGAAGTAGGCGGCCACAGAGCGCGATGCGCGAGCAGCTCACGATAAAAGACTGACAATCGCGGCAAGGCCGACAGCTACGATGATCACCCGGTAGACCGTGGGCGGCAGCTTCCGACCGACCCTGCCACCAACCTGGGCGCCGAGCACCGATCCGACGGCGATCGCGATCGCTGCAGGCCAATTCACCTCACTGACGATGATGAACACCACGCTGGCGATTGCGTTGGCGATCGTGGCCAGCACGTTCTTGATCGCATTGATCTTGAGCAAGGGCTCGGCCAGTCCGATTCCCAAGATCGCGATCAACAAGACTCCCTGGGCAGCTCCGAAGTATCCGCCGTACACGCCGACGAGGGCTACCGCCAGCCACAACAGAATCGGGCCGTGCACCGACCCAGTATCCAGGCCGAGCCGGGCGCGCCGGACGGCAAGTCTGGTGGAGATGAAGGGCTGCAGTATGACCAGCACGCAACCAATGCCGATCAGGACCGGGACGATGGTGTCAAAAGCCGCCGACGGCAGCCACAGCAGCAGCAATGCACCGGCAATGCCGCCCAGGAGTGAAGCGGTTCCCAACCACAGCAGGCGCCGCCGCTCACCGGTGAGCTCCCGGCCGGTAGCCCATGCGCCCGACAGCGAGCCAGGTGTCAGTCCCACGGTGTTGGAGACGTTGGCGATCACCGGTGGCACACCAAGTGCCAGCAGGGTGGGAAAAGTGATCAAGGTCCCCGAGCCGACGACAGTGTTGATCAACCCTGCGGCCGCTCCGGCAACGAGCAGCGCCACAAGGTCCAGCCAGGTCACTGGGTCAGGTTCGGCTGGCTCTCCTGCTCATACTGGCCGTTCGGAGTGGCCGCATCGGAGGCCTGCTCAGGTGTGTCGAACGCTGCTGGAAGCACTGGACGCTCCAGTTCCTGGGCCACCTGAATTGCCTCCTGAACCGAACGCCGCAAGGCTTCCGCCTCTTCGGCGGCCTGCTTTTCGACCTCTTTCTGCACGTCGATCTTGGGCGGTGGAGTGAACTCGTCCTGAGTAGAGGTTGGGATGGCGGATGAGGCGACGTTGCCGACCACGCTACCGAGACCCTTAAGTGCGTCGTTCAGCTCGCTGGGCACGACCCACACCTTGTTGGCGTCGCCGCGCGCGATCGCCGGCAGCATCTGCATGTACTGGTAAGCGAGCAGCGCCTGGTCGGGCTGACCGGCATGAATGGCGGTGAAGACGGTCGTAATCGCCTGGGCCTCGCCTTCGGCGCGGAGCATCTTCGCCTGCCGATCGGCTTGGGCTCGAAGTACGGCAGCCTCGCGGTCGCCTTGTGCCCGCAGGATGGCGGACTCCTTTTCACCGTCTGCGGACAGAATCTGCGATTGCCGTTGGCCCTCGGCAATCAGGATCGATGCCCGCTTGTCCCGCTCCGCCCGAGCACCCTTTTCCATGGCGTCCCGGATGGTGGCAGGAGGATCAATCGCACGCAGCTCGACGCGGTTGACCTTGATCCCCCACTTTCCCGTTGCTTCGTCGAGGACCACCCGCAGCTGCTGGTTGATCTCCTCGCGGCTGGTCAGAGCCTCCTCAAGATCAAGCCCACCAATGATGTTGCGCAAGGTGGTCATCGTCAGCTGCTCGATCGCCTTGATGTAGTCCTGGGCCTCGTACGCCGCCCGGACCGGGTCGATGATCTGGAAGTAGATGACCGAGTCGATGTTGACCATCAAGTTGTCTTCGGTGATCACACCTTGCGGCGGGAACGGCACGACGTTCTCCCGCATGTCCATGTTGTAGCGGACTTTGTCAAACAGCGGCACGACCAGATGGGGCCCCGGATCCAACGTGCGCTTGAACTTACCGAGCCGCTCGACCACGCCGACTCGCTGTTGGCGAATCACGCGGACCGCGTTGGCTATGAAGAAGATCACCGCCAGCGCGACGGCCAAGACGACGATCAAGGATGCAAGCTCCACGATCTTCCTTCTCTCTAGGGAAGTTGCCCGTGCTTCGGGTAGACGACAGCAATGACTCCGTCGATCTCATAGACCTCGATCTCGGTGCCTTGCTCGATCACCACGTCTGAGGAATAGGGACGTGCCGTCCAGCTCTGGCCGTCCACCTTGATCTCGCCGCCCGACTTGTCGATCTGCGAAAGGGCCACCCCGCTGCTGCCGACCATCTTTGCGGCTGATGATCGATAGCCAGGCATGTCGCGCACCTTGGCGAGCAACGTTGGCCTGAGCAGCAACAGCATGCTGATGCTGATGATGGTCGCGGTCAAGATCTGCAGCCACCACAGCGAAGGCGCCAGCACCGCGACTACAGCTCCAGCAAGCGCGCCCACAGCGAGCATGATCAGAACCAGGTCGAGTGACATGATCTCGGCGACCCCCAAAAGAAAGGCGAGACTCAGCCAGATCGCCCAGGAGTTGTCACCCAGCCAGTCGGTCAAGTTCACCTCCATCGTCGTCTCCAGACGCAGTCATTTCTGTAGCTCAATGGTGCCAGTCGGGCTAAACCGCCCGCGCGGTCCACCGACCGTCGGCCTCGGCCAGACTCAGCTTGACATCGAAGGTCTTGGTGAGGTTCTCGGAGGTCAACGTGTCGCGCAGCGGACCAGCGGCCACGATCTTGCCGTCCTTGAGCAGCATGGCATGCGTGATGCCGGTCGGAATCTCCTCCACATGATGGGTAACAAGAACCGAAGCTGGTGCGTAGTGATCTTGAGCCAGCTCGCCGAGGGTATTGACCAGTGTCTCCCGGCCGGCGAGGTCTAAACCCGCGGCAGGCTCGTCGAGCAGCAAGAGCTCAGGATCGGTCATCAATGCCCGAGCAATTTGTACCCGCTTACGTTCGCCCTCGCTGAGGGTGCCAAACGTGCGTTCCGCCAGCGCATCGATGCGGAGCTGGGCGAGTAGCTCGTCGGCTCGTTCGTGGTCGAGTTCGTCGTACTGCTCACGCCAGCGGCCGACCACCGCGTACGAGGCGGAGACCACGACGTCGTGAACGCGCTCGCTCCGTGGGATTCGCTCGGCTAATGCGGCAGAGGTAAGCCCGATTCGTGGCCGTAGTTCAAAGACGTCGACAACGCCAAGAACCTCACCGAGCACGCCGGCCACCCCACTCGAGGGATGGATCTGCGCTGAGATGACCTGCAGCAGTGTCGTCTTGCCCGCCCCATTGGGACCAATCACGACCCAACGGTCGGCCTCATCAACCTCCCAAGTGATGTCGCTGATCAAGGTGGAGCCGTTCCGGACGATGCTCACGCCAGCTAGATCGACGACAGCTGCCATGGGTTCAACCTACAGTTTTTGGGGCTGCCACCAGCCGATTACCGTAGGGCGATGGACGCGCTGCCCTCGGTTCGGATGACCGCGAACCTGAACTCGATGATCAAAGGTCAACAGTCCATTGAGCAGGCGGAGCGGGCAATTGTTGGTCACGACGTCGCCCATCATGTGATTGATCCGGACGGTGCCCTGGGCCTGGATCCGTTGCAGGCGTCGACACTCGACGCTGCCTTGGAGGCGCTGCTCGCTGCTGAGCCAGAGGGATGGTTCCTCGCTCTCCCCGTGCCAGGCTCCCTTGCCCCACTGCGTGGCCCGGCACCCTTCAACTTCGCCGCGCTTGAACAAGGCGAGGCCGTGGTTGCCAGTGGTGCTGGCCTCGGGCTGGTTCCGATCAGGGTCGGCCAGGCCGTTCAGTGGCGAATCTTCACCGCCGAGCGGCCGCTCGCTCCGAGCGGCCCCTATGAGGCTGAGCTGGCCTTGAATGAGGTAGTCATCGATGCGGCCGCAACGCTTTCGCGGCTCGAGGTTGCTGCAGGCGCTCGCCCGACACCTGCCGATGAGGTGCTGCTCGCCCCTGGCTATAGCACGCACCAGCGGGTCACCGTCGAGCGAGCGGCTCGGCTGCTCGCCGCCTGCGACGTCGCCTTACTTGACGACGGAGCCAGCATTTCCTCCTTCGAGGCTGACCGTCGTGCGCAGGAGTTGCGCCGGGTGCGAGCGAAAGCGGGCGATGCGCTCAGTGCCGCTGTGAGCTGGCTGCGCTGAGCGGAGTGAGCAATCAACACAGCGCTATCGGCAGCGAGCGGAGCGAGCAATCAGACCGCGGAGCGCGCGCCGCCGTGCTGAGAAGGAGTGAGCCGACACGCTTTTCGTTGGCGAGCGACGACGAAGTAGGCGGCTTCCGAGCGCGATCCGCAGCGAGCGGAGCGAGCAATCAGACACCGTCCACTACGCTGCCCACATGTCTCACCTGCCCGCCGGCTGGATCCACCCGTAACGCTGATGTCAGGCATCTTGTTCGCGATCGGCGGCGCCGAAGCCAGACTGCGGCGGCGCAGGGTGCTGGACGCTTTTGTCGCAGCGGCCGGCGGTACGGAGGCGCGCATCGCAGTCGTCTCCTCCGCTTCATCGCTGGGTATAGAGGTGGTCGAGGTCTATCGAGGGGTCTTCACCTCGCTCGGTGCCCGTCAGGTCATCTCGCTGCGTCCGGAGAGCCGCACGCAGGCGCACGACCCTGATCTGGTTGAGCCGCTCAACACGGTCAGTGCAGTCTTCCTGACCGGCGGCAACCAGCTCAAACTCAGCTCCTTCATCACCGGAACCCCTTTCGGGGACGCGATCAAGGAGGCGAATGAACGTGGCACGGTGGTTGCGGGGACGTCAGCAGGTGCCAGCATCTTGTCTGAACACATGATCGCGTTCGGTGCCGGCGGCTCGACGCCGAAGCAGCGAATGAGCCAGCTCTCCGCCGGGCTCGGCCTGCTCCGCGGCGTGGTGATCGACCAGCACTTCGAACAGCGCAACCGCTACGGACGGCTGCTCTCCTTGGTTGCTCAGTCGCCCTCGCTGCTGGGCTTGGGTGTCGACGAGGACACTGCAGCAGTCATTCACGACCGAAGCCGGCTTGAAGTCATCGGCCGGGGTGCGGTCACTGTGGTCGATGGGCAGAACCTGATTTCCAACGCCTTCGTTGCCAAACGCACCTCTCCGCTACTGGTATCTGGGGCAGTGCTGCACGTCCTACCTGCTGGGAGCCAATTCGATCTCACCACCCGGACCTTGCTCGCCCATCAGACAGCCGTACCAGATCCCGAGGTGCTCGAGGCGCGTGCGGCAGAGGCCGAGCTGCACGGCGTACCGCGAGAAATCGCCTCCGAAGGACTCTCACCCGCCTACAAGCGGCGACTTCGCCGCCACAAGAGCAGCTAAGCGGCTGCGCCCTGAGCCCTTCGACGAGCTCAGGCCGCGTTCCTCTACGGATTAGGAGCTGACAGCTTCGGCGACACTCGCGGTGTCGCGCACCCGAGGTAGCGGACGCCCCGTTTCCAACAGGGTCTTCATGCTGTCCAGAATCCATACCCAGCCGTCCTTGACGTTTTCCCACGTCAGAGGGCTCTGATCGAGGTCGCCGTGCACGAGCCTGACGCGAGTGAGGCCCTCGCCAGCGTTCTCGACCGTCCATTCCACGCGGCTCGGCGGTTCGTGCTCCAACGCCGCGTCGTACAAGATGTGCCAGGTTTGGACGAAACGACCCGGACTCCCCTCTGCGGGAGGTTGCAGCTCCTCGATGACGCCATCGATAGCCGGCCGACCGTCGGCCCGGACCGTACGGTAGGCCTTGCCCCGCTGCGGCGGCTCGACGAATGACGTCGTATGGAAATAGCGCCTGGTCCACTCCGACTCGGTGATCGCTGCCCACACCAGCTCCGGGCTCGCGGCAATGTAGATCTGATAGACGTGCGCGTTAAGACTCATGCCGACTCAGGCCTCCTCGACTCTCCTGTTTCGTGACCAGCCATCACCTGGTCGTCCAGCGCGACCAGGGCTGAGGTGAATCGAGCCGCGTACTTGCTGATCCACCTGTTGGCAACTTGCTCGATGGGCACCGGATTGAGGTAGTGCCGCTTCGTCCGTCCCTGCCGTGCGGTGAGCACCAGATTGGCCTCCGCAAGCACCGAGAGATGCTTCATCACCCCGAAGCGCGTCATCTCGGGGAAATCCTGGCAAAGCTCATTGAGTGTCTGCCCGTCGCGGCTGAACAGGCGATCCAGAAGTGCCCGCCTGGTGGGGTCGGCCAGCGCCCGAAAGACCTCGGTTCCCTGCTCCACGCTCCCAGGATATGTGACTATTCGGTCACATATCAAGTACCGGATGACCGCTTCGAGCTCTGCATGCCGAGGAGTGGCAGGATCGCAGCAAGCCGATCCTGTGAGGAGACTCCGTGACCGAGAGCGTTGCCCCGACTCCACACCCTGATCTCAAGATCATCTCTAACAGGGTCTTCCGCGGTCCGAATATCTGGCACTACGAACCAGCAATCCAGCTCGTTGTCGATCTTGGCGTGCTCGAAGACTTCCCGACCAACGAGCTGCCTGGCTTTCCCGAGGCCCTGCTGGAGCGGCTACCGGGCCTGATGAACCACACCTGTAGTCGCGGTCGGCGAGGCGGCTTCGCGGAGCGGCTTTACGAGGGCACCTGGGTTGGCCACGTAGCCGAGCACGTGGCGCTGCAGCTGCAGCAGACCGTCGGCCATGACATGCGCCGCGGCAAGACCCGGCAGGTAAAGGGCGAGCGCGGCCGCTACAACGTGATCTTCGCCTACTACGACGAGTCGGTGGGGTTGGCCGCCGGTGAGCTCGCCGTTCGGCTGGTCAACCACCTGATCGTCCCGGACCCGGGCTTCGACTTCGACGAAGCGCTGGAGCAGTTCATCGTGCGCGGGGAGCGGACCGCATTCGGGCCGTCCACCCAAGCGATCGTGGAAGAGGCCGTCAGCCGCGACATTCCCTATCTGCGTCTCAACACCGCATCGCTCGTGCAGCTCGGTCAGGGGGTCCACCAGAAAAGGATCCGGGCCACCATGACCTCTCAAACGCCGTCGGTAGCGGTTGACATCGCCAGCAACAAGGAGCTCACTTTGTCGCTGCTGTCGGCTGCCGGACTGCCGGTTCCCCGGTCACAGTCGGTCCGTAGCGTCGAGGATGCGGTCCGGCTGGCCAACCGCATCGGCTACCCCGTAGTCCTCAAGCCGCTCGATGGTAACCATGGCCGAGGCGTCATGCTCGATCTGCGCAGCGATGCTGACGTACGTCGCGCCTTCGACGTCGCCAAGTCGGAGTCACGTGGCGGCCTGGTGATCGTCGAAACCTTCGTGACCGGACGGGACTACCGATGCCTGGTGGTCGACGGCAAGATCGCGGCCATCGCCGAGCGAGTGCCAGCCCATGTCACCGGTGATGGCGTACAAACCATCAACCAGCTAGTAGCCAAGACCAATGCCGATCCTCGCCGTGGCGTAGGTCACGAAAAGGTGTTGACCAGGATCAAGATCGACAAGGCTGCGATCGATCTGGTGGCGATCCAGGGTTTCGGCATGGACGACGTACCGCCCGAGGGCAAGATGATCAAGCTGACCCTGACCGGAAACATGTCCACCGGTGGCATCTCCATCGACCGCACCTTCGAAGCACACCCGGAGAACATCGAAATCGCCGAGGAGGCCGCGCGGGTGGTCGGGCTGGATATCGCGGGCATCGACTTCATTGCGCCTGATATCACCCAGCCCGTACGCGAGACCGGTGGCGGGATCTGCGAGGTGAATGCCGCCCCCGGCTTCCGGATGCACACCCATCCGACAATCGGTGATCCGCAGTACGTGGCAAAGCCGGTGGTCGACATGCTCTTCCCACCCGGCACACCGAGTCGGATCCCGATCGTCGCTGTTACCGGCACCAATGGCAAGACGACGACATCGCGGATGATCGCCCATATCTTCAAGGGGATCGGCAAGAAGGTCGGCATGACCTCGACCGACGGCGTCGTGATTGACGAGCGGTTGGTTATCCGCTCGGACGCGTCGGGGCCGCGGTCGGCGAAGATGGTGCTGCAGAATCCGCGGGTCGACTTTGCAGTCTTTGAAGTAGCGCGCGGTGGCATCCTCCGTGAGGGCTTGGGCTATGAGCGGAATGACGTTGGCGTGGTACTGAACGTGCAGCCCGACCATCTGGGCCTGCGCGGCGTCGACACGCTGGAGCAGCTAGCCGACGTCAAAGCAGTCATCGTCGAGGCGGTGCCGCGTAACGGCTTTGCTGTGCTGAACGCCGACGACTCGCTGGTTCGCGCCATGCGTCGGCGCTGCTCCGGCCGAATCGTGTGGTTCACCATGGCCGAACCCGGCGGCGAGATCCGGGATTCCGTTGATGATCACTGCCGTCGCGGTGGCCTAGCCGTCGTACTCGAGCACAGCGATCTTGGCGACATGATCATGATCAAGGAGGGGCGCCGCTCCATGCAGTTGGCCTGGACCCACCTGTTACCTGCGACCTTCAGTGGCCGCGCCACCATGAACGTCCAAAACGCCATGGCGGCGGCCGCGGCGGCCTTTGCGGCAGGAGCCTCGCTGCATGACATTCGTCAGGGCCTGCGTTCTTTCTCGACCAATTACTACCTTGCCCCTGGCCGGCTCAATGAGGTCGACGTGGAGGGCCGGACGGTGATCGTCGACTATTGCCACAACGTCCCTGGAATGATCATGCTCGGCGATTTCGTGGACAAGACCGGTGCCGCTCTCGAGACCACGAACGATCTTGGGCGGATTTCCCGGATAGGTGTCATCTCGACTGCCGGTGATCGCCGGAATGAGGACATGTGGGAGCTTGGTGCTGAGGCGGCTCGGCATTTCGACGTGTTGATTGTGCGCGAGGACAGCAATCTCCGCGCCCGCGCATCTGGAGAGGTCGCCGAGATCGTGGCCGGCGGAGCGCGTCAGGCAATGGCCGAAGGCGCGCGCTGTAAGCAGGTCGAGATCGTCCTGGAAGAGCTGGCAAGCGTGCGGCACGCGATGTCGCGGTCCAACCCTGGCGACTTGGTGGTGATCTGCGTAGAGCAGCATGCGGCGGTCATGGCCTATCTGGAGTCCTACGGTCATCACGCGCAGCCGGGCGCCCGACCTGCCGACGACCGCGAGTTCAGCAATGCCGTGCCCGACCCGGACTCGCACTAAGCCGCTCAAACTGGGTTCACTTTTGCTCCCAATACATCGGCATTGTCGCGCGATGCGCCATGATCAATGAGCCACTCCTCCAGCAGCTCGCGATCTTGGTGGGTCATGACCGCGACAACGTCGCCGTCGCGCGCCTCGCCTACCAACGACACCAGACAACCCAGCTCGCTGTCGTGCTCGCGGAGGATCTCCATGCCGGCATGAGCGGCTCCTGTCTTGATCAGCTTGCCAAGCTCATCCATGCCGCGTCCCCGCAAGTACCTCGCCTTGTGAGTGATCTCGACAACATCCGCGCCAAGCCCGGCGATCTCGCCGAGCCGGACGAAAACATCATCGCTGCGGTCACCGGCGGTACCCACACCCAGCAGCAGGCGGCCGTTGGGCGGTCGAATGCCGTTCATGATCTCCAGCAGTGCTTCCAGCCCGGCCTCGTTGTGGGCCAGGTCGATCACCACGCTGATCATCCCGCCGGGAACCGGGACGGTCCAGATGTTCATCCGGCCGGGATTCTCGGTGCTCGGTTCGAATGATCGAAGGCCATCGGATACCTGCTCAACTGAGAATCCAAGCGCCAGGGTCGCCGAGGTGACGGCAAGCACGTTTTCGACATTGACCCTGCTCAGGCCCGCCAAAGTCATCGGCACGTCGATGACCTGTACCACCGGAAGGGGATCAGCACCCGGTCGGAGGACGCAGATCCAACCGTCCAGAAGCGTGGTCATCCGACCGCCCTCGGAGAGGACACTACGTCCGGACGGCGAGTCCGGATCGCGGGTGAACACCCAGATCTGAGCCTTGGTACCGAGCCGCATCGCGAATGTCCGTGGGTCGTCGGCGTTGAGCACACACCACCCATCCGACTTGGTGATCTTGGTGATGACTGCTTTGACCTCAGCGAGCTGGTCGAGAGTGTCGATCCCGTCGACACCCAGATGGTCGGCACTGATGTTGGTCACGACCGAAACGTCGTTGTATGCGACTCCGACACCACGGCGCAAGATCCCGCCACGTGCCGTTTCCGTGACCGCCAACTCCACCCCTGGATGGCGCAGCACTCGACCGGCACCGCCCGGTCCCGAGAAATCGCCTGCCTCAATCAGCTCACCGTCGATGTACACGCCGTCCGTACTCGACCAGCCCACTGACAACCCAGCCCGGCGCGCGACATGTCCGATCATTCGGGCCGTGGTGGTCTTGCCGTTGGTGCCGGTGATCGCCACGACGGGAATTCCCGGCCGGATCAGCCGCGGCGCGGAGCCAAGCGGGGCCGCGGCCAACGCAGCGCCCTCGGTATTGATCATCTCCGTGACGGTTCGCGGCCCTGCGGCGACACTGTCCAGTACTCGCGCCAGCCCGTACGCCAACGCCTCGGCCCGACCCGAGTTACGCCACGGGTAGGCCACCACCAGCTCGCTCACCGCCTGTCCAGCCCGGGTGCGCACCGCCAACCTGGTCACGCCTCCGAGGCGGGCCAGCCGGCGGACGATCTGGGTCACCAGCCGTATCGCGAAACGCTGCCGGAACACCGAGCCCGCGTTCCCGGGTCGGGCGGTACCCAAGCCGAGCTCGGCTCCGAGATCGCGGGCGTTGGCAATGGGCAGCCCGAGCAGTTCGGTGAGGTCGAGTGTTACCTTCGCCGCCGGGCGTGGGAAATACAGGTTCGGCCCGTCAAGGAGACGCAGTTCGATGAGCGAGCGGGCAGTAGGTCCGGCGGCCATCAGCGCCGTCAAGCGCCAGTGGAGTGCAAGCCGCCATCCACGTGGATCATCTCCCCGGTGGTCTTGGGGAAGAAGTCGCTGAGCAGCGCAACGACGGCCTTGGCAGTCGGTGTCATGTCTTTCGGGTCCCAGCCCAGCGGAGCTCGCTGGCCCCAGACTTCGTTGAAGGCATCGGCGCCACTGATCGCCTTCTTGGCCAGCGTCTCCAGCGGACCCGCAGCCACCAGATTGACGCGGATTCCCTGCGGTCCGAGGTAGCGCGCCAGGTAGCGGCTGGTGCTCTCCAGCGCCGCCTTGGAGACGCCCATCCAGTCATAGACCGGCCAGGAGACGGTCGCGTCAAAAGTCAGTCCGACGACCGAGGCTGGCTCGGCCAGCAGCGGCTTGCAGGCCATCGTCAATGACGCCAGCGAATAGGCCGAGACCTGCAGAGCGGTACTGACGTCGGACCACGGCGTATCGAGGAACTTGCCCCCGAGCGCCGTCTCCGGATTGGCGAAGGCAAGCGAATGCACGAGCCCGTCAAGCCGGTCGAGATGCTCTCCCAGCTCTGCCGGCAAGCCCGCCAGATGATCTTCGTTCGTGACGTCAACCTCGAGCAGTAGCGGGATCGGGTCGAGCTTCTTGATCACCCGGGCGGTCAGACTCATAGCCCGGCCGAAGTTGGAGACCACGACGGTGGCTCCCTCGAGTTGGGCGATCTTGGCCACGTGGAAGCCGATGGAGGTGTCCAGGGTGACGCCGGCGACCAGGATGTTCTTGCCCTCGAGAATGCCCACAGATGTCCCTTCTGCTGTCGGAGGTGGTTTGTGCTGTCGTCGCTCAGTGGCCCATGCCGAGGCCGCCGTCGACTGGAATGACCGCCCCGGTGATGTAGCCGGCGGCGTCACTGGCGAGAAACTCGACCGTCCCGGCAATGTCGGCAACCGAGCCGAGCCGTCCCAGCGGAATCTGCTCGGCGTATTTCTTGACCAGGTCCTCGCCGAGGTCGGCGGTCATGTCGGTCTCGACGAAACCCGGAGCTACCACATTCGCGGTTATCCCACGCGATCCAAGTTCGCGGGCCAGCGAGCGCGCCATCCCCACGAGCCCGGACTTTGATGCCGCGTAGTTGACCTGTCCGGCCGAACCCATCTGTCCGACTACCGAGGAGATGAAAACAATCCGGCCGAATCTGCCACGGATCATTGGTCTGGCGGCCCGCCGCGCTACCCGGAACGCCCCCGTGAGGTTGGTGGCAATCACCTGATCCCAGTCCTCATCTGACATCCGCATGAGCAGGGTGTCACGGGTGATCCCGGCATTCGCGACCAGCACCTCGACACTCCCGACTGCCGACTCCACTTGGGCGAACGCTGCCTCCACCTGGGCCGGATCGGTTACGTCACACTGCACTCCGACAACACCCTGGGGCACGTCCCCGCTGCGGTAGGTTGCCGCGACGCGATGCCCGGCCTGGGCGAGCCGCACAGCAATACCCTGACCAATTCCCTTGCTGCCACCGGTCACCAGGACAACGCGCGATGGATTCACGGGGTCACGCTACCGAGTACTCCAGATCGTCAGCGAGGAGGCGTAGGCTGTCGTGGTGACCGATGGCGAGATGGGCACACACGCCCGAACAGTCGCCGAGTCGGGCCGCAGAGGCTCAGCCCCGCTGATCACCGACGCCCGGATGGCGACGAGCGAGGAGATGTCGTCTCGCGTTCGCCGGTACACCATCACCATGGCCTTCCGCGCTGCCTGCTTTATCAGCATGATCTTCGTGTCTGGCACCTTCCGTTGGGTGTTGTTCGCCTGCGCCGTGGTATTGCCGTTCATCGCAGTCATTGCCGCAAACCAGGTCGACCAGCATTTTCGCTCCGGCAAGATGACCCACGCCGTGCCCAGCGACCACCCGCAGCTCACCACCGGTCACGATGAAGAGACGATCGACAACGAGGTCTTCGAGGAGGACGGCAGTCGACACCGGCCGAATGAGCGTGTCGGCTAGCGTTGACCCGCTTCCCGATGATCCTGAAGAGCTGGTCTGCTCCGCTCGGAGCTGTCGGCAGCCTGCCTCGTACGACCTGCAGTGGAACAACCCAAAGATCCATACGGCTGATCGTCGTAAGCACTGGCTAGCCTGCGATGATCATCGCGAGTCCCTGGGGCAGTTCCTCTCAGCCCGCGGATTCCTGAAGGAAGTGCTGCCCCTCTAGTGTCCTGCGCCGCAGGACACTAGCCACCGATCGCCGACATGGGCCGATCGGGCTGCAGGAAGCTCGGATCGTTGATGCCGTGACCTGGCTGCTTATTGGCAACAGCGGCTACCCATTGGGCGGCAATCTCGGAGTCGCTCGCGCCGCTGCGTAATGGCGTCCGCAGGTCGGACTCGGTGCGCGCGAAGAGGCAGTTCCTGATCTGGCCGTCGGCGGTGAGCCGAACTCTGTCGCAGTTGCCGCAGAACGGCTTCGAAACGGCGGCGATGATGCCAACCGAATATCCAGTGCCGACTACCCGGAAGAGTTCCGCCGGTGCGCTCCCCCGGGTCAGCACATCCTCAGGATCCTCCACCAGCTCGACGTGCTGGCTGAGGTGTTGCTTGATCTCGGCAGCAGTGATCATTCCGTCGCGCTGCCAACCGTGCTGCGGATCGAGTGGCATCTGCTCGATGAACCGCAGCTGGACCTGTTCGGCCATCGCCCAGCGCAGCAGGCCGAACGCTTCGTGATCATTGACACCGCGCAGCAACACAGAGTTGATCTTGACCGGATTCAGCCCGGCCTCCCGTGCGGCAGCGACTCCGGCCAGTACATCAGGCAGCCGCGGCCGATGGGCCAGCTCGGCAAAAGTGCGCGGGTCGAGTGTGTCCAGCGAGATGTTGATCCTCTTCAACCCGGCCGCGGCCAGCTTCTCCGCACGCGCAGCCAGGCCAATTCCATTCGTCGTCAGGGCAATCTCTGGCGCAGGCGAGAGCGCCGCGATATCAGCGACCAGCAGCTCGAGGTTCTTGCGTAACAGCGGCTCACCACCGGTGAGTCGTACCGTCGTAATGCCCAGCCGTTCTACGCCGATCGTGATCAGCCGCAGAATTTCCTCATCTGTGAGCACATCGGCACGAGGCAGCCAATCGAGCCCCTCGACCGGCATGCAGTAGGTGCAACGCAGATTGCACCGATCGGTAAGCGAGATCCGCAGATCGGTTGCCACTCGACCGAAGGCGTCCGCAAGCACCATTTGATCACGCTCTGCCACCTCCGCACTTGCGGAATCCGAGCGACGCAAGCGCGGAAATGGAAGCAGTGTGGTCATGCGTGGAGTCTAATTTGCCCGTTGGTCGACCAGATGATCCGTTCAGGATGGGTGTAGACATTCATCGTTTCGCCGCGGACGAATCCGACCAGCGTGAGCCCGGCCTCTTCGGCTAGTTCGGCCGCCAGCGAGCTGGGAGCCGAGACCGCAGCCAATACCGGAATGCCCGCCAGCACCGCCTTCTGGGTGAGCTCGAAGGACGCCCGTCCCGAGACGGCCAAGATCATCTGACGCAGCGGGAGCAGCTGCTGCTCGATGGCCCAGCCGATGACCTTATCCACGGCATTGTGGCGGCCGACATCCTCGCGAACGCACAGCATCTCCGAATTCAGGCCGAGCAGCCCTGCTGCATGCAGCCCGCCGGTGCGGTCGAACGCTCGCTGCTGCTGTCGCAGCCGCATCGGTGCCGAGAGAACCAGTTCAGCCGCAACCTGTACCTCGCGATCCGCCCCGTACGGAGACTCGCGCAGCACCTGGTCGATCGACGTAGTGCCGCAGATACCGCACGCGCTCGTCGTCATGACGTTGCGCCGGACCGCCGCTGGCGCGGAGATCTGCGACGCAAGGGTCACGTCCAAGACGTTGTAGCTGTTGATCCCGTCAGCATCAGAACCGGCACAGTAACGGGCGAGCATGATGTCGGACCGCTCGGTGATGATGCGCTCGCTGTAGAGCAAGCCACGCGCCAGGTCAATGTCGTGCCCGGGCGTGCGCATGGTCACCAGGTACGGCTCGCCGTTCAGGCGAATCTCCAGCGGCTCCTCGACGGCCAGGCTGTCGCTACGCCGAACGACCTCTCCCGGCCCTACCCGTAGCACCGCGTGGTGCCGGGTTACTCGTCCCATGAGATCATCCTGGCCCATACGATCAAATCAAGGCCCGCACAACCTCCCGGCCGAGGAGCACCGACCCTATGGAACTCAAGCAATGGCTGACCACCTTGTCTGCCGAGCTGGCGACCAGCGACGTCACTATGGACGACAACGCAGTCCGGATTGTCTTGGACCTTGCTCGGGACTCCGCGCATGAGGTGGAACGGGTAGCCGCACCGCTCACCACTTTCTTGGTCGGGATTGCCGTCGGGCGCGGGGCCGCACTGAGCACGGCTGCAGCGACGGCCACGTCGCTGCTGCTGAACGACGAGGCGGCCGAGGACTAGCCTGGCTGCGTGCGCCGCTTGTGGCTCCGCTGGGCATTGCTGATCGTCTTCGTCGTCGTGCTCGGCGTCGCCTTCGTCAGCTTGGGTAACTGGCAGCTCGACCGGTTGGCTCAGCGCAAGGAACGCAACGCCACAACGATCGTCAACGAGCAGAAACCGGTTCAGCCGTACGAGCAGGTCTTTACTCACCCGATTACCGACGCGGATCAGTGGCAACGGGTCGAGGCCCGGGGCACCTTCGACGCAGAACACCAGTTTGTGGTGCGCTACCGCAGCAACGGCGGTGCAGACGGCTATGAGGTCGTGACACCCTTGCGCACCGCAAGCGGCGCTGTGCTGGTCGATCGTGGGTTCATCCTGCTCGAGCGCGGTACCCGGATCCCATCGGTGGCTCCGCCGCCGCCAACTGGCGATGTGACGGTGGTGGGACACGTACGGCGCAACGAGAGGGGTCGGCGAGCCGCGACGATGCCTGCCGGCAATCAGATCCGCTTGATCAACTCAGACGCCATCGCAGCGACACTGCCCTATGAGATCGAGTCGGGCTACATCGGCCTCCTTTCCGTGCAGCCTGAGCAGCAGGGGGCCTTTCAACCGATCCAGCTGCCGGATCTTTCTGAGGGCCCGCATTTTTGGTACGCCGTGCAGTGGTTCATGTTCACCGCCATCGGCGTAGCCGGAATCGTTGTTTTCATCAGGGGTGATCTGCGAGCCCGACGCGAAGAGCGCGAGGACGCAGCCGAGGCTCACGCGACTGTGTGAAGATCTGATCATGGATCTTGGGCTGACTGACCGCGCATTCCTGGTAACTGCCGCCAGCAGCGGGCTCGGGCGAGCAACGGCGGAGCAGCTCGTCGCCGACGGAGCGCGGGTTGTGCTGGTCGCTCGGCGGGCCGAGCTGCTGGCCGAAGCAGTCAGCCAAATGGGCCCGGACCGGGCCGTCGCTCTCGCGGCCGACCTCACCGATGCCGGCACCGCCGAGAGGGCCTGTGCTCTCGCGCTGAATGCCTTCGGTCGGCTCGACGGCGCACTGATCAGCGTTGGCGGCCCACCCGCCGGATCGGTGCTGGATACCACTGAAGAGCAATGGCGCAGCGCGTTCGAGTCGGTCTTCCTGGCGGCGCTACGGGTGAGCGGCGCCGTCGTGCGGCACGGTACGGCGAATGATCTGTGCATTGCCTGGGTGCTATCGACCTCTGTGAAGACACTCGTCCCGGGACTTGCCACCTCGAATGGCCTGCGCCCTGGTTTGGGGATGCTCGTCAAGCAGCTAGCCGACGAACTCAGCCCCCAAGGGACGCGAGTCATCGGCCTGATGCCAGGTGCCATTGAGACCGAGCGTGCCCAGTACCTCAACTCGCTCAAGGAGGATCCTAAGGCAGCGCGGGCTGAAGCAGAGGCGGCAATTCCGCTGCGCCGGTACGGCCAACCAGAAGAGTTCGGGCGAGTCGCGGCCTTTCTGCTCTCCCCAGCAGCGTCTTATCTGACCGGCTCGGTGATCCCGGTCGACGGCGGGGCCCAACGCGGACTCTGATCAAACTGGGTGCGGTAGAGCTCGGCATACAGCCCGCCCTCGCGCATCAGCTCTTCGTGCCGGCCGCGCTGCACCACCCGACCCTGATCTACGACGATGATCAAGTCGGCATTGCGGATCGTCGATAGCCGATGCGCTATAACGATGCTGGTCCGCCCCTCCATCGCCAGATCCAGTGCTTGCTGGACTGCTACCTCGGATTCAGAGTCGAGATGTGCGGTGGCCTCGTCCAGCACCACAATTGGCGGGGCCTTGAGCAGCAAACGGGCGATGGCAAGACGCTGCCGCTCCCCACCGGACAACCGATAGCCGCGCTCGCCCACCACTGTGTCCAGGCCGTCTGCCAGGCTCTCGACGAGAGTTTTGAGCTGTGCAGCCTCCAACGCCTCCCACACCTCCGCATCGCTGACATCAGGTTTGGCGTATTGCAGGTTGGCACGAATCGTCTCGTGGAACATGTGCGCGTCCTGGGTGACGTAGCCAACCTTGGCGCGCAGCGAATCCTGCCTCAGCTTCTTGACATCCGTGCCTGCTACCGAGACGGTTCCGGACGTGGCGTCGTAGAGCCTCGCTACCAGGTGGGTGATCGTGGTCTTCCCGCCACCGGAACGGCCGACTAGTGCAACGGTCTGGCCGGCCGGGACATCGAAGGTGACGTCGTGCAGCACCTCACCGCTCGGCCGTTGATCCAGCGAGGCAATCGACTCCAGGCTCGCCAATGAGACCTCATCGGCGGTCGGATAGCTGAACGAGACGTGCTCGAAGCGCACCGAGGCCGGGCCTGTCACGGTCTCGGCGTTATCGGCGTCGCGGATCTTGGGCACTAGGTCGAGTACTTCAAAGACGCGATCGAAGCTGACGAGGGCATTCATGATGTCGATGCGGAGGTTGGTGAGCTGCGTGAGCGGACCGTACAGCTGAGTGAGCAGCCCGGCCAAGGCCGTCAGCGTACCGATGGTGAGTACGCCGTCGATGGCCAATGAACCACCCACGCCGTACACCAGCGCCGTGGCCAACCCCGCGACCAGTCCCAATGACGTAAACAAAAACCGCCCATTCATGGCGATCTTGACCGAGACATCGCGTACCGCTCCGGCCCGTTCCGCGAACCGGTCATGCTCTTCGGGAAACCGTCCGAACAGCTTGACCAGCAGTGCGCCGCTGACGCTGAACCGCTCGGTCATCGTCGACGACATGTCACCATTGAGTTGCATCTGCTGACGCGTTAGGTCTGCGAGCTTGCGGCCGACGATCTTGGCCGGGATGAGGAAGATCGGCAACATGATCAGCGCCGCAAGGGTGAGCTGCCAGCTCAGTACAAGCATCGCTGCGAGGACCAGCACCAGGCCGATCAAGTTGGAAAGTACTGTCGACAGCGTGGAGGTGAAGGCTTGCTGCGCGCCGATCACATCTGAGTTGAGCCGTGATACGAGCTTTCCGGTCTGGGTTCTGGTGAAGAACGCGATTGGCATCTGGATCACATGATCGAAGACCTGAGTTCGCATGTCGAAGATCAAGCGCTCGCCGATCCTCGAAGAAAACCAGCGCTGAACCAGGTTGAGGACCGCCTGTAAAAGAAACAGAGCCGCAACGGTAACGCTCAGGATGATCACGATGCGCTGATTGCCCTGCAAAATACCTTCGTCGATGATTTGTTTGAAAAGTAGCGGCGGCGTCACACTAAGTGCCGACATCACCACCACCAGGACCACAAAAACCGTGATCAGGAGCCGATAGGGCTTCGCGAACCGCAGCACGCGCCAGAAGACACCGGGGCTGAGCTGATGCTGGGCGATCTCGGGATCCTGCGACATGCGTCGCATCATCATGTACATCGACATGGGCTTCCTCCGGAGCTGGAACGCACGGCGCTCCCAGGCTATTCCGCGCCCGCGATCGGCAGCCGCGTTATGACGTCGGTTCGCCTCCGGCGCCTGCAGGAGCATTCCGTGAAGCCTCAGCAGCATTAGCCGCCGACGGGAGCCGCTGGCGCTTCACCGAAGGCGACGAAGAAGCCGGAGCCACGTGAACCGATGTCATAACGCAATGGACACAGCGAAAAGGCCCGGAAGCAACTGCTTCCGGGCCTTGTGATGAATCGGCAATCAGCGCTTCTTGGCGGCCGCCTTCTTGCCAGGGGCTTTCTTCGCCGTTGTCTTCTTCGCAGGAGCCTTGGCGGCTGACTTCTTTGCGGGAGCCTTCTTCGCCGGCGTCTTCTTGGCTGCAGTCTTCTTAGCCGGAGCCTTGGCGGACGACTTCTTGGCCGGCGCTTTCTTAGCGGCAGTCTTCTTGGCTGGAGACTTAGCTGTCTTCGCGGAAGACTTCTTCGCAGCTGCCTTCGCCGGGGCTTTCTTGGCCGGAGCCGTGGTGCCCTTCCGCGCCGAGCTGCTTGAGGCCGCCTTCTTGGCACCGCGGGTAGCGCCGCCGCGACCGCGCAGCTCAACCCCGGCTTCCTTGAGGACACCATGCACGAACCCGAAGGAACGGCCAGCGTCGTCAGCGATCTTGCGAATGCTCTCGCCTGCGGCGTACCGCCTGGCGTACTGGGAAGCAAGCGTCGTCCGCTGCGCCCCGGTAATGCGTGAACCCTTAGCCAATGCCTTGGCCACTGCGCCTCCCTTTGTCGTGGACCATCGCCGTTGGACGATGACCTTTGCCAGACCCAATGATCGAGACCTCAAGATCAATGATCACTCATTTCTAGCACGTTTCTGGCACGTTTGGGCAGTTTCTGCCTGATCAATTGCATGCGGAGGGTTGATCACATGAAAGCGACCAGATGATCTATCGTCCCGGGTCTAATTCATGCCGGCAATGATCAGGGAAATGCCCGTGATCAGGCCAAGGCGACCAAATCCGTGTATTCCGGACTCCAAAGATCTTCCACACCGTCTGGTAGTAGCAGCACCCGATCTGGATCAAGAGCGTCTACAGCTCCCTCGTCATGGGTAACCAGGACGACGGCGCCTGCATAGCGCTTGATCGCTGACAGCACCTCGGTACGTGAGGCCGGATCGAGATTGTTGGTGGGCTCATCGAGCAGCAACACATTGGCACTTGAGCACACCAGCATGGCCAGTGCCAGCCGGGTCTTCTCGCCACCTGACAGCACGCTCGCCGGCTTGTCGACATCGTCACCTGAGAAGAGGAACGAGCCCAAGACCTTGCGGACCTCGGTATCGCCGAGCTCCGGTGCGGCGGTCTTCATGTTCGCCAGCACCGAACGACCGACATCCAAGGTCTCATGCTCCTGGGCGTAGTAGCCGATGCGAAGACCATGACCCGCCACAACATCACCTGTGTCGGGCTCGTCCAGGCCCGCAAGGATTCGCAGCAAGGTGGTCTTGCCTGCGCCGTTGAGGCCGAGCACCACGACCTGGCTCCCCTTGTCGATAGCAAGATCGACGTCGGTAAAGACCTCGAGCGATCCGTAGCTCTTGCTGAGATCCGTCGCGGTGAGTGGCGTCTTGCCGCAAGGTGCCGGATTCGGAAACTTGATCTTGGCCACCGGATCACGAGCCCGTTCTCCATCGATCCCAGCCAACAACCGCTCTGCGCGTCTGACCATGTTGTGCGCGGCCATGGCCTTGGTCGCCTTGGCGCGCATCTTGTCCGCTTGGCTGAGCAGCTGGTCCGCCTTACGTTCGGCGTTCAGTCGCTCTCGTCTGCGGCGCTTCTCATCGGTCTCGCGTTGCTGCAGATAGCGCCTCCATCCCATCGTGTAGATATCGAGTTCGGCGCGGTTGGCGTCGAGGTGGAACACCTTGTTCACGCATCGCTCCAGCAATCCCACGTCGTGGGTGATCACCAGCAACCCTCCGGGATGTCCAGCCAGGAAGTCCCGCAACCACACAATCGAATCGGCGTCGAGGTGGTTGGTCGGCTCGTCGAGCAGCAAGGTTGGTGCGCCGGAGAACAAGATCCGGGCGAGCTCGACGCGGCGCCGCTGACCGCCCGACAATGTCCCAAGCGGCTGGTGCAGCACGCGCTCGGGCAACCCCAGATTGCTGGCGATCCGGGCCGCCTCAGCTTCTGCGGCATAGCCGCCTGCAGCCGCCAGCTCAGCCTCCGCCCTGGCATAGGAAGCCATTGCCTTGTCCTGAACATCAGCCGAATCGTCACCCATCGCCAGCTCGGCCCGTCGCAGCCGATCAACGACCGCGTCCAGGCCGCGGGCAGACAGGATCCGGTTCTTGGCCAGCAGACCAAGATCACCGGTCCGCGGATCCTGCGGCAGGTATCCGACCGGACCCGTTCTGGTGATCGTTCCGCTAGCCGGTTGGGACTCGCCGGACAAGATCCGAGTGAGCGTGGTTTTGCCAGCTCCATTGCGTCCTACCATGCCGATCTTGTCTCCAGCCGCCACCTGGAACGAGGCATGCTCCAGCAGAAGACGCGCACCCGCGCGTACCTCCACATCCCTCGCAATCAGCATCGGACTCACTCTTCCGTACGTGACATTCAGCGACCAAAGATCGCTTCCTAGAACTCCAGGTCGGTCGCGGGGCAACGGGGAACCGCTCAGGACGACCGCAGTTATGTTTAGCGTTTGGGCGGAGTTTGCAATTCCCAAGGTTTCAAACTTCTTACGTCCTTCGCGGTTCCCCGTTGCCCCGCTCCCTCCTGATTGGGCGCGATCTTGGTCGCGGCTGTACGGAAGAGTGAGGCTGATGCTGGTTGCGAGGGGGTTCGCTACCGCTTCCGCGGCCTCAGTTGGAGGACTGCTGAATCGATTGGTGGGGGCGGTAAAAAGGCGTTTCGCGGGAGGAGTAGGCCGCGTCTGGCGTGGAACCGTCGGAGGTTGCGACGGTCTCGGTCGACGGCGCGCCGTACGACGGCTCGTTGCAGGACCAGGTCGGCCGCAGTCAGATGCCTCGCGTGGGCAATGAATGCCAGCACTGCGGCGGTGAGCGCGTACGGCGGGTTGGCCACCACCCGGAAGGGACGTCCTGGTGGCACGAAGTTCTCCAGGTCGCACTCGACCACTGAGGCGGCGTGGTCGCTGACCTTCTCCCGCAACCGACGGGCGCGCCCGGCATGGAGCTCCACCGCGATGACTCGTGCGCCTGCTTCCAGTAACGGCAGAGTGAGGGCGCCGATGCCGGCACCCAGGTCGACTACCAGCTCACCCGGCCGGATAGCCGCGCGAGCAACGATCCGCTCAGCCCAGTCCGGATCCAGCCGGTGCCAGCCCCATGGCCGCCGCCCGGACACGACGCACCATGAAGATCATCGTCATGACTGAAGGCTAGCGGCCGGACCTGCCCGCCGCGAGGTAATTTCCTGCGTGCTGGCGTTGCTGTCGCGTTCAGGAGGTGGCGACTGGTAGCGAACGCAGTAACCGGACGTTGAAGTTGTCCGCGTACACCAACTCGCCGGCTTGGTGGATGTTCGGCCACCGCTCGAACACGGTCTGCAAGGCGATGCGGCCTTCGAGCCGAGCCAATGGCGCCCCGAGGCAGTAATGGACGCCGTGACCCAGCGCGACATCTTGTGGGCGGTCGAACACGAAACTGTCGGGATCAGGGAACGCTTCGGGGTCTCTGTTTGCGGCAGCAAGTATGAGCAGCAGGGTGTCGCCCGCCCGAATCACCTGCTCGCCGACGGTGACATCCTCCCGGGCCTGGCGCCGGATGAACTGGTTAGGGCTCACCAGGCGGAGGAGCTCCTCGACCGCTGCAGGCCAGCGGGACGGGTCTCGCGCCAACTCTGTGCGGACTTCTGGAAGCTCCAGTAGCAGCGCGGCGCCGTTTCCGATCAAGCTCGTCAAGTTCTCATGCCCAGCTATGAGCAGCAGGACGATGTTTGCGAACAACTCCTGCTCAGAGAGCCGGTCCTGCGACTCGCCCGCCAGCAACCGGCCTACGACGTCATCGGTGTCAATCGCTGTACGACGGCTCAGTATCGTGTCGACGAATCCGTGCAGCCCGACGCCCGCCGACCTCGTGCGAGCCAACTCATCCGCGCTCAACGTGCTGATATCACGCCCAAACGGCAGCAAGAAGTCGTCGCACCACTGTTTCAGCTGAACGCCTTCAGCATCCGAAATCGACACCCCAAGCAACTGGCCGAGCACGGCGATCGGCAACGGCTGCGCAAGGTGCGCAGCGAGGTCGAGCGACTCCACGTGATCATCGAGCAGGCGGTTGGTGATCGTGCCGATCGTCCCAGCCAGCTCATTGATCACGGTAGGAACGAAGGCCGCAATGACGAGCCGACGCAGCCGCGTGTGGTCCGGCGGGTCGGTGAAGACCAGGCTGGACTGGACAAAGGTGTACATGTCAGCCAACAGGTGAGCTGACCCGTCCGCGGGGTGATCAGCAGGGGTGGCCAGGGTTGAGGAGAGGCGCGGATCTCCCAATGCCCAACGGACGTCCTCGTGGCGAGTAACGAGCCAAAGACCGAGCTGCTCGTTCCAACTAACCGGCCCTCGAATCCGCGCGTACGTGGCATTCGGGTCTGCGAGCATGTCTGGCTCGAATAACCGAGGAACAGTCGCGGTCATCGCAAGCACCACCCTCACGTCCGACTGCTGACAATTATCTATCGGGTGGGCCTCATGTATCACCCTGTGCAGACGAAGCTCCAGGAAACCAAGCAACTGATCACCTTCACCGCTGACGAGGGCGCCGACCGCCACTGCGAACCGATAGCAAGATCACTTCTCAAGTAGCGCATGATCTCGGTCATAGGCACTAGACGCTCCTAACATGGCCGAATGAGTTGGGACGAGGCCTACGCCGATCGCTATGACGAGTGGTCCGCCCACATGACCGCGGATATCCCGTTCTACGTCGGACTCGCCAGCCGGTCCGATGGACCGCTTGTCGAACTTGCCGTCGGCAACGGGCGGGTCGCTATCCCGGTCGCGCAGGCGACCGGCCGACGGGTTATCGGGATTGACCGGTCGCCCGCCATGCTTACGCAGGCCAGGCTAAAGGCGGCAGAGGCCGGCGTGGACATCGAGCTACGTGAGGGCGACATCCGAGATTTCGCCCTCACGGAGCCAGCCGCACTGATCTACTGCCCCTTCCGTGCGCTCTTGCATCTGCCGACGTGGACCGACCGCCGCCGTACCTTCGAGCGGGTCGCCGCCGCGTTGCGACCCGGAGGACGGTTCGCCTGGAACGCCTTCGCCTTCGACCACCGGGTCGCAACCCAACTCGACGGCGTGCCTCAGGTCGATCCCGTTCCGCACACAATTCGGTACGCGGTCGGTGACAACAGGGTCGACATCCTTCTCGACGATGGCTCAGTGAGTTCCCTGTGGTGGGCAACCAAAAACGAGTGGCTCGGCCTGCTGGACGTCGCCGAGCTGGACCTGGAGGCGCTCTACGGCGGGTTCGACGGGGAACCCTTCGACGATGCGAGCAGCGAGTACGTGTTCGTCGCACGTCGTTCCTGAGGTATATGGAAGCGACACCATGCCTTCGGGCCTAGCAAACAGCCGCGACCCGCAGGAGATGACCACCGAAGACGGTCGCGAGCACCGCACTCGGCCACACGTCTGAGCGCCACCTCTGTAGAAGGTTCGGGGAGGGCTGGGCGACAGGGGTAGAAACCTAAGATGCTTGAAACCTAGGCCATAGAAACTCGCGAGGTGCCGCATAGGACGACCACCACGTTTCTGCGCCTGCCGCCCAGCCCTCCCCGAACCGGAGTCAGCTAAATGCGCTCAGACGTTGAAGCCGAGAGCGCGCAGTTGGTCGCGACCGTCCTCGGTGATCATCTCCATGCCCCACGGGGGCATCCAGACCCAGTTGATCACCCACCGGTCGACCAATCCCTCAAGCGCCGTCTGAGTCTGATCTTCGATCACATCGGTCAGCGGGCAGGCGGCCGAGGTCAGTGTCATGTCGATGGTCAAGGAATCGTCATCCTCGAACTGCAACCCGTAGATCAGGCCAAGATCGACCACATTGATACCAAGCTCAGGATCGACAACGTCCTTGAGCGCCTCTTCGATGTCGTCCAGCGAGGGCTGCCCATCCGGCTGCGCCGATGGCTCGCCAAGATCCACCTCGGGAAGATCATCGGCAACTAGATCCGATGGCCGAGTCTCTGGCCCGGGCGGATCGGTCGAAAGATCTTGATAGCTGCGAGTGTCGGTCATTGGCATATCTCCTTAGCTACTCGCGCTCTGGGCTTGGATGATCGCGTCCCGGAGCGCTGACCAACCGATCAGAGCGCACTTCACACGCGCCGGGAACTTGGCGACACCAGCGAATGCGATGCCGTCCTCGAGACGCTCCTCATTGGGCTCGATCTGACCCTTGCCCTGCATCATCGTCAAGAATTCCTCATAGAGGCTCATGCCGTACGCGACGTCGTGTCCAATCACCAGATCCGTCATCACCGATGTCGACGCCTGGGAGATCGAGCAGCCCACGCCCTCGTACGACACATCACTCACAGTGTCCCCGACGAGGTGCACCCGGAGCCGCACTTCGTCGCCGCAGGTGGGATTGACGTGGTGAACCTCTGCTTGGTACGGCTCGCGCAATCCGCTGTGATGCTTCGAGCGATAGTGATCGAGAATGATCTCCTGGTATAGCTCCTCCACCTTCATCGCAGCCCCCCGAAGAAAGCGATCGTGTAATCCAGGCCCTCGATCAACGCATCGATCTCGGCCCGAGTGGTGTAGAGGTAAAACGAGGCTCGAGTGGAGGATTGCACACCGAAACGTTCATGCAGCGGTCGCGCGCAGTGATGTCCGGCCCGCACCGCGATGCCACGTGAGTCGAGCAGCTGACTCACGTCGTGCGGGTGAATCGGTTGCCCCGCCGGAGAAGTCAATGTGAACGAGACGGCACCGCCGCGATCCACCGGCTCGTTCGGCCCGAGCACAGTGACTCCGGGCAGGCTCAGCAGGCCCTCGAGCGCGTACCTGGTGATCTCCTGTTCGTGCGCGGTGATCTGGTCCATCCCGATCGCGCTCAGGTATTGCGCCGCGGCACTGAGGCCGACCGCCTGAGCGATCGGCGGCGTACCCGCCTCGAAGCGATGCGGCGGCGGGGCGTATGTCGAGCCGGCCATGGTGACTACTTCGATCATCTCGCCACCACCCAGGAACGGTGGCAGCGCGGCCAACAGCGCATAGCGTCCCCAGAGCACGCCGATGCCCGTTGGGCCGACCATCTTGTGGCCCGTAAAGGCGACCAGATCCGCCCCAAGATCAGCCATGTTCACCGCCAGCTGCGGAACCGCCTGCGAGGCATCGACCACTACGGTGGCGCCCACCGCATGGCCGAGGGCAGCGATCTGGCTGATCGGGTTGATGGTGCCGAGCACGTTCGACACGTACGCCACGGAGACGATCTTGGTCCGCTCGTTCAGCAGACCTTCCGCCGCGGCCTTGTCCAAATCCAGCCGCCCCTCATCGGTCACGTCGAACCAACGCAGCACAGCACCGGTGCGCTGTGCCAGGAGTTGCCACGGGACGATGTTGGAGTGATGCTCCATGACCGAGATGACGATCTCGTCGCCCGGTCGCAGAGAGGCTCCGAGGGTGTAGGCACACAAGTTCAGCGCCTCGGAGGCGTTCTTGGTGAACACCACCTCCTCGGAGCGGTGGGCACCGATGAACTGCGCCAGCTGCGCGCGCGCATCCTCGAACGCTTCAGTCGCTTCGGCGCCCAACATGTGCATGGCGCGAGCGACGTTGGCGTTGTGGTTGAGGTAGTGATCTTCGAGCGCTTCGACGACGACTCGCGGCTTCTGCGAGCTGTTGGCACTGTCGAGGTAGATGAGCGGCCGGCCGCCGACGGTCCTTTCCAAGATCGGGAAGTCGGCGCGGATTGCCTCCACATCGAAGGCGATCGGCTCCTCTGCCAGTGCCAGACTGCCTGTCGTGGCTTCGGCTAGATCTGTGGTGGCCGGGTACTCCGGCCCACCATCAACCGACATGATGGCTACTCCGCTCCGGCTGCCGCAGCCGCCCGTACGTAGCGGTCGTAGCCCTCGGCCTCGAGCCGCTCCGCTAGCTCGTGACCGCCCTGCTCTGCCACCCGGCCCGCCACGAAAACATGGACGTAATCCGGTGTGATGTAGCGCAGAATCCGCGTGTAGTGGGTGATCAACAAGATTCCCCGGTCACCCTGGGCCGCGAAGCGGTTTACGCCGGCCGCGACGACGCGCAGGGCATCGATGTCGAGTCCTGAGTCGGTCTCGTCCAAGATCGCAAACCGTGGATTCAGCAGCTCGAGCTGGACGATCTCATGCCGCTTCTTCTCCCCGCCGGAGAAGCCTTCATTGAGGCTCCGGTTGGCGAAGTCGGGGTCCATCTGGACCCGTTCCATCGCACCATTGACTTCCTTCACCCAGGTGCGCAGCTTCGGCGCCTCGCCATCGAGCGCTGTTTTCGCCGAGCGCAGGAAGTTGGACACCGAAACACCGGGCACTTCAACCGGATATTGCATGGCCAGGAACAGGCCTGCCCGGGCCCGCTCGTCAATCGTGAGCGAGAGCAGGTCCTGGCCGTCGAGGGTCACGTTGCCTGAGGTGATGTGGTACTTCGGATGCCCCGCGATGGAGTAGGCCAAGGTGGACTTGCCCGAGCCGTTGGGTCCCATGATCGCGTGGATTTCGCCACTGCGGACCGTCAGGTCAACCCCTTTGAGGATCTCCTTCGGGCCCGTCTCGGTATCGACCGAAACGTGAAGATCACGAATTGCCAGAGTGGACATGACGAATCAGAACTCCTGTGCGTAGGTAGGTGCAGCGGTGGGATCCAGCGGCACTGAAACATCGACCATGACATCGTCGCCCTCGACGATGCAGCGGTAGATCGGAACTGGCTCAGTCGCCGGTAGACCGATCGGCTCTCCAGTGCGCAGATCGAAGCGCGACCCATGAAGGTAACACTCGATCTCGCCGTCGCCAACGTCTCCCTCGGAGAGCGGGATCTGGGCGTGCGAGCACTCGTCGTAGATGGCGTAGAAGGAACCGCTGCTGTGCACAATGGCCAGGTCCAGACGGTTGCCATTCCGCGGTACCTCGACCGGGATAGCAGACTCCGGCGGGACATCATCCACGGAGCAAACGCGAACCAGGGCAGTCACGATGGCAGCCCTATGTTGATCGCCAACTCCGCTTCAACCGCCTCGAGCAACCGCTTCTCGATCTCGGGTACGCCCACCTTGCGGATGATGTCGGCGAAGAACCCATGAACCACCAGCCGACGGGCCTCGGCCTCGTCGATACCGCGGCTGCGCAGATAGAACAGCTGTTCATCGTCGAAACGGCCGGTTGTCGACGCGTGGCCGGCGCCTTCGATCTCCCCAGTCTCGATCTCCAGATTCGGCACCGAGTCGGCACGGCATCCGTCGGTCAGCACCAAGTTCTTGTTGGACTCATACGTGCTGATGCCCTCGGCAACCTTCCGGATCAGAACGTCCCCAATCCAGACAGTGTGAGCTCCCTGACCCTGCAAGGCGCCTCGGTAGTCGACATTGCTGCGGGTGTGCGGTGCATTGTGGTCGACGAACAGCCGATGTTCGAGATGTTGCCCGGCGTCGGCGAAGTACAGGCCTAACAGCTCCGCCTCTCCGCCCGAATCAGCGAAGTCGACGGAGGAGGAGATCCGGACCAGGTCGCCGCCGAGGCTGACCAGCGCCTGCCGGTAGCTCGCGTCGCGGCCAACACGGGCATGTAGGTGCGCAAGATGGACGGCATCGTCGTCCCAGTCCTGCACCGAGACCAGCATCAGGGATGCGCCGTCACCGACGATGATCTCGGCGTTCCCAGCACGGGTTGTCGAGCCTTGGTGCTGCAGGACGATGGTGGCTCGGGCGTTGGCACCGATGTCGATCACCAGATGGTTGAAGACCGCCGCATCGCTGCCCGTACCGAAGACGTTCAGCAGCACCGGCTGATCCAACTCCAGGCCGGGTGGCACCGAAAGTACCCGAGCCTGATCGAACGACACCCATGCCTGGGCGGCGACACGGTCGTTGGGGATGTAGATCCTGCCCAGCCGCGGATCGTCGCGGTCCACCAACTCCCAACCGACCGTCGGCGGCGCTTCCACCTCCACGCGCGCGCTTCCGCCGGGCACAAAGGTGCCGTCGTGCAGTCCCTTCAGCCGCTTCAGCGGCGTGAACCGCCAGGCTTCCTCCCGACCGGTCGGCACCGGATGGTCGGCGAGGTCGAAGGAGCCGGGCGGGTGCAGGCGGCTGGCCACCTTGCGGGTGCTCTCCACCGCATCGGCTACCCGGGCGGCAGCCTGATCGAGCAGGGTCACGTCGAGGGGTCTCTTTCTGGTTCCGTACTGGTGAGGTTTCAGCGATGACGCAGTCAGCCGACCGCACCCTCCATCTGCAGTTCGATCAACCGGTTGAGCTCGAGCGCGTATTCCATGGGGAGCTCACGAGCGATCGGCTCCACAAATCCGCGCACGATCATGGCCATTGCCTCGTCCTCGCCGAGGCCTCGGCTCCTCAGGTAGAACAGTTGATCTTCGCTGACTTTGGACACCGTCGCCTCGTGGCCCATCGACACGTCGTCCTCGCGTACGTCGACGTAGGGATAGGTGTCGGAGCGGCTGATGGTGTCAACCAGGAGCGCGTCACACTTCACCGTGCTGGCCGAGTGGTGGGCGCCTTCCTGCACCTGGACCAACCCGCGGTACGACGTACGCCCGCCACCCCGAGCAACCGACTTGGAAATGATCGAGCTGGAGGTGTGGGGCGCACAGTGCACCATCTTGGACCCGGCGTCTTGATGCTGACCCTCGCCGGCAAAAGCGACCGACAGGGTCTCCCCACGAGAGTGCTCCCCCATCAGGTAGACCGCCGGGTACTTCATGGTGACCTTGGACCCGATGTTGCCGTCGATCCACTCCATGGTCGCGCCCTCTTCACAGGTGGCCCGCTTGGTCACCAGGTTGTAGACGTTGTTCGACCAGTTCTGGATCGTGGTGTAGCGGCAGCGTGCGTTCTTCTTGACGATGATCTCCACCACGGCCGAATGCAAGGAGTCGGAGGAGTAGATCGGCGCCGTGCAGCCCTCGACATAGTGCACGTATGCGCCCTCGTCGACGATGATCAAGGTCCGCTCGAACTGGCCCATGTTCTCGGTGTTGATCCGGAAATAGGCCTGCAGCGGGATCTCCACGTGGACGCCCTTCGGCACGTAGATGAACGAGCCACCCGACCAGACGGCGGTATTCAGGGACGCGAACTTGTTGTCCCCGACCGGGATGACGGTGCCGAAGTACTCCTTGAAGAGCTCCTCGTGCTCCTTGAGCCCGGTGTCGGTGTCAAGGAAGATCACGCCTTGGCGCTCGAGCTCTTCGTTGATCTTGTGGTAAACCACCTCTGATTCGTACTGGGCCGCAACGCCGGACACCAAGCGTGCCTTCTCCGCCTCGGGGATACCCAGCTTGTCGTAGGTGTTCTTGATGTCGGCCGGCAGATCATCCCAGGACGTCGCCTGCTTCTCGGTGGAGCGCACGAAGTACTTGATGTTGTCGAAGTCGATGTCGCCGAGCTCGGCCCCCCAGGTCGGCAACGGCTTGCGGCCAAAGAGGCGGTGGCCTTTGAGCCGCAGATCAAGCATCCATTTCGGCTCGTTCTTGAGCCGGGAGATGTTGGCGACCACCTCAGGGGTCAGGCCACGTTGCGCCGAGGCTCCGGCAACATCACTATCCGCCCAGCCCCACTCATAGTGACCAAGGGCAGCCAGATGCTGATCTTGGGTCTGGCCTGTACCAACCGGTCGGGTGACAGTGGGATCCTGAGTTTGGGTCATGATGATGGCCTTTCTGATGCGGTCATATCGGTCGTCGTGTTGCGGACGTGCGGAACATGAGTCGTGCAGACACCATCGCCATGCGCGATGGTGGCCAGCCGCTGTACGTGGACACCGAGGAGGCGTGAGAACGCCGCAGTCTCAACCTCGCAGATCTGCGGAAAACGCTCGGCGACATGTGCCACCGGGCAATGATGCTGACAGAGCTGCTCCCCGAGGGCTGACGGCAGGGTGGAAGCGACGTAGCCGTCTTCAGTGAGGGCACCGGCAAGAGCCTGGGCCCTGGTGGTACCCGGTGCGGCGTTTGCCATCCGATCTCGATAGCGCTTCTCGCCACGGGCCATTCTGGTCTCCGCAAAGCGCGTCACGGCCTCAGAGCCCGCCGAGGCTGCCAGAAATTCCAACGCCTCGATAGCGATGCCGTCGTAGGCGGTGTAGAACACCGAACGTCCAGCGTCGGTCAGCACAAAATCCTTGGCAGGGCGGCCCCGGCCGCGGGCACCATAGACGCGCTGATCACGCGCCTCGACATGACCGGCCGCGAGCAGTACATCGAGATGCCGACGAATCGCCGCTGGGGTCAACCCCAGCCGCTCCGCCAACTCCGCGGCAGTCGAGGGGCCGTGCTCCAGGATTGAACTCGCCACTCTGTGACGTGTGGAGGCATCGGTCTCTACGCTCTGAGGAACCCCAGCGGCACCTGAAGTGACCCGCTGGTATTTTTTCACAACGCCAGTGTGCCTTAATTCTTCTGGCGGGTTCAAATAAGGCACGCCTTAGTCCCGTCAGCTCGACCGGTGAGAATGTGCGTATGCACTTGCCCGTGATGCCGCCGGTTGCGCCAATGTTGGCGAAGTCCGTCTCAGAGATCCCCACCGGCGATCTCTCCTACGAGCCGAAGTGGGATGGCTTCCGGTCGATCGTCTTCCGGGACGGCGACGAGGTCGAGATCGGCTCGCGTAACGAGCGGCCGATGACGCGGTACTTCCCCGAAGTGGTTGAGGCGATCAAACAGAATCTCCCGGAACGCTGCGTCATCGATGGAGAGATCATCGTCGTGGTCGGGGACCGGCTCGAATTCGAGGTACTGCAGCAACGGATCCATCCCGCCGCCAGCCGGGTCAAGCTGCTCTCTGAGCAAACTCCGGCTCGCTTCGTCACCTTCGATCTGCTGGCCGTCGACGACACGGACTACACCACGCGGCCCTTCGAGCAGCGTCGAGTTGCTCTTGAGCAGGTTCTGGCTGGCGCGTCTGCTCCGATTCACCTGACCCCTGCGACTCGCGATCACGATGTGGCGGTCCAGTGGTTCTCACAATTCGAAGGCGCCGGACTGGACGGTGTGGTGGCCAAGCCGCTCGCTGGCACGTACCAGCCGGACAAGCGCACCATGTTCAAGATCAAGCACACGCGCACCGCGGACTGTGTCGTCGCCGGCTACCGGATCCACAAGAGCGGCCCAGACAGTATCGGGTCACTATTACTCGGCCTCTACAAAGACTCCGGCGAGCTGGCCAGCGTCGGCGTCATCGGTGCCTTCCCTGCGGCGCGTCGCAAAGAGCTCTTTGCGGAGCTGCAGCCACTGGTCACCACATTCGATGATCATCCATGGGCCTGGGCCAAGCAGGAGGAGGGAACTCGGACGCCGCGCAGCTCAGAGTTCAGCCGCTGGAACGCGAAGAAGGACCTCTCTTTCATACCGCTACGACCCGAGCTGGTGGTGGAGGTCCGCTACGAGCACATGGAGGGCGACCGGTTTCGGCATACCGCCCAGTTCAATCGCTGGCGACCCGACCGCGACCCCCGATCCTGCACCTATGAGCAGCTGGAGGAGCCCGTCACATACAACCTCGATGAGATCTTCGCGGGAGGCTGATCAGCAGGTGCTGACCACGATCGCCATCGAGAACTACCGATCGCTGCGTGACCTGCGTTTCCCACTAGAGCGGCTCAACGTGGTCACCGGCGCCAACGGCACCGGTAAGTCCAGCCTCTATCGCGCACTCCGACTGCTGGCCGATTGCGCCTCGGGTCGCGTCATCTCATCACTGGCCCGCGAGGGGGGACTGGAGTCGGTTCTGTGGGCCGGGCCGCAGCACCTCGGCACGGCAGTCCGCTCAGGACGGCATCCGGTCCAAGGCACTGTGCGGTCCGGACCGGTCAACCTGCAGCTGGGTTTTGCCTCCGACGACTTCTCGTACCTGATCGACCTTGGGCTGCCAACTCGAGCCGAATCATCGGCGTTCAACTTGGATCCCGAGATCAAACGCGAAGTGGTCTGGAGTGGACCGGTGATGCGGCCCGCCACCGTGCTGGTCAAACGCAAACGTGCTTCAGTCGAGATCCGCGGCAGCTCCGCGAGCGGTGATTCTTGGGCAAACTTCGAGAGCACCTTGCGACCGTACGAGAGCGTTTTGACTGAGGTGCTTGACCCGGTTCGAGCGCCTGAGCTGCTGGCAGTACGGGAACAGGTCCGTGGCTGGCGGTTCTACGACCAGTTTCGCACCGACACCGATGCCCCGGTCCGCCAGAGTCAGATCGGTACTCGAACTCCGGTGCTGGATGGGGACGGGCGCGATCTCGCAGCCGCACTCCAAACGATCATCGAGATTGGTGACGTCGATGCGTTACACGGCACAATCGACGATGCGTTCCCCGGTTCCCGGCTCCAGATTGTGGAGAGCCGCGGCCGCTTCGACCTCGAGTTGAGTGCGCATGGTCTGCTGCGACCGCTGGGCGCGTCCGAACTCTCCGACGGAACCCTCCGCTTTCTTCTACTGGTGGCCGCTCTGCTGAGTCCGCGACCGCCGTCGCTGATGGTGCTCAATGAACCTGAGACCAGCCTGCATGTTGATCTTCTCCCCGCGCTCGCTCGGCTGATTGTTCATGGAAGTGCACACACCCAGATTGTGGTGGTCACCCATTCGCGAGCGCTGGTCGAGGCGTTGACCGCAGACGGCGCCCAGCCGCTCTGCCTCGTCAAGGACTTCGGTGCCACAACGCTGCAAGATGTCGGACCGCTGGAGCAGCCACCGTGGAACTGGGGTACGCGTTAGCTTCGGCCCGCTTTACTGCATGATCAGCGGGTGGTCGGAGATCCGTACCATCACCGCCGACGAACTCTGGCTCAGTCCGGCTCACCATCGCAGCGTCGAGGTGAAGCGGCAGGATGTGGAGATGCGACTGAAGGCGTGTGTAAATGGACCGCGGAAGCCATCAGAGCATCCGGCGTTGCCGGTGACCGCGGATGATCTCGCGCGCGAGGTAGCGGGCGTGCGCGCCGCTGGAGCGGATGCGGCGCACGTTCACGTGAAGGACGCCGAGGGAATCGACACCTTCGCCGCCGACTCGCTTGAAGCGGTGGTAGAAGGTGTGCGGTCGGCTGCGCCGGGAATGCCGCTCGGCGTGACCACCGGGGCCTGGGCGCTTCCCGACCCTCGGGACCGGGTGGCGGCGATTGACGAGTGGCGGTTGCTACCGGACTTCGCCTCGGTGAATTGGCACGAGGCCGGTGCCGACGATGTCGCGGCTGCGCTGCTACGGCGCGGTGTGGGTGTGGAGGCGGGCTTGTGGCACGACGAAGCGGTCGCTGCATGGGGACGATCTCCGCTTCGGCAACGGTGCCTGCGCATCTTGCTGGAACTGCCCGATGGTCTCGATCCGGTCGGCGCGGTCGAGATGGCCGACCGGCTCCATCGTGCGGTGCGAGACCTCAGCGGCGACGCGCTGCCGATCCTGTTGCACGGCGAGGGCAGCAGCTGTTGGCCCGTGTTGCGGCATGCGGCGGCGCTCGGGATGCCGACGCGGATTGGGCTGGAGGATACTCTCGAACTGCCGGACGGGTCACCGGCGCGGGGCAATGTGGAACTGGTGCACCGAGCGATCGAGGTCATCGACTCAGCGAAGGCTGGTCGGTGAGAGCACCCAGTCAATCCGTCTAGAATTCATCGGTGCCCAGTCCCGACAGCGCTGTGCGGGTGGACGACCTAGTCGTCAAATTCGGTCGCCGCACGGTTGTCGACAGGCTGACGTTGCAGGCGGAGACTGGGGCGCTGACCGCCGTTCTTGGGCCAAATGGCGCGGGCAAGACCACCTTGATCCGCTGCTGCACCGACCTCATTCGGCCATCCCTAGGAACAGTGAAAGTGCTGGGATTACCGGCCGGCTCACGCACGCTGGCCGGCCGGATCGGGCTAATGCCGCAGAGTGCCGGTTCGTGGTCAGGGATCAGGGCAATCGAGCTGCTGCGCTATCTCGCCGGTCTCTACGCCAATCCGCTGTCCGTGCCAGCGCTGGTCGAGCGGCTAGGACTCACTGATTGCGCGAGACTCCCGTACCGGCGGCTCTCTGGTGGCCAGCAACAGGCGGTCAACCTGGCTGGCGCGATCATCGGGCGGCCCGAGCTGGTTTTCCTCGATGAGCCAACTGCCGGTATGGACCCGCATGCCCGTCGCGCCACCTGGCTGCTGCTGGGGGAGCTCCGCGCCAGTGGCGTCACGATGCTGTTGACCACGCATGCCATGGATGAGGCCGAAACCCTCGCCGACCATGTGTTCATCGTGGATCACGGACGGGTCGCGATCTCCGGCACCGTCCGACAGCTCACGAAGTCCGGCGGAAGTCTGGAGAGCGTGTTTCTCAGCCACACCAGTGCCCGGGCGGTCTCATGAGAGTGCCGGATCTCTCAGGGCCGGACCTGTCAGGGCCGAACTTCTCAGGGCTTGAGCTCTCCCCCGCTCCTGCGCCTGCACCGCCCGTCAAGCGGATCATCCGGCATGGACTGATCGAGGCGCGGCTTCTCATCCGCAATGGCGAGCAACTACTACTGGCGTTGGTCATACCGCTGGCGATCTTGGTGGCCGCCCGGTTCGCCGGCGCCTCGATCGGCAGTCTTGACCTACTTGGGCCGTCGGTGCTCGCGTTGGCAGTATGGTCCACAGCCTTCACATCGGTAGCGATCAGCACCGCCTTCGAGCGACGGTACGGCGTGCTGGAGCGGCTGGCAACGACTCCGCTGGGCAAGCCAGGCCTGCTCGCAGGCAAGACCCTGGCCCTGATATTGATCATGCTCGGCCAGCTGGTGATCTTGGCCGGTGCTGCCCTCGCCCTCGGCTGGCGTCCTAAATTTGCGCCCTCCACAGCGCTGCTGGCGGCAGTCCTGGTGATCTTGGCCACGGCGACGTTCGTGTGCCTTGCGCTGCTGCTCGCGGGTCGGCTTAGAGCCGAGTCGACACTGGGCCTTGCCAATCTGATCTACGTGGTGCTGCTCATCGGCGGGGCACTCATCATTCCTCTTGATCGCTATCCCACAGTGCTGCAGCCGCTGATCGGGGCGCTACCAACTGCGGCACTTGGTGAGGGGTTGCGCGGCGCAGCGAACGGACAGCTTTTGGGCTGGCCGGTGGTCGTGTTGTTAGCCTGGCTCGTGGCCGCTGGCCTTGCCGCGTGGAAAGGCTTTCGATGGACGTCGTGAAGCAGCTGCCCCCCGAGGCCGAAGCGGCTCGGAGGGGCGGACTGTTGTCCACGGTGCTCCGGGTCGTACGGGGGCCGTACGCGTTGCGAGGCTGGTCGATCGTCTCGTTGGTCATGAACATCGTCATCGTGGTGACTGGCGGCCTGGTTCGCTTGACGGGCTCCGGGCTGGGGTGCCCAACGTGGCCAAGGTGCACTGAGAACTCCTACGTCTCCCATCCCGAGCTCGGGATTCACGGAGCGATCGAGTTCGGGAACCGGCTGTTCACCCTGGTGTTGGTCATCGCTGCGGCCCTCACTCTCGTCAGCGCAATGCTCTATCGAGAAAATGGGCGACCGCGGACCGACCTGCGCTGGCTGGCGGCTGGCCTGGCGTTGGGTATCCCGCTGCAGGGCGTGATCGGCGGCATCACCGTGCTCACCCAGCTCAACCCCTACTTGGTGGGGCTGCACCTGTTGTTGTCGATGGTCTTGATCGCGCTCGCAGTCTGCCTGGTGCGAAAGGCCTGGCACCTCAGACCAGCACATGTATCGGGCCTTTCGGTAGCCGTCACCCGGGTCACCTTTGTGCTGATGTGGCTGGCGATCTGGCTCGGCACCCTGGTCACCGGCAGCGGGCCGCACGCTGGTGATGAGAATGCACCGCGGAACGGCCTCGACGCGATGCTCCTCACGCGCTGGCATACCAGCGTGGTCTACGCGACCCTTACCGCGAGCGTGATCTGCTTTGCGCTGCTGCGCAATAGAGCTGCAGTGCTGTTACTACTGGTCGAGATTGTGCAAGGCGGAATCGGTGTGGCCCAATACCAGCTGGGATTACCGGTCTGGCTGGTCGCGCTCCACCTGCTCGGCGCATCGCTGGCCATCGCCGCCGTCACCAACTTGATGCTGTCCGTGACGCGACGACCGGCGTATTAAGGACAACTGATGCCTTGGGATCAGTGAGCATCGATCACGTCCGTCCGCTGGTGATCATTCCAGCGCGGTTCTCCGCGGACGCGAGTGCGTTGCGTTACGAAGCCGAGGTGGCCGCCGCCAAGTTGCTTGAGGCCGTCTGGGACGCAGGTGGTGAGCCCCTGGTTGTCCATCCCACCCCACTACGCGAGCCTGAAGTCCAAACGCTGCAGCGGCGTTTCTGGATGGCGGACGCAATCCTGCTTCCTGGCGGCGGAGACCTGTCTCCACGCTGGTATGGGCAGAAACCCCACCCGTCGTTGTACAACGTCGACGAAACTCAGGATGGCTTCGACCTCGCCCTGGCCCGCTGGGCGATCGAGGACAAGATCCCGCTGCTCGCCATCTGCCGCGGCAACCAGGTGGTGAATGTGGCGCTCGGCGGCACTTTGGTGCAGGACATGACCGAGCAGGCCGGCCGTACCCATCGGCGGTTCGTCCACGACATCGAACTGGATGACGACTCACCGCTGCGGGAAGTTGTCACCGATGATCGGATCACCATCTCCTGCTCGCACCACCAGTGCATCGCCGATCTCGGCGGCAAGCTGGTTGCTGCGGCCCACGCAGCGGACGGCACCATCGAGGCAGTCACCCTGGCCGATCATGACGCCTGGTACCTGGGCGTGCAGTGGCATCTGGAGGACCTTGCCGACACTGATCCGATTCAGCACGGTATTTTCCAGGCGTTCGTTGCCGCCGCGACTTAGCTGTTTGTTCCTCGCGCTTAGCGCAACAGCGTGTCGACAGCTGCAGCGACGAAGATCAGCGCGAGGTATGAGTTCGACCAGTGGAACAGCCGCATTGGCTGCAACGCTGCGTCTGTCAGGCCACGCGTCGCACGGGCCAGCAGCTGCCAGGACTGCCATACAAGTGCAACTCCGGTGATCATTGCGACCGCTGGATAGAGCCAGCCGGTGTGTGCCACTGGCCAGAGCGTCAGCGATACCAGCACTGTCACAACCGAGTAGATCAAGATCTGTCGCGCCACAGCGGGAGCCGATCTCACAACCGGCAACATCGGCACATTAGCCGCGGCGTAGTCCTCCCGATAGCGCATAGCGAGCGCCCAGGTGTGCGGCGGCGTCCAGAAGAACACGATGAGGAACATCACGAACGGAGTGAGCGCAAGGCTGCCGGTCACCGCCGTCCAGCCGATCAGCGGCGGGAAGCAACCTGCGATGCCGCCCCAGACGATGTTCTGCGGGGTGCGCCGCTTCAGCCACAGGGTGTACACCCCTATGTAGAAAGCGTTGGCACCCAGCGCGAGGGCTGCGGACAACCAGTTGACGAAGAATCCGAGCCACAACGTCGCCGCAATGCCCAAGATCATTCCGAATACCGTCGCACCAAATGGACCGACGGCGTGCCGTGGCAGCGGGCGACGACGGGTACGTCGCATCCGTTCGTCGATGTCGCGGTCGAGCACGCAGTTGAAGGCGTTGGCGCTTGCCGCCGCCAGGCAGCCGCCGATCATGGTGGTCAGCACTAGCTTGAGTGGCGGAACACCGCCCGCCGCAAGAAACATGGCCGGCACGGTGGTCACCAACAGAAGCTCGATAATACGAGGTTTGGTGAGCCCCAGATATGCGGCGGCAACGTGGCGAACACGGGTCAGCTGAGGACTGCGGCGAACTGCTCTCACCCCAAGATCAACACGGGTTATGCGGTCGTCGTCGGCGGCCACCCGACCTGGCGCGTCGATGCTCGTCACAGGTTGTACTCGCTCACTGTGTAGGCGACTCTGGTCCCCGGCGACCCCCAGAGGCAGTCACCGAGGCTGAGTCTAGGGCCCGGCGCTGGAATTGACACTCACCACGTGGACTTCTTGGATCCTCAAGCGCAAGGTTCAGTTCGCCGGCCCGACCCTATATCCCCAGCCGACCCGCCCCCGATAGGCTCGCATTGTCCGGGCTGCCCTACCAGCAGCCCGTAGAGCCGCCTCGGAAGGATCTTCTGGCACGTGAGTGTGACCGATACCGACATCTCAGACGCGGTTCTCCCGGAGGGGTGGACCGAGATCGACTACAAGGCCATCGACACCGTACGCGTGCTGGCCGCCGATGCCGTCCAGAACGTTGGCAATGGCCATCCAGGAACGGCGATGAGCCTGGCACCAGTCGCGTACCTGCTGTTCCAGAAGGTGATGCGGCATAACCCCAGCGACACGCATTGGCCTGGGCGGGACCGATTCGTGCTTTCTTGCGGACACACCAGCCTGACGCTCTACATTCAGCTCTACCTCGGCGGCTTCGGGCTCGAACTCTACGACATCAAGTCCTACCGATTCTGGGGATCGAAGACTCCAGGGCACCCGGAGTACGCCCATACCAAGGGAGTCGAGGTCACCACCGGGCCACTCGGCCAAGGCATTGCCAATGCGGTCGGGAATGGCAATGTCGGCCCGCCGCGTTGCGCGGACTGCTCGATCCAGATGCTTCGCGAGGCACTTCGGTATTCGATCATCACATCTACTGTCTCGCCTCAGATGGGGACATCGTCAGGAAGGCGTCGCTTCCGAGGCTTCATCGCTGGCTGGTACGCAGCGGCTCAGCAATCTCACGCTGATCTATGACAGCAACCGGATCTCGATCGAGGACGACACCAACATCGCCCTCTACTGAGGACACCCCGCCCGCTACGCCGCGTACGGCTGGCATGTGCAGACCGTCGACTGGACCCGCGGCGATGCCCATCACTACCAGCGAGAATGTCGCTGCACTTGCTGAGGCCCTCGAGGTGGCCAGGTCAGTCACTGACGGCCGACCTTCATCTGCCTGAAGACGATCATCGGCTGGCCCGCTCCCAACCTTCAGGGAACAGGCAAGGCCCATGGCGCCGCATTGGGTGACGAAGAAGTTGCCGCGACGAAGAAGGTGCTCGGCTTTGAGGAGGACAAGACCTTCGTCGTCTCCGATGAGGTGATCAACCACACGCGCAAGCTGATCGAGCGCGGAGCGCAGGCCCAGCAGGAATGGCAGCGGGCCTACGACAGCTGGGCTGAGGCCGATCCCGAGCGCAAGGCGCTGTACGAGCGGCTGATCAAGAATGAGCTCAGCCCTGGCTGGGAGGATGTCTTGCCCAGTTGGTCCGCCGATTCCAAAGGCATCGCCACTCGGGCTGCCTCCGGGAAGGTGCTCGGCGCGATCGCGCCCAAGTTGCCTGAACTCTGGGGCGGCTCGGCCGACCTGGCGGAATCCAACAACACCACCCCTGAGGGTGAGCCGAGCTTCTTGCCGACCCGACCGGCAGAGCAGGTTGTTCCGCGGCGGCCCTTACGGCCGTGTGCTGCATTTCGGAGTCCGCGAACACGCTATGGGTGCGATCTTGAACGGCATCAAGCTGCACGGGGGCTTACGGCCGTATGGCGGCACCTTCTTGATCTTCAGCGATTACATGCGGCCAGCGGTGCGGCTTGCGGCACTAATGGAACTACCGGTGATCTACGTCTGGACTCACGACTCAATTGGTCTGGGCGAGGATGGCCCCACTCATCAGCCGATCGAACATCTCGCCGCATTGCGGGCGATCCCTGGACTTGATGTGGTCCGTCCAGCCGACGCCAACGAGACCGCCGCCGCCTGGGCGGCGATCTTGAAGAACAATGACCGGCCAGCCGGGCTGGCCCTTACCCGGCAGGCGGTGCCGGTCTTCCCACGTGGCGAAGACGGCTTCGCCGATACCTCTGAGGTAGCAAAAGGCGGCTACATCCTCAAAGACTGCGACGGGACCCCCGATGTGATCTTGATGGGGACCGGCTCGGAGGTGCAGTACGTTGTCGCAGCTCAGGGGCTGCTCGCCGAGCGAGGAATCAAGGCGCGAGTGGTGTCGATGCCATGTCGGGAGTGGTTCGACGAGCAGGACCAGGGCTACAAGGATTCCGTCATCCCACCCGAGATCAGGGCGCGCGTCTCGATCGAGGCCGGCGTCGGCACCGGTTGGCGTGACCTCGTCGGTGACGCTGGGCGAATCATCAGCATCAACCACTACGGAGCTAGCGCGGCTGCGAGTGTCTTGTTCAAGGAGTTCGGTTTCACTTCTGAGACGGTCGTCGCAGCCGCCCAAGAGAGCCTCGATGCGTCGACTGGGACTACCGCTCCCACGCATCCGGCAGCCAGTGGGCCCCGGGGTCCCGCAGACGTAGAAGCCCACCCGGGCGTCACGATCAGCTGAGAGCAGCTGACGCCACCACTACTCATTCAGGAGAACTGATCATGAACGAACGGCTCAAGGCCCTCGCAGACGCCGGCGTCTCCATCTGGCTGGACGATCTGTCTCGCGAGCGCATCACCTCGGGCAACCTGGCTGACCTCGTGTCGAACTACTCAGTCACCGGAGTCACCACTAACCCGACGATCTTCGCTGCGGCGCTTTCTCAAGGCCACATGTACGACGACGCAGGTCAAGGAGCTCGCGGCCCGCGACGCCGAGCTCCACGACGCCATCAAGGTGATTACCACCGATGACGTACGCAATGCGTGCGACATCATGGCCGCTACCTTCGCGGCAACAAATGGCGTCGACGGCCGCGTCTCCATCGAGGTGGATCCCGATTTGGCCGAACGATACGGAAGCCACCACGGCACAGGCCACCGACTTGTGGAAGGTCGTCGACCGCGCCCAAGTGTTGATCAAGATACCGGCGACCAAAGCCGGACTGCCATCGATTACTTCGGTAACTGGTGAAGGTGTCAGCGTCAACGTGACGCTGATCTTCGCCCTCGAGCGCTACCGCGAGGTGATCGACGCCTACATGACCGGGTTGGAGCGGGCCGCGGAGGTCGGCCATGATCTGAGCAAGATCCAATCCGTGGCTTCCTTCTTCGTCTCCCGGGTGGACGCCGAGATCGACAAGCGGCTCGAGGCGATCGGCTCGGACGAGGCGCTAGCGCTGCGTGGCAAGGCCGCTATCGCCAACGCGCGCCTCGCGTACGCGCTTGTATGAGGAAGAATTCAGCGGCGAGCGATTTGCCGCGCTGGAGGCCAAGGGCGCCAATCGGCAGCGGCCGCTGTGGGCCTCGACCGGCGTCAAGAATCCGGATTACTCGGACACCATGTACATCACCGAACTCGTCGTTCCGAACACAGTGAACACCATGCCGGAGAAGACCATGATGGCCTTCGCCGATCACGGCGAGGTGCGTGGCGACATGGTGAGCGGCACCAAGGCGGAGGCGCAGCAGGTGCTCGACGATTTGGAGCGGGTCGGCATCTCCTACGACGACGTAGTCGACGTACTGGAACGGGAGGGGGTCGAGAAGTTCGAGGCGTCGTGGAACGAGCTGGTCGTCGACGTTCAGCAGGAACTCGACGCCGCAAAGGCTGCTCGCTGACGTCACTGCCAACCAGCTGCGAGCGTCGGAAAGGGGAGCCGCGTGATCACTGCGATGCGTCCCAACCTGCTGCGCGAAACCCATGATCGGCGGCTGCCACGGATTGCTGGCCCCTGCGTGCTGGTGATCTTCGGTGTCACCGGAGACCTGTCGACCAAGAAGCTGATGCCGGCGGTGTACGACCTTGCCAACCGGGGTTTGCTGCCGCCTGGTTTTGCCTTGGTCGGGTTCGCCCGGCGCGACTGGAGACACCAGGACTTTGCCGAAATCGTCCATGGCGCCGTCAGGCAAAATGCACGGACCGACTTTCGAGAGGAGGTATGGCAGCAGCTCTCGGAAGGAATCCGGTTCGTGCCGGGCGAGATCGGCAACGAGGAGGCTTTTGGCAATCTCGCCGAGACGATCGCCGATCTCGACGAGGCCCGCGGCACCGGTGGCAATCACGCGTTCTACCTGTCCATCCCGCCAGGGCTGTTTCCGACCGTCGTCGACCAGCTGCGCACGCACGGACTGGCCGAGGAGCATCCCGGCCGGTGGAGCCGGGTGGTGATCGAAAAACCGTTCGGCCACGACCTGGAGAGTGCACGAGAACTGAACCGGATCGTCTCCACCGTTTTCCCCGCCTCCGCGGTGTTTCGCATCGACCACTATCTGGGCAAAGAAACCGTGCAGAACATGATGGCGTTGCGATTCGCCAATCAGCTGTTCGAGCCGGTGTGGAACAACCACTACGTCGACCATGTCCAGATCACGATGGCCGAGGACATCGGGATCGGCGGCCGAGCCGGTTACTTCGATGGGATCGGCATCGCCCGCGATGTTATTCAGAACCACCTGTTGCAGCTGCTCGCGCTGACAGCGATGGAGGAACCGACTTCGTTCGAGGCCAGCCAACTCCGTGCTGAAAAGCAGAAGGTGCTTGCGGCAGCGCGACCGCCAGAGCGGATGGATCTGCACACCGCCCGGGGTGCGTACGCGGGCGGCTGGGCTGGCGGGGAAAAGGTCAAGGGCTATCTGGAGGAGGATCGGATCCCGCCAGATTCCCAGACCGAGACGTACGCGGCGATCCGTCTCGACATCGAAAACCGTCGCTGGGCTGGCGTGCCCTTCTACCTGCGCACCGGCAAGCGCCTGGCGCGACGCGTGACTGAGATCGCGCTCGGCTTCAAGCAGGCGCCGCATCTCCCCTTCAGCGAGACCGACACGGAGGAGCTGGGCTACAACGCCATCGTGCTGCGGATCCAGCCCGATGAGGGGGTGACGTTGCGCTTCGGCGCCAAGGTGCCGGGTACCCAGATGGAGATCCGGGAAGTGAACATGGACTTCGCCTACGGCGGGTCTTTCACCGAGTCCTCCCCCGAGGCGTACGAGCGGTTGATCTTGGACGTACTGCTGGGCGACCCGCCGCTGTTCCCGCAGCATGAGGAGGTGGAACTTTCCTGGGAGATCCTGGACCCGATCTTGGACTACTGGTCGAGTTTGCCGGACCAGCCTGAGCCATACGAACCCGGATCGTGGGGACCCAAGGGCGCGGAGCTCATGCTGGCGCGAGAGGGCTTCAGCTGGAGGCGGCCATAATGATCATTTCCCTTGCCGACACCACGTCGGCGAAGATCTCCGCGGAACTGCTCCGGGCCCGGCGCAGCGCGGGTAGCCCGGCCCAGGGCATGGTACTGACCTTGATCATCGTCTGCGATGAGTCCGAGTACCCGAGGGCCATGGAGGCCAGCATGGCGGCCGGCCGCGAGCACCCGTCCCGGATCCTGCTAGTGGTCACCGCCGCAGGACGGAACGCCGGCCTGGACGCAGAGGTGCATCTCGGCGAAGGAACACCAGGCGAGGTTGTCGTGATCAGGATGCGCGGCGCCGTAGCGGCCCATCCAGCCTCGGTGATCCGACCATTGCTGCTGCCCGACTCACCCGTTGTGATCTGGTGGCCCGGCAAGGCGCCGAACAATCAGACTGGTGACGAGCTGGCACAGCTGGCGATGCGCCGGTTGACTGACGCAGCAGCCTCGCCGCGCCCGCTCGTGACACTGAAGGCACGTGCCCGGGACTACACACCCGGCGACACCGACCTGAGCTGGACCCGACTGACGCCGTGGCGGGCCTTGCTGGCTGCCGCGCTGGACCAGTACCCGGCCAAGATCAAGTCTGTCCTTATCGAGGCGGACAAGGGAAATCCGTCCGCTGACCTGCTGGCGGCTTGGTTGCAATCCAGATTGAAGGTCGAGGTGACCCGCAAGATCAGCGCCGGGCCAGGTCTGACAGCGGTGCGCATGGCTACCGCAGCCGGCGACATCGCGATCACTCGGCCCGACGGCCTGCTGGCCTACTACGCCGTACCGGGGCAGCCGGAGCGACTGGTCGCCCTGAAGCGACGGGATTACACGGAACTGATCTCTGAGGAGCTGCGCCGAATGGACGCAGATGATGTCTACGAACGGGCGGTCAAGTCACTGCTGGATGGTGCTACCGGGACCCGCCGCAGAGAGTCCCCACCTAAGAAGACAGCCAAGAAGGCATCCGCCAAGATCGCATCCAGCAAGACTGGTGGAAAGAAGGCGGATCGCACACGCAAGGTGGCCAAGCAGACAGCACGGAGCCGGTAGATGGTCGCGACCAGCCCTGAGGTGCTGCTCCATGCCGGACCCGATGATGTGGCGGAGGCGCTGGCCGCGCGACTGATGGCGCGGCTCACCGAGATTCAGCGGGACTTCCGGACTCCGCAGCTTGCGCTCACCGGCGGTCGGATCGCCACCCGGGCTTACCAGAAACTTGCGAACGAAGGAACAAACTCCGCCGTTGATTGGTCCCGGGTCGAGCTGTGGTGGGGCGACGAACGTTTTGTACCTGCTGATGATCCAGACCGGAACGCAAAGCAGGCTCTTGACTTGCTTGCGGCGCCTCTCGCACTGAATGCCGAGCGAGTCCATGAGATGCCCGCGAGTGACGGCGACCTCGATCTCGATCAGGCCGCCGAGGCGTACGCGCGAGAGCTGGGCGATGTCGCCTTCGACATCTGTCTGCTCGGTATGGGCCCCGACGGCCACGTGGCTTCGATCTTTCCTGAGCATCCCTCTGCATACGCTGAAGGCGACGTCATCGCCGTACGATCCTCGCCTAAACCGCCGCCGGAGCGGATTAGCCTCACCCTGCCGGTGATCAATCGGTCCCAGGAGGTCTGGTTCGTGGTGAGCGGTTCCGACAAGGCGGCTGCGGCAAAGATGGCGCTGCTCGGGGCAGGGCCTGTGCAGATACCGGCTGCGGGAGTCTCCGGGGTCGAGCGCACCCTGTGGCTGATGGATCGGGATGCCGCGGCGGAGTTGCCAACCGATCTTCAACAGCGTGGGCGCATTTAGTCCAGGCCGGCCCTAGAGCGTCCACCTAAAACATCGGGACCAGTCGTCTGCTCGCTCCCGCTCATAGAAACGATGGGCATCGACCCTCCCTTGTCCGGACTCCAACTCGAGCCGGGCGGCACCACGGTCGCGTGCCCAGGATTTGGCCGCATCCAGCAACGCCTTTCCTATCCCGCTCGAGCGGCGGTTCGGGGCCACAGCCAAGTCCTCGACCCAGGCTCGCTGCCCGAACCGTACGGAGAGGATGTCGAGATAGACGGTCGCGAACCCAACGAGTGTCTCGTTGTCGTCCGCGACGAGTACGGTCGCACGCTCGTCCGCAATAGCCGCCTCGACCCGATCAGCCGCGATGGCCGGGGACCAGTGAGGCGGCCGTACACCTGGAGGCGCGAAAAGCCAGTCGTATGCAGCTACGATTTCCGGCGCATCAGCTGGACCCGCATGCCGGATCATGGCGCGATAGCCAGTCATGCGCAGAAGCTTCGATCAGCTGCGAGCGTCGGGAATCGCGCGCCCGCCGTACTGAGGAGGAGGGAGCAGAGGCGCTCTTCCTCTGCCAGCGACGACGAAGTAGGCGGACCCACGCGCGCGATGCGCGAGCAGCTCCAAATCAATAGATGACTTCGCCGCGTTCGCGCCGCGCCCGGAGGGCTTGCAGCGCCTCGGTGAGGATGTCGGCCGCCTCCTTGTCGGTGCGGCGTTCCTTGACGTAGGCGAGGTGGGTTTTGTACGGCTCGATCTTCGGCGGGGGAGGTGGATTCAAGGAGTCGAGGTTCGCTGGCAAGCCGCACCGCGGGCAGTCCCAGGCGTTCGGAATGGCGGCATCTGCAGCAAATGCGGGCCGCGTCTCATGACCTTGTGAGCAAAAGTACGAGACATAGTTACGCGGCGCGGCGTCACCCCGCTCGGCCTCGCCCATCGGTCCAGCGCCCACCCGGCTACCACGAATGGCACTTCCGCCAGCCACGTTCCTTCTACCTCGCCCTTCCTAGCTGTGGATGAGTCAGTGTCTTTCCTTCGATGACCGGCCGATGGTCTTGGCAGTCAGCCACCCAACTTGTAGAGCAAGTTGAGCGCCACAATTGCCGCTAGCCAAACCACTCCGATGATGATGGTGAGCCGGTCGAGATTTCGTTCTGCGACTGAGGATCCACCGAGGGAGGAAGAGATCCCGCCACCGAAGAGATCAGACAAACCGCCGCCGCGGCCTTTGTGCATCAGTACGAACAACGCGAGCGCGACACTGGTGATCACCAAGATTATGGAGAAGATCAGGATCGGCACGGTCACGAGCGGTACGAGCACGGAGGTAGCCTAACTCACCGATTCGAGAACAAGGCAAAACTCCACCAGCGCGGGACTCTCGGCCCGGTCAGATCAGTGGCATTTCGTAAAATCGCGCAATAGCAGAAAACTCGTCGACCTTCAGGCTGGCGGCGCCGACGAGGCAACCGTCGATGTCGGGCTGAGCCATCAAGGCGGCAACGTTCCTGGCATTGACCGATCCACCGTAGAGAATCCGAATCCGGTCTGCGACTTCGCTGCTGTGCCGCTCCCGGATCCAGCCGCGGATTGCCGCACAGACCTCCTGGGCGTCCTCGGGTGTGGCGACACGTCCGGTGCCGATCGCCCAGACCGGCTCGTACGCGATGACCATGTTCGCAACCTGCTCCGACGTCAGACCAACGAGCGCGCCCTCCACATGGTGCAAAGTGTCCGGCACGTGCCGGAACTGCTCCCGAATGGCGAGGCGCTCGCCGACACAGACGATCGGGACCATGCCCCGCGAGACCGCCTTCAGCGTCTTGGCATTCACGATGTTGTCATCCTCGCCGTGGAACCGGCGGCGCTCGGAGTGCCCGACCACGACGTAGCGGCAACCCAGCTTCACCAGCATGTCGGCGGAGATGTCGCCGGTGTACGCGCCGTTGTCGAAGGCTGACACGTCCTGGGCGCCGTACCCGATCTCCAGTCGGTCGCCATCCACCAGCGTCTGCACGGTCCGCAGATCGGTGTACGGCGGCAGCACGACCACCTCGGACTTGTCCGGGTCGTGCTTCTTGTCCTCCAGCGTCCACGTCAGCTTCTGTAAAAGCCCAACAGCCTCAACATGGTTGAGGTTCATCTTCCAGTTGCCGGCCATGAGCGGCTTGCGCGTCATTCTCTATACCCCATCATCGAGAACCGCCAAGCCTGGCAGGGTCTTACCCTCCAGATACTCCAGGCTGGCTCCGCCACCGGTCGAGATATGGCCGAACTGGTCATCTCGGAAGCCAAGATCACGTACCACGGCGGCGGTATCGCCACCACCGATCACGGACAGTCCGTCGATCTCGGTGACTGCCTGCGCGACAGCTTTGGTCCCCGCAGCGAAGCTCTGCCACTCCGCCACGCCCATCGGGCCGTTCCAAAAGACCGTCTTTGCCCTGCCGATCACATGTGCGAACACCCGGGCAGAGTCTGGGCCGATGTCCAGCCCCAGCTGGTCCGGCGGTATCGCGTTGGCGGCCACTACGGTGGGCTGAGCGTCGGCGTTGGCCTCGGGCGCAACCACAACGTCGGAGGGCAGCACGATCTGCTTGCCGCCAGCAGCGGCGGCGTTGAGGTATCCGCGGACTGCCTCGATCTGATCCTGCTCGAGCAGGCTCTTGCCCACCTCGTAACCCTGAGCGGCGAGAAAGGTGAAGGCCATCCCGCCGCCGATGACCAGGGTGTCCGCTGTCTTGAGCAGGTTCGCGATCACTGCGAGCTTGTCGGAGACCTTCGCACCGCCGAGTGCCACCACGTACGGGTCGGCCGGCATTTCCACCAGCTGCCGCAGCACCTCCAGTTCCGCCTGCACCAGCCTGCCGGCCGCATTCGGTAACCGCCTGGCGATGTCGTATACAGATGCCTGCTTGCGGTGTACCACGCCGAATCCATCGGAGATGAACACATCGCCGAGCGCTGCGTAGCGGTCGGCCAATGCGCCTCGGGCGGCCTCGTCCTTGGACTCCTCGCCTGGCTCATAGCGGACGTTTTCCAACATCCCTACGTCACCGTCGGTGAGACTTGCTGTCACTTCTCGCGCCGACTCCCCAACAACGTCACTCGCCAGCCTGACCTCGGCATTCAGCAGCTCGGAGAGTCTCTTGGCGGCCGGAGCCAGGGAGTACTTCGGGTCGACCTGTCCCTTGGGCCGTCCGAGATGAGCCATCACGATGACCTTTGCGCCGCGATCTCGAAGCTCGTTCAACGTAGGCAGCGACGCGCGAATCCGTCCGTCGTCGGTGATCGTTTCGCCGTCGAGCGGAACGTTGAGGTCACAGCGAATCAGCACCCGCTTGCCGCTGAGCTCACCAAGATCAGAAACTGACTTCACGGTTGATCCTTTCCCGAGCAAGATCGGCGAGTGGACGTGCATGCTTTGCATAGCTTGCTGACGCTGTGCACACGTTGCAACCCGTGCACAGCGTCAGGTTTCCTACGTGCACGTAGGAAACCGACGGACCCACACTGTGAGTTGGTTACAACGATTCGCCGATCAAGCCGACCAGGTCGACAATGCGGTTGGAGTAGCCCCACTCGTTGTCGTACCAGCCGACCACTTTGACCTGATTGCCGATCACCTTGGTGAGCGGCGAGTCGAAGATGCATGAGCTCGGGTCGGTCACGATGTCGCTGGACACGATCGGGTCGGTGCTGTACCTCAGGTATCCCTTCAGCGGTCCGTCTGCAGCGGCTTGGACTATGCCGTTGACCTCGTCGACAGACGTCTCCCGTGGCACCTCGATGGTGAGGTCGGTAACCGAACCGGTCGGAACTGGCACTCGCAAGGCGTAACCGTCCAGCTTCCCCTTCAGTTGCGGTAGTACCAGGCCGATCGCCTTCGCTGCACCTGTTGATGTGGGGACGATGTTAAGGGCGGCGCCGCGAGCACGACGCATATCCTTGTGCGGCCCGTCCTGGAGGTTCTGATCCTGGGTGTAGGCGTGAATCGTCGTCATCAGACCTTTGACGATGCCCAGTCCGTCGTCGAGCGCCTTGGCCATGGGCCCCAGGCAGTTCGTCGTACACGAGGCGTTGGAAATGATGTTGTGCTTCGCCGGGTCGTAGTCGCCGTCGTTGACGCCCATCACCACCGTCCAGTCCTCGTTCTTGGCGGGTGCGGAGATGATCACCTTCTTGGCGCCCGCGTCCAGGTGTGCCTTGGCTTTCGTCGCGTCGGTGAAGAACCCGGTCGACTCGATGACGACGTCGGCACCGATCTCACCCCAGGGCAGGGCAGCGGGATCACGCTCGGCGTAGGACTTGACGACCTTGTCGCCCACCTTGATGCCGCCCTCGACCACCTCAACGGGCATGCCGAGCCGGCCCAAAATCGAGTCGTACTTCAACAGGTGAGCCTGGGTGTCGTCGTCGAACAAGTCGTTGAAAGCGACGACCTCGATGTCGGCACTCGAAGCCAGCAGCGCGCGGTAGAAGTTACGGCCGATGCGGCCGAAACCGTTGATACCAACACGGACGGTCATGAGACGATCTCCTTCGGCAGTCAAGGTCCCAGGGGAGGAGGGCCAAAGACCACCTTAACGGGCTACTCCTCATCCAGCATCTCGGCGCTCAGGCTGGCTTCGGTGTTGGGTATGCCAAGCTCGGCGGCCCGCTTGTCAGCCGTAGCCAGCAGCCGCCGGATCCTCCCCGCGACGGCATCCTTGGTCAGCGGCGGTTCGTGCATCTGACCCAGCTCCTCCAGGCTGGCCTGCTTGTTCTCGATGCGCAGCGAACCGGCGGCTCTGAGATGGTCAGGTACATCGTCACCGAGGATCTCCAGTGCCCGCTCCACTCGGGCGCCCGCCGCCACTGCGGCTCGAGCCGAGCGCCGCAGGTTCGCATCATCGAAATTCGCCAACCGATTCGCCGAGGCTCGTACCTCGCGGCGCATCCGCCGCTCCTCCCACACCAGCAGCGATTCGTGCGCGCCAAGCCGAGTCAGTAGTGCTGCGATGGCATCACCATCGCGGACCACGACCCGATCGACGTTCCGCACCTCGCGAGCTTTCGCGGGAATCCCCAGCCGGCGGGCGGCACCAACCAGCGCGAGTGCAGCTTCCGGCCCGGGACAGGTCACTTCGAGCGCCATAGAGCGACCGGGCTCAGTCAGTGATCCATGTGCTAGGAATGCTCCACGCCAGGCCGCCACGCAGTCGCACAGGCCGCCACTGACCACCTGGGCTGGCAGACCGCGTGCTGGCCGGCCGTGCGAGTCGATCAGGCCAGTTTGGCGCGCCAGGGCCTCGCCGTCCTTGATCACGCGCACCACGTAATGCGTGCCTCGCCTGATGCCAGAGCCGTTCACGATGACAAGCTCGCTCGGGTGGCCGAAGACCTCGCTGATGTCGGTCCTCAGCCGACGCGCAGCGGCGCCAGTATCGAGCTCCGCCTCAATCACGATCCGACCGCTGACAATATGTAGCCCGCCTGCAAACCGCAGCGTTGAGGCGACCTCCGACTTGCGGTCGCAGGGCTTGGTGACCTTGATGGTCGCAAGTTCCGACTTCACCAATGCGGTCATGGCCATTGCTGAATGATTACACAGCTCACCCTCGCAACTTGACGCTTTGCCCGAACCGGTGAGGCTTGACAATACTGAACCGAATGGTTAAGCATCGCACTGTGGCTGATGCGCTTGCCGTGGTGTACAGCGCTCTCGGTGACACCACGCGCCGTGGAATCGTCGAGCGGCTGGCACACGGAGAGTTGACTGTTGCCGAGATCCGCCGCCCGCTGGAGATATCGGCTCCAGCTGTGTCGAAGCACCTACGGGTGTTGGAACACGCGGGTCTGGTGCAGCGGCGCCGCAACGGTCGGCATCAGGTGTGCGTGCTGCAGGAGCTGCCGCTGATTGCGGCCGGCCGCTGGATCGAAGCGCAGACTGCATTTTGGTCGGGTTCGTTGGACTCGCTGGCCGGCTATTTGTCCGAGGAGCAGTAGTGAGCAATGGCGGGGAGACGGTGCGGCTGGAGCGTACGTTCCGGGCCGAGATCGACCGGGTGTTCCGCGCGTTCACTGATCCCGCTGAGCTGGTGCACTGGTGGGGACCGATGAACGTGCGCACGTCCGTGGCCGAGATCGACCTCCGCATTGGCGGTGAATGCCGTTGGGTGATGCATCCGGGAGGACAGGTCGCTGTCCTGTCCGGCCGGATCGTCGATCTTGATCCGCCACAGCGACTGGTGATGACCAACCGCTGGGACGGACAGGACGAAGAGTCGCTCGTCACGCTCCGTCTGACCAGCGTCCCAGCTGGCACGCACCTTGAGCTCATTCATCAACGTCTGCCCTCTGGGGCAGATCCAAACCAGTACCGGCAAGGGTGGGACGCGGCACTGGCGTCTCTGACCCGCTATCTCCGCAAGGAAAGGACCGACGATGCCAACCGATAACACCGCCCGCGTGGCGCGCGCCTACCACGATGCGTGGACCACCCGCAAAGGCCCTGAGGCGCTTCGCGAGCTGATGGGTGAAGGATTCGTATTTGACAGCGACATGATGCACATTGAGGGTCGCGAGCAGTTCCTCGCAGGTGCCGATGCGAATGGCTGGCCGGAGCGGGCAACCACGACTCTGATCGCTGAGGCGTACGACGGCGAACACGCCTTCCAGCTGTACACCGCCACGAACGGCGGCAAGGACGTCAAGATCGCCGAGCATCTCATCGTCCGGGACGGACAGCTGGTCGCCAGCGAGGTTGTCGTCGACGGCGCCGCTTTCATGGCATTCGTGACAGGTTGATCATCTGCCTCATGGAGTGCCGCCGACTACCGGTGCCGTACCCAGGTTCCTCACGACATCCCACGCAGCGTGGGATGTTCACACCCCCAAGATCTCGGCGTAGGCAGAGGCCAGGCGGAGCGGGTCGTGTCGCGGCGAGCCGTCGCGGGCAGCTAGGTCGGCGACGACCAGGCGCGCTCCCAACGAGTCGGCCCGCGCTGCCAGATGTGGGTCGTCCAGGGCGAAGCCGCTGTCGGTGAGCACGACATCAAGCCGCAAATCTGGTGCGTGGTCGGCAAGCAGCTCGATGTGCTTGGCCGCCGAGAATCCTGCAGTCTCGCCGGCGGGCTCCAGGTTGAGAGTCAGGATGCGCCGGGCCGCCGTAGCGTGAATCGCTTCCGCGAGCTTCGGCACCAGCAGATGTGGAATCACCGAGGTAAACCAGGACCCGGGTCCCAGCACGATCCAGTCCGCCTCCAGCACGACGTCGATGGATTCCGGACAGGCGGGTGGATTCTGTGGGATGAGCCGTACCGAGCACACCTCTCCCACAGTCTTCGCAACCTGAGCCTGCCCGCGGATCACCGAAACCTCATCCGGCTTCTCGGGTTCCAACCCGATCACCTCGGCAGCGATATCCAGCGGCACGGAGGCCATCGGCAGTACCCGGCCCTTGGCGCCGAGAAGCCTGGCCACCATGTCGAGGCCTGCCACCGGATCGCCGAGCCGCTCCCACAGTCCGACAATGAGCAGATTCCCGATTGCGTGGTCATCCATAGGGCCGGCGCTGCTGAACCGATACTGCAGCACATCGGCCCAGGTACGGCCAGACTCGTCATCGCCACACAGCGCGGCCAGCGCCATCCGAAGATCGCCTGGAGGCAAGCAGTCCAGCTCCCGCCGCAGCCGACCGGAAGAGCCGCCATCGTCTGCGACAGTGACGATCGCCGTCAAATGGTCCGTCACCCGTCGCAGAGCGGTCAATGAGGCCGCGAGTCCGTGACCGCCGCCAAACGCGACCACAGTGGGAAGTGTCGGGCCCAGCGAGCTCGACGTGAAAATGTGCGCCAGATCGCGGGAGCTCACTCTCGTCCCAGATCGCGATGGAGAACAGTAGTCGGCAGGCCGGTGACACGGAGTCGGCGCGCAAATTCCTCTGCGATAGCGGAGCTCCGATGTTTGCCACCGGTACAGCCAATGGCCAACGTGGCGAACCGTTTGCCCTCAGCGATGTAGCCCACTGACACCACTGCCATGAGGTCCTGCATGGACGCCAGGAAGGGCTCAGCGCCTGGTTGTCCGAGCACATAGTCGCTCACCGGCTTGCTGAGACCAGTCTGCGGACGGAGCTCCGGTATCCAGTGCGGATTCGGCAGGAAGCGCACGTCGAAGATCATGTCAGCATCCACCGGGATGCCGTACTTGAAGCCGAAGGACAGTAGCGTCACCCGCAGCTGATCATCGTTGCTACCGCCGTACGCGTGGGCGACCCGGGAACTCAGCTGGTGGATGTTCAGCGAGGAGGTGTCGATCACCAGGTCGGCGGCCGCACGCAGCGTCGCCAGACTCTCGCGCTCCCTGCCGATGCCGTCCAGCAACCGACCGTCGCCCTGCAGCGGATGCGGCCGGCGTACGGATTCCTGACGTCGCACGATGACGTCGTCGGCCGCCTCCAAGAACAAGATCTCGGGCATCGTGCCAATGGCCGCAAGTTCGGTGAACATCGAGGGGAGCTGCTCGAAGAAGCCCCGGGTGCGCACGTCCAGTACCACCGCGAGCCGTGTCAGGTCGATCTCCCGGGCCTGCCGGCAGACCTCAGGCAACACACTCGGGGGAAGGTTGTCCACCACGTACCAGCCAAGGTCCTCCAAGCTGTGCGCAGCCGTAGAACGGCCCGCGCCTGACATGCCGCTGACGACCACCAGCCGAAGCGGCTTGGTCGGGCTCTCGGTGTCGAGCTCGCCGCCCTCCGGGTCCTCATTGGTCACGTGGTTGATTATTCACGATCGCTCGGATCCCGCCCCGCCGCGCTGAGTGAGGTTGGCGCCTCCAAGCGCCAGCCCCCGCGAGCGAAGCGAGCAATCAGACACTGCCCGGGAGGAACCTAGATGCTGTCCAGCACCTCGCCGGTGGCCATGTCGATCGCCTCTGGTTGCGGAGCCTGCTGCAGCGCCTCCTTGATGGCGAGTGCTGTCTTGGGGCCGAAACCGGGCACCGCGGCAATCTCTTCGACCGTCGCGGCACGCAGCTTCTTGAGTGAGCCGAAGTAGCTGATCAGAGCCTTACGCCGGACGTCGCCGAGACCCGGGACTTGATCGAGGAGCGATTCGACCATCGACTTGCTGCGCCGGGCCCGGTGATGGGTGATCGCGAAGCGGTGCGCCTCGTCCCGTAGCCGCTGCAGCAGGTAGAGGCCCTCGCTGGTTCGCGGCAAAATCACTGGTTCTTCGACGTCGGGCAGCCACACTTCCTCCAACCGCTTGGCAAGGCCACACAAGGCGATGTCGTCGATGCCCAGCTCGTGGAGGGCCTTGGCGGCCGCCGCCACTTGAGGAGGGCCGCCGTCGACCACCACCAGTGATGGCGCGTACGCGAACTTGCGAGGTGCGCCAGTTGTCGGGTCGACCAGCAGTGGCCCCTCATCGGCTCCGTCGCCGTCGGCCAGCCCGTACGCTGCCTGCTTGGACATTGCGGCACGATCATCAATGAGTCGCCGGAACCGGCGAGTGATCACCTCGTGGATGGCGGCGACATCGTTCTGCCCTTCGACCTGCCGGATGATGAAGCGCCGGTACTCACTCTTTCGTGGCAGCCCGTCCTCGAGCACCACCATGGAGCCGACTACTTCGGTGCCTTGCAGGTTCGAGATGTCGTAGCACTCGATCCGCAGCGGCGCGGTCGGCAGCTCCAACGCATCCTGAATCTCCTCCAGTGCACGATTGCGAGTCGACAGATCGCCAGCGCGGGTGGTCTTGTGCTTGATCAAGATCTCACTGGCATTGCGGGCAACCGTCTCCATGAGTGCCCGCTTGTCCCCGCGCTGCGGGACCCGGATGGAGACATGTGAGCCGCGTCGCTCCTCAAGCATCCTGGTCAGCGACTCTGCCGATGGCGGCAGCACCGGCACCAAGATCTCGCGTGGCACCGCGTCTTTGTCGTTGGTGGTTGGATCCGGCTCGGCGTAGAGCTGCAGCAGGAACTGTTCGATCAGCTCCTCGCTGCCGCCGTCGTCGAACCGGTCGGCAACCCAGCCGCGCTCGCCGCGAACGCGCCCACCTCGTACGTGGAAGATCTGTACGGCGACCTCCAGCGGGTCTTCAGCCAAGGCAACGACGTCGGCGTCGGTGCCGTCCCGGAAGACAACGGCGTTTCGTTCCATGGCTCGTTGCAGAGCACCGATATCGTCGCGCAGCCGAGCCGCCCGCTCAAACTCCAGCGCATCGCTGGCCGCGCGCATCTCCCGCTCCAGCTTCTTGATCATGGGAGCTGCCTGGCCGGACATGAACTGGCAGAAGTCGTCGACGATCGCCCGATGCTCTTCAGCCGTCACGCGGCCGATGCAGGGGGCCGAGCACTTGCCGATGTAGCCGAGCAGGCAGGGCCGACCGAGCTGCTTGTGATTCTTGAACACTCCGGGCCGGCAGGAGCGCATCGGAAAGACCCGCAGCAGCAGATCGACCGTCTCGCGGATTGCCCAGGCGTGGGAGTAGGGCCCGAAGTATCGAGTGCCCTTGCGTTTGGCTCCGCGGCCGACCATGACCCGCGGGATCTCCTCTGAGAGCGTGACCGCCAGCCATGGATACGACTTATCGTCGCGGTACTTGATGTTGAACCGCGGGTCGAACTCCTTGATCCAGGAGTACTCAAGCTGAAGCGCCTCGACCTCGCTCCGCACGACCGTCCAGTCCACCTTCGTGGCCGTGCTCACCATCGATCGGGTGCGGCTCAGCAGGGAGGCCGGATCGGCGAAATAGGAGTTCAGCCGGGAGCGGAGGCTCTTAGCCTTACCGACGTAGATGACCCGACCGTCAGCATCCAAGAAGCGGTACACGCCAGGCTGGTCCGGAATGGACCCGGGTGCGGGCCGGTAGGCCGGCGCTGACCGAGACGAGACTGGGGGTACCACGGCCCTAGCGTAGGTGGCAGTCCGGACACGATGGAGCCCACGAGAGGACTGCGGACGTGAACAGCCGCAATGCCTGGGATCGGCGCACTCGGGAGCTGCTCGAGGAGGCGTATGTCGCGGCTGGCGACGGGCCGCGCGGCGCTGGGTCGCCCAGCGCGTCGCCTAGCGGCTGGCGCCAAGCGTCAGCATCTCGCCGCTCCGATGGACCACGATGGGACCTGGCTCGATGTCGGCTGCGCCAACGGCTATCTGATGGCCACCCTGCCGATATGGTGCGCCGAGCGCGGCGTCAGAGTCCATGTAACTGATGTGCTGGCTCCAACCAGGGTCAGTCAGTCACATAGACCTTGCTCTCGAAGACGGTGGTCTTAGCCGCAGCAAGGCCCTTGGTTGCCGGCGGGTTCGTCACCGAGCCATCCTCGATCGAATATTCACTGCCGTGGCAATCGCAGTGAATAACACCGTCGCCGACGGATGCGACCGGGCATCCCTGGTGAGTACAGATCTTGCTGAATGCTTTGTATTTTCCCTTGCTTGGTTGGGTGATCACGTAATCGGCGTCCTCCAAGATGACGCCGCCGCCGACCGGCACTTTGGAGGTGGCGACACTTGGGCCCTTGGGGGCCTTAGCCGTCGATGCTGACGGCGTGGGGGAGGTTGTGGCGGCGGTCGGCGACGGCGTCGTTGGCGACGGCGTGGTTGGCGCAGACGTCTCTGACGCGGCCGGTTCAGCGGAGGGCGAGCCGCCGGACTCCTCGGCGCAGGCACTCAGCGCGGCGGCGCCCACGCCGGTTAGGCCTAAGAGCCCAGCGGCTCGCAGAACGGTCCGCCGCCGAACGGTGGCTGTCTCCGGACGTGGCGTTGGGTCGCCAAGCTCAGACATCAGAAGACCTCCACTCTCTGCACTGTGCGCGTCGGCCGCGCGAGCAGTGCCCGAAGCTGCGAGAAAGACGCTCTTTCGACCCCAGACGAGATAGGTGCCGATCTGGTTCGATTGATACCTGGTCAGCTTGCCTTGACCGTGGTCCGCCTGGCTGAGAGCTTGTCGGAGCCCACTGCGTCAGCTGATGTCCGGGTCGCTGAAATGAGCGCTGGTTGGGTCGCTCTGACTGGAACGGCCTGCCCATCGAGCAAAGGCTTGAGGAACGCGCCGGTGTAGGACTTGGTGTGGACCGCCACCTGCTCCGGTGTACCCTCGGCGATCACCAGCCCGCCGCCCGATCCACCTTCCGGCCCCATATCGATCAGCCAGTCGGAGGTCTTGATCACATCGAGGTTGTGCTCGATCACGACGACGGTGTTGCCAGCATCAACCAGCCGCGCGAGGACATCCAGCAGCTTGCGGATGTCCTCGAAGTGCAGGCCCGTTGTCGGCTCATCCAGGACGTAGAGAGTCCGGCCGGTTGCCCGCTTCTGTAGCTCACTGGCCAGCTTGACGCGCTGCGCCTCACCGCCGGACAGCGTAGGCGCCGGCTGGCCGAGACGTACGTATCCGAGACCTACATCGACCAGGGTGCGGAGGTGCCGGGCAATGGAGGGTAGCGGAGCGAAGAACTCCAGCCCTTCTTCGATCGACATGTCCAAGATCTCGGCGATCGACCTGCCCTTGTAGTGGACCTCCAGTGTTTCTCGGTTGTAGCGAGCGCCGTGGCAGACCTCACAGGGCACATACACGTCGGGCAGAAAGTTCATTTCGATCTTGATGGTGCCGTCGCCGGTACAGTTCTCGCAGCGACCGCCCTTCACGTTGAACGAGAAACGGCCTGGCTGGTATCCGCGAACCTTCGCTTCGGGCGTCTCGGCGAACAGCCTGCGCACGTGATCGAACACACCGGTGTAGGTGGCCGGGTTGGACCGCGGCGTCCTGCCAATCGGGGACTGATCGACATGGATGACCTTGTCGATTTGATCGGCTCCGCTGAGCGAGCGATGGCGGCCGGGCACGTCTCGTGCGTTGTAAATGCGCTTCGCGAGGGCGGCGTAGAGGATGGTGTTGACGAGGGTGGACTTGCCCGACCCGGACACACCGGTAACAGCGATGAGCTGGCCGAGCGGGAATGACACGGTGATATTGCGCAGATTGTGTTCTGCTGCGCCATGCACGGTTACCTCGCGACCGCGGGTACGCGGGCGACGGGAAGCCGGCAGCGGGATGGAACGGCGTCGAGCAAGATAGGCGCCGGTAAGCGACTCGCGATTGTTCAGCAAATCCTCGACGGGGCCGGAATGCACTACGCGGCCGCCGTGCTCACCAGCACCTGGGCCGATATCGACCGCCCAATCCGCCGCTTTGATCGTTTCCTCGTCATGTTCCACAACGATCAAGGTGTTGCCCAGATCCCTGAGGCGAATCAGAGTCTCGATCAGCCGCCGGTTGTCCCGCTGGTGCAGCCCGATGCTGGGCTCATCGAGCACATAGAGGACACCCACCAGTCCTGAACCGATCTGCGTGGCTAGCCGGATGCGCTGTGCCTCTCCCCCTGACAGGCTGCCCGTCGGACGGCTGAGCGAGAGATAGTCCAGGCCGACATCGAGCAGAAACCTGAGGCGCTCGTTGATCTCCTTGAGCACCCGCTCAGCGATCTGCTGCTCGCGTTCGGTGAGTTTGAGGTGAGAGAGAAACTTGGCGGCCGCATCGATCGGCATGGCCGACAGCTCTGCGATGTTCTTCCCGCCGATGGTCACGGCCAATGAGGTCGGCTTGAGCCGAGCGCCTTTGCAGGCCCGGCAGGGTACCTCCCGCATGTAACCCGCGAACCGCTCACGCGAGGTGTCGCTCTCGGCTTCGGCATGGCGCCGTTCGATATAGGAGACGACGCCCTCATACTTCGCGTTGTAACTGCGCTCGCGGCCGTAGCGGTTCCGGTAGCGGACGTGGACCAGCCCAGGCACTCCATCGAGCAGCAGCTTCTGGGCCGCCGTCGGCAGCCGACGCCACGGAACCGTCGTCGAGAAACCAGCGCTCTCGGCGAGGGAGTCAATGAGTCGGGTGAAGTAGTCCGCCACATGCGCTGATGACCAGGGGGCGATTGCTCCCTCGGACAGACTCTTCTCCGGATCGGGCACCACAAGCTCGGAGTCCACTTCCATTCGCGTTCCCAGTCCAGAACACGTGGGGCAAGCACCCCACGGACCGTTGAACGAGAACTGGCGGGGCTCCAGCTCGTCAATCGCGATGTCGTGGTTGTTGGGGCACGCCATCTTCTCGGAATAATTGCGCTCGCGCTGTGGATCCTTTGGGTCGAGATCCACGAAGTCGATCGATACCACCCCCTGCGCCAACTTCAGCGCCGTTTCCACAGAATCGGTCAGCCGGCGCTTCACCGAAGGCTTGACGACGAGGCGGTCGACGATGACATCGATGGAGTGCTTGTACTTCTTGTCAAGGGTGGGCGGATCGGTGAGTTGGATCACCGATCCGTCGACACGGGCGCGACTGAAGCCCTCTGCCGCAAGCTCCCGGAAGACCTCGACGTACTCCCCCTTTCGGCCACGGACGACCGGTGCCAGCACCTGGAACCGGATCCCTTCCTCCATCGCCATCAGGCGGTCCACGATCTGCTGAGGTGACTGCCGGCTGATCGGCTCACCGCAGATCGGGCAGTGCGGTCTACCAGCGCGCGCATAGAGCAGCCGGAGGTAGTCGTAAACCTCAGTGATCGTGCCGACCGTGGAACGAGGGTTGCGGCTGGTCGACTTCTGGTCGATGGAGACCGCAGGCGACAGACCTTCGATGAAGTCCACGTCTGGCTTGTCCATCTGACCAAGAAACTGCCGCGCGTACGCCGAAAGCGACTCCACGTAGCGGCGCTGGCCCTCGGCGAAGATGGTGTCGAAGGCGAGACTCGACTTTCCGGATCCGGACAGGCCGGTAAACACGATCAGTGCATCACGCGGCAGATCGAGAGAGATGTTTTGCAGGTTGTGCTCGCGCGCACCCCGAACGACGAGACGGTCGGTCACGGAGCACATCGTATGTGCCAACGCTGACAGTGCACACGTTAATGGGGCGCAGGTGAATCCGATGGCAGCGAGACCTCACGCGAGCAGTCAGTCGGGCACTACGGTATGGGCATGACCGCGCCTCCATCTTCGGCCACAACGCAGTTGGACACGCTGCGCGGGTTGGTCAGGACCGCGACCCAGCGTCTGCTGGGCGACACAATCTTGGTGACCGACGAACAGTGGCGGGCTGCCAGCAGGCTCCCAGACTGGACCCGTGGCCATGTGGCCACCCACATTGCTCGCCATGCAGATGCGCTGATCCGGCTGGCTCAGTGGGCGCGTACCGGGGAACGCCAGGACATGTACACGTCGTCCGAGCAGCGAGCGAGCGAGATCGAGACGGGTTCTGGACGGTCAGGTCTGGACCTCCAGATCGACCTGGATACCTCCGCTGGACGATTGGACGCGGCATTTGACGAGCTTGACGGTGTGAACGCCTGGGATGCCGTGGTCGAAATGCGCGGCGGGTTGAAAGTGCCCGCGCGACTGCTGCCTTTGGCGCGGCTCCTCGAGGTGGTGATCCATCACGTTGATCTGGACATCGGTTATGAGATCACCGACATCGATACGCAGACAGCCGAATGGCTGCTCGAGTGGTGTGCGTTCCGGCTGCAGGATCGTGACGACTGGCCCAAACTCCAGCTGACTTCGGACACCGGCTTCACGACGACAATCGGCAGGGCCGGTGAGCCGGTTGCCGTGCGCGGTAGCACGGCCCATCTCCTCGGCTGGCTGATTGGGCGTATCGACGCCTCCTCTCTCACCGGGACAGGCGAGCTTCAGCTTCCGGCGTACTGATGCAGGGCTTCAATCACGTTGAACCAGGCGGGCGGCCGCTCGTCGTACCACTGTCCGGCTCCATCACGATGATCAAGGTCAGTGTGGGGCCGGTTGACAACAATGCTTATTTCCTGCAGCACCGCATCGGAGGCAGCCTGCTCGTTGACGCAGCCAACGACGATGATCGACTTCTGAAGATCATTTCTGATCAGTCACTGAATACCATCGTGACCACACACCGGCACGCTGACCACTGGCAGGCGTTACCTTCGGTCGCCGCCGCCACTGGAGCCCGATTGATCTGCGGCCAACCCGATCTCGAGGCAATCAGCACCGGCGCCTGGGTCGAGGGCATGGTCGGTGTCTGGGACGGTGATCAGATCGAACTGGGCACAGAGCGCCTCGAGGTGATTGGGCTGGTTGGGCACACGCCAGGTTCGATCACGCTCGCGTACCTAGGCACCGGCACGACTCATCTGTTCACTGGCGACAGTCTGTTTCCCGGAGGGCCTGGCAAGACCAATAGTCCCGAAGACTTCACATCCTTGATGAATGATCTTGAAAGCAAGATCTTCGACCGCTTTGACGATGCCACGGTGGTCCATCCGGGCCACGGCGACGACACCACGCTAGGCACCGAGCGGCCGCATCTCGCTGAGTGGCGCAAGCGGGGCTGGTAGGTCCGCATCACTTGGGTACGTGGAACAGCCGGCAACCTGAAGATTTCACTCCAGCCGGGGCTCCTTCGCCCAATTCACGCGTAGCTCAAGTACCACACGCTCGGCTGGAGTGACGTTTTCAGGGAATGGGGTGCCTGGTGCCCCCAGCCAGCCTCCCGGGCGCTAGTGATGCGCCCGGCAAGCCGCCTAAAGTCGATTCAGTTGCTGTCTCACTGTTGTTGGCCGACCGGTCGCGATATATCGTTGACGTATCGATTGGACACGTTACGAAAGCAGGGTGATCAACAATGGGTGGCGCGTATGCAATGGGTGCGCCGTGGCTGCACTTCGCCGGCCGCTGCAATCCGGAGTGGAGCAACGAGCTCAGTGATTGGCTCGCCAAGATGACCGGACATCACGGACCTCACGGACCTCGCGGTCAGCAGCCGTTCGGCCAGTGGGGCATGTTCGGGGGTGCACCTTTTGGACCTCCGTGGTGGGGCGGATCTCGTGGATGGCGTGGGCCGAAGGCGCGCCGCGGGGATGTGCGCGCGGCGATTCTCGCGGTACTGGCGGAGCAGCCGATGAATGGGTACCAGATCATCCAGGAGATCGCCAGCCGCAGCGGCGGAGTCTGGAAGCCAAGCCCCGGCTCGATTTACCCGACGTTGCAACAGCTCGAGGACGAGGGCCTGGTGCGTGTGGACGCCGACGGAAGCCGTCGCGCATACACGTTGACGGATGAAGGTCGCAGCTACGTCAATGAGCACGTCGATGAGGTCTCAGCTCCATGGCAAGCCATGAGCGAAGCCGGCGAAGATGACGGCGGTCTCAAGCCGTTGATCGGGCAGGCGGCGGCCGCTGTATGGCAGATCGTCGCCACCGGAACGCCCGAACAACAGGCCAAAGGTCGCGACGCCCTGGTGGAGTTCCGCCGCAAGCTTTACGCGATCCTTGCTGAAGACGACACCGCGCCGGACAATTAGTTATGACTCGATACATTCCGGGGAGGTTCGACCTTTCCCGCGGGAATGTGATGTGGGTGTGGCCCACGCCATACGGCCCGACGGAGTCCAAGCCCGTGCAGCGGACTCCACTCAGAATCGGCGATGCCGAGCGAGACCGTGCCATCGCTGAGCTTGGTGATCATTTCGCTGCAGGTCGGCTCAGCACCGAAGAATTTGAGCAGCGTGTGGACCAAGCGATAAAGGCCCGCTTCAACGACGATCTCGAACCGCTCTTCGTTGACCTGCCTCGAACGCCCGAGCCGAGCATGGAATCCGGGTCGAACCAACGGCCGGATGCCCATCTCGCATGGTCGCCCGTGCTCTGGTTTGCACCGCTGCTGGTGGTCTGCGCAGTCGTCGCGGCAGTCCTCCTCAGCGCCCCCTGGCTGGTGTGGATGTTCCTCTGGCTGTTCTTGATCACCGGGTTCTTCCGTCGCCGCCGGCACCATTTCGGACCACCACGCCGCTACTACCACTACTGACCTCAGCCGGTGCGGCTACACACTGGTAGTGCTGATCGAGCGACGGTCCGGGTCTGACGCTGCCTCCATGGGTTGCGCCTGGACACTCCATCAAGCTAGGCCGTCTGTCTGCGTCCCATCGTGTTTGATGGGACTGGTGAAGGTGTCCAAGGACGGGCGAATGGGCTATCTCGAATCCAAGAACTCTCAATGCCAGCGGAACACTTGATCAGGCGGGCTGCCGGCATCACCCGTTCGCTGGTCACCTACTACGGCCCGGTTTGGCGCCGCGGCCGGATGGAGGCGTTCTACCGGCAGTTTCTTCAGGCTGGTGATCTTGCTTTCGACATCGGTGCGCACGTGGGCAATCGAGTCCGCATCTTCCGCCGCATTGGTGCCCGTGTCATCGCAGTCGAGCCGCAGCCAGACTTCGTCTCAGTGCTGCGGCTGCTTTACGGCCGCGACCTGGATGTCCTGATTGAGGCCAGCGGAGTCGCAGCCGGCCCAGGTGAAGGAAAGCTCCATCTGAGTACACGTACGCCGACGGTCTCAACCTTCGCCGACTCCTGGATGGACGATGTCCAAACTGATCGACGCTTCCAGCGGATTCGGTGGGACACCGTGATCAGCGTGCCCCTCGTCAGTCTGGACGAACTCATCGCCCGCCACGGCGAGCCTCAATTCTGCAAGATCGATGTCGAAGGATTTGAGCATGAGGTTCTTGGTGGCCTCAGCCAGCCGCTTGCGGCGCTGTCGTTTGAGTACATTCCGGTCGCCATTGACCGCGCAATCGCCTGCCTCGAGCGAATCAGCGCCGTCGGCGACTACCGCTATCGACACTCACGGGTCGAGACGCACCGCTGGGCGGACCGTGGCTGGTTGGAACCGGAAGCCATGATCGAGCTCTTGGGCGCCTTTCCAGCCGATGATCGATCAGGGGATGTCTACGCCGTTCGTACCGATCGGCTCAGCGCCGCTACCTGATCTTGAGTGAGGAGCGGTTGGCTAGCGAAACACATTCAGTGTGCGCGGGCTGTCGAACTCAGAGCCGGGCACCGGGGGCAGATCGAGGGCATCGGTCACCAAGTTCGCGAGGTCGGCGTTACGGATCGGCTGCTTTCCGCGATAGCTGGAGCGCCTGGCACCAGGGCTGCGAAAGTCGGGATTGAGGCCATAGAGGTTGCGTCCGGCGGCAACACCCGGGCCCCACGCCATAAAGGGAATCCGGTAATTCTGCACCTTGCTCGCGCCAGAGTGCGCCGCGCCTCTACCCCCGTGGTCCGCGGTGAGAATCACGAGCGTGTTGCCGCGCAGGGCGGGCCGGGCCGCCACAGTGTCGAGGATCCGGCCGAGCAGGCGATCGGTGTACTGCACGGCGTCGAGGTACTCCTGGCCCATGAATCCATGGGTGTGTCCAACACGGTCAGGTAGGGAGAGGTGCACAAACGTGAACTCCCGCGGCGAGCGGCGTAGCTCGGCGATGAGTTTTGCAACGAGTCGGGTGTTGTCGCCGTCGATCGTGAAGCGGTCGATCTTGGCACGTCCATCGTTACGGCCGATCGGATCAGGGCGGCCGTGGGTATTCCAGGTGCGCTCGTAAAGGTCGAACTTCCTCTTGCTGGCGAACAGCGCGGTCGAGTCCCCATGGTCGTGAACGACGTCGAACGCGCTGGCGACATAGTGCCCGGCCGCCTGATGGACAGTTGAGCCGTTGTCGAAGTTCCCGGTATAGCCGTGTCCGCCATGCTCGTCGTCCACCCGGCGGCCGGTCAGCATGGCGATGTGGTTAGGCAGCGTGTGTGTCTGCTCGCGGACGGTGCGGGCATTCAGGGTGTAGGCACCTTCGCCCATCAACCGGTGAAATGCCGGGGTCCCAGACTTCCCGAGCTTTTGGATGGCATCTGGGTTAAGGCCGTCGATAGAGATCGCGATCACTCGGTCGATCGCATTGTCGGCCGACTCATCGTTCGGAGCAGTGGGGACAACCGTTTCCTTTGCCGGGGACAAGCCCGACGACGGCGCGGGTGAGACCAGCACGGGAACGGTCTGGCCCGCAGGTGGGGTCGCGTGGCAGCCGGCAATGAGGACTGCCCCAACGATCAAGATGGCCGGCCACGACGTCCGCACGCGTCGAACGGTCATGCGCTCGACCTTAGCCCTGGCCTGGCTCCGGGGGAATGTGGCGCGCCTGTGCGTCGGGGACCTGCAGCTCAGCCATCTTGGGGGTCCTCGCAACCAGGAAGATTGCGATGCCGACAGCAGCCGCAGTGGCTATCCCAAACGCCACCACCGCCGGCATGTGGTTGATGGTGATCGCGACCAAAAAACAGAACAAGGCAAAGCCGTCAAGGCCAGGTACGATCCCGCGCAGCAGGGTGAGAACGCCAGCATGACCAGTCTGGGCGGTCGCAAAGGCGCAGACCACGCTCAACGCGATCGGAAAAGGCGTCAATACGCCCGCAAGGGTGGGGCCGACCGACGCTGCCATACCAGTCACCAGGAGAACCAGAACTGCGGTTGCAACCGCCCGCGCCGGCAGATCCCACCACGGTGCTGGCGGCAGCGGAAGCGGTGGTGGGTGCAGCCGGCGCAGCAGTGCGCTCGCTCCGTGCAGCGCCAGCAGGGCAAGCACCAGAGCCGCGCCTACCGGTGCATCGACCTGGGCAAGAGCCAGGTCCGCCGCGAGCACCGCAAGCCAGCTGGCCACCAAGGTCAAGAACCAGCCATGACGTCTCGACAGGTAGCCGAACACCACCGCGAACAGGGCCAGCGGCACAATGCCGAGCGTGGCGGCGCTGGCCGCCTCAGCGGCGAACTGACTGCCGTGGTCCAAGTACAAGATCAACAAGATCGGGCCGGCCACAACTGGGAGCACGATCAAGATCCCGGCCACCCGAGGACCCCAACGCCTTCCGGCGAGTGAGGAAGCGACCACCAGCAGGGGTGCGAGCAGCAGCTTCAGCGCCAGAACAGTCACTGGTGCTCAGTATCCCAACTGCTACTCCGAAGCCGCGTCAATCGTCCGGCGGTGGTTGGTCGGCCTCCAGGAGAGCAACGAGGTGTCGCATGATCGTCACCGTATTTCGCAGCTCGTCCGTGGCCAGTTGTGCTCCAATCCGGTTGCTGAACGGGTGCGCCACGAAGCTGATCCGGCGAATCGCCCAGTATCCGGCCTCGGTGCAAGCGAGCAGCTTGGCCCGCCGGTGTGCCGGATTGGGGCGGTATTCCGCCAGATGGTGTCCGACAAGCAGGTCGGCGACGCGTTGCACCCCTTGCCGCGTCATTCCCATGTGCCGCCCGATCGCAGCCACAGTGCGTGGCTGATCCACGACCCCGCCCAGCACTTGCCACCAGGCGGCGGTTAGGCCACCGTTGGCCGCCAGCTCTTGGGCCGCCTCCAAGAGCCGGGCGTTGAGACGGAATGTGGTGAGGATGACATCGGTGAGCAGTGCACCGGCTTCGGTCTGCGGCGGCGGCTCCGGCCAGCTTTCTCGCGGTGGAACAGTGGTGTCCCTTTGGGCAACGGTCATGCTGCGTCTTCGGCCTCCATGAGCGCCGGGAAGGCGGTCGCGTCGGCGCGATAGAAAACGCCCTCGTACGCCTCCAACCTGCGACCGGACGCCAGCCCCAAGCGCCGCAGGGTGGCGCACGCGAACTGCACGGGCGACTGTGGGCCGGCGGTGATGAGATCTCCGTCTACGACTGCGCGTTCCTCGACGTAATAGTCGCCGCCCGCGTATCCGGTAGCCATGAGGTACCCGGCTGCCGCGCTGGTGTGGCGGCGCTTGTCGAGAAAGCCGGCTCGGGCGAGACCGGCCGTCGCACCGCAGATGGCTGCCACCGGAACCCCGCCGTCGAGGAAACGTGCGGCTGCCGCGACGAACGCTGTCCCGCCGCCGGCATCCCACATGTCGCCACCGGGCAGGATGATCAGATTGCTGTCGGCAGAGTCGAGATCGTCGAGGATCATGTCCGGCACGATGTGGAGCCCGCCCATGGTGGTGATCGGTTCGCGAGACTCGGCAACTGTCACGATGTTCCACGGACGACCGGTAAAGCGGCCGGTACGCAGCTCGACAAGGAGATAGCCGATCTCCCAGTCGGCAAGGTTGTTGTACAGAGCAAGATGTGCAGTAGAGGTGTTCATAGACAGCATACTGTCATATTGGCAGTATACTGTCAAATCGGAAGGACCGACCATGCGTGAGACCGAGGTTCTCACTACGGACGGGCGGGTTCTTCACGCATATGACATGGGTCCCACAGGACGCTCCGACGAGCTGGTCGTGTTGTGGCATCACGGCACTCCCAACGTTGGCGCGCCGCCCGAGCCGCTCTTCGAAGCCGCGCGTTCCCTGAGTATCCGCTGGATGGGCTATGACCGACCCAGCTATGGAGGGTCCACTCCGCATCCTGGCGCGACAGTCGGGGCAGCAGCAGCTGATGCGCGCCAGATTGCCGATCAGCTGGGCATTGGCCGCTTTGCGGTCTTTGGCCACTCTGGCGGCGGACCACGGGCCCTGGCCTGCGGCGCCTTGCTTCCGGACCGCGTGCTTGCAGTTGTCAGCGTCTCCTCCCCCGCGCCCCGGCAGGCCGCGGGACTCGACTACTTCGCAGGAATGTCGGAGGGCACTACCCGCGAATTGCGAGCTGCTACTCAGGGGCGAGACGCGCTTGAAAAGGTCCTCGCTGCGAATGAGTTCGATCCCCAGTCGTTCGTCCCGGCTGACTACGCGGCACTGGAGGGCAACTGGTCGTGGTTCAACGGCATCGTCGAGGCGGCAACAGCGAATGGGGTTGACGGCATGGTTGAGGATGATCTCGGCACGATAGCCCCGTGGGCCTTTGATCTTGCAGAGATCGCCGTACCGACGCTGATCATGCACGGCGCGGACGACCGAATGGTGCCGAGCTCACACGGGGAATGGCTGGCGGCACACTGTCCAGCGGCCGAGCTGCGCCTGCAGCAAGGCGCGGGTCACATCTCAGTGCTTGACTCGGCGCCAGGCGCACTGACGTGGCTTCGCCAGCTGGTCACCGCCGGCGATGGCGCACCGGCCGCGGGCGCTACGGCCGATGCCTCATGGATCGCGCCTTAGCTAAGGGGCGAGACACTGAAGGCATGGCGCCGGAGCAAGTTCGTATCAGAATGCTGAGCGGCTTCGATGTCCTTGTGGACGGTGTTGGCGTTCCTGCCGGTGTCTGGCGGCTCAACAAGGCGCGCTCGCTGCTGAAACTGCTGGCGTTGGCCGAGGGCAACCGAATGCACCGCGATGCCGTCGTCGAGGCGCTCTGGCCAGACCTGCCAGCTGTTGCAGGCGCCAACAATTTGCATCAGGCACTGCACGCAGCTCGTCATGCGCTCGCTGACGCCGGCGCGTCGGCTGGTGTTCTTCGGCTGCGAGACGGCGTTGTTGCGCTGTGCCCTGACGGCGGCTTGGCCACCGACGTCCAAGACCTCGAAACAGCACTTGAAAAAGCCTTGGCTGCCGATGCCCCTGACCTGCTGCTCGATGTCGCCATGCAGTGTGCCCAGGGACTGCTGCCCGAGGACAGCTACGAGGACTGGGTTCATCCCTACCAAGATCACATCGCCGGTCTGCGCCGGACGGCGGTGCTCGCTGCTGCGCCCCATCTGATCGCGCAAGGCAGGGCGTACGACGCAGCCGCTGCTCTCGCGCCATTGGCGGAGACTCGGCCCATCGACGAGGAGGTTCATCGCGCGCTCATGCTGGCGTACGATGCCGCCGGCCGGCGCTGGGATGCGGTCGCTGTCTATGAATCGCTGCGCGGCCGTCTCGACGACGAATACGCCGCAGCACCTGACCTGCAAACGACGACGCTGTACCGTCGGCTGCTCACTGGCCAGGCCGACGCTCTAGCTGGGGGCCTCCATCACCTCGTCGGGCCAGGAACGCGGTTTCTCGGGCGTCGTCGAGAGATCGAGGAGCTCGTCGCACTCTGCATGAGGAACCGTCTCGTCACGCTCAGCGGGCCGGGCGGCGCTGGCAAGACTCGTCTGGCGGTCGAGGTCGCGAGAGTCCTCGCGAAGATGTCCTCGTACGCCGATGGGCTTTGGATGGTGGACCTTTCCGGGGTTCGTGATCCAGAGTTAGTACCTGCCACGGCGGCCTCGGCTCTGGAGCTGACGCTCTCCGGCTCGCGTCCGACCGTCGCCGCCCTCACTGCTCAGCTCGCGGCACGAGAGCTCGTCGTCGTACTGGACAACTGCGAGCACGTGATCGACACCGCTGCCACGCTGGTACGCGCCATCATGCAGGACTGCCCGGGCATCACTGTTCTGGCCACCAGTCGGGAACCGCTTCATCTGCCAGGTGAGGTCGCATGGCGAGTGCCGTCGCTCCGGGTGCCGGATCCGTCCGAGCCGATCGATTCCGTCCGCCTGACGAGGTACGAGTCGGTCCAGCTCTTCGTCGCGCGCGCCCAAGAGGCCGCACCCGCCTTCCGACTAGACGACGCCAATGCCCCAGTGGTTGCGCATATTTGCCAACGACTCGACGGAATGCCTCTCGCGATCGAGCTCGCAGCGGCTCAGGCGGCTTACCGTGCACCAAAACAGATCGCGGCGCTGCTGGACCACGCCCTTACGGCGCTCGCGTCCCGCATTCGGGACACTCCTGACAGACAGGCGACTTTGGCAGCAACCGTCAGTTGGAGCTTCGAGCTTCTCGGCGCCGATGAGCGCGAGCTGTTTCCGAGGCTCTCCGTGTTCGCCGGCGGCTTCACCCTGGAGGCCGCAGAGCAGATCGCCTCCTGCGGCATGGCCAGGCCGCTGGCAGATGTTCTGGCCGGACTTGTCGACAAGTCGCTGGTGCTTGCCGAGACGCTCAGTGCCGAAGAGGCGCGCTATCGGCTGCATGAGTTCGTGCGGCAATACGCCGCGCAAAAGCTGGTGCAATCCGGAGAAGCATTGAACCTGCAACGTCGTCATGCCGACTGGTACTGCGATCGCGCAGAGGCGCTCGACCCAGACCAGGGTGAGCCGGTCGTCGGTGAGCCCAGCCCCTGGTTCGCCACCGAGCGGGAGAACCTGCGGGTGGCGATGGCCAACGCGTTGGACAGGATGCCCGAGCGAGCGCTGCGGGCTGCCGTCGGCGCATGGCGATCTTGGATGGCGTCAGGAATGCACGCAGAAGGATTGCAGTGGCTGCGCCGTGGGCTTGCCGCGTGTTCTGAGATTTCTGACGTGCATGTACGCGCACTCTTTGCCACCGCCGTCTTCGAGGCGCGCCTTGGCAGGATCGAGGAGGCAGGGCCGCTGGGTCGATCGATTGCCGACATCGGGGGACATGACGAGGACCCGTTACGACGGGCCGAGGCCGCACATCTTCATTGCCTGCTCTGCTGGCTGGCCGCCGAGTGGGACACCATCGACCGGCTCCTCGACACGGCAGAACACGATCTTCGGAGCGTGCCGTCGCTGCGTGCAGCTCATGATCATCTGCGGGCGCTGGTGGCGATGTCACGCGGCGACCCAGAAGCCGCACTCCCACGCCTCGAGGACGCATCGCGCTGGCTCGCCGAAACCGCGCGCGACGCGCCCCCGTTCTTCTCGGTCTGCACGGTCGGGTGCTCGGTCGGGCGGTACGACGGGATCACGATGCCGATCTTTGAGGAAACCATGCTGGTGGGACGCCGCGTTGGAGTCGCGCAGGCCGAGGCGTACGTGCTGTGTACTCGCGCCTTCGCAGATCGCGCATCCAGCCGGTTCAGCGACGCTGCCGAGGCGCTGGATCGCTCGCTGCAGGTCTTCCGGTCGCTCGGCGACCGGGCAGGCGAAGCGTTCGCCCTCGCACAACGCGGCCACCTGCATCGAACACTCGGCGAGACCGGTGCGGCGATCGAGTGCTTCCGACGCTCAGCCGACATCCGGGCCGGCATCCCCGACCAGCGCGGCTCCGCGCTGTCGCTGATCGGAATTGCGCTCGTGGAGGGGGACCGGGGCAACGCCGAGGCGGCGCGCGGGCTCGCCGGCGAGGCCGCTCGGATGATGGACCGTTCTGGCGACAATCCTGGCGTGTGGCTCACCAACCTCGCGGCGATCGAAAGCATCTCAGGGCGACATAAGCAGGCCGCGCATACGGTCGAGAGGTTGCTCGGCTTGCGGGTCCTCCCTGACCTCCATCGCTCAGTCGGCTGGAATCACCTGATGCTGGCTCAGCTGCGGGAGCGGACCGGCGATGGTGTCGGTGCCGAGGCCGCCCTCCGCGCAGCTCGAGTGGTATTCCTCAGGATCGGCGATCGGCAGGGCCTTGCCGTTGCCGACGCCGGCGTGCGGCATTAAGCGAGTGCAAAGCGGCAAACATCTAGCCTCCTTAACATCTATCAAGCCAACAGGAGGTACCCCATATGACTACGACGACAGCGCTGGGGGAAGCGACGATCGCTGAGCTGCGATCAGCCATCGCCGGAACGGTGATCGTTCCCGGGGATGCTGACTACGAGAGCGCGCGACGAACGTGGAACCACGCGATCGATCGATACCCCGCAATGATCGTGCGGTGTTCCGGGACCGCAGATGTGGTGGCCGCCGTCGGCTTCGCCAGGAGCGAGGGGCTGCCTATCGCGGTACGCGGCGGAGCCCACAGCCTCGCCGGATTCTCGACCTGCGACGACGGTCTTGTCATCGACCTCTCCACTATGCGTGCGGTGCATGTCGACGACGGCGCGGGCCGCGCCCGAGCACAAGGCGGCACGACCTGGAAGCAGTTCGACCGCGAGACCCAGCTCTACGGCTTAGCGACGACTGGCGGACTGGTCTCATCGACCGGACTGGGTGGATTGACGCTCGGCGGAGGGATCGGGCACTTGGCACGCAAGCACGGCCTCAGCTGCGACAACCTCATCTCGGCCGAGCTCGTCACCGCCGACGGCCACGTTGTGCGAGCCGCGGCCCACGAAAACCCGGAGTTGTTCTGGGCGTTACGCGGGGGTGGTGGGAACTTCGGAGTGGTGACATCGCTGGAACTGGCTGTACACCCTGTCGGCCCGACTGTCCTCGGTGGTCCCATCTTCTATCCAGGGGACGAGGCAGCGCAGGTAATCTCCGGCTGGCGCGAAGCCATGGCGGACGCGCCCGACGAGCTCGCCTCCTTGATCAACCTGACGGCTGCCCCACCGTTGCCATTCCTGCCCGAGTCGGTGTACGGCAGCCGTGTCGCGGTGGTGCTCGCCTGCTACGCCGGCGATATCGACAAGGGCGAAGCAGCAGTCGCCGCCCTCCGTCGCCTCGGCAACCCAATCGCCGATCTGTTGGCGCCCATCCCCTACGTCGCGCTACAGCAGCTGTTCGACCCGCTGTTGGAGCCACGAGGCGCAGCGAACTACTTCACCTCCACGTTCATGGATGGAGTCCCGGAGGCGGCCGTGAACACCCTCGTTGAGGCGCACCGGCGCTCGGCTCTGCCGCCGGCGAACTGTGAGCTGCACGTACATCGTATGGGCGGAGCGATGAGCCGAGTTGGAGAGGACTCGACGGCGTTCGCGCACCGTGGATCGCCCTTCCTTCTCGAGGTCACCGCCCGCACCCAGGATCCGGCCGATCTCCCACCGATAGTCGACTGGGCGCGGCGTAGCCGCGAGGACATGTCGAGATTCGGCAGCGGTCAGTATGTGAACTTCACTGGTGAGGGAGGCGCCGAGCGTGCTGCCTACCCACCGCAGACGTACGCGCGGCTCGCGGAGGTCAAGCGCAGCTACGACCCGGACAATGTCTTCCGGTTCAACCAAAACATTGCGCCCGCGCCTGAGAACTGACACGGGCAGCCGCGCTCATCGGCCGACAAACTGGAGCAGCCTAAGCTGCCCGAATGAGTTGGCCAGAGTGGCGCTTCAGCGACGTCATGACTGCACGTCCGCGGGTTCGTGTGAACCAGCTGGGCTACCTCCTTGGCCGATCGAAGCAGGCGACACTTGTTTCGGATTCCGAGGAACCGGCCCACTTCACGGTTCGTGGTGGGGACGGGGTCGTCCTCCACACCGGACTCTCGCAGCCTTGGTCGGTACGGCCAGAGCCCACGTCCGGTCTAAACGTTCATGTTCTCGACTTCACCGACTTCAACGTGCCCGGAGCCGGCTTCCGGATTACGGCCGGCGACCGAAGCAGTCACTCTTTCACGCTAACGAGCAGCCTTTACGACACGTTGATAGGCGACGCATTGCGCTTCTTCTACTTGATGCGGTCGGGCACCCCGATCTTGGACGAGCTCGCACCCGGCTATGGCCGACCCGCAGGCCATGCAGGACTCCCACCCAATCGTGGTGACTTCGCAGTACCCGCCTGGGCCGGCGTCGAAGCGCGGCGGCTGTATCCGGGGTGGAGCTGTACGGGCACATTTGACGTTTCAGGTGGCTGGTACGACGCGGGCGACTACGGCAAGTACGTCACGAGCGGCGGCATCGCGGTGTGGCAACTCCTCAGCACCCTCGACCTGCTGAAGAGAGCCGATTCCTCGCCGCTCGCCCGCAAGTTCGCCGACTCGATCCGGAGCAGAGTGTCACTGGCAGCTCGACTGGCTGATGCGGATGCAAGTACCCGCTAGTGATCCGCTGTCCGGGTTGGCTTTCCACCGTGTGCATGGCACACAGTGGTCACCGATGCCGGGCTGGGCACACGAGGACCCCACCGAACGAGTACTGCATAGGCCCTCTACAGCGGCGACTTTGCATCTGGCCGCCGTTGCCGCAAAGGGCGCTCGGCTGTTCCGTGCCACTGAGCCCGGATACGCGGGAACGCTGTTGGAAGCGGCCCGCACCGCGTACGACGCGGCCCGGCGCCATCCCCACCTGATCGCACCTGACGATCATGCCCGGTTCGGCGGCGGTCCGTACGCCGACGACGAGCTGGAGGACGACTTCTATTGGGCGGCTGCCGAACTGTGGCTTGCCACGAATGAGGAGGTCTACTGCCAGGAAGTGCTCTCCTCGACTCAACACTCCGCAGACGCATTTGACCCGGCCGGGTTCGATTTCGACCGAGTGACAGCTCCAGGTCGGCTCGATCTCGCGCTGGCTGGCAGCCACCTCGCTGACCACGATCGGGTGGTCGACAGTGTGCGACAGGGCGCGGACCGACTACTGGAGTTGCAGCGCCGGCAGCCCTGGGGTCAGCCGTACGCGCCCTCTGAGGGTTGGCACTGGGGCTCCAACGGCCGGATCCTCAATAACCTCGTGGTACTCGCAGTGGCGCAGCTGGTGACAGGTGGTTCCCACTATGCAGACGCCGTCGCCAGTGGGATGGATTACCTCCTTGGGCGAAACGCTCTCGGTCAGAGCTACATCACGGGATACGGCACGGACTACACCTGCCATCAGCGGACTCGCCAGTTTGGTCACGACCTCGAACCGGCGTTACCGCCACCACCACCCGGTGCGCTAGCCGGTGGGGCGAACTCTCTGCCGGCTCCAGACTTCCCGTACGATCCTCGGCTGTTGGGCCTTCCACCTCAATGCTGCTACCTCGACGAGCCCACCTCCGAGGTCACCAACGACGTCTGTATTCGCTGGAATGCACCTCTAGTTTGGGTAGCCACCTACTTGAACACACTGCGCAACTAGCCGTCTCGTGGCTCATCGGCTGCTCCAACTTCGGCGGTGTACTTCTCCCGCAGATGCACCGGCTCAGGTTCGGGCTCACGGTCCCGCTTTGCCTGCCGGGATTGGTAGGTCAGATTGAGCGCCTCCACGCAGATGGCAAACGCGATCGGCCCGTAGATGAAGGGTTTCTCGATATGGAAGTCGAAGCCTTCAGCGATCAGGCTGGCTCCGATCAGTACCAGAAACGACAGGGCGAGCATCTTCACCGTCGGGTGTCGATTCACAAATCCGCTGATCCACCCGGCGGTAAACATCATCAGCACGATAGCGAGCACGACTGCCGCGATCATGATCGAGAGCTCGTCCACCATGCCGACGGCGGTGATCACCGAGTCCAGCGAGAACACCATGTCCAGCAAAATGATCTGGATGATCACCGCGGTGAAGCTCGCCGCCCGACCAGTTGATCTGGATGCTTCGTGACCTTCGAGCTTTTGGTGGATCTCGGTGACCGCTTTGTAGACCAGGAAGGCGCCGCCGAGGATCAAGATCAGGTCTCGTCCGCTTATCTCCAGAGCCGGCCAGGGTCCGAGGCTGAACAGCGGAGCCGTGAGGCTCACGACCCACGAGGCTGCGAACAACAACGCGATCCGAAAGATCATCGCCAGCGAGAGGCCCACCATCCGGGCTCTGCGCCGCAGATTGGGCGGGAGTTTGTCGGAGAGGATGGAGATGAAGACCACATTGTCGATGCCAAGAACGATCTCTAGCGCGAACAGTGTGAGGAAGGCGATCCAGAGATCGGGACGGCTGAAGAACTCCATGGCCCCCGATTATCCAGATCAAGGTGATCCGTTGCCGGTGACACTCCCGCATATGGCGTTGCTGGCCAGTCCCCTGCTCGGCCCCGCGACCTGGCGTCAGACCGCGGAAGCTCTCGCCGACCGCGGCTGGCAGGTGCTGGTTGCACCGCGGCTTGCCGAGGCCCCGCACAGCCCGACGATGGTCCTAGAACATCTGTTGAACTGCCTACCGGACGAACGGGCCCTGGCTCTGGTCGCGCACAGCAACGCAGGGTTGTACCTGCCATCCGTGGCCGTCCGGCGCCGGGTGGTTGCCAGTGTGTACGCCGATGCTGCATTGCCAACAGCCGTTGGTGCGGCCCCGTTGGCGCCGCCTGCTATGCAGAGCATGCTGAGACAGCTGGCAGGCGATCAAGGGGTGCTTCCACCGTGGACCGATTGGTGGGACGAGGATGAATTGCTCTCGCTCTTACCAGACGCCACTTCTCGAGCTGCAGTGATAGCCGAGCAGCACCGCCTTCCTCTGACGTACTTCACCGCCACAATTGAGGCGCCTCTCGGATGGACTACCAAGCCTGCGGCCTACCTCGCGTTCGGCGACACCTACGACGCCGAGCGCACCCAAGCCCGGCGCTGGGGATGGCCCGTCGAGACATTGCAGGGCGGACACCTGCATCCGCTGGTCGCTCCCGACAGTGTGGCGGAGGCCCTCGACCGACTGGTGAGGCAGCAACTCGACCGAGCTGGAGCGACAACCTGACGTTTTACGTTCACACGGGGCAGCGGTATCACGAGCGTCGAGTCAGAGGCCGGTGTACTCGCGGCCGAGCCGGTGAAGACGAGCCCAGCAAGCTGCGGTTATTCGTCTTTGCCCGCCAGCTGCCGGGCGGCGTCGAGCCGTCGCCGGGCCTCAGCCAGCACATTCACCGCATCCCGTTGCCGCGACTGAGCCTCGGCGAGATGCCTCTGAGCAGTCACCCTGTCCCGACGCGCCTCGATCCGCTTAGTGTCGAGAGAGCTCACCGCGTCGTCCGCGGCCTCCACGGCCGCCTCCGCGTCCGCCAAGTCGAACTCAGACTGCCAGTGCGCAGCCTCGGCGGCAGCAAGCTGCTCCGCCGCACCTCGCAGCTCACGAAGTGGTTCCTGTCCGCTCCCGGGCGCAGCAGGAGCCTCTTTCCCCTCCACCGCCGTACGGTCGGTCACTTCGACGCGTTCGACGGTCCAACGGCCGCCAACGACACGCTGCTGCCGCCGTGCTTCCAGCTCGTCTTCGATTGCAGAAGCCTGGATCTCAGTCGCTGCTTCGGTCGCTACCTCAACAGGCCTTAGTTCGGCAGCTGACCTGAGCTGTGGGGTACTGCGGGGCCGCGGCCCGAAGCCGCTGTGCGAGAGCGGTCGCACCAGACGGCCATTGCGGACGGTCAGTGCACCCGCAAGATCAACAAGAGCGGCCTGCAGCGTCGCCTCCACCTCCGACAACACGGTTGGAGTCAGCCGCAAGCCCGCATCAGCGGCATGGGCCCTGGCCCGATCCATCAGGTCGGCGATCAACTGTCGGCGCTGCTCGGCCAGGTTGCGCAACTCGGTACGAACCAGCCCTGTCTGAGCATCGCGCAACTCTCGACCCAACGCCGACAGGCGCTGCATCGCCGCGGAATCGCTGGCCAACAGATTCACCAACCACGCGCTGCGGGTCGGGCGGCGGAGTTGCTGCAGCCGCTCGGCAACGTCTCGGCTGCCGGCCGACCTTGCCTGCCGCACCAACTCGTTCCGGGCGGTAACGAAATCAGCTGGTGGGAGCACGTAAAGCTCACGGACAATCTCGTCCAGCTCGCGCCCGATCATTTGCACACTCATCCCCGGGTAAATCTAACGTGGCCATTGGCTGGCGACGAAAACCGGGTTAGGACGCAACCGCGAAGTCCGCCGGCTCCTCGACCAGGCAGCAGCCGCCACCGAGAACCGCGCTGCAGTCGACAATGAACGCGTGCCGCAGCAGATCCGGAAGTTCGCACGCGGCATCCGTGCAATCGACTGTGCGGTCGTCGTGCACGACCAGCGTGCCGTGGCAGTGGTCGACTTTCAGGCCACAGTCCGAACAACTGCTCATGCCGTCGTTGCTACCAGCTAGCACCGCCAGATTGCGGCATTGCGTCGGCGTGTCGCAGATCCGCGCTGTATTTGCGTCAGCCGCGCTTCTTCGGCGCGTCGACACCGCGTGCGGTCTGCGCTGGCCTCTTTTGCTTCTTCTTGGCCGCGCCGGTGTCTGCGGCCGTCCGCCGGCGTCCTCCGTTGCCCGTTGATCGCCGCTGCTTCGCGGCTTCGATGCTGGCCCGTAGCGCGCTCAGCAGGTCAGGTGATGCCGCGGCCGGCCGAACATCTTCGGTTACGGTGCGCCCGGTCGCCTTGGCATCAATCAGGGCGGTCAACGTCTCCCGGTGTACATCGCGATATCGGCCCGGATCCAGCGCCTCGTCCGAAAGCGAGTCGATCAGCGCCTCGGCCATCGCGAGCTCCTGGCTCGGTGTCGTCCACTCGTCGTCGTCAGCCAGGAACGGGAACCGAGGCTCCCGGACCTCGTCCGGCCAGAGCATGGTCGCAAGGATGAGCACATCGTCGTGCACCCGCAGCGCGGCCACGATCTCGCGATCGCGGAGCGTGACCTTGGCGACGGCGACGCGGCCTTGCTTACGAAGCGCGTCCCGCAGCAGCCGATACGCCTTGGCCCCCTGTGGTTCGGGCTCGACGTAGTAGCTGCGGTCGAGGTAGATCGGGTCGACGGCAGAAATCGGCAGGAACGAGACAACCTCGATCGAACGGGACGTCTTGGCCGGCAGCATGGAGAGATCGACTTCGCTGAGCATGACTATCTCTCCGGTTGCGGACTCGTAGCCCCGCCCGATCTCCTCGTACGGCACTTCGATGCCGTCGATCGAGCAGACTCGCTTGTACTGCACCCGGCCGCCGTCGTTGACGTGAATCTGGTGGGAGGGAACGTTCTTGCTCTCGGTCGCCACGTACAGCCGAACCGGGATCGTCACCAATCCGAATGAGATGGTGCCTCTCCATACCGTCCGCATCGTCGCATCCTTTCGATCACCGAGTGATCCGTCCGTATACCGCCGTCACACCCCCGCTCCCTTCCATTGTCTCCGCGGCCTGCGGAAACGTGCCACCCCGGGCCCATCAGCGGCGTCGAGCCACCTAAACGATCAGGTGGAGCCGAGACTGGCGATGATCGCCTGGCCGAGCTCCTTGGGGCGGGTGAATTGCGGCCAATGGCCTGTCGGAAGATCGATGTATTCGACGTCGCGGACCTTCGCGAGCTCCTGTACGTACCCATCTCCCTGCTCGATCAGCTCTCGAAGCATCGCGCTCGGGAACTCACACGAGATGACAGTGATCGGCACCTCATAGCGACGCTCGTCGATGAGCTGTTGCGGGTCGCTCGCGACATGCACAGGAGCCGGGATGGCACGCTCGCGGAATCTCGCGCGCAGCTCTTCATCGAGGTCGATGAGGTCTTCCGCGTCGAAAAGCGACCAATCGGGCAGCGGAACATCGCCGTTCTCCGCCGGAAATGCGTCATTGATCACGCCGCCCTCACCGAGGGGAACGCTGTCGACGTACACGACGCGGGCGACACGGTCCGGCCGCGCATCGACTGCGGCATGGGCGATCGCGCCACCTCCGGAATGTCCGACAAGTACCACCCCGCCATTGGTCGGTTCGAAGGAGTCGATCATCGCAACGACCGCGTCGACGTGGTCGCGCAAGGTGATCTTGGAGCGGTCGGCGTCCTTCGACTCCATACCGGGCAAGGTGAGCGCATGGGTACGATGCCCCGCCTGCTGCAGCACGGGAACAACCTCGTCCCATGACGCGCCGTCGAGCCACAGACCGGGAATCAGAACGAAGTCCATCACTCGAGCCTAATAAGGCCACTGACACCAGACAGTGGGCGTCTCTGCGATGCGATTGTTGCTTGGCAGACAGCGCCTTACTCTAAACCCAGCTACCCCCTCGAGGAGTTCGAGTGATCACCCAACCTGCTGAGTACCTCACTCCGCTTGAGGGGATCATTGGACGGTGGCGGAGCTCAGGATCAGTTCTCGATGAGGATGGCTCCACAGTGGTGGCCACGATCTCAGGTACTGATGTCTACAGCTGGGCGTCGTCAGGTAACTGGATCGTTCATGACGTCGACGTGCTGATGGGCGACGAGCGCACCCTTGTGACGGAACTGATTGGTGGGCGCGACGCTGACTCCGGCGGCTGGCAGATGCACGCCTTCGACAAGAGCGAGAGTCCCGGACAGATGAGTCTCATCCCACGAAGCGATGGCACGTTCTTGCTCCAAGGCCAGGGAGTGCGCAGTTGGCTCAACATCGCCGCCGGCCCAGGGCTCATGACGACTCGCTGGGAGCGAGAAATCGACCCTGGGGAGTGGGCGCTGTGGATGGACATGCGCTTTGAGCGCGAATCCTGACCGGCCCGCGCGCTCACAAACCTTGGTAGCTGTCAGGTATCCGGGCTCAGCGGCCGGCGCATCGGTGATGGCGTAGCCCCGCCGCACAGCCGTACCTGGTCGAGGTCGACCGGCCAGGGTGACTCGTTGAGTTCATTCATGCCGGACCATTCGACCCAGGCGATTCGCAGTTTCTCAGGATCGTTCATCGGCTGAGCCGCCCTGACGCTTGCGCGTCATGCAGCTCCCGATGTCAACTCGTCGCGGACGGTGGAGCCGAGGTCACCCCAACATTCGACAATCTTGCCGTCGGCTACCCGGTAGATCACCAACTCCTGTGTACGGATCTCCCGGCCTGTTGCCGCTATCCCGCGGAAGGTCCCGGTGTGTGTGCCGGTGCCGAACAGGCGGGCAGCGAGCCACTGGTCGTCGATCAGCAGGCGCTGCAAGTCCCAGTGATAGTCAGCAAACGCTTCGGTAACCGCTCGCAAGCCTGCGATGTAACGGCTCAGTCCTTCACGGGGGCCATTGACGTCACGTGCGACGAACCCGCCAAGCTCATCGAACCGATGCTCGTTGCACCGCATCAGATACCGCTTGTAGAACGCCGACAGCTCCTCTCGCCCTAGGTCCATGACCACACGTTGTCAGGTCGATAGTCGTCGTGATTCAGCTGGGCGGTCACGAAACGAGTCGGTCAACTCTGTTGACTATCTCGCCTGGGCCGCATCATACTTGCGAAACAGTCAATCTGATTGACCATTCAGGAGAGACCATGCCCGTCCTGACCACCCCCGAATCACCCACCCACCGCCTCGAGGGAACCACATTCACTTCACTGGCCACGCCGAGCCGGGGAAGTTCCGACCTAGCCGTGTGGAGCGTGGAAATGGCGCCCCGAACCCCCGGCACGCCGCACAGCCTGACCCGCGAAGAGGTGTTCGTCGTGCTGGAAGGCGAAGCCTCGGTGCGCCTGGACGGCGAGCAGGCGACCGCTCATCCGGGTGATGCCATCGTTGTGCCCGCGGGCATCCCGTTCGAGGTTGCGAACGACGACGACTCGGTGCTGCGGCTGCTGTGCTTCATGCAGGCGGGAGGCCAAGCCTGGTTGGCTGACGGCACCCTCATCACCCCGCCGTGGGCACAGTGACCGCCGAATCCGAGCGCACACCGCTGGCCCGCCTGTTCGCTGTCGGCTACCGCACATTGATCGAGAATTTGCACGTCGAACTGCGGTCACGGGGGTGGACCGATATCCGCCCCGCGTACGGCTTCGTCCTCCTCGCCGCTCGCGAGAAGACCGCCGTAAGCGACCTGGCGACATTGATGGGCATGACCAAGCAAGCAGCATCAAAGCTGGTGGACGGCATGGTCGAGTCCGGCTACCTCGAACGGTCGACCGGGAGCCCAGATGGCCGGCGCAAGGAGATCGGACTCACCGAGCGTGGCCAAGCACTGCTGGTCGCGGTCGAGTCGATTTATCGCGACCTCGAGCGACGGTGGGCAGTCGTCGTCGGCGAGGACCGGGTCGAGCGGCTGCGCACTGATCTGGAGGCCCTTCTGCTCGACCCCGCCACCGGCCGGCTGCCACCAGTCCGGCCGCTCTGGTGAATCGAGCAGCCCCGATGCCAACCCGATGCCAACCCGGCCGCGCTGCGGACGTACGAGGCGTTCGAGCAAGCCATCTACGGGCGACGACGATGATCACCGAAGAGCCTGTTGTCGACGGCCGATGGCGGAGCTCTGTCGGCATCATCCAGCAGCCCATCGATCAAAGCCAACCCGCAGAGGATTCCGTTGCGGTTCACTCACAGGAGAACACTTGACCATGCCTGTCTTGCACGTCCTACACGTCTTCTGCGACAGCGAGGGTCGATTCGGTAGTCCCCTCGGCGTGGTTCTCGACGGCCCCGCGATACCTCCCGAGCGTCGACAACCCCTCGCCGCCGAGCTCGGCTTCTCCGAAACCGTCTATGTCGACGACCCGGACACCGCCCAGCTGCAGATCTTCACCCCGGCCGCCGAGCTGGCCTTCGCCGGACACCCACTTGTCGGCACCGCCTGGCTGCTCAGCCGCCACCTCAGCGGTCCGGTGACCCAGCTGAACCCGCCGGCCGGACCCGTGCCGACCTGGACCAGCGACGACCACGTGTGGATTCGCGCACCCCTGGCAGCCGCGCCACCCTGGCGTCTCAACCACGTGGCAGACGCCACCTCGGTCGACGCCATGACCGAGCCACCCCACCCCGACCAAGACGCCGACCAGTTCTGGGCCTGGATCGACCAGCAGGCGGGGACCGTCCGGGCCCGAGTCTTCGCCGCACGGTACGGAGTCGCCCAGGACGAGGCATGCGGCTCCGCCTCGATGCTGCTCGCCGCACATCTCGGGCGCGCTATCACCATCCAGCACGGCAACGGATCACTGATCCACGCCAGCCCAGCCCCCAACGGCACGGCCGACGTCGGAGGCCGCGTCGTACTAGACCATAAGCGTGCCGTCGACTAACCCGATGGGCCCGGCACTCGCTCCATCGACACCACGCCGCGCTGTCATAACGGCCGCTCCCAGTGTGTCGTGCCCTCTGTCGTCAGCTACTTCCAACCCGGAAGCAATAAGGAACCCTCCAAGATCTTGGGGGAACCACCGGATCGACCACTAACGGTGGTGTTCAAGGCCGAATTAGGGAGGTTGTCATGACTGCTGGTAGCTATCACTACGTGATCGTGGGCGCGGGGCCGGCGGGCTGTGTACTGGCCAACCGGCTGTCGGCCGACCCGGCGTGCCGTGTTGTGCTGTTGGAGGCGGGCGGGCCGGACCGGGCGCGGGAGATCCGTATCCCGGTGGCGTTCACCAAGCTGTTGCAGACCGAATACGACTGGAACTACCACACGATTGGGCAGCCAGAGCTGGCGGGGCGGGAGCTGTATTGGCCGCGGGGCAAGACCCTTGGCGGTTCGTCATCGATCCACGGGCAGGCGTGGACCCGTGGGCATCCCGTCGATTACGACGCCTGGGCGGAAAGCTGCCCGGGCTGGTCCTGGCAGGAGGTGCTGCCGTATTTCCGGCGGGCCGAGCACCGGGTGGGCCACAACGCCGGCGGGGTGTATGGCACGTCGGGTCCGCAGTTCGTCTCCGAGCTGCGCGACCCGAACCCGACCACGTTGGCGTTCCTGGATGCGTGCGCCGAGCTGGGTATGCGCCGTCTCGGGGAGCTGAACGAGCCGGACAATGCTGGGTTCTCCCTGACCCCGGTCTCCCAGCGCCGCGGGTTGCGGAACAGCGCCGCGGACGCCTATTTACGCCCGGTGAGGCGGCGACCCAACCTGACCGTCCTCACCGGGGCGCATGTCCAGCGGATTGTGTTCGACGGGACCCGGGCCACCGGCGTGGAGTACCGAGATGCTGCCGGTGTGACCCAGCAAGTGACCGTCTCCGGTGAGGTGATCCTTAGCGGCGGCGCCATCAACTCACCGCAGCTGCTGATGCTCTCAGGCATCGGCGATCCCGAGCAGCTGCGCGCCGTCGGGGTGGAGCCGCGCCATGAGCTGATGGGTGTTGGTGCGAACCTGCAGGACCACCTGGCCTGCGCCGTCATCGTTCACTGCCCGAAGCCGGTCACACTCTTCGCGGCCGAGTCCCGGGCCCAGTTGGTCCGGTTCCTGCTCACACGTCGCGGCATGCTCACCTCCAGCATCAACGAGGCGATCGCCTACGTCCGCAGCGACCCAGCTCTGATCGCCCCCGATTTTGAGCTCATCTGGCTCCCGGTACCGGTGCTTGGCGAGGGTCTGACACCCCCAACGGCTCACGGTCTGACCTTGGCGGCGCTGTTCCTGCAACCAGACAGCCGGGGTCAGATCCGGCTTGCCAGTGCCGACCCGGCGGAGCCGCCGATCATCGACCCCGGCTACCTCACCGCCGAGCTGGACCTGCGCCGCCTCGTTGCTGGTATGCGCATCGCCGAGCCGCTCTGCGACACTGCTGCGCTGCGCCCCTACATCGGCGCCCCCATGGCGCCGTGGCCGGGCAAGGTCGATGATGCGACGCTGACGCGGTACGTTCGGGAACAGGCCCAGACGGCGTTCCATCCCGTCGGCACCTGCCGGATGGGCAGCGACGATGCCGCGGTGGTCGACTCCGAGCTACGGGTACGCGGCCTGGACGGGCTGCGGGTCGTCGACGCCTCGATCATGCCTCGCCTCATCCGCGGCCACACCCACGCGCCCACCGTCATGATCGCCGAACGCGCCGCCGACCTCATCCAAGCGAACAACCACAAACCCGAATCAGACCCTGCCGACACCGCCTGACCGCGACACCGACCGACACACCCATCAACGGGTGCCGCTCACGCCGCCCGGCGAGCTGTGCTCCCAAGAACGGGCGCCTGCAGCAGTTTTCGCTGTCAGAGAACATCTGTTGGCCGGGAAGAAACCCGCCGACAAATGCCTTGAGTCTATGACGCTCAACTTGCGAGCGACTCTTTTGGAAGGCGAATTTGATGTCGACAACCCGGCTACCTGTGCTGTTCCTCACTGACCTCGTCGTGCTGCCCGGCATGGTGGTGCCGATCGAGCTGGACGACGCTGCCCGCGCAGCGGTGGATGCGGCGAAAGCCCACAGCGATGACACCCTGCTCGTCGCTCCTCGCCTTGAGGACCGCTACGCCTCGTTCGGTGTCGTGGCCTCGATCGTGCAACTCGGTCGACTGGCCACTGGCGAACCCGCGGCCGTGATCAAGGCCGAGCGGCGAGTCAAGATCGGCTCGGGAGTCTCGGGGCCGGGTACCGCGCTCTGGGTTGAGGCTGAGGAACTCCCCGAGCAGCCGCACGATACCGATGAGGTTCGGAAGCTCGCCGCCGAATACAAGGGACTCGTCATTGCCACCCTGCAGCGCCGCGACGCATGGCAGGTTATCGACACCGTGAACCGTGTCACCGATCCCTCCACACTGGCTGACCTGGCCGGGTATGCGCCCTGGCTAAGTGATGAAAGGAAGCGCCAGCTGCTGGAGACTCCCGATGTCATCGAACGGCTCACGTCGCTGATTGAGTGGACCAAGGCCTACATCGCCGAGACCGAAGTCAACGAGAAGATCGCCGACGACGTCCGGGACGGGATGGAAAAGAGCCAGCGTGAGTTCCTGCTGCGGCAGCAGCTGAATGCGATCCGCAAGGAACTGGGCGAGGACGAGCCGGACGGTGCTGAAGATTATCGGGCGCGTGTTGAGGCGGCCGACCTACCGGATGAGGTTCGCAAGGCGGCGCTCCGCGAGGTCGGAAAACTCGAGCGGGCCAGTGACCAGAGTCCTGAGTCTGGCTGGATTCGTACCTGGCTGGACACCGTCCTCGAGTTGCCCTGGAACACCAAAACCACCGACTCGACCGACATCACCGCCGCACGCGAGGTGCTGGACGCTGACCACCACGGCCTTGACGATGTCAAAGAGCGGATCGTGGAATACCTGGCGATTCGCGCCCGCCGCGCGGAGCGGGGACTGGAGGTCATCGGCGGTCGTGGTTCCGGCGCGGTGATGGCGCTGGTCGGTCCGCCCGGTGTGGGCAAGACCTCGCTCGGGGAATCCGTCGCGCGGGCATTGGGCCGCAAGTTCGTGCGCGTCGCCCTTGGTGGGGTACGCGATGAAGCCGAGATCCGTGGTCACCGGCGCACCTACGTTGGCGCTCTCCCGGGCCGGATCGTGCGGGCGATTACCGAAGCTGGATCGATGAATCCGGTAGTCCTGCTCGACGAAATCGACAAGGTCGGTTCCGACTATCGCGGCGATCCAGCTGCTGCTTTGCTGGAGGTCCTCGATCCCGCGCAGAACCACACCTTCCGCGACCACTACCTTGAGGTCGACCTCGACCTTTCCGACGTGTTGTTCCTGGCGACGGCCAATGTAGTTGAGACGATTCCCCAGGCACTCCTCGACCGCATGGAGCTGGTAAGCCTCGACGGCTACACCGAGGACGACAAGATCGCCATTGCCCGGCAGTTCCTGCTGCCGCGGCAGTTGGAGCGCGCTGCCTTGACCGCTGAGGAGATCACGGTCAGCGATGACGCGCTGCGGGAGATCGCCGCGAACTACACCCGGGAGCCTGGGGTCCGTCAGATGGAGCGCTCGCTCGCGAAGGTGCTGCGCAAGGCAGCAACAAAGCTTGCTCACGGAGCAGCACAGCCGGGATTGGTGATCGATGCGACCAACTTGCGTGAGTACCTTGGGCGGCCCCGATTCACACCGGATGCGCATGAGCGCACCTCGATTCCCGGGGTTGCGACCGGCCTGGCTGTGACCGGCCTTGGCGGCGACGTGCTGTTTGTCGAGGCGTCGGCATTGGACGGTGTCTCACAGGGTTCAGGATCGGGCGGCCTCACGCTGACCGGGCAGCTAGGCGAGGTGATGAAGGAGTCCGCACAGATCGCGCTTTCCTACGTACGCGCACATGCCGACCGGCTCGGGATCACCGATCCGTCGATCCTTGACCGGCCCATCCACATCCACGTTCCCGCGGGCGCGGTGCCCAAGGACGGCCCGTCGGCCGGAGTCACCATGGTCACCGCCCTCACCTCGATGGCATTGGGCAGGCCGGTGCGGTCCGACGTGGGCATGACCGGCGAGGTGACGCTGAACGGGCGGGTACTGCCGATCGGCGGCGTAAAGCAGAAGCTGCTGGCCGCTCAGCGGGCCGGACTCAGCACCGTCTTCGTACCGAAGCGCAATGAGCCCGATCTGGACGATGTGTCGGCGGATGTGCTTGAGGCGATCACGGTCATTCCAACGACCGATGTTGCGGAGCTGGTTGCTCAAGCTATCGAACCGGTCGCGGCCGGCAACGATAGCCGAGTTGCTGCCTAATCTGTTTCGCGCACCGAGTTACGCGCGGCAAGCTGATCTTCGTCGTGCTTGGACTTCACCAGACTGGCCACGGTGGTGATCGTGATCGTCACGATGATCACCGTCAAGGAGACCCAGATGGGAATCTCCCCGTCCCATGGCGCCCAGTCCGCAAGGTGGTAAGAGTGCAGCGCGTGCAAAATCAGCTTGAGGCCGATGAAGCCCAGGATGATTGACAGGCCAACCGACAGGTAGACGAGCCTCCTCAGCAACCCGCCAAGCAAGAAGTACAGCTGCCGTAGGCCCATCAGCGCGAACACGTTCGCGGTAAATACCAGGTACGGCTCTTGGGTCAGCCCGTAGATCGCTGGGATGGAGTCGAGCGCGAACAGCAAGTCGGTGCTCCCCAAAGCAATGATCACGATGAGCATTGGAGTGATCATCCGCTTGCCGTTCTCCACCACGGTCAGCTTCGTCCCGCGGTAATCCTCTGTTGCGTTGAACCGACGCCTGACGAACCGTAGAGCCGGATTGTCAGGAAGCTCCTCAGCGTCCTCGTGCTTGCGGTAGTCGCGGTAGAGCTGCACCGCGGTCCAGATGAGGAACCCACCGAAGAGGAAGAAGATCCAGCTGAAGCGATTGATGGCGGCAGCGCCTAACGCGATGAAGATGGCGCGGAAAATGAGAGCCAGGATGATGCCCACCAGAAGCGCGAACTGCTGCAGCTGACGCGGCACCTTGAGCTTGGTCATGATGACGATGAAGATGAACAGGTTGTCGATCGAGAGGCTGTATTCGGTGATCCAGCCGGCAAAGAACTCCCCCGCGTAACGCGGCCCAGCGATAGCCCAGACGCCGAAGCCGAAGGCCACCGCCAAAGTCACGTAGATCCCGACAAAGAGGCCGGCCTCCTTCATCGACGGCTCGTGCGGCCGACGACCGATGATCAGCACGTCGATGATGAGGATCGCCACCATCACGATGGCTGTGATGGTCCACGCGTAGAGGTGAACCTCCATATGGAGTCCTTCCGAGCCGGGATTCGGGGAAACGATTCGGCATCGGAGGTCTCTTCCGCCAGGCTCACCGGCCGAAGGCACCGGGTGTCCTGGAAGGAATAGCTCCAATCCGGAACGATCCGTGATGACGATGCCGCCGCGAGGGAATACTCCCCTCCGGCACTCAGTATGTCAGGAGGCGGCGAATGGCCTCGGATCACTAGTCAGCGGTTGGCTTCCACCATCTGCCGCAACTCCCGCTTGAGGTCGGATATCTCATCGCGCAGCCGGGCCGCGAGCTCGAACTGCAAATCGGCCGCGGCAGCGTGCATTTGGGTGGTGAGTTCTTGCACCAGATCCGCTAGATCGCCCGCCGGGATTCCTGCCAGCCTCCGGGCCTGGGAGCTCACATCCTTGGAGCCGAGCGAAGGAACGGGAGCCCGGCCGCGACCCCGCTGACGCCCGCCGATCAGGTCGCGGGTGTCCGCGTCCTCTCGGGCCAGCATGTCGGTGATGTCGGCAATCTTCTTCCGGATGGGCTGTGGATCGATCCCGTTGGCGACGTTGTACGCCACCTGCTTGTCTCGACGTCGGTTGGTCTCATCGATTGCGGCACTCATCGAGTCGGTGACGGAGTCCGCGTACATGTGTACCTCGCCAGAGACGTTCCTGGCGGCCCGGCCGATCGTCTGGATCAGGCTCTTCTCGCTTCTTAAGAACCCCTCCTTGTCGGCATCCAGAATGGCGACCAGAGAGACTTCCGGAAGGTCCAGACCCTCACGAAGCAAGTTGATGCCGACCAGAACGTCGAAATCTCCCGTTCGCAGCTCACGCAGCAGCTGGATGCGCTGCAGCGTGTCCACCTCGGAGTGCAGGTATCGCGTCCGGATGCCGTGCTCAAGCAGATAGTCGGTGAGATCCTCGGCCATCTTCTTGGTCAGAGTGGTCACCAGGACCCGCTCATGCCGCTCGGTCCGCAACCTGATCTCAGCCATCAGATCGTCGATCTGGCCGTGGGTGGGCTTGACAATGACTTGAGGGTCCACGAGCCCGGTGGGTCGAATCAACTGCTCCACAAAACCAGACGACTTGGCCAGCTCGAAATTCCCGGGCGTCGCGGACAGATAGATCGTCTGGCCGATGCGCTCCACGAACTCCTCGAAGCGGAGCGGTCGGTTGTCCATCGCGCTCGGCAACCGGAAGCCGTGTTCTACGAGTGTCCGCTTCCGGGACATGTCACCCTCGTACATCCCTCCGATCTGGGGCACGCTGACGTGCGACTCATCGATGACCAGGAGAAAGTCTGACGGGAAGTAGTCGAGCAGGCAGTTCGGCGGGCTACCTGGGGGCCGGCCATCAATGTGTCGCGAGTAGTTCTCGATGCCCGAACATGTGCCGATCTGCCGCATCATTTCGATGTCATAGCTGGTACGCATCCGCAGCCGCTGCGCCTCCAACAGTCGCTGCTGTCGCTCCAGCTCAGCAAGCCGGTCAGTAAGCTCGACCTCGATTCCAGCGATAGCCCGCTCCATCCGCTCCGGGCCGGCAACGTAGTGGCTCGCTGGGAAGAGATAGATCTCTCGATCCTCGGTGACTACTTCCCCGGTGACGGGATGCAGTGTGCTCAGCTTCTCGATCTCGTCGCCAAAATATTCCACCCGGACGGCCAGCTCTTCATACATCGGGAATACCTCGAGGGTGTCCCCTCGCACCCGGAACGTCCCTCGGCTGCCGGAAAGGTCGTTGCGTGCGTACTGGACTCCCACCAGTCGACGCAACAGGGCGTCCCGATCAAGCTCTTGGCCTACCTGGAGCTTGATCATCCGACCGACGTACTCCTGTGGCGTACCGAGGCCATAGATGGCTGACACCGTAGCGACGACGATGACGTCGCGACGGGTGAGCAAGGAGTTGGTTGCCGAGTGCCGTAGCCGCTCGACCTCTTCGTTGAGCGAGGAGTCCTTTTCGATGTAGGTATCGGTCTGCGGGACGTACGCCTCAGGCTGGTAGTAGTCGTAATAAGACACGAAATACTCGACGGCATTTCGCGGAAAGAACTGTCGCAGCTCATTCGCGAACTGCGCGGCCAGCGTCTTGTTCGGCTGCATGACCAGAACCGGTCGTTGCAGGCGCTCCGCGAGCCAGGCGATGGTGGCCGTTTTGCCGGTGCCCGTAGCACCCAGCAGTACGACATGCTGTTCACCGCCGGCAATCCGACGCTCTAGCTCCTCGATCGCCTGGGGCTGGTCCCCCGACGGCGCGAAATCGCTCTCCACTTTGAAGGGGGCGACTGCGCGTTGAAGGTCTTCAATCGGACGCATGGCGCGAGCCTACGTGGCCCTCCTGACAAATGATTGCTTCGCGCAATCGCGCGAACAGTCCCCCGTCTTCATGTCCGCAATCGGCCTGACAAGCCGGCTGTGAGCTTCGGTCAGTGGAAGCCGAACGCTTATCCCCCGGCGACCTGACTCTCCAGCATTGAGTTGACCATCGATGTGAAGTCCTTGTTCAGCTGTTCGGTCTCGGCGTTTGGTGTGAAGTACGCCGTGCCGATCACTGTCACGCCGTCGCTCTGCCGGACGGACACCAGAGAGAACAAATACAGCTTTGTCGTACCTTGGCCACCGCTGACAGTCACCTCGGCGACACATGTCGCTGCCTTGAGGCTGCTGGTGCCAACGTTGGCGTCCTTCGCGTCCTGGAACTTGCCGTTGGACGTGCCCTCGGCAACATTCCGGTGCCAGGCATCGCACAGCTGGCCAGGGTTAGTCGACTGCGAGATCTGCAGCGACTGACCGAGAAAGACGCTCTTGCCGTCGGACAGCTGCGCCACGTTCTCGCCGGACTTCTTGAGCTGCCAGCCGGCGGCGGGCTTGAGCTGGATCCCGTTGCCGATATTGAGGGCGCCGCCGGTTGGCGGTCGCGAAGTCTGGGTAGGTGAGGGCTGCGGCTCCGCGGTCGTTGGCTCCCCTGTAGGTTCCGGAGTTGGCTGCTCTGTCGGCGGTACCGGCTGGCTCGGGGTGACGGTGACATCTGGCTGCTCTTCGCCTCCTCGGGTCAGCACCATGATGATGCCGCCCACGGCTGCCAGCAGGACGATTGCCGCAGCGACGATCGCAATGATCATTACTGGGCTCTTCTTCGTCGGCGCACCTTGGGTACCAGGGCCGCCAGCGGCCGGGCCCTGAGATCCGTACCCCCCAGGCGGCTGCGGGGGATATCCACCAGGAGGTGGCTGGGGTGCGTAGGCGCCCTGCGGCGGATACCCTCCGGTTCCCGGCTGTTGAGGCGGATAGCCCGGCTGAGGTGGATAGCCGCCCGGCTGCTGAGGCGGATAACCGCCCGGCTGTTGCGGCGGATAGCCGCCAGGACTTTGCGGCGGGTAGCCGCTCCCCTGGGCGCCGCCCTGGGGATCCCACTGACCCGGGTTCTCCGTCATGGCCGCCCCTCCTCTTCGTCGTAGAAGCGGTCGCGCGGGTCGGTCGAACCCCCGCTCTCGTCAACGACGCTCGTCTCAGCGGGAGCCGCTCGAGCGGCACCCCCAGCGCCCGACGTTTGATCCTCGCCGGCCACGGGCGTGTCGAATCCCGGAACAATCGACTCCTCGGGACCAGCCATCCTCAGCACTGCGCCCACCTTGGGCCGTGACGCCTTGGGTTGCACCCGTACCGCTGTGCCACATGCGGTGCAGAAGGCGGCATGCTCGAGCAGCGGCATTTCGCACTGTGCGCAGTACTGGAGCTCAGTGGTCGAGACCATGCCACGGTCTCGGGCAGACCGTTCCAAGGCGGCCTCCATCAAACCGGCATGCAAAACGCTGCGAACCCGCAGAATCAAGATCGCCAGGATCAGCAAGCCCCAAAGAATGCTCAACACCACGCCGAGCGTCGCATCGCCCACGAAGGAGAACAGGTAGGTACCGGCCTGATAGGCGGCATTGGCCAGGATGGCTTCGCCCACCCCGCGGAAGTAACGGGGGGTAAAACCGTCATAGCCACGGCCCAGTCCAGAGAACTCGGCCACAGCAATGCCACTGGCAGTACCGATGATCAGCGGCTTGACGAAGCCCTCCAGGAAGATCAATGACACCCACAGACCGGGATCACTGCCCTGCAGCCCACCAGTGAGTAGATCCCACTGACGAACCAGAGTGTCGAAGCAGGAGTACGAAACCCCACTGATCACTCCGAAGGTGAGTCCGTCCATCAGGTCGTCGAACTCGGGGCGACTGGCCAGGAGGACTGGACCGATCTGGCGGATCGCCTCGCCCACGATCGGTACCACTAATGCCACTAACAGGAAGGTGCCAACGGTCGGTGCAGCGCTCAGCGAACCCTCGTACGTGGTCGTTCCGTACGGCACAGGCCCGCGGAGATAGGTCCACAAAATGGTGAAGCCGACGGTGAGCGCGCCGGTCAGCAAGAAAGCGAGCCCGGTGACGATGAGCGGCTCGTCCTCCCAGAGGTTCACGTCGTAGATGTAGACGATGTAGACCACAGGCACCGCAAAGGCAGCAACCAGTACGGCAACCGGCATGGCGCCGAAGATCGCTGCAATCATGGCCACAATCAGGGCGATGGCCAACGCAATCCGATACGTCTGCGGACGCTGGCCAGCACCCCGCGGCATGATCGAGGAGATCAGTGCGAACGAGGCGACCGGCTCGTCGGGCCTGGCAGCAAAGGACTTCCGTCGAGTGAGATCCGCCGAGCGCTGATCTTGCCCACAAACGTGGCAGAAGTGCGCAGTCTCAGGGAGCTCAGCCCGACACCGTGGGCATTCCAAACCTCTACCTCCTTGAACCTGCCAGCTGATTTCTGGATCTGGCGTCGACAAGCCTTTCGGCTCAGGGACCTGACGTTGGTGACCTCGAGCACTGCGAGTATGTCATTTTCGGGCGACAGCCGAGCTGAGTTCTGCCCAGAGCGCATCGATCTGTGCTCTCAGCTGGGTCACGCTTCCGGTATTGCGCAAGACCACGTCAGCCGCGATCCTACGATCTTCCCGACTCGCCTGAGCGGCAATCCTGGACTCGGCCTCAGCGCGGGTGTATCCGTTCCGCGCCATCAGCCTCTCGACCTGAGTTTCATGATCAACATCGACTGTGACCACGAGATCGAAGTCCGCCTGCTGGCCGGTCTCCACCAGCAGTGGGATGACATGCACGACGACGGCAGCAGCGCCGGCGGCCCGCTCGAGCTCCGCAGCCCGGGCCCGAACCGCAGGGTGCACAATTCGCTCGAGATCGCGACGCGCGAGCGGATCAGCGAAGACCATCTGGGCAAGCCGCGCCCGATCCAGTTGCCCGTCGCTCAGCACCTGCGCGCCAAATCGCTCGATGACGGCAGCAAGCGCCGGGGTCCCTGGCTCGACTACTTCACGGGCTAGCACGTCGGCGTCGATGATGATCGCACCGCGCGCTGCAAGTTCGGCAGCCACCACGCTTTTTCCAGACGCGATGCCCCCGGTCAGGCCTACCCGCACCAATTTCTTATTGCGAGCTCGCGCCCGGTCGGGCTCCACAGATCCTGTCTTCCTCCCGCGCTCGCACGACGCCGCCAAGGGCAGCTTAGATCGGTCACAATGAGGTCGTGCTCGCTTAGTCGTCCAGACAGGATCCGTCGCCCTCCCTACCCGACGCTCGCCCGCATTCGATCCTGATCAGCTGCCGCCGGTTAGCTTCTGACGAAGCGCCTGCAGAGCCTCGTCGGAAGCAAGCGAACCCTCCGGCCCGGCTGGAACCGGTGCCGGTTCGGCGTCGGAAGAGTAATTCGATGATGCGGGCGTGCCCGCGCCTTCGGCATCCTCCACCTGCTTCTTATGCGCTTCCCAACGTGCATGCGCCTCGGCATACTGCCGTTCCCAGGCTGCGCGCTGCTCGTCGTAGCCTTCCAGCCACTCGCCGGTCTCCGGGTCGAAGCCCTCCGGGTAGAGGTAGTTGCCCTGCTCGTCGTACGAAGCGGCCATGCCGTAAAGGGTCGGGTCGAAATCGTCAGCAGTCGCGTCGACCCCTTCGTTCGCCTGCTTCAGCGACAGCGATATCCGGCGGCGCTCCAAGTCGATGTCGATGATCTTGACCATGACGTCGTCGTTGACCTGGACTACCTGCTCCGGGATCTCCACATGCCGCTCGGCGAGCTCGGAGACGTGTACCAAGCCCTCGATACCTTCTTCCACGCGGACGAACGCGCCGAACGGGACCAGCTTGGTCACCCGACCGGGCACGATCTGACCGATCTGGTGAGTGCGGGCAAAGGCCTGCCACGGGTCTTCCTGAGTCGCCTTGAGGGACAACGAAACCCGCTCGCGGTCCATGTCAACGTCGAGCACCTCGACGGTGACCTCCTGACCAACCTCGACCACCTCCGAGGGGTGGTCAATGTGCTTCCAGGAGAGCTCGGAGACGTGCACCAGCCCGTCCACCCCGCCAAGATCGACGAATGCGCCGAAGTTGACGATGGAGGACACCACGCCACGCCGGATCTGGCCCTTTTGCAACTGGGTAAGGAAATTCTGGCGGACTTCAGACTGCGTCTGCTCCAACCAGGCGCGGCGCGACAGCACCACGTTGTTTCGGTTCTTGTCCAACTCGATGATCTTGGCCTCGAGCTCCATGCCGACATAAGGCTGCAGGTCACGGACCCGCCGCATCTCGACGAGCGAGGCTGGCAGGAAGCCACGCAGACCGATGTCGATGATCAGACCGCCCTTGACAACCTCAATGACCTGGCCGGTGACAACCCCGTCCTCCTCCTTGATCTTCTCGATCGTGCCCCAGGCGCGCTCGTATTGGGCGCGCTTCTTGGACAGGATGAGGCGGCCTTCCTTGTCCTCTTTCTGCTGGACGAGGGCCTCGACTTCATCGCCAACGCTGACAACCTCGAACGGGTCAACGTCGTGCTTGATCGAGAGCTCTTTGGAAGGGATGACCCCCTCGGTCTTGTAGCCGATATCAAGAAGAACCTCGTCACGGTCCACTTTGACAACGGTGCCGGTGACGATGTCGCCGTCATTGAAGTACTTGATGGTCTTGTCGATTGCCTCAAGAAAGGCTTCGGGCGAACCTAGGTCGTCGATCGCGACCTGTGGTGGTGCCTCAAGGGAGGACGTCATGTAGTAGGGCTCCGGGAATGGTTGATGATGTTGTGGGCGTGGCTGTGACCCGATCCGTACACACGAAGAGGTTCAACCAGCAGCTGACAACAATCCGACCCGTACGAGCGTGACCTACTCCGTCCGAAGTCGCGCAGGTCACAGCGACGGTTCAGGTTAGCGCTGCGGCCCAAACAGGGTCAAACACGCGCGTTGACTCATCCAAGATGCCCGCCTAGCTGGATTCGTTGACTCATCTCAGAATGTCCGGATGTCGGGGGCGGTTGGTCAGGCTGCAGGGATGGGGCTGGATGTGGCAACGCGCATGTTGGTGACGAAGGAGCTGAAGGGCCGCTACGACCGCGGATCGAAATCGGAGCGGACGGCGGTGCTTGATGAGTTGTGCGGATTGACCGGCTGGCATCGTGATCATGCCCGGAGGGCGTTGCGGACCGCTCCGGGTGCGGGCCAGGAACGGCCGCCTCGCAAGCCACGGTCTGCGGTGTTGAAGTATGACGGGCAGGTCGTTGAGGCGCTGCGGGTGTGTTGGGCCACCTTGGATGGTGCGACCGGGAAGCGGCTGGCGCCCGCGCTGCCAGAGCTGGTGGCCTCGCTGCGGCGCCATGGGGAGTTGAATGTCGATGAGCGGACCGCGGCCTTGCTGGTGGCCATGTCGCCGGCCACGATCGATCGCCGGCTTGTCGCGGATCGTCGTCGGCTGGAGCTTAAGGGCAAGGCCCACACCAAACCGGGATCGCTGTTGAAGTCGAAGATCCCGATGCGGACCTGGGCGGACTGGGACGAAAAGCGGCCGGGTTTCGTCGAGATTGATCTGGTGGGCCACGAGGGCGGGGACAACAACGGCGACTTCGCCTGCTCGTTGACCGTGACCGACATTGCGACCGGTTGGACCGAGATTCGCAGTGTGCGGAACAAGGCGGCCCGGCATGTGTTTGCCGCCTTGGTGGAGATTCAGGCGGTGTTGCCGTTCCCGCTGTTAGGTATCGATTCTGACAATGGCAGTGAGTTCATCAACGAGCATTTGCTGCGCTGGTGTGTCTCCCAGCAGATCACCTTCACCCGGTCCCGGCCGGCGAATAAGAACGACAGCTGTCATGTGGAGCAGAAGAACTGGGACGTGGCTCGCCGCACCGTCGGTTACTGGCGCTACGACACCCCGAGCGAGGTGGCGCTGCTGAACCAGATCTGGACCGCCTTGTCGCCGCTGATCAACCTGTTCACCCCGCAGCAAAAGCTGCTCCACAAGACCAGGACCGGCGCCAAGGTGATCAAGCGTTACGACACAGCGCAAACCCCCTACCAGCGGCTGCTAGCCCACCCTGAGGCCCTCGACGACATCGACGCCCGCGCATTAGCGGCACTGCGGGACAGCACCAACCCGGCGGCCGCACGCCGCGAAGTGGCCCGCTTGTGCAGCACCCTGCTGGAGCGGGTCCGCCGCAAAACCGTCACCGCCCGAGCCCAAACCGCCCACATCTACCGATCCAGAACCAAGATCAACAAGACGCCGGTCAAGCGGGCATCTTTGGATGAGTCAACGAATCGAGCCAGCCGGGCATCTTGACATGAGTCAACAGGACACGTGCGCTAGTGCGCGGCGTCGTGCCAGGACCGGCCGACACCAACCGACACATCCAGTGGGACGTTGAGGGTGACGGCCTGGCCCATCTTGATGCGTACCAGTTCCTCCAGTGCCTCTTGCTCCCCTGGTCCGACCTCGAAGACCAGTTCGTCATGAACCTGGAGCAACATCCGACTCCGCATGCCGGCGTCATCGAGCGCCTTTTCCACATCAAGCATGGCGACTTTGATGATGTCCGCGGCCGACCCTTGGATGGGGGCATTCAACGCCATACGCTCAGCCATTTCACGGCGCTGGCGATTGTCGCTCATCAGGTCCGGCAGGTATCGACGGCGACCGAGGATGGTCTCGGTGTACTCAGTGCGCCGCGCATCGGCCACCAAGGAGTGCAAGTACGTGCGCACGTCGCCGAACCGTTCGAAGTACTCATCCATCAGCGCCTTCGCCTCGGATACCTCGATGGTCAGCTGCTGGCTGAGTCCGAACGCGCTGAGCCCGTACGCCAGGCCGTAGTTCATCGCCTTGATCTTGGCCCGTTCAGCGGGCGTGACCTGCCCGGGTTCAACGCCGAAAACCCGCGATGCCGTGACCGTATGGAAGTCCATCCCTGACTTGAATGCCTCGATCAGGCTCTCGTCCTCGCTGGCATGGGCCATGATGCGCATCTCGATCTGCGAGTAGTCCGCCGACATCAGGGCGTCGTAACCCTCCCCGACAATGAACGCCTGCCTGATCCGGCGGCCCTCCTCGGTGCGTATCGGGATGTTCTGCAGGTTCGGATCGGTGCTGGAGAGACGTCCGGTGGCCGCGATGGTCTGGGCGTACGTGGTATGGATCCGGCCGTCGTCAGCTACCGCCTTGAGCAGACCCTCGACAGTCTGCTTGAGCCGGATCGCGTCCCGATGCACCAGCAGGTGGGCCAGGAAGGGATGCTCGGTCTTGACATAGAGCTGCTGCAGCGCCTCCGCGTCGGTGGTGTAGCCCGTGCGAGTGCGACGGGTCTTCGGCATTCCCAGCTCGTCGAACAGCACCACTTGGAGCTGCTTCGGTGAGCCGAGGTTGATCTGCTTGCCAAGGACCTGATAGGCCTCGCTGGCAGCCCGATTGACCGTGGCTCCGAACCCGGCCTCCAGTGTTTCGAGATGCTCGACGTCCACGGCCACGCCGGTCTTCTCCATGCGGGCCAACGTGCGAAGCAGTGGGAGTTCCACGCCATAGAGCAGGCTGGTGCCATTGCGCTGCTCGATCTCGGTGTCCAGCGCGTCTGCCAGATCGATGACCGCTCGGGCGCGGACCATTGAGGCCTGAGCAGCCAGCCGTGCGCCGGAATCGTCATCGCCGAAGTCGAGCGCCAGCTGGTTCGGATCATCGAGTTCAGGTGCGCCCTCGACCCGGAGTTCACGCTTGAGATAGCGGATAGTCAGATCAGCAAGATCGAAGGTCCGCTGATCGGGGCGAGTGAGATAAGCGGCCAGCTGAGTATCTGAGGTGAGGCCGGCGAGATCCCAACCCCGAGCCCAGAGAGCCAAGAGCGGGCCCTTGGCGTCGTGCATCGCCTTGTGGCGTTCGGGATCGGTAAGCCAACTCGCGAGTGCGTTCTCATCAGACGGGCCGAGCTCGGGCACCACCACGTACGCCGCGGCGCCATCCGCAGCAGCCAGCGAGAGGGCCGTGACATCGCCGGCCCCAGAACCCCAATGACCGATAATGTCGACGCCGGTGCGCTCACCCGCTGCGTGATCGGCAAGCCAGCCCCCAAGCTCCCCAGGCTCCAGTCGTGCCGCATCCAGGTCGAAGCCACCTTCTGGCACCATCTCGTCTTCGTTGGGCAGGGCCTCGAGCAGCCGGTCGCGTAGCACCCGAAACTCCAGGCCATCGAAGAGCTGGTGAGTCGCCTCACGGTTCCAGGGGCGTCGCACCATATCGTCGAGACCAAGCGGCAGGTCGAGGTCGCACACCAATCTGTTGACCTGGCGGTTGCGCAGCACATCGTCAACCCGCTCCTGGAACGCCTCGGCCGCCTTGCCCTTGAGCTCGCTGGCATGCGCGGCAAGATCCTCCAAGCCGCCGTACATCTCCAGCCACTTGGCGGCAGTTTTCGGCCCGACGCCCGGGACACCCGGCAGATTGTCGCTCGACTCCCCCACCAACGCCGCCAGATCTGGATACCGAGCCGGCGTCGCAAAATATCTCTCCTCGACTGCCTTAGGCGTCATCCGGGCCAGATCGGAGACGCCCTTACGTGGATAGAGCACGGTCACGTTGTCGCTGACCAGCTGGAACGCATCGCGATCCCCGGTGCAGATCAACACTTCGAAGCCAGCCGCCTCAGCCTGTGTGGCGAGTGTGCCGATCACATCGTCGGCCTCAAAACCTTCCTTCTCCACGTAGGAGACGTTGAGAGCCTTGAGCACCTCCTTGACCAGATCGAGCTGACCTTTGAACTCATCGGGAGTCGTGGTGCGGTTCGCCTTGTACTCGCTGTAGATCTCAGAACGGAAGGTATGTCGCGAGACGTCGAAGGCAACCCCGAGGTGGCTTGGTTTCTCGTCTCGCAGCACATTGATCAGCATCGAGGTGAACCCGAACACCCCGTTGGTGTGCTGACCGGTCTGGGTCGAGAAGTTCTCAACGGGAAGCGCAAAGAAGGCCCGATAAGCAATCGAGTGACCGTCGATCAGCATCAGCTTGGGCCGCGTCGGCAGCTCGCTGGCGTGCGCAGAAGCTAACTGAGTCGTGGTCGGCACATGCCGACTCTAGCCGCGCGCACTGACGAGAGGGCGCGGTCAGCGTCACTAGTCTGAGCCTGTGACTTCGACCGCTGACCGGCCAGATCTACCCGCCGAATACACCGAACTCCACAGTGCATTGGACGAGAAGATGGGCTTCGAGCTGCTGGCGCTGACGCCTGAGCGGGTGGTCGGACGGATGCCGGTTGCTGGCAACACCCAGCCGTACGGGCTCTGGCATGGCGGCGCCTCGTGCGTACTTGCGGAGACCCTCGCCTCATTGGGCTCCTTCATATACGCGCAACCGGAGCGGATCTCGGTAGGCGTGGACCTCAACGCGACACACCACCGCTCCGTGACCGCCGGCTGGGTGACGGGCACCGCCACAGCCCTGCGTCTGGGCCGGACGGTTGCCAGCTACGAAATCGTGATCACTAACGACGCTGACGAGCGTGTCTGTACGGCCCGGGTCACCTGTCAGTTGGTCACCCCGCGGGTGCGTTGAACGCACGAACTGGGTAGGCACGTCGCGCGACTCTGATCAAATCACCAGCGCCGGCGCAAGCTCTGCACACTGTCCTGACGGTCTACACACGTTGCAACGTGTGCATCGTGATTGCAACGAAAGTGCACGTTCGTTTCCGCACCGGTTGGAAGAGCTATCAGCTGCCGGTCGGCTCGACCGTGGTCTCGGCGAGCACTTCCAGCACATGGTCAACCTCGGTCGCCGGATTCACGAAGGCCAGCCGAAGCGCGGTCCGGCCTTGCCACCGCGTCGGGATGCACAGAATCCGGCCCTCGAGTGCGAGTCGCCGCGACCAGCGCCGGTAAGCATCGTCGTCCCAGCCCGGCCGCTCGAACAGCACCACCGACAGTATGGGCTCCCACAGCAATGACAGTTGAGGGATGGTCCGGATGCCGTTTGCCACCGCCCGAGCCGTCGCCAGGGTTTGCTCGATCGCCGTGACGTACCGGTTGGTGCCGTGTGTCGCCAGGCTGAACCAAAACGGCAAGCCGCGGGCCCGCCGAGTGAGGTGCACCCCGTAATCCCACGGGTTCCAGACCTCGCGATCAATCGCGTCAAGATAGCCGGCCTTCTGCGCATGGGCCGCGCGGGCGAGCTCTGGTTGTCGGTAGAGCAAGGCGCAGCAGTCGTAGGTCGCGAAGAGCCACTTGTGCGGGTCGACGATAAAGCTATCGGCACGCTCAATTCCGGCGAACAGGTGCCGCACGCTCGGAGCAGCGAGTGCCGCACCGCCGTACGCCCCGTCGACGTGCATCCAGATCCCATACCGTTCGCAGACGTCCGCGATGCCGGTTAGGTCGTCAATGATGCCTGCGTTCGTGGTGCCCGCCGAGGCAACGACCGCGAACACGTCATGTGATCTGGTCAGCGCGGATTGAAGGGCTTCGCCCGTCAGCTGACCTCGCTCATTCTCGGGCACGATCACTACTTCAGCGTCCAGCACGGAGGCAGCGGCCTGAACCGAGGAATGTGCCTGCGCGGCGCAGGCCAGCCGCCACTGCCCCACCGGATGCTGGCCGCGCTGGTTTCGGGCGAACTGCCGGGCGGCGACGAGGGCCGAGAGGTTGCCTGTGGTGCCGCCCGAGATGAAGCAGCCCCCGGCCGTCTGCGGCCAGCCGAGCAGCTCGATTAGCCATGCGAGTGCCTGGTTCTCCGCGAAGATCGCACCGGCTCCGGATTCCCAAGTCCCAGCGAAGATGTTGTAGCTGCTCACCACCGCGTCAAAGGCCAATGCCGCGCGAGTTGGCGCGGCGGGAATGTAGGCAAGATTCATCGGATCGTCTTGCGCTCGCGTCGCGGGCGCCATCACATCTTCGAAGACTCGCAGCGCCTCATCCGCGCCCAGTCCTTCGGGTGTGATCGTCTGTCCGGCGTCTGCCAGCAGCTCAGACGCCGGTCGTGCCGTCGTCTTCGGGTCCGATGGCTTGCTGATGCGACGGCTGGCCAGAGCCACCGCCGCTGCAGCAATCTCAGTCTCGTCTCCCCAGACGCTGGCTGCCGCCGCTCCGACCGCTTGTGAGTCTGCGGCGTCGGAACCAATTGCTGACGACGTTGTCACGGGGGCCATGCTCCTGCCTCGCCGATCACCTGCCGGCCTACTCGCACGCTAGTTCGCATGCCAGCACCGGACAACCACCTGTGATCGCTCGCGATCAGGGCGTCAGCTCTTAATCCTCGCCGAGATAGACCTTGCGGACGTTGTCATCGACCAACAGCGCCTGACCAGTGTTCTCGAGCACGATCTTGCCGACTTCCAGGACATATCCGTAATTCGCGAGCGAGAGCGCTGCCTGGGCGTTCTGCTCTACGAGCAGGATCGTGACACCTTCGGACTGCAGTTCGACGATCGTTGACATGATGCGCTGCATCATCAGCGGCGAGAGACCCATCGATGGCTCGTCCATCATCAAGAGCTTCGGGCGGCTCATCATGGCTCGGCCAATCGCCAGCATCTGCTGCTCCCCGCCTGAGAACGTGCCAGCCGGTTGGGAGCGTCGTTCCCGCAAGATGTCGAAGAGGTTGAAGACCCGCTCCAGGTCCTGCGAGATACCACTCCGATCCTTGCGCGCAAAAGCGCCCAGCAGGAGGTTTTCCTCGACAGTGAGCCGTGGGAAGATCCGGCGACCCTCTGGCGAATGAGCCAAGCCACGCATAAGCACCTGATGCGCGGGAGTCGTGTCAATCCGCTCTCCCTCGAACCAGATCTCACCGGACTCCGGCCTGATCAAGCCGGAGATGGTACGAAGCGTGGTGGTCTTGCCGGCACCGTTGGTACCGAGGAGCGTGACGACCTGACCTTGTTCGACCTTGAAGCTGATTCCCTTAACGGCCATGACCCGGCCGTACGCGACCTTCAGGTCCTTGACCTCAAGCATTGTCCTGACCCTCCTCGAACTCCTCGAGTTCGGCAGCGTCCTCGGGTCCGGTACCGATGTAGGCCTCGATCACCCGCGGGTCAGACTGAACCTCGGCGGGCGTGCCTTCGATCAGGGCTCTGCCCTGGACCAGACACAGCACCCGGTCGCAGAGGTTGAAGATGAACCGCATGTCGTGCTCGATGACCACAACCGCCAGGCCCTGATCGCGGATCTTGAAGATCAGCTCCTCGGCCTGCCTGGTCTCCTGAGGGTTCATGCCAGCCGTCGGCTCATCGAGCAGCAACAGCTTGGGATCAGTCGCGAGCGCACGCGCAATCTCAAGCCGCCGCTGATCGCCGTAAGCGAGGTGGCGTGCCAGGTTGTCAGTGGTGTTGCCGAGCCCGACGAAGTCGAGCAACTCCTGGGCACGTGCTGCAGTTGCCTTCTCATCGCGATGGAACTTCGGTCCACGGAGGATCGAAGTGAGCGGCCCGGTGGTCGTACGGCAATAGCGGCCGACCATCACGTTCTCGAGGGCGGTCATGTTGCCAAACAGCCGGATGTTCTGGAACGTCCGCGCCATGCCCGCTATCACCACCTTGCGCGGCTTGGGTGGCAGCACGGCGCCCTCGAACACCACCTGACCGGCCGTGGGGAGATAGAGGCCGGTCAGGCAGTTGAAGAACGTTGTCTTTCCGGCTCCATTGGGTCCGATCAGGCCCATGATCTCGCCGTTGTTGACCCTCAGGTTCACGGAGTCCACGGCGACCAGGCCACCGAACCGCATCGTGACATTCTCTGCCACAAGGATTGGCGAGCCATCGGCCTGGGCGCTCACCGTTGCGGCGTCGACTTCGGTCGTCACAGCGCAGCTCCCTTCATGGCTCCGGTCTCTTCCAGCTCTTCCTCGATCCGCTCTGCCAGCTCCTCATCTTCCTCGTGGAACTCCAGCTGCCTGCGCTGGCTCGGGATCAGTCCCTCTGGCCGGAAGCGCATCATCAGGATCAAAAGCAGGGCGAAGAGCATCAGCCGATACTCGCTGACGAAGCGCAGCTTTTCGGGCAGCAGTTTCAGGAGCGTGGCACCAACGAGCACGCCGAGCACGGTGCCCATGCCTCCGAGAACGACCGCCGCCAACAAGAACGCAGACTCCAGGAAAATGAACTGGTCCGGTGTAACCGAGATGTCCTGATGGGCCTTGACCGCGCCTGCGACGCCGGCCAGGAACGCACCGCTGGCGAACGCGAAGAGCTTCAGGCCGAAGACGTTGACGCCCATGGCCTCGGCCGCCTTCTCGTCCTCCCGGATCGCCACCCAGCCACGGCCAATGCGGGAGTTGTTGAGCCGTGACGAACACCAAGATGACGAACGCGATCAATACCAGCAGCAGGAAGTAGTAGTTGGAGAAGCGGCCCAGCGGGATACCCAGCACTACGTGCGGATCGCCGAAGTCGAAGCCGAAAAAGTTGAGGTCAGGAATCGCTGGAATGCCATTCGACCCGTGGGTGATGTTCGGCCCGGCCTCGCCGTCCAAGTTGATCATCGCAATTCGGAAGATCTCACCGAACGCGAGCGTCACGATGGCCAGGTAGTCACCGGACACCCGCAATGTGGGCGAACCGATGATCAAGCCCAGAGTGGCGGATACCGCGCCGGCGATGAGAACGACCACAATGAACGGCGGATGGATGTCGGCGGTGGCGAAGGCGGAACGCGACAGGACGGCTGCCGTGAAGGCGCCCGCACCGAGGAACGCGATATAGCCAAGGTCGAGCAGACCGGCGAGGCCGACCGTAATGTTGAGGCCCATTGCGGCTGCGGCGAAGATGATCACCTGCGTGGCGATGGACATGTTCGCGTCGGAGCCGCCCTGGGTGAAGGGGAACAAGAACGCCACCACAAATGCGGCGAGGATCAGCACCTTCCTGTGACGCTGGGAAACCCCGGAGAGAAAGCCCATCACGCCGACCCGGAAGAGTACCGCGACGAACGCGCCGAGGAAGGCTATGGAGGCGACGAACGTGCCCCCGTCGTCGATGTTCAGCGCGAACGCCGTGGCGAAGAGCGCTGCCCCCATCACTACAGCGACCAGGAGGATCTCCAGCGTGGGCCTGATTTGCGCCTGGGCCAGCGTGGGTGGCTTGTCCATGATCATCAGCCTGGTCCCGGCGAAGGCCACCACTGCACCCAGCAGCGCCACCCAGCCGCCATACACCACGTTGATCAGACCACCAAGCTCAAGCGCGATGCCGAGGATGATGAGCGCCATGTAGACAAGCGCTCCGGTAGCAGCCGCCTTGGCGCCGCGCACCCAGCCGACCCGGATCTTGCCTCGGGGCTTGATCAACCTTGAGCAGATGATGAGGCCCGCGACAAGCAAACCGAGCACCATACCGAAGTACTGCAGCGGCGACGGATAGCCGAGGAGAGTCATGCCGTCGAGCGCCTCGAATGAGTAGGCCCATGGCAAGAAGGCGGAGGCGGCCAGGATCACGCCACCAGCAATGCCGACAAGGCGACCGGTCGGGTCGGTGCGTTGCTGCCGTTCGGGTGTCACGACCTTGGGGATTGAGATCATGCTCGGTCCACCACCCTCGCGCCAAGCAGGCCCTGTGGTCTGAAGACCAGCACCAAGATCAGCAACACGAACGCCCAGACATCCTTCCACGCCGAGCCGCCGAAAGTGCCGGGGATTAAGGTCACCATGCCCTCGACCAGGCCGAGTACCAGCCCACCGACGACAGCACCATTGATATTGCCGATGCCGCCGAGGACCGCTGCGGTGAAGGCCTTGAGGCCGGCCAGGAAACCCATCCTGAAGTCGATATTGGTGTAACGCAGGCCCCAGGCCAGGCCGGCTACTGCGGCCAAGGCTGCGCCGAGCGCGAACGCCACCATGATGATGCGGTCGACATTGATGCCCATCAGCCTCGCGGTGTCAGGGTCCTGGGATGTCGCCTGCATTCCCCGACCCAGACGCGTGCGGTTGACGAACACGTACAGGAAGGCCCAGCAGATGACGAGCGCAATCATGGTGAACAGCGCGGCACGCTGGATGGTGAGGGGACCTAACTGGATCGCGGGCCCGGTGACAAAGTCAATCTGTGGAAAAGGGATTGCCCGTCTGGCGTCGGGGAAGCCCGGCACGCGTCCATAGAACAGGCGCACGAATTCTTGAAGAAAGACGGACACGCCGATTGCGGTGATCAAGGGTGCCAGTCGCGGTGCATTGCGGAGTGGCCGGTAGGCGAATCGTTCAGTAAGCAGAGAGACGCCCACAGCCGCCACCATGCCGATGAGCAGCATGGGCAGCAGCAACCACAGGCCCAGAGTGTCTCCGGGTATCAGGATCCAGGCGGTGAGAGCACCGAAGGCCCCGATCATGAAGATCTCGCCGTGGGCGAAGTTGATCAGCTGGATGATGCCATAGACGACGGTGTAGCCGACAGCGATGAGCGCGTACAAGGCCCCGAGCGAAAGGCCATTGATGAGCTGCTGCAGGATGTCCACTCACGCCTCCCTTCGGTGATGCATTAAAGGCGGGTGCAGGGCATTGGGGGCAGACATTGAGGTCTGCCCCCTCTGCGTACCTGCGGAGAAGACTAGCGGCGGAGCACGCGTTGCGCAGGCTTCGCCACCACTGCGTTAGGCTCCTTCGCCGGTCTTCTCGGCGACCCACTTGCCGCCCTCGACCTTGTAGACGGTCAGCACCTTGGTTGTGGTGTCACCGAACTCATCGAAGGCGACCTTGCCGGTCGCGCCGTCGAAGCTGACCTTGCCCATCGCATCAATCGTTGCCTGCCGCGCGGACTTGGCATCACTGGCGCTGGCCAGCGAGGTCTTCAGCGCATTGATGATCGCGTTCGCCGCGTCATAGGAGTATGCGCCGTAGGCCGCGTAGGGCTCGGAGAAGCCAGCTGCACCGTAGTCGGCGACGAACTGCTTGGCCGTCGGGAGCGACTCTGTCGGCGCCCCGACGGAGGTCGCAAGGTCACCGTCTGAGGTCTTGCCGCCGAGCTCGATGAAGGCGTCGGTCATAGATGCCGTCGCCACCCATTAGCGGGACGTTAAGGCCGGCCGACTTGGCCTGCTGGCTCAGCGGACCTGCCTGCGGGATATTCACCACCGTAGTAGACCAGCCTCGGGGTTGGCACTCTTGGTCTTGCTGACAACAGCTGAGAAGTCCTTGTCATCAGGGTTGATCGTCTCCGCGCTGACGATCTCGCCACCGCCGCTCTTGTAGGCCTCGGTAAAGGCTGCGACCAGGCCCTGACCGTAGGCCTTCTTGTCATGGATAGTGGCGACCTTCTTGATGCCCTCGTCGAGCAGGTACTTCGCTGCAAAGGGACCCTGGACGGCGTCCGTGGTGCAGGTACGGAAGTAGCCCGGGTACGGCCGCTTCGGGTTGGCCAGATCCGCACCCTTCGTCAGCGTCGGGTTGGTGTTCGCCGGCGAGACCTGCGTGATCTGCGCCCCGGACAGCACCGGCTGCACCGACTGCGAGACGGAGGAGTTGAGGGTACCGACGACCGCGATGACCTCATCGTCACCGGCCAACTTGGTGGCTGCGTTCTTGCCGACATCAGGGAGCGGCCTGGTCGTCCTGGGCATCCATCTCCAGCGTCCATCCGGGTATGGTCTGCTTCTCATTGGCCTGCTTGATGGCCAGATCGACCGAGTTCCTGATGCCGAGCCCCAGAGCTGACAGATCACCCGACAAGGGCGCGATGACGCCGATCTTGGCGACCTTGGCCGCTCCGGCCTCCCCGCCCGGGGCCTGTTCTGCCCGAGAGCCACATGCCGACATCGCGAGCGACGCGGCCAGCAGGGTCACCCCTGCAAGTACGACCTTATGCTTGCGCACATTTCCTCCTGATTGTTCCGGATGCGAGGTTCCGCAGAGCGCAACCTCGCGAGCATTGTCGAACCTACGACCGATGCTGTGTTATGACTGCAACTTTCTGTCCGATAGCACGTTTGTTATCCGATTGAGAGCACATAGATGCGAATACTCTATTTTTTCTTGGGAACCGAGCCGTGCTCAATGACTCCTTCCGCTACTTCGCGCATCGACTTGCGCAGATCCATCGCCGTCTTCTGGATCCACCGAAAGGCCTCTGGCTCGCTCAGCCCGAGGCCACTCTGCAGCAGGCCCTTGGCGCGCTCCACCACTTTGCGTGACTCCAGCCGCTCAGTCAGGTCAGTGACCTCAGCCTCTACCGCTTGGATCTCGGCGAACCGGGCCCGCGCGATCTCAATGGCGGGAATCAGGTCGGCTTTGCTGAAAGGCTTGACCACATAGGCCATGGCTCCTGCCTGGCTAGCGCGATCAACAAGTTCCCGCTGGCTGAACGCGGTGAGCATCACTACGGGCGCGATCCGGCCGGTGGCGATCTGCTCGGCTGCACTGATGCCGTCGAGCTTGGGCATCTTGACGTCCATCACCACCAAATCCGGCCGAAGGTCGGTGGTCAGCGCTACCGCCACTTCACCGTCGCCGGCCTGGCCGACCACCTCATAGCCCTCCTCGGTGAGCATCTCCACCAGATCCAGCCGAATCAGCACCTCGTCCTCGGCGACAACGACCCGCGTCTTGGTCCCATCCGGGAGCGCGCTGTCTTCTGTCACGGAGACACTCTAGTCAGATGCGTGTGGCCGGGAGGGCGTACGGAAAGACTGCTCTGCAACGGCTGTGGCAGAATAATCGGGCCCGCGGTGGCGGTGCCGGTTCATTGATCATGACTCGGCCGGGGTGGCGGAATGGTATACGCGGACGGCTCAAACCCGTCTGTCCGAAAGGACATAGGGGTTCGACTCCCCTCTCCGGCACTTTCTGGACTGTCGCTTGCTTGCTGGGCCCTATGGCAGGGCTGACAAAACGCCGCGGTCAAGTCGGACTAGCAGCTTGAGGTTTGTGTGCCGTGGTTTCAGGCATCTTAGGTTTTGTCAGCCCTGCCATAGGGCCCAGCAAGCGCGCTTCTGAGGATGTGCCGGAGAGGGGCCTCGAAGGCCTATGTGCTTTCGGCCCACTCACTATGGCCCAAGAGGTCGTTTGTGATCACAAGGGTCTAGACGACCTCGATGCTGGCCGGAATGAGGTCGTCTGTGATCACAAGCGGCAAAAAGACCAACTAAGTGCTCTGGCGATCTATTTACAGCGGTGCGCCGATGCGGCGGACGCGGATCATGTTGGTTTGGCCGGCGACGCCGGGTGGGGAGCCGGCCACGATGACCACACGGTCACCGTCGGCGATGCGGCCGCTCTCGGTCAGCGCTTTGTCGACCTCGCGGATCATCTCGTCGGTGTGGCCGACCATGGGGGCCATGAATGTCTCGACGCCCCAGTTCAAGGTCAGTGCCGCACGCGTTTCCTCATTTGGGGTGAATGCCAGCACCGGAATAGTCGAACGAAGTCGGGTCAAGCGGCGGGCCGAGTCACCGGAGGTCGTAAACGTCACCAAGAACTTGGCCTCAATCCGCTGAGCGACCTCTTCGGCGGCCTTGGTGATCACGCCGCTCGTGGTATGCGGATCCCAGTCGATGCCGTGCATCTGATCCATGCCGTGGGCCTCGGTGTTCTCCACGATTCGCGCCATGGTCTCGACGGCCAGGACTGGGTACTCCCCGACGCTCGTCTCTCCCGACAGCATCACCGCGTCAGCGCCGTCGAGGATCGCATTCGCGACGTCGGAAGCCTCAGCACGCGTCGGACGGGGCGAGGAGATCATTGACTCAAGCATCTGAGTAGCCACGATCACCGGCTTGGCCCAGCGGCGGGCAGCAGTGACGATCTTTTTCTGGACCAGAGGCACCTCTTCCAGCGGTAGCTCGACACCAAGATCGCCACGCGCGACCATGAATGCGTCGAAGGCATCGATGATCTCCCTCAGGTTCTCGACTGCCTGGGGCTTTTCCATCTTGGCGATCACCGGGACCCGCCGACCTTCATCGTCCATGATCTGGTGGACAGGCTTGACGTCCTCGGCGGAGCGGACAAAAGACAGCGCCACCATGTCGACTCCGTTGCGAAGAGCCCAGCGCAGGTCTTCGGTGTCTTTCTCACTCATCGCCGGAACGCTGACACCCACGCCGGGGAGGTTGATCCCCTTGTTGTTGCTGACCGGCCCGCCGACGATCACCTCGGTAATCACATCGGTGTCGGTGATCTCTCTTGCGCGCAAGGCGATCCGGCCGTCGTCGATCAAGATCATGTCTCCCGGTTGAACATCTCCAGGTAGGCCTTTGTAGGTTGTGGAGCAACGCTCGACCGTGCCCTCGATGTCCTCGGTGGTGATCGCGAACTCAGCGCCGACGTACAGCTTCTCCTTGCCGTTGGCAAACCTGCCGAGCCGGATCTTGGGACCCTGAAGATCCGCCACCACACCGACCGGGCGGCCGGCGTTTTTGGCCGCCTCCCGGACCCCACGCAGGTTTCTCAGGTGGTCGGCATAGTCGCCATGACTCATGTTCAGCCTGGCGACATCCATTCCTGCGGCGACTAGCTCCGCCAGACGCTCAGGAGTCGAGGAGGCCGGTCCGAGCGTGCACACAATCTTGGCTCTACGCACGAAGTTGACCCTAGCGAAGTTGTGCGGGCGGCGGGAGACCAATCAACCACTGGTCCTACCAGGCACTGACCACGTCCAGGGCATGCTGAAGATCCGGCGGGTACGGCGACTCGAACTGCATCAGTTCACCCGACGCTGGGTGCACAAAGCCGAGCCGGACCGCATGCAACCACTGCCGCTCCAAATTGAGCTTGGTAGCGAGGACCGGGTCGGCCCCGTAGATCGGATCGCCGACGCAAGGATGACGAATCGCCGCCATATGAACCCGAATCTGATGCGTGCGCCCGGTTTCCAGCTTGACTTCGAGCAAGGTCGCCGCAACGAAGGCTTCCAGGGTGGTGTAGTGGGTGACGCTGTGTCTCCCCCCGTGCCTCACCGCCATCTTGTACTCCGCCCCAGGTTGCCGCCCGATTGGCGCCTCGATGGTCCCGGCAAACGGATCCGGATGGCCCCGCACCAGCGCGTGGTAGATCTTGTCGACGCTTCGCGAGCGGAACGCTCGTTTCAAGATCGTGTACGCCCGCTCGCTCTTGGCAACCACCATCAACCCGGAGGTGCCTACGTCCAGCCGCTGCACGATGCCCCGGCGCTCGGGGACACCTGAGGTCGAGATCCGGAAGCCCGCCCCGGCGAGGTGGCTGAGAACATCCGGTCCGCTCCAGCCCAGGCTCGGATGAGCCGCGACGCCGACCGGCTTGTCGATCACAACGATGTCGTCGTCGTCGTGCACGATGACGACACCTTCTACTTGCTGCGGGCGCACTTCAACCAGCCGCGGATGATCGGGGAGCTCCACTTCGAGCATCGACCCGACGCTGACGCGATCGGACTTGTCGATCGCGGCGCCGTCGAGCAGGACGCCTCCCGCCCCAATCAACTCCGCGACCCGGCTGCGCGGAAGTCCGAGCATGCGCGCCACGGCAGCATCAACCCGCTCACCGTTCAATCCATCCGGAACGAGCAGCACTTTTCGCTCAGCCACGAGCGATCGTGCTCCGATCATGATCACCGTCGTCGCCGCGGTCTCCCCGCCCTGATCGGACATGGCGCTCGCCAGTGATGGCAATTCCTTTAACCACTGACAGGTACATGATCATGATGGCGGCTGCTGTGATGCACATGTCGGCGACGTTGAAGATCGGCCAGTACGGCAACTCGAGAAAGTCGATCACGTGGCCGCGGAGAACCCCTGGGGGACGAAACAACCGGTCGGTCAGATTTCCTGCAACGCCAGCGCACAATAGCCCGATAGCCACCGCCCAGGCCGGGTGCCCGATGCGAGGCACCAGCTTGATGATCACGAAGCAAAGGACCGCTATAGCGGCGATCGCGAACACGTACGTGAAGCGCTGACCCTGGCTGAAAGCCGCACCGGGGTTGCGAATGAGTCGCAAGGTGAGCAGTCCACCCAGCAACCGAACCGGGATAAGCGGCTCCAGCTGAGTCACTGCGATGATCTTGGTGACGAGATCAGTTGTCAGCCCAGCAACAGCGACCACGGCGACGACAAGGCGCCAACGTCGTCGCTCGATGGGGCGGACGCTGTCGACTGAGGTTATCGCCGTTCCTCGCGCTGCTTGCACGTAACACACAACGTGGCGCGGGGGAATGCTTGCAACCGACCCTTGCCGATCGGCTGCCCGCAGTTGTCGCAGCTGCCGTATGTGCCGAGCTCGATGTGCCGCAGCGCTAGGCGGGATTGCTCCAGCATCTCCCGCGCGTTGTTCGCCAATGACATCTCAGCGTCGCGCTCGAAGTTGGCAGAACCCACGTCGGCTGGATCTCGTCCGGCGCCCTCACTGCCGTCACGGAGCAGACCCACCAGTTCAGCAGTGGAGATTTCGATCTGGCTCTGGAAGCGGGCGATGTCTTCGGTCAGCGCCTGCTTGACCTCGTTGAGCTCGGCCTTTGTCCAGGGAGCCTCGCCGGGACGAACCGGCAACGACTTGGGATTGATCGGTTTGGCTGGCTTGTCTTGATGTTCCACTGGCACTGCATGCACCGTTGGGGCGGCCTTCGCTGAGGCCTTCCGATTCGTGGTGCGACCGCCGTTCTCGGCTGCGGTGCCGGCCGCAGCTCTGGATTTCGCGGTGGTCATGGGTTCCCCATTTCTTGGTCAGCCCCGACTGGAAGGTTAAGTGTCGGAGAGACAGTAGGCCGCAAAAGCACTTTCTTCAACGACCCGCGCTGATATCTCGCTGAATTTCCAATGGTGCAATGTATTTGGCCTGCTCAGGCATAACGGCACAAGGCCCGCCGAAGCGGGCCTTGTGCCTTGATCATTGCTGCAACTAGCTCAGCGCTGATCCCCCAACAGAGCGTCGAGGCGCGGAGTGTTACTTGGTGAACCACCGCCGCTGAAGCTTGGAGCGTCTTCTCGTTGAGGCTGATCGGCGCCACTAAGCTCGCCCGGCTGAGCGGTTCCGTTTGCGTTGTTCTCGGTCGGCTTGAGCTCACCTATCACGTCTGGGACATCGACCGGCTCTGCTCGGCCAGACTCCAGGCTCTCGATCTGCCGACGCAGATGCGTGGTGAGGTTGGTGCGGTACGCCGCTTCGAAGCTACGCAACGCCGCGACGGCTGCGGTGAGATCATCGCGCTGCCTCTCCAGATCACCGAACATCTCGCCGCGGCGACTTTCGATTTCCCGATCAAGCTTCTCCGCGCGGCTGTGCGCATCAGCCTGAAGCCGCTCCGCGTTGACCCGGGCCTCCGACTCGACTCGCTCGGCTCGCGTTCGGGCATCCGTGGTGAGCTGGTGTGCGGTTCGGTTGGCTTCCTCCCGAATCCGGTTGGCGTCCTCAGTGGCCTCGTCCACCAGGCGTTCCGCCTGCTCGGTGGACATCTCGACGAGCCGGACTACGGCCGCGCTGGCTTCCTTCCCGGTAGTCACCACGATGGTGCCGGACATCGGCTGTTGCGCCGGAGCAGGCTGCCGAGGTGGCGGTGGCTGAACCGTGGGAGGCGGGGCAATCGTCTGAGGTGCCTGGGCAGCGACTGGAGGTGCAGACTTGAGGGCCTCGACCTGCTTCTTCAGGTTCTGGTTCTCCTCGAGGAGTTGCGCAAAGCTTTCCTCGACCTCGTCGACGAATTCGTCAACTTCCAAGACCTCGTAGCCAGACTTGCGGGCCATCCGGAACCGCTTGTTGCGTACGTCGTCGAGCGTAAGGGTCATCGTGCACCTCGGTATCTAGGTGGGACTTCTAGGTGGGGGCGGCGCCTCACCGGCCTACCGTACCCAATTTGGTCTGGGCGCACAGCCGAGCCAACGAAGTCGCTAGAGCCGGATTCCGGACGAATTCAGAAGAACACGCTGCGGTTGATCTGCATCAAGATGCTGACCAGAATCGCGAGGCCGATGAAGGCCAAGTCGAGCATCATGTTGCCAATCCTGACCGGCTTCAGGACCTTCCGGAGCAGGCGGAGCGGCGGGTCGGTAATGGAGTAGATGATCTCAGCGAAGACCAGCATCGGTCCCCTTGGTTCCCAGTCACGGACCAGCACTGGGACCCAGGACAGAATCATCCGCGCGAACAGGATCAGCAGGAAGATCCACAAGATCCAGTTGATGATGAGTCCCACGACAACCACGGTTGAGGCCTGCCTATTTGCTTCGGTGTACTACGCGTGACACCAGCCTAGGCGTACAGACCAGTCGGGCGGAGTTCTCAGCTAGCTCTGGTTGAAGAACCCGCCCGCAATCCGTTCCTTGTCCTCAGCTGCCACGGTGACGTCGTGCGGCGAGAGCAGGAACACCTTGCTGGTGACGCGTTCGATACTGCCACGCAGACCAAAGATGAGACCAGCGGCGAAGTCAACTAACCGCTTCGCGTCGACATCCTCCATGTCGGACAGGTTCATGATGACCGGCACGCCGTCGCGGAAATGTTCGCCTACCACGCGAGCCTCGTTGTACGTGCGGGGATGAACAGTGGTGATCCGAGACACATCGGCCGTCCGTGGGTGAGAAGCGAGAGTCGTGCCGGTGGCCGCTGTCATTGGGGCCGTACGCCGGCTTTCGAGAGGGGTCACCGTGGCGGACTTGTCTGGTGTATTGAGCGACTCTTCTTGACTGTCATCTTGGGTCAAGTCTTCAAAGTCACCGGCGTCGTCATACTCCGCGTACCGATCGTCGGTAACGAGGCCCAGCCAAGCCGCTGCGCGCTTCAGTCGTTCCGCCATCTCATCCGCCTCGAATCTTCTGACACACCTGTTCCGTAGTCAGCGCTCCATTTGGTGCCGAGATTACCGTCCGGCATCTGGATGATCGGGCCCGACACGCGTCACTTGAGGAAGTCAGGAATATCAAGCTCATCGTCAAATACCGACCCCCTCGGCACCGTGACCGGGGTCGGAGCGAGTGGTGGTGGAGGGGGTGGCGGACTCTCGGCGGGTGTCATCGCATGGTTCACCACGTTGTTTGCCGCCACCGGCACAGGAGTGGGCTCAGCAGGCGTCGGAGTCGGGCGCGCCTGATGATTGCGCAAATCGGCAGCTCGGCTGATGCCTGGCTGGCGGCGCGGCGGCTGGCCTCCCTCGAAGCCTGCCGCAATGACGGTTACCCGAACCTCGTCGCCGAGCGCGTCATCGATGACGGTGCCGAAGATGATGTTCGCCTCCTCGTGCGCTGCACCCTGGATCAGGTTGGCGGCAGCCGAGACCTCGAACAGGCCGAGGTCCGAGCCGCCAGCTATGGAGAGGAGGACGCCGTGTGCGCCCTCGATGCTGGCCTCCAGCAATGGCGATGACACCGCCATCTCCGCTGCCGCCCGGGCCCGGTCCTCGCCCCGGGCCGACCCGATGCCCATCAGTGCTGAGCCGGCATTCGACATGATCGACTTCACATCCGCAAAGTCAAGATTGATCAAGCCGGGAGTTGTGATGAGGTCGGTGATACCGGAGACGCCCTGCATCAGTACCTGATCGGCCTGCTTGAAAGCATCCAGAATCGCGATCTGCTGATCGATCATCTGGAGCAGCTTGTCGTTGGGGATCACGATCAAGGTGTCGACCTCCTCGCGGAGGTTGACGATCCCTTGCTCAGCCTGGGCGGCGCGACGCTTCCCTTCGAAGGAGAACGGTCGGGTGACCACTCCGATGGTGAGAGCGCCGAGTGCGCGCGCAATGCGAGCAACCACTGGCGCGCCGCCGGTGCCGGTACCGCCGCCTTCGCCTGCAGTCACGAAAACCATGTCGGCGCCCTTGAGCGCGTCCTCGATGTCTTGGGCGTGATCTTCGGCTGCCTGGCAGCCCTTGTCCGGATCGGCGCCAGCACCGAGGCCGCGGGTGAGGTCCCGGCCGATGTCCAACTTGACGTCGGCATCGCTCATCAGCAACGCCTGAGCGTCGGTGTTCACTGCGATGAACTCGACCCCGCGAAGCCCGGCTTCGATCATCCGGTTGACGGCATTGACGCCACCGCCGCCGACACCTACGACCTTGATGATCGCCAAATAGTTCTGTGATGCAGAAACCACGATTCCGCCTCTTCTTTCCTGTCTGTGCGGACGAGGTGGTCGCACCAAATCTCAACCTGAAGTCAACAGTTAGTTGCCCCAGTGGGAAGCGGCGCGGTCTGAAACGAGGCTACGAGATGGTCTCTGACGATGACGTCGTGACACGCCAAGATCAGGAAACATATCGATTGCTGTAGGTCAAGTAGAGATTGAGGTCAGCCCGTGCAGCGTGATAAGCCAGACCGGGCCGAGCGCCAACCCCACGGAGCGGAGAAGCCTGCAATTCCGAGCGTGGACGTGCACATGCTCTTCCGTCCACTACCACGACGCATTGCTGACGCCCCACCTTCTCTCTCGACGCCCCACTTATTAGGTGAAGCGTGCAGAGCCAAAGCGTGGGTGTCAGCAGAAAATGCCAGATTCAATAACCCGCTATCTGACTGCGGGATTGTGCGGGCTTGAAACGTCGATGGAGGATTTCGATTTCCTCTTGAGCAGCGCCGTGACGACCTGAGCTTTCAGCTCCGAATCCGATGAGCCGCCCCAGGTCACCGTTTTACCGGATTTCAGAACTAGCGTGATGCTGTCGCGGTTGCTCGCCGTCATCCGATCGACCATGCTGCGCAGCTTCTTCGGCGACGCAGCGGCAACGGTAGCCATCTCGCTCAGCAGCGGAACATCCCCAGGATTGACCACAGCGAGCAGAACCTCGGGCGGCAGCACGTGCTGCGTTTGGTATGCCACACCCGACTTGTCGACCAAGACGTAGCCCTCGGGCTGCCGAATTGCGATAACCGGGCGACGCTCGACGACGGCCAGCGTGATGGCGTTCGGCCATTTCCGGGTGACGCTCGCGGCCTCAATGGCCGGCAGGCTGGTCGTCCGCTGGGCAATCGCGTCCAGATCCTGACGAGCCAGCGGAACCCCGAGTGGGACTTGGGCGGCAAGGCTCACCTGCGCCGGCGCTAGGTTATGGGTGCCGACCACGTTCACTCGTTTCGTGACCAGCACGGTGGAGAAGTACATGGCCCAGAGGCTGCCGCCGATGAGCGCCAGCACCAGCACCATGGCGAGGAATGCCAGAGCTTTACGGCGCCTCGACCGCCGCTTTCGAGCTCGACTGCTGCGCGGAGAAGGCCGCTTCCGGCCGGTTCTTCGGCGCACGGTGGCCTTCGCGGTCATCGCACCGCCTCAGTAAGGCGCTGAATCTCATCCACGATCTTTGGCGCCACCTTCGTAACGTCGCCACAACCGACTGTGATCACCAGGTCACCCGGGCGAGCGATCCTGGCTACCGTCGGCGCCGCCTCATCCCAGATCGGCTGATAGGTCACGTGCGCGGTGCCCGGCGTGACCGCATCGGCCACCAAGGCCCCGTCGATTCCGGGAATGGGGTCCTCACGGTCACCGCAGACATCCATCACGATCGCCTCGTCGGCCTGCTCCAGAGCGTGTGCGAGCTCACGCCAGAAGTCTCGAGTGCGCGTGTAGAGGTGGGGTTGAAAGCAGACCACGACGCGGCCGGTACCGACGCCAGTGCGAGCAGCGATCAAGGTGTTCAACACCTCGGTGGGGTGATGAGCGTAGTCGTCGTAGACCCGGATGTTGTTGGGAGCACCAATCAACTGGAACCGCCGGTACGTGCCCTGATACCTGACCAGCTGGCGCCGTATGTCCGCGTCGTCGACGCCCAGCCAGCTGGCCACCGCGTACGCCGCCGCGGCATTCAATACGTTGTAATCACCAGGCACCGCCAGCTCCACCGGGCCGGCGTGACCGGCCCGGTGGAGCTCGAAGGTCGAGCCGGTGCCGGCGAGGCGGGTGCCGGTGATCTGCACGTCAGCCTCTGCTGGCGTTCCGAAGGTCAGGATCTCTGGCCCCGGCAACCCGGCCGCCATTCGCTGCCGTACCCTCCTCGTCAGTGCGACAGCTCCCGGATCGTCGGCGCTCGTCACCAGCAGCCGTACCGAATCGGCGGTTGCGAAGCGCAGGAAGCCATCGGCGTAGTGCTCCGCGGTCCCCCAGTTGCTGAGGTGATCAGGATCGATGTTGGTCACCACCGCCACCTCGCACGGGTACTGCAGGAAGGTGCCGTCGCTCTCATCAGCCTCAACGATCATGACGTCACCACCGCCCAGATGCCCGCCGGTGGCGGTGCCGGTGAGTGCGCCACCAATGACGAAAGACGGATCCGATCCGGAGCCGGTGAGCACATGCGCGATCATCGCCGTGGTCGTGGTCTTGCCGTGTGTGCCCGCCACTGCAACGCCGCGGCGGCCGAGCATCAGCGAACCCAGCGCCGCACTGCGATGCAACACTCGCAGGCCGCGGCGCCGAGCCTCCATCAGCTCGGGGTTGTCTTCCCGGATAGCCGACGAGACCACCACCGTGGTGGCATCGCCGAGCTGCTCGGCGCGATGCCCGACGTAAACCCGAGCGCCTTGCGCCTCCAGTCCGCGGAGATATTTCGAGTCCTGACGGTCGCTGCCGCTGACCCGGATGCCGTGGGACAGCATCATCGAGGCGATCCCGTTCATACCCGAGCCGCCAATGGCTATGAAGTGCACGCTTCCGAGCTGGTCCAGGCTGGGCAACTCGACAGGAGTGATCAGTCCCATCAGCGAATCACCTCCAGAACTCGGGACGCCAACACGGTAGCTGCATCAAGGCGGGCAACGCCGGCAAGCGCGTTTCTCATTCCGGCCAGCCGGTCCGGGTGTGCGAAGAGAGCTGGAATCTCCTCGGCGACCCAGGCGGACGTGCAGTTGCTGTCTGCCAGCATGATGCCGCCGCCTGCGTTGACAACAAGCTCGGCGTTGCGGGCCTGTTCGCCGTTGCCATGCGGATACGGCACGAACACGGCCGGGAGGCCTACCGCGGCGGTCTCCAGCACTGTGCCGGCACCGCTTCGCGCCAACATCAGGTCGGCCGCCGCGTACGCCTGCTCCATTTGGTCCACGTACGCCACCGGCTGGTAGACGGCACCGGTCTGCTCCTCGAGGCTCCGCACGATGTCCGGAGTGAGGTTGTTGGGCCCCAACACATGCAGCACCTGGATCCCGTGGGCCAGCAATTCCGGCCAGGCGCCAGCCACAGCGTTATTGATCTGCAAGGCACCTTGTGACCCTCCGCTGACCAGCAGCGTCGGCAGCTCGGGATGCAACTCGAAACTGATACGTGCCTCACGTTGTCGTGCGACTCGATCAAGATCGGTGATCGCCCGCCGCATCGGTAGGCCGATGCAGAACGCATGCGGCAGCGGGGTCTGCGGAAATGAGGTGTAGACGTGGCTGGTTAGTCGTGCCGCCAGCTTGTTGGCAAGTCCGGGCAACACATTTTGTTCATGGATCACGATGGGTAGCCCGAGCCGTCGGGCCGCGAGGTAGGCCGGGGTCGAGACATATCCGCCGAATCCGAGCACGACGTCAGCCTCAGTGCGCCGCAGCAGTCGTACGGTGGCCTGCACCGCCTGAAGCAGGCGCGGTCCGACCAGCAGCAGGTCCTGTCCAACTCGACGCGGCATCGGTACCGGAGGGATCAACTCAAGTTCCAGTCCCGCCGCCGGGACAACGGTGGTTTCCAGTCCGCGGGCGGTGCCGAGTGCGGTGAGCACCAGCCCCGGGTTAAGCCGGCGTAGCTCAAGGCCGGTCGCGATCAACGGCGATGTGTGCCCGGCAGTGCCCCCGCCAGCGAGCACCACGGAGCCCGAGCCTGCAGCCGATTGGTTCATGAGCGGGTACTGCCCTGCCTAGTCCGCGAGCCGACCACCGTCGTCATCCGGGGTTGGGGCCGCATCGCCTTCCTGGCCAGGAGCTTGCGGGCCTCTGGTTCTCGGCGAGCACATGCCAGCAGCACGCCGATCGCAAGCAGATTGGCGACCAACGCCGATCCCCCGTAGGACACCAGTGGCAGCGGAACCCCGGCAATCGGGAGTAGCCGCAGGACGACTGCCAGATTGATCAGTGCCTGCACCATGAACCAGGCCGTAATACCACCAGCCGCATAGCGTACGAACAGATCGTCGGCATGTGTCGCGATTCGGATGCCGGCGTAACCCAGGATGCCGATCATGGCAAGGACGACCAGGCTCCCGAACAGACCGAACTCCTCGCCGAGCACGGCGAAGATGAAGTCGGTGTGGGCCTCCGGGAGACTGCCCCACTTCTGCCGGCTAGCGCCAAGACCGACTCCCCACCAGCCGCCCGACGCAATTGCGAACATCCCGGCGGTGGCCTGATGATTGGCGCCAGTGAGATCAAGAGTCGGGTCCAGAAAGGCAGCCAGGCGGCGCATCCTCACCGGAGACGTCACGAAGATCGCGACCACACCCGCCACGCCGGCCGACGCCAACGCCACAAGCACCCGCAGTGGAGCACCGACGACCCACAGCATGCCTGCAGCGATGACCGCCATCACGACCGCCGTTCCGGCGTCGCCCTGGAAAAGCACCAGCAAGATCAGTACGGCGCTCACCGGTAGGAACGGCACCAGCAAGTGCTTGGGCTGATCGAGCAGGCGATACTTGCGGGCCAGCATGTCAGCTCCCCAAACGATCATGGCGAGCTTCGCGAACTCCGCGGGCTGTATGGAGAACAGCGACGAGCCAAAGTAGAGCCAGTTGCGATTGCCATTCACCGAGATGCCAAGCGGCGTATACGTCAAGATCAACAAAACCGCAGCAAGGGCTATCCCGAACCAGCTCAGCAGGCGCAGTGTCGCCGGCGGCAGTTTCATGATCACAAATGCGCCGAGCAGACCTACCCCGAGGAAGATCAGCTGGCGCTTCACGTAGAAGTAGGAGTCATCGTAGGTGAGATAGGCATTCACACTGGAGGCCGACAGCACCATCATTACCCCGACGATGATCAGCAGCGCGACAGAGCCGAGCACCAGGTGATAGCTAGTCAGTGGCCGGTCCAGCATGGAGCGGAGCCAGCGCAGTACCTCCATGGTCGAGCTTGGGCGCCGGGACGCGGTGCGGGAGCGACGAACCGACCGTGCGCTAGGGCCGGGCGCGGTCTGGCCCTGCGGGGTCAGGGTCGCCACTGACGTCTACTCCTTTGCGAGCGCCCGTACTGCGGCAGCGAAGGCATCGCCGCGGGCGGCGTAGTCGGTGAACATGTCCTTGCTGGCGCACCCCGGCGCGAGCAAGACAGCATCACCAGGTCTGGCCAGGGAAGCGGCCGCCGCAACGGCTTGTGCCATTGCTCTAGTGTCGACCGCCTCAATGATTTGCGTGGGGACTTCGGGGGCGTGTCGAGCGAGGGCTTGGGCGATGATCTCGCGGTCGATCCCGAGCAGCACAGCGCCACGTAGCCGGTCGCGATGGGCAGCGACCAACTCGTCGAACGTGGTGCCCTTGGCCTGGCCTCCGGCGATCCACACCACTGAGCTGAACGCGCGCAGTGCGGCATCGGCGGCATGGGGGTTGGTGGCCTTGGAATCGTCCACCCAGGAGATCCCATCGCGTTCTAGCACGGTCTGAATCTTGTGCGGGCCGACCTTGACCGTTTGCAATCCTTTGCGAACCGCCACCGCAGGCACGCCATACGAGCGAGCCAGCGCGGCAGCCGCCAGCGCGTTGGTCACATTGTGCGGTGCAGCGGGAGTGACGTCGCTGATCTTTGCGAGCTCCAGCGCCGAGTCCCGACGCTGCTCGATGAAGGCCCGATCGACGAGTAAGTCATCGACGACACCGAGCATGGACAGTCCCGGTATCCCCAGCGTGAAACCAATCGCCCGGGCGCCCTCGACCACTTCGGCCTGCTCCACCATCTGCTCAGTGACCGGGTCAGCCACGTTATAGACGCAGCTGGCCTGGACACCGGCGTAGATCATGGCCTTGGCGTCGCGGTAGGCCTCGTACGAGCCGTGCCATTCCAGGTGGTCAGGTTGCACGTTGAGGACCGCAGCCGAGTGCATGGCCAGCGAATTGGACCAGTGCAACTGGTGACTGGAGAGCTCGACGGCGAGTACGTCGTACGGTTCCGGGTCCAACACGATCTCCATGATGGGGCGGCCGATGTTGCCCACCGCAGCCGTTCTCAGCCCTGCGGCTGCCAGGATCGACTCCAGCATCTGTGTGGTCGTGGTCTTGCCGTTGGTACCAGTGACTCCGAGCCACGGCACGATCTTGTCAGGTCGACTGAGTCGCCAGGCCAGCTCCACTTCGCTCCAGATGGGCACGCCACGTGCGACAGCTTGGAGGAGCAGTGGTGAGCTGGCCGGCCAGCCGGTGGCAATCACCAGGTCGGCATCGTCGGGAAGGTTTGCGGTAGAACCTGGCCCCAGCCGGACGAAACCGCCGAGCACTTCCAGCAGCTTGCCCCTATCAGAGGTAAGGTCATCCAGCCGGTCGTCCAAGATCGTGACCCGGGCGCCAAAGTGCAGCAGTCCATCCGCAGCAGCGAATCCAGAAACGCCGATCCCTGCCACCACGACGTGCGCCTGCGGCCATGGTGATCGGCTATCGGCCTGGGCCAACCATGCCGGACTCATGTACCGGCCACCCACTCGGCGTAGAAGATGCCCAAACCGGCCGCCACACAGAGCCCGGCGATGATCCAAAAGCGCATCACGATGGTCACTTGCGCCCAGTTGAGCAGCTCGAAGTGATGGTGAATGGGTGACATCTTGAACAGCCGCCGGCCACGAGTCAGCTTGAAGAAGCCGACTTGGAGGATCACTGACATCACCTCAATGACAAGCAGCCCACCCAAGATCACCAGGAGCAGCTCGGTTCGGGTGAAGATGGCCATTGCTGCAAGTGCGCCGCCCAGAGACAGCGAGCCGGTATCGCCCATGAAAATTTTCGCGGGTTCGGCATTCCACCACAAAAAGCCGAAGCAGGCGCCGGCGAGCGCTACCGCCACCACCGCCAAGTCGTAGGGGTCGCGGACCTCATAGCACTTTGGCCCAGCGGATGCGGTGTAGGCACAGGACTGGTTGTACTGCCAGATGTTGACCAACGTATAGGCGCCGAAGATCATGACACAGGCACCGGACGCGAGACCGTCGAGCCCGTCGGTGAGGTTGACGCCATTGCTGGCGGCCGCGATCAGCAGCATGACCCAGATGATCACCAGGATCAGCGGCAACTGGAGCCATTCGATATCCCGCAGGAAGGAGATCGCCGGTGAGGCCGGGGTGATCCCCCGCTCGTCGGGGAACTGCAGTGAGGCGACCGCGAAGAGGATGGCGACGACGGACTGACCGGCGATCTTCGCCTTGCTCCGCAGGCCGAGCGAGCGCTGGTTCTTGATCTTGATGTAGTCGTCGAGAAAACCTACGACGCCCAGGCCTGCGAAGAGAAAAAGCACCAGCAACGCTGACGCCGACGGGGCGGTAAAGGTGATCAAATGGCTGCCGAAGTAGGCGAGCACGACGGCGGCAATGATGACGAGGCCACCCATAGTGGGCGTTCCCCGCTTGACGTGGTGTGAGGTAGGGCCGTCGTCCCGGATCAGCTGGCCGTAGCCCTTTTTGACCAGGATCAAGATCGCGAGCCGAGTTCCGAGCAGAGTACCGAGCAGCGCGAGACCGCCAGCGAAGACGATGGTCTTCACACGGCATCCTGGTGTGGGGGTAGTCCGAGAGCAGAGAGAATCTCGTCGGCCACGGTGTCCAAGGCTAAGCCACGAGATGCCTTGACCAAGACCACGTCGCCAGGCGCAAGATCACTGGTGACGGCCGCAACCGCATCTGCCTTATCGGTCACAGGCATCGCTCGTGCGGATGGCAACCCCGCCGCGACAGCGGCATTTGTCATCAGCACTGCGTACTCGCCAACGGCAACCAGATGCTCCACGCCGCTTCGGGCGACGAACCGGCCGATCGCAGCGTGCTCATCGGCGGCGGTCTCGCCCAACTCGAGCATGTCCCCAAGCACAGCCCAGGTGTGCCGGCCCGCTCGACCAAGCTCAGCCAGGGTGCTCAGCGCTGCCCGCATTGAGTCCGGGTTGGCGTTGTAGGAATCGTTGATCACCGTGACGCCATCTGATCGATCATGCAGCTCCATCCGCCAGCGTGATCGACGGCCCGCCACACTAAGCGCAGCGGCGACGCGGTCGAGCTCAACACCGACCGCAACCGCCGCAGCAACCGCTGCCACTGCGTTCCCGACTTGATGTCGCCCGGTTAGCTGAAGCTGAATGTGGGACTCAGATTGACGGTCCCGAGCGTCATGGACGGTGAAGGAATACCTCCCCTGGGCATCACCAACAAGCCCGGATGCCCAAATACCCTCCTCCAGCGGCTGGATCGTCGACCAGGGCAGCACCTGTGCCCTGGTCCGTCTCCGCATCGACCAGACAAGCGGATCGTCAACGTTCAGAACGGCCCAACCGTGAGGTGGCAAGGCCTCCACCAACTCACCTTTGGCTTGCGCGATCGCAGCCTGTCCGCCGAACTCCCCGAGGTGGGCCTGGCCGACGTTCAGCACCAGACCGACTCGCGGTGGTGCGATCTCACAGAGGTAGGCGATATGGCCAATCCCCCGCGCACCCATCTCCGCTACGAGGAATCTGGTCTGCTCGTCGACACGTCCGACCGTGAGCGGCACACCGAGCTCGTTATTGAGATTGCCAACGGCCGCTACGGTCGGACCGGCACGCTCGAGCACTTGCGCCAGCAAGTCCTTGGTCGAGGTCTTGCCGACCGAGCCGGTAATGCCGATGACGTGAAGACCCGCAGCACTTGCCCGATCGACCAGATATCGGGAAAGCCGGCCGAGCGCGACAAGCGGGTCAGCCACCACCAGGCACAGTGCGCCCGGTACCGGATGCCTGGTAAGGGAGGCGGCCGCCCCAGCGGCTGTGGCCGCCGCGACGTAGTCATGACCGTCGACGTGCTCTCCAGGTAGCGCGACGAACAAGGCACCAGCAGCGACCGTCCGGGAGTCTGCTGTCAGCGCGGTCACGACCGCAGTCGTGTCGCCGGGACCAGAAAGCTGGGCACCGAGCAAAGTGGCGATCTCATCGACCGTCACCGCAATCACGGCATCGAGTCCTGCTTGCCGGCCTGCTCGGCCAGGTTGGGATGCAGCACCGCCCACTCTTCCGCTGCCACAACCGGATCGCTGAACGGCAGGACCGTTCCGGCGATTTCCTGACCAAGCTCGTGGCCTTTGCCGAGAATCGCGACCACGTCACCAGACGCCGCCAATTGCAGCGCGAGGTTGATGGCGGAGCGCCGGTCGCCGCCGTCGATAACCTGCGTTGCCAAACCGTCGCGGCGCACCGCGGCGCGCGCCCCGCTGATCAGCTGTGCCCGGATGGCGCCCGGATCTTCGGACCGCGGATTGTCATCGGTAGCGATCACGACATCCGCGTGTCGCGCGGCCGACTCACCCATTGGTTCCCGCTTCAGCGGATCGCGGTCTCCACCGCAGCCAAGCACCACGATGCGACGACGGGTTCCGACTGCTTCCAGCGCGGCAGCAATCGCCTGGGGCGTATGCGCGAAGTCCACATAGACCAGCGGTGCTTTCGGGCCCAACTCGACCCGTTGCATCCTCCCTGACACATTGGCCTGCCGCAGCCCGGCGGCAGCGCGTTCCAGGTCGCCTTCGATCGCGTCAACCATTGCCAGCGCCGTCAATGCGTTGCGGATGTTGAAATCACCGGGAAGTCCGAGGTCAAACTCGACCGTACGACCTCGCACGTCAGCCCGAACGGCGACTCGTCCATCAGGTCGGCCCTGGTACGCCAAGGCTCGGCAAGCCGCGTCGCCGTCAAGACTGACAGTGGTGAGGCCGATTCCACTCTGACGACCGATCCGCCGTACCAGCTCGCGGCCTCGCGGATCGTCCACGTTGATCACCGCGTGCTTGGTCCGGTCCGGAGTGAACAGCGATGCCTTCGCCTCGAAGTAGGACTCGGCGTCGCCATGGAAGTCCAGATGATCTCTGCCGAGGTTGGTGAAGGCTGCGACGTCAAACCGGATCGCATCCGCGCGCCCGAGCACCAGAGCATGTGAGGAGACCTCCATGACGACGGTCTCCGCTCCCCCTTCGAGCAAGAAAGCGAGCAAACCCTGAAGGTCGGTGGACTCCGGCGTCGTCACTGTGGTGGGAATGCAGTCCAGAGCTACCCCGTTGAGCCGGAAACCGACGGTGCCAACCAACCCGGTGTTCACCCCTCCCGCCCGGAGCGCCGCTTCCAAGAGGAACGTGGTGGTCGTCTTCCCGTTGGTGCCGGTGACTGCACACATCGTCAACGCGTCGGCCGGCCAACCATAAATGGTGGCGGCGACGCCTGCCATCGCCTGCCGGGGATGGTCGACCACGATCACCGGGAGCGGTACGCCGTTGACTATTCTGCGACCGACCGTGTCAGTGAGGATGGCGACCGCTCCCGCCTGCGCGGCTTGCTGGGCGAACTCAGCGCCGTGATGATGCGCACCAGACAACGCGACATAGAGGTCGCCGGGACGTACCAGCCGGGAGTCGATGCTGATGCCACTGACAACCGGGTCGCTCACCGCGGCGCGGTCCCCGAACAGCTCGGCCAAACCGATCTGGTGTCTGATGCGCGGCCGTAGCACGGCCCCCCGTAGTGCAGAAGACACGCTGGTGACGTTATCGACTTGTCCGCCCATGCGGACCAATACCCTCCCTATTGATTGCTCGCTTCTGTATTTGATGGCTCGCTTTGGCTCGCTGAGGATTGCGCTTGGAAGCGCAATCCTGGTCGCTGGGGCTTACCACTCAGTGGGCAGCGGGTCGTGACGCCTGGCATCTGGAATGACTGAGTAGCGGGGCAAGGCCACGGTCATGATGTCGCGGTACGCAGGCACTGCTGTGGCCGTCCCCGTATCGCCATTGCGAGGGTTGCTGATCACCACATAAGTCAGGATCTGCGGATCGTCAAGCGGCGCGAAGCCCATGAACGAGGTTACATAGCCTCGATAACAGCGACAGCTGGTATCGGCGCGCTGTGCGGTGCCGGTTTTGCCGCCGGATGTGTACCTCTCGAGCATCAGGTTGCGCTGACCATTCTCACTGTCGATAACTGCCTGCATCAGGTCGCGCACCTCTGCCGAACTCTTCTCGGAGATGACCCGCCGCTGCGGCGCTCGTGGCAGCGCCACCTCGTTGCCCTGCCCGTCGATTGCCTTCCTGATCAGCGTTGGCGGATTGTAGATCCCGCCATTCACGACGCCTGCGATGGCAGCGGCTTCCTGAATTCCCGTGACTGCGATCGCCTGCCCGAAAGCTACCCGATCGCGCTGACCGTCAGCCATGTCTGGCTTCGGAATGATGCCTGCCGACTCCCCAGGCAGTTCGATGCTGGTGGACGACCCCAGGCCAAAGCTCACCAGGTAGTCGTGCAGTCTCTGTTTCTCGAGCTGTCGGGTCAGCAGTGATGTGCCGATGTTGGATGACTCTGCGATCACTCCACGCATCGTGTAGCGCAGCGTTCCGTGGGAGAAGTGGTCCTTGATGGAGCGGCCACCCGAAGCAAGGCGGCCGGGAATGACCACCCGAGTGGAGGGATTCGCCGTGCCTGAGTCGATCAACGCGGCCGCAGTCAAGATCTTCTGCACACTTCCCGGTTCGTAGGGGGCTGAGATCGCGCGGTTTCCCCGATCCTCAGATCGTGCAGCCTGCGGATGGGACGAGTCGTAGCTGGGGGCATTGGCAAGCGCGATCACCTGACCAGTCTTCACGTCCATGACGATGGCGAAGCCGGAATCGGCACGGGTCTGGGCAACCTGCTCGGCCAGCCGCCGTTCGGCTGCCCACTGCACCTCCGAATCAAGAGTGAGCTGGAAACTCAGGCCATTACGCGCCGGTGTGATCGACCTTCGGCCGAGCGGAATCTTGCTGCCATTCGGCGCGCTTTCAAAAGTCTCTTTGCCTTCAACGCCGGCTAGCTGGGCGTTGAGCGTACGCTCCAGCCCTGCCAGGCCGTCGCCGTCAGCGCCGACGAATCCGACCACCGAGGCACCGACCGAACCATTGGGATAGGTCCGGATGGGATCGCTTTCTCGGAAAATGCCACGCAGGTCGCGGCTCGCCAAGTCGGTGGAGAGCGCGCTGTAGGTGAGTGCGGGCACCTTCTTCTTCAGATAGACGAAACGCGTGCCGGTCTTGGTCAGCAAGGGCATGAGCTCCGCCTCCGACATGCCGAGGTGTGAAGCGAGCACGCTGGCAAACTCAGCTGCGCGGGGAGCTGTCAGTGTCGGATCGGCTGTGACCGCGACGGCTGGCTGGGTTGAGGCAAGGACCAGACCGTTGCGATCGGTGAGCTCGCCGCGCGCCGGCAGCAGGGGCAATGTACGGGTCAAGGCGTCGGCCTTGTAGGACGACGAGTCGAAGCCCTGCAGTTGCAGCAGTCGACCGGCGCAGAGTGAAAGCGCCATGGCGATGGCGATGAGCAGCACATGCAATCGCCGAGGGCCGGATGCCAGCGGCAGTCGGATCGGGGGTCTGCGGCGCACCAGCCGGATAGGCGGTGGTTGACGTACCCGTGGACGCGGCCTGGGCACCGTGCCGTCACGCAGAGTCCGCACCCTACGGTCGTGGGGCGTGGATGGTCGGTCGGTCGCGTTCAGCCGCGAATGGCTGGCAGCGCCTGTGGAGCGCAGTGGGCGCGGTGACATCGGGGGTGCCGGCGGCCGAGGACGAGGCTCCTCATCCATCAACCCTGTCCCCTGCTCTCGGTGCGCTTCTTGGTTTTCGTGCCGGAGGCCTCGGTGGCCTCCTGCCGCTTGGCCGCCCGTTGCGCAGCTTTCCGCTTTGCCTCTGCTGCCGCGGCCTCCTTCTTCGCGGCCCTCGCGGCGGCCTTCGCTTCAGCACGGGCACGCTTGGCCGCCTGCTCGGCCGCTAGCTGAGCAGGTGTCTTCACGATCAGCGCGGGTATCTCATGACCGCTCACCGGAATGGGCTTGCCCACCACCTTGCCGCTCGGCAGCACCAGAAACGCTGGGAAAGGATTGGGGCGCATTCCCAGCTCGGAGGCTCGACGCGCGAGCTCCTGCGGAGCGGCGAGAGCGTCAAGCTGGTTCTCCAGATCAGCTTGACCATAGGCGAGCTCGGTGGCCCGCCTGTTGAGCGTCCGCGACTCGAACGCCTGGCTCTGCAACGTCGTGTTGAGCATGAGCAGGCCCGCCATGCCGATGCCGAAAATCCCGATCAGTACCAGAAGGAAGGGGAATCGAGCCAAGCGGGCAGCCGGTTGCGCCACTGCCCGCAGCGGTCGACCTGTCTTCCGGGCGTTCCCACTCATGGCGGCCAGGGGCGCCCACAGTGCGCTCATCCGGCTACCGCCATCTCAGAGATGCGGACCGCCGCACGCAGCCGCGCCGAGGCAGCGCGTGGATTTCGGGCAATCTCAGCCGGACTGGGTCTCAGTGCTCCGCGGGTCAAGAGCCGCAATTCAGGGTGGAGGCCAGCAGGCACTACAGGTAGGTCACGCGGTGCGCGATCACGGGCGGCAAGGCCGAGGATCTGCTTGACCAGCCTGTCCTCGAGCGAGTGGTAGGCCAACACTGCGATCCGGCCATCAAGCGCGAGTGCCGCGATCGCGCTCGGCAGCACGGACTCCAGCGATTCGAGTTCGGCGTTCACCTCGATCCGCAGAGCCTGGAAGGTCCGCTTCGCCGGGTGGCCACCTGTCCTGCGAGAAGCCGCCGGCACAGTGTCGTAGAGCAGCTGAACGAGTCGGCCGGAGGTGACAAACGGCTCTCGCTCGCGCTCGCTAACTATCCGGCGTGCAATCCGGTCGGCGTAGCGCTCCTCACCGTAGGTGCGCAGGATTCGAGACAGCTCGGCTCTGGAATACGTATTGAGCACCTCGGCCGCCGTCAGCTCTTGGTGTCCCATCCGCATGTCGAGAGGCGCATCCTGGGCGTAGGCGAACCCGCGTTCTGGATCGTCAATCTGGATCGACGAGACGCCGAGGTCAAGCAGAATCCCTTGCACCTTGGGGCGGCCGAGCTCAGCGAGCACCGCCGGCAGCTCGTCGTATCGCGCGTCCACAAGCGTGATCCGGTCGGCAAACTCGGCCAGCCGCTCGCGTGCCAGCGCCAGTGCCTGCGGATCTCGGTCCAATCCGATCAGCTGGGCTTGCGGGCACGCAGCCAGCAGAGCGTGGGCATGACCGCCGAGGCCGAGTGTGCAGTCGACAAGAACGTAGCCTTCAGGCCGCCCGTCAGTGGGCGGTGTTTCGAGAGCCGGAGCCAGCAATGCAACGATCTCCGCCAGCATGACAGGTACGTGCAGCTCGGCGCGGCCACTCATCCGACATCTCGACCCTTCTAATGTGAGCTGCTCGCGCATCGCGCGATGGACCCGCCGCCGTCGTCGTCGCTCGCAGAGGAAAAGCGTCTCTGCTCGCTCCTCCTCCGTGCGGCGGCGCGCGATTCCCGACGCTCGCAGCTCGATAACTCGGTGGTTCGTGTAGAGGGGTTTCAACCCGAGATCCGCGGGGAGTTCTACCTGGCACCGGGGAAGTTGTGTCAGGGAGTCGAACCTGCGGGTTGAAGCCTCTCTACACGAGCCGTATTCATCCTTGTGTTGCCGCGCCCTCAGCCTCCTGGGAACACGTTCTGGTTCAGTTCGGCAAACGCCGGCTCCTTCTCGGCGGAGTACTGCTCCCATGCGGCGGCGTTCCAGACCTCCACTCGTTCGATCGCCCCCACCACGACACAGTCCTTTTCGAGGCCGGCATACAACCTCAGATGAGGCGGGATCGTGATCCGGCCTTGCTTGTCCGGTATCTCGTCCGAGGCTCCCGAAGCGAGCATCCGCTGGTAGTCCCGTACGTCTTGCTGGCTGGAGGAGGCGCTCCTCGCAGTTTTGGTCACCTCGTCGAAGGCACTGATCGGCCAGATGGCCAGGCATCGCTCCTGGAATCGGGTGATCACCAGGCCGTCAGCTAGCTCGTCGCGGTACTTCGCCGGAAGGATCAGACGGCCTTTGTCGTCGAGCTTCGGAGTGTGGGTGCCAAGAAACATGGGCCACCCTCCTCACCCCACTCATCGACCGCTATTCTCCACTTCGCCCCACCATACCCCACTTTCCCCCACCAGGCACTTCAAGTCGGCTTGTACTTTCCGCTTCGGCGTGTTGCCCTTTTTCTGAGAGCGGGGGGTAACACGTAGGGTTTGGACATGTCTCTGGGCTATGAGAAGGCAGCCGAGATCGGGCACAGTCCCGAGCGGGCCTACTCTCTTAGCGACGTAGTTCAGGTAATGGGCAACGTCCGGCATGCCATGGAGAGCGTGATCGAAGGAAAGCGGAGCTCCGTCGATCTCGCGTTGGTCGTCCTGCTGGCCGAGGGACACCTGCTTGTCGAAGATGTGCCTGGGGTCGGCAAAACCATGCTCGCGAAGGCATTGGGCCGCTCAATCGCCTGCTCCGTCCGCCGAGTTCAGTTCACCCCTGACCTGTTGCCATCAGACATCACAGGGGTGTCGGTGTTCAATCAGGAAACACGCGACTTCGAATTCAAGCCTGGCGGCATCTTCGCCAACATCGTGGTCGGTGATGAGATCAACCGTGCTTCACCTAAGACACAGTCGGCCCTGTTGGAATCGATGGAAGAGCGCCAAGTCAGCGTCGACGGCACGACCTATCGCCTGGAGTCGCCGTTCATGGTGGTCGCCACCCAGAACCCGATCGAGATGGAAGGCACCTACCCACTGCCTGAGGCACAGCGCGACCGGTTCATGGCTCGGATCCAGATGGGCTATCCAACCCCGAACTCCGAGCTGGACATGCTCGAATCTCATGGCTCCTCTGATCCGCTCGCCGCACTGCGGCCGGTGACCGACGGCTCCACTATCCGAGGGCTGATCGAGGCGGTCAAGAAGGTGTACGTGAGCCCGGCTGTCAAGCACTACATCGTCCAGATCGTCAACGCCACGCGGAACTCCCGCGACCTTCGACTCGGTGCTTCACCTCGCGCGACCCTGCAACTGCTCCGCGCCAGCCGGGCGTTCGCGGCGATGTCGGGTCGGGATTATGTGACTCCGGATGACGTGGCTGCCCTTGGAGTTTCCGTTCTGGCCCATCGGGTGTTGCCCTCAACCGATGCCCAGCTCGCCCGGCGTACGGTGACCGACGTCATCGCCCAGGCCATCCAATCCGTACACATTCCTGACCGGAGATAGCACCATGTCGCGTCCGTGGCGGCTGCTCACTCACCGGGGACGGTTCTTCGTACTCATCGGCCTCATCGTTGTTGCGCTGGCGATGGCATCTGGCCAGCGTGACGTGATGCGCCTGGGATTGTTACTGGTGGCCCTCCCTGTCATCGCAGCTATTTTGGTCGCCCGCGCCCGGCTGCGGATGTCGTGTGAGCGCTCCATCGAACCCGCCCAAGTGCCACTGGGCTCACCGATGAAAGGCCAGATCATCCTCGGCCAAGACGGCATACTGCCGGCCGGGATTTTGATGCTGGAGGACTCGGTGCCGCGCGAGCTAGGCACCCAGCCACGATTCCTCGTGGACAGAGCAGATCAGAGCTGGCGCCGGGTTGTGGAGTATCCGTTGTTGGGACGCGTACGAGGCCGCTTCTCCACTGGTCCGCTGACGGTACGAACGGTTGATCCGTTTGGTCTGGTGCAGCTTGATCGGCGGTTCGTCGCCACCAGCGAGGTGATGGTGACGCCCCGGATTGTCCCGCTGCCGACCATTAGGACGATTGGTGGCGGGGGCAGCACCGGGGAGGCTCGACCACACCGAGTCGGCGTCGTCGGCCAGGACGACGCGCTTGTGCGGGAGTACCGACAAGGTGACGACGTACGGCGGATCCATTGGCGCTCAACCGCGCGGTGGGGCGACCTTATGGTGCGCCGCGAGGAGCAGTCCTGGGATCCGAGCGCCAGCATCGTGCTGGATTCACGATCAAGTGCCCACGCAGGTCGGGGCATGCAGAACTCGCTGGAGTGGGCAATCTCGGCCGCCGCATCGATCGGCGTTCACTTCTTGGACGACGGCTTCGGTATCGAAATCTACGAGGCCGATGGCCCGCTGAACATCAGCGGAACTATGGGCCAGCACAGCTCGGCGTCCCAGGAACTGGTGATCAGTCGGCTGACCGATCTCAGGCCACGTCAGACCACCACGATTCACCACGCGGTTGAGTCGGCCACAGTTGATCGGCCCGGGCAGCTCGCCATCGCGATCATGGGACGGATGAACGCACAGGATGCGAGCTCGCTGCTCCGGGTGCGGCGCAATCGGGCTCAGGGCCTGGCGATGCTGTTGGACGTTGACACCTTTGCCGATGAATCAGCCACTGAACAGCAGCGGGCACAGCATGAGCTGGCAGGGCAAATCCTGCGAGACAACCAGTGGCGGGTGATCGAAGTACCACGCGGCATGGGTGTGGCCGACGCATGGTCTGCCCTCGAACAGCTCAATACGGCGGCCTGAACATGCGCGCCACCGACCGCAGCGCCATCGCCGTGACCATCTCAGTGATGCTGGCCTGCCTCACCGTGACCCCGCTCACCCAGGATTCCGGCTTCCTCGGCCTGAGCTGGGTCTTGATCACTGCTATCGGCGCGACCAGCCTCGGGCTGCGACGCCTTCGGTTGGCCAATGGCGTGGTGCTCAGCACCCAGGTGGCGATCTTGCTTTTTTATTCCCTGGCCCTCAGTTTCACCCTCATCTCCCCGACCAGTGATCTCGGCACGCCGTGGTTCGAGCACTACACCTCGCTCTGGGGGGCGGGCATCGAGCACATGCGCACCCAGGCCTCGCCGATGGAGCCCGATGACGGTGTAAAGCTGATCTTCGTCACGGTGATCGGGATGATCATGATCCTGACCGATCTGTTGGTCTCGGGTGTCGGAAGACCAGCTTGGGCCATCGCACCGCCCGCCACGCTGTTTCTGGTGCCTGCACTTGGTCTGAGCACAGACACGGGAGTGATCAGCTTCTGCTTCATCGCCATCGGTTATCTCGCAATTCTGATCGCGGAGGGGCTGAACACGACGGCGCGGTGGACCCGGGGACTATCGCGTGACTCGGCAGAGGGCTTCGGCACAGCTATGCCGGTGGTCTGGCGTGCTGCCGGCTATCTCGCGGTTCCTGCCATTGTCGCAACCATCGTGCTCGGTTTTGCTTTGCCTACCTTGTCCTTGCCGGGTCTGGGCTTCGGTACCGGGCCCGGTGGCAACGGTCCGCTTCAGCTGACCGACCCCACCTTGGATCTGCGCCGCAATCTCAACCAGCCAGAGGATCGGGACGTGATCCAATACCAGACCACCGATCCGGATGGGGTCTATCTGCGGTTGGCCTCCCTTCCTCAGCTCAATGCCAACGGCTGGGGCAGTGTGCAAATACGGCTGAACAGCGGTCAGTCCCTACCAGCCATCCCGGGTCGGAGCAGCGAGTCCGGTGAGAGGACGACCACAACGATCCAGGTGTTGGACTTCTCCTCCCAGTACCTTCCACTCCCGTACGCGCCGCGTACCTTTGACGCGCGGGGAGATTGGCGCTTCGACGCCAATTCCTTGATCGTGGTGAACGCCGACAAGCGGGCCCAGGATCTCCGGCGTCTGACTTACACCGTCGAGAGTGTGGACATCGAGCCGAACAGCAGCGAGCTCAACGATGCCGTTGCTGGCACGCCAGCGGACGCGGCGGTGACCGCAGTAATCCCATCCGATCTGCCGGACTCTTTGGTGCAGCTTGCCAATCGCGTCACGGCCGATGCCGACACTCCTGCCGCGAAGGCGGCAGCAATCCAGGCTTATCTTCGCGACGACCAGTTCACCTACAGCACCGAGCCGCTGCCGGGCAGTGGCTATGAGGCTCTGCAAAACTTCCTGCTTGGAGATCGTCGGGGCTATTGCGAGCAGTTCGCGTCTGCGATGGCGATGATGGCGCGCGTGATCGGCATTCCGTCGCGGGTGTCAGTTGGCTTCCTACCTGGCGAACGGGACGAAGCAGGCTGGAAAGTCTCGATCCGCGACATGCATGCCTGGCCGGAGCTGTACTTCGCGAACTACGGCTGGGTGCGGTTCGAGCCCACGCCAGCCAGCGTGACCGGGACCGCGCCGTCGTGGACCGTACAGGACGCGGACTCCTCCGAAAATGACCCGACGGCAGATCCGTCCTCGGAGGCGACGGCCGACGAGGTGTCACCAGGCACCGCACCATCGGTGGCGCCAAGCGAGCAACCGAACGTTCCCGGTCAGGGCGCCAACGCGGGCTGGGGACGCACCTTGATCGGTGCCGGGATCGCGCTGGTGTTGCTGGCCATCCTGGCGGCTCCTGCGACTATTCGGGTGCGGCGACGCAGCGGCCGACTCAATGGAGAGGGCCCAGCTGAGGAGCAGGTGGAGGCCGCCTGGGCCGAAATCAGGGACACCGTGTGGGACTATGGCGGGTCGTGGCCTGAAGGGTCACCGCGTGCCATTGGCGATGAGATGGCGCACCGGCTTGATGAGGAAGAGTCCGAGTCGATGAGCCGGGTTGCCACGCTGGTGGAACGGTCACGCTATGCGCGTAGCTTCGACCACGGCGGCTCGATGGATGAGCTACCGGCCATGACTTCCGAGATTCGGCGTGGCGTGGCCGCCCCTGTCGATTTGCGTCGGAGGGTAGCGGCGCTGCTGCTCCCGCGCTCGTTGTTCCGACGCACGCCCAGGGAGCCGTGACAACCGCACTGCGAGCGTCCATCGCGCGAGGCAGTGCCCCCAAAAGTTAGTCAGCTAGTACGCGCTTGTCGATCTTGTCGAGACGGGTCACAGGCCCTCTTGGCGGCGACGCCTCATAGACCCTCGTCGCGCCGACGACGCCAGCGCTCTTCCATCTTGTCCATGAAGCCCTGCCCGTCATGAGCGCGCGATCCTTGAGAGGTCTTCGCTCGATCCCGGCCGTTGCCAGCATCGGCGTTGCCACCGACGTGTTGCCAGGAGTAGATCGCAGTCACCGCCGCAGCGACCATGATCACGAAGCCAAGCACGCTAAGGAAAGGAGTAATCGAGATGCCAGCAATGAGGAGCCCGAGCCCTGCAAAGAATCCCACACCCGCAAGTGCCGCGCGACGCCGATGGACCCGCCGGACGTTAGTCCCGCGCAGCGCGTTCACCAACTTGGGATCTTCCGCCGCGAGCGCAGCTTCCATCTGCTCGAGAAGCCGCTGCTCCTCATCTGAGAGGGCCACTAGCCACCTCCCGAGGGTCTCGTCGTACGCGTGCCGTCATGATACGCCTCTCACACGGAAGGATGAGATTTGATCCCTGGTGGATCGAATACTCACTGACGTGTGACCTGTGCAGCACGTCTCGTCCTTGACTGGGCGATGTGGCTCTAGTTTAGGTTGCGGCAGTGGGTATGGAAACCCAACCGGCCAAGTACCCGACGTCGTTGACTACAGCCGGCGAGTCAGCACGGCACGTTGCACAGCGGCCGGTCCGAATTTCCCGACCGCCGCATCGACAGCAAGATCGGCTTCTCGCCATCCTCGCTCTGGATCGGTCAGCTGTGGTTGCCGGTAGACCCGGTGCCTGTCGACAAGGTGTTCAACCCGAACTCCGACACGGCGGATCCGTGCTCGCTCGACGCCGAGCCGCTCATACAGCTCCAGTGCCTGCGCGTAGATCTCGACGGTGACGTCGGTAGGTGCTGCAAGTGTGGCGGAGCGGGTCAGTTCAGTGAAGTCGGCGAACCGCACCGAGATGGTGATGGTACGTCCCATCATCTGTTGTTTCCGCATTCGGTGAGCAGTGCGGTCGGCCATCCGAAGGAGCTCACGACGCACAGCATCAGGATCGTCGGTATCCCGCCTGAAGGTCTCTTGCGAGCCGACGCTGTGCTCCGGCTCCTGTGGGGTGACGCGGCGGCGGTCCCTCCCCCAGGCCAGCTCGCTGAGCATGCCACCCGCGTGTGGGCCGAAAATCGGACGCAGGCTGCCTCGAGGCGTGTGGGCGAGGTCGCCAACGGTGTAGATGCCAAGTCGATGCAGCTTCTGTGCAGTCGCGTTGCCCACTCCCCACATTGCCTCAACTGGTAACGGGTGCAGGAAAGTCGCGACCCGCTCCGGCCGGACCTCGATCAGTCCATCCGGCTTCGCTGCCCGGGAGGCAACCTTGGCAACGAACTTGGTTGGTCCAATACCGACTGAGCAGGTGATCTGCTGCTCGTCCGACACGACCGCGCGGACGTACTCCCCGATCTGCACCGGACTGCCCAACATCCGCACGGCGCCGGTCAGGTCCAAAAAGGCTTCGTCGATCGACGCCGACTCAACGACGGAGCTCACCGACCGGAAGACGGCCACGATCGCCTTGGACACCGCGCTATAGCTGTCGAAGTCGGGAGCCAGGAAGGTGGCGCGCGGTGCCAGGCGCTTCGCCTCGGTCGACGGCATCCCGGACCGTACGCCACGCGCTCTCGCCTCGTACGTCGCGGATAACACCACCCCCCGAGGGGAACCGCCCACGATCACCGCTGTCCCTCGCAGTTCGGGACGCCGACGCAGCTCTACTGAGGCGTAGAAGGCATCCATGTCGACGTGCATCACGATCGGGATTGGGGGCGTGTGGCCAGAGCCACGCCCGCGAGGCGACATCGCTCCTCCTATCGAACATGTGTTCGATACCAGAGTAGCCGCCTGCTGCTGAATTAGCTCGATGCCACGTCGATCGGACGTTCGCGCACTGCACTGAATCCGATGGCCCGCTCGACCAGACGTAGGAAGGCCCTCGCATCCCTCACCAGGTCGTCCGCCTCGCGCGCACTGACTATCGAGGTTGCGCCGCCGCGGATGGCGTCACGCTTGCTCTCGGTGGCCGCGAAGAACGCCGCCCACTCGGCAAGTTCCGGGGCGACGTCGGCCAGCATCCGCCAAGCATTGCGCGGGCGGCCCTCCACCCGGACCGTGCCGGGCGGTGCCCGATGCGTCAGTACAATCGCCACGACGCGAAGCGCGGCAAGGTGGGCTGCCAGGTACCGGTCGCTTGGACGTCGCGCCAGCTCCGCCTCGGCAAGGGAGCTGCGCGCGCGTTGTAGGTCGTCGTTGGACATCGGGTCCTCTGGTCGATTCGGTGTCGGGAAAGCTCGACCCTGTTTGATTGCTCGCTACCGCTCGCTGTGGGTTTGATTGCTCGCTACCGCTCGCTGTGGGTTTTGATTGCTCGCTACCGCTCGCTGCGGATCGCGCCTGGTAGCCGCCTACTTCGTCGTCGCTCGCAGACCATAAAGCGTGTCTGCTCCCTCCTCCTCAGCACGGCGGCGCGCGATCTCAGTTGGCGGCCTCGATGCAGATGGGGGTCGAGATCCATCTGCACCAAGGCAAGCCCGGAGTACGTGCCGCGAACACGCACCGCGTCGGCCAGGCGTCCGCCATGACTGATCACCCAAGAAGCCAAGTTTTAGAACGCCTGTTCGAACAAGAACTAAGTTACACCTGGGGACCGACAGTTCGTCAAGCGAATGTACGACGCGGCACCCATAAACCAGCGACGACTCGTCGAAGCAGTGGCCAGAAGCGCCTGGCTCGGTGGCACAGGCTCGGTACGTGCTGCAAGCGTCGAGAATCGCGCTCCGCCGCACGGAGTCGGCTGGCGCGCCGCTGTCCCAGACGAGCGAGCAGACACGCTCTTTCGTCTGCGAGCGACTGAGGAAGGCAGCGGCTGATGATCGCCAGTCTCAGCGAGCGGAGCGAGCAACAGATATAGCGCGATGCGCGAGCAGGACACGAAAAGACAGCCTTATGATCCAGCGCATGACCGACACCTTCAAGAAGACTGCGCTAGTCACTGGAGCATCCTCTGGCATTGGCGAGGCGACCGCGCTGCAACTTGCGGAGCTGGGCTACACCGTCTATGCCGGTGCCAGGCGAGTCGATCGGATGTCGGATCTGGCCGATCGCGGTATCCGCACCAGACCGGTCGATGTCACCGACGACGGGTCAATGGTGGCGCTGGTTGAGACGGTCATTGCCGACACCGGACGCATCGATGTGCTCGTCAACAACGCCGGCTACGGGTTGTACGGCGCGCTGGAGGACGTGCCTATGGAGGAAGCCCGGCGTCAGTTCGAGGTGAATCTCTTCGGCTTGGCGCGGCTCATCCAGCTGGTGTTGCCTCAGATGCGAGCTCAACGCGACGGGTACATCGTGAACATCTCCTCAATGGGCGGCAAGATCTGGGAGCCACTCGGTAGCTGGTACCACGCCAGCAAGTTCGCCGTCGAAGGACTCAGTGACAGCCTGCGGGTGGAAGTGGCGGAGTTCGGCATCAAGGTCGTGATCATCGAGCCGGGCACCATCCGGAGCGAGTGGTCCGGTATTGCAGCCGACCAACTCGAAGCGACCTCGGCGAACACGCCGTACGCCCGGCAAGCCAGGCTAGTCGGAGCAGGCCTTCGCTCAGCTGAGCGCTTGCCGATCGCAGCCGGGCCTGAAGTGGTCGCCGATGTCATAGCTCGAGCGGTGCAGAGTCCGAAACCCCGTACCCGATATGCCGCCGGCGGCGGAGCACGGGGCATCTTGCTGGCCGAGCGGATCCTGCCTGACCGAGCCTTCGACCGGTTCATCCAGTTGGGCTACCGATTCGCGTCGCGCTGACCGACCCTGTCCTGGCCTGCGGCGTTTTCTCCGCAGAGGGTCACTGGAGCTCGGACGAAATCTTGACCTAGCTGCCCCAACCCATGGTGAAGACCTCGAACGTGGTCGCCATCGGCACGCCCAGTCGGGTTCCTGCCTGACGCGCTCCGCTCTCCAAGAATTCCTCCGGATCGAAAGACTCCCATCCCAGTCCGTCGATGTAGGCCTTGTGTGCGGCCAGCGATGCGACCCCGCGTTGGAAGGTCTTGGTGGTGTCCACTCCATGCCGTCCGTCCGGAGAAAAGGCGGCCCATACCTCTCTCACTCCACCCCAACGCTGCAGTCCATCGTCGATCTGCTCGCGAAACACCCAGCGGTTCCCTGCATCTCGTACGGCATCCAAGGTCGCCCGCCCAGTGGCGATGTGGTCGGCCTGGTTGAGGGCCTGACCACCCCAGGTGTCACGAAAGTTGTTGGTGATCACGATCTCCGGTCGATGCCTTCGTACGCTGGCACAGATCGCTCGACGTAGCGGAACGCCGTACTCCAGCACTCCATCAGCCAGGCCGAGGAAATCCACCGTCTCGACACCGACAATCCGTGCCGACTCGAGTTGCTCTGCTTCCCGCACGCTCCGTGCCTCGGCCGGTTCCATACCGTCAATGCCAGCCTCGCCGCTGGTCACCATGGCATACATCACGGTCTTTCCTTGCTCGGTCCAGCGGGCTACGGCTGCTGCTGCGCCAAACTCAAGATCATCGGGATGCGCCACGACACAAAGTGCAGTGGTCCAAGACTCATCGACAGGTTCCAAATCCGGCATGGGCTCAGCCTAGGGCTGGGAGCGTCGGCAATCGCGCGCCGCCGTGCTGAGGAGAAGCAAGCAGACACGCTTCATCGTCTGCGAGCGACGACGAAGTAGGCGGGTTCACAGCGCGATGCGCGAGCAGCCCGAAAAAGGGACTCGGAGCGCGGTGATCCCCTTACGCTCCTCCCATGGACCTGCTGCCCATCTGTGCATAGCTGATGCCCGATCCCGTGGTCGTCATAGGTGGTGGCCTGGCTGGCCTGGCTGCCGCGGCACGGCTCGCCAAGGCAGGACATCAGGTTGAGCTCTACGAGCGCTCCGAGACACTCGGCGGCACCTGGGCGCCCTATCGGCTGACGAGCGGTGCCACGGCGGACGATGCGCCATCGATCATCGGTTTTCCTGCACCGTGGCGTGACCTGTTCCGCAAGAGCGGTCGTCCGCTGGAGGCCGAGTTAGCCAGGATGGGCTACGTCCTGGAACCGGCCCAGCCAGCAACAATGATCTTCGCTGACGGTTCTGAGCTCACCTTGCCAACCGACCGCGGCGGCCAGTACGACACCCTGGTTGCCGCGTACGGCAGCTCGGTCGCCGAGCGCTGGCGAGGTTTGCTTGACCGGCTCGACGGGGTATGGCAAACCCTCCGCGGACTTGGCCTCGAGGCCGAGCTGCGCAGCGGTCGACAGCTGAACAGGACCGTCCAGCGCAGCCTCTTCGGCCGCCACCTGACGCTGGCAGACCTCGCGAGCTCCATCGACCATGATCATCTCGGTGCTGTGATTCGCAGCATCGGCTACCGGTCAGGCTCGGTGCCCGAACAGACTCCAGCTTTCGCCGCAGTGGAGCTGTCGATGCAGCGCACCTTCGGCCGCTGGCAAGTGCAGCCGCTCGACACCAGCTCCAGGCTTGATGGGGGCCGGTCTTCAGTCCTGGTCGAAGCTCTCGGGGCCCGCCTCGAGCTGCGCAAAGTACGCGTCCACCTCAGCTGTCCGGTCGAGCGCATTCACCTTCGCAACGGCCACGTCACCGCCGTCGAGACCAGCGCTGGCGACCGCCCCGCCTCCGCAGTCATCGCGACCTGCGACCCGTGGCAGACCTTCCATGACCTGCTTTCGACTAGCGCGGCTCGACGGACCAGACGCCGGCTGCGTAGCCTGAGCCCGGCCGCAGCTCCGACGATCACCCACCAGGAAGTACTGGCGCCGACTGAGCTGCTCCGCGAGACCGTCGCCCTGAGCGAGGCCGGCGTACCGACCGTCAACTACCTCCGGCAGGTTGCGGACAACGGGCTGCGAACGACTCACGATTTCAACACAGCGCTCCCCAGACCCTCGTATGGAGTGGCCTGGAGCGGCTTCGCAAGCTGGCCGCGCCGCCCCTTGGTGACAACCGAGATCCCGGGCCTCTACACCGCAAGCCCGTCATCCCCGGCAGGCTCCGGGGGATCCCAAGTCGTGCTCTCCGCGGCGCTCGCCGCCTATGGCTGCCACGACTACCTCAGGGCCACGGGCTGATCGCGGCAACTTTGGGGGACCCAGACAACTTCCGTATACTCAGATGTTTGTTCTTCCGGGTAAGGATCATCCTTCTTGACACACGCGCAGAGCGAAACGAGTTCCGACAGCGTGCCCGACGCATCTCCAGCTGCTCACACCCTTGAGCGCGAGCTGGCCGCCGAGCAGGCTCACGTGGATCTCGTCTACACATGGCTCGCCGAAGCGACCCGCTCCGCCCAGCAGGTCGCGCGCGAGGGCCTCTCCCTCTATCAGTCAGATCGCAACTCCTACGTTCGCGAGGAGGACGGTACTGGCCTGTACGAGCGTGACGTCTTTGCCTTCCAGGCCGCTCGGCGACTGGCTGTGCTGGATGCCGAGCAGGAAGGTCTGGTCTTCGGCCGGCTGGACCGCACCGACGGTGAAATCCGATACGTCGGCCGTATCGGCGTACGCGACGCCGATTATGAACCACTGGTGATCGACTGGCGGGCACCCGCGGCCGAGCCCTTCTACCGAGCCACCCCCAGCGATCCCATGCAGGTGATCCGCCGCCGGGTGCTGCACTGCCGTGGCGACCGTGTAGTGGGCATCGAAGACGACCTCCTCGACGGCCAGAACGCGGACCGGGAGCTGGTGGTGATCGGCGAAGGGGCGCTACTGGCCGCGCTCACCCGGGCCCGCGATCACACGATGCGGGACATCGTCGCCACCATTCAGGCCGAGCAGGATGAGGCGATCCGCGCCCCGTACCAGGGTTTCACCATGATCAGTGGCGGGCCTGGAACGGGAAAAACAGTGGTGGCCCTGCATCGTGCCGCCTACCTGCTCTACTCCAACCGGCGCCGCTTCGAGTCCGGCGGGGTGCTGGTAGTTGGACCGAGCCGGGTCTTCATGAACTACATCGCACGAGTACTGCCCTCGCTTGGTGAGGACTCAGTCACCCTGCGCTCCATCGGTGCTGTGGCCTCCGACGTCGTCCGGGTCACCGGTGATCGCGTCGATCCACCACCGGCTGCGGCAATCAAGGGCAGCCTGCGCATGGTGAAGGTGCTGCGCCGCTTGATCCATGAGCCAATGCAGGAAGTGCCGCTCGAGCTACGGATCATGGTGGACGGCACCGTGTTGGTGCTGCCAGCCGCCACCTTGGCCCACATCCGTTCTCACGTGCTCGCACACCACAAGCTCAACAGCGGACGGGAGGCAGCGGAAAAGGAACTGCTTACCGCACTCTGGCGGGTCCGGCATCCCGACTCCGAGGACAACGTCGATCATGATCATGGACGTGAGGAGTTCGAGGACCGCGTCTCCGAGCTCGCCGCATTCAAGATGTTCTGCAACGCCTGGTGGCCGGCGGTCAGCGCACCGGCTGCGCTCACCCGGCTAGCCGAAAGCGAACTGACCAAGCGAGTTGCGACGCCGATACTGTCTGACCGAGAATGCGAGCTGCTCAGTACGAGCTATCAGAGTGCGGCGGACTGGACAGCCGCGGACGGCGCCCTGCTCGATGAACTGGTCCATCTGCTCGGCCCGCTTCCCCCGCCGGACGACCCGGAAACGCCTTGGCTCACCGATCTTGACGCGGGGATGGAGGAGGTCGTCACCACAGCCGACCTGCTGGCACCAGCTCGAGAAGTTGACCCATTCGAGCTGCCGCACGAGACGTACGCCCATCTCCTGGTGGACGAAGCGCAGGACCTGAGCCCGATGCAGTGGCGCATGCTACGCCGACGTGGCGCGAGCGCCAGTTGGACCATCGTCGGTGATCCCGCCCAGAGCTCCTGGACCGATACCGAAGAGTCGAACCGAGCGATCGAGGAGATCATCGGGACTGCGCCAGTGCGGCATTTTCGACTGAGCACCAACTATCGCAGCCCATCGGAAGTCTTCGACTTGGCCGCGAGGATCGTCGTCGCAGACTTCCCCGATGCCGACCTTCCCACCGCGGTGCGCTCAACCGGTCATCAGCCGCGGCTTATGGTGCCGGCCGACGCCGCTCCGGAGCATCCCACGATCGACACAGCTGTGATCAACATCGTGCGGACGCTGCTCGCCGAGGTGGGGGGCACCGTCGGCGTCATCTGCCCGCCGTCAACCAAGGACGAACTGGCGGCCAAGCTGGAGCAGGCCCCTCTGTCGGGCGCCGACCGGGTTGCAGTCGTAACACCGATGGAGGCGAAAGGCCTCGAGTACGACGGGGTGCTGGTTGTCACTCCAGATGACATAGTGGCCGAATCGCCGGGCGGCGTACGAGCCCTTTATGTCGCTCTCACCCGGCCAACCCAGCGGCTCGTCACGCTCGACGCCGCACTTGATGCAGGTTGGCGTAAATCTCTCGCGTAGCGCGGGACCGGTTCTGAGTAAAGAAATGCAGTCCTGGCGCACCGCGGCTCAACAGGTCCTCCGACAACTCGGTCCCGATCATGATCCCAACCCGCCGAACTTGATCATCGTCATCGGCCACTTCGTTGATCCGGTCTGTCACCGAGCGGGGTAACGCGGTCCCGGACAGTTCGGCGAAGCGCGTCACCTGGCGGACATTGGTGATCGGCATGATGCCCGGAATGATCGGAATGTCGCAGCCGAGTGACCGGACCCTGGCGACCAGTGCGAAGTAGTCATCGGCAGTGAAGAACAGCTGCGTGATCGCGAAGCTGGCCCCAGCCTGTGCCTTCGCAGCCAACACCCGGGCGTCAAGATCAAAGTCATTCCGCTCCGGATGCGCATCAGGAAACGCAGCAACGCCGACGCAGAAAGCGCCGAGCTCGCGTACCATCGCCACCAGCTCGGTCGCATTCTGCAAACCGTCGGGATGAGCCTCCCATGGGACGCGGGGCCCCCCGGGCATGTCGCCACGGATCGTGAGCACATGATGGACACCCGCCGCTGCATAGGCACCGATCACCCGTCGCAGTTGATCACGGCTTTGGCTCGCGCACGTCAGATGTGCCATCGCCCGGAGGGTGGTGTGCTGGGAGATCGCCTCGGTGGCGCTGATCGTGCGCTCCCGGGTTGACCCACTGGCACCGTAGGTGACTGATACGAAGTCTGGGCCGAGCGACTCCAGTTCGCGCACTGCCTGCCACAGCTGGCGCTGCTGGATTTCATCCTTCGGTGGAAAAAACTCAAAGGAGAACAGCGGTCGGTCGCCTTCCGCCAGCAGGTCAGCGATGCTGGGTGTCCGCGGGCGCCAACGACGATCGCGGCCCGGCATGCGAACACCCTAAGGACGGCACCCCTTGCGGCCTCCGTAGGCTCAGCATGTGGTCAACAACCCGCTTGTCAAGGGCGCCGACGCGGTACTGGATCCGCAGGCGCCGCTGTCACAGGCGTTTCGAGAAGCGGTGTCGGCCGAGATCAGCGCCTTCCTCAACGAGCAATCATCAGTTCTCGATTCCATGGGGCCCGAGCTTGTTCCGGTGCATCTCATGGCCAGCCAACTGTTGTGCGGAGGCAAGCGGATGCGCCCCGCTTTTTGCGTCTGGGGCTATGTCGCCGCTGCCGGAATCCCCTCAGATGATTCGCTCAAGCAGCTGCTCGCTGCAGCGGGAAGCCTCGATGTGCTGCACGTGAGCGCCCTCATACACGACGATCTGATGGACTCCTCCGACCTGCGACGCGGGCGACCCGCCGCCCATCGGCAGTTCGAGGCCCTGCACGCCAACGCAGGCTGGCTTGGTGACTCGGCTGCCTTCGGCAGATCCGGTGCGATCCTGCTCGGCGACCTGCTCGTTATGTGGTCAGCGCAGATGCTGCACGGTGCCGATATGGACCAGTCCACTCTGGAGCGAGCCCTGCCGATCGTCGAGGCTATGCGCACCGAGGTCACCTGCGGTCAGTACCTCGACATCGTGGCGCAGGCGCACCCGCTGCGGAAGCGGGCACCGGCGATTGGATCGCTGCGGCCCACCATCGAGCTGGCACTGGACGACGCCAGCCGAGTTGTGGAGTACAAGGCCGCACGGTACACAGTGCAGCGGCCGTGCCAGATGGGCGCCGCGCTCGGCGGTGGTGACGACGAGCTTTACTTCGCCCTCGGTGCGTACGGCTCACCGCTGGGCCGGGCCTTCCAGTTCCGCGATGACCTGCTGGGCGTCTTCGGGGATCCGAAGGTCACCGGCAAGCCGGCCGGAGATGATCTTCGCGAGGGTAAGCGAACGGTGCTGGTCGCCCATGCGTACGCGCACGCCGGGGACGCCGGCCAGAAACTGCTTCTGCAACGGCTTGGCGACCCTGCGCTGGACGATACCGGGATCAGTGAGCTGCAGCAGGTGATTGTCGAGTCGGGCGCACGTGACGCGGTGGAGTCAATGATCAATGAGTACTACGAGCGCGCCCTCAAGGCGTTGCATGATACCGAGATCACCGAAGAGGGTCGAGTCGGCCTGACGGCGCTGGCCGACGCTGCCGTGCGCCGCGAGTTTTAGTGGTTCCTCACCGAAACTGCTCGCGTCTCACGACCTTGATGCCGGTTCTGACAATGCCTGGAACGTATACCGCTCCATCGCCGGATCAGCCTTCCAAGCGGCGCGAAGCCTGCTACTGAGCTGCTGAGCCGCATCCTGCGGATCGGATGCCTGGGTGATGGCCCGCACGACACAGACCCGCCGCGCCCCAGCCTCGATCACCTCGTCGAGGTTATCCATCGAGATCCCGCCAATGGCGAACCACGGCATCGACCTGATCCTTCCGACTCGCGCTTTGCGGGCGGCATAGCGGACCAGGTCTAGACCAACCGGCTCGTAGTCGGGTTTGGTAGAAGTGGCATAGACAGGTCCCACGCAGAAATAGTCCACATTGGGGTCCCTGATCACCTTGTCGATCTGGCGCGGCGCATGGGTAGACCGGCCAATGAGCGCCCAGCGATGCAGGTATGTGCGGGCCTGCGCGGCCGAGCCGTCGGCCTGGCCGAGATGCAACATGTCGGCCTGGAATCGTCCGGCCAGCTCAGCGGAATCGTTGACGCAGACGATGCCTTGGTACGGGCCGGCGGCTTGACGGGCTATTTCGAGAGCCGCCAACTCGGCCGCCGGTTCCATGTCTTTCTCGCGGATCTGCACGATATCGACACCCCCAGCGAAAACCGCGTGCAGGAAGCTCTCGAGATCGCCTTGCTTTTGTCGTGCGTCCGTGCACAGGTAGAGCCGGGCGAGGCGGAGGCGGGCCTCCAGACCCATCAGCGCAGTCACACGGCCACGATAGTGGCCCGCATGCAGCGGACTTGGCGAGTTGCGCCTCTGTCAGCGAATAGCCTTGGCGTTCTCTCGCTCGGAATGGATCAGGGCCACAAACCTGATGGGCTGCGGTTCATCCGCCGCTGATCCAGCCGGCCACTCGGCAAGCAGTCGACCGTTGTCGATCTCCTGCGCCTCACGATCCAGCACATCGAGGAGGTATTCCTGCAAGGATTCCCCACGAGCTTTCGCCTCGGCCGACAACGTGCGGCGGGTGACCTCTGAGACGCCGCGAATCTGGATGGCAACCACAAGTGCATCCTGCCAGTCACCGCCGCGGCCGGATGGTCGTCTCAACCTGGCCATCGAACAGCTGTCGCTGAGCCCAGCGGGTACGCCGCTAGCCGAGCGCGGCGAACTCCCGGAACCGCTGCGCCGCCTCGCGGGATATCGCCCTTCCGTGCCCGAACACGGCCGACTCGAAACTGAGATCCCCGAGCCGTGCAATGCTTGCCAACTCAGCCGCCCGGTCGTCGGTAACCATCCGGGGGGAACGGCGGATCCGCCCGTTGCGCCGACCACCGGCAGCATCACCCGCAAAGAGCACGCCGCCGTCGCGATCGAGCAGAAAGGACATGTGCCCGCGGGTGTGGCCGGGGGTATGGATCGCGGTAAAACCTGGCACGGATATCGGGCCGTCCGCGGTCAGCGCCTCGTCTACGGGAACCGGCTCCGGCGACGGCATGATGGCCGCCACAAGGCGCATAAAGCCCTTCGGCGGACGGGCTTTCGCGACGCCGTTAATCAGTGGTGCATCAATCGCGTGGGCAACCACACGCGCCCCGGACCGGCGACGCAGCTCGGCCACACCGCCGATGTGATCGGGATGGCAGTGCGTCAGCAAGATCGTGTGCACCTCGCCGATCGGTCGCCGTGCGGCCTCGACGGCACGTGCCACTTTGTCGGCCCGCCCGGGAATTCCGGTGTCCACCAGCACCACGCCGTCGTCGACGACGACGGCGTATGCCTTCACGTACCCAATGGGGATTTCGATCACGCCGTCGACGACTTCACGCATATCGTCATTGTGGCGTGCGGGCGTCTCAGACCGGCGATCGCGCGCCCAACTCCTGCCGGACCAGCGGAGCAACCTCGCTTCCGAACAGCTCAATCGAGCGCATGGTCTTCGCATGATCAACATGGGAGACGTGCAGCTCGAAACGATCGATATGCATCAGCTCGTGCAACCGGATGATCTTGTCGGCCACAGTCTCGGGTCGACCGAAGAACAGCGCCCCCTCGGGCCCGATCAGATCCTCGACAGCCGCATCCGACATCGGGGACCAGCCACGCTCCTTGCCGATCTTGGCAAACGTCTGGCGATAGGCGGGCAGGAACTCCGCCCGTGCCGCGCGCTCGTCGGTGAAGACATAGCCGTGGCTGTGAATCGCCAGTGGCGTACTCGGGTCATGATCCCCGTACTCGAGGGCCTTGCGGTAGAGCTCGACGAGCGGAGTGAAGGCCTGCGGCCGGCCACCGATGATCGCCAGTGCCATCGGAAGGCCGAGAGTGCCGGCTCGGATGACTGAGTTCGGTGTGCCGCCTACAGCGACCCAGATCGGCAACGGGCGGCCTTCCTGACGGGGATAGACCTGGACGTTGTCCAGCGGTGCCCGGAACTTGCCGTGCCAGGTCACCGGCTGATCTTCACCTATCTTCAGCAGCAGATCGAGCTTCTCGGCAAAGAGCTCGTCGTAGTCGGCCAGAGAGTAGCCAAACAAGGGGAACGATTCGGTGAACGAGCCCCGGCCGACCATCAGCTCCGCGCGTCCACCCGACAAGAGGTCGAGCGTGACGAAGTTCTGAAACACCCGGACGGGATCGGCTGAGCTGAGCACGATAACGGCGCTGGACAGTTTGATCGTTTTCGTGCTTCCAGCAATGGTGGCAAGAACGATCTCCGGAGCTGATGCTGCCATGTCCGGCCGGTGGTGCTCACCTATGCCAAAGACCTCCAGGCCCAGCTCGTCAGCAAGCCTGGCCTCCGCAACGACCTGCCGCAGTCGCTCACCTGGCGAGGAGTTTGGATCAGTGATCTCGGCAAATGTGGTGAGTCCGAGTTCCATGCCGCTTGATACCTCCAGACGAATTCCCCACCACCGTAAATGTGAGTTGGCGTTGGATGAGCAACACTAAACTGTCCCGGTGAAGCATGCCCGGAGGGGAATCGACTAGCTGATGCCGGACGAATCGACTGGCCGCGGCGCGCCTCGACCGTGGCAGTACGAGGTCACTTCTAGACTCGCCCCCGAGGCCAACACGGCCACCTTCCCCACCGTGTTCGGAGCAAACGTGACAATGACGACCGTTGGCGACCCTTTGGTGGGTCGCCTTTTGGACGGTCGCTATCAGATCACCCAGCGGCTCGCCCGTGGCGGAATGGCAACCGTCTATCGGGCCGTCGACATGCGCCTGACTCGTACTGTGGCAGTCAAGGTGATGCATATAGGACTCGGTGATGAAGCCGAGTTCGCGCGCAAGTTCGATCGTGAAGCCCGAGCGGCTGCCAAGCTGTCCCACCCCAATGTGGTGTCGGTTTTCGACCAGGGGCAAGACCTCGGGGGCCCGAACAGCCGTCCGTACATCGTGATGGAGTACGTCGAGGGGCAGACGCTGCGTGACGTGCTCAATCGGGAGGCGCCGCTGCAGCCCGCCAGGGCGCTGGAGCTCATGGAGCCGGTGCTCGCCGCCCTTGCCGCTGCCCACGACGCTGGACTGGTCCACCGCGATGTGAAGCCTGAGAATGTGTTGATCAGCGACCGCGGCCGGATCAAGGTGGCCGACTTCGGGCTCGCCAAGGTTGTCTCCTCGCAGAGTTCCACCGCCACCCAAGGCCTGTTGATCGGAACCGTTTCCTATCTCCCCCCGGAGCTGGTGGTGGCCGGGCGGGCGGACGCCCGATCGGACGTGTACAGCGCCGGGGTCGTGCTCTTTGAGCTGCTGACCGGACGCAAGCCACATACTGGGGACACCCCCATCCAGATCGCGTACGCCCACGTACATCGCGACGTGCCTCCGCCGTCAGTTGGCCCGACCGGAGGTCGGATTCCGCCCTACCTGGATGCTCTGGTCACCCGGGCAACGGCCCGTGACGCCAACCGTCGGCAGCCCGACGCTAAAGTCTTGCTGGCTCAGGTACGGCGCGCTCGCATCGCGCTCCAGCAAGGTCTGGCCGATGACCCTGAGCTCACCCGTGAGCTGCGGGCCGAACCCAGGCAGGGAGCAGGCTCGCCGAGCCGACGCGACCGCGCCGACTACGAAGTGACCCAGATGGTGCCGACTCCGGTGCCCGTTGCGCAGGCCCAGCCTCGTCCATTGGTTACGTCGCGTACCGTGATCGACGCTCCGCCACCGGCCGTTCCCAGACCGGTACACCCGGCGATTGCGGAGCGTTTGGCCGCGAGCGAGCGCGAGCGCCGAGCCCGTAAGCGTCGCCGGGGTTGGCTGGCCTTCTTGCTCGTGGTGATGATCTCGGCCTCCGCCGCCCTGGCCGGCTGGTACCTGACGGAGGGCCGCTTCACGACCGCTCCGGTCCTTGATTCGCTCAGCAAAGGTGAGGCCGCGCGGGTGGCCGCGAAAGTGGGTCTCTCGGTCGACTTTTCCGAGGCGTACAGCGAGACGGTGGCGCGGGGCATGGTCGTCTCCACCAAGCCCGGACCTGGGACCAAGATCTTGCGGGGCGGCAAGATCGAAGCTGCGGTGTCCAAGGGCCCCGAGCGCTATCCCATGCCCGTGGTCGTCGGCCTGTCCCAGTCGGCGGCTGAGGCCGCGATCGAGAAAGCCAAGCTGGCAGTAGGCAAGGTTGCCGATGGTTACAGCGACCAAGTGGCCGCCGGGACTGTGCTCCGTGCATCGGAGAAGCAGGGCGCCCGTCTCAAGAAGGGCACGGAGATCAACCTCGTGGTCTGTGCCGGGCCGAAGCCAGTCTCGATAACCGACTACCGGGGCACCCCGTACGACGCGGCAGCAGCGGCCCTGAAGGGAGCGGGCTTCCAAGTCGTCGAGCAGAGCGGCAATTCCAGCAAGGTGGGCAAGGACCTCGTGCTGCGTCAGGATCCACATTCCGGCCATGCGGCTAGCGGGGAGACCATCACCCTTACAAGATCGCTGGGACCACTGCTGGTCACCGTGCCTGATGTCCAGCGGATGGCGCTTCCGACGGCCCGGAAGATGATGCGGGAGGCCGGCTTCAAGATCCAGGTGCAGCCGGTCGGTGTCAATCGGGCCGGAGTCCGCTACGTGGTCTACACCAACCCGGGAGCACAGGCCACGGCAGCCAAAGGCTCGACGGTCACCCTGTACGTGGTCTGAGGTCGGCGAGCGACCTCAGCTGGCGTTTCCAGCACTTAGGTGCTGGAACTCCAAGACCGGGCTTGCGCGAGCGTGCCTTAGGCTGGGTCGGTGCTGGTTGCCAGGTCCCACACGCGCTTAGCCTTCCTGGCACTACTGGCTATGGCAGCTGCCTGGGGATCGACCTTCCTTCTGATCAAAGATCTGGTGACCCGTATTCCGGTAGCCGATCTCCTCGCGGTTCGGTTCGCCATTGCCGCCGTGGCGCTGGGAATCATTGTTGGCCCACGAATTCAGATTTCACGTCCGGTGCTCACCCAGGGCGTGCTGCTCGGACTGCTGTACGGATCAGCGCAGGTCCTGCAAACCGCCGGTCTGGCCCACACCGCCGCCAGTGTGTCGGGCTTCGTTACTGGTCTGTACGTCGTTGCGACACCCCTACTGACAGCAGTGATCTTGCGCCGCAAGATCGCCAATATCACATGGTTTGCGGTCTTCCTTGCCCTATTCGGGCTTGGCGTACTGGCCTTTCGCGGGTTCACCCTTGGCTACGGTGAACTGCTCACCGTCATAGCGGCCCTGCTCTACGCCCGCCACATCGTGGCCCTGGGGAAGTTCAGCAAGCCGCAGACCGCGATCAGCCTCAGCTTGGTCCAGTTGATCGTGATCGCGGTGATGTGCGCGGCAGCGGCTCTGTGGCTGACTCCGGGATCTGGTTCTGGCATCCAGCTGCCGTCCAACGGCCACGACTGGCTCGTGGTGCTCTACCTCGCGCTCGTCGCAAGCGCGCTGACGATGGTGCTGCAGACTTGGGCTCAGGCACATATCGAGCCGCCTCGAGCTGCGGTGATCATGGCCATGGAACCGGTGTGGGCGGCAGCATTCGCGGTGGCTTTCGGGGGCGAGAGCGTCACAGTCCGGATGGTGATCGGTGGCCTGGCCATTGTGTCAGCGATGTACCTGGTCGAGCAGCCCGAGAGACGCCTCCTGAGGCGGACGAGGGAGTACGCCGGGTGAGCAACACCATCGTGATCATCCTGATCGCGATCGCCGTCCTGGTCCTCGCCTTGATCGCCTTCTTGATCATCCGGAGACGGCGCTACATCCAGTCGCTTCGGAAGCGCGGCTGGACCTTCGAATCAAAGCCTGCCCTGGAGTCAGTCCTTGATCACCATGCCCCTCCGTTCGGGCTCGGCTTCGTGCGCAAGGTGGACGAGGCCATCTCCGGTACCACAGCTGATGGCCTGCCGTTCCGGGTGTTCGAGTACGCAAGCAGCGAGGGCGGACCGCGATTCGACGACCGAGTGGCGAGCATCCAACTGCCCGTATCGCTCCCGGATCTCTTCATATCCACCGACGAAGTGCGCAGCGGCGTTCAGCTCGCGCCCGTCGAGGTCGATCCGCGATTCCAGGTACGCGCTGCCGACTCTGCATATGCCCGCGCGGCGCTGTCAGCTGGCGTGCTCGATGTCATCGCCAGCTTCGGCCAGGCGGGGCGCCGGGTCGATCTCAGCGTCGACGGCCAGCAAATGGTTGCGGTCGGTGCTCCCAAAGACCCCGACCAGCTCCAGAGCTATCTCGAAGGGCTGGCCGGGATCGCCCAGGCGCTCCAGTCGTCAAGCCTGGCGCCGTACGGGACGCCCGCACCGCCACCCGGCTTTGGTTTCTACGGCCATCCTGACTGGCAGCTGATCGGTCGCGACGACGCGCTGATTGCCAAGTACGACCTGACCACAGCGGGCTTCGGGCATACCACTGAGAAGGTGATTCGCGGCTCCAACGACGGGCTGCCCATCGAGGCTTTCATTCACGGGTGGAAGACCCGGCGCACCGAGACCTACACCGACTCAGAGGGCCGCAGCCAGACCCGCACGGTGACCGAGAACCATTCCGAGATTCTGACCGCGATCACGATGCCCTTCTCGTTTCCGCTGATCTCGGTGGAAGGCGGCGGAGGCGGCAAGAAGGTCCGGTTCGAGAGCGAGGAGTTCAACGACCGCTTCACAGTGCGCACCGAGGATGCCAAATTCGCATCGGATGTGATTCATCCGCGCACTATGGAGTTTTTGATGGCGGTCCAGCCGCCGGGCTTCCGGATCGAGGGCAACGTGATGCGCTTCTCGGTGGACGACCACGACACGCAGTTGATCGGCTTCTGTGCGGACTTCGCACATGAGTTCTTCAGTCGCGTGCCTTCGTTCGTCTGGAAGAACCTCCAGGTCACTCCGCCAGCGTTTCGCCGAATGCCGGCAGCTGAAGCGATGTCTACCTGGCGGGAGCCCGCGTCAACTCATCCAGAGCCCGAGTAATCGGCACTCCAGGGCGATACGCCAGATGCAGATATGAGGGGGCATCGAGCACGGTGAGATCCGCGCGGCTTCCTGGCACCAGTCGACCGATATCGCTACGACGCAGCGACTTCGCCGAACCGACCGTAGCGGCGAACAGTGCTTGAGCCGGAGTAAGGCCCAGTTCGCGAACCGCCAGGGAGATCACCCACGGCATCGAGCTCGAGTAGCACGTCCCGGGATTGCAATCGGTCGCCAAGGCGATCGACGCACCTGCGGCGAGCAGCTGGGCAGCGTCCGGATAGGGGGAGCGGGTGCAGAACTCCACCCCAGGGAGCAGCGTCGCCACGGTGTGCTCCGCTGCATCCGCTAAGGCGTCAACGTCACCGGCATCGAGATAGGTGCAGTGATCGACACTAGCGGCCCCCAGCTCGACCGCCATCTGTACGCCGGGCCCCGGGCCTAGCTGGTTGCCATGCACCCGCAGACCGAGGCCAGCCGCGGCTCCGGCCTTGAGGATGTGGCGGGCCTCATCGGCGTCGAAAGCGTGCGGTGAGTGTGGCTCGCAGAAGACGTCGATCCAGCGTGCGTACGGAGCCGCTGCGTACAGCATCGGCCCAGTGACAAGATCGACATATCCCTGCCGGTCGTGGACATATTCGGCCGGTACCACATGGGCGGCCAGAAGAGTGGTTTCGCTGGTGAATTGGGAAGCGATCTGGAGTATCCGGAGCTCGTCGGCAACGGTCAGTCCGTAGCCACTTTTGATCTCGATGGTGGTGGTACCGAGACCGTGCAGCTCATGGATCCGCGCCGCAAGCAGCCGGGTCAACTCCTCGTCAGTTGCGGCGCGCGTAGCGGCAACTGTGACGCCGATGCCACCGCCGTCGTACGGCTGGCCAGTCATCCGCGCCGCAAACTCCGTTGCTCGGTCGCCAGCAAAGACCAGGTGGCTGTGAGAATCGACAAAGCCAGGGATGATCACTCGCCCAGCAATGTCAATCCGAGTGTCGGCAGCGGGAGCGTGGGCGGCTGAGCCGATCCAAGCGATCATGCCGTCCTCGACCACGAGCGCCGCGTGGGACCGGATGCCGAGCAGGTCAGGACCGGTGCCGTCGCAGGTGACCAGCTCGCCGATCCCGGTGACCGCCGCGCTGCTCATGCCTCGCCCAGCTGATCAAGCGCCTCGGTGAGCAGCCGGGCGGGTTGACCGAGACGATGCTGCCCATCCCGGACGATCACCTGGCCGCCGACGACGACCTGGTCAACGTCGGCGGCGGTGGCAGCGAAAACGATCTGATCAGGCCGGGTACCGGCGGTGCGCATAGAGTCAGCGCGGACCATGACGAAGTCGGCGAGATTTCCATCAGCGATCCTGCCGCCCTCGGGCCAGCCCAGACTGCGGTGTCCGGCCTCACTGCCGATCATGATCAGATCAGCAGGAGTGAAGCAGCCACGTTCACCGGTGGCGAGCCGCTCGTGAAGTTCAAGTCCACGCATCTCCTCGAACGGGTCGATCACTGCCTGTTGATCAGAGCCGAGGGTCAGTGGGCTCCCGGCGCTGGCCAATCGCCGAGCAGGACCAATACCGTCAGCAAGATCACGCTCGGTGGTCGGACAGAAGCATGCCGACGTCTGGCTACCACCCAGCATCTTGATGTCTCTGTCGGTGAGGTGAGTGGCATGCACCGCGGTGGTGCGGCGCCCTAGCAGGCCGTGATCATCAAGCAACTCAGTCGGAGTGCGACCGTAGAAAGCCTGGGTGGCGGCGTTCTCGGCCGGTTGCTCGCTGAGGTGGATATGCAAAGGACGCCCTGCTGCCGCTTCCCGGATCTTGCTGAGTGCCTCGGCAGGTACGGCGCGAACCGAATGTACAGCGGCGCCGATGCGCATCTGGCCAGTTTCGGCGAGTTGGCTCACTCGGTCCTGCCAATGATCGACGCCTCCATCGCTGAAGCGGGCCTGTACCGCATCCAGCGGGAGGTGGCCGGTAGCGGTCAGCCCGCCGGCCAGATAACAGGCGTCCAGCAGTGTGAGCCGGACGCCGGTCTCGGTGGCAGCTTGGATCAGCGCCTTGCCCATGGCATTGGGATCGGCGTATCGGCGACCGCGTTGATCATGGTGCAGATAGTGGAACTCCCCCACGACGGTGTATCCGGCCTGTTCCATCTCGACAAACACAGCCCGGGCGAGGGCGAGGTAGGACTCAGGATCGAGGCGAGCGGCAAGGGCATACATCTGCCGACGCCAGGTCCAGAAGCTGCCGCCTTCAGCGTGGGTCCGGCCCCGGAGGACGCGATGGAATGCATGGCTGTGGCCATTGGCGAAACCCGGAAATGTCACGCCACTGAGAATCTGCTGACCGGCTTGCGGTTCGACACCGGACCGAACGCGCGCGAAGCGCTCGTCTTCCACATCAAAGCTGACGCCTGCCAGGCAACCCTTCGGCAACCAGGCGTACGCGGCCCAGTACGAGCTCACTGCTCGGCTCCAGCCAGCTCCGCCAGCACCGTCGCCAGAGCAACAACACCGGCTAGGCAGTCCTCAGGCTCGGCCCACTCCTCAGGCGAGTGAGATACCCCACTGGGGTTACGGACGAAGATCATCGCTGCCGGCACGCCGGCGTTCGCGAGGATCCCAGCATCATGGCCAGCGCCGGTACTCATCACAGGCGCACCGTCGAGCAGCCGGGCTAGCCGGGTGACCAGGGCATCATCGAAGGGAGTCTGCGGAGTCCGCGATTCCTCAGTCACCAGAGCGCCAGAGCTTGCGACTTCTCGCTCGATCTGCGCCACGGTAGCGTTGAGCGCCGATTCATCTGCCGCTCGGGCATCGAGCCAGGCAGTCGCCGAACTGGCGATGGCGTTCACCCCGCCGGGCTGGATGTTGATCTTGCCGATGGTCGCGAGACTTTCATGCGTCTCAGCAGCAGCTCGCGCTGCCAGCACCGCGCGCGCACAGCCGATCGCAGCATCGTGGCGATCGCTCAGCCTGGTGGTGCCGGCGTGATTGGCCTCACCAGGAATCTCGATCCGCCACCGACCATGCGGCCACAGCCCGCTGCCAACGGCGACGGAACGACCGAGGTCGACTAGACCGCGCCCCTGCTCGACGTGCAGCTCAACAAAGGTCCCGATACGAGCAACAACCTCCGGCTCTGGGCCTAGGTGCTCTGGCTGCCGGTCAGCCGCGCGCATCGCCTCCGCCATGGTGAGGCCTTCAGCGTCCCGCAGTGCCAGCGCCCGATCAGGGCTCAAGGCACCGGTGATCACGCGTGATCCGATACAGGAAACGCCGAACCGGGCACCCTCCTCATCAACGAAGTTCACGACGCCGATCGGCCGGTGCGGCTGGAAGCCGTCCACCTTGAGCTTGTCGATTGCCGCCAGTGCACCCACGACACCCAGGGGCCCGTCGAAGGCGCCACCGTCCGGCACGCTGTCCAGATGGGATCCCGTGACGATGCCGCCCGATGCATCTGTGTCGGGATCGCCCCACCATGCCCATTGGTTACCCATCCGGTCCTCGACCAGGTCCAAGCCTCGGGTCGCGCACTCGCCGGCGAACCACTCCCGCATTTTCAGATCCGGTTCAGTCCAGGCGAAGCGACGGTAGCCGCGAGTGCTGGGATCGCGTCCGATGTCCGCGATCGCCGACCACAGCTGCTCAAACGTCTCCGCCTGGGTCATGATCACTGTCAGCTTCCTTCCTGCATGGGGATCCTGACGCCACGCTCGGCTGCCACTTGCTCGGCTCGCTCATAGCCCGCATCGGTGTGCCGGATCACCCCCATACCCGGATCGTTCTTCAGTACGCGCGCCAGCTTCTGCGCGGCTAACTCCGTACCGTCGGCCAGGGATACCTGACCGGCGTGAATGGAGCGGCCAATGCCGACACCGCCGCCGTGGTGGATGGACACCCAGGTGGCTCCAGACGCGGTGTTGATCATGGCGTTCAGCAACGGCCAATCGGCGATGGCGTCCGAGCCGTCGATCATCGCCTCGGACTCCCGGTACGGGCTGGCCACTGAGCCACAGTCCAAATGATCACGTCCGATAACAATAGGCGCGCTGATCTTGCCCGAGGCGACCAAGTCGTTGAAGACTAAGCCGGCCTTGTCCCGCTCGCCATAGCCTAGCCAGCAGATGCGGGCCGGTAGGCCTTGAAAGCTGATCTTGTCGCGGGCGCCACGCAGCCATTTTTGCAGCCGGTCATTGTCGCTGAACAGATCCATCACGGCCCGGTCGGTGACCTCGATGTCGCGCGGGTCGCCGGACAGCGCCACCCAGCGAAACGGGCCCTTGCCCTCGCAGAACAATGGTCGGATGTAGGCCGGCACGAAGCCGGGGAACTCGAAGGCCCTTTCATAGCCACCGAGCCGGGCTTCGTCGCGAATGGAGTTGCCATAGTCGAAGACCTCCGCACCGGCATCTTGGAACTCCACCATCGCTTGCACGTGATGCGCCATGCTGGCCCGTGCGCGGTCAGTGAACTCCTCGGGCTTCTGCTCGGCGTACGAAGCCCAGTCCTCGACGCTGATCCCCTCGGGCAAGTAGGACAGCGGGTCGTGGGCGCTGGTCTGGTCGGTGACGATGTCGATCGGTACGCCACGACGCAACAACTCCGGGAAGACCTCGGCGCAGTTGCCGACGACACCAATCGAGATAGCCCGTCGCTCAGTCTTGGCGGCAGTCGCCCGGGAGACGGCCTGGTCAAGATCATCGGCAATCTCGTCGAGATAGCGATGCTCAGCCCGGCGCTGCAGCCGTGCTGGATCAACATCGATGATCAGGCAGACGCCGTCGTTCAACGTCACAGCCAGCGGCTGCGCGCCGCCCATACCGCCACAACCGCCGGTCAAGGTCAAGGTGCCGGCCAGGGTGCCACCGAACCGCTTTTCCGCGACAGCTGCGAAGGTCTCGTAGGTGCCCTGCACGATGCCTTGGGTGCCGATGTAGATCCACGAGCCTGCGGTCATCTGGCCATACATGGTCAGCCCTAGCTTCTCCAGCCGGCGGAACTCCGGCCAGGTCGCCCAGTCAGGCACCAGGTTCGAGTTGGCCAAGATCACCCGCGGTGCCCATTCATGAGTTTGCATCACCCCGACCGGACGGCCGGACTGGACAAGCATGGTCTCGTCGGGCGCCAGAGTCGTCAGCGTACGCACCATGGCGTCGTACGCCGGCCAGTCCCTGGCTGCGCGGCCGGTGCCGCCGTACACCACAAGATCATCGGGCCGTTCGGCGTTCTCGGGATCCAAGTTGTTCATCAGCATCCGCAGCGGGGCTTCGGTGGCCCAGGAGCGAGCTGTCAGTGTGGTGCCGCGGGGTGCGCGTACCGGTCGTGCGCCTTCCATGCTGAAGCCTCCTTCTTTCTTGATCAATTGAGAGGGCCGGTCACTGACTCGACGGCCGCGATGACGGCCCCCGTGGCAACCAGCTCAACCGCGATGTCGATCTCGGGCGCCAGCCAGCGATCAGCGCCGGATGCCGGTGCCCCGGCCGCGCGGAGTGCGGCGATGACCGCGGCGCTGGCGGGGGCGGGTTGCAGCGGCAACCGCTGCTCGATGCCGCGCGCGGCCGTCAGCAGCTCGATGGCCAGGACGCGAGTTAAGCCATCGAGGCCGCGGCGCAACTTGCGTGCTGCCGACCAGCCCATGGATACGTGGTCTTCCTGCATCGCCGAGCTGGGAATCGAGTCGACCGAGGCCGGTGCCGCGAGCCGCTTCAGCTCGGAAACGATCGCCGCCTGGGTGTACTGCGCAATCATGTGACCGGAGTCGACACCGGGGTCCGCGGCGAGAAAGGCATTGAGCCCACCGCTCCGGGACTTGTCGAGAAAGCGGTCGGTGCGCCGCTCAGCGATGCTCGCCAGGTCGGCCACGGCGATGGCGAGGAAATCCAGTACATAGCCGAGAGGTGCGCCGTGAAAGTTGCCGTTGGACTCGACTCGGCCGTCGAACGTGATCACTGGGTTGTCTACCGCCGACGCCAGTTCGATCAGCGCGACTCGCTCGGCATGATCAATTGTGTCGCGCACTGCACCGGCCACCTGTGGGGCGCAGCGCAGCGAGTAGGCGTCCTGAACCCGGGTGCAGGCTTCGGTACGGTGGCTCTCCCGGATCTCACTGCCGGCCATGATCCTGCGCAGGTTGCTGGCCGAAGCAGCCTGACCGGGATGCGGCCGCAGAGCGTGCAGATCGTCTGCGAAGACGTCGTCTGTGCCGAGCAATCCTTCCACGCTCATGGCTGCCGTGATGTCTGCCACCTTGAGCAACCGCCCCAGATCGATGATCGCGAGCACCAGCATGCCGAGCATCCCGTCGGTGCCATTGATCAAGGCCAGGCCCTCTTTCTCGGCAAGCGTGACGGGAGTGATGCCTGCGGCAGCGAATGCATCGCCGGTTGGAATGAGAGCGCCGGATCCGTCCCGCACGAACCCCTCGCCCATCAGCGCCAGGGCGCAATGAGCAAGTGGGGCCAGGTCGCCGGAGCAGCCAAGGCTGCCGAATTCGTACACAACCGGGGTTAGCCCAGCGTTCAACATGGCGACGTAGCAACGCAGCGTCTCGTCGCGGATACCGGTGCGACCTGTAGCAAGAGTGGAGATCCGCAGCAGCATGAGGGCCCGCACCACTTCCCGCTCCACCTCGGGTCCCGACCCAGCAGCGTGCGAGCGGATCAAGCTGCGCTGCAGTTGACCGCGCAGTTCCACTGGAATGTGCCGGGTTGCCAGGGCACCGAAGCCGGTCGACACTCCGTAATGCGGTTGTTGATCATCGGCCAGTGCCTCGATGATTTCGCGGGACTTGCGGACCTCAGCCCAGGCGTCGTCGGCAATGACGACCTGGGCATCATGCCGCACCACCGCCTCCAGGCCCTCGAACAAGACCGGACCGATGCCGACCGTGACGCTGTGCTCTTCCATAGACCAATTGGACCGCTAGGTGATCTATCAGCCCGCAGCGGGCCGTCCATGCTCGAGTAGATGCGCCCTGAGCCTGTCGAAGGGCCGTAGATCATGGGCTTCGACAGGCTCAGCCCTCATATCGATCCGTCAAAATTCGTGCGTAGCTCCACCACGCAAGTTGACGACCCGAGTTGCGGTCATTTCATTGAGCCGGTTGAACGCGACGGTCCGGCCCCGGTCGCTCAGCAGTTCATCATGGATTGGGAATCCTTCTAGCGCCCCAACCGCCCGGACAAAGTCGATGGTCTCCTTCATTGCCGCCCAGGGCCCGTACGCCGGAACGGCAACGATGTCGATGCCGTTTGGAACCGTGTCGTAAGCATCGCCGGGGTGGAACAGAGTGGGTTGCCCTTCCGAGTGCAGGACGTAGCCCACGTTGCCGATCCGCGGTATGTCGCGGTGGATGACTGCATGCTGCCCGCCGACTGCGGTCACCAGAACGTCGCTGATGGTCATTTGGCTGTCTGGGGAGAACCCGGCGACATTTTCACCTAGCGACGGCAGCTCGCCAGAACTGATCAGCTCGAGGATCGATGGCTCGACCAGGACGATCGCGGCGGGGTTCGCCAAAAGCAGGGTGGGCAGGTTCTGGGGATCGAGATGGTCGGGATGCTGGTGCGTCACGAGCACCGCGTCAAGATCAGTTAGAGAATGCCACGCGTCGGAGAAGTTCCCCGGATCGATGAGAATTCGCGCGCCGTCGGTCTCAGCCAGCACGGCCGCATGCCCAAGGTGGGTGATCCGCATGCCCCCACCGTAAGGGGAGCCTGCCGCAATGCCGGACCTAGGGTCCCAGCAGCTTTCCGACCAGCTGCCCTGCCCACTCGCAGTCGTCAACTGTTACATCGAGATGAGTAACCGCCCTGATCATGAAGGGACCGAGAGCAGAGACCTGCACCCCCCGCTCTGCGGCTGCAACCGCGATCGGCGCGGCCGGAGTCGCGCCGGTGTCGATCACCACGACATTGGTCTCGACGGCATCCAGCTCCACAGCGGCCGGGACACAGGTCGCTACGGCCTCAGCGAAGGCACGTGCTGCTGCATGATCATCGGCAAGCCGTTGCAGGTGATGATCAAGGGAGTAGAGGCAGGCGGCGGCGAGCACGCCCGCCTGGCGCCAGCCACCGCCAAGGCGCTTCCGCAGTACCCGGGCGCGTGCGATGTTCTCCGCTGTGCTCACCAGCACGGAGCCGACGGGAGCCCCGAGGCCCTTGGAGAAACACACGTTCACCGTGTCGAAGAGCCCCCCGTACGCCTCGAGGCCTACTCCGGTCGCGACGTGCGCGTTCCACAGCCGGGCACCGTCGAGGTGATAGCCGATGCCATGCTCGCGACATAGCTCACCTACTGCCTTCAGCTCCTCGATCGGTTGGATCGTCCCACCGCCAAAGTTGTGGGTGTTCTCCACTGCCACCGCCGCGGTCGATACCAGGTATGGGCCGGCCGACGGCGCAATGATCTTGGCCACCTCGGCCAGCTGCAGCCGGCCTCGGCTGGAGGGGAAGGTCCGCATGGTGAGTCCGCTGACCGCCCCGTGAGCCCCCATTTCTGCCCGAGCGAGGTGAGCCTGAACGTCGCAGACCACCTCCTGGCCCGGCTCGACGAGCAGCCGTATCCCTAGCATGTTGCACATCGATCCGCTGACACAGAACAGTCCTGCCTCGTGCCCGAGCAATCGTGCCACTCGCTGCTCCAGCTCGATCACCGTCGGGTCTTCGGCGTACACGTCATCGCCGACCGACGCTGTCCGCATCGCCTCCCGCATCGCTGGCGTGGGCTTGGTGACAGTGTCAGAGCGCAGATCGATCACGGACAGGAACAGCCTAGAAGGTGAGCGGCACGTACGCCTGGACCGGATTCGGCCGTTTGATCCGGCCCGTGGTCAGCCGCTCTGCCACCAGAAAGGCGAGTTCCAGCGACTGGTTGCGGTTGAGTCGCGGGTCGCAGAGTGTCTGGTAGCGACTCACCAGGTCTGCTTCAACCAGGTCGTCGCCACCACCGACGCACTCAGTTACGTCATCGCCGGTGAGCTCAACGTGCACACCGCCCGGCCAGGTGCCGAGCTCCTCGTGAACGTCAAAGAAGCCATTGAGTTCAGCCATGACGTCTGAGAACGCCCGAGTCTTGTAGCCGTTGCGAGCCTCGAAGGTATTGCCGTGCATCGGGTCGCAGACCCACGACACTTGCCGGCCGCTGGCGACCACCTTGGCAACAACCTCCGGCAACACCTCGCGCACCTTCCCGGCACCCATTCGGGTAATAAAGGTGATCCGGCCCGGTTCATGATCAGGATCCAGTCGATCGGCCAGGTCCAGCGCGTTGTCGGCGGTGGTTTCCGGCCCGAGCTTCACCCCGAGTGGGTTGCGGACATGCCGAAGTAGTTCGACATGTGCACCGTGCAACTGGCGAGTGCGCTCGCCGATCCATAAGAAGTGCCCGGAGGTTCCGTACGGTTGCCCGGTCCGGGAGTCGATGCGCGTGAGCGCGTGCTCGTACTCCAAGATCAGCGCCTCGTGGCTGGAGTAGAAGTCGACGGTTCGGAAGACATCGTCGTCGATACCGCAGGCCACCATGAAGGCGAGCGCCCGATCGATCTCATTGGCGAGGTTCTGGTACTGGACGCCCGCTGCTGAATTCTTGACGAAGTCGGCGTTCCAGCTGTGCACGCTGCGAAGGTGGGCGAATCCACCTGTGACGAAGGCCCGCGTGAGGTTCAGGGTGGCTGAGGACGCGTGGTAAACCTCCAGCAGCCGCTGCGGATCGGGCTCGCGAGCCTCGGGCGTGAAGTCGAAGCCATTCACCGCATCGCCCCGATATGCCGGCAACGTGACGCCCTCGCGAGTTTCGGTGGCCGAGCTACGTGGCTTGGCGAACTGGCCCGCCATCCGGCCGACCTTCACGATCGGCACCTGCGCTGCATAGGTCAGCACAACTGCCATGGACAGCAGGGTTCGAAGTTTGCCCTGGATGTTCGCAGCCGTAACGTCGGCGAAAGTCTCGGCGCAATCACCGCCCTGCAGCATGAAAGCCTCGCCGGCCGCCACACTGGCCATCTTGGCGCGTAGCTTGTCACACTCGGCAGCAAATACCAGCGGGGGAAGCGTCCGAAGCTTGCCGAGGACCTCGGCAAGCTTGTGTGGTGAAGAGTAGGCCGGCTGCTGCAGCGGATTCAGAGCATGCAGTGCTTTCAGCGTAGGGACCTGGCTCGTCAGAGACACGCAGACACTGTAGACGCTGGCACTCGCGCGGGCAGCTGAGTTACCGGCCGCTGGACGCTCACCGCAGAATTGCACGCATGCAGCAACGCAGCTTTGTCCTGGTCCCCGGCGCGGGCGGCAACGCCGCATTCTGGCAACTCGTGGAGCCGCTCCTCCAGAAGGCCGGCTACCGCACTTGTGCCGTGACCTTGCCCAACTGGCCGGGCGCGACCTTTTCCGACCACGCTGACGCGATCGTCGCCGCCGCCGGAGCGCCTGGGGAAGTCACCCTGGTCGCTCAGTCGATGGGTGCCTTTGCCGCGCCTCTAGCATGCGACCGGCTGCCGGTCTCAGATCTCGTGCTGCTGAACGCCATGATCCCCGTAGCCGGAGAGACTGCTGGCGAATGGTGGGGAAATACCGGTCAGGCCGACGCTATGCGGAGCAATGATCTTCGCGAAGGGCGCGGCCCCGATGCAGGCTTCGATCCGCAGACCTACTTCCTTCATGACTTGACACCCGATGTGCTTGCGTTGCTGTCGGAAGCGGAAGAGCCAGCGAACTCGCTCTTCCAGACGCGCTTTCCGCTGGATCGCTGGCCTGACGTCCCGACCACAGTCCTTGCTGGGCGTGATGATCGGTTTTTCCCGTACGAGTTCCAACGTCAGGTAGCCAGAGACCGCCTGGGGCTGGAAGTTGAGCAGCTTCCGGGCGGTCACCTGCTTGCCCTCAGCCAGCCGGAGGCGCTGGTCGCGCGGCTCATACGTGACCTCTGAGCGAGCGATCAGCTCGTCGTCCATTGCGTATCGATCACCTACCTTGGAAGCGACGGCATGATTCCCTGGGACTGGAACACCACATACCCAGAACGGACTGCCCGCTTTCCCTGCGACAGCTACCTGGATTCCCCCATGCGAAAGCTCACCCGCGCCATAACGATCGCGGCACCACCACCGACCGTGTTCCGCTGGGTCTGCCAGCTGAAGGTGGCCCCCTATAGCTATGACTGGCTCGACAATCGAGGACGACGCAGCCCTCGGCAGCTCACGCCAGGCGCAGAACGGCTTGCCCGAGGCCAGCAATTCCTGGTCTTCGACCTCGTCGAGTTTCAGGAGGGAGAAAGCCTTACCGGAGTCATCCAACCGCGCTTCAAGCCGATCTATGGACTGCTTGCGATCAGCTATGCCATCCACCCACGCGATGACGGGAGTTCTCGGCTGATCGTCCGGCTCGATGCCAGGGCAACCACGCTATTTCAGCGGGTACGACGTGCGCTGCTGGCCTGGGGTGACCTGATCATGATGCGCAAGCAGCTACTGACTCTCAAGCAGCTGGCCGAAGTCGAACCGAATCGACAGGCTGTCTGATCGTTTACGGATAACGCCGAGACCACCGCAACAACAGACTGCCTGAGACTCACGCCGGCCAGCAGGTGTCGCGGACGGGTGCTATGCCTGAGGGGAGACCTCGTCGACCTCTTGCTCCTTCGCTTCCCGGGCCGCAGCCTCTTTCGCCGCTGGCGCGTACATGTCCACATACTCCTGGCCGGATAGCTCCATGATCGCGTACATGATCTCGTCGGTGATCGAACGCAGGATGAAACGGTCCTCGCTCATCCCCTTATAGCGGGAGAAATCCAAGGGCCGCCCGAATTTCACGGTGGGACTGGCGACCTTGGTCATGACCTTCCCAGGCGGGGCGATGATATCGGTGCCAATAATCGCCGATGGAATCACCGGTGCCCCCGACAACAACCCAAGCCGAGCGACTCCCGTTCGCCCTTTGTAGAGCCGCCCGTCGTGGCTGCGCGTTCCCTCGGGGTAGATGCCGAACAGCTCACCGCGCTGGAGCACCTTCAGCCCCGCCCGGAGAGCGCCTTCACTCGCCCGGCCACCGCTCCTGTCGATCGGCACCTGACCCGTGCCGGCGAAAAACCGCTTTTGCGCCCAGCCCTTGATGCCAGCCCGGGTGAAGTAGTCCGACTTCGCGACGAACGTGATCCTGCGATCCAACGCAAGCGGCATGAACAGCCAGTCGGCGAATGAGAGGTGGTTGCTCGCGACAATCGCGGCACCCTCATCAGGAACGTTCTCAGTCCCCTCATGGATCGGGCGGAAAATTCTGGTGATTGCCGGTCCCAGCAGCAGATTCTTCAGCACCCAGTAGATGCCTCGGCCAGCACCCGAACCGGACTCGACGGTGACATTCCCGTGGCGGTCAACTGAAACCAGGTCATCGCTTGCCGGAGGTTGCCGTCGGTCTGTGCGGTGACGGGGCATCTCACCACTGGTCTTTGAGATCGTTTCGCTGCGATCTGTCGGCGAGTCTTCTCGCTCCCCGTTCACGCCCTCACATCCGAAACCGGTGGGATCTCCGGCTTGGGAGCACGCATGGGGACGGGCGGCGTCGCACGGCCTGCGCCGGGACGCTGACCGGAACTGGCCGGGAGAGCCCTACCTGCAGCCAGGTCCGCCTTGGCCGTGGCGCCATACATCTCCACATAATCCTGACCGGACAGCTCCATGACCGCGTTCATGATCTCGTCAGTGATCCACCGCAACACGTCGCGGTCGTTACCGGCTTTGGCGTAGGCGCTGAAGTCCATCGCCTTGCCGATCCGGATCTTAGGTCGTCGCATCGTTGGGATCTTGAAGAACCGAGACGGGACCCACTGGGTGTCGATCATGCCGACCGGTATCACAGGAACCCCGGCCTGGAGTACCAGCCGAGCGACGCCGGTCTTGCCCCTGTACAGGCGGCCGTCGGGGGATCGAGTGCCCTCAGGGTAGAGGCCGAGCAGATCACCCCTGCGAAGTACCCCGAGCACCCCCTCCATGCTGGTGGCACTGGCGCGGCCTCCGGCGCGATCCATCGGAAGTTGACCGACGTTCTTGAGGAACCAGGTCAGAACTCGGCCGCGAATCCCCTGACCATGAAACAGCTCGACCTTGGCCGGAAAGGTGAGCCGTCGCCTGATCATCGCAGGTAGCAGGAAAGTGTCGCCTGCGGAGATGTGGTTGCTGACCAGAATCGCCGGACCAGACTCCGGGATGTTGTCAGCTCCACTGATCGACGGCCTGAAGAGCAACCGGCATAAAGGGGCAAACGCCACCCATTTGAACACCCAGTAAAGCAAGACCGACCTCCGCTTCGACCCAATCGTAGGGCGAAACAAACCCTAGTGGCGGCCGCACCAGTCGGCTTCCGCGGTGGCGGCAAACATGCCACGATTCGCTCGTGACTTCCCAGGCACAGCCGACGCCGCGGAGCAGGCGGCGGATGCGGCGCACCAGATCATCCACGCCGCTGGTGGCTTCAGTGCATCCAGCTGCACAACCGTACGCAGGTGGCAGCGGACCCACCGGAGTGTTGCTCTGCCACGGCTTCACCGGCTCGACACAATCCATGATCGGGTGGGCGCGACACCTCGAAGCTGCAGGTTTCCAGGTCCTGCTGCCCAGGCTGCCGGGCCACGGCACGACTTGGCAGGAATGCAATCAGACCACCTGGACGGACTGGTACGACTGCGTGGACGACGCCTTCGGGACGTTGCGAGCCCAAAGTGAACAGGTATTCCTCGCGGGTTTGTCGATGGGTGCTGCGCTGGCGCTCCGGCTGGCCCAGCGACATGGCCGCGCGGTGTCCGGACTGGCGTTGGTCAATCCTGTGATCAACATCACTGATCCGCGGATGCGGGCCCTGCCGATTTTGAGGTTGGCGCTCCCCTCGCTGGGCGGGATCACCAACGACATCGCCAAATCCGGACCGATCGAGTGGGGCTACGACCGACTGCCACTGCGAGCCCTGTATTCACAGACCTTCCTATGGGCGGATGTGCGCCGCAATCTCGGTCGCGTCGATCAGCCGCTGCTGGTCTATCGGGCGATTAATGATCATGTCGCTGACGCCTCCTCGGTGCGGTTGATCAAGGCCGGCGTACGATCCAGCGATCAGACCTACATCGAGCTAGGGCGCAGTTACCATGTAGCCACCCTCGACTATGACGCGGACGATATCTTCGAGGGAAGCGTTGCGTTCTTCCGACGACTCACGAAGGAGGCCGATGGTACTGCCGAGTGAGGATGACCGGGACGCGATCGAACGCGCTTTTGCCGAGCTGGTCGCGGGATACCACCTGACCGCCGACCCACCCGATTCAGATACCGCCGAGCCTCCCACCGAGCCGGTAAGTCAGCCTTCAATTCCGGATGCCAACGGTGCTAATTGGGCCACCGATCACCCGCTGTTCGGCCTGCTGGAGACACCGACCGACGCTCGGACCTCTGCTGACGAGACGTCCCAGGATCGTTATGTCCCGGAGCCGCTTCCGCCGCTGGGGCGACCCGGCGTGCCGGCACTGCTTGGCTGGATCGGCATCGGGTACGCGATCCTCATCGTCCTGGCAGCGACCTTCGGCTTGCGCTTCCCCGCCTGGGCCGGCTGGATCGCCGTCGGAAGCTTCGTGGGTGGATTCGGCATCTTGATGACCCGACTGCCCCGGGATCGACCGCCGGACGCCGGTAACGGAGCGGTCTTGTAACACGGATCGCGCGCCGCTGATCGGAGGACGAGTGAGGAGACACGCTTTTCCGTCGCCGAGCGAGGACGACGACAGCGGCTCATCAGCGCGATCCGCGCGACGCGGAGCGTCGCAGACAACACCGTCTACGACTGGACCCGGGTCCGCAAGGACTCTCGGCGCAGCCGTGTCTTGCTAACTCTGCGTTTGCGGCGACGCGGCCAAAAGCCGGCGTGGGCGGAGTCGGGTGGCTCGATCATGGCGTGCCGTGCCAGATCTGCGGCACCAATCAGCCCGGCGTCATTACGAAAGCGCGCAAGCACCAGCCTGGCCTCCTCACGGAAGCCTCGCCCTGTCAGAGTGCGGCTGAAGGCCCGCTGTGCGGGCTGCAGTAACAAATCACCTGCGGCGCTCACTCCCCCGCCGATGACAACCACTTCAGGATCCACAGCAGCGGCGATGTTGGCAATCCCCTGTCCGAGCCAGGTCCCTACATCGGCCAGCAGCTCCACCGAAGTGGGTTCGCCCTGAATCGCTGCTGCGGTGACTCCAGGTCCGCTGATCTTGTCAGGATCGCCGCCGACCATCTCCAGAAGCCGGTAGGCCGTCGGTGAATTGGTACGTGCCAGCGCGCGGGCGTCCCGAACCAGTGCGTTGCCCGAGGCGTACTGCTCCCAACAGCCCCGGTTCCCACACTCGCACCAGTGACCACCCGGCACCGAAATCATGTGTCCCCATTCCCCGGCCATCCCGTACGAGCCACGGAAAAGCCTGCCGCCGATCACCAGGCCGCCACCAATGCCAGTACCGAGCGTGATACACACCATCACCGACGAGCCGCGACCCGCGCCATAGCGGTACTCCGCCCAGGCGGCCGCGTTCGCGTCGTTGTCCACGATCAGCGGTAGGTCAATCCGGCCGGTGAGTCGCGCCTTGAGCGGCTCGGACCGCCAGGCCAGGTGCGGGGAGAACCGGACCACAGCTTGATCGTTATCGACCCAGCCGGCCGCACCAATTCCCACCGCTTCAACCCGGTGTTGCCGACGCAGGTGCTCGACAGCGCGCAGGATCGCGTCTTCGACAGCTTCCGGGCTGTGTGATGGAGTCGGTTCCTGCCAACGATCGAGAATGCCGCCCTCTTCGTCGACGACCCCCGCGGCCACCTTCGTGCCGCCAATGTCGACGCCGATGCTCAGCAGCGGTGGCGGTGCAACCCTTGCCCTGCTGCGGCGCGGTGTCGTCCCAAGAGTGCTCAGCCTTCCACCCTCTTCTTGAGGCCTTTGAGCGCGCCGTCGATGATCGTCTTCTCGGCCCTGCGCTTGAACATCCCGATCATCGGCATGTTGATATCAACGGTCAACGTGTATGTCACGGTTGTCTTGGCACCATTGGCCTTCAGCTGGTACGAGCCGTCCATGGCCCTGAGCAAGTTCCCCTCGATGAGTTCCCAGCTGACGACCTGCGGCTTCCACTCGTACGCCAACACGTAGTTGTCCTTCACCAGCGTGTGGTCGAGCACCATGCGGACCGTCTTGGCCTTGCCGTCAACAACGCTCAGCACCTCGGCGCTCTTCATCGAGTCGACCCAATCGGGGTAATGCTCGAAATCGGCGATGACCGCCATGATTTTGTCGGGCTTTGCCGCGATATCGATGCTGGCGCTGGTCTGATCCGCCACGAGCCATAGCGTACGCGTGGGCCCTGTCTAAGTGCTCCCTCCGCTCGCTGCATCAAAGTCCAAGCGCTTCCCGCAGCGTCGCTCGTGCCGAGTCCAGGCTGAAATGCGCGGAGACGTAGTGCCGACCGCGGGAACCCATCTGCTGCGCCAGCGAAGGATTGTCCAGCAGCAGGCTGAGCCGCTCAGCCAACAGCTGATGATCATCTGACGGGACCAGGAACCCTGTGTCGGCATCCCGGACAGTCTCGGGCGCGCCGCCGGAGTGACCGACAATGACGGGCAGCCCGCAGGCCGCCGCCTCGAGTGCGGCCAAGCCAAGCCCTTCCGGATTGAGTCCAGCCCACCGAGTGCGAACTGGTAATGCAAAGACACACGCCTGCTGCAGCTGTGCAATCACACCAATGCGCGGCAAGGCTCCGATGATCCGTGTGCAGTCTGATAACTCCAGCTCGTGAACGATCCGTTCCAGCCGCCCCCGCTGCGGACCATCCCCGACGATGATCAGCTCCCGCGCCACGTGACTCCGGGGGGCCCGATCGATCACGATCCGCCAAGCGCGGAGCAGTGTGGTCAGGCCCTTCTGGGGAATCAGCCGCGCAACTGCTATGCAACGAGCGGCGTTGCGTAAGGCGGCTGCCTGGGGTGGTCGGAAGCGTTCGGTGTCGACGGGCGGGGCCAGCCGCAGCAATCGCCGACGAGCGCTGGGGCTTAGAGCGCGGGCGATGTGGCGCTCGGTGTAGCCGGAGATGGTGGTGAGGTGATCACAGCTGTCGCCGATCCGGCGGAGCAGCTGGCGGGCCGCAGGTAGCTGCGCCCACCAGGTCTCGTGACCGTGAGTGAGACCGACGATCCGGCGGGCGCCGGCCCGCCGCAAGGCTGGGCCCAACAGACCGAGGGGAGCAGCAGCGCCGAAGATCACCCGAGTGGCTCCGACAGCACGGAGCAGGTCCGCGGCACGGGTTGCGACGCGTGGCGTCGGCAACAGCAGCGGTCCGTCGCGGATGACCGGAAACGGACGCTCGCGGTCGGAGGCCGCGGCACCAGCCGCCCCTGAGGCGTACACGACAACGTCGTAGTCCAGCAGTTCACAGACGTCGCTGACGAAGGACTCGATGCCGCCGACCCACGGCGGGAAGTCATTGGTGATGATCAAGGTCGGCGGCATGGCTACGCTCGCGCGCTGATTGAGCGGCGCTCTCGCATCGCGCTTGAACCCGATGGCCCGCTCTTGATCCTCCAATCGTCCGACCCCACCCCAAAGGGACGCACCCACGGGGCCCGCTCATCGATCCTCCAATCATCGCGGCGCGATTACCGACGCTCGCGCCAAGCGGACCAGATATGCCCGCCATCTGGTGATCAGTTCAGTCTCACTGATCTTGAGTACTGACCGGCTCGCCTCGTCCAGAGAGCGTCCATGATCGAGCTGGGCGTAGAAGCGGCCAAGCTGGGTCTCTGAATACCGGTCGGCAATATAGCGGCAGGCGAGCCAGGCCTCGGCGTAGGACAACCGGAGATTGTGCTCGCTGACCTGGAATTCCTGATCGGAGGGAAATGAGCGCGGCGGACCATGGGCGCGCACCCGGGCCAGCACGTCGTCGGTCGTTTCGCTTCGCTGGCCCGGATGGGCCTCCATCGATACCCACTCGGCCAGGCCCTCCTCGGCCCATACCGGCGCAGGAGAATCGGGTGAGCGAGTCGCGACATGCACCATCTCGTGCTCGAGCACTGCTTGCAGCGCGCTCGAGCTGAGTTGTGCAGCCTTGGGGTTGACGACGATGCGGGTCGCGCCGTCCGCGGTTCCCGCGCGACGGGTAACTGCCGCAATAGAGCGGTAGCTTCCGGCCGGCTCGCCAAGGACGAATTCAAAGTCGCGCGGCGTGGCTGGCACTTCCAGCACTACCTGACCGCTCCACGAAAGCCGCAGACCGCCTGGGAGACTGTCTCGCACGTTGTCGAGGGCGGCTGCAGCCAGCCTCGCCCAACGATCCAGTGCCTGGCCGGAACCCGCGACGACAGTGACCCCTCCGCGTTCCGTGGCGGTGAACGGACCCAGCCACCAGCTCGGCTTCTGCTCCCCGGTGCGGTTGGGTGGTTCGTCAACCGTCCCAGCCAGCTTGACCTGTCCGCCATCGGAGAGAAACGTCAGCCATATCTGGTGCTCCACGTCGGTGTCGTCGCCTGCGAGTCGCCAACTGACGACGGCCCGCTGCGCCCACGCGGTGCTACCCAGTAGCTGGGTACGTGCCTGGGACAGGTCGAACCGGGCAGGCTCTACACGCATCTGGAGCCGGGTCAGCGGCAGTGTGCTCAGGTTGTCGTAGAGCAACCGGGCGCGGTCGGGGAACGCAGGGTCGCGATCACTGATCAGGCGTTCAAAACCCTTACGGTCCCGGGTACGAGCCGCATGGACTAGAGCATCAACGGTCGTTCTGACCTGGCTAAGCCGCGAGCTCTCGGAGGCCATCACTCTTGTCGCCTGCGGCGCGGGAGACGGGGCGACAGCAGGCGCCGAGCAGCCGATCAGTAGCAGCGTCAGTGCGGCAACCGGCAGCCGCAACGCGCGGCACTGGCGAGACGCTGACACAAGCGCAGCGTATGCGCCAACCTCAGCCGGGCCGACGGGCTCCGGCGTACGGCATGTAGGACATCTTGATGTATTCCACGGACTTGCCGGGCCGTGGGGCGTGGATGACCTGCCCGTTGCCGGCATAGAGGCCGACATGATGGATATCGCTGTAGAAGAAGACCAGATCGCCTGCCTTGAGATCGGACTTCGCCACAGAGCGGCCGCGGTTGTACTGCTGTCTGGACGAGTGCGGCAGGCTAACCCCGACCGAACCCCAGGCACGCATTGTCAGGCCGGAGCAGTCCCACGAACTCGGCCCATCGCCATTGCGAACGTACGGCTCTCCTAGCTGCGCCTTCGCATAGGCCAAGGCTTTGGCGCCACGACCGGAACCGCTGACCGAGCCGCGAGTGGAGTTTCTCGACGTTGCGGCACGCCCCGCAGCGTTGGCCCGCGCGGTCTCGTTCTTTTCCGCGTTCGAGATCTGCTTGCGCTGAGACGAGGTGAGCTTTGCCAGCACCTTCTTCGTCTGGGCGATCTTCTTGTCCGAGGCTTCGGTCAGTGATTTGAGCTGTTTCTCTTTCTCGGCGAGGGCTGCCAGATCGGTCTCGGTCGAATGCTCGAGCGCGTCGAGGTTCGCTTGCGCCTGCTGGAAGTCTTGGAGTGCCGAATTCTGATTCTCGCTGACCTTCTGCACTGTGGAGATCTGGCTGAGGAATCGATCGGTGTCAGGGGTGACGATGAGGTGAGCCGCGGTTTCCAGGCTTCGGTTCTGGAACTGGGCAAGTGCGACCTGCCCAACCTGTAGCTTCATCCGCGCGACCTTGTCAGTTTGGGCCTTGACGTCAGCCTGCTTCAGCTTCAGTTGCCCACGGCCCTGCTTGATTTCCTCCTTGACACCGGCGTACTGCTGGTCGATCGCGGCAGCATCCGTCTCCAGCTGTTCGATCACCGCTCTCGCCTCTGCCGCGGTCAGCGGCGGAGCCGCCGCGGCCGGCAGGCTGACCGGGAAGACGAACAAGGCGGTCAACGCGATCGACGTAAGCCCAAGCGTGACGGTGCGTACGCTGCGAAGGATCGATGTAGTGCGACTTGGCTGAGATGCGCGTGACGTCACGCGCGCAGTGAAATTCACAGTATTCCCCGAGTTCCCCGAATCCTGCGCGCAGCTCTCGTGTGGGCCGGCCCGGCCCTCCCCAGGACCTGAGCAAACCCGAGAACTGTGATGGACGTACTTACTGAGCGGTGGATGACGACGATGTCATCTGTGGTCACCGGACAGTGAGTGACACATTAGGTCACGATTAGATCACGTGCAAACAGCATCGCCGATATTTGTCAACGAATTGTCACGCGTAGTCTCGCCAGTCCTGCGGCGGCTTCACGTCACGAACCGGTCGGGCCCCTGGAATCAGTCTGAGCGGCGGCACCAGTCCAGAGCCAGCCAGCGCCTGCAGCGCAGTCTGCTCATCTGGGTCGAGATCCACCACACGCCCGGACGTATCGAGGAGCACCGTGACGACACAGTCGCTACAGGCGATTCCCCTGGCAACGCAGGTGTCGCAATCCACGTGCAGCACGTCCATACCAATTCCTTCCGCAGCAGACCCCGCTTGAGGAACGGTCTCGCAGAGCACTGACACTTTTTTCATGCCCGACCCCACGCGCGAGGTCTACTCACACGGACACCACAAATCGGTCCTTCGATCACACCGTTGGCGAACTGCTGAGAATTCTGCGGCATATCTGCTGCCACGGCTGAAGCCTGCCGACCGGGTGCTGGATGTCGGCATCGGTCCTGGAACCATCACCATCGATCTCGCCGGACGGCTGTCTGAGGGCTCGGTTGTCGGCATCGACTCCGCGCCGGCCGCCGTGGCCGCGACGCAGGAGTTAGCCGACGCCCGGGACGTCCGGAATCTCCGACTGTTGGTCGGGGACGTCTACCACCTGGGATTCGACGATGCCTCCTTCGATGTCGTTCATGCCCATCAGCTGTTGCAGCACCTCGCCGATCCGGTCGCGGCTCTTCGCGAAATGCGCCGGGTCTGCGTACCAGGCGGTCTGGTTGCCGTACGGGACGCCGACTACGCGGCCATGACCTGGCACCCCTCGAGCGCGGCACTAACCCGATGGCTCGCGCTGTATCACGAAGTGGCCCGCTCAAACGGGGGTGAACCTGACGCCGGACGTCGGCTGCTGAGCTGGGCGCATGCGGCAGGTTTCAGCGATGTCAACTCATCGGCCAGCGCCTGGTGCTTTGCCACGGCCGCGGATCTTGGATGGTGGTCCGATACCTGGGCCGAGCGGCTAAGCCAGTCCGATTTCGCTCATCAAGCTGTCGAGCGAGGGCTCTCCGAGCCGGCGGAACTGGGCCAGCTCGCGGAAGGCTGGCGGCGCTGGGCGGGACTACCCAGCGCCTGGTTCGCTGTCCTCCACGGGGAGATCCTGTGCCGCTGCTGACCGTCTCGCAGGGCAGTTGGCGATTAGCCCCGCCAAGCATCTTCGAGTAAGTTAGGGGGCCTGGGGAGCCTCTTGGGGGAAATGTGGTACAAGCACGGCGGGCGAAAGCCCAGCCAGCACGCATAATCATTCCGCTGGCGGTTGCTGCAGCACTCCTGGTGGGCGGTTTATTCGCAGCATGGAAATTCTGGCCCACCGCGACGACGGCGGGCCCACAGGCGGCATCCAGCACTACCGTCGCCGAGTCGCAAGCGCCAAGCATCGCAGAGTCCAGTCCAACACCCTCGGCCACCGCTGATCCCGCCAGCGCGGCCTCCGCAAAGGCCCTCGAGGAGTGCCAGGCGAAGGTGAATGCCGCAGACAAGGTGCTGAAGGAAGGCGAGGACGGGGTATCGAACTGGATGGACCACGTGCAAGTCCAGACCGACGCCTTCGCCGGCAAGCTCACGGACGAGGAGAGGAAGACGGCGTTCGCGAAGACCAGGGTGAAGGGGCCGGGTGATCTCAAGAGCTATAAGGACGCACTGGATGCTTACGAGAACCTGGAGGGATCCTGCGACACGGTCGACGGAGCCGAAAGCACAGTGGCAGCGGCCCTGAAGAAGTGCAACGAGCGCAGCGAGGCTCAGGAACCGGTGCTTAAGGCCACAGCTGCAGGCATGGACGACTGGAAGACTCACGTCAAGTTCATGCAGTACAACAAGGAGCACCCCGATCCCGACGCAGCGGCGGATAGGCAGACTGATTGGATGAAGCAGTACCGCGGCGCGCCCAAGAACATCAAAGCGTTCAAGAAGGCCACTGCGAACTTCAAGGCGCCCGACTGCTGACCGACGCCGGGCATCTGGTTGTGCTTGTCAGAAACTCACGTGCACGTTTGTTCCTGTCACCATGCACACGTTGCAACGCGTGCGGACCGCCTGCAACCAACGTGCACGTGCATTTCGAACCGAGGTAGGTCCTGAACGGTAGGCCCGTAAAAGGCCGGGCTGAGTATCGGCGAGTCGTTCGTCAGTGTCGGAGGCGATCCCTAGTGTCGCCATCGTGGCGCTGCAGGCCTCATTTGATGATCTTGGGACGCATCTGTCCGCGGTGACCTTCTGCGTCGTCGACCTGGAGACAACTGGCGGCGCGGAGACGGACATGATCACTGAGGTCGGAGCTGTCAAGGTGCGCGGCGGCGAGGTCCTGGGTGAGTTCCAGACCCTTGTTAACCCGAAGGCCCACATCCCGCCTCTGATTGCGGTGCTGACCGGCATCACCAACCAGATGGTGGCCAATGCACCTTCCTTGCGCCAGGTACTGCCATCGTTCCTTGCATTCGCTCACGGGACCGTAATCGTCGCGCATAACGCTCCGTTCGATGTTGGCTTTCTGCGCCGCGCCTGCGACGCGTGTGAGTACTCGTTCCCGCGCTGGCCGGTGATCGACACGGCTGCTCTGGCCCGGCAGATCCTGCTCCGCGACGAGGTATCCAACTGCAGGCTGGCCACATTGGCCCGGCACTTTCACGCAACAGTCACCCCGAACCATCGCGCGCTGACCGATGCCCAGGCCACTGTCGATGTGCTCCATGGCTTGATCGAGCGGGTGGGCAATCTCGGCGTGCAGACCATCGAGGATCTGAGCGAGTTCGCGCGCCGGGTCTCACCGCAACGGCGCGCCAAGCGCACCTGGGCCGCCGGGTTGCCAGATGCACCCGGCGTCTATCTGTTCGTCGCCGAGTACGACAACCAGCGTCACATCCTCTATGTCGGAAAGTCCAAGAACATTAGGGCTCGGGTCCGCAACTACTTCACAGCCGCCGAAAAGCGACCGCGCATTGACGAGATGGTCCGGCTGGCTACTGGAGTGGAGGCCATCCCCTGTGTCACTCAGTTGCAGGCTGAGGTAACCGAGCTCCGGCTGATCGGTAGTCACGCCCCGCGTTACAACCGCCGATCGAAGTTCCCGGAACGCACCCAGTGGATCAAGATCACTGAGGAGCCGTTTCCGCGATTGTCTGTCGTCCGGGTCGTACGTGAGGACGGGGCCACCTACTTCGGTCCGTTCGCCCGCCGCCAGTCGGCCGAGGATGTTGCGCTCGCCGTCTACGACGGTTTCCCCATCCGGCAGTGCACACCACGACTCAGCACGACCACACCGATTTCTGCCTGCGCCCTGGCCGGCATGGGTCGCTGCGTGGCGCCATGTGACGGCACCATTTCGCGAGATGGCTACCGGGAGATCGTTGATGCGGTACGCGCCGCCTTGTCGGTCGACGTGCGGCCCGCGGTGCGCGGGGTGCAGACCAGGCTAACCCGACTCGTCAGCCAGCAACGGTTCGAGGAAGCTGCGATCATCCGCCGACGTCTGGAGGCTCTGTCCCGCACTGCTAGCCGGTTCCACCGCATCCGGAGTCTCGCAGCGTGCGCAGAGATCGTGGCCGCGCGGAAGGTCGACCTCGACTGGGAGATCCACGTCATTCGCTACGGCCGACTGGCCGGCGCTGGATTGGCAACACCTCATGAGGTGCCGCAGGCGGTGGCGCGCGCCGTGCGAGCCACTGCCGAGACAGTGCCGAAGCCGCCCGAGCCGCTGCCGGCAGCCGGAATCGAGGAGACCGAGCGGATCGCCGCGTGGCTGGAACAGCCAGGTACCCGGTTGATCGAGATCACCGGCGACTGGATGTGGCCGCTCCATGCCGTGTTGGACCATGAAGCGTTGGTCCATTACGCGCTCGGTGAATTGGCCGATGAGTCACCGGCACCAAGACTCGAGCTGCGAGCGTCGGAAATCGTGGATCCCAAGCGCGATGCGCGAGCAGCTCAAGATTAAAGTAACCGCCATGGTCACCGCGATCGTCTTCGTGAATGCTGAGGTAGCGCGTATCCCCGAGGTTGCGGAGGAGATCGCCGCACTCAATGGCGTCAGTGAGGTCTATTCGGTGACCGGAACGATCGACCTGATCGCCATGATCCGCGTATCGAACCATGATCAAGTGGCGGAAGTCGTCGCGGACCGGCTCAACAAGGTGCAAGGCGTCGTCAGTACAGAGACTCACATCGCCTTCCGCGCCTATTCGGCACATGATCTTGAGGCGGCGTTCTCCCTTGGTAGCTAGCGGCCAGCAAGACGCGACTCGTGGCCGCGTCGCGGGCGTTCCGACCACCGTTTTGATGATCGCAACGGTGGCGCTGCTCCTCGCGGTTGCCGGAGCCGCGATCACAGCATGGGTGATCACCCGCCAACCAGCCGAGGAGCCGCTCGACCTCCCCTCGGTCGCACAGGGTTAGTGTCTGCGGGGTCTGCTAGAAAATCGTCAACTTCACGGCAACGGCGAGCAGGCAGACCATGATCACTCCCAGCAGGCCGACTACCTGGACCGTAGTGCGGTTGCGCCGCGGCGCATACGCCAATACCACCCCGACCAAGGCACCGACCACAACGCCGCCGATCAACATCAGCCAGCCAAAGCTGCGGAAGCCGATCAGAACGCTGTAGAGGATGAGCAAGACGAACAGTCCGATGTCGGCACGAACGTCCTCCCGCATCTTCTGTTTGAAGATCGCGTTGGCCGCCAGCAGACCAATCACGGCAGAAGCTGCACCATAGCCGCCACTTTCGTACGGGCCGAAGACGAAAAGCATTGTGGTGCCGCCCAGGCCAGCCGCGCCGTAAAGTGCCACGAGGCGCCAGGCGCCTAACTCGAATTCAATCGCCCGGCCGGCGATCCACAGCACCAGCAGGTTCATGAGCACGCCGAGGATCGATCCTGAGGTCAGCGCCGCCGTAACGAGTCGCCAGAACTGGCCGAGATAGATGGCCTCATTGCTCATGACCAGCAGGCGATCCAGCAGCCCGCCACTGACCAGATTGAGCACCCACTCGACAGCGAGTACCGCCATCACGACTTTGGTCGCGTTGCCGCCGCCTGGCTTCAAGATCGCGCCAAACGCGGTCCGCGGGGCTCGCACGGTCGCCCGTCCGGACGCGACACAGCTGGGACACTGAAACCCCACCGATGCGGGGTTCATGCATTCGCCGCAGATCGGCCGCTGGCATCGCTGGCAGGAAATGCCGGTCATCCGCTCGGGATGGCGGTAGCACGGCGCGAAACCCGGTGGCGAGAAGTCCGGACCGGCGCCCGGGGTCTGCGTCACTCGGAATTGCCACCCGAATCGATCGTCACCGACTCCAGGACCACCGGGTTGACCGGGCGGTCACCTCGTCCGGTCCGCACCTGGGCGATTTGATCGACTACATCTCGGCTGGGCTGATCAGCAACCTCGCCGAAGATCGTGTGCTTCCGGTTGAGATGTGGCTGCGGCCCGACGGTGACGAAGAACTGCGAACCGTTGGTGCCCGGACCGGCGTTCGCCATAGCCAGCAGATAAGGCTTGTTGAAAACCAGGTCGGGATGGAACTCATCACCAAACGTGTAGCCCGGACCACCGGTGCCAGTTCCGAGCGGGCAACCGCCCTGAATCATGAAGCCGTCGATCACCCTATGAAAGGTAAGTCCGTCGTAAAACTTGCTGGTTCTTCGCTCGCCGGTCTTGGGGTCGGTGTACTCCTTGGTGCCTGAGGCGAGGCCCACGAAGTTGTCCACGGTCTTAGGAGCTTGATCACCAAAGAGCAACAACGTGATGTCCCCGTGGTTGGTGTGCAGGGTTGCCGTCTGCTGTGCCACGTCGAGGCACCTTTCTGTCGTGATCATCTCGGTGGATGATCGTCTGGACTTGGTCCGGGAGCCATCCTGTCAGACCGTTCAAGATGGCGATACGGTTGGAAATGCTCCACCTGGGAGCATGAGGGTTTCTCACAACGGAGGAAACGTGTCTAAGAGTTCCCGCCGCGCGGAAGCCGCCCGAAAGCAGGTTGCGCCAGCCGCCGAGGATTTCGTCCACTCGGCCGCTGATCGTGTTGGACCGCTCGTCCACACCGCAGCCGATCGAGTAGGGCCGCTCGCGCAGTCCGCCGCCACCCGAGTCCGGCCGCTTGCTGAAGCCGCCGCAGATCGCATTGGCGTGGCCGCAGACAAAGTCTCACCGCTCGCCCATACCGCGGCTGATCGGGTGGGACCGCTGGCCCAATCGGCCGCCGACCGGGTCGGCCCGATGACTCATGGGGCTGCGGATCGACTAGCTCCGCTGGCGCATTCGGCCGCGGACCGCGTCGCTCCGTTCGCCACCGGGGCCGTCGACCGAGTTTCGCCGTATGCCCAGCAAGCCGCGGGCCGGGTTTCTCCCTATGCGCATCAGGCTGCGGAACGGATTGCGCCGATTGCCACGTCGGCCAAGCAACGCGGCGCCCGCGTAGCTCAGGGTGCCGTTGAGAAGATCGGACCGGCTCTCGACGATGCATTCGAGCGCCTGAGCCCGGCCGTCGAGGCGGCGCGCGACAAGATGTCGAGTGAGGTACTACCCATGCTCAACGAGAAGTTGATGGCCGCTGCGGGCGCTCCACTTGTGGTAGAAGCAAAGAAGCGCGGCAAGGCGACAGTTGCCGCGGCAAAGGGGGAGTTGGAATTGCCGGAAGAAAAGAAGAAGAGTCGCTGGTTCTTGTGGCTCGCCCTTGCGGCCGGCGTCGCGGGAGTCGCAGTGATCCTGATCCGCAAGTTCCTAGGTTCCCAAGACGCCGACTGGCAGGCTGCTCGGCCGACCACGCCGTACGGGTCAACCAAGCCAACCGATCTTGCCGACGCAGTCGGCACAGCTGGCACCGCAGCAGCGGCTCCTGTTGTCGACGAGATGGACGACTCCGGTGAAGATCCGCAAAGTGGACAGTCGGCGCATCTGCTCAATCTCGAGGCGGACGGAGCGTCGGTGCCAGATCAGCCGGCCGAGGGCGGAGCATACGATGCTCCGGCTGATACGACCACTCTCGTTGACGAAGCCTTCGCCGATGCAGATGCAGGAATCACGGACGAAGCTCCCGCCGAGGCAACGAGCTTCGGCGAGGAGATGCCAGCCGAACCCACCCTCGTCGAGACTGCGGCGGCACCCGAAGCTGGAACGTCGAAATATGAGGGCGAGGGGGTCTACATGGGGAGCGAGCCGCCTGAGGGCTTCACCATTAAAGGCAACCAGCGATCGATGAAGTACCACGTGCCAGAGTCAGCGGGCTACAGCCGCACTGTCGCCGAGGTCTGGTTCAACAGTGAGGAGGCTGCCCAGCAAGCCGGCTTCGTCCGCGCCCAGCGCTAGAACTCATCGGTGAACCGCAGATCGTTCGCGCGATTTCCTATGGTCGGTGGCCGCTCTTTCGACAAAATCGCGCAACTTTCCGCCGAGCGTTAACATCCGGCCCTCTCGCGAGGCCTTCTCCAGATAGAAGGCTTCGACGAAAGGACGTTGGTATGGCGGCGCCTGCCAAACGGATTGAGGTTGGCGATCACTGGGTTGATGCGAGACCATTCCGAGCCCAGCTGCGCTACCTGATGGCAAGTGGCTCGCTCAGCGTCGAGGACGTGGCTGCCGTTGCTGGCATCTCTGCCCGCATGGCTAGGCGTCTGCTCCATGGACGAGACGGTCGCCAGTTGCGGCGCATCAGCCCCGACACGGCCCGCCGGCTGATCCAGATTTCCGATCAACATGTGCAGGCGCTTCGGCGGATCATGGTGCCCGCGGCTCCCGCCAGGCTCCAACTGCGTCGCCTCTACCGTGCAGGTTGGGACGATCTCGCAATTGCGGAGCGGGTACGCGTCGCGGTTCCTGAGCTAGTCGAATTGGCCTGCGACGCCAACGCTTGTTCGCTGCTGCTCACCGTTCGGCTGACCGCTGCCGCCCGCGCCGAGGACACCTTGCGCTTCTGGAGCCAGCTCGGCCGGCGATCCGATGAGGACGCGGCATGAGGCGCAACCTGAGCCTGAAACGACATTAGGATCGCCCGGGTGATCGGGGACGCACTAGCGGCAGCTGCCATCGCGGTGATGATCGCCATGACCACCGGCCTGCTGGTACGACCGTTGCTGCGGCTACTTCCAGAGCCGGTTCCAGGTGACGACAAGCCGATCTACCGGGATCTCGGCAGCAACCGTTTCATGCTTGTCTGCGGTGTGCTTGCCGGGATCGCCGCAGCGGTCAGTTGGCTAAGCCTGCCGCGCTACGCACAGCCGATGTGGTCGGTGCTCGCCATCCTGGGCGTGCTCCTCGCTGCGATCGACGCACGCACCAGCTGGTTGCCGTTGCAGCTGACCCGTATTGCCTGGCTGGTGATGGCATTGGCCACACTGCTGGCAGCCCTGTTGGGCGGAGATGTCTGGATCGCGGTTCGGAGTGCAGCCGGAGCAGCGATCGCCGGCGGGCTCTATCTGCTCGTCTGGATGATCTCGCGCGGTGGCTTTGGCTTCGGTGACGTGCGGTTCGCGCCTTTGCTCGGCGCAGCCGGAGCGGCCGACTCGTGGACGCTGCTGTGGTGGACTCTGCTGCTCGGCACCCTGGTCGGCGGGCTATTCGGTGTCCTCCGCCTGGCTCTGGGTCGCCGCGAGGCATTCCCGTACGCCCCTTCGATGCTGGTTGGTGCCTACGCCGCCTGCCTGGTCTCCATGATCAGCTGATGATGCTCGGTTGCCCCGGATCGCGCGCCGCCGTGCTGAGGACGAGCGAGCAGACACGCTGTTTCGTCTGCGAGCGAGGACGAAGTCGGCGGGTTCCTAAGCGCGATCCGCGCCGGAGTGGAGCGGAGGCAAACTGCTCGTCCCAAGGACGTAGAGAGCGGCGCGGGCGTATGCATCGGCGGCGTCAGGCTCTGCTTCGGTGTGGTAGGCCTTGCCGGGGCCGGTGACGGTAACCACAAAACCGCCAGCCGAGGAATCCAAGGACAGGAAGTATTCGCCGAGCATCTCCCGCAGTTGATCTTCCCGGGGCAGCCAGACCACACCCTCGGACTCCACAGAGTCGAGCGCCCATTCCACCGTTCCGTTGAAATGGAAACGCGATTCGCCACCCGACACGACGAGTTCGACGACCATGTCGCTGACAATGAAGACAGACTCAGTGATCTCGGGCCGGGGGATGAAGAACATGTCGCCGTTCGCCGGTGTCCAGGACACGTATCGAGCAAGCCGGGTGGCAAGTTCGCGGGAGATCACTGGTGCAGTATGTCGCGCGGAACAATGGCAGCGGTAATGCGCTGCGCGCCACCCAGCCAACCCTTGAGGCAATCCTCAAGCCTGGCTTTCCAGTGCCGCATAGGCTCGGAGGCGTGACCGGCGCGCCGAGACCTGGATGGTACCCAGATCCAGCCGGTGCACCTGGGCTGTACCGCTGGTGGGATGGCAGCAGCTGGGCAGAAGTGACCAGTGACTCGGCCCAGGCGCCACCACCACTACCGGTCTTGGCCGAAGCGGCCCTTGGGCGCGGCGCATCTCATCACCCCGCCTCACCACTGCGGGTCGCCGCTGTTCTCTCCCTCGGGTTTGCTCTGTTCGTCAGCGCGTCGATCGGGCTTGGTCTGGTGATGTGGCGTGACCCTTCGAATACCTCGGCGCAGCGCGTACTGGGCGGCTCAGCTGGTTTGCCGAGCGCCGGCGGGGTCGGTACCGCTCCTGTTGGCTACCTTGACGAGCGCACCAGGACGGCGACGATAGGCCCGGCCTCGCTGACGATGCCCGGCGATCCCTACGTGCTCTCCCCGGATCCGATGGAGATTCGCGGTGTGCTCGATCTTCTTTTCTGGGCCAGCGCCCCGGTACACATGCGCTATGACGGCAAACACGACTGGTCGTCCGGCGTTTTGCTCGGCCGGGTAGCCGAATCAAGCCAGGCGGGCGATCTGCAGAGCGAAGGCTCGCTAACCCTGCACCGCCTGAGTCAGGCCATCTTCGACCAACACTCCACCAAGCTGAAGAAAATGACCTGGCAGCAACGCACGGTGAATGGGCAGCCCGGGATGCTGTTCTCTGCTCAGGTGCATTACAGGGTGCACCGCCTGCCCAGCCGCTACGACACCATCACGGGACTGCTGGTCAGGCTCGATGACGGGTCGTTGATCATGGCAGCTATCTCGGTGCCGAACGACGCCGAATCCGACATCGCCCGGCAGGCCCGGGACGCGCTCGGGACACTCACCATCCGCTAGTGAACGGCGTGGGTAGCCTCGATCCACTCCCCCAGCTTGATTTGTGCTGCACCGGAGTCGATTGCCTGCTGGGCCCGCTCCAGCTCGTCGATGAAGTCTGCCTCAAGCCGGCTGGCGGTGGGCTTGCCGTACGCGACCAGCGCCGCAGCAGCATTGAGCACAACGACATCGCGGATCGGACCTGGGCGACCGGCGACCACTTCGCGTACCACCGCCGCGTTGGCCGCTGGATCCCCGCCGACCAGGTCCGTGAGGCTGGACCTCGGTACGCCCAGCTCGAGCGGGTCCAGCTTCATCCGCTCGACCTCTCGGTCGGCATACACCCATACCGTTGACGACGTCGTGGTGGTCAGCTCGTCGAGTCCGTCATCGCCATGCACCACCAGACCGTAGTTACCGCGGGATGCAAAAACGCCGGCCATCAGCTCCGCCATCCGCAGATCGGCCACCCCGACGGCCTGCGAAATGGGCTGGGCAGGATTGGCCAAGGGTCCCAGGAAGTTGAAAGTGGTCGGGATACCGAGCTCGCGTCGCGTCGCCGCCGCGTGTCGCAGCGCCCGGTGGTAATGCGCGGCGAAGAGAAACCCGATGCCGACCTGGTCGACGACCTGCTGCTGAGCCTCGGGCGCAAGCTCGAGGACCAGACCGAGCGCCTCGAGGACATCGGCAGCACCACACGCCGACGAAGCCGCTCGGTTGCCGTGCTTGACGACCCTGGCTCCTGCGGCCGCTGCCACGATCGCAGCCATGGTTGAGATGTTGACGGTGTTTGACCGGTCGCCGCCGCTGCCGACGACATCGACTGCGGGCCCGCCAATCTCAATCGGAGTGGCGAACTCGATCATCATGTCGGCGAGGCCCGTGAGCTCTTCCACGGTCTCGCCCTTGCTCCGTAATCCGACGACGAACGCTGCCAGCTGCGCGGGCGTCGCGTCGCCGTTCAAAATCTGTCCCATTGCCCAGGCGGTGGCCTCGGCCGGCTGGTCCTCGCCGCGAACCAGTCCACTCAGCAGGTTCGGCCAGGTCACAGTGTTCGCCATCAGGTCAGGTCCCCGGGGGTGGTCGGCGCGACGGTGGTTGCGGTGGACATCCGAGAACGCAGCAGTGCAGCGACCGCCGCCGGCAATCGGAGGGGATCGACCGGATGCGATACCGCACCGTCGGCCCGCGACCAGGTCGCTAGCCAGGCGTCATCCGGACGACCGATCAGCACCAAGATCGGCGGACAGTGCCGAATCTCGTCCTTGAGTTGGCGGCACAGCCCCATTCCACCCGGCACCGCCTCCCCATCCAGGATCGCCAGGTCGATGCCGCCCGCGTCCATCGCGGTGATCACGGCGGCCTGGGTTGCCACCTCAAGTACGCGTACCAGCGGCAGGTCGGATGCCACTTTGCGCCCCAGGGTCAGCCTGACGTTCTGACGCGTCGTCCGGTCCGAGGCGTACAACAGGATCGTCAGAGCCTCGCCGTCCCGAGGGCCTTCATCGCCGTTCATTGATCATCTCCAGGTTGTCCTCCAGTGCCGGCGGGCCGCATCTCAGCCTCGGCCGCCTGGCCGGCCCGGGCCTGATCGTAACGTGCCCGTTCTCGGTGATCGCGGGAGCCCACAGGCGTCGGGGCCACTCGCTGCATTCGTGCCTCCAGTCGATCGAGTCGACGGTCCTCCCGCCGAGCTTCCCGCTGGCTGTACGCATACCACTGAACGAAGAGCGCCATCAGCATCAGCAGCGCTAGGGCGTCTCCCGAGGCCCACATGATGCCGCCAGCGAGGTATTGATCATCCAGCGGACTCGGCGGCCAACTCCGATTAAAGGCGAGATACCAGCTTTCCGCGATCAGCGTGGTCGAGCTCATGATCGAGATGCCTAGGAACGCATGGAAGGGCAGCATCAAGAACATCATGAGCAGCCGCAGCGGATAGCTGATCCTTCCGGGCACCGGATCGATTCCCACCAATGGCCACATCACCAGGCAGCCAATGAGGAGGAAGTGCAGATGCAGAAACGCGTGCCAGAAGCCCGAGCGCAGCGAGATCTCATAGAACGGCGAGTAGTACAGCGCGAACGGCGTTGCGATGAAAAGCGCGAGTGTGAGTGGCGCGAACGTCAGCACGCGGGCAAACCGCGAGTGCAACACAGCGAGCAGCATGCCGCGCGGTCGAGTGGGCAGGGTCCGCAACGCGAGGGTGATTGGCGCCCCCAGGGCGAGAAACATCGGAGCCACCATCATCAAGATCATGTGCTGCACCACGTGGACGCTGAACAGCACCGTGTCATAGGTGCCCAGCGCTGACATCGTGGCAAGGGCGAGCGACCCAAGACCACCGAGCAGGAACGAGAAGCTGCGCCGCACCGGCCAGCGGTCGCCGCGGCGGTGGAGCACCACCAGCCCAGCAATGTAGAGGGTGCCTGCAATGGCGATGCCGAGCGCCATGGACCACTCCCAGGTCCATTCGGTCAGCAGCCGAGTTGGAGTCAGCGGAGGCGGCTGATTGGTCGGCGTAGCGTGCAGCGGTACGAGCACCATCACGAACCTGCTGAACACACGCCCAGCCTAATGTGGGTCGCCACTGCCACCGCCCGGTGCTGCATAGCAAGCGGCCAGATGCGTCTGCGCTTGTCGAGAGGGCATTGAGTGATCGGTCTGGATGCCATACACGACTCGGGATAACAAAGTTGCGCCGTGGGGTGACCTCAGCACGGGTTACGGCAATAATGACCTCGTGGCCATGCACACACACGCAGTTTCCGGTTCCATGACAATGCCGGAGGGCGCACTGCACCCGATCCCCCAATCGCGCCTGCGTGGTCGTGATAATCGGCCTGAGCCGGTGGCTGTCGGCACCATCATTTGGCTGGCTTCGGAACTGATGTTCTTTGCAGCCCTGTTTGCGGCCTACTTCACTATCCGAAATGTCACCAACTCACAGGCGGCGGCAACCGGTACCGAGTCGCTCTGGCAATCCCAGGGCGAGTTGATCAACATCCCGTTCGCGATCATCAACACCAGTGTGCTGGTGGCCAGCTCTTTTACCTGCCAGATGGGTGTGTTCGCAGCTGAGCGAGCTCAGGTCAGCCGGACAGGAGGGCTGTTCAATCTCCGGCGCTGGGGGCTGCGTGAGTGGTACACGCTGACCTACCTCATGGGGGCGTTCTTCATCGGCGGCCAGGTTTACGAGTACTCGGCATTGATCAGCGAAGGCCTGACTATCTCATCCAATGCGTTCGGGTCGGTCTTCTACCTGGCCACTGGATTCCACGGGCTGCATGTGACCGGCGGACTAATCGCCTTCCTGTTGCTGATGGGCCGCACATTCCTAGCCCGGACATTCACTCACGAGCAGGCAGTCAGCGCGGTTGTAGTGTCCTACTACTGGCACTTCGTCGATGTGGTGTGGATTGCGCTGTTCGGCGTCATCTACATCCTTCGATAAGCAACGAAAATCACAGGCCGGCACCCTTTTCCGGCCCAGGACAACTGAATATGTTTGGCCCACACCTGCATCAGGACACGAGAGGGATCCGCGTGCGACTCCTGTCTTCCCGGCGCCGACACCCGGCAGCTAAGGCATTGCTGCTCGTGTTCGCGCTCTTCATGATGGGAGCGCTCTATACCGCGATCGCTCCGCCCGCACAGGTGTCGGCTGAAACAGGGAACACCCAGCAGGTGGCTGAAGGTAAGGCGCTCTTCGCCGTTGGCTGCGCTTCCTGCCATGGGCTCAACGGTGAGGGCCAGCTCAACGCTCCCGTCCAGGGTCCGCCGCTTGCGGGTGTCGGTGCCGCGGCAGTGGATTTCCAGGTCAGCACCGGACGCATGCCGATGGCAAGACCGGGAGAACAGGCACCGGTCAAACCCAACCGCTACTCCGAAGAGGAGATCGCTGCGCTCGCAGCGTACGTGGCGACGCTCGGCCCAGGGCCCGCTATCCCCGAGCCGGCGGAGTACGACACGGCGAATATCAGCGCGGAGGATCTGGCACGGGGTGGCGAGCTGTTCCGAACCAACTGCTCTGCCTGCCACAACTTTGAGGGCGCTGGCGGGGCGCTGCCCAACGGCAAATACGCGCCCGCACTGGTCGGCCTCGACAACAAGCGGCTCTATCTGGCGATGCTGACCGGCCCACAGCAGATGCCAGTGTTCTCCGACGAGGTACTGACGCCAGAGGACAAGCGGGCCATCATCGGCTACCTCAACGCCCTGCACGAGCGACCGGCGGACGGTGGTCTGGCGCTCGGTGGCCTGGGACCGGTGAGTGAGGGTCTGTGGGCCTGGATCATCGGGCTCGGCGGCCTGGTTTGTTTTGCCGTCTGGATCGCAGCCAAGGGGGCGAAAGCCAAATGAGCGACGACACCTCCCACGGCCAGCCCGGCACTGAGGTCGCAACAGTCGACGAGGAGCGATACCCGGTTCCCGACCCGGGCCTGGAGGAGCACCTGCCACGGCTCACCGATGTCGATGAGAAGGCTGCCGATCGGGCAACCCGTCAGGTAGCCACCTTCTTCGGCTTAGTGCCGGTCCTATCGATCGGGTTCGCCGTCGTCTACTTCGCTGTGCCCGGAGATGTGTGGGTCGACTTCGGTCCATTGCGAGCCAACACCCGGAACCTCCTGCTCGGCCTGACCTTCGGTTTTGCCTTGCTTTTCCTCGGCATGGGCGCTGTGCAGTGGGCACGCAAACTCATGGACGACGAGGAAAAGATCGATCACCGGCACAGTGCATCATCCAGCGATGACGACAAGAACTACATGCTGACCGAGCTGGATAAGGTCGTCGACGAGTCCAAGCTCACTCGGCGGAAGATCATCGGTCGTACCCTCCTGGCAGCGCTCGCTACGATTTTGCTGCCCATGATCGTCGGGCTTGCCGATCTGGGCCCGTGGCCCACCAAAAAGAAGCGCGCCGAGACCATCGAGAGAACCATCTGGGCGCCGGGGGTTCGCGTCGTTCAGGACGTCACTTTCTCACCGTTCAAGCCGGAGGACATCGAGATCGGACAGCTGATCAACGCCGAGCCTGCAAACCTCCAAGAGCTCCACGGCTCTGAGTATCAGACTGAGAAGGCGAAGGCCGCGGTCGTCGTGGTTCGGATGGACCCCAACACCATCACGATCCCCCCATCGCGCGAGAGCTGGCAGATCGGCGGAATTCTCTGCTATTCGAAGATCTGCACCCACGTTGGCTGCCCGATCAGCCTGTGGGAGCAACAGACCCACCATCTCTTGTGCCCGTGTCATCAGTCCACCTTCGACTTAGGCAACTCGGGAGTGGTGGTATTCGGCCCGGCGAAGCGTGCACTTCCGCAGCTGCCGATCGCCGTGGACGCTGAGGGCTACATCGTCGCTCAGCGTGACTTCCTTGTTCCGCCCGGACCGAGCTATTTTGAACGTGACTCGCGTGATGATTTCGAGGTAGGCGATAACTGATGGCGCAGCCGGCAGCGACAGTGCCTGACGAGTCCGCGGTTCAGGCCCAGACTCCGAAGAAAGAACTCGGGCCCGTCTTCAAGGTGGCCGCGGGACCTACCAAGTATCTCGACGACCGGCTCGGTGTTGCCAGCTTGGGTCGCCCGTTCTTACGCAAGGTCTTCCCCGACCACTGGTCGTTCCTGCTCGGCGAGATTGCGCTGTATTCCTTCATCGTCTTGATCCTGAGTGGCATCTTCCTGACCATTTGGTTCAAGCCGTCGATGGCTGAGATCGAGTACGAGGGCACCTACGAGCTGCTGCGCGGGATCCAGATGTCGGAGGCGTACGCGTCTACTCTGGGCCTCTCGTTCGATATCCGCGGCGGTCTGCTGCTACGGCAGATGCACCACTGGGCGGCGGCGGTCTTCGTCGCCGCAATGCTCACCCACAGCCTCCGGATTTTCTTCACCGGCGCGTTCCGCAAGCCGCGCGAGATCAACTGGCTGATCGGCGTAGCCATGCTGACTCTCGGCATAATCAACGGCTTCACCGGCTACTCACTACCGGACGACCTGCTGTCGGGCACTGGCCTGCGGTTCGTTGATGGCCTTATCCGGTCAATCCCGATCATTGGAACCTGGGCCGAGTTCTTCACGTTTGCTGGTGAGTTCCCCGGCGAACTGATCATCCCCCGGCTCTACATGGTGCACATCTTGCTGGTGCCTGCATTGCTGCTGGGTCTGATTGCGGCTCATCTGGCGCTGGTGGTCTACCACAAGCACACCCAGTACTCCGGCCCAGGGCGGACCGAGCGCAACGTCGTTGGCTACCCGGTCTTTCCCGTGTACGCCGCCAAGGCCGGTGGCTTCTTCCTGATCGTCTTCGGTGTGCTCACCTTGATGGGTGCCACGATGCAGATCAACCCAGTCTGGGTCTTCGGGCCTTACAACCCGGCTGAGGTGACGGCCGGCTCTCAGCCCGACTGGTATATGGGATTCGTCGAAGGCGGCATTCGTCTCATGCCGAACTGGGAATGGCACATTGGATCGACGACCTGGTCATGGAACGTTGCCATTCCGGGTCTCGGGCTGATGGGTCTGTTCTTCGGCTTGATGGCGATCTACCCGTTCGTCGAGGCCTGGGTTACCGGCGACAAGACCGAGCATCACATCCTTGACCGTCCCCGCAACAAGCCGACACGCACAGCCTTCGGCGTAGCAGCGATCACCGGCTATGCGTTGCTGATGATCGCAGGTGGCAACGACCTTCTCGCGACTCAGTTCGACGTATCACTGAACGCGGTGACGAACGTCCTGCGGGTTCTCGTATTCGTAGGACCGGTGATCGCATTCCTGGTGACTAAGCGGATTTGTATCGGATTGCAGCGCTCCGACCACGATCGGCTGATCCACGGCGCTGAGTCTGGCGTGATCGATCGAGCTCCGTCAGGGAAGTACTCCGAGCGGCACAGGCCGATTTCGACTGGCGAGGCGTTCAAGCTGACTGAGCACGAGGACACTCCCGCACTGCTTCCCATGACCGATGTTGACGGAATGTCGGTGATGGAAATCAGGGCTGAACAGCTCCGCCGCAGGGCAACCCGCTTCTTCTTCATCGACACCCTGCGCTCGCCTACTCGGGCCGAGCTTGAAGAGGCGGCCCATCATCACGCCCACGGGCATGACGAGATCGGTGCCGATGGTGAACATCACGCGATCGAAGCCGAGGAAGAACACCACCTGGCGAAGTAAGCAGGCTGCTTCGACTGCGCCCCACGTCCTCATCAGGTCGCGGGGCGCTGCCATTCCGGCGATCCAGTATGTGGGATTGCTCACTCTTCGCCAAACCTGACAACGATATCCGGCCGACCGGCGTTGACGCGTCTGGACGAGACCGCTTACGGTCATGACGCCCGAGTAGACGCAATGAGGATATGAGCCCAAACCAGAAGCTGAACAACACGACTGAATCCGATACCAGCAATAAGGCAGGCGACAAGCAGTCCAAGGCTAAGGAGCGCGACCTTTCCGCCACCCAAGTCGTCGGCGGCGCTCTGGCCGCCATGACGGCGGCCGCGCTGGGTTCTCAGCTGAGTGTGGCGGGCACGGTGGTCGGCGCGGCGTTGGCCAGCATCATTGCCGCCGTCGCCGGCTCGCTCTACACGGCCTCTCTGCGCCGTACCACCGACAAGGTGAAGACCGTGTGGGCTACGCAGCCGAACGAGTCGGAAGATCCCACGGTGATTGAAATCGTGGAGGACCGAGAGGGCCACGTCGTTGGCCAGCACGACCACGTCGTGGGATCCGAACCCACTGGTAGCCCGCAGCCGCGACCCCGGTTACGACTGAATTGGAAGCGGGTGGCCATCGGAGCCCTGGCGGTCTTCGGCATAGCGGCGGCCTCGTTGACCGTGTTCGAGCTGGTTACAGGTAGCGCCCTTTCAGGGGGCGAGGGCACGACGATTCAGCAAGTCCGTGAGGGCAATGCCAATCAGGAGTCAGACACCGAGAAGGAGTCACCAGCAAAGAAGCCCACGGAGGAGCCGACGGCCGCTGGGAGTGAGGCGCCTACCAGCGAGCCACGCGAAACTCCCACTTCCGAGCCCACAGAATCGACGACAGCACCGACACCCCAGGCCGAAGCCACTACGACGGCACCGGAAGCGACTCCCAGCAGCGATCGCTAGGTACCTGCCAAGATCAGCTCAGTGATCCCGACTTCGCGAGCGGCGAATAGGCAAACTGTGCCGCGGCGGTGAGAATGTGCAGGTGCGATTTCTCCAGGAACTCCCGCCGTACGACCTGACCTACTCCGATGTCTTCATGGTGCCGCGACGCTCCGGAATCGCTTCGCGCCTCGACGTAGACCTGCAGAGCACCGACGGGATCGGTACGACGCTGCCTCTGGTCGTGGCCAATATGACCGCGATTTCCGGTCGGCGCATGGCGGAAACAGTGGCGCGCCGTGGGGGGATCGCTATCGTCCCCCAGGACATTCCGGCCGATGTCGTCGCCGAAGTTGTCGGCAAGGTCAAGCGATCTCATCCGGTCTACGACACCGCGGTTTCGGTGACGCCGCACACCACCGTGGGAGAAGCGCTCTCGTTGATCCCGAAGCGCGCGCACGGCCTCGCGGTGGTGGTGGAGAACGGCCAACCGCTCGGCACGGTGAGTGAGGTCGAGGCCGCCGGCGTCGATCGATTCGCCCAGGTGCACCAGGTGATGTCCGGCGACCTGCTGACGATCACTCCCGAGTCATCGCCGACTCAGATCTTCGACGAGCTGACCCACCGCCACCTAGAGGTGGCGCTCGTTGTGGAGAACGGGAAACTGCTCGGCGTCATGACGCGGAAGCATGCGCTGCGGTCCACGGTGTACCGCCCTGCGCTGGATCCAGACGGTCGGCTGATGATCGGCGCCGCAGTCGGGATCAACGGGGATGTCGCTGTTCGCGCCCAGGCGCTCCTCGACGCCGGGATCGACGTTCTGGTGGTCGACACTGCGCACGGTCACCAGGAGCGGATGCTGGAGTCCCTGAAGGCCGTACGGGAGGCGCGCGACCGGCTGGCAGACACCCAAGGCCGCCGGGTCCCGCTCGTTGCAGGCAATGTGGTCTCAACAGATGGTGTCAACGACCTGGTCGGCGCGGGCGCGGACGTCATCAAGGTGGGAGTCGGTCCCGGCGCGATGTGCACGACTCGGATGATGACAGGTGTCGGCAGGCCTCAGTTCAGCGCTGTTCGGGAATGCGCCGAGGCGGCCCGTGCAGCTGGACGTTCGGTCTGGGCTGACGGCGGCGTACGCCACCCGCGTGACGTCGCACTTGCGTTGGCTGCCGGAGCCGGCAGCGTGATGATCGGCTCGTGGTTCGCGGGAACGTATGAGAGCACCGGCAATTTGATGACCGACGCCGAAGGACGGATGTACAAGGAGTCCTACGGGATGGCCTCGGCGAGGGCAGTGAAGATGCGGACCAAAAACTCCTCCGGCTTCGATCGGGCCCGGGCCGCACTGTTCGAGGAGGGCATCTCCACAGGTCGCATGTATCTGGATCCCGAACGCCCGAGCGTTGAGGATCTCATTGATTCCATCGTTGCCGGCCTGCGCAGCAGTTGCTCCTACGCCGGCGCATCCAATCTCGAGGAGTTCCACGAGTTGGCCGTGGTCGGCGTACAGGCCAACTCCGGCTATGAGGAGGGCCGTCCCCTCCACATCAACTGGTAAGGCACTGTGGGCGCACATCACCGTGGAGGTGCGCTGCCCGAGCGAACGCGGTAGCGGTCACTCCGCAACCCATTGATCGGCACCTCAGAGCAGCTGAAGGCTCGACAGCCAGTGCTACGCGGTAGCGAAGCGATTGGCCGATCGCGCTCGCGCCTTGGCTGCCTCCACCTCGCGGTTCTTGGGCGGCGCCGGAGTTACGAGCTCATCCAGCAAGTGCTGTGTGGCGTGCGCAATCTCACTGACAGCTCGGTTGAACGCTTCCTCATTGGCCTTCGACGGCTTCGACGTCCCCGCTATCTTCCGCACATACTGCAAAGCCGCATCATGCACCTCAGCCTTACTCGCCGCCGGCTCAAAGTTGTGCAGCGGTCTAATGTTCCGACACATCCCCCTATTCTGCCGTCTTCAGTCCAACCGTCCGAAATCACAAGGGGACAGTGACGCCCGAGCGCCGCGCAGCGGCGCACTGGCCGCGCGTTACTCGAGGCCGCCGCCCTTTTGTTCGGTGGGGCTGACCGCGCCCATGCCAGAGGCTAAGAACGCTTGAATCCGCAGCGCCGGGAAACCGGAAGCCAACCGCAAGACTCACCCCACATCCTCTGGCATGGGCGCGGTCAGTCCCACCGAACGACCCCAAAGCGAGCAGACTCAGTGCGCGTGATCTCCGCGATAGAACTCGTAGAGCAAACCGGTCAATGTCACAAAGCCGAATGCAAAGCCAATGATCATGAGCCACCAGCCGAAGACCGGACCCAGGACGACGAGCACGAAAGTGAGTGAGAGGAAGAGCGGCCACTTGCTCTGCGGCGGAAAGAAGCCAAGCTCTCCTGCACCTTCCGCGATCTCGCCGATCTTCTTGTCCTCAGGCCTCGGCACCATCCGGCCGGCAACCAGCAGGAGGTAGACCCAGATCATCAGCACCAGCAGGGTTGTCATGATCAACGCGACGGTACCGGTGATCTCGGGCACTCCGTTGGCATCCGCCGTGATCAGCCAGTAGATCGGGGTCACAATGATCATGAAGATGGTCAGGGAGCCGAAGACCCAGGCTTCGACCTTCACCGCTGATCCTCCTCTGGGTCGGGTGACTTGCCATGATGCCCGTACTCCCACTGCGCGGCCAGGTCATTGGTGTCACCGGCCACCCGGTGTTTCAGCTCCGACAAGCGACCGGTGTCTTCACCGGCATCCACCGTTGTGTCGTCGAATTCCTCGTCCTCGCCGTACTCCAGGATCGCAACCTCGGGGTGGTGCAGGTCAAAGGCCGGCGACTCCGAGCGGATCTTGGGCAGCTGAGTGAAGTTGTGGCGCGGCGGTGGACAGGTGGTCGCCCACTCCAGCGAGCGGCCCCATCCCCACGGATCGTCCAGGTTCACCTTCGGGTTCTTCCGGCTCTTCCACACGTTCCAGAAGAAGACCAGCGTTGAGGCACCGAGCAGGAAGGCGCCTGCCGAAGAGATTTGGTTGCCGAGAGTGAAACCGTCGCTTGGCAGGTAGTCCGCATAACGGCGTGGCATTCCCTCGGCGCCGAGCCAGTGCTGGATGAGGAAGGTGACGTGGAATCCGATGAAGAGCAGCCAGAAGTGGATCTTGCCCAGCGTCTCGTCCAGCATCCTGCCGGTCAGCTTTGGCCACCAGAAGTAGTAGCCAGCAAACATCGCAAAGACCACCGTGCCGAATACCACGTAATGGAAGTGCGCCACCACGAAGTACGAGTCAGAAACCGCGAAGTCGAGCGGCGGGCTGGCCAGCACAATGCCGGTGAGGCCGCCGAACAAGAAAGTCGTCAGGAAGCCGACAGCCCAGAGCATGGGCGTTCGCATGGCAATATTGCCGCCCCACATGGTGCCTATCCAGTTGAAGAACTTGACGCCTGTTGGCACGGCGATCAGGAAGGTCATGAAGGAGAAGAACGGTAGGTTGACCGCGCCGGTAACGAACATGTGGTGTGCCCAGACCGCGACTGACAGAGCCCCGATCAGCATGGTGGCCGCGACAAGGCCGACATAACCGAAGATCGGCTTCCGGCTGAACACCGGCAGGACTTCGGTGATGATGCCGAAGAACGGCAAGGCGATGATGTAAACCTCGGGATGCCCGAAGAACCAGAACAGGTGCTGCCACAGGATCGGTCCACCATTGGCCGCGTCGAAGATGTGTGCTCCAAGCACCCGATCGGCCTCCAGCACCAAGAGGGCTGCGGCGAGAATCGGGAAGACGACCAACACCAGGAACGAGGTCACCAGAATGTTCCAGGTGAAGATCGGCATCCGGAACATGGTCATACCTGGTGCCCGCATGCACAGGATGGTGGTGGTGAAGTTGACTGCGCCGAGGATGGTGCCAAGGCCTGCCATGTACAGACCCATAATCCATAGGTCACCGCCAACACCGGGTGAGTTGACCGCGTCGTTCAGCGGCGCGTACGCGAACCAGCCGAAGCTCGCGGCGCCTGACGGCGACAGGAAGCCGGCGGAGGCGATCAGCCCACCGAACAGGTAGAACCAGTAGGCGATCATGTTAAGCCGCGGGAACGCCACGTCGGGCGCGCCGATCTGCAGCGGCATGATCGCGTTGGCGAAACCGGCGAACAGCGGCGTCGCGAACAGCAGCAACATGATCGTGCCGTGCATGGTGAAGAACTGGTTGAAGGTCTCGTACGAGAGGTACTGCATGCCCGGGAATGCCAGCTCGGCCCGCATCGCCATAGCCAGAATGCCGCCGAACAGGAAGAACATCATCGAGGTGACGAAGTAGAGATTGCCGATCACCTTGTGGTCTGTGGTGACCATCCACTTCCAGACGATCGTGCCCATCTGACGCCTCGGCGTCGCGATCTCGGCTGCGGTGGCCGTACGCTGTAGCGTCGTCATCGCGTACCCTCCTCAGAACCTGACTTCGCAGGGATGTTGGCCTCGGCCGGGCCCTTGGCTTCGCCGGTCTGGCCCTTCGCCTCGAGCGAATTCAAATAGGCGTTGTATTCGCTCTCGCTCACGACGTGCACATTAAAAAGCATCGCCGAGTGATAGGTGCCACACAATTCGGCGCACTTCCCGGGGAACACACCCTCGGTTGTCGTCGTCAGCTGGAGGGTGTTAACGCGACCAGGGATTACGTCCAACTTCTCGTAGAACGATATGACCCAGAACGAGTGGATCACGTCCGGCGAGGTGAGGTTGAACTCCACCAACTTGCCGACAGGGAGATAGAGATCGGGTGTCTGGTTGATCGTGCCGGCCTCCCAGACGTCCGACCCGACGGCTGGATTGTCGGCTGCCTTGTAGTTGAAGGTCCAGGACCATTTCTGGCCCACGACGTCGATAGTGACCTCAGGGTTCGGAGATTTGGCCGTAACCGCATTCTGGGCCAAGACCGTGTAGTAGAAGAGCACGGCGATGATGATGAACGGCGCGATCGTGTAGAAGATCTCCATCGGCAGGTTGTAGCGGTTCTGTCGTGGCATCCTGGCGTGCTTGGTCTTGTAGCGGTTCCCGGCCCACAAGATGAGGCCCCACACCAGAAACCCGACCGCGAAGGCTGCGATCCAGGTGCCGATCCATAGATTGAGAATGGGCTCTGACCGGTCGCTGGCAGGCGGCGGGAAGCCCAGCCGCCGGATCTGAGCATCTAATTCTGCCGAGCACCCGGTGAGGAGCAGCAGCCCGAATAGGGATAAGGCCAGCAAGCCGGGACGAACACGGCTGCGTAACCGACTGCGGGGCGCGAGCACTGTCATGTCGCCCAGAGCGGACCGTTGAGTCCTGCCACCCACGTTGCGCCTTTCGTCGGACCAGTACACACCGAGGAATCATGCCCGCCCACAGTCGCGGCGGCCACCCTTCTTTGCTGTTCACCCTAACGTAGGAAGACGCTGTCATCACCGGTGTATGGGTCGCGTTTTTGACGGCTCACTGTGTGGCACGGCCAGCGCTCGACGCGGCGAATCGCGCGCTAGTTTCGAGGCGTGGCGCATCCGGTTTCTCAGATCTTTTTGGACAGCTCTTCCGGCGAGCCAATGCTCGCCGATGCGCGCCAGGCTTGGCTTGATGCCCAGCAGGCGGGGTGGGGAGATCCAGTCCGGCTGCACCGGCCTGGACGCCTTGCCGCACAGGCCCTGGACCAGGCTCGCGAAGTGGTCGCCGCCGCGGTGGGAGCACGACCGGATGAGGTCATCTTCACCGCCTCCGGTGTACACGCAAGTCAGGCTGCCGTTCTCGGACTGGCATTGGGCCGCCGGCGGGTTGGTTCCCGCATCGTCACAACAGCAATCGATCACTCCTCGGTGCTTGCGGCTGCGGCTGCCGCCGGTGTGCATGATGTGGTGCACGTTGATCATGAGGGCCATGTCGACGTAGAACGGTGGGATGCCGCGGTGGGCACCGCCGGCACCGCTGCGGCGTGCATCCAGGTGGCCAACCACGAGGTTGGCACGCTGCAGCCCTACGCCGAGGCCGCTGAGATCTGCCAGCACAGGGCGGTGCCGCTCGTGCTGGATGCCACGGCTGCGCTCGGCCGCATCGACCTCAGCGATGCCGCCGGCTGGTCGGTGCTGACGGGCTCGGCTGGCGCGTTCGGCGGTCCAGCGTCGATCGGCATTTTGGTGATCAAGAAAAATGCCCGTTGGCGAGCGCCCTACCCCACCGACGACTACCAAGGCGGCCGCTGGCCGGGCGTGCCTGATGTGCCGGCCATCTATGCGGCAGCAGTGGCTCTGGACTGCTGGCTGCGGGAGGGTCCCACAGTCGTAAAACGCCAGCACGACCTGGTCGGTCAGCTGCGCGCGGGAATCGTGGCGCAGGTGCCGGATGTCGACGTGGCCGGCGATCCGGTACGCCGGGTGCCCCACCTTCTGACGTTCTCGGCGCTTTACGTGGATGGCGAGACGCTGACCCTGGAGCTGGACAAGGCCGGTTTTGCTGTCGCGAGTGGGTCTGCCTGCAGTGCCAGCAGCGAACATCCCTCGCATGTACTGGCGGCCATGGGAGCTCTGACCCATGGCAACGTACGCATCGGGCTCACCTGGACGACTGTCGCTGCGGAGGTCAATCAGTTTCTGACCGAACTACCCCCGATCGTTGCAAGGATCCGTGCCACTGTGGGCGCGTCGTGAACGAGGCTGAGGCAAGTTTTCAGGGGTCACCTTTTCAGGGACTGTCGCTGGATTGCCGCGGAATGAAGTGCCCGCGGCCCATCATCGAGGTGGGGCGTCGTATCGGTGAGGTCAACGTGGGTGCGGTGCTGGAACTGCTTGCGGACGACCCCGCCGCCGGACCTGATCTGGCCGCTTGGTGCCGGATGCGTGGCCAGACCCTCCTTGCCTCAGATCCTCCGCGGTTCCTGGTGCGGCGGGAGTCCTGACGCAGACGAACTCCCTGCCCGCGGCAGGGAGTTCGTTATGTTCAGATCAGTGGAAGCTGTCGCCGCAGGCGCAAGAGCCAGTGGCGTTAGGGTTGTCGATGGTGAAGCCCTGCTTCTCGATTGTGTCGACGAAGTCGATGGTCGCGCCCATCAGGTACGGCGCACTCATCCGGTCGGTGACGACCTCTACTCCGCCAAAGCCCTTGACGACGTCGCCCTCAAAGCTGCGCTCATCGAAGAACAGCTGGTAGCGCAGTCCTGAGCAGCCGCCTGGCTGCACAGCGACCCGAAGCGCAAGATCCTCGCGACCTTCACCTTCCAGAAGGGCCTTGACCTTGGCTGCTGCCTCGTCGGTCAAGAGGATGCCGTCTGCTGTCGGAACGGGGCTGTCGAAGGTCTGTTCGGTTGCCGTCATGGATGACATTCTAAGGGGGCTCGCTGACCGGTCCAAGTTGTATCGACGTGTGCCGCGTCACCAACTCCACGATCGGGCCACCCGGCGAGCGGTGGCGGCAAGCTCCTCTTCGCTGATTTCCGGCTGCGGGTGGTCGACCAGGGATTCCTGCACCGCATACCCCGCCTCGATCCCCATGGTCCGCATTTCACGGGACCCAATAAGCACTTCGCCGGCAATGACGATGCAAGGCGTGAGAGCGGCTGCGGCGGCCTCGGCCATCGCAGCGACAACACCTCCGCCGCGGCTCGCGAAATCGAAGACCGAGCATCCGGTCACCACAAGGTCCACGCCGCGCAGCGCCTGCTGACCGGCGGCCGAGGCAAGTGTGAGTGCCGGGCCGGTGCTCAGCTGCCCGCCCAGTGCGAGCACCGCGAACCCCAGGCCGCCGCAGGCTCCCGCTCCTGGCGCCGCCGCATGCGTTGGAGAGGCTTGCCGGGCGAAGGCTTCCAGGGTGGCGTCGGCTTGGAGCATCAGCTCAGGATCTGCGTCCGCTTCCCGACCAGCACGAGACGTGATGCCGCGTAAGCCCAGCAATGGCTGGCTGAGCTGTTCGGCGGGCACCACGCCCACCAGTTCGGTCTCATCCAGTAGCGCCCGGACACCTGCGAGGTCCACCTCGCTGAGTCCGTCGAGCCCCGCGACACCTCGATCGAGGGGCCGATCTGCGATAGCGCCCAGCCCAGCGAGCAAGCCGGCGCCGGCGTCATGGACCCATAGACCAGCCAGATCGACCATCAGCCGGCGCACCTGCCTGTTGCGGAGGGAATCCGCAATGGCGTCGCCGATCGCTCGGGATGACTGCTCGTACGGGATCCCCTGACCACCTTTTCGTCCAAGGACCTGCACGACACCCGTGTCGGATCCATGCCCAGTTGTCACGATGACGCCGTTGGCCTCCTGAGATGAGGTCGTGAAGCCGGCGACTTCGGCGTACGCAGCGGCAAAGCCAGCGCCAGCGTCTCCGATCGGAAGCACCGATACCTCGGCATCCGGCAACCAGCCTGAGCCAATAGCCTCACCGGCCCGCCGCGAGGAGAGCGCACCAATGAAGTCGCTTGCGATCACGATCCGCACAGTCGATTGTGTCCCTATCTTTGCTGGGGCCCAGTGCGCCCGGCCGAAAAACGTGATTTCGACTGTTCGCACGCTGTCGTGAAATTAGGGGGCGTGCGAGCAATGAGTACATTTGTTGCGTGACGAGCTCCCCCACGTCCACGCCTCTCAGCTCCGGGACACCACTGTCGCTGTTTGTCCTCGGGCGGCAGTCCGACCCCCGATCCGAGCGTGGTGTCGAGTGTCCGGGCGATCTGCCGCCGGCTTCCGACCCAGCCCTGGTGGAGCGGGCCAGGCGAGCCAAGGCGGCCCTGGGCGACCGCCTGTTCGTCCTCGGTCACCACTACCAGCGGGACGAGGTCATCCAGTTTGCCGACGTCACCGGCGATTCCTTCAAGCTGGCCCGAGAAGCAGCAGCCCGCCCGAACGCCGAATTCATCGTGTTCTGCGGCGTGCACTTCATGGCCGAGTCGGCCGACATCTTGACAGCGCCTGAGCAGAAGGTGATCTTGCCTGACCTGGCTGCCGGATGCTCGATGGCTGACATGGCCCGGCTCGCCCAGGTTGAGGATGCCTGGGATGTACTGGCCGACGCAGGAGTCGCGCACCTCACCGTGCCGGTGACGTATATGAACTCCTCGGCCGACATCAAGGCGTTCTGCGGCAAGCATGACGGGGTGGTGTGCACCTCCTCCAATGCCAAATCTGTGCTCCAGTGGGCTCTGCGCCGCGGCGAGAAGGTGCTCTTCTTCCCCGATCAGCATCTCGGCCGCAATACCGCTGTACTCCAAATGGGCATGAGCCTGGACGATTGCGTGGTCTATGACCCGCATCAGTACAACGGCGGCCTAACCGTCGATGAACTGCAAGCAGCCACGATGATCTTGTGGAAGGGTCACTGCTCGGTGCATGGACGGTTCACCGAACAAGCCGTCGACGACGTACGCGCCCGGATCCCTGGTGTCAATGTGTTGGTACACCCCGAGTGTCAACACGAGGTCGTGCTGAAGGCCGACTTCATCGGATCCACCGAGTTCATCATCAAGACCATCCAGCAGTCCGAGCCTGGTTCCAAATGGGCCATCGGCACCGAACTCAACCTGGTGAAGCGGCTCGCCCATGATCATCCCGATCGCGAGATCAGCTTTCTCGAACAGCACGTCTGCTACTGCGCCACGATGAACCGGATCGACCTGCCGCACTTGGTCTGGGCATTGGAGAACCTGGCCCAAGGCCACGTGGTCAACCAGATCAGCGTCGATTCCGAAACCGCGCACCACGCCAAGGTTGCCCTGCAGCGGATGCTAGACCTACCTGGCGAGACCGCCCGCGACTGACCTAACCAAACGGGGTCTGGACTGCGCCCCAAGCGCGAACCTCGATAGGTTCAGCAGGAGACTCCAGCTAGGTCCAAGTCTTGTGCCTCCATCTAGCTGGAGCCTCTCCCCCTGTATCGGGCCCTAGATCTAGTGACGCGCTGAATCGCTGAAAAGTCCAGGACCCGATGCGATTTGTATCAAGTTCGTGCGAAATACCGGAAATCTTTCGGCCATCGACGGCTGGGTAACACTCACGGTCAGCGGTAGGAGTCCTGCCGCTGTGCAGCGTCGATGCGCTTCTCCTGGATATCCGTCTGCTTCTCGGCAGCATCGGCTGGTCGAACACCGGCACTTGCGGACTGCACACTGAGGTAGAGCGCCATTAGCGCGACGAACGCTGCGATGATCGCGATCCAGGTTTCAACATTCACGCGCCGAATGGTCTCATGGCCTGCTCCTCGACACGCCGTGCGCGTCTACTTCCCTCGATAATGGAATGCGCGATGCGCGAGCGGCTGTAGAAATGGGCGCACGCGCTCAGCCGGGGATAAGGCCCTCTTCGGATTCGCTCAGCAGCTGCTGCATCTCCTGCAGTGTCGAGTCGGCATCTGGCAAGATCAAATCGGAGTCCTCAAGCGAGTCATCCGGCAACTGGGTCCCCGTTGTCCGGATCCGGTCCAACAGCGCAGCCAGACCTTTCGTTAGCTGATCTTGATCGCCCGCTGTGACCGCCTGCTCCACGGCGTCATCGAAGGCGTTGAGCCCTCGTACGGCCTCGTCGGTCAGGTGCCACTGACCTTCATTCAGGATGCGAACGATCATCGCAGGTCACCCTGTGGCTGGGCCGGTGGCGCCTCCTGATCTTGCGCTGGAGGGGCTTGGTATTCCGGTGGAGCCTGCGCATCCAAGCTTGGTGGCTGCGCTGCCTGGCTCGGTGGCTGCTGTGCTGCGGGCGGAGGTTGTTGGCCCTCGATCGCCTGAGGCGCCGCCGCAGGACCGGCGCCCAGCGACGCCTTCATCCGGGCGAGTTCGTTCTCCACGTCGGAGGTGGAGGCCAGCTGTTCCAGCTCGAGTGTGATGTCGTCCTTGGCCGTCCCTGTGGGATCGTCCAAAGCACCACTGGCCAGTAGCTCATCGATAGCACCGGCACGGGCCTGCATCTGGGCTGTTTTGTCCTCGGCTCGCTGGATCGCGAGGCCGACATCGCCCATCTCCTCACTGATCCCAGAGAACGCCTCATTGATCCGGGTCTGCGCCTCGGCGGCCGAGTAGGTGGCCTTGATCGTCTCCTTCTTGGTCCGAAACGCGTCCACCTTGGCCTGCAGCCGTTGGCTGGCGCGGGTGAGCTTCTCCTCCTCCCCCTGGAGCTGAGCGTGCTGAACTTGCAGGTCGCTCAGCTGTTGCTGAAGGCCGGACCGTCGTGTCAAGGCCTCGCGGGCGAGATCCTCTCGGCCGACTTCGAGCGCCTTCTGAGCCTGGTTGGTCAGCTTGTCGGCCTGGGTGTTCAGCTGATTGGCCTGGAGCTCGATCCGCTTCCGGCTGGTCGCCACATCGGCTACGCCGCGACGGACTTTCTGCAACAGCTCGAGCTGGCGCTGGTATGAGTAGTCGAGGGTTTGGCGCGGATCTTCGAGTTTGTCCAAGGCCTTGTCGGTCTTGGCACGGAAGATCAACGAGATCCGTTGAAAAATGCCGCTCATGAGGTGTCAGCTGGTCCTTCCAGACTCAGGTTCCGCGGCCGGGGCCGCTCACAGGCTTCCACCGTATCTCTGCAGAGAAACCGATCACAGCGAGGGAGGAGAGTAGTTTCGTCTTTGGGGTGATCCCCTGAGAGAATCCAGGGCCAGATCACCCAACCCTGCCGTGCGGCAGCGTCACAACAAGTAGTGAGAGGGACCCGTGGCACTCTTTCGCCGCAACAATCAGGCCGTTACGCCGGAGCCGGCGCCGACGGCGGTCGATTCTGGCCCGGCTGGCAAGAAAGACCGTCCGACGCCGACCCGCAAGGAAGCCGAGGCCGCGCGACGTCAGCGCCTGACCACGACGCTCAGCAAGAAGGAAGCTCGGGCCGCCGCCAGCCGACAGTCGCGGGCACAGCGCATGAAGGCGATCAGTGCTCGTGAAGCCGCACCCGAGAAGGCGTTGATGCGTGACTACATTGACTCCCGCTTCAACCTAGGCGAGTTCCTGCTGCCCTCAGTCGTACTGATCTTGGCCGTAACCATCCTCGGAAGCTATTGGCCCGAGGTGACTCTAATTAGCACCTTGGCGATGTACCTGTTCATCTTTGGCGTGTTCGTTGACGGCTATCTGATGTGGCGCCGCTTCAAGAAGGTGCTGGCGGCCCGGTTGCCCAATGCCTCACCGAAGGGGCTGCTCCTCTACGGGATGACGCGCAGCACCCAGATCCGAAGGTTCCGGTCACCGCCGCCGCGGATCAAGCGCGGCGAGGCGTACTAGCGGAAGTGGAACGACCAAACTTGCGATGGCGCACAAGGTGATCCGATGAGCTGGCGCTGGGTGCCCGACCGCAGACCCGTTTCCAGCCGCTCCAACCCGGATCTGCCCTCCATCGGTCGCACCTTCCAGACCCAAGGTGAGGCGGAGACCTGGCTGGGCGAGTTCTATCCCAGCTTGCTCCGCGCGGGCGTTCGGACAGTGAGCCTCTACGAGGCCGACCGGCTTGTGTACGGGCCCATGTCTTTGGAGCCGGACGTTTAATTGGAGCTGCTCTCGCAATCGCGCCGCTCGCAGCTGGAGGGCCATTAGGGTCGATTAAGTGCCGACCCCTGACTACATCGCCACCATTCGGCGGGTGTACGGACCGGGCAGGTTGCTGCTGCCCGGCGTATCCACGGTCGTGGTCCGGACTGACCTGGAACCGGACCGAGTCCATCTCCTCTTGACACGACGCAGTGATACCGGGCGATGGAGCTTGCCAGCCGGGATTGTGGAACCCTCCGAGCAACCAGCCGCTACGGCTCTCCGCGAGTTGATGGAGGAGACTCGAATCACAGCCGAGGTCGAGCGGCTGGCCCTACTCACCACAGATCCGGATGTGGTCTATCCGAACGGTGACACCTGCCAGTTCGTCTCGATGTGCTTTCGTTGCCGTTACGTCTCTGGTGAGGCGCAGGTCGGCGATGAGGAGTCCACCGAGGTTGCTTGGTTCCCCGCGGACGAACTACCGGAGGAGCTCAGCGCCACCCAAAGACGCCGCATCCGCTGCGCTCTGGAAGATCGAGACGACTGCGTCTTCGACGTTTAGCTTTTGGCACTGCTCGCGCATCGCGCTTGGAATCCGCCGCCGTCGTCGTCGCTCGCAGAGGAAGAACGCCTCCGCTCACTCCTCCTCCGTGCGGCGGCGCGCGATTCCCGACGCTCGCAGCGCGGAGCCGGTGCTCAGGACTCCCGTACTCCCGGGGGTCACAAAGGGCGGTTTCGTGATCATGAAAGGTTCCTGACGGCGCCTGATATCCACCGTCACCACGTCATCGTCATTAACGCCTGCTTCGACCAGCGCGAGGGCGATGCCGGTCTTGAGGGTGGGTGAAAAGGTGCCCGAGGTCACAGTGCCGACCTCGCGGCCGTCCGGGAGGCGAACAATCATTCCCGGTCGCGGAATGCCTCGTCCGACAGCGCGCAATCCACGCAGTAGGCGTTTCGGACCCGCCTCCCTCTCCGCGCGGAGCGCGTCGGCTCCAAAGAAGGACTCCTTCTTCCACCCCACCGCCCAGCCGAGGCGTGCCTGTACCGGCGTGATGGAGGGTGAGAGGTCTTGGCCGTGCAGCGGGTAACCCATCTCGGTTCGCAGCGTGTCCCGTGCCCCGAGCCCGGCTGGTTGCAGCCCGTACGGCTCTCCAGCCGCTAGCACTGCATCCCACACAGCTTCGGCGGCACTGGCCGGGACAACCAGCTCGTACCCACGTTCCCCGGTGTAACCGGTGCGGCAGACGGTCATTGACGTTCCCTGGTAGTCAGCGCCGATGAACGTCATGTAGTCATGGCCAACCGGAAAGCCAGTGGCCGACAGCACCTCGTCGGACAACGTGCCCTGCACAGCCAGCACGGCGAAGTCGCGATGTTGATTGCTCACCGTGACGCCTTCGGGCGCGGCCTCGGCCAGCAGAGTGACCACCTGTGCGCAGTTCGCCGCATTGGGGATCAGGAAGACCTGATCCGGAGACCTGAGATAGGCGATCATGTCGTCGACGACGCCACCGTCGGGATTGCAGAGCAACGTGTACTGCGCCTGGCCCGGTCCGATCTTGCGGAGATCAGCAGTTAGACACCGGTTGACGAAGTCCGCCGCACCTGGCCCGGCCACGGCGGCCTTGCCGAGATGACTGACGTCGAAGATCCCGACGGCATTGCGGACAGCCGCGTGTTCCGCGAGCACTCCAGCACCTGAGTACTCCAGGGGCATGGACCAGCCGCTGAAGGGTGCGAACTTGGCGCCGGCGGCGACATGTCGCTGATGCAGCGGCGAGTTCAGCAACGCGCCAGAATCGGCTTGTTCCGCGCTCATCTGTATCCTCCGATCACCAGCGGGCACCGAACGTTCAGGATGGATCAGGGCCACAACCGACTAACCTGTTGACGCCCCATTTGATCACGTGACTACTGAAGGATGTTCTATCGTGCCAACCCGGATGCTTCCCCCGCTCGCCGTCGCCAAGGGCCTGCCCCGCAACGCTGACGTCCTCGTAGTGTGCCTGAGTGAGACAGGGCTACAGGAAGTGCCCGAAGCAATCGGCCGTTCGTTCGCGAAACGCTTCGGCGTCTCCGTCGGCGATATGGCAGTCTCGCTTGGCGCCAAGGCGACCGCGGACAGCAAGCGGACTCTGCCCGCGGCCGGCAGTGGACCACGCATCGTCGTCGTGGGTCTCGGTTCGGAGCAGTCCAACGAGGACTTGCGGCGCGCGGCCGGGGCCGGCGTACGACACGCCGCCTCTATAGCGGAGAACGGCAGCCTCTCGGTCGCCGTTTCGTTGGGCACCGCCAGCTCCGAGCAGCTCGCTGCGGTTGCCGAGGGCGCGCTGCTGGGCAGCTACGACTATCAGCCGATCAGCGCCGAGCCGGCCAACGGCGGCACAATCGGCGCGATCACCGTGATCCATCCAACCGATGTCAAGGGTGCTGACGTCGCTGCCCAGATCGTTGCGCAAGCGGTCGTGACGGTGCGTGAGTGGGTCAATACGCCCGCCAACCTGCTGTACCCGGAGTCGTTCGCGGAGCAGGTGCGCAAGCTCGTTCTCGGCGGCAACATCACCGTCGACGTGTTGGATGAGACGGCGTTGAGTGAGGGTGGTTACGGCGGGTTGATGGCAGTCGGCGGTGGATCCTTCCGGCCCCCACGGCTCGTCCGGCTCAGCTACAGCCCGAAAGGAGCGAAGTTCCATCTCGCCCTGGTGGGCAAAGGCATCACCTTTGACAGTGGTGGCCTCAATCTCAAGCCTGCCGAGGGCATGTACGCGATGAAATGCGACATGGCCGGCGCGGCAACCGTGTTGGGTGCGGTACACGCCATCGCCCAGTTGGGCCTCAAGATCAAAGTCACGGCCTATGGTGCACTCGCGGAGAACATGCCCTCCGGCAGTGCTTTTCGGCCCTCAGACGTGCTGACCATCTATGGCGGCAAGACAGTCGAGAACGGCAATTCTGACGCCGAGGGACGGCTTGTCTTGGCCGACGCTCTGGCACGGGCGAACGAGGATCATCCCGACCTCGTGGTCGACGTCGCGACGCTGACGGGCGCGTGCGTAGTCGCCCTCGGCCACCGTACGGCTGGTCTGATGGCCACCGACGACGCTACGGCCGACCTGGTTCTGGATGCTGCCGAGACCGCTGGTGAGTACGTCTGGCAGCTTCCGATCCCAGAGGAGATCAGAGACAAGCTGGACTCCAAGGTCGCCGACCTCCGTTCCACCGGACACGACCGTTGGGCTGGCGCTCTGGTGGCCGCCGCCTTCCTTCGGGAGTTCGTGGCAGAAGGCACCCCATGGGCACATCTCGACATTGCCGGACCCGCATTCCTCGATGGAAAGCCCTACGGGTATGTCGCACAGGGTGGAACTGGGACCGGCGTACGCACGCTCATCGCGCTCGCCCGCTCGTTGGCGGCCTGACCGATACAGCCGTGCTGACAGCCGCCCGGTGCCGGGTCCCATCCCACCGACTCAGCACCGCTGCCAGCACGGCCGGAGGTGTGAGACGCCGCCCCCCAAGGCGATCCGGGGTGGCCATGTACTCCCACTCACGCAGACGTTTCACACGTTCGTGATTCGGAGACCCGATATATGGGGATTGGTCCGTAGCCAGGGCCGCGCCGCAACCCGCGCGGGTAGTTGCCATGGCAGCACAGGGCCGAAATACTGCGCATAGGGCTTGACGAGGAGGGCACATGGCTCAGTCAGACGACGCAGGAACTTCCCCCCCGACCAGCACCGCGGTGGCCGACGTCTTTCCCACGCACAATGTGGGCAAGCCCGAAGTACGCGAGATGCCGCCTGAGCCCAAGAAGTACTTGCCCCTGATCGGCCCGGGCATCATCGCCGCCGGCGTCGGCCTCGCCTCAGGTGAGTTCATCCTCTACCCCTACATCGCCTCCCAGGTTGGGCTGGTCTTCGTCTGGGCGGCCATAGTGGGCCTGGCGACGCAGTTCTTCCTCAACATGGAGATCGAGCGCTACACCCTTGCCACCGGGGAGACCGCCCTGACCGGATTCAGCCGGTTCTGGCGGCACTGGGGCCTGGTATTCGCCATACTCACCTACTTCGCCAACCTGTGGCCAGGCTGGGCAACCAGCTCGGCCACCCTGATCAGCTACATCTTCGGCGGCAAGCCGACCTGGATCGCGATCGGCATCCTGCTCACCGTCGGGTTGGTCTTGACCCTGGCTCCGGTGGTATACACCGCGCTGGAGCGGGCCCAGATGCTCAAGGTCGCCCTGGTGCTGACCCTGATCCTGGTCGCCTCGATCTTCGCCATCGGCGCCAACGCCTGGGCCGACTTGCCGCAGGTGGTCACCCGGCCCCGGATCCCGGTCGAACTGGGCTTCGCCCTGCTACTCGGCGCGCTGGCCTTCGCTGGGGCCGGCGGCGGGCAAAACCTGTGCCAGTCCAACTGGATCCGCGACAAGGGCTTCGGCATGGGCAGCTACGTGCCCCGGCTGGCCAGTCCGGTAACCGGGAAGCCAGTCGCCGGCCGGAGCAGCGGCTACATCTTCGAGCCCACTGAGGAGAACATGAAGCGCTGGCGGGGCTGGTGGCGCTTCTCCAATATCGAACAGCTCAGCACCTTTGTGGCGATTACCTTCATTACGATCTTGTTCACCTCACTGCTCGCCTACGCCACGGTGTTTGGCCGCGAGGACCTTCCCAACAGCATCGCCTTCATCCAAACCGAGGGCCAGGTGCTGGGCGAGCGGGTCGGTTCCTGGTTCCAGTACCTGTTCTGGGCGATAGGTGCGTTCTCGCTGTTCGCGGCATCGATGGGCATCGTCGACTACACCAGCCGCATCGCCGCAGACGTGATCAAGACCTCATACGCCCATAACGCAAACGAGTCCAAACTCTACGCTGGCCTGGTCTGGGGCCTGGTGCTGATCGGGATCATCGTGCTGCTGGTCGGCATCGACCAGCCGATCGTGCTGCTGGTCATCTCGGCGGTGACCGGCGGGTTCATGATGTTCATGTACTCGGGACTGTTGATCTTGATCAACCGCAAGCTACTGCCCGGGCCGATCAAGATCCGTGGGGTCCGGGTCGCGGTGCTGGTCTGGTCGATCCTGCTGTTCGGCACGCTGTCGGTGCTGACCTTCCGCGCCCAGTTCGAGAGGCTGTTCGGCGGCTGAGCGCCTGCTCCTCATGGATCTGGTTATCGGGCTGGACTCGGGCACTACGGCGACCAAGGCGGTAGCTGTGGCTGCCGACGCCACGGTCATCGCCACGTCCAGCGTCGGGTACCCGCTCCTGGTGCCAGAGCCCGGCTACGCCGAGCTCGATCCGGTGCGATTGCAGACGGCGGCTGTGGAGGCGGTGGCCGAGGTCGTGACGGAGGTCCGCCAGCGGGGGGACCGGGTGGTCGGGCTCTGCCTCAGCGCGGCGATGCACGGGCTGGTACCGCTGGATGGCGCGGGCTCACCGACTGGGCCGTTGATCACGTGGGCGGACAGCCGCGCTGGAGAGGAGTCGCGCAGCCTCGCCGAGAGCTCGCAGGGACAGTTGCACAAGCGCACCGGGACGCCGGTCCATCCGATGTCGCCGCTCCCCAAGCTGTTGTGGTGGCGACTGCATCACCCCGACGCCTTCGCCAGCACCCTCAAGTGGGGCGGGGTCAAGGAGGTCGTGCTGTCCGGATTGTGCGAGGACGGGTATCTGATCGACTTGTCATGTGCCTCCACCACCGGGCTGTACGACATCACCGCCCGGCAGTGGGATCCGGAGGCGTTGCAGCTTGCCGGTATTCATGCCGAGCAACTGGCCGTCGTCGTGCCCACTACTCATGTCGTAACCGGCCTCCGTTCGGACGTGGCCGAGCGAACCGGGTTGCCGCGTGACCTTCCCATCGTGGTCGGAGCCTCCGACGGCCCACTGGCCAACTTGGGCTTGGGCGCGGTAGGAGAGGGGGTCGCCGCGGTGTCTCTAGGCACTAGCGGAGCGATGCGCGCAGTGCGACCCGCGCCCGCCGTCGACCAAGCTGCCAGGCTGTTCTGCTATGCCCTCACCGATGATCACTGGGTGCTCGGCGGCGCGATCAACAATGCGGGTTCGGTGGTTCGTTGGGCCAGTGCGACGCTGGGGATGGTGACCGAGGACGTCCAGGGCGAGGAGCGGGACGCGGCCGACGGGCGGCTTTTGGAGGAAGCTGCCCACGTGCCATTCGGCAGCGAAGGGTTGCTCTGCTTGCCGTACCTGCTGGGCGAGCGGGCCCCCTGGTGGGAGCCCGGGCTGCAGGGGGCCTGGATCGGCTTGCGCCGCTATCACCGCCGCGGGCACCTGGTGCGTTCGGCGGTCGAGGGTGTCTGCATGCAACTGGCTCTGGTCGGGTTGGCCTTGGACGCAGCTGGGGTAAAGGTTACGGAGGTGCGCGCAACGGGTGGGGCGATGGAGTCGCCGGTATGGCGCGAGGTGCTGTCGGCGGCCCTCGATCTGCCGGTCGGCCTGGCGGCCTCCCCCGAAGGCGCAGGTACCGGAGCTGCGCTGCTCGGCCACCACGCACTGGGCTCGCTGCCTGACCTCGACCATGCCGCCGACTTGATCGCCGTCGACCGGGGGGAGCCGCCGGATCCCGACGATGTAACGACGCTGCGCAGGCTGTTGCCGCTGCTGGAGCGGTGCACCGTAGAACTCAAGCCCGTTTTCGCCGAGCTCGCTGCTGAGAAATAGGGCTCCTGGCTGCAGCCGGTCTGTATCGGCGTCAGCGCAGGTCGGGGTGCTTCTTGTTGCGGGTGTTGTAGTCGCGCATCCGCTGCGGATAGCCCACGACCGCCGCGTCATAGCCAGGAATTTGCAAAGACTCGGCGAACGCATGGGCCCATTCGGGTGACGGTACGACCCGTCTGGTCCACTCTCCGTCGAAGGCGACCAGCAGCAGAGTGGTCTGGGTTACCGCAGTCTTGGGCTCGACAAAGGCCTCCACTCCCCGTCGACTCCGCGCGAACTGAGTGAGGTGCGACGTCACAGCGTCGTCTACCGTACGGCTCTGCGAGGCATAGCCGCGGCTCTTCTTCACCCGGCTTGCAGACCGCCGGAACCAACTCATGGGCCAATTATGGCCGGTACCTGCGGGAAAACGTGGCCTTCACGGCGGCTGAGAGGATGGCGGCATGGCTGGTTCGTTCGATCTCATCGTGCTCGGTGCCGGCAGCGGGGGCTACGCCTGTGCGCTACGGGCAGCTCAGCTGGGCTTCTCGGTCGCGCTAGTGGAAAAGGACAAGGTCGGTGGTACCTGCTTGCACCGCGGCTGCATTCCCACTAAAGCGATGCTGCACGCCGCTGAAGTGGCGGACTCGGTGCGCAACGGAAGCCAGTTCGGCGTCCATGCGGCGATCGACAAAGTCGACCTCGCCGGGGTGGTCTCCTACGCCGATAGCGTTGTCGGGCGCATCTATCGGGGTGTATCCGGCCTGATCAGCGCTCGTCAGATCACCATCGTTCAAGGTGCTGGTCAACTGACGCAGAGTGACGGACGTCCGATCGTGACCGTCGGCGGACAGACATACCAGGCGACCAATCTGGTGCTGGCCACCGGGTCGTACCCGCGCTCGCTGCCTGGGCTGGAGATCGACGGCACGAAAATTCTCACCAGCGAGCAGGCGCTCCGGCTCGACCGGCTTCCCACCTCGGCCATTGTGCTCGGCGGTGGGGTGATTGGTGTGGAGTTCGCCTCCGCCTGGCGATCCTTCGGCGTGGACGTCACGATCGTTGAGGCGCTTCCTCGACTCGTCTCCGGGGAGGACTCCAGCATTTCCGCCGCTTTGGAACGGGCCTTCCGCAAACGTGAGATCAACGTCATCACGGGGGCCGCCATGTCTGGGTGCCAGACAGTCGAGTCCGGCGTACGGATGGAGTTAGCAGACGGGCAGCAGCTTGAGGCCGAGCTCATGCTGGTTGCGGTCGGCCGCGGGCCGCAGACCAGTGGCCTCGGTTATGAGGAGGCCGGCGTAAAGCTGGATGGCGGGTTCGTCAGGGTCAACGAACGGCTCGAGACATCAATCCCCCAGGTGTACGCGGTGGGCGACGTCGTGCCTGGCTTGCAACTCGCGCATCGTGGCTTCGCGCACGGCATCTTTGTTGCCGAGGAGATCGCCCACCAGGCCGGTGTCCTCGAACAGGCTCCGACACCAATCGTCGATGCCGAGGTACCCCGCGTCACCTATTGCGAACCCGAAATCGCCTCCGTAGGGCTAAACGAAGATGAGGCACGGACACGCTTCGGCGACTCCGAGACGCTCACATATGACCTGACCGGCAATGGCAAGTCACAGATCTTGAAGACACGTGGATTTGTGAAGCTGGTACGCCAACCGGGCGGGCCCGTTGTTGGCGTCCACATGATTGGTGCCCGCGTCAGCGAGCTTGTCGGCGAGGCCCAACTGATCACCAACTGGGATGCGTTTCCGACTGATGTCGCGGGCCTGATTCATGCCCATCCCACGCAGAACGAGGCGCTCGGCGAAGCGCACCTTGCCCTTGCTGGCAAGCCCTTGCACTCCCATGGATAACCCATCCGACTGGAACATGCCTAGACCAACAACCGCACTGGCTCCAAGCCGACCTGCTGAGGCTAGGCTGTGGCCCACCGGCACCCAAAAGAGGCCGAGCGAGTTCCGCCGAGCCAGCCACTAGTGACCCTAGGCCGCAACTGAGCACCAGCACGATGAAGGAGTCCTCACAGCCATGTCGACCTCTGTAACCCTCCCCGCACTCGGCGAAAGCGTCACCGAAGGAACCGTCAGCCGGTGGCTCAAGCAGGTCGGTGACACCGTCGAAGCCGATGAGCCACTGCTGGAGGTGTCGACAGACAAGGTTGACACCGAAATCCCCTCCCCCGCTTCTGGGGTGCTGTTGGAGATCAAGGCGCAGGAGGACGAGACGGTCGAGGTGGGCGCCGTGCTCGCTGTGATCGGCGAGCCGAGTGAGGCCGATGGGCAGGGTGCGGAAGCACCCGAGGCTCCTTCCGAAGAGGCTGCCGAGGCTTCCTCCGAAGAGGCTGCCGAGGCGCCGGCCCAGGAGGAAGCGCCGCAGCAGGAAGCCCAGCAAGACGAAGCCCAGCAGGACGAAGAAGAGCAGGACGAAGCCCAGCAGGAGGAAGAAGAGCAGGAGGAAGCCCAGCCAGCGGAAGCTCGTCAGGAGCCCGAGCAACCAGAGGCTGACGCCGAAACAACGGCTGAGACGGCAGCGCCTGCCGCTGGCTCCGGCGGCGCGGCAGCTGGCACCGATGTGACCCTTCCCGAACTGGGCGAAAGCGTGACCGAGGGGACGGTAAGTCGCTGGCTCAAGCAGGTTGGTGATTCGGTCGCAGCTGACGAGCCGCTGCTGGAAGTCTCAACCGACAAGGTCGACACCGAAATCCCTTCACCGACTTCCGGCACATTGTTGGAGATACGCGTTCAGGAAGACGAGACGGTCGAAGTTGGAGCAGTCCTTGCGGTCATCGGGGAGGCCGGAGCCGCGGCACCGCCGTCGCCTGAGCCGGAGCCAACTCCCGAGCCCGAGCCTCAACCAGAGCCGCAGGCCCAGGGTGCAGAGCCACAGGCCCAACCAGCACCTCAGCCCGAACCCGGACCACAACCGGAGCGGGAGCCCAAAGTTACGGAAGCGACCGCGAAGGAGGACGCCCGGCCTGAACAGCACGGACCGGCGACCGCGGCTACCCCCGCCCCCACACCGGTAGGGGGTGACGCTGACACCAGCTACGTGACACCTCTGGTGCGGAAACTTGCCAAGGAGCACAGCGTCGACCTTGCCTCGCTCAACGGGACCGGGGTAGGTGGCCGGATCCGTAAGCAGGACGTCCTGGCCGCAGCCGAGGCCGCGAAGCAGGAGGCTGAGGCTGCTAAGCAAGCAGCCGCTGCACCACCAACGCAGGCCCCGGCCGAGCCGGCAGCGGCAGCGCCCGCGGCAGCAGCCAGCACGTTGCGCGGCACCACCGAGAAAATGTCACGGCTGCGGCAGACGATTGCCAAACGCATGGTCGAGTCCCTCCAGGTCGCGGCTCAGCTCACAGCAACGGTCGAGGTGGATCTCACCGCGATCTCGCAGATCCGCGCCAAGGTCAAGGACGACTTCAAGAAGCGCGAAGGCGCGACGCTTTCCTACTTGCCCTTCATCGCGAAGGCAGCGATCGAGTCTTTGAAGGTCTACCCGAAGGTGAACGCGACGATCGACACCGAGGAGAAGACCATTACCTACCCGGAGGCGGAGCATCTCGGCATTGCCGTGGACACCGAGAAGGGTCTGCTGGTTCCGGTGATCAAGGATGCGGGTGATCTGAGCGTTGGCGGGTTGGCCAAGCGGATCGCCGACTTGGCGGCACGTACGCGGCAGAACAAGGTGACACCGGACGAGCTGGTCGGCGGCACCTTCACGATCACCAACTATGGCTCCACTGGCACTTTGATGGACACACCGATCATCAACCAGCCGCAGGTGGGGATCCTCGGAACCGGTGCGCTGGTCAAGCGGCCGGTGGTGATCTCCGACCCGCGGCTCGGCCAGGTCATCGCCATCCGCGACATGATGTACCTGTCACTGTCTTATGACCATCGACTGGTCGACGGCGCCGAGGCGGCCCGATTCCTCAGCACTCTCAAAGCACGCCTGGAGGAAGGCGACTTCGGAGCTGAGTTCGGGCTCTGAGAGCGGGTATACCCAAACTGTCTCGGCGAGCGTCGGAGGCGTGCGCCGTGCGCGAGCGGAGCCTAAGGAACGCTGAGAGGAACTCATGAAGGTCGTCGTCGTCGGTGCAACGGGAAACGTCGGGACGAGTGTTGTCGAAGCGCTCGCTGCAGACCCCGCAGTTACCGAGATCGTTGGGGTGGCGCGGCGAATCCCGTCGTCGTGGCAGCCGGCGAATACCCGATTCGAAGCGGCGGATGTCCGGTCGCCGGAGGTCGCCCAACATTTGCAGGGCGCTGACTCTGTTGTACTGCTGACGTGGGCATTCCAGCCGACGCACCAGCCGCTGACAACGTGGGACATCAACGTGCTCGGCAGCATGAACGTTCTGCAGGCGGCGGCCGATGCAAGGGTCGGGACTGTCGTCTATGCGTCGTCTCTGGCCGCTTATTCGCCAGCACCTGGTCGACACGTGGACGAAAGCTGGCCGACGCACAGCATTCCCACGGCGGCGTATGGCCGCGAAAAGGCATATCTGGAGCGCTATCTCGACGCCTACGAGTTGCGTCACCCAGAGATTCGGGTCGTGCGGTTGCGTCCTTGTTTCATCTTCAAGCGATCGTCGGCCAGCGAACAGCGGCGCATCTTCGCTGGGCCGCTGGTTCCGCGCGCATTGCTCCGTCCAGGCCGCCTGCCGATCATCCCGCTCCCGGCTGGCCTACGGTTCCAGGCCATGCACGGCGACGACGCCGGTGAGGCGTACCGGCTGGCGCTGCTCAGCGATGCCCGCGGCGCCTACAACGTCGCTACGGATCCCGTCGTCGACGGGGAAGCACTCGGGAAACTGCTGGAAGCACGGCGCGTGCAGGTACCGAAGCAGGCCGTCTCCGCCGTGATGGCAGGCGCCTGGCGGCTGCGACTGATCCCCTCGGACGAGTCGCTGCTCAGGTTGTTCCTGGGGCTGCCCACGCTGGACAGCGGCCGTATTCGCGCCGAGCTGGGCTGGAAGCCGCGATACTCCGGTGTTGACGCGCTGCGCGAGGTCATGGAGGCGATGGCCGAGGGCGCGGGTGGACCCACACCGCCGCTGCATTCCACTGGCGCGCGGCGAAACTCCTCAGAATGACCACGTAGACCCACAACACCGCACCAGCTGGGGAGGGGTCAGCGACCAGCCATCTGGATGAAGGTGGCCAGTGAGCTCGGATTCTGCAGTGCGTCCCGGCTCACCGCGTGTTCCGGTTCCACGCCCGCGAGAATGCGCTTCACGGGGACCTCGCACTTCTTGCCATTGAGGGTGTGCGGTATTGCCTCGACCACGACGAACCGGTCGGGCACGTGGCGTGGTGAGAGCTCCGCGCGCAGCGTCTGCCGCAGCTGCGGCTCCACCTCCGCCAAGGTGGCGTCGGGTGCCAGCACGAGGAAACACAACAGCTCGCCGTCAGTCGGTGCGCCTAGCTCAGTTGTGTCGACAACGAGTGAGTCGAGCACCTGCTCGTGGCCTTCGACTACCGCGTAGAAGTCCGCCGTCCCCATCCGAACTCCGCCGCGGTTGAGTGTCGAGTCACTTCGTCCGTAGATGACGTACGAGCCTCGGGGGGTCCGGCGCACCCAGTCGCCATGCCGCCAGACTCCGGGGTAATGGTCGAAGTAAGCGGCCTGCAGCCGCGAGCCGCCCGGGTCGTTCCAGAAGGAAACCGGCATCGACGGCATCGGCTTCGTCACCACCAACTCGCCGACCTCGTCGACAACCGCCGTGCCGGCAGGGTCATACGCGGCAACGGAAGCGCCCAACGCTGCACACGACAGTTCTCCCATCCACACCGGTACGGTCGGCGCCGCCTCCAGGAACGCCGTGCACACGTCGGTCCCGCCGGAGATCGAATAGACCTGGACGTGTTTACCGACGGCGTCGGCGACCCAACGGAAACCCTCAGGCGACAATGGCGCCCCGGTCGAACCCAGCGCCCGAACCATCGACAGGTCGAACTGATCAGCCGGACGAAGGCCAGCCTTGAGACATGCGTGGACGTACGGCGCGGAGACACCGAAGTAGGTGATGCCGTATTTCTCCGCGACCTGCCACAACGTCCCGAGGTCGGGGTGGCCTGGGTTGCCGTCGTAAAGGACGATCGTCGAACCGGTCAGCAGACCGGAGACGAGCAAGTTCCACATCATCCAGCCGGTGGTGGTGAACCAGAAGAACCGCTCGCCTGGGCGGAGATCGTGATGGAGTCGGTTCGTCTTCAAATGCTCGACGACGATTCCGCCGTGCCCATGCACGATCCCCTTGGGAAGCCCTGTCGTACCCGAGGAGTACAAGACCCAGAGCGGGTGGTCGAACGGCACAGCCTCGTATTCAAGTGGACCCGCCTCGGTTGTCAGCTCCGCCCAGCTCGATGCACCATCCAGCTGGGCGGCAGCGTCAAGGTAGGGCACCAGCACCGTCGCGCGCAGGCTCGGTATCTGCTGACGCAGTGTCCGGATGCGCTCCCGTACGTCGAACGCTTTCCCGCCGTAGCGGTACCCGTCGACGGCGAACAGGACCGACGGTTCCAGCTGGGCGAACCGATCGCGTACGGCCCGTGTCCCGAAATCCGGTGAGCACGACGACCATGTCGCGCCCAGGCTGGCGACGGCCAGAAAGGCCGCCACCGCCTCGACGCAGTTGGGCAATACGGCGACAACCCGATCGCCGCGGCCGACGCCGAGCCGAAGCAGCCCGGCCCGTACCCTCCCAACCAGGTCTCGCAGCTCGCCGTAGGTGAGGAGCCGTTCCAACCCGTCCTCGCGCACGAACACCAAGCCAAGGTCATCGTTGCGGCGGCCAGAGCCGTCAGCCAGTGCGTGTTCGGCGTAGTTGAGCGTGGAGCCTGGGAACCACTCGGCTCCAGGCATCGTCGCCGAGGCCAACGTCGCGATCGGGCGAGTGTGGAAGCGCACGCCAAGGAACTCCGCGGCAGCGGACCAGAACGCATCCAGGTCGCGGACCGACCAGGCGTGCAGCGACGCGTAGTCGAGCTCGTCGACGGCGACACCGCGCCGCTCCCGGGCGAATCGCGCGAACTCCGCGAGCGAGCTGGCCCGGGCAGTCGCCGGCTCCGGTGTCCAGAGGACCTCCGGCGCATCGTTGGTCATGTGTACGACATTAGACTCAGCGCCATGGCACTGGCCTTCCTCGATCTTGGGCTGGGAAGCGAGCACGTCGACTACCAGACGGCGTGGGACCTGCAGCGAGCCATCCACGCCGAAGTATCTGGCGGTTCCCGACCGGACACGGTCCTGCTCCTGGAGCACGCCAGCGTCTACACCGCAGGCAAGCGCACCGAGCCGCAGGAACGCCCCCTCGACGGCACGCCGGTGATCGACGTCGATCGAGGAGGCAAGATCACCTGGCACGGGCCGGGTCAGCTTGTGGGGTATCCCATCGTCCGGCTCCCCGAATCCGTCCTCGTCGTTGACTACGTACGACGACTAGAAGAGGCCTTGATCGCGGTGCTCGCTGAATACGGCCTTACCACCGGTCGGATCCGAGGGCGCTCAGGTGTCTGGCTGGCAGCAGACGACCAGCGGATCGAACGCAAAATCGCCGCGATCGGGGTTCGGGTCGCGGCTGGCACGACGATGCATGGGTTTGCGCTCAATGTCGATCCCGATCTTCGCTGGTTCGACCAGATCATCCCGTGTGGATTGACCGGTGTAGGCGTTACGTCCATGACCGTCGAGCTGGGCCGGCACCTCGCGCTGACCGAAGTCGCGCAGGCCGTCCGACCGCACCTGGAGCGCTACCTGGCCTTTGAGGACTACGTCCAGTCGCCGGATATCGGTTCCGCGCCGGACGCTACCCCGCACAGGGTTGCAGTTGGCGCCGCCTGAGGAGCTCAGGTCGGCCGTCGGGGCTCGTCGGCGTGCCGTCGTGGCGCCGCCCATCGTCGACTATGCCGTCGAGGCGTACAGCCTGCGCAAGGTGTACCGCACCCGCAGCGGCAAGCACGCGGCTGTCGACGGGCTGGACTTACGGGTGCCCTTGGGCGGGGTCCACGGATTGCTCGGTCCCAACGGCTCGGGCAAAACAACCACGATCCGAATGCTCCTCGGGCTCGTCGCCGCAGACTCCGGCCACATCCGAATTTTCGATCACGAGGTGCCGCTGGCCCTAAATGAGGTGATCGGCCGGGTGGGTGCCGTCGTCGAGCAGCCCAAGTTCTTTCCCGCGTTCTCCGGCCAGAAGAACCTCAAGTTGCTGGCCAAGGCCATCGGCGCACCACGCCGACGAGTTGCCGCGGTGCTCGACGAAGTTGGGCTGGCGGGCCGCGACAAGTACCGCAACTACTCACTTGGCATGAAACAGCGCCTTGCGATTGCCGCAACGTTGCTCAAAGACCCTGACCTGTTGATCTTCGACGAGCCGACCAATGGCCTCGATCCTGCCGGCATTCACGAGATACGCACCATGATGCAAAACCTCGCTCGGCACGGAAAGACAGTGCTCGTCTCCAGCCACATTCTCACTGAGGTACAGCAAATCGCGGATACGGTCACGATCATCGGACGTGGCAGGCTGCTGGCCGAGGGAGACGTCAATCAGATCCTCGCCTCGGACGGGCACGCGGCGGCGCGGGTTAGCGTATCTGACCATCTGCGGGCAACCGAGGTACTCACCACAGCAGGCTTTACCGTCGAGCCACTACCCAACCGGATTCTCAAGGTCAGCCTGGTCAATCACAGGCTCGACCTTGCAGTAATCACGCGCTTGCTGGCCGATCAAGGCCTGTACGTCTCTGAGCTCACCCCGATCCAGCCCGACCTGGAGTCGGTGTTCTTGGATTTGACTGCCGGGCAGCATCTGACGGCACAGGAGCGACGACGGCAGCCGGCGCGCCGCTCACCTCAACAGCGCCAGCGTCGGCCCGAGCAGCAGCATCGGCCAGAGCGGCGTCGCCAGCCAGAGCTGCCGGACAGGGGCTGGCGGCCGTGACGCGGCTGATCTGGGCCGAGGCCACCAGGCTGCTAAGCCGGCGGCTCACCGGCATCGCGATGGTCGCGGTGCTGCTTGGGCTCGCCGGGTATCAGCTGGTGGTCAACGACGTCCTTTCACCCCCAACCGGTGAGGAGCTCGCGGCAGCAGAGCGGACGTACCAGCAAGTTCACCAGGACTGGGTTGCCAGCCACGAGCAGTGGGAGGAGGAGTGCCGGGATACGGGCGCGCCGGCTGCCGAGTGCGTGATTCCCGAGCCCACGCTGGCGGAGTTCACTGGGGACGCAACTCCGTTCAAGGAAGCAGCCAGCACGGCGCTCAAGCTGTCGACCCTCCTCGTCGCGCTGGTGACTTTCACGGTCGCCGCCAGCTCCATCGGCGCCGAATACAGCTCCGGCTCGATCACGAACTGGCTGACGTTCGTTCCGCGGCGAGGCCAGGTCTTCTGGTCGAAATTGCTGACCGTGGCCGGGTTTGGTGCCCTGCTGGGCACGCTTGGCGCAGCACTCGTCCTAGGCGCCACCCTCGCGCTGGCCCACCTATATGGCGCTCCTATCGAGTCCGTTCCGGTACTAGCCGGGATGGGAGTGCGCAGCGTCCTGCCTGTGATAGCGCTAGCGGTCCTCGGCTTCTGCATCGCTCTAGTGACTCGACACACAGCTGGTGCCATCGGGGTCTTGCTCGCGACCCTCCTTATCTGGTTCGTCCGCAGCGGCGCCCTCAGCTCCCAAGCGTGGGCACAGCGCATCACACCGTGGACGCCCGAAGGCAACCTTGCGGCAATCGTTGATCGGGGTTACACCTACGCCGTGCCGGTGAAGAAGGTGACGCCCGACGGCGTCATCATTGAGCTGGTCGAGCGCGGCGTCAGCTTCACCCACGGCTTGGTCTTCTGGGCGCTGCTGCTCACCCTTGTCGTTCTGGGCTCATTACTGATATTCCGGCGCCGCGACGTTGTTTGATGGGCTTGTTGCTCGCACATCGCGCTCTGAATCCGCCGACGTCGTCGTCACTCGCTGAGGGAAGAACGCCCTCAGCTCGCTCCTCCTCCGTTCGGCGGCGCGCGATACCGATGCTCGCAGCTCACGGGCCAAACTGGCCACTAGTAGGCTGACCAGGTGACCATCGCCCCCGAAGGCCGCAAGCCGTTGCGCCTGGAGGTTCGCAACGCCAGCACGCCTATCGAGAAGAAGCCGCCGTGGATCAGGACGACGGCACGGATGGGGCCGGAATATCGCGAGCTGCATGAGCTGGTCAAGAGCCAGGGGTTGCATACGGTCTGCCAGGAGGCAGGCTGCCCGAATATCTTCGAGTGCTGGGAGGACCGCGAGGCCACCTTCCTGATCGGCGGCGAGGTATGCACCAGGCGCTGCGACTTCTGCCAGATCGACACCGGCAAGCCGGCCAGCTTCGACGCCGGCGAGCCGGTACGGGTCGCAGAGTCGGTGCGGACGATGGGTCTGCGCTATGCGACTGTCACCGGCGTTTGCCGCGATGATCTTGCCGATGAGGGCGCCTGGCTCTATGCGGAGACGATTCGCAAGATTCACGAGCTCAACCCCGGAATCGGCGTGGAGATGCTGGCGCCCGACTTCTCCGGCAATCCTGACTACCTGGGGCAGGTTTTTGAGACTGAGCCAGAGGTCTTCGCCCACAATGTGGAGACGGTCCCGCGGATCTTCAAGCGGATCCGCCCGGGCTTCCGCTACGACCGCTCTCTAGACGTGCTGAGAGCCTCGCGAGTGGCAGGGCTGGTCACCAAGTCAAACCTGATCCTCGGCATGGGCGAGACCCGACCGGAGATCAGCCAGGCTCTCGCCGAGTTGTACGACGCCGGCGCCGAGATCATCACGATCACTCAGTACCTGCGGCCGTCACCGCGCCATCATCCGGTGGACCGTTGGGTGAAGCCGGAGGAGTTCATCGAACTCGCCGATGAGGCCAGGGCAATCGGTTTCGCTGGCGTGATGAGCGGACCCCTCGTACGCTCCTCCTATCGTGCTGGTCGGCTGTATCGCCAGGCACTTCAGACCCGCCAGGCGTTGTCGGTCCATGCTTCGGTGGTGTAGGACGGCAAGCAGAATCGAAAGCTTGAAAGTGAGTGCCCATGGCTAACGCGGCGGCTAAGAACGCTACGGGTGGTGCCGCGAACCCGAAGGCTGCGGCTAAGGAGGCCAAGGCGCAGGCCAAGGCTGCAAAGAAGGCGGAGAAGGCTCGCAAGAGGGCAAGCAACGACCCGAAGGATATGGGCCGGATCCGCCAGATCAAGCGGGCCTACCAGGTCACCCATGAGTACGACCGGGCGCTTCCCTACTTGTTGATCGGCGCGTTCCTGCTGCCAGTGGCGATCAGCGTGGTCGTCGGCTTGCTGTGGGGCTACGCCTTCAACATGATCTTGGCTGGCGTCATGACCGGCCTGCTCGCCGCGATGATCGTGCTGGTCCGCCGGGCAAAGAGGGCCACCTACAAGCGTTACGCGGGTAAGGCTGGCTCGGCCGAGGTGGCCCTGCAGATGCTGCCGAAGAAGTGGGTCTCCACGCCGGCCATTGCTGCCAATCGGCATCAGGATGTCATCCACCGCACACTTGGCCCCGGTGGGCTGATACTCATTGGCGAAGGCGAGCCCGGCCGAGTGCGCCAACTCCTCGCGAGCGAGGTGAGAAAGCACGAGCGGGTTGCGTATGGAGTCAAAGTGACCACAGTGATCATGGGCAACAAAGACGGCCAGGTGCCGCTGAACAAGCTCACCGACCATATCCGCAAGCTGCCGAAAACGCTGCAAGCGCACCAGATCACCGACATCAAGCAGCGGTTGCGAGCCCTTGACGCGCTGCGCCCACCGGTGCCAGTGCCGAAGGGACCGATGCCGACCAGCCCACGTCAGGTGAAGGGTGTCCGCCAGGCGATGCGCGGTCGCTGATTGAGGTCACTTTGCCGCAAGCCGGTCGACGCGCCTGGCGCTTGATCAATCAATGAGCAACCTCGTCAACGCCGAACGCGTCACTATGAGCTACGGCACCCGTACGCTGCTCGACGGCATCAGTCTGGGTCTCGGACGCGGCGAGGCGGTTGGTGTGGTGGGCCGCAATGGAGCTGGTAAGACCACGTTGCTCCAGGTGCTGGCAGGGATGCTGACGCCGGACGCCGGCCGGGTCACCCACAGCGGCCACCTCTCGATCGGCTTCTTGCATCAGGCTGACGACATCGCAACCGGGGGTTCGGTGCGCAATCTCATCGTCGGCGGCGCACCAGATCACGTGTGGGCTAGCAACCATCGGATGCGAGCCACGGTCGAACACTTGCTCGCTGACGTCGACCTCGATGCGCAGGTCGCCAGCTTGAGCGGCGGTGAGCGTCGCAGAGTCGCACTGCTGAGACTGCTGCTAGCCGATCATGACTTGCTGGTCCTCGATGAGCCCACCAACCATCTCGATGTGGAGGCTGTCGACTGGTTGGCCAAGCATCTGAATGATCTCCAGGCCGCCGACGTCGCGATGGTGATCGTCAGCCACGACCGCTGGTTCCTGGACGCTATCTGCACCCGCATCTGGGAGGTGCATGACGGCACCGTCCACGCATACGAGGGCGGCTACGCCGCCTATGTGCTGGCCCGAACGGAGCGCGTACGCCAGGCCGCAACTGCTGCTGCTCGGCGCAACAATCTCCTTCGCAAGGAACTGGCTTGGCTACGCCGCGGTCCTCCGGCACGTACCTCGAAGCCGAAGTTTCGTTTGTCCGCAGCCGCAACGCTGATCGCCGATGAGCCCGAGCCGCGCGACCGGCTGCAGTTGCAACGGTTCGCCACTGCGCGATTGGGCAAAGACGTTTTCGACCTTGACAAGGTGAATATTTCGCTGGGCGGCCGGGTCCTGCTTCGCGACCTCTCGTGGTCTATTGGCCCTGGCATGCGGATCGGCCTGATCGGGGTGAACGGTTCTGGCAAGACCACGCTGCTGCGGCTGCTGAGTGGTGATCTCACGCCGGACTCAGGAGGCGTCAAACGCGGCAAGACGCTCCGGATCGGCTACCTGGCCCAAGGTATGGAGGAGCTCGGAGGCAGCGACCGGGTGCTGCAGTGGATCGATCGGGTGCGACGGCAGGTTCGGCTTGCTCAAGGTGCTGAGGCCAGCGCCATGTCGCTGCTCGAGGACTTCGGTTTCACCGGCGACAGGCTGACCGCTCGGCTTGACGACCTGTCGGGCGGGGAACGGCGCCGGCTACAGATTCTCCGCCTACTGCTGGACGAGCCCAACGTCTTGTTGCTTGACGAGCCCACCAACGACCTCGATATCGATACCTTGACTGTGATCGAGGACTACCTGGACGGCTGGCCGGGCACACTCCTGGTCGTCACCCATGATCGCTACTTTCTGGAGCGGGTCTGCGATGTCAGCTACGCCTTGATGGGAGATGGATCGTGCGTCCTGCTACCCGGTGGTGTTGAGCAATACCTGCAGTCCCGCCGCGACCGGCCGTGGGAAAAGGCGCCCGCCCCAACCCCGGTGGACGCCGGCTCGACGAGGAGCGCGGCGAGTCGGCAGGCACGAAAGGACCTCGCCCGCTTGGAACAGCAGATCGCCCGCCTCGACGAGCGGCTCGCCGCACTGCACGAAGAGATGGCGGCCGAAGCCAGCAATCACGAACGGCTGGTCCAGCTGCAGCGCGAGATCGAGTTGATCACCGCCAACAAGGACGAGCTGGAGCTGGCTTGGCTCACGGCGGCCGACATCGCTGGCTAGGGCTAATTTGGACACCATGGAGACTGCGTTGCAGCAGCTCGTCGCTGCCCTCGGTGATGCCGTTCGAACCGATCCCGTCACCATCGAGAACTACCGCTTCGATTGGTCTCGCGACCCGACGGCCGGAGTTCCGTTGGCGGTGGTCCGCCCGTTTACCGCGGCAGAGGTTCAGACCACCATCCGTTGGGCAGCCCAGCACCGCGTACCGGTGGTGGCTCGCGGGGCTGGCAGTGGCCTCTCCGGCGGATCGTCGGCGGTTGCCGATGGCATCGTTGTGAGCCTGGAGCGGATGCGCTCGATCGAGATCGACGTTGCTTCCAGAGTCGCCGTCGTCGAGCCCGGCGCCTTCAATGCCGAAGTCAAGGCCGCCGCAGCTGAGCATGGTCTCTGGTATCCGCCGGACCCGTCCTCGTACGAGATTTGCTCAATCGGGGGCAACATCGCGACCAACGCCGGCGGACTGTGTTGTGTGAAGTACGGCGTCACGACCGACTACGTGCTGGGGCTCGATGTGGTGCTCGCCGACGGAACCCTGATCACCCTTGGTGGCAAGCGGATCAAAGACGTAGCCGGCCTTTCGCTGCTCAAACTCTTCGTAGGCAGCGAAGGAACCCTCGGCATCATCACGCGCGCCATTCTCCGGCTCATTCCCGCACAGGGGCTGCGCTCGACCCTGGTCGCATACTTCCCCACGGTGCAGGCTGCCGCCGACACAGTTGTCGCAATCGGCAAGACATTGCGCGCCTCCATGATGGAGCTGATGGATCAGGCTGCGATCAATGCCGTCGAGGATTACCGCTCAATGGGCCTCGATCGCTCGGCGGGCGCGATGCTGATCGCCCAGTCCGATGCCCCGGGCGCGGCATGTGCAGCGGAGGTCGAATTCATGGAGGTTGCCTGTACCACCGGCGGCGCCAAAGAAGTCTTCGTCACCAGCGACCCGGACGAGGGTGAACTCTTCGTAGCTGGTAGGCGCGCTGCTTTTCCGGCGATCGAAGCCCGCGGCGCCATCCTGTTGGAAGACGTGGGTGCACCAGTGCCCCAACTGCCTCAGCTGTTGGGCGGTATCGCTGCCGTGGCGGAGCGGTATGCGGTCGAGATTCCTGTGGTCGCTCATGCAGGTGATGGAAACACTCACCCGATCATCGTCTTCGATCGCGGAGACCCGGCGGCACGAGATCGGGCCTACCTCGCCTTCAGTGAGGTCATGCAGGTGGCGATCGAGCTGGGCGGCACTATCACTGGCGAGCATGGAGTCGGCCGAGCCAAGAAGGCCGCCCTGCCCGCTCAACTCGGCCCTGAGGTGATGGCTCTCACACACAAGATCAAGAACGCGCTGGATCCACTCGGCATCCTGAACCCCGGAGCGATCTTCTAGGAGCGCGGCCACTGGTTGGCCCGCACGTTAAGCACCGCCAGCCGGGCCGTCTCGGAGATCCGCTTCTTCCGGGTCTCAGGTCTCTTGGCCGAGCCGATCCATTCGAGGATGGCACGTCGGGTCGATCGGGGAAAAGCCTCCCAGTGGTTCCTCGCGGTGGGGTCCACGTCGAGGGCGGCCGTCAGCTCGGCCGGCTCGACCAATGCCTCGACGTCGTCCAGCGCTGTCCAGGTCCCAGTCTGCTTGGCTAGCTCCACCATCGCGAGCCCGGCGGGATGCATCAATCCAGCGGCTGTCAGCTCGGCGACCCGCGCCTTGTTAGGGCCTGACCAATTGCTCTTCGGCTTGCGTGGGGTGAGAAGCAACTGCGATCGGCTGTCGTCGAGCGCCTTCCCTTGACTATCTATCCAGCCGAAGCACAGCGCTTGGCGTACCACCTCTTCGTAAGGCACGTGCAAGTCGCCCTGAGCCTTCTTGTAGGTGACCAGCCAAATGCCGTCAGCTGAGTCATGGTTGATGGATAGCCAGTCACGCAGCTGCGCCGCCGAAGTGAGCACCAACCGCGGGTAGTCAGCGGGCATCGTTCCCCTCCGCAGCCTGTCGGCTGATGATGATCATCGACGGTTGATCACTACAGTGCCAGCCGCAAGATCTTGGAGACCGCGGCGATCCGTCGAAATGATCAGCGCTGGTAACGCGAGGGATACCAGGCATGCTCGGAGCAGCGCGCGAGGCAGGCCAAGCGGCTGCGCGTCGAGCCGTACGACCGCGATGCGGCTCAGCAGTTGGCCGAAGCTGCCGCCGGCAAGCCACGACAGCAGCGCGGACTCCACGAAGAAGACTGTCAAGATCATCCACGCTCGCCAACCACTACCAGTGAGCACCGCAGTCCCAAAGAAGCCGACAGCGATCGCCATGCAGGCCGCCCAGTCGATGATCAGGGCGCCGATCCGAGCGCGCCAGCTCGCCAGCGACCCGCGACCTTCCCGTGGCAAGCCAAGACGCTGGCCTGGATAGCCCTCGCTCGCCGAGGCCGTGTCCGGTACTTTGTCCGCCACGTGGCTGAGGTTACTCCGGCGCCCGGCGCGCGATTCCCGACGCTCGGAGCCTTGGCAGCCCTGTGTTACATGTGTGAAACATTTGCGCAACTGGACAGAAATCGCATCTCCATTAGGCTTCCCAAACAACCGAGGGTGGAACACCGAATCCGCGTTCGTCCAGCTTTGTTTGCTCAGCGTCGAGTGCGCTCAATCGCTCAAGGCTGAGCAAGTTGTCCATTTGCGTGCCTTCAAGCGCGTAACCACAGAGCGTGCAAAGGCACGACCTACCTCACCGGAGGACAAATGTTCCAAGGAGCCGACGACCTGTTGGCCTATGTCAAGGATGAGGGCGTCGAGTTCATCGACATTCGCTTCTGCGACCTGCCCGGCATCATGCAGCACTTCACCGTCCCGGCGGGCTCGTTCGGCTACGAATTCTTCGAGGACGGAGTCAACTTCGACGGTTCGTCGATCCGCGGCTTCCAGAAGATCCACGAGTCGGACATGGCGCTGTTTCCTGACCCGGCGACGGCCTATGTAGATCCTTTCCGGATCGCCAAGACACTGTGTGTCAACTTCTTCGTTCACGACCCCCTGACCAAGGAACCGTACAGCCGCGACCCGCGCAACATCGCCCGTAAGGCGGAGAACTACCTGGCCTCAACCGGAATCGGCGACACCGCGTACTTCGCCCCCGAAGCCGAGTTCTACATGTTCGACGACATACGGTTCGAGACCAAGCAGCAGACCGGCTACTACGCAATCGACTCTGTGGCGGGCGCCTGGAATACCGGCCGGATCGAGGATGGTGGCAACCGCGGGTACAAGGTTCGTTACAAGGGCGGCTACTTTCCGGTGCCTCCCGTCGACCACTTCGCTGACCTCCGCGACGCCATTGTCAAGAATCTCGAGGCCTCCGGCCTCAGCGTCGAGCGGGCACACCACGAGGTCGGGACCGCTGGACAAGCCGAGATCAACTACAGGTACGCCACGATGTTGCAGGCCGGCGACGACCTGCAGAAGTACAAGTACATCGTCAAGAACACCGCCTGGGCAGCCGGGAAGACTGCCACCTTCATGCCAAAGCCGATCTTCGGCGACAACGGGTCGGGCATGCACGTTCACTCCTCGCTCTGGAACGAAGGTGAGCCGCTGTTCTACGACGAGGCCGGGTACGGCGGATTGTCCGATGTCGCACGCTGGTACATCGGCGGCATCCTCGAGCACGCACCGTCGCTCCTCGCCTTCACTAATCCGACCACGAACTCCTACCATCGGCTGGTTCCTGGCTTCGAGGCGCCGGTCAATCTGGTTTACAGCTCCCGCAACCGCTCGGCAGCGATGCGGATCCCCATCACCGGATCCAACCCCAAGGCGAAGCGGGTCGAGTTCCGCTGCCCTGATCCGTCCTCGAATCCCTACCTGGCCTTCGCGGCGATCTTGCTGGCTGGCGTCGACGGCATCCTGAACAAGACCGAGCCTGCGGCGCCGATCGACAAGGATCTGTACGAGCTGCCGCCGGAGGAACACGCTTCGGTGGACACCGTTCCGGACAGCCTGGATGGGGTGCTCGACAACCTGGAGGCAGATCACGACTATCTGCTGGCCGGCGACGTCTTCACCCCGGACCTGATCGAGGCCTGGGTCGAGTTGAAGCGCGCTGATATCGATGGCGTGCGGCTCCGCCCGCACCCACATGAGTTCGAGCTCTACTACGACGTCTGACCGGAATGCGCCTCTGACAAGGGCAAACGCGTAACGACAGCCTCAGGTGGCCGCGAAATGGCCGCCAAATTGTGAGATCGGGTCGTCATCACAGTGCCGATGGCGGCCCGTGTCGTTTCGTCCGAGTCGGGCCAGAGGTGCCCGTAAGTGTCGAGCGTGGTCTTGGCGCTGACGCGTGCCGTAGCCGTGTCTGCACCACCTTGACGTCGAGCCCCGAGCTGATCAGCAGGCTTGCGTAGTAGTGCCGCAGGTCGTGGAACCGGAAACCCTCCGGTAGGCCCTGCACGGCGCTCCTGGCGGCCCGGAACGCCCGCTGTAGCTGCCATGGGCCCATCTGCCGGCCCGCCTCGTCGCACATCACCCACTGGGTGCTGAACTGCTCGACGTGGCTCGACAGCTCGAGCGCCATGTCCTTGGGGATCGGGCACCGGCGTACGCGAAATCTCGGTCTTCAGTGGCTCGGCCGGGTACTGCACTGCGGGGCTGAACGATGCCGCGCAGGAAGTCCACGTCAGACGACCCGAAGCCCGCAGACCTCAGCCAGCCTCAGACCGGCGAACGCGGCCAGCAGTAGGCCTGCCCGGTACCGAGGCTCCATCGCGTCGTGCAGCGCCCAGATCTGCTCTGTGGTGGCCACGTAGGGGCGTTGCTTGCCCTGGGGCGGACTGGTGCGCCGGGAGAGCGGGGAACGGGCCACCAGAATGCCGTCGTGCACCGCATCGGTGTAGATCTGCGCCATGCGGTGATGCAGCGCTGCGATGTAGCTGTCGCTGTAGCCCTCGTCCTTGAGGCGCACTTGCCAGGCCTTGATCTCCGATGCCCGGATGCAGTCCAGGCGACGCGGACCGAACTCCGCCACGATCTGGTCCACATGCACCTGGGCCTGCCGCACGGTGGACGGTTTCCGGGTTCCGTAGTTCCGAAGCCAGGCCTCGCACCATTGCTGCACAGTGATCTTGGCGTCTCGCGGCGCCACCCAGTCCCCGGTCTGCAGCTTCGACTTCTCCTGGTCCAGCCACCGCTGGGCATCCCGTTTCAGGGCAAAGCGCTTCAGGTGTTCTTTGCCGCAGCTGTCGCGGTATCGGGCTCGGTAGCGTCCGTTCGCGGTCCTTTGAATGCTCGCCATGCAACGCATCCTTGCAGCTCGTGGGTGGCCGCAGGTGGAACTCAGACGAGGCGTCGGAGGAAGTCTCAACCCTTACTTGAGGTTGGTTTCCTGGGGGCTTCTCGGGCCGGACTGCGGTTTCCCGGTAATGAAATAGCCGTTGACTAGCAATGAAAACATAGCATGCACGATTAACTAATAAACGAGGCTATGTAAATGGCAATTGGCCTAATTCCAACGGCCTTTAATTCGCCGCCATCAAATACCATTGGATTACCCGGGGAAAGCCCCCGCAACAAAAGGAACCGCGATGAACCGACCACTCCTCGACACCAACCAGGCTCGCAGAAATCCTGCCAGTCACCGCCGACACCCTCAGGTATTGGCGCCACATCGGCAGAGGACCAAAATATTTCAAGCTGGGCGGAACGAAGGTCTACTACCGGCCAGAGGACATCGAGGCCTGGATCGACGAGCAATACGAGGCATCAAACCGGCCGCTGCATTCCGTGGGCTAACGGACCTACGCCACCCTCGCGAGACGAATCATGCCCGGTCATTCGGGCCGAGGGACGAACCCAACCGCAACACCGCTCAAGGGACGGAGGCCATAAATGCTGGTTGATTGTTAAGGGGAACAAGTTCGATGAGAAACTGAAGGGGGCGCCCTGCCGGGAACGCCCCACAACGCCAACACTGCTAGGTCCGAGTTTACCTCTGTGGCGGACACGGCAGCTAGTACCCCAGCCTCGATGCTGGAGTGGGCACTGGCCTACGCCAAGCAAGAACGACGCCCAGTCTTCCCGTGCGACGAGAAACCCTGGGATCACGCCAAAGCTCCCTATACCGAGCATGGCCACAAGAACGCCACCACAGACCCGAAGCAAATCTGCGACTGGTGGATTCGCTGGCCGGATGCCCTCATCGGCTCCCCGGTCCCGTCACATCTCATCTGCCTCGACCTGGACCCACGCAAGGGCGGCACTATGGCCGCCTTCCTCGAAGTGTTCGAGGAGCCGGCGCCCACAGAGTTCGTCAGGTCCGGGCGTGGAGACGGCGGCGTCCACCTGTTCTACCTGCGGCCCAAGGGGTTCATCTCCAGTGCGCAGCTCCGGAAGGTGCTGCCTGGTGTCGATATCAAGCTGGACACCGGCTACACCATCCTCCCGCCGTCGCTCCACCCCGATACCGGCATGCCGTACCAATGGGGCGGCCCCTCCGAGCACGCACGCCTCCCGAAGACATCCGGCGAGTGGTGCAGTATCAGCCCGACTACAAGGCCGAGACCGGACGGCCCAACCCCCGGGGCACTGGAGGGCATCCTCCGCCGAGTCGCAGCCGAGAAGGACACCCGCAACAGCCTCACCTTCTGGGCCGCCATGCGCCTCGTGAAGAACAACTACCCCGACTCCGCGTGGAAGGCATTAGCAGCAGCATCACTCCACTCGGGCCTCCCCCAATCCGAGATCCGCAAGATATTCAACTCGGCACGGAAGGCCGTGGCATGACGGACTTCGACACCAAGGCGGCAGTGGAGCAGGCCACTGCCGATGTGCCCAACATCAACGTGACCAACGCCGCCGAAGCCGCAGACGGTCGGGCTGAACTCGGCCGGGCGGAGTTATCCGGGCTGTTCCTCCGCGAAGATCTGTTGGTCGACACGCCACGCATTGGGAAGGACGGCTATATCGATCCCGAGAAGCTCGGGCTGAAAGATGCGGGACCGGCACAGGTGCGACCCATCAGCACCGCCGAGGTCAAAGCGCTGGTGGAGAGCCGTTACCACGTGTGGAGGTGGCAGGGCCCCGAGGCGAGAGGGAAAAGACACACTGCCGTTCCGATGGGGTTCCGCCAGCCCCGCGCTGCAACGCCGCCCACATCGGAGAAATTACCCCGAACCTACGACGGCTTCACGGAGTCACTCACACGCCGACGATCCGGCCAGACGGAACGATCCTCGACCAGGCTGGATACGACGACGAACTGGACTCCTCTACATGCCAGAGCCCGGCCTCGAGATTCCGCTTATCATGGACGACCCGACCGAAGACGAACTGTCAAAGCGGTACTGCTGATCGAGAAGCCCATTGCCGAGTTCCCGTTCGTCACCGATGACGACAGGGCAACCTGCATCGGATCAGCGTCCACACCGAACAGCCGCCACCGTCCCGCCGCCCTTACCAGTTCGGGGTGACGACCGCCACCAACCCCTGCACCGGGAAGACACTGCTGGCCGACCTGCTGATGACCCTGCACGGCGGGATGCAGCGGGCGAGATGCCCCGCGACGATGCGGAGCTACGAAGACCATTACATCGACGTTGATTACCATACGGCGCCCATAGTGCCGTTCGACAACCTGGCTGGGACCGTCAAGTCACCGGCGCCGCACGGCCTCCTGACGGCCAAGACTTGGACCGACCGCTGGCCGGCCAAAATCCAGAGACATTCACGGCCGCCAATGACCGGCTCTGGTTGGCACTGGCAACAATGCCGAGTTCGGCGGCGACCTGGCCCGGCGCATCGCCATGGCGTCCATCGACCCACCAGGGCCGAATCACCATCTCCGCACCCACTTCGCCATTCCCCAACCTGGACGACCGGATGGTGGAGCACCGGGGCGAGTACCTGGCGGCCATCCTCACCCTGGACGCGGAAGGGTGAACGCCGGTATGCCGAGGGACCGATCCGCTCCATCCTACGCCAACTGGATCGAAGGCATCCGTGGATTGATGGCGTGGGCCGGATCAAGGGACACTCGGCGGCGGCGATACCGCAAACGTGATGTCAGATGATGACGGAGAGTAGTAACGTCCCGCTGGCCGTGCATGCCGTCTTCGGGGAGCCGGCGTCTCCGGCAAGGAGCTGGCCGACAACATCGGCACCGACCTGACGTGGAGCGTCAATGGGCAGCCCATTCGAATCATGATCGACGGGCATCGCTGCCGTTCGACCTGGCCGAGAAGTGGGCCCAGGTGGCCCGGGGCTACAACAAGTCGGACGCGGGATTCCGCAAGTCCTGGGCCGGTGGCTGTCATATCGGCACGACCGCGACGTAGGCCCGGACGGCTCCAAGTGGAAGCTCCGGCAGGCCGGCAGGGACACCAACAGGAACAAGCCCCGTATGCGGTCGAGCCCCGGCGGGGTACCAACGGCCATGACTTGCACCCTTTGCAATCCTTTGCACCTTTTTTCCCGCTACGCGGGAGTTCATTTCTGGAGCTTTTACCGGAAACCGAAACTGGGTGGCTGGAAAGAAACGGTGCAAACGGTGAAACGGTGAAGCCGCTCCCTGGGCGTTCTGCGGCTCCCCGGTCGGAACCTCACGCGGCAGTCCTCTCGGCCGAGCGAATTTTTTCTGCCCGCTCGTCCCGGATCGGTGTCTGAGTTCTGGCGGTACTCAGTGCCGACGTTCAAAACCCCTTTCTGACTAGGGATGCAGCCTCACGAACCGGTCGATGGCCGCAGAAACGGCCGCAGGGCAGCGTGAAACGGCCCCCCGTCGTGGCATGAACGAGCATAAATCGATTTGTCGACATTTAGGATCTGGCATGGGTATCGCGACCAGTGAACAGGCCAGGGAACTGGCGCAGCGCCCGAGGATCAGTGCGGCGAGGAGGAGCAGATGATCTCCTTGTTGCCGACGGCCATTCGGCGGCTGAGGTACCTGCAGTTCCCACGTGGTCGCAAGGCACGATTGCCATCGGAAGACTGAACGGAAGGCCAGGATCGATGACCTGCGCCGTGCTCGGAGTGTCCAGTTCAAAGACATTCCCGGTGTCCGTAAGGCGGCACGGGTAAACGACTTCGGGAGTTGCGACGACCGCGAAGATGCTGATCCAGAAGCATCTGGAGTCGTTGTTACGCAGCAGAGCCGGTATCCGGCGGGCTCGAGTCGTGGAGCAACTGGTCGATGCCCGCAAGCTGAAGGTGTACTGGGACATGGTCGGCAAGGCAAATAAGGCGATTGAATCGGAGATGGGTCAGCAGCTTGCGCCGTTGCCTGCTGTGGTGCGGTTACGGAGTCGCGTCGGTTTGCTGGTGCCGATGGTGCCGGCGGTGTGGATTACGGCGAGCTTGCCGCCATTCATACCGAGTGGGTTGCTGCTGAGCCGGAACGGGAGCGGCAGAAGGCTGTTCGCCAGGAGTGGCGTTGGCACGACATGGAGCAGCGGTACGCCTCCGTCACTGACCTTGAGGCTGCACGCGAGCAGGTGCAGCGGGATAAGGACCGGGAGTCGGGGATGTCACCGGGTGAGTATCACGAGGCCATCTGGGAGCGGAGGCTTGAGCGGGACCGGGAGAAGAACTACGAAGAGTTTGAGCGGTTCTGTGCCAATGAGGTGGCTGGGGCGTTGGCCGAGTACGGCCCTGACGGTGTGACGTTGGATGAGATCCGCGAGGGCGTGGAGTGGTCGCTTCCGCAGGACGATGAGGTGCGGAAGGAGGTCGCTGAATGGTTTGCCGGGCCGGTGTGTGCTGCGCTGGTTGCGGCGGCCAGGAAGGTTGCGTCTGAGCCCGTACAGGTTCCGGGGCCCGGCACTAGAGGCCCGTAGAGTTGATGGTCTAGGGAGCGAGGATGAACCCGTGGAACGATTCCGAGTGATGCCGCCCGGGCCGGCTACAGAGCCTGTAGAGGCTGCAAAGCCCGCCGTCAAGACTGTATTTGTTGATCGAGGCCGTGGAGTTCCCGAGATGCCACCGGTCGCGGACCATGTGGCACAGGCGGCACGTGAGCTTGCTATCCAGGTCTGGAGCATGGGTTGATAACGCATCCGGGCCCGCACCTTGATCAAGCTCTGGCCCATGCTGTTAGGATGAATTGGCTGGTGGTTGACGCTAACCGGATTATTCGGGGCGAGGTGATCCTCGGCCGGTGACGGTTACTCGGATTCCAAACTGGTAGGTGGTGATCGGCGCCCGTTTTTAGGGGCGGTTCGGCAGCAATCTAATCGCTCACACACTGCACACACTGCCAAGTTATCTGGTCACGACTAGGTCTGATGTAAAGGGACTTTGATGCGCAGACAAGTGTGTTTACCTGTCCCACCTTGCAGTGGCCTCTCTTTGGGTTCCAGATCTTGTCCTGTTTGCGACAGTCTGACCATGCGATGTACGATAGCTGAGTGAACGCTACGCGGTTGGTTGTCCGATTTCGGTGTGCAATTCACTAGCAGCGAGCTGCCCACGCATTGGTCTTGCTCGCAGCTCTGGGCTTTATTGGGAGAGGCCCCGATAAGGGCAATTCACCGAGGACTGGTTGGCTTATCGGGGCCGTTGACAAACCCCTGTGGACATCGGCATCCCCCGAGCTGGCTGAGCCCGCTGAGGACGGCACAGACGCTGCTGTAGGGCCTGCCCTGGGTCCGGGGTATCCAGGACGTTACGGAGCCCGGGTGGAGCCCGCCACAGCCTCTCCGGTTGACGCCGATGTGTTGCTGGCTATAGCGATCCTCTCCTCTTTCGACGTTCCGGGTCGTGGCTATCAAGGCAACCGTCCCTTTGTGAGTCGGAGGCTGTGCTGCGCAAACCTCTGCCACCACGGGCAATGCAGCTAAACACTCCAGTTCATGGATGTGGCGACGTACGAGCCGTCCGATATTGAGCCGTATGTGGTCTAGCGAAGAACTCCCGCCTGAGTCATTTGCGACACCTTTCAGCCCAGGCGGGTCCGCGATCGAACGCAGCCGCGGGGCGAGTGGCCCTGGTCCCCTGCCAGTGGAAGGCAGGCCCGGGGCTCTCGTGTACCGACACGCTAATCCTGTGCAACCGGGATCGCTCTACCGCATTAGGCGGAGCCGAGAGGGCCAGAACC
>CAVSSB010000040.1:0-49380 GCA_963730505.1 uncultured Actinomycetota bacterium
CTCGCGCCGATCCGCGGCGTCTGCCAGCATCAGCATCCTGCCACCATCCCCATCGAAGATCGCGGCTGCGAGCGCATCCCGCAACTCCGGCCAGCTGTTGGTCCCGCCATACATGGCGTAGAAGACTGCCTCCACACCTTGCTGCTGACTGAGCGTACGCCCATCATCCACTTCCAGCGGCTGCTGGTCGAGCCGACCAAGGAATTCTTTGATCTTGGACAGTACGTCATCACGTTGCGCGCCCAGCCGGCAATCCTCATCTGCACACCATGCCGCGAAGTGGCGCAGCGCGCGCTCGAAACCGTCGATCTGATCAATCTTGGACTTCGAGTTGATGTTCATCGCCCCATCCAGCACCATCCGGCCGACCCGCTGCGGAAACATCTCCGCATAGAGCGCGCCAATCTTGGTGCCATATGAGGATCCGAAGTAATTGATCTTGGGATCTCCGACCAATCCGCGCAATAAGTCAAGATCGCGTACCGTCTCCATCGTCGAAATGTGCTCCAGCAAAGCGCCGGATCGACGCAGACAGGATTGGCCGAACTTGATCTGTTCATCGATCCGGGCCTGCCACTCGGTCGCATCGTCTGGCGAGCTGTCCATCGACAGGTAGCGCTCAAGGTCGGCCCGGCCGAAGCAGGTCACCGGCGTCGAACTACCGACCCCTCGTGGGTCCCAGCCGACAATGTCATAACGCTGCAGCCCTGCCGCATCGAAGTCGCCGACGTAGCCAACTCCGGAGCCGCCGGGACCGCCTGGATTGATGATCAGGCTGCCGAGCTTCTTGGCGCTGGTGGCGGGACGCTTGGCCACCGCCAAGGAAATAGCCGTCCCGTCAGGGTCGGCGTAATCCAGCGGCACCAGCATCGTGGTGCACGAGAAACCGTGACCGCACGGCTTCCAATCGAGGCGCTGCCTCTCATAGCGCGCCAGTCCTATGCCGGGCGGCGGTTTAGTGAAGCCGGCAGGTTCCACCTTCGGAATCGGCTGCAAGGGCCGCCCGTCCTCTGGCAGCTGTGGACTCGACGAAGTAGCGGCGGATGGCGAGGACGCCGATGACGGCTGACCCGATGGAGTCGACGGGGCATTCGAACACGCCCCCAGCGCAGCCAGCAGCGCCAGCGTGATGCTCAACACGCGCAAACGGTGAGCGGCCCCTGGCATACCAGAGAGCCTACGCGGCAGTGATCGGACCAGATTGCCTGCCAAGATCAACAAGAACTGGGGGCAGAGGTGGTCTTGGATAGTCAGGTTTCACCGCCATCGGATCGGCGCCGCCGGGTCCTGGCCTTGCGCGGCGGAATCTGTACCTGCGCCGGAGCGGCGCGAGAAGCGAAGAGCTGGCGAGCACCGCAAGCAGCGGCAAGCGAACAGCTCCGGGTAGCACCACCGGCACTCATCCGAATGACCACCGAATCGGCTGGGACTTGGTGGCCAACCACCACGCCGTCTCCATCCTCCAGGGCAACCTGCTCGCCCACAGCCGGCGCGGTACGCGCGAACTCGGCATACAGCGGATGCTCATATTTCAGGCAACACATCAGCCGACCACAGGCACCTGAGATCTTCAGCGGGTTCGGCGGCAGATCTTGCAGCTTGGCCATTCGCAGACTGACCGGTTCGAAGTCCTTGAAGAACGTGGCGCAACACAGGTCGCGGCCGCAGTTGCCAAGGCCGCCGACCAGCCGGGCGGCATCCCGTGACCCGATCTGCCGCAGGTCGATCCGCGCCTGCAAGCTGCGCGCTAGCTCGCCCACCAAGGCCCTGAAGTCAACCCGATGCGGAGCGCTGAAGTAGATCACCATCAGCTGATCAAAATCGAGGCCGGAATCGATGAAATCCACCGCGACAACCTTCATCGGAAGGTCGTTCCTCTTGATCAACTTCTTAGCGACCAGCTTTGCTTCGGCCCTCCGCCGTCGGTTCACCGCATCTCGCTCGAGGTGCTCAGCAGTGGCTAGACCGGCACAAACCGGCAACCCCTCGAACCCCTCGTCCTGAACCCACTCCGGCGCCCACACGCACTCGGCGACCTCCGGGCCGGATTCGGTGGGCACCAGAACCCGATCACCGACGCTGTAGTCGACGTCCCCCGGATCGAGGTAATACAGCCGGCCGTACCGTTCGAACGACACGGCCATGACCCTCCCCATGGCCACAGCCTAGGACCGGAACACCCCGGTTGCGCAGTCGGCAGACATCAAGCTGTTCGGTAAGCCAGAGAGGATGGGTGTGGCGTCTCCCGTCGGGTCTGACTCTCCGTAAGCCTGACGCGTTGGTTGCTGTCTTTGGGTCGATCTGTCGGCCCGATGGGCGGCGTCGGATGCACGCGAACGGCCGGGCGGCGTGACCTCATAGGAGCCTGCGCTAGAGGCGCCCATCACTGGCCTGTCCACCGATCCCGACCGCAGCGTGCCCGACCTGAACCTACGCATGGAAGAGGTAAGGCATGACCAGCATGGCAACAACGGCGGTCTTAGTCACTGGAGGCGTGGACACCCACGGCCACACGCATCACGCAGCCGTCCTCGACTACATGGGGCGCCAGCTCGGTGACCGAGAGTTCCCGACGTCACCCGCGGGGTATCGAGCCCTGCTGCAGTGGATGAGTGGGCATGGCGTTCTTGACCGGGTCGGCGTCGAGGGCACCGGCACCTACGGGGTCGGCCTCGCACGGCACCTCCGGGAAGCCGGAGTGCATGTGGTGGAGGTGGACCGACCCGATCGGCGGGCCCGGCGAGCGCAAGGAAAGTCCGATCCACTGGATGCTTACTCGGCGGCCCGGGCGGCGCTATCGGGTCGTGCATCGGTCGTGCCGAAGGTGCGCGACGGCAAGGTGGAGGCAATCAGAGCCATCCGGGTGGCCCGCTCCAGCGCTGTCAAAGCTCGCACCCAAGCCACTAACCAGCTGAAAGCGTTGATCGTCACAGGCTCACCTAGGTTCCGTCAGCAACTACGTCACCTCTCCGACGCCGTTGCTCATCGCCCACTGTGCACGGCTGCGTCCAAGCCCCGACCTCGGCGACCCCGAACAAGCAACAAAGACTGCGTTACGGCGGCTTGCCCGCCGCCACCAGCAGCTGTCAGAGGAGATCACCGAAGCCGACCGCGAGCTTCATCAGCTGGTCCGTGACGTCGCTCCTGCGCTGCTCGACCTACCCGGCGTTGGGTCGGAGGTCGCCGGCCAAGTGCTCATCAGCATCGGCGACAACGCCGACCGCCTCAAATCCGAAGCCGCGTTCGCTCACCTGTGCGGAGCCGCACCAATCCCCGCCAGCAGCGGCCGAACTCATCGTCACCGGCTCAACCGCGGCGGTGACCGCAGCGCAAACAACGCCCTCTACGTAGTCGTTCTCGGCCGCATGCGACACGACGCTCGCACCCGCGCATACGTCGAGAGACGAACCCACGAAGGGCTAGCCAAGCCAGAAATCATCCGCTGTCTCAAGCGCTACGTTGCCCGCGAGATCTACAACACACTCAATCTGGCGACGCCAGCAAGGAAGCCAGAACAACTACTTGCCAGACCATAGGAGCATCGACCAGGAGAGAAAAGGAAGCCCGGCAGATGCGGGTCTGCCGGGCTTCCACGGGTGGGCTTTCTGGGGGGCAGGGTCCCACCCGCGCCAGTCAGGTCTATTTGATCTTGATAACCTGGCCAATGAAGATCAAGTTTGGGTTCTTGATCGTCTTCTTGTTCAGCTTCAACAAGCCCTTCCAACCGCCCTTCACGTGGTAACGCTTGGCGATCTTGTTGAGCGTGTCGCCCCGCTTCACGCGAACGGTCTTGCCAGTAGCACTAGCACTGTACTTCTTTGGAGCCGCCTTCTTGGCGATCTTCTTCGTCGAGTCGCTCGCCTTCTTGGTTGTCGACGCTCCAGGGTTGGTCGCCGGCATCGCGTTCTTGGACGCTTTGCCGTTGGCCTTGGTCAGTCCCGCACGTCGGCTGCACGTTGGCCAGGCCCCAGGACCTTGACCTGCTAGCACCCGACGGGCGATCGCGATCTGTTCCGCCTTAGTTGCCCGGTGGGCCTGGCCGGCGTACGTTCTCCCCCCGTACGCCTTCCAGGTACCCGCAGCGAACTGCAGGCCACCGTAGTAACCGTTGCCGGTGTTGATCTTCCAGTTGCCGCCGCTCTCGCACTTGGCGACGCGGTCCCACACGGTCGTCGTTGCGGCCTCGGCCGGTGCGGCGCCCGCGAGCCCAATCCCGCAGGACAGAGCAAACGCTGCGCTCACGCCGACGGCGCGCTTGATGATGGTGGATGTCAACGTAGGAATCGAATTCCTTCCCCGAGTACGCCTGTGAGGCACCTGGTTCGGGCCGTCATCGGCCCGGCGCTCACGCGGTGCAAGAGATACACCGTCGTGAGCGCTTCACCCCCGGGACTCTCTCTTGTCCTGACGCGAGAGAAATCCGCTGGTTCCTCCACCTCCGCTTTCGCCCGGGACGTTCCCGGCAAAGCGCCCGTCCAGCGGAGCTCGGCGAACGGACGCGCGATCTCAGCAGACACATTGGATGTCCCCTGAGTCCTTCCCCCTGGCATTCCGCTCCCGCGCGTTTTATAACGAAACGGAAACGAGCCGCTTTCCACCGTAAAGGCAACTCTCTTGAGAGCGCAACAGTTTGCGATATCAATTTGTGACCTTTGAGCGCTCGATCACGCGTCAGCACACGCGGACAGTGCATACGACGCGTGGCCCAGACCGTGAACAACGACCAAAAAGGTCTGGCTCGATCAGCCAGACCTTGGAAGGTTGTCGGAGAGGACGCTCGGGGGTTCGTCCCCTCCGGCAACCTGTGGCGCCCAGATTACTAAAGATCCCGCAGAAAATGAACCCCAAAATTTCGAGGGAAAGTCAGCTATACTTTGCGCCCACATCTCACTCTGCGTCTGAGCAATCTGATCAGCAGCGTCATCCTTCGACGAGGGCGATCAAGGCAGCCTCGACGGCGAGGAGTGGCGCAACATTCCCCTCCAGCGCAGTACGGCAGCCAAGCAGCGCGTCGATCCGATGCAGCGTCGATTCGGCTGTCGACTTTCGTGCCAATACAACAATCTGAGGCTTGAGGTCCTCATTGATCAACGGCGCCCCCGACCCCGTCTGAATGCTCAGTACGTCGCGGTAGAAGCCTGTCAGCTCGGTGAGTGTGCGATCAATCGCATCCCGCTGATAGCGCTTGGTTCGCGCGCGTTGCTGTTCTTCAAGTTCCCTGATCGCAGCCTGAGCTTGGCGCGGCCTAGCCCCCTTGGTGCCGAATCCCAAGGCCTCTTCCAGTGCCGAGCGTTCACTCGCGTCCAGCTCGACAGTCGCCTCGGCAGCCTCCACCGTCGACGCCTCGACCACTTGAGCCGCTGCCGCTAGGCAAGCACCCAGCCCATGCAGCTGGAAAGGGATCTGCAAGACCTGTTGCCGCCGTTTCCGAGCACCCTCGTCGCGAGCCAACACACGAGCCCGACCGATATGTCCTTGGGAGACCCGTGCCGCGTACGCCGCTAGCTCGGGCTCAATGCCATCGCGAGTCTCGAGTAGTCGGGCCACGCCGGGGATGTTCGGCGTCTGCAGCGTCAACAGTCGACATCGCGATCGGATGGTCGCGACCACATCGTCGGCGGTCGGAGCACACAAGATCCACACCGTTCGAGGAGCCGGCTCCTCGATGCTCTTCAACAATGCATCAGCGCCGCGTTCGGTGATCCGATCAGCGTCCTCGATCACAATGACTTGCCACCGTCCCAGAGTCGGGCTCATGGCAGACCGGCGAACCAGCTCGCGCACTTCGTCGACGCCGATCGACAGCAGCTCGGTACGCACCAGCGTGACGTCTGGATGCGCACCTGACAACGACGTACGGCATTCTCGGCAGTTGCCGCAGCCTCCGCCGCTGCACTGCAGCGCGGCCGCAAAAGCCCGCGCCGCATTCGATCGTCCGGAACCGGGAGGGCCGGTGAACAACCAGGCGTGGCTCATGGCGTGCGGCTCGCCTGCCACCGCTCGCCGCAGCGTCGCAATTGCCGCCGATTGACCGATCAGTTCCGCCCAGACACCTCCGACCGTACGGCTGGCGTCAGCCGGCCCCACGGTCGATGCGGTCATGGGCCCAACTGTGCCATCTCCTACTGACGTGATGCGCGCTGAGCCTGTCGAAGCGTGCTCTTCGACAAGCTCAGGGCACATTCCGGTGCACGGGCCGACGACCTGACAGGACTGTCATCTTCGGGTCATGGGTGTTTCAGGACCGGCCGATGGAATTGCAGACATCGGATCAATCGGGCAGCACCGATTACCTCACGAAGGAGCAGTCATGAACATCAACACCCTTAGGCGGAGCCTCGCGCTGAGCAGCGCGGCGTTGCTCGCCGCGGCCGGCCTGTCCCTCGCGGCTGCCGGCCCGGCGACCGCGGCGACGCCCACCTGCAACGGCGAGCCCGCGACCATCGTCGGCACTAACGGCCGCGATGACATCGAGGGCACAGCCGGTCGCGATGTGATCGTCGGATTGGCCGGCAACGACGAGATCGAGGGCAACGGCGGTAACGACATCATCTGTGGCGATGCCGGCGACGACGAGGTCGACGGCGACTCAGGCAACGATTGGCTAGATGGCGGATCGGGCAACGACGAGCTTGATGGCGATGTTGGCAACGACGAGCTGATCGGCGGCTCCGGCCACGACGCGATCGAAGGTGATCGCGGTGACGACCGGCTGGTGGGCGAGGCCGGAAACGATCTCCTCGAAGGCGAAGCGGGTCAAGATTCTATTGACGGCGGCGAGGGCAGCAACGAGACGTTTCAGGGTTCGGCGCCCGATCCTGTCGACGATGCCTGGGAGCGGCAGTATCGCAGCAGCGATGACTGACCGGAGAATCATGGTTGGGACCGGCCTGGGCACCCGGCCGGTCCTGACGGCACCGGTACCCGAGCCCTGGAAGGAGACGCTATGAGGCCGCCTCCTCGCTTGGCCATGATCATCGCACTGGCTCTCGCCCTTACCGCGATTGGCGCCGCGACCGGCTGGCTAGTACTGCGTCGCGACCCGTCGGTCCAGGTCGGTTCGGTCCCGATCAGTGGCATAAGCGTGCGCGCCGCACCGACCACGTCGGCCACCCGCAGCCAGCAGGTCGAGGCGCTTGATCACCTCGAGGGCACGTTGCAGGCCGGCGACGACCCTGGACAGTTCACCCTGGGCTCGGTCGATCTGGACTTCGGGCCGGATGCCTGGGTGCTGACTGCCGGACCTCTCCAGGACTACGACCAGGACCAGAGGATCGAGGCCCTGCTGGATGAACTCGCCGGGCTGACCGGCCAGCAGGTGACAATCTTGGTACGCCCCGGGGACGACGGCGACGAGGCCGACGTCTACGTACTCAACGATCTCCCGTATCGCGATCCGGCTGGCCCGCCACCATGGACGACTGCAACCCCGACCAGCGCCGCCTCCGCCTCCGATGCCCAGCTCCGCACCGCGGCCACCACGGCGGTTGGCGAGCGTGCCCGCGTCGTTGAACTCGAACGCGAGCCCGCCGGACAGGTCGCATGGGAAGCTTCGGTGATCGCCGCGGACGGCACCGAATACACCGTGCTGCTGAGCGCCGCGGGTGACGTTTTGGACGTACGCCAGAGCTGAGCCCCAGCTCGAAAGAATGGGCCAGAAAGGAGGCGAGGTCGTCGTGGTGGTGCTGGTGATCGAGGACGAGCCGGGCATAGCCGACTTCCTCCGCCGCGGACTGGAGTCAGCCGGATTCGTCGTCGACATGGCCGCTGACGGTCAGCTCGGCCTGCTATCCGCGCAACGAGACGAGGTCGAACTAGTCATCCTTGACCTCGGCCTGCCCGGCCTGCCCGGCGAGCAGGTACTACGCCGGCTGCGCGCCGTTCGACCGGCCCTGCCCGTGATCGTTCTGACAGCGAAGGATGCCGTCGCCGACCGCGTGGCGAACCTCGACGCGGGAGCCGACGACTACGTCGTCAAGCCGTTCAGCTTCGCCGAGCTGCTCGCCCGGATCCGGGTACGCCTGCGGCGACAGGACCAGCCGTCGGCCGTGGTGCTGGAGGTGGGTGGCCTGACTCTGGACCTGCGAACCCGAGAGGTCTTCGTAGAGGGGCAGACGAAAGCGCTGTCGGCGCGTGAATTCACCCTGCTGGAGGTGCTGATGCGCAATGCTGGGCAAATCCTCTCCCAGACGCAGCTGCTTGATCTGGTCTGGGGCTACGCCTTCGACGGCGCCTCAAATGTGGTCGAGACCTACATCCGGCACCTGCGGCGCAAGATCGGGGCAGACCGGATCGAGACCGTACGGCGCGCCGGCTACCGGATGGTCGATCGGTGAGGTCATCGCTGCTGGCGCGGATCGCCGCCATCGCCTTGAGCGTCATGGCGCTGACCATGCTGCTGGCGGCGGTGCTGACCCAGCAATTGATCAAGGTGGAATACCGGCAAGAACTGGACCGGCGGCTCCGCCAGGAGATGACCGAGGTTGGGCTGGGTCTGCCAGCGGAACTCGAGGCGGCCAGGGGCCCCGACGGTGTGGCAGACGCCGCTGAGATGGAGCTTGCGGTGCAGCGCTATCTGGCCCTCAACCCGGGCAGTGATCGTCACCTGACCATCATCCAGGTGGGATCGAAGGTCTTCAGCACTCGGGACGGTCCGCCGGACCTGCAACAACTCCAACGGGAGAATGGCCTCCCTCCGGGGGTCGGCGGAACGCTCACGACCGTCGGCTCCTCGATCGGATCGTTGCGGATGCTCAGCGCCTCGCTGGAGAGCAACGGCTCCCCCATCGGCACATTGACCGTTGTCGGCCCGCTGGCCCCTGGCCGGGCCCAGGCCGGGCAGGCGTTCGGCCGGATAGCGCTGGCGAGCGCTGCGGGGCTGCTCGTCGGTGGCGTACTGCTGGTTTTCGCCCTACGCCGCGCCCTGCAACCGGTACACGACCTCGCCGCAGCCGCTCGGTCGGCCGATCTCGGCGACCTCGATGTCCGGGTGCCTGAACCGGACACCCACGACGAGGTCGCGACCATGGCACGGGAGTTCAACCGGATGCTCGAGCGGATCGGCCAGGACGAGCAGCGCCGGCGTCAGCTGCTCTCGGCAATCTCACACGAACTGCGTACCCCGCTGGCGGTGGCTCGTGGGCACCTAGAGCTGTTGGAACTGCTGGGTCCGGATTCCCGGCAAACCGTCGTCGACACGGCCGGCGTGGCGCGGGAGGAGCTGGACCGTCTCGGTCGGATCGTCGAGGACCTGACAGCGATCAATCGGGGGGATACGGCCGCGGAAACCGCGCGCGAGCCGGTGTTCGCTCCCGACGTCTTGGAAGCTCTGCACCTCCGGACGGCAGGGTTGGACCTCAAAGGCGTAACGATCGAGCCCGCCCCGCCCGTGGTACTCATCGGCGACGAGGACCGGATGACCCAGGCGTTGCTGAACTTGGTAATGAACGCGCACACCCACAGCCCACCCGGTACGCCAATCACCGTCGACGCCGTGGTGGAGGGCGATCGCCTCGCCTTTCGGGTCATCGATCAGGGACCTGGCATTGAGCCTGAGCTGCTGCCGACCGTCTTCGATCCGTTCGTCACCACCAAGACCAGGGGCGCAGGGCGGACATCGGGGCTTGGCCTTACCGTCGTCAAGGCAGTCACTGAGGCACAGGGCGGGACGGTTGAACTGTCCAGCGGGCGACACGGAACGGCGGTTCAGCTCAACTTCCCGCTCGATCAGGAGGACTGACCCGCTCGAGGAGCGGCGCGACCCGAGCAGCCACCTCCGCTGCAATCTCCTCCCGTGACGCGCGTGCGTCGAGCACCAGGTAGCGCTCCGGATCGCGTTGCGCCAGCTGGAGAAAGAACTGCCGTGTCCGCTCATGGAACCCATCACCAGCAGACTCCAGGCGATCCTTGTTGGATTTTGCGTGAACTCCGTCGCTGAGTTCGGCGTCGAGCACCACGGTGAGATCGGGCCGAAGATCCTCGGTGGCCCAACGTGCAACGCGCTCAAGATCAGCCAGCTCGAGTGCCCGACCAGCACCCTGATAAGCCAGCAGGGAATCGACATACCTGTCACTCACCACCACAGCACCGCGCTCCAGCGCCGGCCTGACGACCGCGAAGATGTGCTGTGCCTTGTCGGCCGCATACAGCAATGCCTCAGCGCGCGGCGACATCTCGCCGGTGGCCGGATCCAGAACAATCCGCCGGATCATGGCTCCGACGGTCGTGTCGCCGGGCTCGAAGGTCCTCAGTACCTCGTGACCTGCCTTGGCCAGCCGCGCGCAGAGCCGGTCGACCTGTGTTGTCTTGCCGACACCGTCGCCGCCCTCGAAAACGACAAAGACCCCGCCAGCTGTGGTCACGCGCCAAGCTTCTTTTTGGTCTTGGCCCACGCCTCTGCGAACTCGCGCCGAGCGTGGCGTATCTTCCGCGTCTCACGCTCAAAGTCGCGGCCTGCGGCAAATGCCTGCTCCGGAAGGAGATTGGCCACCCGCTCGTAGGTAGCAAGCTCGCGGTGATGATCGTTGTGGATTTCTGACAGCAGCTGCCGAGGCTTGATCAACTGTTGCTGAATGACTGCCGCCTCTTCCGGAAGCACCTGGGCCGCCACGCCAACCACCCATTCAAGATGTCCCATCTCCTGCCACGCTTCCTCCCACTCCTCATCGAGGGAATCGACGCTCAGGTGATCCGCGCAGCTTCGCATCCGAGTGACAGCTATCGAGACCAGTCCAGCCAGCACCTCACCGGCAGGATCGGCGCGCTGATCGGCCAGCTTTGGAGAACGGACGGCGGCAACGAGCCGCTCCAGCACGGTGAGGTACCGCTCGCTGCGCAGCCGAGCCGTCAGCCGATCATGCTCCACGCCGTTGGGTGATTTGGCCACCAGGCTGATCCAGCCCAGCTCGTCGTAGAGATCCTCGACCCAATCTGGGTCCAGTACGACCGAGAGTCCCTTGAGCTCCTCCCTCAGCCGCGCTGCGTGATCGGCGAGCCGGTCGACGGCGGTGAGATCGCCGCCACGAATGGCGAGATCGGCTTCCACGATCTGGCGCAGCCGCAGCGCGACCAACTGCGAGACGAACTTCTTGAAGGGCGCGGCTGCGTCGAACGGGCCGGGCACCGGTATGTCGGTCGGCCCGGTCGCGGGAGCGCCGAGGCGGGAGATCAGTCGGGGAAACCGCGGCACGGGGGTGGCGCCAACCTGCACCAAGGAACGGTCGAGCCACGCCAACTGCTCGTCGTTCAGTCCAGGTCCGACTGGCGTGATCAACACTTCGCGGTAACGCGCAGTGGTCAGACCACCGCGGCGTACCGTGACCTTGTCGTCGCGCAGCAGTGCCAGCGTGGTCCCTGCGTCGTCGCGCAGCGCGAACTCACGCCGATCGCAGGTGAGTGCGGCGACAGGTCCCAGCGTCGCCCGGCGGCGCAGCGGCCGGATCATGTCGGCCAGCTCTTCCGGCAGATCGGCGTGACCCATCAGCTCGATGCGGTCCTTGGGCAACAGTGGCTGCCAGTCGGGGGCAGTGATGTACCACTCGCCGCGTCCGTCCAGCACCCGGTGGGCGAGCAGCACCCCAGATCGGATCAGTCGGTGATCTGGCGCGTCCAGCAAGGTGACCGAAATCTCGTACGCGGCGTTGTGGCCGGCTCGGGCCACAAGATGATGCAGACCAAGATCAGGATTGATCAAGCGCGGCGTTGCGGCGCTGTACGGCATGTCGTAGTAGCGCTGGTCCGGGGGCATCAGGCTGGACCGCTCGGGAAGCGCGGGCGGCAGGGCGGCCACGGGGTTGCCATTGGTGCCCGCCGTGGCCTTGCGCTTCTTCTTACCCATGGTCGAACCATTATTGCGGTCATGTCAGCATCGGTGGTCGCTATGACGACCATGGATGCTGACAACTTTTGGGGCGTTCGCGCATCGCGCTTTGGGTCCGCCTCCTTCGTCGTCACTCGCAGACGAAAAACGTGTCCGCTCGTTCTCCTCAGCACGGCGGAGCGCGATTGCCGACGCTCACGCCCCGGCGGCGTTAGCCAGTCTTGGCGCGGGCCTTCTTCGCCGCCACCCTCTTCGCCGGTTTCGGAGACGACGTTGTCGCTGCGGCCGCAGCTTGCGCCCGCTTGGCCGGGCGGCGCTTCTTGGGTGCCGGTCCCTTCGCCCGCTTCTCGGCAAGTAGCTCAGCAGCACGCTCGCTCGTGATCGTCTCGACGTCGTCGCCTCGACGTAGCGTGGCGTTGATCTCGCCGTTGGTGACGTAGGGCCCGAAACGGCCCTCCTTGATGATCATTGCCTGCCCGGAGGCTGGATCGATGCCGAGATCTTTGAGTGGTGGCTTGGCTGCGGCCCGCCCGTGCTGCTTGGGTTGCGCATAGATGGCCTGAGCTTCATCGAGCGTGATCGAGAAAATCTGATCTTCGCTCTCCAGCGAGCGCGAATCCGTGCCCTTCTTCAGGTAAGGCCCGTACCGCCCGTTCTGTGCAGTGATCTCCACGCCGTCGACATCGGTGCCCACCACCCTCGGCAGGCTCATCAGCTGCAGCGCCTGCTCCAGGGTGACCGTGTCGATACTCATCGAAGCGAACAGCGATCCGGTGCGGGGCTTGACGCCCTTAGGTGGGTCCTCGTCGAGGATCTCTGTGACGTACGGGCCGAAGCGGCCATTTCTGGTCACGACCATTCGCGAGGATTCCGGATCAAGCCCCAGCTCTCGTTCCTCGCCCGCGGGTTTGGCGAGCAGCTCACGAGCAAGATCAACAGTAAGCTCGTCCGGCGGAAGATCATCAGCGACATTGCCCCGACGACCCTCCTCATCCTCCACATAGGTGCCGTAGCGGCCGACTCGCACAACGATCTTCGGCGCGCCCGTCGCTAGCGAGTCGGGATCAGTGATCTCAAAGGTCGAAAGCTTCCGGGCGTCAATCTCACCAAGCTCGTTAACCAGCCGATGCAGCCCTTCCCGGTCGTCACTGCCGAAGTAGAAATCGGTCAAGACCCTGAGCCGCTCTGCATGCCCCTCGGCGATCTGATCCAGCACCTCTTCCATCTCTGCGGTGAAGGCGTAATCCACCAGCTTGGGGAAGTGCTCCTCGAGCAGCCGGGTCACCGCAAAGGCCAACCAGGTCGGCACCAGTGCCGTGCCCTTCTTGAACACGTAATCCCGTGCCGTGATGGTGCGAATGATCGTCGCGTACGTCGACGGCCGGCCAATTTCCAGTTCCTCCAGCTTGGCCACCAGCGACGGCTCGGTGTAGCGAGCCGGTGGCCGCGTCTCGTGTCCGGACGCCGTCACCGACTCCGGCCGCAATGGCTGACCAGCGGTGAGGTGCGGAAGCCGGGCCTGCTCGTCGTCGGTGTGGCCATCGGTCTCCTCCACCGATTCCACATATGCCTTGAGGAAGCCATGAAAGGTGATCGTCCGGCCGGAGGCGACAAAGATGCAAAGCTCGCCGTCGCTGGGTTGCGCATTGATCTTGACCGTAATCGAGAAGCCTTCGGCGTCCTTCATCTGTGAGGCGATGGTGCGCATCCAGATCAGCTCATAGAGCCGGAACTGATCTCCGGTCAGGCCAGTTTGGGCCGGCGTCAGGAAGCTCTCACCAGCGGGGCGGATCGCCTCGTGCGCCTCCTGGGCGTTCTTGACTTTGGATGTGTAAACACGGGGCTGGTCTGGTAGGTAAGCCTGGCCGAAGAGTTGGCGGACCTGGTCCCGGGCAGCGGCGATCGCGCTGCCGGAGAGCGTGATCGAGTCGGTGCGCATGTAGGTAATGAACCCAGCCTCGTAGAGATCTTGAGCCACCGACATCGTTCGCTGAGCGGTAAATCCGAGTTTGCGGCCCGCTTCCTGCTGCATCGTCGTGGTGCGGAAAGGCGCGTACGGGCGACGGCTGTAGGGCTTGGACTCGACGCTGTCTACCTCAAAGCTGGCCGAGCGCAGGGAGTCCGCCAGAGCCTTCGCCTGGTCCTCGTCCAGAAGCACCAGCTGATCATGATCCTTACTGATCAAGGAACCGCGACTGTCGAAGTCGCGGCCCTGGGCCACCCGTCGCTCACCGACCCGAGTAAGCCGAGCGGGAAAGAGGGGAGGCTCAGCATCGGCCCCGGCGTCCAAGATCGCATCCAGATCCCAGTACGACGCACTGCGGAAGGCTATGCGTTCCCGTTCCCGATCAACGACCAGTCGAGTAGCGACCGATTGCACACGCCCGGCGGACAACCGTGGCATGACCTTCTTCCACAGCACCGGCGAGACTTCGTAGCCGTAGAGACGATCAAGGATGCGCCGAGTTTCCTGGGCATCGACTAGATCCTCATCAAGATCACGCGGATTGGCGACCGCTTCGGCAATGGCCGCCTGGGTGATCTCGTGGAACACCATGCGCCTCGCCGGAACCTTGGGCTTCAGCTCCTGCATCAGGTGCCAGGCGATCGCCTCGCCTTCACGATCACCGTCGGTGGCGAGCAACAACTCGTCGGCACGTGCAAGTGCGTCCTTGAGTGAACGGATCGTTGCCCGCTTGTCCGGGTTGACGACGTAGAGAGGCTCGAAGCCGTTGTCCACGTCGACGCCGGTGCGCGCCCACTTCTCACCCTTGTACTTGGCGGGGACTTCGGCGGCACCAGTTGGGAGGTCGCGAATGTGACCGCGGCTGGACTCGACGATGTAACCGTCGCCCAGAAAGCTCGCGATCTTGTTCGCCTTGGTCGGGGACTCGACGATGACGAGCCGCCTGCCCCCTGCCTTCACTGCCACCGAGACTCACTTTCTCTTCGATCTGATCACACGCAGGACGGAGCATCAGATCGTTATCACGACCCAACGAACCGAGCTGCCGCGCCCCCAGCGCGCTTACTCTACGGCCCGGGATCAACTACGGCCGTGAACGTCACCGTTTCGGAATCAATTCCCGCCACGGCCGCTACCTGCTGCGATTAGGGCGCTGGGTACTGGCTGAGAGGGTACGCCGGTGCCGGCGGGACGGTCCTCGGACTGAGCGCCGCAGCGGGTGGCTGGTAGTAAGGCTGCACCCCGGCACGCTTGGCCTGCCAGAGGATCAACGCCAATGCGCTCCCGTTTACCACCGCAGCAAGCAGCAACATCAGCGGGGTCCCGGTGGTGTCTTGTCTCACGAACGCCTGAGACCAACCTCCGAAGAGCACCACGACGAGGAAAGTCAGCACGTTGTTCATGGCATGCATCGCGATACCGGCTTCCAGTCCGCCGGTCCGCCAGGCCGCAAGCCCGGAAGCCACCGAGAGACAGGCGATGGTGCCCAGCACCCACGGGTCAGGGCTGAGATGCGCAGCAGAGAAGGCGACCGCCGACACGATCAGCGAGGCGACCAGCCCGACCATCGGCCGGGCGAACCAAGCACCAACGTTCTGCATGATCCAGCCGCGGAAGAAGTACTCCTCCCCTGCCGCCTGCAACGGTGTCATGAGCAGCACGATGACCAGCAGCGCGACCCAGTGATCAGGACGGGGCGAGGTAAACGGTTCGACGATCACACCCAAGAAGGTGTAGGCCGCCCAGAGCGGCGTTATGACGGCGATGCAGCGAAGCAGCCAGCGCCACCGAATTCGACCCGCGACAGAGGAGAGGAATCCCGGCCGGACACCATGCACGATCCAAATCGACAGTCCGCTCGCCGGGATGAGCACAATGAGCGTCAGATTCAAGTAGAAGAAGCCGACCGGGCCCATGTTCGCGATGTCGGTCGTTGCCCTCATGGCGTACTCGACGAGATCGGGCGCTCCCGTTACAAGTCCAGCGATGAGCACCGGCACGATCGCGAGGCCCATCATGAACAACGCCAGCGGCAGTACCAGCACCAGGCAGAGCAGCGGCTTCCACCAGCGATACCGCGGGCCGCGGAGCATCTGCTGGTAGGGCCGTGGGACGTCGGGCAGTGCACTAACGGGGAGCGGCTTCGGAGGCGGGTAGGCAGCCGATCCGTACGGGCCGACTTGGCCGTACGGCTGTCCTGGACCGGACTGGCCATAGCCGATTGGCCCCATTGGCGCTGACTGGGGTGGCGGATAGCCGGCCAGATCGGGGTCAGGCTGATAGAAGTCGGGCGGCAGTTTGTCGAAGCCGCGTGTTGAACCGTCGCCGTAGGAATTGCTGCTCATCGCAATCCAGTGTGCCTTGCGTGCGGGATCCGGCAGGCACCAACGACCCGCGTCGCTCATTGAGCTAGTTTGTCAACCTTTGCCTCAGATTGCTTCATCGGGACGTCCAGCGTGTGCTCTGCCTCGAGCTGCGGTGGCGGCTGCTCGTCTGGCGGGCTGGCAATCGCTACCTCGCGGCGGGTGCTGATGGTCACCATGGTGATGATGATGGCCACCGCGACGCCCGCGATCGCGTAGCGGACGGCACTAGGTGTGGTGCTGAGCGGCGACATCGCGACCACCGCCGGTGCGATCAGCAAGGACACCAGGTTCATGACCTTGATCAGCGGGTTGATGGCAGGTCCTGCGGTGTCCTTGAAGGGGTCGCCAACCGTGTCACCGATCACCGTCGCCGCATGCGCAACCGAACCCTTGCCGCCGTGGTGACCGTCCTCGACCAATTTCTTTGCGTTGTCCCACGCGCCCCCTGAGTTGGCCAGGAAGACCGCCATCAGCGTGCCGGCAGCAATGGCACCTCCGAGGTAGCCGGCCAGTGCAGAGGCGCCGAGGCCGAATCCAACTGCAATCGGAGCGCATATTGCGAGGAGTCCCGGTGTTGCCAACTCGCGCAACGAGTCCTTGGTGCAGATGTCGACGACTTTGCCGTACTCGGGCTTGCCGCTGCCATCCATGATCCCGGGGATCTCCCGGAACTGACGGCGTACCTCGAAGACCACAGCGCCGGCCGCACGACCAACTGCGCTGATCAGCAGGCCCGAGAACAAGAAGACGACAGCGGCGCCAAGCAGCAGGCCTACGAGGGTCTGCGGCGCAAAGACGACGGCCTGTTCCAAGAACTGGCCATAGTTCTCAGCCAACACACTCCGGATCGCGTCGGTGTATGACCCGAAGAGCGCGGTCGCGGCAAGCACGGCGGTGGATATCGCGATCCCCTTGGTGATGGCCTTAGTCGTGTTACCGACCGCATCCAACTCGGTCAGCGCTTGCGCTCCTGCGCCGTGTACGTCGCCCGACATCTCAGCGATGCCTTGGGCGTTGTCGGAGACCGGGCCGAAGGTATCCATCGCCACAATCACCCCAACGGTGGTGAGCAGGCCGCAGCCGGCGAGGGCGATGGCGAATAGGCCGACGATCCCTGAACCACCGAGGAGGAACGCGCCGTATACCGCTGCAGCAATCACGACCGCGGTGTAGACCGCCGACTCAAGCCCAACCGAAATGCCGGCGAGCACAACTGTTGCCGGGCCGGTCAGTGAGGTCTTGCCAACATTGTTGACCGGGCGATCCTCGGTGCCGGTGTAGTAGCCGGTCAGGCTCAGGATGAGAACGGCCAGCACGATGCCAATGACGACCGCGCCAATGGCGATGACCCGCGGATCGTCGATCAACCCATGAACCGCGTCGGGCACGCCGAGTGCGGCGAAGGAGGACGGCAGGTAGGTGAAGGCCGCGATCGCCACCAGCACCGCAGAGATGGCTGCGGAGAGATAGAACGAGCGGTTGATGGTCTTGAGTCCGTTCTCGCCCGGTCGTGGCCGGGTCAGGAAAACACCGATGATGGCGGTGATGACCCCGATTGCGGGCACGATCAGCGGGAACACCAGGCCGGCCTCACCAAAGGCCGCTCTGCCGAGTATCAGGGCCGCGACGAGGGTGACGGCGTAAGACTCGAACAGATCGGCGGCCATACCCGCGCAGTCCCCAACATTGTCGCCAACATTGTCCGCGATCGTCGCGGCATTTCGTGGGTCGTCTTCGGGAATGTTCTGCTCGACCTTGCCGACCAGGTCGGCGCCCACATCAGCCGCCTTGGTGAAGATGCCGCCACCGACGCGCATGAACATGGCGAGCATTGCTGCGCCGAAGCCAAAGCCCTCGAGGATTGTCGGGGCATCACCCCGAAAGATGAAGACCACCAATGCGGCGCCGAACAGACCTAGCCCGACGGTAGCCATGCCGACATGCGCTCCGGTTCGGAAGGCAATCTTCATGGCGGGATCGCGACCCTCACTGCGAGCGGCGGCCGCGACGCGTACGTTTGCGCGGACCGCCAGCCACATTCCGAGGTAACCGATCAGGGCAGAAAAGACCGCTCCGGCTAGGAAAGCGACGGAGCGGCAGATGCGCAAGGTCAGACTGCTGAAGTCCTCACTGGCGTGAACTGGCAGCAGCAGCAGAAGGAAAAAAGCAGCGACCGCGAACACACTCAGAGTGCGGAACTGGCGACCGAGATAGGCGCTCGCACCCTCCTGAACGCCGCGGGCGATTTCCTGCATCTTCGGCGTGCCGTCAGCGGCCGCGAGCACCTCGCGGCGGAAGACCATGGCCATCACCAGCGCAATGAGGGCGATGCAGCCCACCACTGCGACGACCGTCAGGTTGACTCCCGACAAGGTAATAGAAGTCACTTCCAAGGGAACTGGAAGTAGGGACATCAATCGTCCTCCTGACACGCTCGGCACTAGCGGCTACTGCCCTTAGCCGCTCGCGAAGTCTAACCACAAGTGGCACTGGTTTCGTTATCGAGGCGTGCACGCGGACACATCGCAATGGGCCCGACGGCCAGGCCCGATCGCTCAGATCGGCCTGCTGGGCCCGCGGGCGACGTGGGGGAAGACGCCTCTTCGCGTCGCTGAATTTGAGCGTACGCCCGCGAGTGATAATGACGCTATGGTCGTGCTCGGTTTGATACTGCTTGTTCTGGTCGCGGTACTGGTTATCGCAATTTTCGTCAGCAATCCGGACATCTACGACTTGTCCATCTTCGGAGCAGTCCTGAAGGTGACCAGCGCGGGCATTTTCATCACCGGCGCGATCACCATGGCGGTGACCATCCTGGCGCTTCTGCTGTTGCGCACTGGTATCCGGCGCGGGCGGGCACGGCGCAAGCAGCTGAAGGAGCTGGAAGCTTCAGATGCGGCTGCCGCAGGTGCTTCGACAGCGCCGGCAGAAACCTCGACGACCCGGACCAAGACCAAGACCTCGAGCACGACAGTGACGAGCAGGCCGGCAGAGCCGGAAGCCGCCAAGGAGAAGTCGAGCCTCGATGTCGAGGACGAATCCTCAACCACGGCAGCAGAGCGGCAGGCGATGCTTGATGAGACAGACGCTCTGACGCGCGACGAGCCCGAGAAGAAGTGAGCTTTCTGGAGATCTTCCAGCCTGGCCTCAAGCACTTGCGGGAGGAGCGGGATCGCCAGAAGATGCTCGTGGTCCGGCCGTCACACGGCGGCGGCGCGCCAATGGGCATCGACCTGGACGCAGGCAAGGCCACCATCGCCGTCCCACCACGTCAGCCAGGGTCCGAGGAGCCGGACGCTGAGGACACCGGACCTGCGTGAGCCTCCGCGGCGACCGTCCTCGGCAGGTGTGGGAAGCGCATACCTGCCACCACCGAGACACGCACGGTCACCACAAAGTCGACCGCATCGCCCACTCGGCTGCAGCTCTCCTCGCGGGCGCCGTTTTGTCGCGCCGTGAGCGCGGCCTGTGCACATGGGTCCCGGCCTTGCTGGAACGCCGCTGCCGCACTCAGCGCACTTAGGTCAGCAGCGGTGCGGGCTCGGCGATAACCGACTGCGTATCCCGCAATCACTAAGGCGGCACTGCTGAGCGCGACGACGATGCCGAGGACGCCGGCCATGAGCACCGATGCGCTGCCAAGCTGCGAGCTCCCGATTTCTTGCTTGCTCATGGGTTGTCACCCGCAGCCGGCTCCGGAACTACCTGCGCCCGAGCCTCGAGCGGCACAGCAACCAACCAGCGAGCGAAAGGTCGAGCCTTGACCCGCACGGTCACGATGACCAGGTTCGGCCGCCTGTCGATCCCAACCGTGGCTCCCGATGGCGCTGCTGCCTTGGCCTTGGTCACCGCGGTGGTGTCCCCACGCGCTGCCTGACGTGCGATCGCGGCCGCGGCGTCGACACAGCGGATCTGCGTGACGACCAGATACATCCCCCAGCACATCGTGGTCAGCAGTGCGAAAGCGGCCAGGGTCGTGACGGCCAGTTCGGCCGTCACCATCCCCCGTGCGTCCTGCGCTCTGATCATCCGTAGTGCTCCGACTCCCCACTCGCCTCAGCGCACCGCAGCCTCACTGTATGAAGCCAGAGAAGGAGCGGATCACCATCAGGATGAAATCGAGCAATGCGTCACGGACCGGTCCGCTGGTTACGATTCCCAGCAGCACGCCAGCGATCGCAATGGCGGCAATGATGCCCACCGCCCACTCGGCACTCACCATGCCCCGCTGATCGCGGCGCGGTGGCGCTGCCTCAAGCACCGCATCTGTGTCCACCACAGAGATGTCATTGGTCATATTTCCCTCCTCGGGTCTCGCGCACCTGCTTCGGGTGCGGCATCGGTCTGGATGCGTCTGGAGTCTCCTGACGGAGAGCCCAATCGTGCGGTGCAGCGACAATCTGTTGACAGCGCTCGGACTGCCCGGCGACTTGTGGACATCTCCTGTCAAGGGAGCGCGTGGAAGACCGCTGACACCACGGCGGGCACGATCCCGAGAAGCAGGAAGGAGGGAAGGAAGCACGTCATCAGCGGCAACACACTGCGTACGCCAACCGCTCGAGCCCGCACCTGCAGCTCGCTCCGCCGTGTCTCGCGGGCCGCAGCAGCGTGATGTCGCAACCCTTCCACTACCGAGGTTCCTGACTCCATCGAACGCGCCAGGTCCGCAGCCGCGAGGCCCAATTGCGGATGATCATGAAGGGTTCGCCAGGCTGTGACATCAGGGACACCGAGCTGCAGCAACGCCATGACTTGGCCAAGATCATCAGCGACAGGACCGTCGAAGGTCCGTACCACCGCCGCGCACGCCGTACGCGCCGGCACCCCAGCTCCAAGACAGGCAGCCATCAGCTCCAGCGCCTGCGGCACTTCCATGATCAACTGTCGGCGGCGGCGGCGGGCTGACTGCGGTTCAACCCATCCAAGCACCAGCACTCCGATTGCCGCGACGACCGGTATTGCGAACCAGATCACGTGTCCCAACCGGCCGTCGACCCCAGATCCGGCAAGGCCAAGGGCGAGGGCGCAGGCCATGCTCAGCAGCACGCGGCGTAGCAGCGGCGGTGCATCGGCACGCCCCTCAATCAGCCGCCTGAGCGGCGCCACCGCTTGCGCGCGCCTTGAATTCCCGCGCGTCATGCGGCGAAGCTGACCAGCCGGATTCCGCAACATAAGAAACACCGCCAATCCAGCGAATCCGGCAGACAACAGGGTGCTCGGCGACACTGCACCGAACCCGGTCAGCAGGGCGGAGATCAAGGTGATAGGCACCGGCTAGACCTCCGGGGAGGCGCGGCGAGCCAGCGCCTCAATCCACAGCACACCAGCGCAGGCCAGCAGCACCCCCGCCAGCAGGCATGCCCAGCCGGCAGGCCCGGCCAGCAACCAACGGGCGGGGTCACCCCCCAGCAGATAGCCGATGCCAATGCCACACAGTGGCAAGGTAGCCATGACTTTGCTGGTCGCGCGGGCAGCAGCGAGCTCGCTGTTGACCACTCCCATCAGGGATTGGTCGGCCGAGAGGCTGGCCGCAACCTGGTCCAGCGTCGACGACATGGGCGCACCGGTCTCTACCGAAACCTGCCAGGCCCGCGCCAGCTCGAGTAGGCCCTCATGGCCCGCACGCTGTGCCTGTTGTCGCCAAACAGCTACCACGTCCCCGCCAAGGGTGTGTGCCCGGTGGCCCTCGCGAAGCACGTCGCAGTCAGCGGCAGCGATAGCCAGCGCAGCGGAGGGCACCTGACCGACCCGCAGGTAGGAGGCCAACACGGTGCACGCGTGCGCGACATCGGCTCGCGCCCTGAGGGCGGATCTTCGTCGTCGGTACTGGGCGATCAAGCGCGTGGCCGTAATCGTGACCAGCAGTGCCGCACTAGTAAGTACAGCGCCCCGAGCCTGCCCGGAGAAGCCTGCAGCGATGATCAGGACCAGCAAGATGATCAAGCTCGCGGAGAACGTTCCTGATCGTCGTCGCCGTCTTCGGTCCTCAATGCGGGCCTCCGCGACAGTTGTAGGCGGCCGCGGGGCGAGGCGCCTGCTGAGGCTTCGCGCAGCCGGGCGTGGCACTGCCAGCCAAGCGGCCAACGCCGCGCAGCCGAGACAAACCATGATCATGATCAACGGTCGAGCATCCGTTCCAGCTGGCGACTGCCATGACCTAACGCGGTGCCGCCGTCCGGGCGGAAGCGGACCGCGCACTCGCTGTGCACTAAGCCACTTCCGGGCTCGCGTACGAAGATTGAAATCTCGGCCACGCGGCGCATCCCAGAGTCGTCGCGGGCAACGTGGACCACTGCATCCAGCGCCGATGCCAGTTGCGCGTGCAGTGCAGTCCGAGGCAGGCCGCCGAGCGAAGCCAGCGCTTCCAGGCGGGCCGGAATGTCGGCCGTGGAATTCGCGTGGACTGTGCCACAACCACCCTCGTGACCGGTATTCATCGCCGTCAGCAGGTCGCAGATCTCCGCCCCGCGTACTTCGCCCACCACCAGCCGATCCGGACGCATCCGCAGTGATTGTCGGACCAGGTCGGTAAGGGTGATCGCCCCGGCAAGCTCAGTGTTGGCCGGCCGACCCTCGATCCGTACGACATGCGGGTGGTTGGGTGCCAGCTCACGGGAGTCCTCGACAATGACGATCCGCTCGTCTGGCGGTACCAGCGCCAAAAGTGCGGCCAGCAGTGTCGTTTTGCCTGAGCCAGTTCCACCACTGATCAGGAACGCCAGTTTGGCCTCCACCAGGCGTGACAGGAGCTGCGCGGCTCCAGGTGTCAATGAGCCCGAGGCGACACAATCTTCCAGCGAGAAGCTTCGGTGCGCTGGCACCCGCAGCGAGATGCAGGTACCCGGTGATGCCAGAGTGCCAAGCACTGCATGGACCCGGCTTCCATTGGCCAGCCTCGCGTCAACGAAGGGCATTGCATCGTCGAGACGCCGACCAACAGAGGCAGCTAGACGCTGCGCAAGTTGGCGTACGTCCCCTTCGCCCGGAAATCGAAGGCCGGTCAGCTCGAGCCCGGCGCCGCGATCGACAAAGACTTGGTCCGGACCGTTGACAAGGACGTCGGTCACCCCAGGCTCGTGCAGTAGCGGTTCCAATGGACCCGCGCCGACGCTGTGCCGCCGCAACGACTCAACGGTGTCGAGTACGGCTGAGTCGCTGACAGGAAGACCTTCAGCCCGCATGGCAGTGGCCACGTCGACTGGGGTGTACTGACGGCCGAGTCCGGCCAGCCGATCCCGGACTAGGTCCAGCGCGATGTCCTCGACATCCGGATTGCTGGCTCCGGACGATGTCACAGCGGCGGTCATGTCCTCGCCAGCGCCTTCTCTTCGGTCCGGTGCGTCTGTAGCAGATCGCCAAGCAGCTGACGACAGAGTCGGGCCAAAGCGCTACGCGCCGACCGTGCCGGTGGGTCGCCTCGCTCCGCAGCCAGGATCAGTGCCGGGTCATCGACGAACGACCCAAGCAGCGGCAAACCGACCCCAGTGGCGACCAGCTTTGGTTCCAGCAGGCGTGAGCGATTCTGGCGGACCACCAGTCCGAAGGAATCGCAGGCACCTTCTAGCTCGCGGACTACTTCCCGTCCGGAGGCGACACCACGGACGTCGTCCCGCACCAGAAGCACGACCAACTTCGCTCGTCGTAGTGCCTCGCCGGCGCCAGTGCCAAGCGTTCGAGGCAGATCGACCACGGTGATCACATGACTTCGCACCGCCGAGAACAGCACTGACTTCAGTTGCTCGGCCTGCAGTTCCCAGCCAGGCGGTGCTTCACCGCGGGCCATGGACAACACATCAACCCCGTCCACGCTTGGTAGCTGCCCAGTGAGGTCACCGAGGTGCCCGCGTGCGGTGGCGAGCCGCGGCCAGCGCCAGCCGGCTGTTCGTTCTGCACCCAACAGAAGGTCGAGGCCGCCGGATCGCGCGTCGGCGTCAATCAGCATCGTGCGGTGCGAGGCTCGAGCGGCGACGAACGCGAGCCCTGCGGCCAGCGTCGAAGCACCGACACCGCCCGAACCGCCCAACACGCAGATAAGGTTGCCGGCCCCATGACCGGTTCGGCTTATATCGGCGAGGGCCTCGGAGAGCCAACTTGCGCTCGCGGGCAGAGATATCACTGCTGCTCCGAGTCGCACCGACCACTGCTGGGCCTGAGGGGCGGAGGCCTTCTCTCCAGCAATCAGGTAGACCTCAGCGCGCCGCCGCATTCCCATCGCGGCAACGCGAGCAGCCTGATCGACGCCGAGTAGGAGCATTGACGCTGACGCCCAGTGCGTACGCAACTGACCCGGGTCGCTCACGATCAGCGGCTCGACACCGACCACTGCCGTAACCGACAGCACCTGGTCAAGCAGCTCGGTATCGGCGGTTGCCACCACGACCGTGGTCTGGCCGAGCCGGTGTGGGTCCATGCCGGCAGTGTGTTGAGATCGGGTCCGTTTGCGCCGCGCGCAACGAAATCTGTGGATGACGCTTCGAGCGGTCTGCAATCTGTGGATGACGCTTCGGGCGAGGCGCAGATCGTATGAAGTCAAGAAACTCCCGGCACCCCCAAATTTGATCTTGTTCCAGAGCAACCGGTTGGTAAGTGAAGGTCGGCCAATTAACGCTCGACAGTGTCAAATTTCTGCCTGCCGGAGGGCCTTTCCATTGCGTCCGGATAGGGGTAGAAAGGACTGCAAGGTAACCCGAGTCGTCGAGATGGAGTGGGCTTCTAGGGTGACGGTTAGACAGGCCGTCGCGCGCAGTCTTGACCGACGAGTCGGTGAACCTCGCACGGCAAGCAAGCACCCACGCGGCGATCACCCATCCCAAACGGGAAGTTGCGATCCAGGCTTGACCTGGGCCAACACGTTGAAAAAAGCACGCATGGTCACTTGCTCCTGACGTGCCAGGCACGGCGCCCGCCTCGGTGGGCGCCGCGTCACGTATCAGGTCCTCACCGGCCTTTTCAGCGCTGGCGCTCAGAGGCGACCGGCCGGCGACAACTCTGCGCCGCGAGCCACGGCTGCAGCGCAGCGCAGCAACCAATCCTTGACTCCCGGAACGGTGCCGTCCGCGTACCCCTCCAGCCCAGCAGCGTATGTTGAGCCGCTTGCGGCATGCCCTGCCTCAACCACGATCACCCCGTACGGGTCCAGACCAGCCGAGATCAGCACCAGGTGTTCCACGGCCCGCGCGATCAAGCCACTGGCTGCACCGAAGGGCGCCACCACGGCGACCTCGGCATGTGCGATGGCACCGACCACGATTGCCGGTGCCGATGTAGGGCTGGTGAGCAATTCGCCCAGGCTGCTCATCCGGGCCGCCATCGCTGGCTCCGATCCGATCTTGCCGAGCTCGCTATCCGGCACTACCCCACGAGCGACCAGAGCGTGCGCCCGAGCGAGCGCCTGCGCTGGGGCAACCCTGATGAGAACAGCCAGGGACGCCAGCTCGGCCGACAGCCGGAGCGCGCCGATCTGCCAGTGCGGAGGGTCGTCGGTCAGCTCGGCATTGGCTCTGGCTCCCGCCAGGAGAGCCTGGCTCAGCTGCTCGTCGGTGATCTTCCGCAGCCCGCGTTCCCGCAGCACCGCATCGACGGCATCGGTCGCCGCCGCTACCGCGGACGGCACGCCCTCGACGCGTGCAAGATCAGCCAGCGGGTCAAGCACCACTAAAGTTTCCACCATGGCGACGCGGCGAAATCCTTATCCAGAAGCTGCGCCCTCGTGGATGGTCGGCGAGGAGCCTGTGCGGGTTCTTGACCTCGGGGCGGGCCGCGGCGGATTCGCGGCGATGCTGGGCGACGCCGGCCATGAAGTTTTCTGCATCGATCGCACGGTCGACCTGGTGGCTGGCCTCCCTGCCCACCTCGGAACTCGCCGGCATGTCGTTGGCCAGGTCGAGTCGTTGCCATTCCTGTCTTGTCATTTCGACGTCGTCACTGCCGCCCAGACGCTGCATCGCTTCGCGCCAGGACTGGCGCTCACCGAGATTGCCCGAGTTCTCAAGCCCGGCGGCTACCTTGCGATCGCGTACAACACACGCGATGACACTGTGCCTTGGGTACGGCGCCTGATCGCCCTGATGCGTGAGGCCGACCCGGGCGCCATGCGCGGCGACTTCGGCGCAGACAGCGTCGAAAAGGTTGCCGAAAGCCCCTACTTCGGCCTCCTGGAACGTCGAAACTTCCGCAATTGGATGCCGATCACCCGAGATGGGCTCATCTCGATGGTCGAGCAGCGCCCAGCGGTAGCTCGGCTGGACCCTGCCGCTCGTGGCCGGTTGATGCGTGAAGTGGGGGCGCTTTACGAGGAGTACGCGCGGGTCCCCGATCCGTTGATGCTCCCGTTCCAGACCTCCTGCTGGCGGGCTGAAGTTGATCACTCCAAGCTAGTGATCAACGATGACTTCGACGACGTGCTCCAAATCAAGCTTTGAGCCAGTTTCGCAGGGACAGCCGCACCGTGTCGCAACCTATGAGGGCTTCGTCCTCGAGGAAACGCACGTACACGTTCGTTCCTGACGCGATACACGCGTTGCAACGTGTGCGGCGCGACCGTACCGCACGTGCACGTGCATTCCTGACCGAGGCATGCACGTGCATTCCTTGACCGAGGCAGCCGGGTCCGCTTCCCCGGCTTTTCCATGGCATCCGCCTCTGTAGGCTGAGGCCGAGGCCGGATGGCCCGGACGAGTCAACGGCCAGCCCCGATCACCGATGCTCGTGAGGAGACCTGCTGTGACTGATGAGGCTCTGGACAACTTGCTCCACGAAAACCGGCGCTTTCCACCACCTGCCGATCTCGCCGCGAATGCCAATGTCACAGCGGAGACCTACGCCGAGGCCGAGGCGGACTTCGAGGGTTTCTGGGCTAAGCAGGCCAAGCGGCTGAGCTGGCAGACTGAGCCGACCCAAGTCCTCGACTGGAGTAATCCGCCCTTCGCCAAGTGGTTCGCTGACGGCACCCTGAACACCGCGTACAACTGCCTTGACCGGCACGTCGAAGCAGGCAACGGGGATCGTGTTGCCTTCTACTTCGAGGGCGAGCCCGGAGACACCCAGGTGATCACCTATGCCGAGTTGACCCGGCAGGTCAAGCAGGCAGCGAACGCACTCATCGAACTCGGCGTAAAGACCGGCGACCGAGTAGCGATCTATCTGCCGATGATCCCGGAAGCAGTCGTTGCGATGCTGGCCTGTGCCCGGATCGGCGCACCGCACACTGTGGTCTTCGGTGGCTTCTCCTCAGACGCGCTCTATTCGCGGGTGATCGACTGCGGCGTCGAGATCGTGATCACCGCTGACGGCGGTTACCGCCGCGGCACCGCATCCCCATTAAAACCCGCGGTCGACGAAGCCTTGAAGTACGGCTGCGACGTACGCAATGTGCTGGTTGTCCAGCGGACCAAGCAGGACGTCCCCATGACAGAGGGACGCGATCTGTGGTGGCATGAGTTTGTCGGCAAACAGTCCGATGAGCATGTGTGCGAGTACTTCCCCGCCGAGCACCCGCTATATGTCATGTACACCTCGGGAAGCACGGGCAAGCCGAAGGGCATTCTGCACACCACAGGTGGCTACCTGGCCGGTGTCGCATACACGCACTGGGCGGCGTTCGACCTGAAGCCCGAGACGGACATCTTCTGGACTGCTGCGGACATCGGCTGGGTGACCGGCCATTCCTATCTGGTCTACGGGCCACTGGTAAACGGCGCCACGTCTGTCATGTATGAAGGCACGCCCGATACCCCGCACAAGGGGCGTTGGTGGGAGATCATCGAGAAGTACCAGGTGACGATCCTTTACTGCGCGCCGACGGCAATCCGCACCTTCATGAAGTGGGGCGGCGACATCCCTGAGAACTTCAACCTGTCTTCCCTGCGGATCCTGGGATCGGTAGGTGAGCCGATCAATCCCGAGGCGTATGTCTGGTACCGGCACTACATCGGCGGCGATCGTACGCCGGTAGTGGACACCTGGTGGCAGACCGAGACCGGCATGCAAATGATCTCCCCGTTGCCGGGAGTGACTGCTGGCAAACCGGGAGCGGCGATGAAAGCCGTTCCGGGAGTCGAGGTAGAAGTGGTGAACGACGAAGCAGAGCCGGTGCCCAATGGACACGGCGGCTATCTGGTGATCACCAAACCTTGGCCAGCGATGCTCCGCACCATCTGGGGCGACGACCAGCGCTATATCGACAACTACTGGTCACGCTTTCCGGGCCTGTATTTCGCCGGCGATGGGGCGAAGAAAGACGAGGACGGCGACATCTGGCTGCTCGGTCGGGTCGATGACGTGATGAATGTATCCGGGCACCGGATGTCCACCACAGAGATCGAATCGGCGCTGGTGTCGCACCCGAAAGTCGCGGAGGCTGCCGTTGTGGGAGCGAGCGATCCAATGACTGGACAGGCGATCGTTGCCTTCGTGATCTTGCGAGCCGATGCTGGTGAGGGCGGAGATGAGGTCGTGCAGGAGCTGCGGACCCATGTTGCCAAGGAGATTGGTGCTATTGCCAAGCCGCGCCAGATCATGGTGGTCGAGGAGCTGCCCAAGACCCGTTCGGGCAAGATCATGCGCCGGCTGCTCCGCGACATCGCCGAGAATAGGGAACTGGGCGATGTCACCACGCTGACCGACTCCTCCGTGATGAACTTGATCAAGGAGAACCTGGCCACAGCGAATGCCACGGCGGACTAGCCCTCCGTTTTGAGAGCTGCTCGCGCATCGCGCGCTTCGGGATCCGCCGACTTCGTCGTCGCTCGCAGAGGAAAAGCGCCTCCGCTCGCTCCTCCTCAGCACGCCGGGCACGCGATCGCCGACGCTCGCAGCTGGAACCCACGTGTCGAAGGGTGCCAGTTTCGGGTAAACGTCCAGCGGAAGGTCGGTAGGCTCACGGTTGACGAGAGGAGCGGACGTGTCTGATCTTGCAGTTGGGGACATCATCAAGAACATCACCGATGATGTGAAGTTGCTGGTGCAGGACCAGGTCGAGCTGGCCAAGGCAGAACTCACGCCCGCTGCGAAAAAGGGTGGGACCGGCCTCGGCTTGTTTGGAGTCGCCGGCTACTTCGCGCTCTCCGCGAGCATATTGCTCTATTTCGCTGCCGCCTTCGGCCTGGTGGAAGCGGGCCTGGCGCCGTGGCTCGCGTTCTTGATCGTGGCTGGGGCGCTGCTGCTCATCGCCGGCATCCTCGGTGGCATCGGGTATCTGATAGTCAGGAAGATCAAGGGTCCAGACCGCACTATCGCCCAGGCCAACCAATCCGTCGCTGAGGTGAAAGCCGCCGCAGAACGCTCTATAGCGGCAGCTAGCGCGCCGCAAATCGAGGGCCAGGTAGTACCACCGACGAAAGCGATCACCTGAGCGTCCTCAGCCGGGCAAATCAAGCGCAGGTACGCGAGCCGTTCAGGTGGCTGGGGCGGGCGTACGCGACATCCTGCTCGATGGGCCGTGGCGTCATCGTGACGTCGCCGCCAACGGGGTTCGGTTTCACGTTGCGCTAGGAGAGCAATTCAGTCCTCGCCAACCGCTGGTGATATTGCTGCACGGATTCGGTGAGTTCTGGTGGGCCTGGCGGCACCAAATACCTGCGCTGGACGCGGCCGGCTTCAGCGTGGCCGCCATGGATCTGCGCGGCTATGGGGCCAGTGACAAGACCCCACGCGGGTACGACCCGCAAACCACGGCCTTCGATGTGAGTGGTGTGATCAAGAGTCTTGGCTTCTCCACCGGCGTTGTGGTCGGGCACGACTGGGGCGGCATGGCTGGCTGGGCGGCACTGGCGTACGCAGCGGCTCCGGTCCGCGCCTTCGTCAGCGTGGCTGCCCCGCATCCGCTGGCCTTTCCGTGGCGGGCGCACCTTCCCACGCTGGCGTTCTTCCAGCTGCCGTTGCTTCCGGAGCGGCGCATCATGGCAGACGACGGACTCTACATTGAGGAACTGCTGCGCGGCTGGGCAGCCGACGGAGCTGGATTGCTCACCGCAGCCGAGGCTCGGCACTACCGGGACGCGTTGATGCTGTGGCCGAGCCCGCACTGTGCGTTGGAGTACCAGCGGATGTTCGTCCGTAGCCAGTTCCGGAGCACGGGCCGCCGCTTCCGGCAGGCGCTCCGGCAGCCGATAGCGGTACCAATGCTGTCGATCCATGGCCAAGAGGATCAGCTGGTTCCAATGCCGGCGATGGCGGCTGCGGAGAACTGGGTCAATGCACGACACGACCTGATCAGCCTGCCTGGGGTTGGCCATCTGCCGCAGGAGGAGGATCCGGGCGCAGTGACAACGGCAATCATCGACTGGCTTCGAGCTCTGTGATCGTCAAAGCAAGCGCATGCGCGCTGAGCCCTTCGACAAGTTCAGCACGGCGCCTGTCGAAGCGCTTCCGGGATGCGCCCTTCGACAAGCTCAGGGCACACCGTCTCCCACGGCAATTAGTGTCTGGTGGGTGAAGCAGACCTCGAAGACGGTCCGCCGCACTTACTACGTGCTGACAGCGGGCAACACGTTGGCGGCCTCGCTGATCTGGGGCATCAATACGATCTTCCTCCTCGACGCCGGCCTCACAAACTTCGAGGCCTTTGCCGCCAACGCCTTCTTCACCGCCGGCATGGTCCTCTTCGAGATTCCCACGGGAGTGGTCGCGGACCGCTGGGGGCGGCGCGCCTCATTTCTCTCCGGGACACTGACTCTCGCTGCCACAACAGGTCTTTACGTGCTGCTGTGGCAGGTGCACGCCGCTTTCGTCTGGTGGGCGATCGTTTCCGCGCTTCTCGGCCTCGGATTCACCTTCTTTTCCGGTGCAACCGAGGCCTGGCTGGTGGACGCGTTGACCGCGACCAGGTTCGAGGGTCAGCTCGAGGGAGTATTCGCCCGCGGCCAGGTGGTCATGGGGGTGACGATGCTGGGCGGCTCAGTGGCCGGTGGCTACCTCGCCCAGCTGACGAATCTCGGCGTGCCCTACGTGGCGCGGACAGCAATTCTGATCGGCATGTTCGTCGTCGCAATGATCATGATGCACGACCTCGGCTTCACCCCACATCGTGGCGCCCGGCCCCTCGCCGAAATGAAAGACATTGTCAACCGCTCGGTCGAGCATGGCCTCAAGGTGCCAGCGGTCCGGGCCATCATGCTTGCTGGGATGTTCACCGGTGGCGTCGGAATCTATGTGTTCTACGCCCTGCAGCCGCACCTGCTGAACTTGTGGGGAAATCAGCAGGCGTACGGGATCGCCGGTCTGGTGGCGGCGCTGGTAGCCGGAGCCCAAATTGCTGGAGGGCTGCTCACGCCATGGGTCCGCAAGGCCTTCAAACGGCGCACGTCGGCATTGTTGATCTTGGAGTCCGTAGCCGTAGCCATGCTCGCGCTCATTGGGCTGATCAGCAATTTCTGGATTGTTGTTGTCCTGATCATGCTCTGGAGTCTGGTCGGCTACACCGGCGTCCCCATTAGGCAGGCTTACCTGAACGGCATGATCCCATCTCGGGAACGTGCCACGATCCTCTCCTTTGACTCGTTGATAGACAACACCGGAGGGATCGTTGCACAACCGCTGCTCGGCAAGAGTGCGGATGTGTGGGGCTACCAGGTGTCGTATCTGATCTCGGCTGCCGGCTCCGCGCTCGCCCTCCCGTTCATCGCGCGAGCCCGCCAGCTCAATACACCGGCCGACCATGAGATCGGGGCGCCCGCCAAGCCAAAGGCCGGCTCAGCCGAGGAGGTAGATGCGTGACTCCCACGACTCAAGATCGAGCGAGGTGGAGTCGCCGTGCGTGGCCAACAGCACCTTGGCGTCGGTCAGGTCGGGGGCGGCACCTGGAGACACCCTCCCTGGATAGGACGAGCAGTTGGCGATCATGAGCAGCACTTGATCATCTAGCGTCCGGGTCAGCGCCCAGATCTGCTCATGATCAGGCAGCAATAGCTCGAACTGGCCGTGCACGATTACCGGGTGATCATGACGAAGCTCGATCAACTTGCGGAAGTGGTGGAAGACCGAGTTCGGATCCTCGACTGCCGCCGCTGCATTGATCGCGAGGTAGTTGGGATTGACCGGTAGCCACGGAATCCCTTCAGTGAACCCGGCGTGTGAGGTGTCGTCCCACTGCATAGGAGTACGGGCATTGTCACGGCTCTTCACCGACAGCGATTGCAGTACGGCCTCGACCTCCATGCCGAGGCTGAGTGCCGCGGCGTGGTAGTTCAACGACTCGATGTCGCGGTAATGCTCAATAGCGGTGAAGTAGGTGTTGGTCATGCCGAGCTCTTCGCCCTGATAGACGTACGGCGTGCCCTTGTGCATGTGCTGCACCGTGGCAAGCGTTTTGGCCGAATTCACCCGGTGCTCAGGACTGTCGTCGCCAAACCGCGACACTGCCCGCGGTTGATCATGGTTATCCCAGTACAGTGAATTCCAGCCGGCATCAGCGAGCGCCAGCTGCCACTCATTCAGATTCTTTTTCAGCGCCGGTAAGGAAAGCGGAGCCAGATCAAACTTGCCGCTGCCGCCCGGCCTACTGTCCAGGCTCACGTGCTCGAAGGTGAACACCATGTTCAGCTCATGGTTCGCAGGATCAGTTGTCCTCTGGGCGGTCTCAATCGTCGAGCCGGGCATCTCGCCCACCGTGAGCAGATTCCGCGCGTCGAGACCGACCTCAGCGTTCATCTCGGCGAGGAACTCGTCGAGCCGGGGACCATTGGCCGTGAACAGGAAGGACGACACGTGGGTCCGTCCCGCGGCTGGCACGCCATCAACGAGCTGGTGTTTGGAGATGAGGTTGATCACATCCATGCGAAAGCCGTCCACCCCGCGATCAACCCACCAATTCATCATGTCGTAGATGGCGCGTCGAACGTCCGGGTTCTCCCAGTTCAGGTCGGGTTGCTTCTTGCTGAAGATGTGCAGGTAGTACTCCCCGCTGCGCTCGTCGAACTGCCAGGCCGAGCCTGAGAACGCGGCTTCCCAGTTCGTCGGCTCCGCACCCTCACTGCCGGGTTCAAAGCCCGGGCGAGCGGGACGCCACCAGTACCAGTCCCGCTTGGACGAGGCGGGATCACGAGACTCAACGAACCACGGATGCTCATCGGAGGTGTGATTCACCACCAGGTCCATCACGATCTTGATACCCCGCTGATGCAGGCCAGCGATGAGCCGTTCCAGATCCTCGAGGGTGCCGAACATCGGGTCGACGTCTTGATAGTCGCTGATGTCATAGCCGTTGTCGTCCATGGGCGATGTATAGACGGGCGACAGCCAGACCACGTCGATCCCGAGCTCGGACAGATAGTCCAGGCGCGACGCGATCCCCGGGATGTCGCCCGTGCCGTCGCCGTTGCTGTCAGCAAAGGATCGCGGATAGATCTGATAGACGACTGCCGATTTCCACCAGTCGGTCGGACGGTCAACCGAAATGTCGGTGATCTGTGTGCGCTCGTAGGTCACACGTCCGATCCTTCCACAGCGATGCCAAGGCGATCTCTGAGCGCACTGATCTCCACCGCGAGGTTGGTCTGGGCGGCACCGGCCAGCTGACGTCCCTTGGCCGTACGGAAGATCTCGCGGTCCGCAAGCTCGGTTAGCAGCGTCAGCCGTCCGGCAAGGAATTCCTCCTCCGGCACCTGGGCGTACTCCTCGCGTATCGCAGCCACATAGGCCGCGTAGTCGGCTGGATCGGATGCCAGGATCGCAAGATCTGCGTCACATAGCAGCTCACCCTCTGGATCCCGCGGTCCCGGCAGGTGGGTCTCGGTCAGCCGCACGAGCCGCGCGATCTGATTCAGATCTTCCTGCTCCAGCCCGACACGGCTCAGCTCCCGCAGCGCCAGCCGAGCTGAAGCCTCCTCGTTGCTGATCTGACCGGCCGGGATGGCATAGACAGCATCGTGAAACCACGCAGCGAGCTGCACCAGAAAGACGTCATGATCAACCGCCAGCTCGTCGATCATAGTCAATACCTGAAGCAGGTGCTTGGTGGTGTGGTAGCGCCGATGTGGCTCGCCGTAACGAGTGATCAAGTTTTCGCCCAGCTCCTGTTGCCGCGGCAGGGTGGCGTTCCAGCGAGCCAGCAGTTTGGACTTCTGATCATCAGTGGGCATTGGGTCCTCCTCGATCTGGGCGCCTGGAGTCGGTGAGATAGCGCGTCGGAATGGGCACAACTCGACGTCGATCCCAGGGCCGTTGCCACCCGGCAAGATCGAGGACGCCATCCAGCAGGTGGGCAGTCAGTCCCCAGATGAGATGTCCGTTCACCTCGAACGCCGGGCCCGTATAGCCCGACGGATGCTGGACTCGGGCTCGGTGCGCCGGATCGGTGAGTACGGAGACCGGCACGATATCGATCGATGCTGCTTCCCTGGAATCCATCACCGCCACAGGGCTGGGCTCGCGCCACCAGGCGATCACCGCCGTGACATCGAACCCACTCACGTCGACATACGCGGGAGGCAGTACACCGAGCACCTCGATCCCGCCGCGGTCGAGGCCAGTCTCCTCTGCAGCCTCGCGCAGTGCCGTGTCAGCCAGATCAAGATCATCTGCATCAGCGGCGCCGCCAGGGAAAGCAATCTGCCCAGGGTGGGTACGCATGCCGGCGGCCCGCTCAATGAACATGATCTCCGGTCCGGCCGGGCCCTCACCGATCAAGATCAGCACTGCCGCTGGCCGGGCCCCAATTCCTGGCCGGATGGCGACCACCTGGGCCAGTCTGGACTGCTCGGAGAGGGCGTCGGTCAGGGTGTTGAGCCACTCAGGCCGTTCTGCGTGGGCATCGGTCATGGAGTGACTCCAAGATGCTTGTCTGCCAGATCACGTATTTCCGCAGCCGAGCTGAATGGACCGGTGTGACGATAGGCGATGCTGCCGTCCGGGCGGACGAAGAAGGTCTGGGGCGGACCAACGACTTGTAGCTCTGCGCGCAGCACGACATCCGGATCGGCCATCTGCGGGTAGGTCCAAGTGGACAGTTGCGCGAACTCGATAGCCAGATCTGGTCGCGGGTCGGCGTGGTCGATGCCGAAGATCATCAGCTCGGAGTCATTTGCCGCCGCTACCTCGGCCAAGTACGGAGCTTCCTCGCGGCAAGGTCCGCACCACTGCGCCCACACGTTGATCATCATGGGCTTGCCGCGAAGCCCAGCAAGCCGCACCTCACGGCCGCCGCCGAGGCACGGCAACACAACGTCAGGCAGTCCGGACGGCACGGCAGCGACATCGGGGTCGGACCGTGGACAGTCAGCAATCCCCGCAGATTTCTTCATCGCCGCAAGATCTGCTGTCACCTCGGGCGTCGGTAGGGCCTCGGTCGGCGCCTCGACGGGCGTTGCCGCCGGCGCGGGCTCTGGCGACCCAGCGCAACCCGCCAACACCAACACCAGCGCGACGACTGCCGGCATGAGCCGGCCACGTCCCCTCATCATCCCCGGGGCTCCCGAACCAGCTTGGCGGCTTTGATCGGGTCGGTCTCTCCTTCCCCGAACGAGGGGCACCAGCGAGCAATTGGGCAGGCGCCGCACGCCGGGTTCCGTGCATGGCAGCGCCGGCGGCCATGCCAGATGACGTTGTGGCACAGCTGGGTCCACTCTCTTGGGGGGAAGAGTGCGGCGACTGCAGTCTCGACCTTGTCGGGGTCGGTCTCGGTGGTCCATCTGAAACGGCGGACAAGCCGTCCGAAGTGGGTATCGACAGTAATGCCGGGAATGCCGAAGCCGTTGCCGAGTACCACGTTGGCGGTCTTGCGGCCGACGCCGGGCAGAGTCACCAGGTCCTTCATACGCTTAGGCACTTCACCGCCAAAGCGCTCGGTCAATGCCGCCCCGAGTTTGATCAGGGTGTCGGTCTTGGCCCGGAAGAAGCCCGTGGGCTTGATCAACTCCTCTAATTCCTCCCGGTCGGCGGCGGCGTACGCGGCGGCGTCGGGATAGCGGGCGAATACCAGCGGCGTGATCAAGTTGACCCGCTTGTCGGTGCTCTGTGCCGACAGAATGGTGGCAACTAGCAGCTCGAGCGGGTTGGTGAAATTGAGCTCAATGTGGGCGTCGGGATAGGTGGCCGCCAGGATGCGGTTCATGGTGCGGGCGCGGCGTACTAGTGCTGTACGGGACTTGTCGTAGACGAGAGTTACGGCCGAATCCGCGGCATCGGTAGTCAGCTCGGCTGCCCCCCTGACCTGCTCGAACTCATGCCATCACACTAGTTCAGCCCCATGTTCTGGCCCCTGACGTTCCTCGGCATTCAACGGTAGCCTTGCCCTCGGTGGGCGAACCGTGATCAGGGAGGCACCGCGTGGATCCGGAGGTCTTGAAGAAGGCACCGCTGTTTGCCGGACTGGAAGACGAAGCCGCGACCGCGCTTTCCTCTGCCATGGGAAAGCTGTACCTCAACAAGGGCGAGGTGCTCTTCCACGAAGGAGACACTGAGGACCGGCTCTACATCGTCGTCAGCGGCAAGATCAAGTTGGGCCGCACCGGATCGGCGGGGCGGGAGAACCTGCTGGCGGTGCTCGGGCCCGGCCAGATGTTCGGCGAGCTGTCGGTTTTCGATCCAGGACCGCGCTCGACAACTGCGACGGCCGTCACGGCCTGCGAGCTGCGGACCCTGGAGCATGACGAGCTGATTCCATGGCTGACCGATCGTCCTGAGGTGGCTCAAGGCCTGCTCAGCCAGCTTGCCGCGCGGCTCCGGCGAGCCAATGATGTGGTCGCCGACCTGGTTTTCTCTGATGTCCCGGGCCGAGTGGCGAAGCAGCTCTTGGAGCTGGCCCAGCGGTTCGGCGACAAACGCGACGACGGCATGCACGTGCATCATGACCTAACTCAGGAGGAGTTGGCGCAGCTGGTCGGCGCCTCACGAGAGACGGTCAACAAGGCCCTCGCCGACTTTGCGGCCCGCGGCTGGATCAGGTTGGAGCCTCGATCCGTCACCATCCTCGATGTCGAGCGAGTGGAGCGCCGGGCCCGATAAAGCCGCGTCTCGACCGCTCCCTCACTCGTAGGAAGCGCACGTGGACGTTCGTTGCTTACGCGATACACACGTTGCAACGTGTGTATCGCATCAGGAACGCACGTGCACGTGCGTTTCTGGCCTTCTCCGGCGCGCGATTGAATGAGTGAACCCCGGCTCGCACGTTCAACCTTTACGGGTACGGGCGAGCCGGGAAGCGATGATGCATACTCACATCAGGTGGCGCCGAGAGTCACCTCAGCGGTCTGTGGCGAGCCGCCCTCGCGGATGAACGTCACTGTGACGGGCGTCTCGGGCGCATAGAACCGGGTAGCCGCGATCAGCCCGTCAGCTGTAGTGGTGTGGAAGTCGTTGATCTTCGTCACCACATCTCCAGCCTGCAGGCCGGCCTGCTCAGCTGGACCGCCGCTGGTGACTTCACCCAGCGGGACACCAACAGAGGTCGGCAGCTCGGAATCAGAACCGCTCAGCCTCACGCCGAGCTGGGCATTGCTGGTCTTGCCGGTAGTGATCAGGTCGCTCGCGACGCGCGAGGCAACCTCGGAGGGGATGGCGAACCCAATGCCGATGTTGCCTGGCTGTCCGCCGTCAGCCCCTGAGCTGGTGCTGGCGATCGAGGAGTTGATGCCTACGACGGCACCATTCAGGTCAACAAGCGGGCCACCGGAGTTGCCCGGGTTGATCGCGGCGTCGGTCTGCACTGCCAGATAGACAGCGTCACCGTTGTTCCCCGAACGGACCGGCCGAGCGGTGTTCGACACGATGCCGCTCGTCACCGACTCCGATAGGCCGAGCGGTGCGCCAGCGGCGACCACGGTCTGGCCCACGGTGAGTTCGCTGGACTTCGCGAAGGTGGCCGGGTTGAGATCGTTGACGCCCTCGACCTTGATCACCGCTAGATCGCTCGATTCAGCGGTTCCGACGATCTTGGCAGTGGCCGTCGAGCCGTTGTGGAAAGTGACGGTGATGGTGCCCCCCTGGGTGGCGGCCGCAACAACGTGATTGTTGGTCAGGATGTGCCCATCCTTGTCAAGAACAACGCCGCTGCCGATGCCGCCGCTGCCAGCTGCCTGGACGGCAATCGTCACCAATGACGGCTCGATCTTCGCCGCCGCTGCTACCACAGTGCCATCCGGTGTCGGAGCCTGCGGCGCTGCCCCGCTGGTAACGCTGACCGGCGAGACGGTGCCGTCGTTAGCGAGGAAAGCGTACGAACCAATGCCAGCCCCGGCACCCAGCACAGCCGCAATCGCCGCAGCGGCAATGAGGCCGCCAGCTCGGTGTCTGGGTCGCTCTACAGCCGGCGCCGGAGCAGGATAGGCGCTCAGCGGAGGTACACCCGCCGGAGCGGGAAAGTCAGTTCCGGTGTAGGCCCCGTACTGGCCAGTCGGCAGGATGACCGTGGACTCCTCACCGGGGCGCGGAGGCTGAGGATGATTGGTGAAGTCTGGAAATCCGGGCTGCTGGTTCTGGTTCATGGCTACGACAATGACGCGGAACCCTATGTGGACGCTGTGAGGCGAGAATGAGCTCGCTGAGCGTTCGTGGAGTCTCACACTTCGACAAGCCCAGCGCGCATATGTGCCCTGAGCTAGTCGAACGACAGACCGAGGACGGGCAGCGCTACCCCTGCTGCCGCAGATAGTCCAGTTGGGCCCGAACCGACTGCTCGGCCGCCGGCAATACGCTGCGGTCGACATCGGCATACACCCGCGCCACGATTTCACGGGGCGTACGGTCCCCCGCCGCGAGAGCCGCACGGATCTGGTCGAGACGCTCGTGCCGATGGCGACGATAGAAGTACAGCCACGGCAGCGGATCGGTGACAGTCGGCCCATGACCGGGAAGCAGCTCGGCCACATTGCGCGTCCGCACCGTCTCCTCAAGCAGATCGAGCGACGCGAAATATGCCGCCAGGTCGCCGTCCGGATAAGTGATCACTGTCGTACCCCGACCCAGCACCATGTCACCAGTGATCATCCGGCTCACCCCATCCGGCGCGGACAGCAGCAATGAACGGGAGTCGCTGGTGTGACCGGGCGTCTCGACCACCTCGAGGCTCAGCGCACCAACGCGCAGCAGTTCCCCACCATCCAGCCCATCTGTGCCTACGCGGAATTGCGGATCGGCGGCCCGTACGCCGCAACCAGCTCGCTCGGCAAGCATCGCTGCACTTTCTGAGTGATCAAGATGCCGGTGTGTGAGCACAATCGTGGCGAGGCGTGGTGCGCATGCTGCCAGGATCGCGTCGAGGTGAGCCTGGATCGCCGGGCCGGGGTCGACCACCAGAGCGCCCTCATCTTGATCGATGATCACCCAGGTGTTCGTTCCATCCAGGGTCATCGGGCCCGGGTTCGGTGCCCGGACTAGCTGCACATACGGCACAGCCGAACCGTCGGAAGGCGTCATATCGGCGCCTCGTCCGGACCGGCCTGCAGATAGCGGAACTGCCAGCCGCTGTCGGTTTCCACCAACTGAGGCAGTACCGGCTCGATCTGCCGGCCTATCGCGTGATTGATCACCTCAGCCACATTCGGAAGATCAGCAAGCTCGATCAAGATCGAGATGGTGGGCGGCAGCATCAGGATGCGGCCGGAGCGCTCAGCAGCCAGCGCCGCACCCGGAGTCGACCAATCAGCGTCATCAGTCTCCCCGGAGATATCGGCCGCCTCCTGATCCCGTGGCATTGCCGCGACGAAGAACGTCGTGTCATAGCGGCGGGGCTCGATTTCCGGAGTGATCCAGTGCGCCCAGGGATGAAGGTCCGTCTCGGACAGGTCGACACCAGTTTCTTCGAACGTCTCACGGAGCGCGCATCGATAGATCGGATCGGCCTCGCCGGACGCGTCTGCTACGTCAACGCGACCGCCAGGAAAGACCACCATGGACGGGGCAAAAGCCATTCGTGCGTGGCGGTGCAAAAGATAGGTCTCAAGTCCAGCCTGGCCATCCCGCAGCAAGATGACGCTAGCCGCCGGAGCGGCGACACTCGGCACCGAGTCGAGAGTCCACTGTGTGGCCCGCTCCACCATGGCGGCCGGCACCTCTGGGGCCAGCCGGATCAGGACGTCGTGGGAGTGGGACGGCATGACGGCACGTCAGAGCGGCACAATCATCGGCGTTGAACCGACTGCAACCACGAGCTCCACCTCGACCGGGGCATCAAGGGGCAGTGCCGCGACACCGACCGCGCTTCGGGCGTGCCGTCCCGCCTCGCCGAAGATCTCCTTCAGCAGTCCACTCGCGCCATTAGCGACCAGCGGCTGATCAGTGAACCCGGACGCGCCTGCCACGTACACCACAACCTTGACGACCCGCCTGATCACGTCGAGATCTCCAGTCAGGTCGGCCACCGCCGCCAGCCCGTTGAGCGCGGCGATCCGGGCACATTCCGCTGCGTCCTCGACCGAGACTTCGGCGCCGACCTTCCCGACGGCTCGCAAGGTGCCGTTCACCAGCGGCAGCTGCCCGGCGGTGTAGACCAGATCATCGAACCGCACCGCAGGCACGTACGCGGCAAGTGGCGCAGGCACCGTCGGCAGGCTCAGTCCAAGATCAGCGAGCCGTCGCGAAGGCAGCGTCACGCATCGGCTCCGGGAGCGGCGATCGGGCGTTTGAGGTAGGCAACGAGGTTCTCAGGATTGAGCCCAGGCACTACCTGCACCAGCTCCCACCCGTCCTGCCCCCAGTTATCCAGGATCTGCTTGGTCGCGTGCACCAGCAGTGGCACCGTCACGTACTCCCACTTCGTCATAGCCTCACTGTAGAGGCCGTCACGCCGCGTTGATTGCACTCTGACAGGCGTCCGCCAGATTCGCCTCCTTCGTCGCTCGCGCACGTGCGCCAGCCTCCAAATACGGAAGTCCAGCCGCCAGCTCCTGCAGTCGGCGAAGCGGACCGCCCGTCATAGGGTCAGGGCAAGACGCTCATGAGCACAGACAGAACGGATGGCCGCTCGGGTCCAGAAAAACGATGAAGTCGGGCGCATGGTCGCCGCTGGCGGCGCGCTGGGCACCAATTGACTCGGCGTAGGACGCAGCTCGGTCCAGGTCGTCCACATCAAGGTCGAGGTGGAACTGTTGCGGCACGGCATTGTCCGGCCAGGTCGGCGGCTTGTGATTAAGCGCCAATTGGAAGTCGATCCGCGCCCCTGAACCGTCGCCGATGGTGATCCAGTCCTCCTCGGTTGACTCAATCTGCCAGTCCAGCAGCGCCGTATAGAACTCGGCCAGCCGCGGCGGATCGTCGGTATCGAGCACTACGCTCCCCATGCTGACTCTGGGCCGTGATGAGCCAGAAGTTGCCGCGACTGGCTCGGGCGTTGCGGAACCGGCCGGGGCGTTCGTATCAGAAGTAGAGGTCATGCAGCACATCCTCGTTGCTGTCACTGACACTATGACGCGCGGGTCGCTTCGCCGACTGCAGGAGCTCGCGACGCGGGCTGCGTGGCTGTCTGGCGCATCTTGCGAGCGACGAAGGAGGCGAATCTGGCGGCCAGCCCGTCAGAGTGCAATTCCACACTGACAGTTTGAGCTCGGGTCCCCTCACTACTATCGAGCCCATGACCATGTGGCCGGCCCGCATCGCCACGCGGCCTGATCTCGCCGAACCCCGCCAGGCGTCGGCGTGAAGATAGGAATCCTGGGCGGCACCGGCCCCCAGGGTCGTGGTCTTGCCACACGATTTGCCGCGTCCGGGCACGACGTGCTCATTGGGAGCCGTAGCGCGGAACGAGCAGAGCTCATCGCGGTCGAGATCGGCCCGGCCGATAGCCCTGGTCGGGTCGTGGGCGTCGGCAACTCCGATGCGGCCGCAGCCGAGCTAGTAATCGTATCCGTGCCGTACCACAGTCATGCCGACTTGCTCGCCTCCCTAGCCACAGAGTTGGCCGGCAAGATCGTCGTCGACTGCGTCAACCCGCTCGGCTTCGACCAGCAGGGGCCATTTCCGTTGCGAGTGGCAGCCGGCTCTGCAGCGCAAGAAGCGCAGCAGCTGCTCCCCGACTCCACGGTGATCGCCGCTTTTCATCACGTCAGCGCCGTTTTGCTCAATGATCCAGCGGTCGACCACTTTGACGATGACGTGCTGGTACTGGGTGAGGACCGCGAGGCCGTGGCGGTGGTGTGTGAGCTCGCTACGGCGATCCCGGGTGCGCGTGGCATCTACGCCGGGCGGCTCCGCAATGCAGGCCAGGTCGAGACACTCACCGCCAACCTCATCGCTATCAACCGGCGCTACAAGACCCATGCCGGTCTCTCGATCACTGGGGTGTCGTGACTCCCCGGCACACCCTGCACATCGTCAGCGGGAAGGGTGGGACAGGCAAAACCACGATCGCGGCCGGGCTCGCCTGCGCCCTGGCCACCAGCGGCCGACGGGTGTTGTTGTGTGAGGTTGAGGGACGAAATGGCATCGCCGAGCTGTTCGACGTGCCGTCGCTAACCGGACGTGGAGAGCGCCGGATCAGCCGCACGCCCGCTGGAGGCACGGTGTATGGCTTGGCGATCGATGCCGAGGATGCTCTGGTCGAGTACCTCGACACCTTCTACCACCTCAGCGTCGCCGGCAAGGCACTTGACCGCTTCGGGGCAGTCGACTTCGCCACCTCGATCGCCCCCGGACTGCAGGACGTACTGCTCACCGGCAAGGTGTACGAGGCAATACGACGGAAGATCAAAAACCGCCCGAACGCCTACGACGCCGTGGTGCTCGACGCTCCGCCAACCGGCCGAATTGCCCGGTTTCTCAATGTGCACCAGGCGGTCGCCGGCCTCGCGAAGGTAGGACCTATTCGCAACCAGGCCGACTCGATCATGCGGCTGCTGCGGTCGGCGACTACGGCCTTGCATTTCGTCACCCTGCTCGAGGACATGCCAGTCACCGAGACAGAGGAAGCCGTCGCCGCGGTGGGTCCCACCCGGGTCAGGATCGGTATGGTGATCGAGAACATGGTGACGCCGAGTCCGCTCGATCATGATCAGCTGCAAACTGCCGCCACCGGGTCAGTGATCTTGAAGGTACCTGGGCTAACGATCAAGCAAAACCAGGCGTTAGCCTCGGAGTTTGCGATCGAGGCGGCTCGCACGCTGCAGGAGCAGCAGCGTCATGATCGGCTGACCGCGTTACGCCTTCCACTGGTGCAGATTCCCTTCGATCCTGGAGGTATCGACGAGGGCGCGATCTTCGCGATCGCCGAGCAGCTGACTGATCAGGTCATCCTGGAGGCCGCGTGACCAGCGCCTTGAAGTCGGCGGCGCAGGGTGGGCTGCCGGTACCATTCCTCGATATCGACAAGATCATCGGTGATCGCGAAACCAAGATCATTATCTGCTGCGGCTCGGGCGGGGTTGGTAAGACCACCACGTCCGCCGCGGTCGCGCTGCGCGCTGCGGAGGCCGGCCGCAAGGTCGTCGTACTGACCATTGACCCGGCACGCCGGCTGGCCCAGTCGCTCGGTGTCGGCGAGCTCGACAACACTCCTCGCCCAGTGTCCATGATTGACACCGCGGCCGGCGGCAGCCTGGACGCAATGATGCTCGACATGAAGGGCACCTTCGACGACGTGGTGATAGCGCACTCCACGCCTGAGAAGGCAGCTGCGATCTTGCAGAACCAGTTCTATGTGGCCTTGTCATCGGAGTTCGCCGGCACCCAGGAGTACATGGCGATGGAGAAGCTGGGCCAGCTCCACACCGAGGCGGAGGCAGCCGGGAGGTGGGACCTCATCGTGGTGGACACTCCCCCGGCCCGCTCAGCCCTTGACTTCCTAGACGCCCCCGAACACCTAAGCGCACTGCTCGACGGCCGGTTCCTCCGCTTGTTGCTGCACCCCACCCGCGGGCCGCTGAGATTGATGGGCGCTGGTTTCAGCATGATCTCTGCCGCAATGACCAAGATCCTCGGCGCGCAGATCATCAGCGACGTTCAGACCTTTGTCCGCGCCTTCGAGGCACTCTTCGGCGGATTTCGGCAGCGAGCCACGTCGACGTTCGAACTACTGTCGTCGCGGCACAGTACGTTTCTGGTCGTCGCGACTCCGCAGCATGACGCGCTACGAGAGGCCGAGTACTTCGTGGACCGGCTCACCGAGGAAGGCATGCCGCTATCGGGCATGGTGATCAACCGGGTGCACAACTGCGCCCTAGCGATCTCGCCAGCACGGGCGCTGTCCCTAGCCGAGGACCTCGCGGGCACCTCTGCCGTACTCGAAGTCGAAGCCCTACGCCGTCACGCCAATCTGATGCGCATGATCGAGACCGAGACGCGAATGATGAAACGCTTCGCGGCGGCTCGCCCGATGGTGGCCCAGACCCAGGTTCAGTCCTTGCCGACTGACGTCACCGACCTGGCGGCACTCCGCCGCGTCGGCGCGCTGCTGTCCGACAAGGACTAAGAGCCTGACGACACCGGCTGAGCCGCCGGCTGGTTCGACTTGCCGAGCAGGATGGAGCGCCACGAGGTGACATCACTGCGCTGCCGAAGCAGCAACCGCCGCTCCCGCTCGGTCATGCCGCCCCAAACACCCCATTCGATCCGGTTGTCGAGAGCCTCGGCCAGGCACTCGAAGCGCACAGGGCATCCAGAACAGACGAGTCTGGCTCGTTTCTGGTCGGACGCCTCCGGAAACAAGGCGTCCTCCATCCCCCGGCACTTGGCGCGCATGGTCCAGTCTTCACGTTGCACTGCAGGCACGCTGCATCTCCCCTTCGTGAAACTTTGCCGTGCCGGGCATTTCCCCGGCCCATCTGGCACGGCGGTATGAACGCTACGCACGCCCTCTTCGATGTGACTAGATTCGTTTCGAGATGTTTGCCGTTTTGTGACCTTTGGTTCCTTGACAATCGAACAAAAGGTGCACTCAGATCAAGATTTGGTATCAGTACGTGATTCAGTGAGGCCCCGAGACTCCCGTAGGCTGGTGCTCGTGCCGTTTACGCCGAAGCGCGCGGGGAGCCTCGCGTACTCGCTGGTGATGTTCGTCGTCGTCAGCATTCTCGCAGGTGTTCTGGTGGCGGGATTGTTCATTCCTTTCGCGGGCATGGCGGGGGTTACGAGCAACGCCGCGGCCGCCGAGCTGGAGAGCTTGCCGGCTGAGCTCGCCACGCCTGCGCCTGCCACCCGGAGCAAGGTGCTCATGGGCAACGGCAAGACTCTGGCGTACTTCTACGACGAGAACCGGATCCCGGTGAAGCTGAAGAGCATCACTCCGATCATGCGACAGGCCCAGATCGCCATCGAAGACCACCGCTACTACGAGCACGGCGCCCTGGACTTCAAGGGCACGATGCGTGCGCTAGTGCGCAACTCGACCGATGGCGGCATCACCCAGGGTGGCTCTTCCCTAACCCAGCAGTACGTCAAGATGGTCCAGGTTGAGGCGTGCCAGGCCAAGGGTGACAGCCAATGTGTCAAGGATGCCCTGGCGCCAACCATGCAACGCAAGATCCGCGAGCTGCGCTACGCGATCGCGATGGAGAAGAAGTTCACCAAGGATGAGATCCTGGAGCGCTACCTCAACATCGCGTACTACGGCGCGGGCGCGTACGGCGTCGAGGCAGCGGCCAAGCACTACTTCTCAACGAAGGCCTCTCGGCTCACCTTGGCTCAGGCAGCGATGTTGGCTGGGCTGGTGCAGAACCCGGACAGCCACAACCCAATCCGCAACCCCAGCGCGGCGCTGGACCGTCGCGACGTGGTGCTTAACCGCATGGTCGAACTCAAATTGATCACGCTCCAGCAAGCGAACGAGGCAAAGAAAGTCGGCTTCGACGAGAAGTTGGTCAAGAAGACCCGCAACGGCTGCGTCGGCACTCGGTATCCGTTCCTGTGCGACTACGTGCGACGTACCCTGCTCAACGCACCGAGTCTGGGCAAGACAGAAGAAGACCGCGAGAACATGATCAACCGCGGTGGACTCGTTATTCAGACCGCAATCGACCCCAAGACGCAGGACCTGGCGCAGCGGAAAGTCAGCTCAGTGGTCGGCCCGAGGGACCCGGTCATCTCGACAATGAACATGATCCAGCCGGGTACCGGCCTGATCATCGCCATGGCGCAGAGCAGGCCGGTGATGGGCAGCGATGCCAAGAAGGGGCAGACCTACTGGAACTTGGCCACGGATCCGGCAATGGGTGGCATCCAGGGCTATCAGGCCGGCTCAACCTTCAAGTTGTTCACACTCGCGGCAGCGTTGGAGAAGGGCATCCCGATCAACAAACGGTTCAACGCCAGGTCACCCTTCAACTTCACTGGCCGGCGGTTTACGTCCTGCCGTGGGCGTGAGCGCGTCTGGGACCGCTGGGTCGTCAAGAACGCAGTCGGGCATAGCAAATCCATCGGAATGACGGAGGCCGCAGAGTTCTCGGTCAACACCTACTTCATTCAACTGGAGCTGGCGACCGGCATGTGCCGCGTCACCAAGATGGCTGAGAAGACCGGCGTCAAGGTCGGGGCACGCATCGGCCAACCCCCGGTGGACATCGTGAAGGAGTTCCAGGACAAGCCGTCATTCACGCTGGGCACCGTCGAGGTGAGCCCGCTCTCCATGGCCGAGGCGTACGCGACTTTCGCGGCCCGCGGCATCCATTGCAATCCGATTATCGTCTCCAAGATCACCACGCGTAACGGCAAGAACCTCGCGGTGCCGGATGCGAACTGCCGCCGGGTGGTCGATAAAGACGTTGCCGATGGTGTCAACAGGATCCTGAAGTCGGTGGTCGACAAGGGAACCGGCAAGCGGGCCAAGATCTACGACGGCCGTCACATCGCCGGCAAGACCGGAACAATCGATAGCAACGAGGCCGTGTGGTTTGCCGGCTACACACCCGAGATCGCTGGCGTGGCCATGATCTCCATCGACAACACCAAACGGCCCTTTAGAAAGAGTGGCCGGGGTTACTACCGCGGTTCCGGTGTGAAGGGTTATCGGGTGCCGTCCACCGGGGCCTACCTCGAGGGCTCCGGGAGCGGCGACGCCGGCATGAAGATCTGGCGGCCGGTCATGCAGAAGTACTTCCAGCAGATCCCGAGGACGTCGTTCAATCCACCTCCGCGCAAGATCCAGGTTGGCGAGCAGGTCCGGGTGCCGAGTCTCGGCGGTCTGGGGGTCGACGCTGCGACCAGGAAGCTGGAGCGGCTGGGCTTCACGGTTGAGAGGCAGTTCGTCTACAGCGACAAGGTGCCCAAGTACGGGTTCATGGGTTGGTCACCTTCTCCGGGCGACTGGATCTCGGAGTTCGGCACCATGTATGCGGTGTACTCGAACGGGCGTGACCCCGAGGAGGTCGAAGAGGAAAAGGACGAGGCTCGGCAGAAGGCACAAGAAAGGAAGCGGAGGCAACAGCAGCCGCCGCAGAATCCGGGCAACACGCCTCCGACGCTGCCGCCGATCTTCCCACCACGCCGCTAGCGGTCCACCCGCAGCCGCTGCAACCTGCCGCTTCCGGCGTTAGCCTGCCGGTCCCGGCGTACGTTTCCCATCACAGCCGTCAAAAGAGACGGCTCCGGGCACCTCAAGCCGAGCGTTTCCCATCACAGCCGTTGAAACGCTCGCTAGCGCAGCCCGCTGCGTACGTTTCCCAGCACAGCCGTCAAAAGAGACGGCTCCGGGCACCTCAAGCCGAGCGTTTCCCATCACAGCCGTCGAAACGCTCGCTAGCGCGGTTCGCGAAGGCCGCGATCCATTTGTCCCGCGTGTTCGCACGCTACCGGGATAGTTGGCGCCTGACTTCAGCCGCAACCAGACTGCCGTCGGCCTTGCCTTTGGTTTGCGGCGTCACCTGCGCCATGACCTTGCCCATGCCCTTATTGCCAAGCCCGGCTGCCCCGGTCGAGGCGATCGCGTCGGCGACGATTGCCTCGATCTCCTCTTCTGTCAACTGCCGCGGCAAGTAATCAGCCAGCACGTCGGACTCGGTACGCTCCTTCTCGGCCAGTTCGGCGCGACCTGCGTCGGCGTACGCTGTCTCCGCCTCACGCCGCTTCTTGGCCTCCCTGATGACCACGTCAAGCACCTGCTGATCGGACAGCTCAACAGCCTGCGAACCGGCCACCTCAGCCTCAGTGATCGCTGTCAGGACCATCCGGATCGTGCCCGACCTGACCTTGTCGCGGTCCCTGATCGCGGCGGTCAGATCGGAGCGGAGGCGCTCCTTGAGAGTGCTTGGTGCATCAGACATGCGACCAGTGTGGCAGCAGGTTCGCTTGTAGCCTTCTGATTATGTCTCCGAGCCGCGCGACCACGTCCATCGTCAGGAGCCTGCTCGGCGTTGGAGCTGTGGGAGCCGGGTGCCTGGCGTACGCGGGGTTGTACGAGGTCAACGCGTTTCGACTGCGTCGGGTTGATGTCCCGGTCCTGCCCCTGGGTGCGCGGCCTGTTCGCGTGCTGCACCTGTCCGATGTTCATATGACGCCGTCCGCGAGGGTCCGGCAGCGCTGGCTGTCCACGCTGGGCGCCCTGGAGCCCGATCTGGTGATCAACACCGGCGACAATCTCGCGCATGAGGCAGCTGTGCCGTCCGTGCTCGCCAGCTTCGGTCGCTTACTTGATCGTCCAGGCGTCTACGTCTGGGGATCGAACGACTACTACGGCCCGACGTTCAAGAATCCGCTGCGCTATTTCGAGGGTCCGAGCAACCGCGAAAAGCGTTCGCCACGAACCCTGCCTTGGCAGGATCTCGGGCGCGGTTTCAAGGAGGCAGGGTGGATCGACCTGACTCACACTCGTGCGTCGCTGGAGATCAAAGGCGTACGGATCGGCTTCCGCGGTACGGACGATCCTCACCTGAACCAAGATCATTATGCGGAAGTGGCCGGGCCCGTCGACCGCGAGGAGATCGATGTCGCGATCGGCGTCACCCATGCCCCCTACCGCCGGGTGATCGACGCGATGGCCTACGACGGGCACGATTTGATCATGACTGGCCATACTCATGGCGGGCAGGTATGCGTTCCGTTCTATGGGGCGTTGGTCACCAATTGTGATCTTGACACGCGGCGCGCAAAAGGCCTTTCTCAGCACAGCGCCGGTGGACGAACTGCGTGGCTGCATGTCTCGGCCGGCGTCGGAACCTCCCCCTATGCGCCGATCCGTTTTGCCTGCCCGCCAGAGGCAACCCTGCTCACCTTGACGGGCATTCGCGATCAAGTGGACGCCGGAAACGGCGCGAGCGGCGAAGAGACGATGGGCTAGACTCTCCGAGGCTTGGTGCAGCTACGGGGTGTGGCGCAGCTTGGTAGCGCGCTTCGTTCGGGACGAAGAGGTCGCAGGTTCAAATCCTGTCACCCCGACC
>CAVSSB010000041.1:0-40441 GCA_963730505.1 uncultured Actinomycetota bacterium
CATGTTGTACTGCCGCTTGCGGCCGATCCCACTTGCCACCGCCGAACGTGGATCAGCTGAGCTAGGTGAGCCGGCTGCCGACTTGGGCCACTGACGGGTTGGTCAGCGCAGATCCATCGCGGAAGACAACCGTCGGTACGGTGAGATCGCCGTCGTTGACTTGAGCGACGACCGCGGCACCATCGGCATGCTCTTCGATGTCGATCTCATGAAAGTCGATTCCGGCGCGCGCGAGCTGTGACTTGAGCCGCACGCAATAGCCACACCACTGGGTGGTGAAGATGGTCGGTAGCTCAGCAGCCATAGTATTCATAGTCACGATATGTATAAGCGGAACGTTGGTGCAGCTATTTCCGTTGCACTGTATTGCGTTCGTCACATTGCTGACAGATCTCGGAGCGCAATCTGGTCAGCGAGACGCCTTGCGAGGGACCAGACTGCTGGGCTCGGCCCATACCGATTCATGATCAATGATCGGACCTAGCAACGTGATGATCTCAGGGTCTGCGCGACCCTTGAGCTCGTCAGCGGCGAGGCGCCGGGCGATCCCGGCGACAAAGTCGGCGAGCTGCACTCGAGGTTCCCGTCGGGAATCGACGAGTCGGACCTCGGTCAGCTGGTGTCCCGGGTGGTCGCTTGCGGCGAAGGCCGTTGCCATGTCGGCGATGCGTTCAGGGGTAAGCGCGGACTGCTCGTCGTGCACGACGGAGAGGGTCTGGGTGTAGGCGCCCCAGTAGCGGACCGTGCGGTTGAGCGCCGGAAGCAGCGGCTCCATCAACGGAGTGATCTTTGGGTTCTGAAGATGCGTTGCCCGCGTTGCTTCGGCGATGGGCCGCGTCGACCGCAGCAGGCTCATCACCTGCTGGACGTCGGCTGTCACGCTGGTCTGGGCCATCGCCTCGACCGCCGCGTAGAACATCTGAACTGGCGTCTTCGGCAGCCACCGGTTGTTGGTCCGGAAGAGATTGGCCGACAAAGTGAGGAACTCCTGCCAGCGAACGGTTCCATAGCTTTGCTCACCCGACCGGTAGAGGGCGAGCGCCATCGGTTGGGTGTGAGGATTCCGTCCTGGACAGGCGATCCCACGCACCGGCTCCCTGCCGAGAAGCACGTCGACCAGCCTGGCAAGGACGAAGAAGCGGGTGTCCGTGAGGTGAACATGTGCGCTGCCGTAGATGGGACTGCTGGGGCCAAGCAGCCACAGCACAAGGGGTCGTCGACGCGGCCGCAAGATTTCCGGCGACTTGTACTCACCGTCGCCGCGCGCGCCGATTTCCCGTCGAAGGTGCTGAATCAACTCGTCCGCTGCCTCTGACTCGATCCGCACGCTGGCGTGAGCAAAGACCGGGCTGTGTCCGCCGCCGACCAGGTTCCCGCCTGAGAAGCCTGACTCGTCGCAGGCGATCTCGATGTGTTGCATTACTGACCACTCCGCCTCACTTACTTGGACGGAGCATCATCTGCAGATAATGCGGAGTCCAAGTACCTGATGCTAAGTGGCCGGAGAGCGCTGCGGCTCTTGCCGCCGTGCTCACTGCGTTTCGGCTTGACCCCGTTTCTCAGCACGCTCCAGCTCGTCGATCTCAGCCTGCAGACGCTCCAGCTCCAGTCGCTCGGCCTCGGCAGGGTCGGCTGCCAGCTCCGCCTCCCGCCGCTCCGCTTCCCGTCGCTCGACCTCCAACCGGTGCGCCTCGATGCGTTCCTCGCGCCGACGCTTCCGCTCGAACCGCTCCGCCTCCTCGGCTGCAGCCCGTCGCTTGGCCTCGAGCCGCTCCGCCTCTTCTGCCCGTGCGCGTTCGGCAGCCAGCTGAGCCGCGGTGGCGCGTTCGGCCTGCACCCGCTCGGCCTCGCGCTGCTCCGCCTCGAGTCCCGCTTGCTCCATGAGCTCCAGCTCCAGCCGATGCGCGTGGACTCGCTCTGCTTGGATCCATGCGGCGGCTTGGCGCTGCCGCTCTGCCTGGAGGGTCGCCAGATCGGCCGAGGCGGCGACTCCGGCAGTCGTTGCCGCGTACGCAGCAATCGGAGACAGCTGTGTCCACGTCACCGACTGGGTCCCCCGGCTTACTGCTCGGCGCGCGGGATCATCTGCCGCCTCCGCGACGTGCTCCACCCCCTGATCTATCGCGGCAGCCTCGGCGGCAGCGGCGTCTGCCTCATCGAGCCGGCCGTACTCCAACAGATCGTGGGCCAGATCGGTCAGAGCTGATGCCAATTGGACGTGAGCCGGATCGCCGAGACGGCCGGTGAGCCCACGCAAGAGCTCAATGAGCCTTCGCCGAGTCATCAGGCGGAGATCCACTTCCCCGATAGCGGCCAAGCGATCCGCCATGTCCCTATACAGGCTGGACAGCGGCTCGGCGAGGCGGTCCAGCAGGGCCGGACTGAGACGCGCCGGCTGATCCAGCCGCCCATCGACCACTGCCTCATACCGATCCTTGGCTGCGTGCAGAAATGCGACGGCTTCCTCAACCCGGCCGGCCGCCCAACGGCAGTCGGAGGCAAGCCAGTCGATGTCCATGGCCAGATACTGCGAGTCAGGGTCGCTTCCGAGGCTGGACTCCGAAAAACGTACAAGCGCAGCGTCGACGCAGGCGTTGGCTGCGGCAATATCCCCCGCCGCGAGTGCGGCCCGAGCGCTACACGCCAGGGCCCAGATCGCGGTCTGGGGGTGCAATTGCCTCTGCAGTCCCTCACCCAGTTCCTGAATGTCCTTCAGCGATTCGATTGTCTTGCCGGCTGCCTCCGGCAGGCCCAGGCCAGCCTGAATCGCAGCCATGTGTACGACAGCGGTGGCGTAACGAGCCGCATCACTCACTGAGGTGTACGGACCGATCGGGCCCTTCGCCGCGAGCAGCTCGGCGGACCGGCGAACCGCATCCTGCGCATCCTCGGCAGCTGCGGCGTAGCCGTGCCCGAGCAGCCTGTACGCCGTCAGCTGTATCAAGGCATCAGCTAGTTCGGAAGCTCGTGAGGGATCTGATCCGACCCAGCCCCGAAGCCGCTGCACCAAAGAGGCCAGCTTCTTGGCTTGCTGAGCGTACGGGTCTTGCGGTTGTTTCTGGGCGTTGTGCGCTTGGGCCATCATGCCTTTCGATGCGGAACCTCAGTGCCGCCATAGGTGAACCGCGTCAGTCACGACCCTAACGAGCCGGCCCAATCCATAACGTTGATGCCCCACTTAGGCGGGAACCATGCCGTCAGGGCGTTGTCGAGGGGCGAGAACCGCTGCTTGATTCGGGTCCTGCCCGAGTAACCGCTGATGTCGGGGTGCACCGCCCTGGCGTACTTGTCCACTTCACAGCACAAGTTCTGACAGTCGATCAGCTGCAGTCGACGTCCGTTGAGACCGGAGAAGCGAAGCCCCAGACGGTCGAAGTGTTTCTCCTGCGTATCGCTCATATAGCGGATGAGGTCCGCTTCAATACCCCGGACTCCACGGCCGAAGCACTTCCGGAGTCCATCCTTGCCACCCGGTCCGGGAACGACGAAATCCATCTCATCGAAATTGATCATGGTCGAGTAGTTGATGTCGATGAGAAGTTGGTAGGCCAGGAAGTCGCCGATTCCGGAATAGCCGCGCAGAAGATCGAAAGCCTCTGCCATCGACGGGCTGGCCTCCAATCTGGACCGCAGTCCGCCGCGCAGCATGTGCTCTAGCAGCAGCAGATGATTCGTGTGCTTGCGTAAGCCACCGAACCCGGGGGAAGGGATGACATAGGCCGCCGAGTAGATTCGCTCGCCACCGCAAAACGCCTTAGTCAACACGTGGTCATAGCGATCAAGGCGGAACGTCGCCCAGCTGAGTTCACCAAAGGCCGAACGCAGCAACTCCCAGGTCGAGATGCGGTTGAAGAACCTGAACAGCAGAATCCGAAACAACACTTCGTCCGCGTCCTGGCTGCCGCGATAGATCACTTCCTTGATCAAGTACTGGCTCACCCGATCCGCCGCGCGATAGCAGTTGGTGAAGCGGTACGTCGCGAGGATCGGGTCTGTCGTCCAGGGCCTGGCATCACCACGCAAGCGAGCCTGATAGACCTGCTGCCGCGCCGCCGCGAACCGCCAGTAGGTGTCGAAGACCGGGGTAGGACGGAGTCGGCGCCCAGCTACCATGATCAAGTCGACCGGCCGCGCGAGCACCTGATGATCAGCTCGGCTCGACCACGAACCATACGCCGACTGCAGGGATCTCCCCGTCATTGCGGTAACCGTGCGGTTTGGTGGACGCGAAGCAGACGGAGTCTCCCGCCGTAAGCGGGTACTTGTCGAACCCGAGGTTCAGTTCCAGCTCACCACTGATCAGGTAGCCGTACTCCGTACCGCTATGCCGCATTAGCCGGCCGTCCAAGGACGACGCACTCCCTGGTGGGTAGGTCACGAGCAGGAAGTCGACATGGTGATGCGGAACCTGACCCAGCCGTTCCCAGGTGACCCCTGAGTCGAGGGTCAGTAATTCCCGGTCATCGGGAGCCACATGCGGCCCAACGGCCTTGGCCCGATTGGTGTCGAGGTAACGCAGGCCCATTCCGCTGGTCAGCGCTGGCAAGGGCTCCGGTTCATCGGCATCGCTCGCGTCGAATAGGTCCTCCAGCGATAGCGCGAGCGCTGAGGTGATGGAATACAGAGAGCTCACCGAAGGCTGGCTCTTCCCGGTTTCGATCTGGGAGATGAGGCTTGGCGATACGCCGATGACGCGCGCCAGCGCGCGGATCGTCACGTTGCGGCGCTCCCGCTCCGCGCGGATCCGCGGTCCGATCGGCGGCACCTTCGGCTCACCCATACTCAGTCCCTAGTCAGTGATACTGAACAGGCGTAATTTATATTGAACACCAAACAACGCTGGGTGGGGTAATGGCGATCCGCACGTACGGGCCCAACGCGGTCGACTGGGAGGCACGGGTCGACGTTGATCGACTGCGCACTGACCGGCTTGACCGCCTCAGGCAGCACCTGGACGCCTCCGAGCTCGGGTCGCTGCTGACCTTCGACTTCTCCAATATCCGCTACATGACGGCCACGCACATCGGTACCTGGGCGATGGACAAGCTGATCCGCTTTGCGCTGCTGCCGCGGGGAGCCCAGCCAGTGGTCTGGGACTTCGGGTCGGCGGCCAGGCATCACCAGCTTTACAACCCCTGGCTCGATTACGACCGAAAGCCGGGCGACCGCGAGCTCTCCGAGGCAGCGAGGGCTGGCCGATCCGGCGCGCGCGCCGGGATCTCCACGCTGCGTGGCGCGTTCCATCCGGACGCAGGCATCGCGCAAGAGGTCGCCCGCAAAGTAGCGATGGTGCTCCGCGAGCACGAGCTGGACAAGGAGCCGCTTGGGATCGATGTGATCGAGATGCCGATCTTGTCCGCGCTCCAAGCAGAGGGGCTTACGGTCGTCGATGGCCAGCAGGTTTTCCTGGAGGCGCGCCGGATCAAGACTGTTGACGAGATCGCGCTGCTCGCCCAGGCCTGTTCGATGGTCGACGCCGCGTACGACGAGCTGTATGCGTTCCTGCGACCGGGCGTACGCGAGAACGAGTGCGTCGGCCTGGTCAGCAAGGTTCTCTACGACCTGGGCAGCGAGTACGTCGAGGGCGTGAACGCGATCTCCGGCGAAAGGTGTTCCCCGCATCCGCACGTCTACAGCGACCGGATCGTCCGGCCCGGTGACCCCGCGTTCTTCGACATCTTGCACAGCCACCTCGGCTATCGGACCTGTTATTACCGCTGCTTCGCCGTGGGGAGCGCGTCGCCGGCGATGCGAGACGCCTATGTCCGCTGCCGGGAGTACATGGACCAGGCGATCGCGGCCGTCCGACCTGGCGCGACGACAGCCGACATCGTCTCGCTCTGGCCGACCGCCGAGGAGTTCGGCTTCGCCAACGAGGAAGCTGCATTCGCCTTGCAGTACGGGCATGGCGTCGGACTGGCCATCTGGGAGAAGCCGATCTTCAGCCGCCTGGTGTCTCTTGATCATCCCGAAGTGCTCGAGGAGGGCATGGTGTTCGCCCTCGAGACGTACTGGCCCGCGTCCGACGGCTGGTCGGCAGCCCGTATTGAAGAAGAGGTCGTCGTCACGGCCGACGGCTGCGAGGTGATCACCAAGTTCCCCGCGGAGGAGTTGTTGATCGCCGGCCAACGCTACTGGACCGTGGGCGGTGAGTTACCAACCCTGCGCGAGGCACAGTCTCATCTGAACACGCCGGCGGGGAGGGGCGAGCAGTGACGGTCCCCGCGGAGACGACGGTCACCGTCGACGCTGGCCGGCTGCTCGAGTGGTTCGAGCAGATGGCGCTCATTCGGCGTACCGAGAAGGCGGCGTACGACCTCTTCATGTCCGGCGAGGTGAAGGGCACCACCCACCTCGCCGCCGGCCATGAAGCGGTTGCCGTTGGTGCGAGTGCAGCCTTGCGCGAGGACGACTACGTCTTCGCGACGTACCGCGGACACCACCATGCGATCGCTCGCGGCGCCACGCCGGCCGAGTGCCTTGCGGAGCTAATGAGCAAGGCCACCGGTCTGTGCGCCGCCAAAGGCGGATCCATGCACCTCACCAAGGCCGACAAGGGGATGCTCGGCTCGTACGCGATCGTCGGGTCGCACCTGCCTATTGCCGCCGGCGCAGCATGGTCGGCGAAGCTGCGCGGTACTGATCAAGTCGCCGTTGCGTTCTTCGGTGACGGCGCGACGAACATTGGCGTCTTCCATGAGGCGCTGAACCTCGCTGCCGTCTGGAAGCTCCCGGTGCTCTTCGTCTGTGAGAACAACTTCTACATGGAATACACCCCGATCGCGGCGGTGACGTCGGTGCCGAACCCGGCAGCAGATCGGGCTGCCGCGAACGGGTTGCCGGCCGAGATCATCGACGGCAACGACGTGGTGACAGTTCACGACACGGTGAAGGTTGCCGTGGACCGGGCACGGGCAGGGGACGGGCCGACGGTGATCGAGGCACTGACCTACCGCCAGTACGGACACAGTCGCGCCGATCCTGCGAAGTACCGTCCCGCCGGTGAGCTGGAGCGCTGGCTGCAGCGGGACCCGCTGCTCGTGGCGCGTGATCGGTTGACCAGCCTGGGGGTCGACGCAGCCGACATAGACGCGGCCGACGCCAAGGCGGCGCAGGCTGTCGAGGCGGCAGTGCAGGAGGCAAGGGACGCGCCGCCTCCGGACCCGTCGACGGCACTCACCGATGTGTGGGCGGACGGTGGTGCGGCATGGCGGAACTGACCACCTATCGCCAGGCCGTCTCCGACGGAATCGCTCGTGAGATGCGTCGCGACCCAACTGTCGTCTGTCTTGGAGAGGACATCGGTGCTGCCGAGGGCGTCTTCAAGACCACGACCGGACTCTTTGACGAATTCGGTCCGGAGCGAGTGTGGGATACGCCGATCTCGGAGCAGGCAATTGTCGGGGCCGCTCTCGGTGCCGCGATGACTGGAATCCGTCCGGTCGCGGAGATCATGTTCTCTGATTTCTTCGCGTGCTGCTACGACTACCTGGCCAACGAGATCCCCAAGATGCGCTACATGACGGGCGGCCAGGTCACGGTCCCGCTGGTGATTCGCACCGCCAACGGGGGAGGTCTCGGATTCGGTGCTCAGCACTCCCAGGCGGTCGAGAACTGGGTCTTCACGGTGCCCGGTTTGAAGATCGCCGCGCCGTCCACACCGGCCGACGTCGTTGGCATGATGGCGTCCGCGATCCGCAGCGACGACCCGGTGATCTTCTTCGAGCACAAGGGTCTGCTCGCGAGCAAGGGCGAGCTGGCACCTCATGATCACGTTGTGCCGCTGGGCGAGGCCGCCGTAGTTCGTCCTGGTGACGACGTAACGATCGTTGCCCTCGCCTCAACGGTGCCAACCGCATTGTCGGCCGCAGAGCAGCTTGCTAGCGATGACATCTCTGTTGAGGTGATCGATCTGCGTTGCCTGGTGCCGCTGGATGCCAACGCTGTGCTGTCGTCGGTGGCGCGCACCTCCCGCCTCCTCGTGGTCGAGGAGAACCCCTATCAGGGCGGCTGGGGCGCCACGGTTGTATCGATCGTCGCCGACGAGGGATTCGAATCACTCGACGCGCCGATCCGGCGGGTGGCATCCGAATGTGTGCCACTCCCGTTCGCAGACGCACTAGAGGACGAGGTGATTCCGACCGTCGAGAAGGTCGTCGACGCCGTACGACGACTCGCCGCTTTCTGAGGAACCAAAAGAAACCACGCCAGATGCAAAGGAGCAGGGGCAGATGACAACTAAGACGCTGATTCGCGGGGGCACGGTCGTGAGCATGGACCCCCAGATCGGGGAACTCACCGGCGACGTGCTCGTCGAAGACGACAAGATCGTCTCAGTCGAGCCGAACATCAGCGCTGACGCCGAGGTGATCGACGCAACCGACTGCATCGTGATCCCCGGATTCGTTGACACCCACCGGCACACCTGGGAGGCCGCGATCCGGGGCTGTGCACCCAACGCCACGCTTGATGACTACTTCGTCGAGGTCCTTGATACGTTCGCGCCGGTCTACAGAGCCGAGGACGTGCATGCCAGCAACGTGGCCGGCTCACTCGAGTGCCTCAACGCCGGGATCACTACGCTGGTCGACTGGTCGCATATCAACAACACACCAGATCACTCGGATGCGGCTGTCACCGCGCTGCAGGAGACTGGCATCCGAGCGCAGTACGCGTACGGCAGCGCCAACCTCTCGCTAGCCGACTACTGGTTCAACAGCTCAATCGCGATTCCGGGCGACGACGTGCGTCGGATCCGGGACACCTACTTCAGCTCCGACGACGGTCTGCTCACTATGGGATTGGCCACTCGTGGTAGCGGGTTCTGCCAGGAGGATGTCGTTCGTGCGGAGTGGAAGCTGGCGCGCGAGCTGGGAATCCCGATCACTATCCACGTCTCAATGGGCCGGCTCGCCGGACGGTTCGCGATGGTCAAGACCCTGGACGATTACGGACTGCTTGGTCCCGACACGACCTACATCCACTGCTGTCACTTCAGCGACGAGGAGTGGCAGCTCGTTAAGGACAGCGGCGGCAAGGTCTCGATTGCGCCGCAGGTCGAGCTGTCGATGGGCCATGGCTGGCCGCCGCTGCTGCACTCACTGCGAATGGGGCTGCGGCCTAGCCTGTCGATTGACGTCGTGACGACGGCACCGGGGGACATGTTCACCGAAATGCATGCCGCGTTTGCTGCCGACCGCGCCCGGGTGCATGCCGAGAAGTACGAGCCGAACGAGCAGGTGCCTAAGGATGTGCTGACCGCGCGGGAGGTTCTTCAGGCCGCAACTATCGACGGCGCGTACGTCGCCGGGGTGGAGGATCGCACCGGCTCGCTGACACCGGGGAAGCAGGCCGACATCGTGATCATCGAGGCCAAGTCGCTCAACATGGCCCCGGTGATCGATCCGGTTGCCGCTGTGGTGTTGTGTGCCGACGTATCCAATGTGGACACCGTGCTGGTCGCCGGGCAGGTCAAGAAGCGCGACGGCAAGCTGCTTGCCGACGTCGACAAGGCCCGAGCCGACGTGGAGGCTTCTCGTGATCATCTCCTCGCGGCTACGGCCGAGAAGCAACAGTGAGCGGAGGCCACCTGGTACGTCCCGCCGATGCGGTCGAGCTCGTCGCTCCCACCACCGGGTGGGCTGGGGGAGCGACGGGCTACCGGCGCTGTATGGCCGTCGGCGAAGACGATCATGCCGTGCACACCGGGTTCATGATCAGCGAGCTGGACCCGGGCGGCTCGATCCCCTGGCACGTGCACTCGTTCGAGGAGAGCTGCTACGTGATCACGGGGACGGCGGTGATCGACACCGCCGAGGGGTCGTTCCGCGTTGCTGAGGGTGGATACGGAGTGGTCCCGATCGCCATGCCCCACCGGTGGCGCAATGAAAGTCAGCTGCCGGTGCGCTGGGTCGAGATGCAGGCGCCGGGGCCCCGGTCTGCCTACCAGGAGGACACCTTCATCGTGCCTGGCCCGACCCTGGACACGGCGGCTTCGACAGGCCGTCCTGAGCTCGCCGAAGGGCTCAGCGCGCGATATCGATGTGCGCGATCCGCGCGACCGTTACTTCGGCAAGATCACGCCGTCACAGATGGATCCCACCCAGCAGAGCCAGGACCTGCTCGAAGTCACGGCGAGCATGCGCACTGCGCTGCTGGTGTATGGAGGGATCAATGTGAAGATGATGGTCGACTCCGACCTGGGCGCCCAGCTGTCGACGATGTTCATGGTGCAGTACGACCCCGACGGAGCTACCGGGCCGCACGACCATCCGTTCGAGGAGACGTACTTCTTCCTCGAAGGCGAGGCCGAAGCGACCTTCGATGGCAAACCGGTCGTCCTCGGCGCCGGAGACATCGCCTGGGCGGGTGTCGGGTGCCCACACTCCTTCCGCAACCTTGGAGGTGGACCTCTTCGGTGGCTGGAGACCCAGGCGCCGCAGCCGCCGCGGCGTTACTCCTACCGGTTTGCTCGCGATTGGGACTACTTACGAGAGGTGCTCGGATGACGCAATCACTGCTGATCGTCGGCGGAACGCATGGTATTGGCAAGGAGATCGCCCGACTCTACGCGGGACAGGGTTGGTCAGTCGTACTGACCGGCCGGGAGGATTCAGCTGCCAAGTCGGTGGCCAATGATCTCGGTGGCGACGCGCGTGGTATCGCTTTGGATCTCTCGGAGCCGGAGCAGGTCGCGGACGCGTTGGCCGACGTAGGCGCAGTCGGCCATCTCGTCTTTGCGGCCATCGCCCGAGACACCAACACCCTCGACAACTACAACATTGCCTCGGCGCGCTATCTCATCACTATGAAGCTCCTGGGTTACACCGCCGTCGTCAGCGCGATGCGAGACCGGTTGGCTGAGGACGGCTCGATTGTGCTGTTCGGTGGACGGGCCAAGGACCGTCCCTATCCAGGTGGGATGACTGTCGGTACCGTCAACGCCGGCATCACTGGTCTGATGCACGCTCTGGTCGTCCAGCTTGCACCGCGGCGGGTGAACGCCATCCATCCAGGCATTGTCGCCGACAGTCCCTACTGGTCGGAGAATCAGGAGTTCACCGAAAAGGTTCGTCAGGCGACACCGACCGGCCGAAGCGTGACGGTTGAGGACATCGTCGACGGGGTCGACTTCCTGATTCGCAACCAGTCAGTCAACGGCCTCGAGCTGTACATCGATGGCGGCTGGCTGGTGCCATGAGAGTGGCACTGATCGGCGCCGGCCGCATGGGAAGCGCAATGGGCGGCCGGGTCGCTGCCGCGGGCCACGACCTCACGGTGTTCAACCGGACACGGTCACGCGCTGAGGACGTCGCGCAACATACCGGGGCGCAGGTGGCAGACACGGCACGCGAGGCGGCGGCGTCTGCCGAGATCTGTCTGGTCTCCCTTGCCGACGACGCCGCAGTGACCGCGACATACCTGGCGGACGACGGCCTGATCGGTGGCGTGCAGCCTGGTGCCGTGGTGTGTGAGCTGAGCACGGTTGCCCCGGCGACGGTACGCGGCCTGACACCGCTGGTCGCGCAGAAAGGTGCGACCTTGATCGACACCCCGGTGTCAGGAAGCGTGTCGGTCGTTGAATCCGGGACTCTCACCGTGATGGTCGGTGGAGATCAGGCGGGGCTGGACCAGGCGCGGCCGGTGCTTGAGGCGTTCGCGAAGTCGATCTTCCATCTCGGCGATGTCGGAGCCGGAGCGACCATGAAGCTGGTGGTGAACTCTCTTGTCCACTCGCTGAACGTCGCCGTCAGCGAGGCGCTGGTGCTCGCCGAGAAGGCCGGGTTGGATCGCGAGACGGTCTACGACATCTTTGAGGCCGGCGCTGCCGGGGCACCGTACGTGAAGTACAAACGGGAGGCCTTTCTCCGACCGGGTGAGGTGCCAGTGGCGTTCAGTCTGGACCTGGTTGCCAAGGACCAGGAACTCATCGGTGACCTGGCTCAGCAGGTCGGAGCGCGGATGGACCAAGGCGAGGCGTCGCGTCGGCTGGTGGCAGCGGCACTCGAGGCCGGGATGGGGGAGCGGGATATTAGCGAGGTTGCGGAGTTCCTACGCCAGTACTAGGTGGTGGTGCCTGTCTCGCTCTTACCTTTGCGCGTGATCGCCGTGTACGCAAAGCTCAAGATCGCCGCCCCAGCCACGCTGATCACCCAACGGATCCAGTCGAGGCCAAATGTGTTGCTACCGCCGAGAAGGCCCCATACCCAGTAACCGATCAAGGCGCCGGCAATCCCAAGCAAGACCGTCACAATCCATCCGTACGCCTGCTTGCCGGGTATCACGATTCGCGCGAGCACGCCGATTATTGCTCCAAAGATGATGGTCCCGATGATGTCGAACGGGCCAATTCCCTCAAACACGCCAACTCCTCTGCGGATCAGTAACTCGCGCCAACTGCACGTGCTGCGTCTAGACCAGTATCTCCCTACCGAACGACGCTAGGAGCCGTACACGCGGAAGCCCGGCGAGATGAGTTGATCATGAGTAAAGTTGATCAAGAAGCCGGCATCACCGGACCTGCCTGAAAACGCATCACGGTTGAGCCCAAATGGGTCCGAAGTAGTTCTTCTGCGCTGATCGTGATGCATTTCCAGGGAGACGTCACCGCCGCCGCCCCGCGAAGACATCTTCGGCACCTGTCATCAGCCGCCGAGCCCACTGCATCGCTCTAGCGGCATCCGTCGGCGTGACCGAGAAGGGGGTGTACTGGGACTTTGTTTTCAGCTTCAGGAGTCGGCTCAGTGTTGGGGCCAATTCAGCTCCAGCGCGACCAGTTCTCCGCAGCTCTGATACTGCTTCGAGGTGGTTCTCACCTTTGCTGGTGCGGCCAGTCAGGGTGAGGCAGATCGCGTCTTTGCAGTTGATCGCACAAATCACCGCGTCGGACGTCGCAGCGTTATAGAGCTCGAGGTCACGGTTGGCCTCTGCGGCCTCAAGAAACTCCCGCGCCTTCGAGATGTGCAGTTGGGCGTGGCCGAACGGGATCACCGACGGACCTTCTGCCGGATGAGGATCCGGGCATCATCGCCGGCTAGGACGATGGCTTGGTCGCGAAGATCACGTACTAGGCGGTCGTCACGCTCAACGGCAGACTTGAGCTCATTAGCGTCCATTTCGAGCACCTCGCATGCGTTGCCTGTCCAGGCCCTGAGGTTTACAGCCAGAACATCGGTCTGACGGTGCCAGACAGCGGAGGTTTCTTCGCCCTGCAGGGAAGCAGCAGGCGCAACAACAAGGATGTCGATGTCGCTGTCGGCTTTCGCTTCTCGCCGCGCCGCGGAACCGAACAGCCAGGCGGCCTCCGCCGGCACTGACCAGGTCGCTAGCTCAGCTCGGATGCGCGACAGCAGGGTGGCCCACATGTCCGCGAGCGTCAGGATGCCCTCCGCGGCAACGTGGTTCTCGTTGAGTCGGTAGAGGTTGGCGGGGGGGTGGCTCTCGCGAAGAACTATGCCAGCATGGGCGAGGTTTTGAAGAACGGCGTTCACCCGGGTTTGGGTGAACCTTGGTCGAGTGAGTTCGGCGACGCGGCGCCCGCTGAGCGGTTCATCCGTGCGCGCTAGTACACCGAGGACAGCGCCGTGAGCACTTGGAATGACCGACTGCATGGGGTTTGCCAGGTCCATTGGAGATCCCTTCTTGAGCGCTATAGTACTCAATTGAGCAGAATAGTGCTTAATCGAGTGTTTTAGTGCTCATACGGATTTTCAGGACACCTACACCAGCGCCTGTCCTGGACGGTCCAGAGACCACAAGGCTGGATGGAGCCAGCGCGAACGCCTCTGGAGGCCGGCAGCTCTTCTGGGTAGTCATATTCTTCGCTCGCGGGGTCCCACAACTGGTACGCGTGCCGCAGGCTCCAGCCGTTCGTGAAGATCTCACAGTCGCAGCCGGCTCCTTTGGACATCAGACGCTCGCCGAGAGCAGTGGCTCGCGGTGCCTTCAGGTCGCGGTAGCGCGTGGCCCAGCGGAGACCCGTACAGCCGAACTCGAGCATCCGGAACACGTAGCAGTGGAGGCACTCACCCGGCTTCGGCTGGGTTATCTCAACCGACAGATGCCTCAGCTCGCGCTCGATGTGCAGCACAGGAGCCAGCTCAGATTCAGTACTCATACCAGAACCCCTATCGCCTCGGACCGACAGGAACTCTGGAGAGCCTGGTCAGAAGATCTTGCCCGGATTGAGGATGCCGTACGGATCGAGCGCTGCTTTTACCGCGCGATGCATCTCGAGCACGGCAGGTGAGAGTTCACGTGAGAGCCCGGCGCGCTTCAGGAGACCAACGCCGTGCTCGCCGGTCACCGTGCCACCGAGATCGAGCGCTTCTGTCAGGATCTCCTCGAAGGCGAGCTTCGCGCGATCCCGGGCGGCTGTGTCGCCTGGCTCGGCTATGAGCAACGGATGTAAGTTGCCGTCGCCGATGTGGGCGATGTTCGCGATCAGGATGTTGTGCTTGTTGGCGATCTGCTCAATGCGGGCCAGCATGTCAGGCACAGCCGCGATGGGCACGCACACGTCCTCAGTGAGCACCGGGCCTAACCGTTCCAGCGCCGGGTAGGCGAGCCGGCGGGCGGCGAAGAGCGCGTCGGCCTCCTCCTCATTACTCGACCGCGCCGCCCAGGTCGCGCCTGCGGCCCCAAAGCAGGCGAGCATCTGATCGGCTCGGTCCTCGCCGGTCGCGCCGGGGTCATCTATCCGGCCCAGTAGCACCACGTCGGCCTCGATCGAGAGGCCCATGTTCTTCCACTTGTCGACGGCAGCAAGGCAGTGCCGGTCGATCAACTCCAGTGCAGATGGAATGATGCCGGCTCTCGCGACTGCCCGCGCCGCCTCACCGGCGTCGACGATCGAGCTGAAGTAGCCGACGACTGTCCGCGGCGCGGCCGGCAGCGGCTTGAGCCGTACGGTGGCCTCGGTGATGATGCCGAGGGTGCCCTCGGAACCAACCATGAGCGCGACCAGGTCGTAGCCGGCGACCCCTTTGGCGGTTGCCCGGCCGAGGCGTACCAACTCGCCGGCGCCGGTCACTACCTCGAGGGCGAGCACGTAATCCTTGGTGACGCCGTACTTGACACAGCACAGCCCACCGGCATTGGTCGCGATGTTGCCGCCAATAGTCGACCAGGGCGAGCTGGCCGGATCCGGCGGATACCACAGTCCCTGCTCTGCGGCGGCCATGCGTAGCTCGTCGTTGATCACACCCGCTTGGACCACCGCCAGTCGCTCGAGTGAATCGATCAACCGGATTTCGTTGAGCCGGTCGAGCGCGATGATCACGCCACCGTTGATGGCATTCGCACCACCGGAGAGTCCGGTGCCAGCACCGCGCGCGGTCACCGGCACACCAAATCTGGCGCAAATCCGAACGGTGGCCGCGACTTGATCACTCGAGGTCGCTCGGATCAACGCCAGGGGCTCGCCTACCGGAGCCCATTCGGCCTCATCGTGGCTCAGACTTCGGGTGATGTCATGATCGACAATCAGCGCATCCGACGGCAGGGTCGCCGACAGCGCCGTGAGCACCTCGGCGCTGTTCATGTCCTCAAGCTAGCTAGATCACTGATGCACGAATCTCCGCCGCGCGGTTCAGCTCGTTGGCCACCAAGACCCCATAGGTGAAGGCGCTCCCGGCCTCAACGTCTTCACGAGCACTCATCTTTGCGAGGAACTGGGCAGCGACAATGGCATCTTGGTGCTCGCCCAGCAGGGTTTGCATCTTCTCGGCGTCGCTTGCGACAGATTTCATCTGGCTGTCGACCGGCTCGGCGAGTTCAGCGGCGTACCGCGCTCGCTTGAAGGACTTCCGGGCCCGATGCAGCTGTTCGATGTCATCGGCCTTCCGTAGCCGCTTGTCCGCTTTTCGGTCGGCCTTTGCCACATACTTGATCGCCGCCGTGGCCTTCTGACCGGCCGCGTCGGTGAGTGGCGGTGCTGTCTTCCAGCCCCGCAACAGCTGCATGAAATGCTGATAGCGCCGACTGAGCATCGCCTTGTTCAGGCGCTGTAGGGCTTCATCGCGTTCCGTGGCGAGAGCCTTGGTGATCTCGGCCTCGATCGGTCCGCGAACCTGGTCTGCCGGCAGGTCTGCGATCAGCCTGGTGAATCGGTCACTGAGAACATCACAGTCACGCACCTGGCCCAGAAGGCCGGCGTACCACACCAATTCATTGTTCAGCTCCTCAGCTGGACCGGCGTCGATGAGGTCGCCAAAGATCCGCAACGTACTGCGCAGCCGGCGCACCGCCACACGAGTCTTGTGCACCTGTGGCGTACCGGTCCGCAATCCAACATCGTTGTTCGCAATCACATCGCACTGGGCCGAGATGTATGCGGCCACCGGTTCCCCCACCGTGCCCGATTCAACCGAGTGGGCCTGCCCGTTCGGCAACGATGGGCCCAATGCCCGGTCCAGCTTGGTCCTCGTGGTGCTGGGAGTCGCGCCAGCAGCCTGAAGTAGCTTCCCTGTTCGCTTCAGGTCCTTCTGCTTGCCGGCGGGCCCTAACTCGACCTCCACCTCGCGCCATGAATGCAGTTTCGACTCACCATTGGGTGGGCCGGATTCCACCTGGTCGTCAGCAATCTCCAAGATCAGCTCACCGTCAGCGTTGAGGAGCCGGTACGCCGTTCGCGTCGTCAGAATCGTTGCGATGGGATCCAGGCCCTCACCGGCCACCAGCCCTGCCACGCCCTTCGTCAACGCGGCCGGCAACGTCTTGGCTCGTGAGCCGCTCTGCAGTTCGGTCCGTGCCGTCCCACTGGGAACCTTCAACTGCCAGCCAGTCTCCGAGCCGCCCACCCGGCGCCTCAGCGTGACCCCAAACACCCGCAGGCCAGCACCTGGTGTATCAAAATATGTGTTGTCGAGCTTGCGCACCTCATGATCGAGACGGCCGCCGTCCGGCAATAGATCCGCCAGCTGCGGGAGCACCCAATCGGTGTCGACCTCGTACTTGTCCTCCCGCTCCTCCAGCACGCGCACGCGCCACATCCTTTCTGACCGACTAGTCCCAATATCCAGTGGTTAATTCTGCGTGAACTTCAAATGAAAGTAGTACCACGTCGAGGTTAACGAGGCGACTGAGGTTCACCGCCAAAAAGATCTTGGACAGTCTCCATCTCATCGCACCGATCATGCGACCGCGGAGCAGGTTAAATGCCTCACCAATGATCTTGTCCTGGGGCAACGCGTCAGGGTGATTGGTGACGGCTGCGCACCGTGCCGATACGTTGACACCAAACGTCCGCGATGTCCGGCGATGCTGCCGGGGGAGGAGCGTCATGGTGGAGGAGCAGACGGCACGTCTGGGCGAAACTGATGAGGCGATCCGATCAAGGATCGATGAGCTCCTTGCCGGGATGACGGCGGCGGAGAAGGCTGGGCAGCTGACTCAGTACTTCTATTTCCGCCTACCGGGAGATGTCGCCGACCCGGCTCTCGGCCTAGACCCGGACACCCAGCCGCTCATGGTGGAAGCGGCCCTGGGGCGCGGCGAGGCAGGTTCGCTGCTGTTCGTTACCAACCCGTCGGAGATCAACCGCCTGCAGCGGTTGGCAGTGGAGGGCAACAGGCTGGGAATCCCGGTGTTGTTTGGCTTCGACGTGATCCATGGGCTTCGCACGATCTTTCCGGTGCCGATCGCGATGGCGGCTTCGTGGGACCCCGAGACGATTGAGCGGGGCCAGGCAGTCGCCGCCCGCGAGTCGAGGGCCGTCGGCATTCACTGGGCCTTCGCGCCCATGGTCGACATTGCCCGCGATCCGCGTTGGGGCCGGATCATCGAGGGTGCGGGTGAGGATCCGTTCCTCGGTGCGGCGGCGGCGGTCGCCCAGGTCCGCGGCTTCCAGGGCGAGCGGATCGGAGCACCCGAGCGGATCATCGCCGGCCCGAAGCACTTCGCCGGCTATGGCGCTGCCATTGGCGGGCGTGATTACGACGAGGTCAACCTTTCCGACTATGAGCTCTGGAACGTCTACTTCCCGCCGTTCCGGGCCGCGATTGAGGCCGGCGCCGGCAACATCATGACGGCCTACATGGACCTCAATGGGATCCCGGCGACCGGCAACCGCTGGCTGTTCGGCGACGTGCTGCGCGACACGTTCGGCTTCCGAGGATTTGTGGTAAGCGATGCCAACGCCGTACGCAACCTTGTGACACATGAGTTCGCTGCAGATCTCACCGATGCCGGTGCTCGCGCCGTCAGCGTCAGCATGGACATGGAGATGGCGATAGCTGACCCGGCGTACGCCCATCTGCCCGAGGCGGTGGAGTCTGGTGCGGCGAGCCAGGAGGCGGTCGACGCGAGCGTACGCCGCGTGCTGGAAGCCAAGATCAAGATGGGTCTGCTCGACGAACCGTACGTCGATGAGGATCGTGCCCGCGAGGTGCTTGGCGACCCGGAGCATCGGGACGTAGCACGGACCGCCGCGGAACGGGCCGCTGTGTTGCTGCGTAACGAAGGTGACGTGCTGCCACTGGACGCATCCAGCCTGGGATCGATCGCGGTCATCGGGCCGCTCGCGGACTCCAAGCGCGACACGTTGGGACCCTGGTGCTTCGACTTTGATCTTGGCGAGACCGTGACGGTGCTCGCGGGTATCCGGAGCAAGGTCGGCGACGCAGTCAAGATCGATTACGCACCCGGCATCCGCCCCGCACAACGGACCTTCCCCTCGATGTTCGACATGTTCGGCGGCAACGCACCAGAGGATCCGGAGAACTTCGACGACGACACTGAGCTGCAGCGCGCGGCCGACCTGGCACGTGAAGCCGACGTTGCGATCGTGGTAGCCGGGGAGTGGCAGAACATGATCGGCGAAGCGGCGTCCCGGTCGTCGCTGGAGCTGCCCGGACGCCAGCTGGAGCTTTTGCAGGCGGTGGTCGAGACCGGCACGCCGGTCGTACTGCTGGTGATGAATGGGCGGCCGCTCGACCTGCGCTGGGCCGCTCAAAACGTGCCCGCGATCCTCGACATCTGGTATCCCGGGACAAGCGGCGGCAGCGCGGCCGCGAACCTGTTGTTCGGTGACGTCTCTCCGGGCGGCAAGCTGCCGTTCACGTGGCCACGGACCGTCGGACAGGTGCCGATGGTGTACTCCCACACCCGTTCGCACGAGCCTGACAACCAGGGACGGCGCTACTGGGATGAGGAGAGTACGCCGCTGTTCCCCTTCGGGCACGGCCTCAGTTACGGCAGCTTCAGCTACAGCAATCTCACCGTCGACCGTGACGCCATCGCCCCGGACGAGGCGTTACAAGTGTCGGTGGAGGTCGCCAATACCGGAGACCGTGAGGCGGACGAGGTGGTCCAGCTCTACATCCATCAGCGATACGGGTCGTCGTCGCGGCCGGTTCGCGAGCTCAAGGGCTTCCAGCGGATCAGCCTCGGAGCAGGGGAGTCTCGTACTCTGCAGTTCACCCTTGGCTGGGCGGAGCTGAGTTACTGGAACGCAGCAGCGCGGGACTGGGTGCTCGACGCATCAACCTTCGACGTCTGGGTCGGCGGTGACTCGACCGCGGAGTTGGCGACGACGTTCCAGGTGAACGAGAGCTAGGTGATCTCTGGCGGCTCGTAGGCTTCACCGTCCGGGCTGGCAACCACGACGGTGTAACCGTCAGGGTCTTTGACCCAGATCTCACGATGGCCTGGACCGTTGCCCTGCCCTTCAGGCGGGTTTCGGTGAGGCGCTCGCAGGATCGGCGCCTTGAGCTGTTCGGCGCGTACGACGACTTCATCGAAGTCGGGCACCTCACCGAACCACAGCAGGACACCGTTACCGGCTTCGGCGTCCGGGTTGATGAAGAGCCCGTGGTGGTGTTCAACATCGCGGTGATGCAGCTGGAGGGCGAGTGTGCTGCCGGCGAGCAGCCGCTCGTACTCGGGTCCTCCATGATCACTACGGAGACCGAGCAGCTGTTGGTACCAGCGGCTTGACGCCTCCACGTCGCGGACCGCGATCATGGTCTGGGATTGAGCTGCGCCAACCGGTACTACAATGCCGAGGCGGTTTCCGGCCGGGTCGTCGATCTCGGCGAGCCACCGCTCACCCCCATCGAGTTGCGGACGCCCATGCACCTTGCCGCCGTTGGCCTCGATACGGCCGAGCACCCGGTAGAGGCTGTCGGCGGAGATCCACAGCACCGGCCCACCAGTAGTGGCGGGCGCTACGTCGGTGGTCAACTGGCCGATCATTCCGGGTGCTTCGAAGCTTCCGCTGCTGGTGTCAATCGACCATCCGAAGACACTCTCGTAGAAAGCAGCGGAACGCTCAAGATCGAGCGCTGGTAGCTGCAGATACTCAATTCGGCCGTGCGCGGGCGCATTCGGTTCTGCCATGCTTGGAGTATTGAGTATGGCTATGCCCTAGTCAATTCTGAGCTTGCTTTGGTAGACCGTCGATTGGCTGAAGGAGGGCTACCGGAATCGTCCGTCTGGCTTTTTCGGCGTATTTCGCCACCTCAGGAGCCTGAGCAAGCACGGTGTTCTTCCAGGTTGCTTCGCGCTTGTCGGCAAGAAGCTCGCGAGGCCGCGCCTGGATGGTCTTGGCTCCAATCTGTACGTCGGCAATCTTCGCCCTGCGTACGTTGCGAAACCAGTCCGGGTCACGTGGTGCGCCGGACGCGGTTCCCCAGACGAGGTAACCGTCGGGTGTCTCGAGGTAGCGCACACAAGTGGAGTGCAGCACGCCCGTTCGGCGGCCGGGGGTTGTGATCATCAAGACCTTGGCCTTGTTGGTATTCAGGAGTCGACCGTCGGATGCTCGATACATCCAGACGCTCATCCGATTGCTGATGCGCACCAATCTGCGCCTAAAAGACGTCAACAGACGCGTCCTCTCGATCACTGTAGGCCAGCTCAAGGGTCCCAGAAAGCCAGCGAAACTGGTCAGGCGCAACAACGATTTGCTCGAAACTGGTGTTGTTCATGACCACTTTCTGTGCGAAGGACGAGTCGCGTCGCTGCTACTGCAGTGCCGATACCAGCCGCATCACATTGTCTACATAGCGCTGGCCCTTGGGCCGGGCACGCCATTCGGTGAGGTTCATCTCGTGGCAGACGGCTCGGTATCCGTCGGAGATTGTTTGCAGATCGGCAACGAACTGTTTGCCGGTGGACATCAGGGTGATTTCGTAGTCCAGTCCGAATGAGCGGTAGTCCATGTTGCTGGAGCCGATGATCCCGACCATGTCGTCGACGGTGAAGTGTTTGGCGTGCAAGATGGTCGGTTTGGGGTATTGGTAGATCCGCACGCCTGCTTCCATCAGGGCGTCGTAGTAGGAGGCTTGCGCGTGTCCGACCATGAACTGGTCGGCCTGCTCGGAGACGAACAGTTCCACTGCGACGCCACGGTAGGCGGCGGTGGTGATGGCCTCCAGGAGGGAGTCATCGGGCACGAAGTAGGGGCTGGTCAAGGACAGCTTGTGCTGGGCGCGTTGCACTAGGGCGGAGAACAGTCTCAGGTTGGGCATGGTCAAATAGCCGGGTCCTGAGGGCAGCAGTTGCATCGGGACGTCGTCTGCGCCGGGATCGGCCACCACCTCAATTTCGCCGCCCAACTTCTCTCCGGTTTCGGTGTACCAGTCCATGGCGAAAACCGCCTCCAGCGACTGAACGATCTCGCCGCTGAGCTTGATGTTGAGATCCTTCCAATGCCGCCCCACCTTGATGTTGGCCGGCTTCAGGTAGCTGGAGTCGATCATGTTTTGGGAACCCATGAAGGCCACCTTGCTGTCGACCACGAGCAGCTTGCGATGATTACGCAGATCCGGCCGGCGCCACTTGCCCTTGAACGGCTTGATCGGCATCATCTCGTGCCACTCGATCCCAGCTGCGGTGAGCCTGGAGTTCATTTCTTTGAAGCCTGGATACCCCCGAGATGCGATGTCGTCGTAGAGCAGCCTCACCTTCACGCCGCGTTTGACCGCCTCTGCCAACGCTGTACAGAAAACGTCAGTTGTGTCGTCCCAGGCGGTGATGAAGTACTCGACATGAACCGTCGTCTCAGCCTCGTTTACTGCCTCGGCCAGCGCCTTAATGGAGGAGTCGTAGTCGCCGAACAATCCATGGCTGACACCGGTCACACATGGCAGCTGGGTCAACCGCCGGTTCAATCGGAACAGGCTGTCCACCCCGACCGGGATATCAGCCCCGGGAGGCAGGTCAGGAATCTCGGCAGTACGTTCGGTGATGACTTGGTTCGCCTCAGCCTGGACCTTGGCTCGCCGGCCCCGGACGAATGGGCTGCCGATCAAAAGGAAGATCGCCAAGCCGAGAATTGGCGTCACCACGATGAGCAGCAACCACGCAATAGAAGAGGACGGCCGACGATTGTTAGGGACCGTACCAAGCGCCACAATCTTGATCGTCAACTCAACCAGATACAGAATCAATGGAAGCCACGCAACCGCGCTCATCGATACCACCTCTCGCCTGACGCGCTCACTATGGCCGAAGCGTCCCATGGGTCGGTGGGCTGAGCATCACCCGAAAGAGGTGAATATCCGTACCAACCACCCCAAGCGGGCACACGGCCGCAACCATTCAGCCTCGGCTCTGGGGACGAATCGGTAGGCCGACCCGCAGCGTGGTCTCTCCTGGTTGTGAGTCGATCGTGATAGTGCCACCGTGGCGCTCCACGACGATGCGGCGCGCAATGTCAAGGCCGAGGCCGGTTCCCTGACCGACATCCTTAGTCGTAAAGAACGCCTCGAACGCGCGAGCCGCTACCTCCGGCGGCATGCCCGGACCGGTATCCCCAATTTCGACAACGACATCCCCGTCCTCAATCCGCGTCGTCACCCGTAACGTGCCCGTCCCGCCCATCGCATCGACGGCGTTGTCGATCAGGTTCGTCCAGACCTGGTTCAGCTCGCCGGCGTACGCGTCGATCATGGGCACCTCCGTGCCGTAGTCCCGTACCACGGATACCTCACGAAGCCGGTGCCCGAGCATGACCAGCGTGCTGTCTAGGCCGTCGGTCACATCAATGCGCTGCAACGATGCGCGGTCCAGTTGCGTGTACGAGCGGACAGCGGCGACGAGTTCGGAGATGCGTCGGGTGGATTCCTTCAGCTCTGACAGCAGGGTGTTCACTGCGTAGCCACTTGCCACCCACTCCAGGCCCGGCTCGAGGACCGATCCTTCCAGGACGTCTGCGGCACGGGCACACCAAGCAAGATCAACTCCGGCTGCAGCCAGCTGTGGTGCAATCGTCCACGCCCGTGCCACACGATGTCGGTTGAGCCACGTCGCTAGGGCCTGCTCCTGGTCGGCTCGAGCCAAGGGGTCCAGATCCGGCGGCGCGAGCTCCGTGCGCAGAGCATCTAGCGCCGCGAACTGCTCCGGCGAGATGTCGGCCAGTTGGCGAACCGACGACAGCAGCGTCTGAGTTTCGGTTTCGAGGGCATTGACCGCGCGGCTGGCCGCCGAGGCCGGATTGTTGATCTCATGCGCAAGGCCGGCAGCCAGAGTGCCAAGGGTGACCAGGGAGCTGTGTTGCCGCGCAGTCGATTCGATGGAGCGTGCGGTGCGGTAGAGACCTGCGATGAGGTGCGCGCCAAACGGGAACCACACTTCGGCTCGATCGCGAAGCACCTCCGCGGGGACTTTGAGCACGCGACCGTCGGTGGCTCCCCGCCCTGTCGCAAGATAGGTTCCGTGCTCATCCCAGGCACGAAAACCGCCAGCCCAACGCCCCGGCACATCCATGCGCGCGACCACGGTGTCTTCGCGGCCAACGCGACGAATGAGATCGATGGCGCCGTCGATCAGCACCCACCAGAAGTCCGCATACTCGCCCTCGTGAAACAACTCGACACCGGTCTCGACGCGGACCTCAGAACCACTCTTGATCAAATCACTGAGTTGATCATCTGTCAGACCGTCGAAGATGCTCAGCGAACGAAGATCAGCAACGTGCATCAGATCGTTGCCAGGTAGCGGTGGACGAGGTAGACCGACATCGCGCCTTCACCGACGGCCGAGGCCACTCGCTTCATCGAGTTGAGCCGAACGTCGCCGGCGGCAAATACACCAGGCACGCTCGTCTCGAGTGTGAAGGGAGGCCGAGCTAGCGGCCACCGCTGGTCGGAGTTGGGACGAATGAGATCTTGACCTGTTACGACGAACCCCCTCTCGTCGCGGACGATGTCGGGTCCCAACCAGTCGGTCCGTGGCGAGGCACCGATAAAGATGAAGAGCCAGCTGGCAGGAGCATCCTCCGTGGTGCCGGTTTCGGTGTCGGTGAGGGTGAGCGACTCGAGGTGGCCTGCGCCGTGGGCTGCTACCACCTCGCTGTGGTACCGCACCGCGATGTTGTGGGCCGTGGTGATCCTTGCGATCAGGTACGACGACATGGTTTTCGTGAGCGTGCCGGTGCGCACCACAAGCACCACTTGCTTGGCGAACCGGGACAGCTCAAGTGCAGCCTGGCCGGCCGAATTCGCCGCACCGACGATATAGACAATGTCACCTTGACACTGGTTAGCCTCGCCAACGGCGGTGCCGTAGTAGATCCCGCGGCCGGTGAGCTCGGACAACCCGCGTGCCTCAAGACGCCGGTAGGACACTCCGGTCGCCACGATGAGTGCGCGGCTTTCGATCTCGCCGGAATCCTGGAACAGCACAGCGCGTACCGGCCCGCGGCTCTCGAAGCCGACCACGTCGCGGGCAAGAACCATCTCTGCCCCGAATCGGGAAACCTGGGCGATGGCCCGTTGCGCGAGGTCGGAGCCACTCAGCCCCTTCGGGAAGCCGAGGTAGTTCTCGATCGCCGCGCTCATCCCCGCCTGGCCGCCCGGCGCCTCGCGCTCCACGATCACCGAACTCAATCCCTCGGATGCCGCATAGACACCGGCGGCCAAGCCGGCTGGACCACCGCCGACGATGCACAGGTCGTAAAGCGGCTGCTCCGCCTTGGTGTGCAGCCCCAGGGCCGCGGCGAGACTGAGTGTCGAGGGCGAGCGAAGCGTCTCGCCGTCGGGGACAAGAACGAGCGGCAGGTCGGGGGTGGCCGCATCGGCGAGGCTACGCAACCGCTCAGCTTCGGCATCGTTCTCGACGTCATACCAGCGGTACGGCACGTGGTTGCGTGCCAGGAACATCTTGATCTCGTGGCTGCGGTCGGACCAGCGGTGTCCGATCACGCGAACCTCAGATGTGTGATCGGGATGTGCCTTACGCCAGTCATCGAGCAGGTCATCAATGATCGGATACAGCCGCTCCTCGGGAGGATCCCAAGGTTTGAGCAGGTAATAGTCGAGGCCGATGTCGTTGATCGCCCTGATCGCGACATCGGTGTCCGCGTACGCCGTAAGGAGCAGCATCTTCGCTCCCGGCGCGGACGCCTGTGCCTGCTGGAGCGTCTCGATGCCTGTCATCTCCGGCATCCGTTGGTCTGCCGCGATCAACGCCAGCGGCTCGTCGCGGAGCGCGAGCTTGGTCAGCACATCGAGTGCCTCCCGACCCGAGGAGGCTCGGATGATGCGGTAGTCAGCGCCGTACTGGTTGACCAGGTCGCGGGTGATCGCCGCCAAGACTTGGGGATCGTCGTCGACCGTCATGATCGTCGGTCTGCTCATGAATCAACTTTCGGGTCGCGCAGCGTCACCGTGTCCAGTATGAACAGTGCTGACGCCCCACTTCTCGCTCACACCCGTCGAGAAAAGCGGGGGTGCGCGAGAAGTGGGGCGTCAGTAGGAGTCGGTGTTAGGGGTTATACCTGCGTGCGCCGGGCTCCCATCCTCGCCGTCAGCGTCGAGGCGATGACGACCAATATCGCAGCAACGACGATCGCAACAAGCCAGCGGACCCAATCAATGCCCGGGCTGCCGTCGCCGCCGAACAGTGTGTAGAGGTACCAGCCGATGATGACACCGCCGATGCCACACAGGATCGTGAGCCAGAGCGGGATGTTGTCCCGACTACTCGGAGCAACGAACTTTCCCAGCACGCCAATGATGATGCCAGCAACAATGACCCCGATGATCTCCATGTCTTTCCTCCTAGCTTCAGCTGATCGCCCTATGCAACAGCTGTCTGTGAGCCATGCTCCCATTCTGATCTCCTCCACCAAGGGCAACATTGCGAACTCGTTGCAGAAAGATGGTCGAGCGTGAAACATTCGGCGCGCTGCGAGCGTCTCGCCTGACAACTTGTTGCGCAATGACGACGGCGCTGTCTAGGGGTCCGCCTGGAAGGTTCCCCAAAAGTGGTCAAATACCACATAGCTAGATCGATTCAGCTCTGTTGTTGATGACCACTTTCTGGGAAGACGACCGATGAGGTGCCCTCGGGATCGTTCTTCCGCACAAGGTCGCATCTAGGGCCGGGATCCCCCTGAATCGCGGTGCATTCGCGGCTCTGTGCGCAGAAACGACCAACGATTTTGGCGCTGAGGTGATCCCACCCGGTCCTTGACTCCGTATTAGATGTATGGAAGTCCATCGCAACGGCACTCCTGGCATGTCGTCTCGTGGACCGGGTGTGACGTACCGGCTGAACATCGAGATCGGCACCACCTCCACCTCGGCGAGCTATCACCGGGCGGAGGAGTCCGGGGTGGTGCGGTTGAACCCGTTCGCACGCGATCTTCCTTCGGCACAGTTCGTGACGAGCGGCAGGGTCCAGGTCGCCTCGCTGGCTGAGACGCTTCGCAGCATTGTCACCGCCGCGAGTCAGCAGCTCGGGGAGGCCCCGACGTCGGTCGAGGTGAGCTATCCATCGAACTGGGATCCCATGCAGCTTCTGCTGTTGTGGGAGGCCTTGGTTCTCGCCGGGATTCCTGATGCAGCGACCCAGGAGGTTGCTGACCCGAAGCCCTCGGCAGCTGCGCCTCGGGTTGAGCACGAGCCGTCGGAGGCCAAATCCGCGTTCCTTTCGCAGCCAGCCACACCCATCGCGAAGCGCCGCTGGCTCGTTGTGGCAGCGATCGCCGGCATCGGCGCGGGTGTGGCGTCTGGCGTCCTCGTCGCTGGTGGTCCCGGTCCCGCTTCACTCCCCGCAGACGCGCAGTCGCGAGCGGTGAGTAGCTCGCCGACCGCCGCCCAAAGCGCGCCTTCGTCAATACCCACGAGGACATCGCAACCGACCCGAGGGAGGAGCGGCGTGGACCTTCCGGCCTCCGAGGCGCTCGCTCCACATCAATTCGTGGTGCCGCGTGGGAGAAATGATGCGACTCAGCTCAACCTGGCCAGCGTGTCCGCCGTTGTCCCTCCGCGCAGGCTGCCGTCGACTATCAGCGGCCGCAATTCCTGGCCGGTCCTCTCGGCAGATCGGCGCACGATCATTTACATCAGTCAGGTCACCGGCAGTCTGCGGACGAGGGCCGTGGACGGCAGCGGCGACCGCGCCTTGATCAAATCACCACCCAAGAACTGCGGTCAGATCACCCGCGCGTCGTGGAGTCCTGCGGACCAGTCGATCATGGTTGTCGAGTGTCGGGCTGCGGGCAGGCCGGACAGGTTGTTGGTGATCAAGCTTGATGGCACCGTGGTACGCGAGCTGAGGACAGGCCAGCTTCGCATCGAAGACCCTTCGATCTCCCCGGACGGACGTACGGTGGCGTACTGGGCCCACTCCGCCGTGGGTGCACACAATGGTGGGTCGATCTACACACTTGCCATTGACGGATCATCCGGACCTCTTCGATTGACCAATCGCAAGGCCGGCAGCGACGCTGACCCGGCGTGGTCGCCCGACGGCTCCATGATCGCTTTCCGGCGCCGAGGTCCCAATGACAACCTCGATGTGTACCTGATGCGATCCGACGGCTCAGGCGTCCGGCCGGTGGCCACCAGCCCTGCTGTGGAAGAGAAGCCCGCGTGGTCTCCGGACGGCAGTCAATTGATGATCATCTCCAACCGTGACGCCTTTGGCAGACGGGGCGAAAGCTACGACATCCACGTGTTGGATCTCGACGGCAGCGAACCCCAACCTCTTGGGCTGAGCGCCAATGTCGTCCTTACGCCGGTGTGGTCCTATCGCTGATCGCCGCCTCGCCCACCCAGATGCCGCAACGAACGTGCACGTCCGTTGCGGTCACACTGCACGGGTTGCAACGTATGCAAACCGCAGGCAACCGATGCAGAGCTCCCGAGTCGGCTCGAGGAAACTGCGTCAGCCAGCGAGATTGCGGCTGCGCTGATCGACTCCCAGCTCACCGTACGGATAGTCCGTCGCTTGCAGGTCGCTTGCCTGGTCCAGCGCCGCGGTCTCCTCGGCATTGAGGTGCAGGTCGGCAGCACGCAGGTTGGTTTCCAGCTGGTCGGTGGTGCGTGCACCCAAGATCGTCGACGTCACTCCTGGCCGGTCCGTGAGCCAGGCCAGAGCCACCTCGGCCATCGAGACATCGCGATCCTCGGCTACCTTCTGGACGGCATCGATCACGTTCCAGGTGCGCTCGGTACCTCGTCGGTCGTACGCTTCCATGCCGCGTTGCGGATTCTCTCCGAGCCGAGTGCCGCCGGTCGGGCGCTCGTCACGCTGGTACTTGCCAGACAGCCAGCCGCCGCCCAGCGGACCCCAAGGCAGCATCCCCATGCCTGCATCCAGCACAGCAGGCACGATCTCCCATTCAATTTCGCGGACGATCAGGCTGTACTGCGGCTGCAGCGTCACCGGTTGCGCCACCCCGAGAGCCTTCGCGAGATGCACCACCTTCGTCAGCTGCCAGCCCGTGAAGTTGGACAGGCCGTAGTAGCTGATCTTGCCCGCTCGAATGAAGCCGTCCAGGGTACGCAAAGTCTCATCCAATGGCGTCCACGGGTCGAAAGCATGCACCTGATAGAGATCAATCGAATCACGCCCTAATCGCGCCAATGATGCGTCAAGCGCCCGCGTCAGGTGCCGAGTTGACAGCCCGAGTGAGTTGGGCTCACGACCCATTGGAAACCGGCCTTTGGTCGCGAGAACGACACGCTCGGTGACATCCGTGGGTCGGCTGGCGAACCAGCGACCGATGATCTCCTCCGACTGGCCCCCGCCGTACACGTCCGCGGTATCCACCAAAGTGCCGCCTGCATCGATGAAGCGATCAAGCTGCTCGTGCGAGCCGGCTTCGTCCGTCTCGACCCCGAAGGTCATGGTCCCTAGACAGAGTGAAGAAACGGCGCAGCCGCTGCGCCCCAGAGTGCGATAGTCCACGTTCCTGTTTCTATCACCGTGCCTTTCATGATCAGATCCGGGCTGCACCATGATCCAACCGCAGCTGTCGAGTCACTTGACGGCGTAGACGCCCTGCCCACCGCTGTATACCCTGTCGGGGTATAGAAGTACGTTTTCGTCCAAGCTGACTGGTTCTTGCACTCAATCCCAGGACAACGAGACTTAGATACAATCGAATGCACGTTCGACGACGCCAGATGGAACTCAAGGATGTGTCGACGGGAGGTGACCATGTTCGAAGGATTTATCGACGAGCTGGTCGATCTCGGGGATGTGAGGCTGCGGGTACGGTTCGGTGGCGATGGGCCACCTCTACTCCTGATCCATGGCCATCCCAGGACCTCGGCGACCTGGCATCGGGTCGCGCCGGAGTTGATCACTGCTGGCTTTACTGTGGTCTGCCCGGACATGCGCGGCTACGGGCGGTCGAGCAAGCCGATCATTCGAGATAATCACCGCCAGCAGGCGAAGCGCGCGGTCGCTGATGATCTTGCCGAGTTGATGACCCAGTTGGACCTTGATCAGTTCGCAGTCGTCGGCCATGATCGGGGTGGTCATGTCGCGTTCCGTTTGGCGATGGACCATCCCAGTCGAGTTGCCCGGCTGGTGACCATCGACGCCGTGCCGATCATCGAGGCGTTGGAGCGGTGTGACGCCCGCGTTGCTGAGCGCCGGTTTGACTGGTTCTTCAGTGCTCAGCCCGACCTGCCGGAACGGGTGATCTCTGCTGATCCGGTGGCTTGGTATCGGCCCGATCCCCATCAAATGGGCGCAGAGAACTACGCAGAATTGGTCGAAGTGATCAACGACCCTGAGACGGTACGCGCCATGCTCGAGGACTACCGTGCCGCCTTGAGTGTCGATCGTGAGGCGGACAGAGCTGACCGGCTGGCGGGGCGCACGATCGGCTGCCCGATGCTCTGCGTTGTGGGATCAGGAGGCGACATAGAGGAGCTCTTCGGCGATCCGCTTCCGATCTGGAAGGCGTGGGCGGAAAACGTGCGCGTCGTCTCCATCGACTCCGGCCCTTATATCGCTGAGGAGAAGCCCGACGCCCTGGTGGCGGCGCTCACAGATTTTCTGGTCGATCCCGAGTGAGGCCTGAGACGGGCAAGCCTGAAGGATGACTTCAGAATCCACACAAATTTGACGACTTTTCTTGCCGGTTGCCTGCATCCTTATTCTTGTCTCGGGATTCGGGGGGCGGATCCGAGCGAATGAGTCAGGGAGAGTCCATGAAAACCGTCTATCGAGTGCTTGCCTATGCCATTGCGGCGCTAGTTGCAGTCCAGTCGGCTGCCATCGGCTATGCGGTGTTCGCGCAGCTGCATTGGATTGAGGACGGCGGCACAATCGACGCGGCAGCGTTCGACTCCAATGCCCCCGGCACCGGCGCCATGATCTTCCATGCCTTGAACGGCGGCGTGGTATTGCTCGCGGCTCTAGCGCTGCTGATCGTTTCGTTCTTCGCGAAGATTCCGCAAGGCGTGAGGTGGGCGGTGATTGTCCTGGTCTGCACCGTTGTTCAGATCGCTTTGGGTACTTTGTCACGTCTCGTGGCTCCGATCGGTGCGGTGCATGGTGCGGTCGCACTGGTCCTGTTTGGTGTTGCGGTGATGGCAGCTATGCGGGTGCGGAAGCCGGCTGTCGTTGCGGAGACGGTGCCCGAGCCCGTCGCCTGACGGCGATCTACCATGGCCAGTCGCTCGACCCGCTTGCGGCTCGTGGTCTCGGTGTTGGCCACGGTCGCCATCCTGGCGCCGCTGGCCTGGCTGTGGCAGTCGAGCCTGGTCGGGAGAAGCTACTCCGTGATGGGCATGGGCACCCTCGACTATGGGGGTGGTCCGGTTGGTCACGCCCACGGTTCGACGGATCGCTCAATCACTGATTTTGCGATAGACGAAGCCCGCAAGGCCGACGTTCGCGTGGATCTGGTTGCTGAGCAGCAGAACCTCACAATAGGCGGACGATCGGTCCCCGGCTACACAGTGAACGGCACCTCACCCGGCCCCACTATCACCGCCCACCAGGGCGAGCTGGTCGAAGTGCACTTGCGCAACGCTTCGGTCAAAGCCGGCATCACGTTGCACTGGCACGGGTACGACGTGCCTGCGGCCATGGACGGTGTGGCTGGCGTAACCCAGGACGAGGTGGCGATCGGCAGCGAGTTCACGTATCGCTTTGCGGCCAATCAGGTCGGGACCTACTGGTATCACTCCCATCAGGTGTCCCATGAGCAGGTGATCGGCGGACTCTTTGGCACCCTCGTCGTGCTGCCGAAGACTGACAGCAGCCAGGCCGTTGACGTGATCGCAGCCGCCCATACGTACGCCGGCATCAAAACGATCAACGGCGCCGCCAGTGATCTGCAGGTGCCGGCTAAACCGGGCCAACTGGTACGGGTCCGAGTGATCAATACCGACAATGGTCCGATCGAGACCTGGGCCGACACGCCTTTCAAGGTGCTCGCAATCGACGGCTACCAGATCAACGCACCAACGGATGTGACCGATCGTTCGGTGACGATTACTGCGGGTGGTCGCGCTGATCTTGGCGTCACGATGCCGAGCGACGGCAGGGCCGTACGCGTTCAGGTGTCGAAGGGCACTGCGGTCCTGCTGGGTGCCAGCGCTCCACCAGCACCGCCGCAACCGGCCGACGCACTCGATCTCTTGGGCTACGGGAGTCCGGCCGCGCTGAGCTTCGACCCGGCGAAGGCCGACCGGCGTTTCGACTACTCGATCGGGCGCCGACCAGGCTTCGTCCGCGGCCGGCCCGGCCTGTGGTGGTCGATCAATGGGCACCTGTATCCCCACGTGCCGATGTACGTGGTCCGGGAGGGCGACATCGTGGTCATGCACATCGACAATCACAGTGGTGAGGTACATCCCATGCACCTGCACGGACATCACGCGGTGGTGCTCTCCCGCGACGGCGTTGCCGCGACGGGCAGCCCGTGGTGGATCGACTCGCTGAACGTGCTCGATGGCGAAACGTACGACATCGCCTTCGTGGCCACGAACCCAGGAATCTGGCTCGACCACTGCCACCATCTCAAGCACGCCGCAGATGGCATGGTGGCTCACCTGATGTATGAGGGGGTCAGTACGCCGTACCAGATTGGTGGAACGCCCGACAACCAACCCGAGTAACGCCGACTTGTCAGCACGAGTGGTCGCTGTAGCGACCACCGATGCTGACAAGTCGGCGGAAGAAGGAGGACTTTAGTGAGTGAGACATTCGATGTTGTGGTGACCCGTACCTTTCCGGTCCCGCCCGATCAGGCATGGCGCGCCTGGAGCGAGTCTGATCTGGTGAGGCAGTGGTGGGGACCGACCGGCTTCAGTTGTCCGGTGGCCGATGTTGATCTTCGCGAGGGCGGGCGCACCTTGGTGGCGATGCGGGCTCCGACGGAATTTGGTGGTGGAGACATGTACAGCACCTGGACCTACACCGAGGTCCAGCCTCATGCACGGATCGCGTACGTGTTCAATTTTGCAGATCCGGAAGGCAACCGGCTGCTGCCCGCTGATCTTGGGATGCCGCCCGGAATTCCGGATGACGGTGAACACGTGGTGACTTTTGATGATCTTGGCGACGGACGGACCAAGATGACGGTGGTGGAACATGGCTATGCCACCGACGATGTGCGGAACCTCTCTCAGGCGGGGCTGGAGCAGTGCATCGACAAGATGGAGGCGATCTTCGCCGGGCCTCGTTGAGCCCGTTGATGGGTTCCTTTGTTCGGCCCGCTAAGCCCGCTCACTGATCCCGGATAAAATCAAACAAGCGTTTGACAGACCGCATCACGCCCGCCTAGAATCGAATACATGTTTGATATTGGCCACGGCGGTTGCTGCACCCCCGGCGGCACCTGCGGACGGACCCCGACCTCCGCTTGAACGCTGACGTTGCCAATCGAGCATGTTCCCCGAGCAGGCGGCCGGCACCGCGGTGCCGGCCGCCGCTTTGTCCGCAGCTTGAGCCGACTTTCAAGGTGTGGGAGTTTGCCCGCTAAAAGCGATCTTGTGTCTACTTCTTCTCGCCGGTTTCGCGTACGGCCGCGGCAACAGCTGGGGCGACCGAAGGGTCAAACACGCTCGGAATGATGTAGCTCGGATTCAGCTGGTCCGGCGCGACCTGATTCGCGATGGCATTAGCAGCCGCTGAAAGCATTTCATCGGTGATGTGGCGGATGCCGCCGTCGAGCAACCCGCGAAAGACGCCGGGGAAGGCGAGCACGTTGTTGATCTGATTGGGGAAGTCGCTCCGCCCAGTGGCCACAACGGCCGCATGCTGCTGTGCCTCCATCGGGTCAACCTCCGGAACAGGGTTGGCCAGCCCGAAGACGATCGCGTCTTTGGCCATGTTCGCGATGTCCTGCCCGTCGAGCAGGTTGGGAGCCGAGACGCCGATGAAGACGTCAGCGCCGACCAGCATCTCCTTCAGGGTGCCAGAACGCTTCTCGAAGTTGGTGTTCTCGACCAGCCACCGCCGCATGTCCGAGGACCCCTCGGGGGCGTCGTACACAGCTCCCTTGCTGTCGCAGCCGATGATCATGGTCGCGCCTTGTCGCTTCAGCAACCGGATGATCGCCGACCCTGCGGCGCCGACACCGGAGATGACGAATCGGACTTGAGAGATGTCCTTGTGAACCACCCGCAGCGCGTTGATCAGCGCACCCAATACCACGATCGCCGTGCCGTGTTGATCATCGTGGAAGACCGGTATTTCCAGCTCAGCGCGTAGCCGCTCTTCAATCTCGAAGCAGCGTGGTGCGGAGATGTCCTCCAAGTTGACCCCGCCGTAGACCGGAGCAATCGCCTTGACGATCTCCACGATCTTGTCCGAGTCCTGAGTGTCCAGGCAAACCGGCCAGGCGTCGACCCCCCCGAATCGTTTGAAGAGCGCCGCTTTGCCCTCCATCACCGGAAGCGATGCCTCCGGTCCAATGTTGCCGAGGCCCAACACGGCGGAGCCGTCGGTAACGACGGCGATGGTGTTTCTCTTGATCGTCAGCCGGCGGGCATCTGCGGGATTTTCAGCGATCGCCAGACACACCCGGGCTACGCCCGGTGTGTAGGCCCGGGACAGGTCGTCGCGGTGCTTGAGCGGGACCTTCGGTGTCACCTCGATCTTGCCGCCAAGGTGCAGCAGGAAGGTACGGTCGGACACCTTCCGCACACTGAAGCCGTCGAGCGCGGCAATTGCCTTGGTGATCGACTCCGAATGCGCCACATCGCTGGCATTGCAGCTGACATCGACGACCAGCATGTTGGGGTGTGACTCGGCGACATCCAGGGCGGTGATCGCGCCACCCGCCTCAGCTACAACGCTCGAGAGTCGCGCAGTCGCTGCCGGATCAGTCGGCGCCTCCACTCGTACGGTGATCGAATAGCCAGGACTAGGCGTGGGCATCGTTGTCTCCCAGGTGAGATGCGGACGTTCCGCGCTGAGGACTCTATCCGACGTGCTTCGGAGCCCTGAGAATCAGTAGGCTTCCCGTTATGGCCGCCGTGCTTACGCTTGAGCCGGCGCTCCCACGCGGCCGGCAGAGCCATCAGGGACCGCTAACTGCCTGTCTGTGTCTGCTGCTGATTGTCATGATCAGTTCGACCAGCCTGCTGGCGCACAGAAACCTCGATACGACAATCCCGCTGGACGCGGCCGCTGTCGCGCTCGGCCCGGGCGGTGCTCTGGTCGAAGTCGCTGCCGCCGATGCCCTGGTCCCTGGCAGCAGGGTGCTCGTCGGGATGCCGGACAGTCTCGACCTGGCACGCGAGCAGGCCGCCTGGCTTGCGGCCGGGAGCGTCCCGCAGGTGAGCGGACTTGACGGCGACATGGTGGCCACAGCGCTTCTCGACCTGCATATATTGAGTCGGCCGTACGGTGTTCCGGTCGCTGGATGGAGCCCTGCCTGGCGCTACGTATGGCCTCGGGACTCCGCGCTGGTGGTGTCGGCGCTGGCTCGTACCGGACACGCTGCCGATGCCGAACGCATCGTGGCCTTCCTGCAGCAAGTGCAGCCGGAGTCTGGGTTGTTCCAAGCCCGCTACTTGCCCGATGGCAGCGGAGTTCCGGATGCTCGCGGCGTAGAGCTGGACGGCGTCGGTTGGGCTCTGTGGGCAACTGGACAGCTGGCGGCCGAGCTCTCCGGGAGCGACCGTACGGCGTTCGTGCAACGGCATCAGATGCTTCTTGACCGCAGTACGCAAGCAGCGCTGAGGTCGATCAACAACCCGTCTTCGCTGCCTCCGCCATCGATTGACTACTGGGAGGTCAAGGCGACGCGGCCGACCTTGGCAACCGCGGCCGTACTCTGCGCTGGTCTTGAGGCCAGCACCGAGCTCTACCGGATTCTTGGGGACGCGTACGCAGCCGATCATGCTGCCGCCGGCGCGCACCGGCTGCGAGCCGCGATCACGACACACTTCGGAAGGAACGGCTATCCGCGGCACCTCGGAGGGCGCGGCGACAGCATTGACCTAGGAGTTGATTTCCTGCTGCCACCCGTGGGGTCAAGTGTTGATCAAGGGGTGCTGCGGGCCTGGGAACAAGCACCATTGATCATGTCGCGACCAGGCGGAGGCTTGGCGCCAGGCGGGTCGTGGCGTCGAGACGGTGTCAGCTGGACGAACGCGACAGGCAGCCGCGCCATGACTGCCGCATTCCTCGGCCAGCGTGATGAGGCATTGGCGCGCTTGCGCTGGCTTGATCAACACCGTACGGCTGCAGGTTCGCTGCCGGAGAAGGTCTTGTCCGACGGCCAGCCCGCCGCCGTCTCGCCGCTTGCCTGGACAGCCGCAACGGTCGTGATCACTGCCGATCAGCTGGCGTCGTAAACGCGGAGCCGGTCAGCTCACTCCGCGCGGGACGAGCGAAGCGAGCGGAGCAATCAAACCGCGATCCGCGCGGAACGAGCGAAGCGAGCGGAGCAATCAAACAGGTCGAGTCAGGGTGAGCGGGTCGTAGAAGCAGGCGTCGCGGGCGGCCAGAACAGCGCCGCCGACAACCCTCGGCACGTTCTGTTCGACAGCGGCGACCTTGGTTTCGGCAAACGCGGGGATCGCCAGCCGGTGGGCGATCCGCTCGTCGATCGACGTCATCAGATGCGCGCTTAGCGCTCCCAGGTAGCCGCCCAGCACCACAGTGTGTGGATTGACGACAGCGATAACGTCGTCAATCGCATCACCCAAGGCTGCTCCGGAACGCTTCAGCACCTGCAGCATGGCAGCCTGGCCTTCATCGATCGCCTCGACGATCCTGCGGATCGCTTCCTCAGGATGTTGGTCGACCAACCGAGCCGCCTCATCAGCGGGCAGCAGGTCGCCGACAGTGAGCAGGCTCTGCGGACCGATCAACGACTGCAGGCAGCCGTTTCGTCCACACGTGCAGGCAGGCCCCGATGGATCGACGTTGAGATGGCCGAAGTCGCCCGCACTCCCGCCTGCGCCACGGAAGATTTCGCCGCCGATGATCAGGCCGCTGCCGAGGCTGCGCAGACCGCCGAAGTAAGCCGCTATCGCGTCCGGCCCCAACCGGAGCTCTGCCCGGACGGCATGCAAAGCCGCCAGCTGGCTGTCGTTGGTGACGCCGATGTGAGCGCCCTCAATGCCGAGGTCGCTGAGTGTCGTGCTCACTTTGGCGCTGAGCGGATACTGCTGCCAATCCGGATTCTCCGACCAGCCCACGGTCGCCCGGTCCTCGGCGATGTAGCCCGGTACGCCGATTTCGACAGCTATCAAGTGCTTGTCAGGTGGCAGCTGACCAACTTGGGACCGCAGCTGGCTATCCAGGGCGGCGAAGCCGGCGTCCGGCTCGGCTCGACGCAGGTCGGCCGCCACGCTGTCGCGCCACAGCTCGCGCCCTCCCAAGGTTGCGGCGGCGAACTGGAATCCATCGAGGTCGACGCGTACGCCGAGGACGCACCACGGCTCACCGTCGAAATCAATCGGGCGGGTCGGTCGACCGGCTCCGGGCCGGCGAATCGGATCGAGCTCTTTCACGATCCGGCGGGCCCGCAGTTCACCGATCAGGTCGGTCATCGTGGAGATGCCGAGCCCGCAGCCGCGTGCAATGTCGTGACGGCTGCTAGCTCCATGGTCGCGCACGAAGCGAAGGATCTGGGTGAGATTTCCTTGGCGTAAATCCCCCGAGCCTCCACTGCGGCGAAGCCCCGAATCGGGGGTCAGCCCAGCTGGCATGCTGATGAATCGTAGCCTTTTCGGACGGCGTGGACAGGAAAACAAAAAACAATCTGGCCAGCGCGGAGCCTGCATTCTCTGACAACTGTTTTTCCTGCGTACGAACTATTTAGCGAAGTCGCGATCTGTCCTTGTACGGTTGCGAAGTGGGCGGTCTCGATCACTTCCAGTACTTGTTGCTGATGGCGTGCTGCTTGTTGATCACGTTGCCGCTGGAGTTTGTCTTGAGTGCCCGGGTTTACCGCCGGGCTGCCGGCTTGGCGTTTGCGATCATTCCGGTAGTGATCATCTTTTCGGTCTGGGATATCGTCGGAATTCTCCGTGATCACTGGAGCTATAGCGCTCTTTTTACCACCGGTTGGACGTTGATCTTCGGCATGCCGATCGAGGAATTGGTGTTCTTCATTGTGGTGCCGATCTGTGGACTGCTGACGTACGAGGCAGTGGGTTACGTGCTCAGTTTGCTGCAGCGAAGATCAAGAGTCGGCGAGACCGGTCCGCATGCCTGAGTACACCGTGCTCACCGCGCTCGCAGTGCTAGCAGTGATCGTTGCCGAGCTGGTCTACTTCAAGTCGGGGATCTTCCGCACGGCGCAGTACTGGTGGTCAATGGTGATCATCTTTGCGTTCCAGATTCCGGTGGATGGCTGGCTCACCAAGCTCTCGGCCCCGATCGTGATCTACAACCCTGAGGAGATTCTCGGACTGCGGGCACCCTGGGACATTCCCATCGAGGACTTCGGTTTCGGGTTTGCCATGGTCACGCTCGCTATCCTGCTGTGGCGCCGCTGGCTGGATCGCCGGCCGGCACCCGAGGAGGCCGATCGACAGTGAGCATGATCACGAGCGAGGACGTTGCGACGGCCTTCGACGAGGTGGCACCTCGCTACGACCTGATGGTGGCGCTGAATCCCGGCTACCACGCGCACCTGAGGTCGGCCGCACAAGCCTTGGTGGAGTGGCTGCCGAAGCCCGCGCTCCGAAGCGCCGCGCCCCGCGTCGCATTCTTGATCTTGGTTGCGGATCGGGCGCATCTACCCGTGCGGTGCTGCGCGCTACGCAGGCGGCTGGCCTCCGATCCTCGATCCTGGGGGTGGATGCGTCTTTGGCCATGCTCGAGCAGGCGCGCGCCAAGCAGTGGCCCGCGGGTGTTCGGTTCGAGATGGGTCAGGCCGAGAAGATCGCCTGGTCTCGGTACGAATGGGAACTTGACGATCCCATCGACGGAGCCTTCGCGGCGTACCTGTTCCGCAACGTCGGTGATCGGGATGCAGTGCTCGCCGGGATCTTCGACCTGCTCGGCGACGGCGGCGTGCTGGTCGTTCAGGAGTACTCGATTGCCGGATCCCGGCGCTGGGTGCACGCGTTGTGGAGCGCGGTGTGCTGGCTCGTGGTGATTCCGCTTGGCTGGCTGACCTCTCGGCGAACCCGGCTCTATCGCTATTTGTGGCGCAGCGTGCGGTCCTTCGACTCGATTCAGACCTTTGTCGATCGCTTGTACCGTGCGGGCTTTGTCGACGTTGAGGTCCGGACCGTGCCGGGCTGGCAGCGCGGCATTCTGCACACCCTTCGTGCGCGTAAGCCTTCGGCCGCTTCATGATGCTCAGGCGCCGTGGCGCCGGCTGGCAACCCGGCCGTGATGCTCGCGCGGTCCGGCATCCGGGGGTGCGCGGCGCGGCACGGCTCAGCGACGGCTCAGGGCCGGTTGTCGTGGCTGGCGGTGGCATTGCTGGCATCGCGGCTGCCGTTGGACTGGCCGAGCGGGGTGTGCCTGTGATCATGGTCGAGCCGCATGATCAGCTCGGTGGGCGGGTGCGTTCCTGGCCGGTGGTTCATAGCGATGATCAGGTCACGATGAGCCGGGGGTTTCATGCCTTCTTCCGGCAGTACTACAACCTTCGGGCGCTGCTGCGACGAATCGATCCCGATCTGCAGTCCCTGGTGGCAGTCGCGGACTATCCGCTGATCTTGGCCGACGGTCATGCCGACTCCTTTGCGACGATCCCGCGGACGCCGCCGGTGAACCTGGCAGCGTTCGTCCTGCAGAGCCCATCGTTTGGACTTCGTGATCTTGCTGCCGTGAACGTGCCAGCCGCTCTGGAGTTGCTGGACGTCGATTTCCCGAGCACGTTCTCCCGCTATGACGGCGAGAGTGCGGCGGACTTCCTTGATCGACTTCGGTTTCCGGAGGCGGCTCGGCACCTGGCGCTGGAGGTCTTTGCGCGCAGCTTCTTTGCGCACCCAGACGACTTCTCTGCCGGTGAGCTGGTCGCGATGTTCCACACCTATTTCCTGGGGTCGTCAGAAGGGCTGCTCTTCGACGTACCGCGAGACGACTACGACAGTTGCCTCTGGTCTCCACTCCGGCAATATCTGGAGCGCCTCGGCGCTGAGGTGCGCACCGCCGAGGCTGTCGCCTGGGTGGATGCCAGTCGGGAGTCGCTGCGGATCGGACTGCGATCGGGCGCTGAGATCGAAGCCGATGCGCTGGTGCTCGCGACAGATCCGGCCACCGTGCGCCGATTGGCTCTTGAGTCTGGCTTGGGTGATGAGGCTTGGCGGGAACGGGTGGCGGCGACGTGCAATGCGCCGCCCTTTGCCGTCTGGCGGCTGTGGCTTGATCGGCCGGTTGCATCCGATCGCGCGGCGTTCCTGGGAACCAGCGGCTTCGGGCCGCTTGACAACATCTCGGTCCTTGAACGCTTCGAGGAGGGCGCTCGGCGCTGGGCGGCGGCTCACGGCGGTTCGGTTGTCGAGTTGCACGCGTACGCGTTGACCGAGCAGCCGGACCGAGCCTGTGCTGAAGGATCGCCTGCTGGCCGAGCTGCGTCGCATCTATCCAGAGCTGGAGCCGGCAACCATCGTGGCGGAGGAGTGGCTGGTGAATGACGACTGCCCGCTGTGGGGCACCGGTCCTTGGGAGCAGCGGCCGACCGTGCGTACGCCGGACCCGCGGATCGTGCTAGCTGGCGACGGTATCCGCTGCGACTTCCCGGTCGCGCTCATGGAACGCGCCGCAACAACTGGCTTCTTAGCTGCCAACCAGCTCCTCGGTGGCTACGGCCTGGCCGGCC
>CAVSSB010000042.1:0-15111 GCA_963730505.1 uncultured Actinomycetota bacterium
GACGATCGGTCCCCCGGCTACACAGTGAACGACACCTCACCCGGCCCCACTATCACCGCCCACCAGGGCGAGCTGGTCGAAGTGCACCTGCGCAACGCTTCGGTCAAAGCCGGCATCACGTTGCACTGGCACGGGTACGACGTGCCTGCGGCCATGGACGGTGTGGCTGGCGTAACCCAAGACGAGGTAGCGATCGGCAGCGAGTTCACGTATCGCTTTGCGGCCAATCAGGTCGGGACCTACTGGTATCACTCCCATCAGGTCTCCCATGAGCAGGTGATCGGCGGACTCTTTGGCACCCTCGTCGTGCTGCCGAAGACTGACAGCAGCCAGGCCGTTGACGTGATCGCAGCCGCCCATACGTACGCCGGCATCAAGACGATCAACGGCGTCGCCAGTGATCTGCAGGTGCCGGCTAAACCGGGCCAACTGGTACGGGTCCGAGTGATCAATACCGACAATGGTCCGATCGAGACCTGGGCCGACACGCCTTTCAAGGTGCTCGCAATCGACGGCTACCAGATCAACGCACCGACGGATGTGACCGATCGTTCGGTCACGATTACTGCGGGTGGTCGCGCTGATCTTGGCGTCACGATGCCGAGCGACGGCAGGGCCGTACGCGTTCAGGTGTCGAAGGGCACTGCGGTCCTGCTGGGTGCCAGCGCTCCACCAGCACCGCCGCAACCGGCCGACGCACTCGATCTCTTGGGCTACGGGAGTCCGGCCGCGCTGAGCTTCGACCCGGCGAAGGCCGACCGGCGTTTCGACTACTCGATCGGGCGCCGACCAGGCTTCGTCCGCGGCCGGCCCGGCCTGTGGTGGTCGATCAATGGGCACCTGTATCCCCACGTGCCGATGTACGTGGTCCGGGAGGGCGACATCGTGGTCATGCACATCGACAATCACAGTGGTGAGGTACATCCCATGCACCTGCACGGACATCACGCGGTGGTGCTCTCCCGCGACGGCGTCGCCGCGACGGGCAGCCCGTGGTGGATCGACTCGCTGAACGTGCTCGATGGCGAAACGTACGACATCGCCTTCGTGGCCACGAACCCAGGAATCTGGCTCGACCACTGCCACCATCTCAAGCACGCCGCAGATGGCATGGTGGCTCACCTGATGTATGAGGGGGTCAGTACGCCGTACCAGATTGGTGGAACGCCCGACAACCAACCCGAGTAATGCCGACTTGTCAGCACGAGTGGTCGCTGTAGCGACCACCGATGCTGACAAGTCGGCGGAAGAAGGAGGACTTTAGTGAGTGAGACATTCGATGTTGTGGTGACCCGTACCTTTCCGGTCCCGCCCGATCAGGCATGGCGCGCCTGGAGCGAGTCTGATCTGGTGAGGCAGTGGTGGGGACCGACCGGCTTCAGTTGTCCGGTGGCCGATGTTGATCTTCGCGAGGGCGGGCGCACCTTGGTGGCGATGCGGGCTCCGACGGAATTTGGTGGTGGAGACATGTACAGCACCTGGACCTACACCGAGGTCCAGCCTCATGCACGGATCGCGTACGTGTTCAATTTTGCAGATCCGGAAGGCAACCGGCTGCTGCCCGCTGATCTTGGGATGCCGCCCGGAATTCCGGATGACGGCGAACACGTGGTGACTTTTGATGATCTTGGCGACGGACGGACCAAGATGACGGTGGTGGAACATGGCTATGCCACCGACGATGTGCGGAACCTCTCTCAGGCGGGGCTGGAGCAGTGCATCGACAAGATGGAGGCGATCTTCGCCGGCCCTCGTACCTGAGCCCGTTGATGGGCTCCTTTGTTCGGCCCGCTAAGCCCGCTCACTGATCCCGGATAAAATCAAACAAGCGTTTGACAGACCGCATCACGCCCGCCTAGAATCGAATACATGTTTGATATTGGCGACGGCGGTTGCTGCACCCCCGGCGGCACCTGCGGACGGACCCCGACCTCCGCTTGAACGCTGACGTTGCCAATCGAGCATGTTCCCCGAGCAGGCGGCCGGCACCGCGGTGCCGGCCGCCGCTTTGTCCGCAGCTTGAGCCGACTTTCAAGGTGTGGGAGTTTGCCCGCCAAAAGCGATCTTGTGTCTACTTCTTCTCGCCGGTTTCGCGTACGGCCGCGGCAACAGCTGGGGCGACCGAAGGGTCAAACACGCTCGGAATGATGTAGCTCGGATTCAGCTGGTCCGGCGCGACCTGATTCGCGATGGCATTAGCAGCCGCTGACAGCATTTCATCGGTGATGTGGCGGATGCCGCCGTCGAGCAACCCGCGAAAGACGCCGGGGAAGGCGAGCACGTTGTTGATCTGATTGGGGAAGTCGCTCCGCCCAGTGGCCACAACGGCCGCATGCTGCTGTGCCTCCATCGGGTCAACCTCCGGAACAGGGTTGGCCAGCCCGAAGACGATCGCGTCTTTGGCCATGTTCGCGATGTCCTGCCCGTCGAGCAGGTTGGGAGCCGAGACGCCGATGAAGACGTCAGCGCCGACCAGCATCTCCTTCAGGGTGCCAGAACGCTTCTCGAAGTTGGTGTTCTCGACCAGCCACCGCCGCATGTCCGAGGACCCCTCGGGGGCGTCGTACACAGCTCCCTTGCTGTCGCAGCCGATGATCATGGTCGCGCCTTGTCGCTTCAGCAACCGGATGATCGCCGACCCTGCGGCGCCGACGCCGGAGATGACGAATCGGACTTGAGAGATGTCCTTGTGAACCACCCGCAGCGCGTTGATCAGCGCACCCAATACCACGATCGCCGTGCCGTGTTGATCATCGTGGAAGACCGGTATTTCCAGCTCAGCGCGTAGCCGCTCCTCAATCTCGAAGCAGCGTGGCGCGGAGATGTCCTCCAAATTGACCCCGCCGTACACCGGAGCAATCGCCTTGACGATCTCCACGATCTTGTCCGAGTCCTGAGTGTCCAGGCAAACCGGCCAGGCGTCGACCCCCCCGAATCGTTTGAAGAGCGCCGCTTTGCCCTCCATCACCGGAAGCGATGCCTCCGGTCCGATGTTGCCGAGGCCCAACACGGCGGAGCCGTCGGTAACGACGGCGATGGTGTTTCTCTTGATCGTCAGCCGGCGGGCATCGGCGGGATTCTCAGCGATCGCCAGACACACCCGGGCTACGCCCGGTGTGTAGGCCCGGGACAGGTCGTCGCGGTGCTTGAGCGGGACCTTCGGTGTCACCTCGATCTTGCCGCCAAGGTGCAGCAGGAAGGTACGGTCGGACACCTTCCGCACACTGAAGCCGTCGAGCGCGGCAATTGCCTTGGTGATCGACTCCGAATGCGCCACATCGCTGGCATTGCAGCTGACATCGACGACCAGCATGTTGGGGTGTGACTCGGCGACATCCAGGGCGGTGATCGCGCCACCCGCCTCAGCTACAACGCTCGAGAGTCGCGCAGTCGCTGCCGGATCAGTCGGCGCCTCCACTCGTACGGTGATCGAATAGCCAGGACTAGGCGTGGGCATCGTTGTCTCCCAGGTGAGATGCGGACGTTCCGCGCTGAGGACTCTATCTGACGTGCTTCGGAGCCCTGAGAATCAGTAGGCTTCCCGTTATGGCCGCCGTGCTTACGCTTGAGCCGGCGCTCCCACACGGCCGGCAGAGCCATCAGGGACCGCTAACTGCCTGTCTGTGTCTGCTGCTGATTGTCATGATCAGTTCATCCAGCCTGCTGGCGCACAGAAACCTCGATACGACAATCCCGCTGGACGCGGCCGCTGTCGCGCTCGGCCCGGGCGGTGCTCTGGTCGAAGTCGCTGCCGCCGATGCCCTAGTCCCTGGCAGCAGGGTGCTCGTCGGGATGCCGGACAGTCTCGACCTGGCACGCGAGCAGGCCGCCTGGCTTGCGGCCGGGAGCGTCCCGCAAGTGAGCGGACTTGACGGCGACATGGTGGCCACAGCGCTTCTCGACCTGCATATCTTGAGTCGGCCGTACGGTGTTCCGGTCGCTGGATGGAGCCCTGCCTGGCGCTACGTATGGCCTCGGGACTCCGCGCTGGTGGTGTCGGCGCTGGCTCGTACCGGGCACGCGGCCGACGCCGAACGCATCGTGGCCTTCCTGCAGCGAGTGCAGCCGGAGTCTGGGTTGTTCCAAGCCCGCTACTTGCCCGATGGCAGCGGAGTTCCGGATGCTCGCGGCGTAGAGCTGGACGGCGTCGGTTGGGCTCTGTGGGCAACTGGACAGCTGGCGGCCGAGCTCTCCGGGAGCGACCGTACGGCGTTCGTGCAACGGCATCAGATGCTTCTTGACCGCAGTACGCAAGCAGCGCTGAGGTCGATCAACAACCCGTCCTCGCTGCCTCCGCCATCGATTGACTACTGGGAGGTCAAGGCGACGCGGCCGACCTTGGCAACCGCGGCCGTACTCTGCGCTGGTCTTGAGGCCAGCACCGAGCTCTACCGGATTCTGGGGGACGCGTACGCAGCCGATCATGCTGCCGCCGGCGCGCACCGGCTGCGAGCCGCGATCACGACACACTTCGGAAGGAACGGCTACCCGCGGCACCTCGGAGGGCGCGGCGACAGCATTGACCTAGGAGTTGATTTCCTGCTGCCACCCGTGGGGTCAAGTGTTGATCAAGGGGTGCTGCAGGCCTGGGAGCAAGCACCATTGATCATGTCCCGACCAGGCGGAGGCTTGGCGCCAGGCGGGTCGTGGCGTAGAGACGGTGTCAGCTGGACGAACGCGACAGGCAGCCGCGCCATGACTGCCGCATTCCTCGGCCAGCGTGATGAGGCATTGGCGCGCTTGCGCTGGCTTGATCAACACCGTACGGCTGCAGGTTCGCTGCCGGAGAAGGTCTTGTCCAACGGCCAGCCCGCCGCCGTCTCGCCGCTTGCCTGGACAGCCGCGACGGTCGTGATCACGGCCGATCAGCTGGCGTCGTAAACGCCGGTCAGCGAAGCGAGCTCAGCTCACTCGCCGTGCTGAGGAGGAACGAGGGACAGCTCGTACCGAGCGAAGACGAAGTAGGCGAGTCAAGCGGATCCGCGCGGAACGAGCGAAGCGAGCGGAGCAATCAAACTGGTCGAGTCAGGGTGAGCGGGTCGTAGAAGCAGGCGTCGCGGGCGGCCAGAACAGCGCCGCCGACAACCCTCGGCACGTTCTGTTCGACAGCGGCGACCTTGGTTTCGGCAAACGCGGGGATCGCCAGCCGGTGGGCGATCCGCTCGTCGATCGACGTCATCAGATGAGCGCTTAGCGCTCCCAGGTAGCCGCCCAGCACCACAGTGTGTGGATTGACGACAGCGATAACGTCGTCAATCGCATCACCCAAGGCTGCTCCGGAACGCTTCAGCACCTGCAGCATGGCAGCCTGGCCTTCATCGATTGCCTCGACGATCCTGCGGATCGCTTCCTCAGGACGTTGGTCGACCAACCGAGCCGCCTCATCAGCGGGCAGCAGGTCGCCGACAGTGAGCAGGCTCTGCGGACCGATCAACGACTGCAGGCAGCCGTTTCGTCCACACGTGCAGGCAGGCCCCGATGGATCGACGTTGAGATGGCCGAAGTCGCCAGCGCTCCCGCCTGCGCCACGGAAGATTTCGCCGCCGATGATCAGGCCGCTGCCGAGGCTGCGCAGACCGCCAAAGTAAGCCGCTATCGCATCCGGCCCCAAGCGAAGCTCTGCCCGGACGGCATGCAAAGCCGCCAGCTGGCTGTCGTTGGTGACGCCGATGTGAGCGCCCTCAATGCCGAGGTCGCTGAGTGTCGTGCTCACTTTGGCGCTGAGCGGATACTGCTGCCAATCCGGATTCTCCGACCAGCCCACGGTCGCCCGGTCCTCGGCGATGTAGCCCGGTACGCCGATTTCGACAGCTATCAAGTGCTTGTCAGGTGGCAGCTGACCAACTTGGGACCGCAGCTGGCTATCCAGGGCGGCGAAGCCGGCGTCCGGCTCGGCTCGACGCAGGTCGGCCGCCACGCTGTCGCGCCACAGCTCGCGCCCTCCCAAGGTTGCGGCGGCGAACTGGAATCCATCCAGGTCGACGCGTACGCCGAGGACGCACCACGGCTCACCGTCGAAATCAATCGGGCGGGTCGGTCGACCGGCTCCGGGCCGGCGTATCGGATCGAGCTCTTTCACGATCCGGCGGGCCCGCAGTTCACCAATCAGGTCGGTCATCGTGGAGATGCCGAGCCCGCAGCCGCGCGCAATGTCGTGACGGCTGCTAGCTCCATGGTCGCGCACGAAGCGAAGGATCTGGGTGAGATTTCCTTGGCGTAAATCCCCCGAGCCTCCACTGCGGCGAAGCCCCGAATCGGGGGTCAGCCCAGCTGGCATGCTGATGATCGTAGCCTTTTCGGACGGCGTGGACAGGAAAACAAAAAACAATCTGGCCAGCGCGGAGCCTGCATTCTCTGACAACTGTTTTTCCTGCGTACGAACTATTTAGCGAAGCCACTATCCGTCCTTGTACGGTTGCGAAGTGGGCGGTCTCGATCACTTTCAGTACTTGTTGCTGATGGCGTGCTGCTTGTTGATCACGTTGCCACTGGAGTTTGTCTTGAGTGCCCGGGTCTACCGCCGGGCTACCGGCTTGGCGTTTGCGATCATTCCGGTAGTGATCATCTTTTCGGTCTGGGATATCGTCGGAATTCTCCGTGATCACTGGAGCTATAGCCCCCTTTTTACCACCGGTTGGAAGTTGATCTTCGGCATGCCGATCGAGGAATTGGTGTTCTTCATTGTGGTGCCGATCTGTGGACTGCTGACGTACGAGGCAGTGGGTTACGTGCTCAGTTTGCTGCAGCGAAGATCAAGAGTCGGCGAGACCGGTCCGCATGCCTGAGTACACCGTGCTCACCGCACTCGCAGTGCTAGCAGTGATCGTTGCCGAGCTGGTCTACTTCAAGTCGGGAATCTTCCGCACGGCGCAGTACTGGTGGTCAATGGTGATCATCTTTGCGTTCCAGATTCCGGTGGATGGCTGGCTCACCAAGCTCTCGGCCCCGATCGTGATCTACAACCCTGAGGAGATTCTGGGACTGCGGGCACCCTGGGACATTCCCATCGAGGACTTCGGTTTCGGGTTTGCCATGGTCACCCTCGCTATCCTGCTGTGGCGCCGCTGGCTGGATCGCCGGCCGGCACCCGAGGAGGCCGATCGACAGTGAGCATGATCACGAGCGAGGACGTTGCGACGGCCTTCGACGAGGTGGCACCTCGCTACGACCTGATGGTGGCGCTGAATCCCGGCTACCACGCGCACCTGAGGTCGGCCGCACAAGCCTTGGTGGAGTGGCTGCCGAAGCCCGCGCTCCGAAGCGCCGCGCCCCCGCGTCGCATTCTTGATCTTGGTTGCGGATCGGGCGCATCTACCCGTGCGGTGCTGCGCGCTACGCAGGCGGCTGGCCTCCGATCCTCGATCCTGGGGGTGGATGCGTCTTTGGCCATGCTCGAGCAGGCGCGCGCCAAGGAGTGGCCCGCGGGTGTCCGGTTCGAGATGGGTCAGGCCGAGAAGATCGCCTGGTCTCGGTACGAATGGGAACTTGACGATCCCATCGACGGAGCCTTCGCGGCGTACCTGTTCCGCAACGTCGGTGATCGGGATGCAGTGCTCGCCGGGATCTTCGACCTGCTCGGCGACGGCGGCGTGCTGGTCGTTCAGGAGTACTCGATTGCCGGATCCCGGCGCTGGGTGCACGCGTTGTGGAGCGCGGTGTGCTGGCTCGTGGTGATTCCGCTTGGCTGGCTGACCTCTCGGCGAACCCGGCTCTATCGCTATTTGTGGCGCAGCGTGCGGTCCTTCGACTCGATTCAGACCTTTGTCGATCGCTTGTACCGTGCGGGCTTTGTCGACGTCGAGGTCCGGACCGTGCCGGGCTGGCAGCGCGGCATCCTGCACACCCTTCGTGCGCGTAAGCCTTCGGCTGGTTCATGATGCTCAGGCGCCGTAGCGCCGGATGGCAACCCGGCCGGGATGCTCGCGCGGTCCGGCATCCGGGGGTGCGCGGCGCGGCCCGGCTCAGCGACGGCTCACGGCCGGTTGTCGTGGCTGGCGGTGGCATTGCTGGCATCGCGGCTGCCGTTGGGCTGGCCGAGCGGGGTGTGCCTGTGATCATGGTCGAGCCGCATGATCAGCTCGGTGGGCGGGTGCGTTCCTGGCCGGTGGTTCATGGCGATGATCAGGTCACGATGAGCCGGGGGTTTCATGCCTTCTTCCGGCAGTACTACAACCTCCGTGCGCTGCTACGGCGCATCGATCCTGATCTGCAGTCCCTGGTAGCAGTCGCGGACTATCCGCTGATCTTGGCCGACGGTCATGCCGACTCCTTTGCGACGATCCCGCGGACGCCGCCGGTGAACCTGGCAGCATTCGTCCTGCAGAGCCCATCGTTTGGACTTCGTGATCTTGCTGCCGTGAACGTGCCAGCCGCTCTGGAGTTGCTGGACGTCGATTTCCCGAGCACGTTCTCCCGCTATGACGGCGAGAGTGCGGCGGACTTCCTTGATCGACTTCGGTTTCCGGAGGCGGCTCGGCACCTGGCGCTGGAGGTCTTTGCGCGCAGCTTCTTTGCGCACCCAGACGACTTCTCTGCCGGTGAGCTGGTCGCGATGTTCCACACGCTATTTCCTGGGGTCGTCAGAAGGGCTGCTCTTCGACGTACCGCGAGACGACTACGACAGTTGCCTCTGGTCTCCGCTCCGGCAATATCTGGAGCGCCTCGGCGCTGAGGTGCGCACCGCCGAGGCTGTCGCCTGGGTGGATGCCGGTCACGAGACGCTGCGGCTCGGCCTGGGATCGGGCGCTGAGATCGAGGCCGATGCGCTGGTGCTCGCGACAGATCCGGCCACCCTGCGCCGATTGGCTATTGAGTCTGGATTGGGTGATGAAGCCTGGCGGGAACGGGTGGCTGCGACGTGCAATGCGCCGCCCTTCGCCGTCTGGCGGCTGTGGCTTGATCGGCCGGTTGCATCCGATCGCGCGGCGTTCCTGGGAACCAGCGGCTTCGGGCCGCTTGACAACATCTCGGTACTGGAACGCTTCGAGGAGGGCGCTCGGCGCTGGGCGGCGGCTCACGGCGGTTCGGTTGTCGAGTTGCACGCGTACGCGTTGACCGAGCAGCCGGACGAGCCTGTGCTGAAGGATCGGCTGCTGGCCGAGCTGCGTCGCATCTATCCAGAGCTGGAGCCGGCAACCATCGTGGCGGAGGAGTGGCTGGTGAATGACGACTGCCCGCTGTGGGGCACCGATCCTTGGGTGCAGCGGCCGACCGTGCGTACGCCGGACCCGCGGATCGTGCTAGCTGGCGACGGTATTCGCTGCGACTTCCCGGTCGCGCTTATGGAACGTGCCGCAACAACCGGCTTCCTAGCTGCCAACCAGCTCCTCAGCGGCTACGGCCTGGCCGGCCATGGTCTCTGGACAGTTCCTATACGCTCCCGTCACCGCCTGGCCCGTTGGCTCCATCACCTCGCAATCGCGTCCGTGAGGCCCGCCGGTCGGCTTACACGTTAAGGGCCCGTTGGCTGACCGGCACTCTGATGAATACGTCTGGGATCTTGCGGGACCGGGCCTATTCATCCGCACAAGCCGTGTAGTGGGCTTCGCGAAGGTATCTTCATCGGGTGGCTATCGTCCCGCCTGACATCGCGGGCGTCACCGATTGGGAGCCGTTGGCCAAAGGCGGCTTCGCAACAGTGTGGCGTGCCAGGCAACCGTCGCTGAATCGTCCGGTTGCTGTCAAGGTCGACGCTCGAACCCTCGACGACGAGTCTGAGCGTCATCGGTTCTTGGGGGAGGCTGCGGCCGCAGGCAACCTCTCTGGTCATCCATGCATCGTCACGGTGTACGACACGGGCATTCTTGCCGACGGGCATCCCTATTTAGTCATGAAGTTTTGCTCGGGTGGTTCGCTGACCCGCTGGCTGCAGCCAGACAATAGGCAGAGCGTCGAGCGGATCTGTTTTGTCGGCCTGCGCATTGCTGAAGCATTAGTCGCGGCTCATGAACAGGGCATGCTGCATCGAGATGTCAAACCAGCGAACATTCTGATTGACAGCTACGGCAACCCGGGACTGGCTGATTTCGGCCTGACCGCACTGGAGCCGGGCTCCACCATCGGTTTGACCGTGGCATATGCGCCGCCAGAAGTAATCCTCGGCGGGCAGCCAAGTGAGTTCGGCGATGTTTATCAGCTTGCCGCAACTCTTTACGCGCTGCTGAGTGGGCATCCGCCGTCGAATTCAAGCGGTGGAGTTGTGTCTCTGGAGGACCGCATAGCGCGAGTGTGGGAGCCTGTCAAGCCGCTGCCGGATGTCGATGAAGACCTGATGCGGTTGTTGCTGGACGGGCTCGCCTTCAAGCCCACGGAGCGGCCCACGGCGGCCGAGTTTCGAGATCGGCTCGCCGCCCTAGGCGTCGCGCCAAAGCGTGCGGGCGTACGCCAGATTGCGTTGGGGCTTTTTGCCGCCACGGTCGTCTCCTTGGTCGTCGCACTCCTAGTCGCCAGTGGTGTCTATCTCTACGAAATCGACCGGAGTGTCACGGCGAATATCAACCGCGGACTTGATCTCCCCCCGGAGGAGACCGGAGGTGAAAAACGCCCCGTGAAGGATCCGCAGGCTGACCACACGCTCGACTATCTGCTCATTGGTACCGACGATGGCGACCCCACACTCGATCGTGGAGGGCGGAGCGACTCCCTGATGCTGCTCCATGTCAATCAGGCGCGTGACGAGGCGTACGTGCTCTCCATCCCGCGTACTACACAGGTGACCATTCCAGGCCACGGCCAGCATGGGATCAACCGCGCCTTCGAATTCGGTGGGCCACCATTGGTGGTTCGCACGGTGGAGAAGCTCACTGGCACCAGGATCGACCACGTCGTCATGATCGATTTCCAGGGCTTTGTCAAGCTCACCGAGGATCTCGGCGGTGTCACCGTCGCGAACTCGACTGCTTTCTGGGGCGGCGGCCACAGCTTCCCCGCAGGCAACATCACCGTGTCGGGCGACGCTGCCCTGTGGTATGTCCGCGCGCGCCAGCCGAACGAGCGGCTTCGAGCCGAAAACCAGCGGAATGTTGTCAAGGCGATCCTCGCGAAGGGGTTGTCCGGCGACGTCGTGGCCGATCCGGCTCGCTTTACCACGTTCCTGGGCAACGCTGCGAAGCGAATCCAAGTGGACAAGACCCTGACCAACGCTGAAATACGCTCCACCGCGATGTCCATCCGCATGAAACCCAAGGACATAACGCTAGTAACTTCCCCATTGGGCGAGCAGCGCAAAGGGCTGTATACCGTCGATCAGCGGGGACTCGAGGAACTCAGCCAAGCACTGCGTAAGGACACGATGACTGAGTACGCGAAGGCCTACCCGGGCTGACCACGCACCCGGATTGGGTCAGGCGTTTGTTCAGCCTTGTGGATACTTCGCCAGGTACTCGTGGACCAGTGTCTTCGGACGCAGCGTCAAGACCGCAAGTTCCTTGCGGGGTCAGCCAGGGAACTCGCCGCGTTGGCGCAGCTCATAGCGGCGTTCGGCGTACGCGAGGTCGTCCACCCAGAGCTTCCGGGCAGTGTGCCGGATGCCAGGGCGTACCAGTGGCGACAGCCAGCGCGCGACTTGGAAGCCGGTCCGATCCGAGTACGCGATGGTGGCTTCGGTGACCATGGTGCGCGGGCGATCGTCGGGGCCAAGGCCGAGTGGGGTGGCATGGGTCTCCACCACGCTGCCGGCGCCTTCGCCCTCGGTGATGTGCATCACGATCGTCCGGCTGTCCGGGCAGGTGAATTCGGCCCGCACCGGCACACCCCAGGTCCGGCTCAGCCGGAACGTCACGTCCACCACCAGTGCCTGATCACTGCTGGCATCGTCGTCGACGACCAGGTGACTGAAGGCGTACGGGTGGAACCAGGAGCCATGCCAGGGGTCGAGCCGGTTGGCGATGACATCCTCGGGTTCACAGATTCCCGGGCTTGGTGATCACCGCACTGACCGACTCGGACAGTGGTGGACGCGCAGGCAGCGAGGGGCGATCGGTGGCAACCTCGCCGTCAGTTGGCAGCCCGACCCAGATCAAGACGCCGTCGTCGTAGGCACGGTACGGGCTCCAGGTCTGATCGCCGCTCTGCGTCAGGGCAAGACCGTGCCACCGGCAGTACATGGTGCCGTCGATCACCGGGCACTTGTCCAACAGCGCCCCCAGGTGTGGGCACGCGCCCGGTCCCGCGACCAGGCCGCCTGCGGAGTTGCGCCAGAAGACCACTTCGCGGCCGGCGATGGTCCGCGTCACCGACTCTTTGCGTCCTACATCAACGCTGCTACCGGCAACGAACCAGCCGCCCGAGTTGCGCGACTGGGCCACTCGGAGCGCGGCGGCGATGCGAGCCGGTTTGGCCAGCCGCCACGTCGTGGGCATCCGGTTCTCCCGCGGCTGCGGAACCCGCGAGATGGGGATTCGGGAGCGCACATTCGGCTTGGGAACCTGCGGCAGTGAGCTAGTACGTGTCCTGAGTGACATCGTCGGTCATGCTCCTTCGCTGGTAAAGCTGCGCTTGCCTGTTGAGCGTCCGCGGCCCTGTCACCATCATGCTGGCCGCCGTGGCAGCCTTGCGCAGCGTGGGTACCCGTGCTCGACGCGAGAATACGTCGTAGCCATTGCGCTCGATCTGATCAAGGATCTTGGCATAGAGCACCCGGGCGGTTCCGACGCAGCGCGCCGATCGCGGCGGCAGCATCGCGATTCCGGTGTCAGCGAAGGAGTAGAGAGCACGGTTGCGCTCGATCTCGTACGCCAGAAAGGCCCGCCACTCAGGAGTCACCGAGCGCCGCCCAAGATCAACATCAAAGAGTCGAAGATCATCTTGCGGTAGATAGACCCGCCCTCGATCAAGATCTTCGTCGACGTCGCGAAGAAAGTTGGTGAGTTGAAAGGCCAGCCCGAGTGATCGCGCCGGAGCCTTTGCGGCCTCGCTGATCGGCTCGAGGACCGGCAACATCATTTCCCCGATCACGGCTGCCGAGCCCTCCATGTAGCCGCGCAGATCCTCCCACGTCTGATACGAGGTCGTGGTCAGATCCATCGCCATGGCGTTGAAGAAGCGGTCGAAGCACTCAGGGTCAATTCCGCAGGTGATCACGGTGTGAACCACGGCTGCCATGACCGGGTCGGTGCTGTCGCCGGCGGCCAAGCTGGATCGGAACTGCCCAGCGAAGGCCTCGAGTTGCGCGCCGACGGCTGTGTCGAGCGGGTCAGGGAGGGTCGGATCGGGCTCGGCGGGGATGGCGTCATCAGAAATGTGGGCTGAGCTTGTCGAAGCCGCCGATTGGTGCCCTTCGACAGGCTCAGGCTCACTTGGGATGGCGTCGTCGGAAATGCGGGCTGAGCTTGTCGAAGCCCTTGCTTCTTGATCGACAGACTCTCGGCGGCTTGTGTCTTGTTCATTGGGAAGATCAACAATGTCATCGGCTAGCCGGCACAGGGCGTAGATCGCGTGTACGTGCTTGCGTTGCGGCTTGGGCAGCAGCGCCGCGCCCCAGAAGTATGTGGTGCCGTACCGCCAGGTCAGCTTCGCGCAGCGGCGGTACCCCTCGGTCAGCAGGGCTTCGTCGGAAATCCAGTCGCTCACCGGCCCGGCTCCTGAAGGTATGCCGCGACTCGGCTGGCCGCGAGTTTGCCGGAGATCAGCACCATAGGGACGCCGACTCCAGGGACAGTTCCGGACCCGGCGAAGAACATCCCGGGCAGGCGGGGCTCGACGTTCGATGGACGGAAGGGTCCGGTCTGGCCGAAGGTGTGAGCGAGCGCGAACGGGGTGCCGGCCGCCATGCCCTGGGCTTGCCAGTCCAATGGAGTCACCAGCTGCTCGGTGATCACCTCACTTGGATATCCGTGTGTAGCAAGGAATGCATGGAGACGGTCCCGTAGCGGCCGGGCCTCGGTCCTCCAATTGATCGAGCCGTTGAGGTTGGGCACTGGTTCCAGGACATACAGCGTGGAGCAGCCGTCCGGAGCCGTCGTGGAGTCGTCGAGTGAGGGGATGGTGACCAGCCGCGATGGGTCGGGCATCAGCCGTCCTCGCTGGAGCGCATCGAAAGATGTGGTCCATTCCTCGCCGAAGTGGATGTTGTGGTGGGCGATCGTAGGCGCTGGCACTCCGCGCACGCCGACGTGCCAGACCACCGCCGAGGGGGAGTACCGGCCGCGCTGCGCTGCCCGTGGCGGACGAAGATCACCGAGCAGTTGGGCGTACGCGGTCGGAAGATCAAGAGTGCAGACCACAGCATCGGCCATGATTCGTGCTCCGGACGCGGTACGAACGCCAGCAAGCCGTCCAGTCGGTGAGCGCAAGATCGTTTCCACTGGATCGCCGTAGCGGAAGGTCACACCTGCCTTCTCCGCGACCTGCGCCATGATCATGGGGACCGCATGCATGCCGCCCTCGGGAAACCACACGCCCTCGATGGTGTCCATGTAGGTGATCACCGCGTAGAGGGCAAGGGCCGAATCGGGCGACAGCCCGGCGTACATCGCCTGGAAACTGAACAGCCGCTGGAGGCGGGGGTCGGCGAACCGCCGCCGCACCGCCGCGCCGAGCCGCCCGAAGGCGCCGAGCCGTGCTAGCTCGGCAAGAGCGCGAGGCGAGGACAGCAGGCCGAGCGGGGAGTCGTAGTTCTTGTCGATGAAGTTCGGCATCTCCACCAGATAGAGCCTGCGCAGCCAGTCGACGAACGAGTCGAAGGCGGCCGCGTCAAGGCTGCCGCAGGTCTGGGCGATCTCTTCCCGCATGGCGTCCCGGCCGGAGCGCACATGGATGGTGCTGCCGTCGGCGAAGCAGGCCCGGTACGCCGGGTCGAGGCGACGCATCGGCATGAGCTCGTTGAGGTTGACGCTCGGGTCACGGCTCGCAGCCCGGACAGCGTCGGTAATCAGGTCCGGCATGGTGAGCACCGTCGGCCCGGTGTCGAAGGTGAATCCGTCCCGGTGGAGTACGCCTGCGCGGCCGCCCGGCATCTCTTCTCGTTCGACCACGGTGACGTCGTACCCGCGGCCCGTGAGGTAACACGCCGCCGACAGACCGGCCAGACCCGCCCCGATTACGACAACCGGGTTCATATCCGTGCACCGATCATGATCATGATGCTCACCGGGCGGCTCGCTCAGCTAGGCG
>CAVSSB010000043.1:0-38259 GCA_963730505.1 uncultured Actinomycetota bacterium
ACCCACCAACCCCATCAGCTCGTCCAGGCCCTCCGGAAGGGCCGTCGATGCCGCCACCTCCAGAGCCCTTTCGAGCCGGCGGGTCACCTCGACGGCCCGGGCCTGGGCCGGGTCCACGCGCGATAGGGAGGACACCCGCTGCAGACCTCCCCGGTCGATCTGCTGCGCGAGCCGGTCCATCTGCGCGGTCACCGCGGCTACTGCGGCGGCTGCTCGTTCAGCCGCGGCCGCGGCCCGCTCAGCGGCCCAGCGCTCGGCAACGACCCCCTCGAGCCGCCGGAGAGTCTCCTCCATCCGGTTGAGCTCGATGGTTGACATCGAGGCGCGCGGGACGGGCGCCTCGCCGACCGACGCGGCCACGCTCAGACCAGCGGCCTTGATCAAGCCCTGCACCATCCCTAACCGGTGCTGGCAGCGCGCCAGCGCGGCACGCTGCTCCCTCTGCGTCAGCTCGTACTCGCTGACCACGCGGTAGCTCATGCCTTTAGGCCCGCTCATCGGTGACCTCGGAACTCATGCGCTGATATCGTCATCTGTCCTCTCCAGCAACGACCACTGATCCCGTGCTCCTCGCTCCACGGACATGGCGGTCCACATTAAGCCAAAGTGGGCCGGACAATGCGCGGTACGGCAATGTGGATGCCGGGGAACGATAGCGGAGTCGCAGCGGACGTCGGGTGCCACGGGGCAGTTGCCGTCGACACGCCTTCTGTTGGAGGCGCCGTATGCGCTGCTGCACGCCCGGCATTAGCTGGTCCCTAGACGAGCAGAGCAAGGCGATGGCCTGGTCGGCCAGTCGGGAAGCCGGTGGTGGACCAGACGACGTCGATGATCGTGTGAGAGACGCCGTGCGCTTGACCCCCAGACGGCCCTGGGATGTTGCTGGTTATTGCTTCCAGGTGCAGACTCGCGCGTTTGTCCCGGTCAGAGCAGCTTTGAGGTCGTCAGGCAATGCGCCGCAACGCCGGCAGCAGTACGAGTTGCTGAAGCTCGCGCGGTCAGACACGCGGTCAAGCTCCGCGAAGCACGTCGCCGACAGGGCCGGACGTTGCGACAGCTCACGAACGCTTGCTGGCCTGAAGCTAATCGATTTGTACTAAAGGAAAAAAGGCAAATTGCTTTTAGACACGCAGCAAATTTAGCACTCGCACCATCACAATCTCCCAAGTCAACCAGGAGCAGAATCGCTGAAGGATTAACGGTAACGGCTATTGCCGACTGTATAGTGCCGGGTCTCCAACGGCAAGCAACATATCTGGCTCTTCGGGAACAAACACCTTGATCTGAAGTCGAATCACATTTGAAATGTTCTTCAGAACTACATCATGACTTCGGTCCAGAGTAACAGTGTCTTCGAAGATCGCTTTGCCGTCGGCTACAATTTGGACTCTAGTTCTATTTGGCTCGCTCGAACTGCTTAGTCCGAGCCGGCCACGAAACTCTGAAAACTCGCCATTCGTATTGATGTCGACGGCGATGGATGGCCTCTGCAGGAAGTTGAACCTCGCAGACCAGCCCAAAGTGAAGCGTTCCCCATCGATCCCGATATTTCCCACATCGCTCATTCGCTCACCTGTCAAGAGATCGTCCGGCCGATCTGTCGGGTCAGCTAGATGAACAACAGCTGGATTCGATGACGTTGTCGCTTCTGGCGCTGCTTCGGATTCAGCCACGGTGACCGTTGGACCTGGAACCGTTGTGGTCGGGCCAGGTACGGTGATGGTCGGCCCGGGGGCTATGAAAGTTTGAGTTGGACTGCCGGGCAACAAGTCCGATGCTGCTCCGGTGTTGCCTACAAGAAGGCCCCCGAGGGCCGCCAGAATCGCAGCGATAATCACGGCGAGGATGGCGCCTCCAGAGCCTTGCCAGATCGGGTGTTCGGTAGATAGAAGCCGACGCCAGTTCGCCACGGCCAACAGTATGAGGCACAGGGGGTCCGCCGCTGGCGACATTCTCAATCCCGCCCAACTCGGTCGATTCCCCAGCGTCTGCTGAAGGCACGGCGCGGCCGGCATCGGAGCGAGAACATGCGTGGCCGGCCGCCGGAGCCGGCTCTTAACGAGTAGGAAAGTCCTCACGGCCCGGGCCGGCGAAGGCTGGCTCCGGATTCGGCAGAGGGCACCGGTGCATGCCGGCCAGGTCGGTGTTGGACAGCGGCGAGCGCGTGGCTCGTTCTCCTCCGCGTCCGACCCCATCGACCTGGTCGATCAGTTCGAACGGCGAACCACAACGTCTCAACATCTCTGGCCATGCCATCGCCGGTGCGCCGCTGCACCGAGGAGTGGGGTCGCCAGCATCAGCATCTGTGCCCGGCGGCAGCTCGTCGTGGCAGGCAAACGCGATCCTTACAATCCAGATGCCCGGCGTTCTGGAGAATGTGGGTTCGTCGCTCAACGTCAGCGTCAAGGCTTGGCTGGGTGTTGAAACTTGCGGCCCTTGTCCAGGGAGTCGAAACACAGTGCCAGATCGCGCCCGGTCACGTATGTGGCCCCTCGGGTGGTGTAGTTCCTAAGGGGTCGCTTGCCGTGTCGTTCACGGTGATGGTGGCGGCCATCGTGCCCGCAAGAACACGGCCGGCAACGTCAGGAACTACACCAGTCCAAGGGACACATACGTCATGCGGTCAGCCGCGCTGTAAGAACCTTCGCCTCCAAAGACGCGGCACGCCTCAATGACCAGGATCGTGGGTAGCTCGCGTCAAGATCAACGACGATCCAGTCGTCTCAGTTAGCTACCTTGGCGCAAGTCAGGCCAGCTGGCATCGTCTATGCGGTCAGTAATTGATGCGAGATCGGGGAGATTGCCGCCGCGCCGACTCAGGGGTATTTTCTCTCGAATGGCTACCGGAGAGCCATCGTCCTCCAAGGCGTTTCGTTCGAATAGAAAGAGATCTTCGGTGCCGCTTAGCTTACGCAGATCGATTCGCACCAACACCTCGACCGGTGGAAGCACTGACTCATTGAGTGCTTCATAGGTCATACTGTGAGTCGCCAACTGGCGCAGGCGACTCGGTCCAAGACAAATTGCCTGCACATCGGCATTTCCTATCTCTTGGTACAAAGAGCCTTTTGCCTGGTTCGAGAGGTCATACCAAGACATTGTGGGAGCAGGCGCAAGCAGCTCCGCCAAGAAACCGTTCCACGGCGTCGCTTCCGACGACATTGCTTCAATGAGCTGATCGGATCGTAGGTCGGCGGTGGACAACGCATCAGTAGTGAATTCGTGAACCAAGGGGAACGTCTCGAGCTGATGCCCGAGAAGTGCCTGGCGGTACTCAATGGCGATAGCGCGCACAACCCTTTTCCCAAGAACAACCTGTGGATGACTGTCAGACTCTTTCCTGTTAGGAATCCGTGAGATCAGGTGGTCAGTGAAGACCTTGCGTTGGGCAGAGCTGGTGTCCAAGGCCTGCTCGGCGAAAGCATCAAGCGGAAGAGCAAGATCGCGTGCGCAAAGCTCCAGGAGCTGCTGAAAGCTCTCCAAGCGCCAACCTGGTCGCAGATGCAGCGCAACTGCCTCGCGAACGCGGGCAAGTGCTTGGGCGTCGCCCAGCTGGATCATCGGCTCGGCCAGCCTCATATGACCGGGCAGTGTGTCGAGACTCGGCCTCGGCACGGCCGTGAGCGCCGGCTGACCGGCGGGCAGCACCCATGGACGATGAATGGTCTCCGACATCAGGAGGAGGAACTCTGGAAGCTGGTCGCCAAGGCTCTTCAGGCGAATTCGCTCAGATCGTAGATGGTCGATTTCCGCCCGTGCTGCCGTGATCCTGGCCGATTGAACCCGCAACGTCTGGCGCCGCTGAGAGAGCTCCCGGTGATACGCGGTCAACAGACCGATCCCGACAACCACGATGACACCCGCACCAATCGCCAGAGCGATGGCCCAAGTCTCCAGGGCAGACTCGAACCACGGGCCGAACCACTCTTCCTCGTTCAGGGCAGGGACGACCACCGCGATGGCAACGGTGAGAATGAGGACGAGAATGCAGGTGAAGACAAGTCCGCGTACGAACCTGCCGTGCAAATCCGCCAGCTCGGCCAATTTGACGTCATGGCTCTCCGTCAGTCGATCCCGGAGCGCCGTCCAGTCATTCCGAAGTTTTTCACGTTCCCCGGCTGCTGCCCGCACGAGGGCCAGTGCCCATGACTGCTCCGCGGACAACCGCCAGTCGTCGAAGTTCTTCACCACCGCTTGGATCTCGGCAAGGTCCTGCCTGGCCTTCGCTGCGTCCGCCAGGGCCTTGTCCCGCCGAGCTCGCATCCGGTCGCGGCGCCGTGCGACACGTCCGCGCTCCAGGCGCGCTTCCCGGCCGGCGTCCTCGGCGCGCCGAACATCATCTTCAAGGCTCTCGGAGGCCATGCCAACTCCCGTCGGTTGCGGCGTCGCGACGTGGGCGTCGGCCGGACCAGGCTTCGCCCTTCTCATACGATCGGCCCGTCGGGCTGAGCTGCCCGCCGAGGCGAGCTCTCGGCCTGGTCTGGTACAGAGTCGTCCCCCTCGGCCAGCCCGGTCGCCTCTTCGTCAGCCGGTTGGCTCGAGTGAATCTCGTCCGCTGATGCGCCGGTCGCTGACCTCGCATCTTCAAACTCGGATCGCAGCGTTTCCGCCTCATCCGTCAGGAGGGTCGCCTGGTCCTCGGCCAGCACGAGCTCTGTCTCCAGCTCTTCGACTTTCAACCGCAGGTCACCGGCTCTGGCCTCCTTGGCGTCCGCCAGTCGGGCCTGCGCCGCCGCCGCACTGCTCAGCCGCTTCTTCCATCGAGCCAGCGCTTGCTCGTCGTTCCAATGCGCAGAGGGTTCGAACAGGTCGAACCTGGCTTCGGCCTCCGCGACTCCCGAGCGTGACGGTGACCACTGGTCGCGCCAGTCAGGAATCAGCAAGTTCGCGTCGCCGAACACTTCGACCGCAGGGGCCGTCTCCCCCAGCGGCGCGACGCCAGAGGGCAGCTCCGAGCCGTCCAGCGTGGCGAAGGACAACTGCCGCAGCGACGCCCACAGGCGCGGGTTCACGTCTTCGCGCGCTCGAGGAAGAGGCCGGTCGAGCGCCGCCCGGCCTGCAGCCTGCCGAGCCTTGAGGCTCTTCGCTTCGTCACCGATCTCTCGGCTGAGCTGAGGCATCCAGCGGGGCACCACTAGTTCGGCCTCGCCATCGGCACCGTGCAGCGCATCCGTCAGCCTTCGACTTGCCCGACGGGCGAGACCTTGGGCAATAGAGACCGGGACGGACGTGAGTACGTCGGTGGCAAAACGAGTGAACTCGGCCAGCTGGGAGCCCCATCGGAGCGAGCGCTTTTCGGTGGGCGGTAATGGTTCGACCTGCGCGTAGGTCAGGGCGCCGTCATCTAAAGCCAGGCTATCCTCGATCAGTTGCTGGGTCGCCTCATCGACTGCCTGCGGCGCCAGCGGTTTCAATCCTTCGATCCTGGCGACCACAAGCTCGTCAAAGAGGAGTCGGCTCTCGATGAGCCGTCCGGCCGTGGCGATGGCGACGTCGGCGAGCATGCCGTCAGCGAATACCCCGCGCAGAGATGCGCGCTGCATGATGACTCCACGCACCGTGTCCGTGTTGTCGTCGTAGGGGCTCGAGGGGCTGCCGGCCCACAGTCCGCCGGCGGCCGCCGCGTGCGACAGCGTAATGCCGATGAAACGGTGGACATCGGCTTCGCGGGTGAAGCGGTCGTAGCCCTCTAGGCTCTCCCTGTCCTCCGGCGACGCCACCACATTCACCCAGTCCGGAAGCACGAGATTCGGATCATCGGTAATCCCGCCGCGTCCGGTGGGCGCGATGAGCAGATTGACCGTGACGATCCGTCGGCTTTGCGAGCGAGCCCGCTCGACGGCGTTACGAATGGCGACAAGATGTTGGCCGTCGTCGGTCGCCGCCTTGCCCGAGCCCGAGACAATCCGGACCGCAATGATCCGAAGGACGTCGGCCTCGTACCGGCTCAGCGCCTCGAAGAGCTCGAGGTTGACAGAGGTGTCATGTCCGACTACCTGGCACGGGACGCTCACCGAGCCATCGGTAACCCGGAAATCGGACACGTTGACGTACGCCGCAGGCGCCAAGAGCCAGGCGGCCGTCCACTGTTGCGCCAGCTCGAGCAGCTCGGCTGCGTGCGACGACGGCAACAGGACCACCGCGGTCTGGGACGGTAGCGACACGTTGCCTCAGTAGTTGATCCGGCTGATGGAACGCATCCCGCCGATATCTTGGGCGAGCTCTGTGTAGACCTCGAAGACCAGCTCGCGGAGCTCCCAGTCGATTTCCCGCACGAAGGGGGTCGGCGCGTCGGCCGCATCATCCGGGTCCTGAACCGCCTTGAAGTCCTGCCTGATCACATCGAGCGTGAGATCGTTGGTCTGCATGATCGCTTCCTTGCGAGACTCCACGGTGCCCGTCGCGCTCCCGGCTTTCTCCGGGTCCGGGGTTGGCAGTGCCATATGTCGCGTCTTCCCCTCCAGGATCCAATGGCTCAGCTCATGGCTCGCGGTGACGGAGGCACCGAGCTCGGCCAGCCGCTGGTAGGCGCGGAACGGGTCGAGGCTGCTGCTGGCACCGGCCTCAACCATGGCCAACAGCACCGACTGCAGCACGCCGGCCATCACGTGCCGTGGCTGGATGTCGCGTCCGAGCAGCGGGAACGGAAACGCCAGCACTCGGCCATGGTCGTCGCAGATGCTCACCTGAGGACCTCGCTCGGGATCGGTCCAGTCGACGGCCCGCAGGTTGAGCAGCCCGGCCACCACCCAGCCCCGCACCATCCGTTTAAGGATGCTCTGCTCGATGGGGATCGCCTCGACGAGCGGTCTAGCCCTCTTGTACTCCCAGAACGCCTCACGCTCATCCTTGCTACCGCTCGCCGCGTGCCAGACCGAGGACACCGTGTCGGTCAAAGTCTTGAAGGCCATCGCGGACATCGACGTCGAGGGCGCCTGGAAGATGTCGACCTGGGCCGCCGTCGTCTCCCCGAACCAGGCCGGGGACAAGTTAGGATCCCATACGCCGATCTGGGTCAGCGCGTTCTGCACCTGGCTGTAGAGGGATGACCCGGCCGCGAGGGGAATAGTGGAGACCACGTGGTGATGGACTTCCGGATGTGCCTTCGGGTGAAGTTCTGAGATCAGGTTGTCATTCGTCTCGGCTAGCGGCTTGCCGGCCGAGAAGGCCCCACGGAGAGCGTTAATGAAGGTCTGCTGACGGCGTTGCGTCTCGGCGACATCGGCATGCTGTAGATAGCTGCCGAGTGACTGGCCAAGGAACTCACCGACTGCCGAAGTACGGTCCAGTAAGACGTCACGCGCGGCATCGACAAACCACTCGACAGTCAACGGGATGCTGACGCTGCTCGCCATGGGTGAAGCCATCGAGGCCCAACGAAGCTCTGGATCTTTCGGCATCCACCTGGTGTTCGACTTGAAGAACTCCCCCGGAAGGGCTTCGCCGCCGCCCCCGTCACCGCGCTCGTCGAGGGGCAGACACAGGGCGACCCGTTCGATCAGGCGAGTCTGGGTCTGGCCGCGGAGCCCTTCGGGGACGCTGTTGCTGATCTCCCGGTCCAGGATCTGCGGCTGCTCGGCAATCGGGATGAGCAGGAACTCGGTCGGGCCAGGAGTGAAACGGCCCGGTACGGGGTCACCGGCGCGAGGAAAGCTCCGGAAAAGGTTGGGACGGCCGTCCGCGGTCTCGGGAGCATTCACCGCGCTCAGGAGGGCCCTTTGTTGGTTGTGCAGTGCGTCGTGGTATGGCCTGAGCAGATTCTCGTCCATGTCCAGCAGCAAGGCCGCCGCGATCCTGGCGCGGGCGGCTTCCTCAACAAAGGCGAAGGCACGCTCAAGCCAAGCCCGAGCGTCGTCCAGGGCAGGATGCCGAGCCGGAATGGCCCGGAGGCCGATGCTCAGGCAGGTCGCTAGCTTGGTGGGCAGGTCGCTCAGCTTGTGCTCGAGACTGGCCACTTGGGCAGGGAGCTCCTGCTGACCGACGAACCGGCACTCGTCGCGGAGCTCCTTGACCAAGTTGGCCGCGACCAGCAGGCCGGTTCGGGTGCTGGTGACGGTCAGCAGGCGGGCCAGATGGTCCTCCCGCTTCTCCGCCCAACGGCGCGCCAGGTTGCGAAGCGTCGCGTCGTTGTGGGCCTTGTATTCGTTGTCCCTGATCGTGGCGAACTGGGCCGTCAAACGGCTGACCCACTCTTCGGGTGGCAGTCCTCGGCCGGCGTTCGTGCCGGCGTTTTCCACCACGTGGGTGGCGAACTCGGTGGCTCGCATCCCCGTGGCCGAGTCCAGCAGTGCGTCCATGACCTGGTTCGCCGGGTCCCGTTCCGCCAGTCCAGAGTCGGATCGAAACTCCTCCAGGGTCTCCTGAGCGCGGCTGACGATCTTTTGGGGCGAGGTGCGAGTGTCGCCGTCGCGCGGTTGGTCGAAGGCCGGCCACAGCAGCGCTTCCAGGGTGCTGCGGGCAGCCCTCTGGGTGGCGTAGTCGGTAAGCCGATCCATGCCGAGCGAAACGCGCGCCGAGCCGAAGGAGGCGAACGGCATGGTGAACTGCGCGTTGTTGACCGGCATAAGGCCGGACGTGTCGCCGCAGACATTGGCCTGCCACGAGTTTTGGAAGATGTTGACCAGAAAGACCGCGAACCAAGAGTCTTGTACGCGCTCGTCCATGATTAGAGCCGACAGGCTGTCGCCCAGCGCCCGGTACGCGTCGTCCATCTGGCCGATCGGGGTTTTGTCGGCGTTGGTGGCGCCAACGATGTAGTAGGACCGGGCGCCGACCCCAACGCCTGCACCGGTGGCCGCACCGTGATGGGCGGCGTTGGCCATACCCGCGCGACGGTAGAGCGTCTGGGTGCCGGTCGCGGCGTTCATAGACCATCCGCCGGCCACGATTTCCCCGATAGCCGCCAGCGTGTTTCCGGCGATCTGGGTGCCAGACCGGTTGGCCACCAACGGTGAGAACACATCCGGTCCGAAAAGGACGATCTGGGACTCTGCGGCCAGCTTTGCATCGACTGACTTGAGCGCTTCGATGACGTCCAGGAACATGCCGGAACCGCTTCCGCCGGACAGTGATGACACGATGATCGCGAACGGGTTGGCCGACACCTGGGAAGCCCTCAAGATCCTGCCGACCTCCTGCAGCTCGAGTCCCGACTGAGCGCTGGTCGCGACATCGTGGCTGCGGCTGATGCGGGTCTGGATGTTGTTGAGATAGGCCGCGGCGACGGCCCGCCCGATGGCTCGGTTCTGACCAGCGCCGTGGCTCACCGTGGTGGGGATTGTCTCGGGCAACCAGCCGGCAGCGACGGTCGGCCGGTCGGCCGGTGGGATGCCTTGCAGAAGCAGCCGGCGGATGCCCGGGTAGTTCATCGCGGGAGGGACGAGACCGACGTATTGGGTCGCGGGCAGCATCCCGGCGTCATAGCTTTCGGGGCTGGCGTCGGTGATGGTGTCGATCGCGAGCATTTGCCACGCCTCCGGCAGCCGCGGCTGGGTCCATCCGGCCTTTCGCAGTCGGCGCAACATAACCTCGCGCAGCGTACGCAGCGTCTTACCACCGGAACCACCGACTCCAATAACGAGGACGGGGCGTAGAGGCATACTTCGTTCCTTTCAGTCACCAATTCTTGGGATCAGAGCTTCCGGGCTGATCGATCGGTGGATTCGGGGGCTTCGGCTGGCGGCCCTTGCGAGGTCGATTGGTTTGGTTCGAGGTCTTGTCCTGCGGCTGCATAGGAAGATCCTTTCCCCAGTCAGATTCAACCCTGACGTCGGCGGTCGAGTGAACGAGATCAGGTCGGTTGTCCGACGCCTCGAGAGTTGTTCGCAGCTCGGCCATGGCCGCGGCCCATGCGCCGGCGGACTGCTCGCTCGTCGTCTTTGCGGTCCCGACCGCATGTTTAATGTCCGGGTCTTGGGCGACGAGGATCACCAAGACACCGGGAACGGGCTCCCCCGGCTTGGTGGACTGAGCCAGGACGGATCGCTCGACGAGGAGATAGGCCTCCTTGTCCGGACGCAGCGGTATCCGCCATCGTTGAACGTCGCGGCGCCTCCGCGACTTGTCGCCTCCGAGCACCAGCCACCCGCTCGGGGCCACGACCTCCCCGTACGGTGAGTGGAACGGGTTGCGGCTCAGGCGAGCCTGCAACGTTTCGCCCGACGCCATAGCGACTGGTACGAGGCCAGAGTGTTGAGGAAGGTATTCGAGGTCCTGGTGGCTGATAAGCGGTGCATCGACTGGCTCAGTCCTCATGAGCCGAGCAGGGGAGGCACCCGGAACGAGAGCCACCGGGATATGCGCCGTCATCAGGCGCGCGAGCGCCAGGCGACGGGCGAGCAGCTGGACCGCGTACATCAGCAGGATAGGTATTAGGAAGCCCGCGGCCAGAATCGCCGCGAACAACCAGGGGCTCGGTCTCACGGGCAAGACATCAACAGAGAACGGCACGTCGATGGTTTGCTCGGCCGTCGTGCCGACCTCCGGATCGGTAGCCCGCGTCCGGGAGACCATGATGAACCCACGGCCTTCCGCCCCCTGCGCCGTGGCCCTGTCGAGCCTGGCGGTCACGGGAATGGTCGACTTCTGACCGGGAGCAAGCTCCATGCAGGTCCTGTCGGACGGAGTGATGGTGAGGTCGGACAATGAGATCGCGCTCGCCGGACGGATCCCGGTAAGGCAAACCGTCGAGGGTCCTTGCTGAGCTCCAGTGACCTGAAGCGTCCCGGTCACCGTGTCTCGCGCCTTCCTGACCTCTCCGAGGGTCAGGTTCGCCGGTTCGATCTGCGGATAGTCCAAGCGGGTCACCGGCTGCACCGATGTGCGAGCGACCCGGAAGATCAGCCCTTTTTGCGTGCGAGCCTCGAGCGTCGCGACCAACCGGACCGAGGTGACGTCCGGGCTTGGCGTAACATCCCCGGAGAACGATTTCGCGGTCTTGTCAAGAGTTACCGAAACGTCGGAGTCACCGGTCGAGCCGGTCTGCTTCACGGCCACGTCGACGCTGCCGAAGTCAGCGAGGTTCAGAGTCCCCCCGTCGGCGCGGCGGACCGTGCCGCGGACGGACGAACTCTCACCCGCGACCAGATCGGCGTCGTCGAGGACAAGGTCGAGGTTGGCAAAGAGGAAGAGGGAGATGGGGGCTGTACTGTCTCGCTGCAGCTGCCACTCGCCGACCCCCCCGGGAACCACGGGAACAGTCAGATAGGCCGTCGTTCCGATCCATCGGACGGAGGCGTCAACCGTGCTGCCGGCTCGCGGTGACGCGCCGGCTCCCAGCTGGAGGGTAGATCCGTCAGGGGAGCGAAGGCTCAGACCGGTGGGCGCATCCGCGGTCAGGGTGAAGTAGGCAATGCCGGGTTCGACGAGCAGGTGCTCTGGGTCGGCCGGATCCTTCTGGGCTCCTCCGGCCGCCGCATCAATGATGATCGTGATCAGCCGGGCGAGGGCGCTGACATCGCCTTCCAGATAGGCTCCTGGCGCCGCGCTGGCGGTAGGAATTCCGCAGCGATTCTTACCACCGGTGCTCTCGGATTCCGCAGCGGCTTTGAGATCGGCGGCGCCTTTGCGGATCCGGCGCCGTTCGTCGTCTGATTCTTGGGCAACCCGCGCTCGGTCGATCAACAGAACGGCAACGGTGATGACCCCATCTTTGCGCAGCCCGTTGACGGGTCCCGCTTTCGCGCAGAGCTTGGCCCGCGCTCGGGCATCCTCCTCGTCGGTACCGACGTCTAGAATTCCATCCGTGAACCACATCATGAGCTTGCAGGGAGGCGGACCTTCGGCGAACCGTTCTGCGCCGATCTTCATCGTTTCCCGGGAACCCTCGAGCGCGTCGAGGTAGTCAGTACCGGCCCCGTTGTTGCGCTTCGCCAAGCCCTTTCGGAGTCGTGTGGCGATCTCCGGGGTAGTCTCGTCGTCCAGGCGGGTCCATTTAATCCACTCGCGGTAGTTCACTGCAAAGCTGGACGCCGCGAGTTCCACGTGCCGCGGACGATCACCGAGCGGTGTTGCCGACAATCTTCCCAATAGCTCAACAAACGCCGGCAAGACATCGCCGCGTACGTTTTCGGGGTCGTTCTGCTTCAGGGATGCGGACTCGTCGATAATGAGCAACACCTCCAGGTTTGGCGAATTCTGGATGCACTGCGACAGTCGGTCGAGCGCACGGTGCCCAATCTTTGTGAGTGTTGCTGCGTGAGCAAAAGGTGCTACGAAGATCGTGGAGGTGACAATGAGTGCGGCAGCGATCAGCGTCGCACATCCAAGACGAACCATTGAATAGCCGAGGCTGCCAACGCAAGTACTCATGGAGCCAGCCGTAGGGTAAGTTCTCGAGCAATCTGCAGCGAGTGAAAGGCAGCCGGAATTAGTGCGATCCCCGCCATGGCGCCAAGGGCCTGAATAAAGCGCCGAGCGAGCTCGTGCTCAAAAAAGTAATCAGATGCGTGCCTATTTCGTTGCAAAATAACTAGGGTCCAAGCAAGTATGACGACCAACGGCGCCAACGCGTAACCGATAAACGGGCCGAATGGCGGAAGACGTACGATAACCAGTACGCAACTTCCTACCAGAGCGAGACCACCAATCAGCGGGAATGCTACGAACGGCTTGGTGATCTCGTGCCTGGTGACGTGCAGTCGTGGCTCCTTCGGCGTATTCATTGCGCAGGTCTCCTCCCCGCAGCTCCAATGCCAACGCGTGCGTCCTCATCCCCGCGCGTATCGACTTGGCCACGGGGTGGCGAAACAGGGTGCGGTGATACGTGCTACGGCGCCCCCGGCCATCGCTCATCGGTGCCATCGATGGCACGTATACCGGTGCACAGTACCGGAATATCGCATGTTGTGTCCGCTGTCTTACAGAGAGCACCTTTACAGCTGCTTAACCTCAAGCGCAGGTTAATCATTTGGATCGACTCGGATAACAACTTTGTCACAACTATTGACCGGAAAGGCCAAACTATGATATTGGGCATCGGAGCTAGTTTGGCGGCCAGTCCCGATTTCTATCCACCGTGGATCCCGCCGGCAATGGTTTCTGCGGTGTCGACAAGGTGTTGAGGTACTTTGGGTGCTCTCGCGGCGGCGGTAGATTCAGCGTCGTCGTGTGAGCCGTTACCCGTACCCCGACGCTCCCTCGCCGCAAGTCGCCCCGCCGCGAAGATTGCCCGATGCATAGCAATGCGCATCTTTCCGCCACCAAGGCCACACTTTATGACGTAGAAGAGCCCGATGTTTATGGCCGCAACTCCCAACGCGTACAGCCACTCGTCCTCGAGCTGCTGAGTGTAAATCAAAAGCCCAATGGCCCAGACCACGACACAGTAGAAAGCGGAACTCTTCGTCCATTCCACCCAGGTGTCCAAGCCGGCCACTCGTGCGGAATCACTAGGCACTGTAGCGAGTTTAGCCGCACTTGCCAGTTGTAATGATCGGCGGGCAAATGACGCCGTGAAATAGTTACCGAGCAACGCGAGCGTCTGGCCAATTGCGGCTGCGATGGGCCAGAATCTCGCTTCTATGAAGGTGACCCATAGAACGAGGATCGTGTTCACCACTGGCATGAGCCTCATCCATGCCTCTGCTGCGATTGATTTAAATCGCAGGCCCGTGACATACCAGCCTGAAGCGATTGGTGCCATTCTCGCGTAGACGTTCTGGTATAGTTTCATTGCCATCAATGCGTAGCTCAGGCCAACTACCCGCGCCTTCCAGTTGTCTGTGAGGTTAGGGACCGTGTACCCGGCGGCCCAGAGCGAATCGAGGTATGGGAATTCATCATGGGTGGTGCCGGCAAAACGCTGCAGGGCCTCAATGGGTCGGTTTCCCCAGTCCCATCCGGCGTCTCGCGCCAGCCACCATACGACAAATACAGCTGTCAGCGTGGACATGCCCGCAGCTAGCCAAGACCAGGCGTACAGCCACCTCAAGTATCGGCGACGGTGCGGCTGTCTATATGTTTGCTGCGATGAGATCACTTTCCAGAGTCGCCGCTGCCGTCGGGGCTCGCCGGAGAGCGGCGTCACGAGTTCTCGAACGAGACCGGCCAGGCGGTTCGCGGGTCTGCTCGCCAGGACTTGCGTTTGTGATGCCGCGTCGACTTCATCGAGGAACAAGCGTCGAAGCCGCGCATAATCTATGGGATTATCAGGCTCGATGATGAGCATGCGATCCTCCGCCTGGCCTGCTGTGAAGTCTTCAAGGAATCGGGCAAGCAGGGGCGCCTGCTCGTAGAAGTCGTCTGGGACGAGTCCATCAACGTTGGGCGTATGCCCCGCGAACGTTATTAACAGTTGACCGACTGAGAACAAATCAGCCCGCGAGATGTCTTTGGAGCCGGATTTTACTTCGGGAGCAATGAAGACTGCCTCTGGTCCTTCCAAGCCTGTCAGGGATTGCGTATAAAGATAATTGCGCCCGAGATCTATGAGAACGAGGTCAAAGCTCTCAGCCTCGGCGTCAACGATCATGTTTGACGGCGTGAGGTCTCCATGGACGAAGGTCGCATGAGGTGCATGGCCTCCTCTGAAGCACTGCTGCATCTCCTCAAGAGCGTTGAAAAGTGCCGCTCCCATGACACGCATGTTGGGGAGATTCAATGAGGAATCAGAAGCTGTATCTGTCGTGTTGTCTGAGGAGCGAGGTACATAACCACGAGCGGTGGACCCCGAACTCTGCCGCTGGATGTGTTCAGAGAGCGAGTCACCGTCTTTCAAATCCATCATTATCCAGCGCTTGGTACTAGCAGAGACGCGCACAAGATGCTGTGGGTCTCGGTTGCGGAGACTGTACTCGCGTGCGTACCGCTCGGTAGCCTGCGAGATAGAGGGGATCTGATGAAATGGAAAAAGTAGTAGCTTGAGTGCGTTGGTTGGATACTCGCCTTCTCTCTCCACCTGGAGGATCAGTGACGTCGTCCCATGGCGATAAAGCTTCAAACTGTCGAGTATCATCAGTCCAGGTTCGACGGCGGCCTCCGAAACTTTCGCCGTCGCTGAACAATTGTCGGGAGCGGGAGTCTTCGAAGCGCCGGTTCTCCTGAGTGCCGCGCCTCGATTGGTGCCCGGTATGGTGAGGTCGTAAAGGAGCCAGATCAGGGTCCTGACGGACTGATCCCGCAGAAGCGGTTGACATACTTCATCGCACTCGTGCGAAGAAGTCGATTGGACCGCTTGGGCGTGCACCCGAGGTAGTCTTCGGAATTCAGATTCTTGGAGTGCCAGAATCGTCAGAAGTACGACGGCAGCGAAGGCGAAAGTACTTTCGAACTGCCACTGCGTGTCGCAGTCGCGGTTACGGAATGACTTGCAGAAGGCAGTTAGATCCTCAACCACTTGTTCTTGCTCGAGGCCCGGCAAGACATTACCGAATGACCTTGAATCCACCGGTATTGCCCGAAGCAGGGCACGGTACCTGTTCAGACCACTGCTTCCGTTACTCTGGGTGTTGATAAGGCAGTCAAGTGCTCGCAGGTCCAACGCGACGCCACGTCGGAAGCGCTGCAAGATCTTCGACAGATCGCGCCTCGCCCACCCCACGTCGTCCTCATCAAGGCTCGTATCGTCCAAGAACTGAGCTTTGAGACGGTCCATGCCATTGCTCATCTCCACGGCAGTCATTCGACGTCCTTTAATGTCGGGTTGGGTGAGTAAGTAACCTGGAGCTGGCCTCAAGAACTTAGGTCTGGATGGCAGCGCAGGGGTGCTGGTGCGATGATTATTTCAGCACTCAATAGTGTAAGAGGAGCATACCAGCCAAGATTGCTGTCGAGCGCTACGCATGGTGGCTTACAAAGATACGACGACTAGTAGATTCGAGGTTGCGCTCAACTATTGTCAGCCGCGGGATCGCGCGTATCGACCCCTCTCGTATTGCCTTGATAGGCTTCGCTTCGAGCGCCGCGTACATCACCTCGTAGGAACTTCGGGTGGCATCGATAACGGCCTTGGCATTTAATTCGTGTCGTTTGACCTCGACCGTCTCCGGTAGCGGCGCGAGATCCAGTACGAATGGCTCAGAGCCACTATTAGCAACACGGGCATTGGCCAACCACTTCTTGTCTTCGAGTTTTCGACGCTGGGCCTCGACATAGGCTGCACCCAATCCTGCGCTGAGCCGTTCTAGGTAGCGCTCAACCAATGCGGTCGCAATAAGCGCGCGAGATGTGCGCGCCCCGATAGGCATAGTGCTCAAAGATAAAGTGTGTGTGCATCCGTCAGCTAAGGCCAGCCGGAAGGGAAGTGGGGTCAACAAACCACCATCTATTGCCCTCTCACCGTTGAAATCAGCAGTTCCGCGGACGCCGATCGGGAGCCAGGTGCTTGCTTGCAAGGCCTTTTTCAGGTGCTCTCTGTTCTCAAAGCTCTGGACACACTCGGTTCTTAATTCGTCTACCAGAGTTACAGCGACTGTTAGGGGAATTGGTGCGGTCAAAACAGCCTCATACCGCAATGGTTTCTGGACTTCCATAACCTGATCAAAAGCGTAATTGAGATTCAGTATATTCCCACGACGCAGCGCTCGGCGAAAATCTACGAATTGCTTAGTTGTTAGGTCGTCATAATAAATAGACAACGGATACCAGGTTTCTCCCGCCAGGAAATAGGCAGCGTTGATCGCGCCTGACGAGTGCCCGTATACCGCATCGAAGGCGTCAGCGAACCCGCGGTCTTCCAGCGCCGTAAGCATAGAAGCAGAGACGACACCGCGCATGCCGCCACCCTCAATGGCAAGGCCGACCTTTGCCTGATCCCATCCCGCTCGTGCTCCTGGCTTGCTTCCACTCGCACGCCTACGGCGCAGGACGTCAAGCACGGGGTGTTCGCAATCCCACAGGGAATGCGATTTGAACGCTGACAATCTATCTACCTCCGGCGGCTGCGTGTGTGCGTCCACGCACCTTATCGGTTTCCATGGGCTCAGGGGGCGCGGTCTGCGGAGGACTACGCGGCACTCCTGGAGCCGTTGCTGGCGTCGATCCAAGTTGCAGCCCGGTGGGCGGAGCCGGCGGCTCGCCTGGGCCTTGGGTCGACACTATCCAGACGGTTGCTTCAGAGGCTGAGCATGTCGAGAGCGGCTCGACGACCCTGCTCCCGCTCCGGCGGTTACCCGTGATACTCCTCGTGATGACAGGGAGCATTGCCGCCCTTAGCGATCGCCGATGGGACAACCTGAAAGCGCTCACCATGGGTGTCACCGTGCCGAACATGTATGACACCCGACCTCTGCCTTTGCTAGAGGCGTTGTATCCATGGCGGGTGGTCGACAGTGAGGAGCATCTCGCGAGGGTAGTAGCGCTCGTTGGCGTGGACGGTCTCGCTGCCGACCAGGCGGCGGCAGCGGTGACTGCTGGATCAGGGGGCCGGTACAAAAGCGCCGATATCAGAGTGGCTTCATCGCAGCTGCGGCCCATCTTTAATGATCAGTTCCCCGATGAACTCGCTCAAGACCTCGCCGAAGAGGTCAATCGGCTGCACCCAGATCAAGCCGGATGCCACCGCTCGAATTAGTTTGGTCGAGCCGCGTACACGTCCAGTTGGGTAAGCGGAACTCCGGTCGACGACCTCGCCGACGAAGCCGCCGCAGCTGGAAACATCTGGGCGCCGCTGACCGTCGGCCTATTCGGTGGTGACCCTGCACGAGCGGAGGCGAGCATCGAAGCCTACCGCCAAGCGTTTTAACAGCCTCTGCTGAATAGGGGATGACCTCGGTGAGGACCGCTGAGCGGCACGGCGCGAGTGCCGTTTGCGGAAGGCTCAGCCAGCAGTGATGGCTGCAAGCTGACCCCATGTACGGCTAGCCGTGATAATGACCGCGTGTCGACTCCCAAGGCAATCTCATCATCGCTAACCCCACAGGAGCTCCGACAAGCGGCCGATGCTGTGCGCCACTCGCCCCTCCGCCGTCAAGCCCTCGACACTCTCCGCCCGCGAGGAGTAGCCGGCTTCCTCCGGTCGCATGCGCCACTTCGATTGCTTCTGCAGCTCGCCGCCCGTGAGGGACGCCTCGTCTGGCGCTCGCCCCGCTCCTTCGCAGTCCTTGAAGCGCCTCTCGAAGTGTCATCGCAGCCAATTCGGGGCGTTCGCACCCTTCGCCATCTGGACCGGTACTGGGACGTTTGGATCTTCTTCCTACCCCCCGTCGTTTTCCTTGCCGTCGTTGCCGCACTGGCTTGGCTGTCCCCATTATTTGTGCCTGTCGCCCTGCTTCTAATCACGGCAGCGCTCACAATCATGGCAGTAGGGCTCGGTGCTATAGCGCTGCTTCAGGCATACCGCCTTATCAGTGGGCGACGGCGCATGAACGAGACTGCGGTCGGGCAGATTCGCGCCATGCACTGGACGGTGGTGCTTTGTCATGTCACGAAACCGGATGAAATCACCGACTTGCTCGAGGCCGCCCGTCGGTGTGGTTTCCCTTCATCCAGTGATCAGACCCATCCAGTGCTCTACTTGGAGGAAGGGATAACGTCTCCGGAGGCACGGGTACAGGCTCGGTCGGATCCCATGGTGCAGCCGTTGTCGGACAGACCGCCTGTGTTTGTCGTAGCCAGTCCCTCCGATCCCCCACTTAAGATTCCGAACCAGCCGGGTCGTTTTCTTGGCCGCGACGTCGCAGTAGTGCTAGGCGGCTCAGCGCTTGTCATGGCTATCCTCGCAACGGTCATTCCAGCCGCGGAGAAAAGCCAATGCCCTTCAGAGGACTGCGGAGAACGGCCGACCACGTACGGCGACGCGCTCTACTGGGTGTTTAGCCGGGTGCTAGGAGGGGACCCGGAGGGGCTTGGCGTTGCCCATCCTGGAAACCGGTTCATCGGATTGTTGCTGACCTTTTACGGGCTCTTTGTCCTAATCGGCATCATTGAACGCGTCATCCAGCAGCAAATTGACGAGGACCTCGCGGCTGGACGCTCGCTCGCGCAGGTCTTTAACAATGAACGTGCACGACTCAACAGTGAGCCTGCACGAGCGGCTCCCGCGGCTGCACCGAAAGACCCGCCGCGTCGGCTCAACGGTGTTGTGCTCGGCCTGATGCTGGGCGTAGTCGTAGGGGCCTTGCTCGGCCGCCGCGGCAACCGCCAACGCATAGTCGGCGGTAAGTAGTTATGCGGCCGACCAGAAGCGTGCGGGCGAAGCAGCTGCCTTGTTCCCACCGGGTCATGATGATCAGTGCGAAACTCAATAATGATCATGGTGGCTATCTCGAGCGTGCGACGCAATCACCAGCCTGGGCGGCAGGTCGACTCTTCAACATGTGCGTGAATCACGGCAGAGGAGCGATGAATGCCCGCTAGTTACTTCGACCTGAAATAGTCTGCGGCGGTCTGATCGGTCGATCCGCCCTTGTCGGCGTGTACGAGGATTGGGCGCGGGCGGCGCCCTGGGGTGCGGTCAGCTGGCCAGGGCGCTGATCTTGACCAGGTTGTGGGTCAGGACTCCGTGTCCGACCCAGATCCTTGCGCCTTCGGTGGTGTCGATCCGGCTGCGATCCCATCCATAGCCGCGTTTCAAGCTGCTGATCCGGCCTTCGCATCCGGTTCGCCATTTCAGGTGCCGCCGGAATGCCCGCCGGTGTTCTTCTGCTTGCCGGGCTTTGGTGGGTCTGCCTTTGCGGGGGATGACGACGTTGCGGACGCCGAGGTTGTGCAGGGCGTCGTCGACACCGGCTTCGCCGTAGCCGCGGTCCGCGGCCACGGTGCCAGAACCAGACTCCCGAGACCGACTGACAGAAAGGCATGGCGCCATCTGGTCCGCGGCTTCCCCCGCCGGTCCGGCGGCACCACCCAGCATGCGGCAGACCTCAACGTCACCTTCCGCCCGGTGTTGGCCCGGCAGAGCGTGATCTTGGCATGCAAGCGGGCAGACGGTGGTCAGCGTCCAGGTGCCTTACGACCAGGCGGCGGAACTTGCTGCCCATGCCGCCACCGGCAAGGTCGCCGTGGTGCTTGACTCCCGGGAGCGCTGAGGCGGATGGCGGTGATCGTGCTCGCCTCAGCCGCCGGGTCACCGGGCGTGACCACTTCGGCGTTCGGATTGGCGTTGACCTGGCCCAGGCCGGTGTTGCTGATCGAGGCGGACCCGACCGGCGGCTCGGCGATGCTCGCAGGCTTCTTCCGCGGCACGACGGCACAAACCACCGGGCTCCTCGACCTGGCCTGGGCGCATCGGCAGGGATTGCTAGCCGACGCCCTCGCTGAACTGCCTATGCCAATAAGCCCGGACGCACCTCGGCGGCCGCGGCGGCCAACCCCGATGTGGTCGGTAGCCTCCCAGACGTACTCGGTGACCAGCCAGTCGACAACCACGTCCAGCCACAGCCACAGCTGCTGCCGCAGCTGCGGAGTATCCGCCCGCATTGGCCGGACGTAGACCACCGAGCAGCTGCGCGAGCAGGTCCGCGAACGCTACGCCACAGCCGCTATCACCGTCACATCGGGACTGGGGACGGCATCATGCTGCGACGACACCTGCGGCGACGGCGGCTCATGTTGCGGCCCGACCGTCCTGGAGGTCGACGACACATTCGGCAGCGCACTCTACGCAGCGACGGATCGGGACAGCCTCCCAGTCTCAGCCGTAGCAGCCAGCCTAGGCTGCGGCAACCCCATCGCCGTAGCGGAGCTCCGGCAGGGTGAGAAAGTGCTGGACCTCGGCTCGGGCGGCGGAATCGACGTGCTGCTGTCGGCCCGTCGAGTCGGCGAAACCGGGTTCGCCTACGGCGTCGACATGACCGACGAGATGCTCGACCTTGCCCGGGCCAACGCCGCCCAGGCCGGCACCAGCAACGTCGAGTTCCTCAAGGGCACCATCGAAGACATCCCGCTGTCGGATGAATCGGTAGACGTGGTGATCAGCAACTGTGTAATCAACCTGTCAGTCGACAAGCCAAAGGTGATCACCGAGATGTTCCGGGTGCTCAGCCCCGGTGGCCGGATCGGCATAAGCGATGTGGTAGCCGAGGACCACCTCAGTATCGAGGCACGCGCAGAACGAGGCTCCTACGTCGGCTGCATCGCCGGAGCCCTGTCACGGCAGGAATACCTCGACGGTCTCACCACCGCCGGCTTCACCAACGCGACCGTCCGTTTCACCCACCAGGCCGCCGATCGCATGCACAGCGCGATCATCCAAGCCACCAAGCCGGACAGGTCAGCCTGATCGACAGCAAACTGACTATCGACGCGCTAGCGGTCGGCGCCGGCCGGGCAGGTTTGGCCCCCGGGATGGGCCTCCGGCACGCCGGACTGAGTTTCATGATCGTCTACGCTGCCGACGACCAACGGTACGGTCCTGGCCTCGCAATCGACAACCGTGATCCTGTTTCACCGGCACGGTTCTGGTGACTTATCACACCCCTCCGCACCACCCCGAGACTCATCCACCGACCTAAGCCAGCGACTACACCTCGAGCGGACGGCACCCGCCAAAGGACATATTTGCACCAGCAGCCACCCAGGCTGCGCTCGGCGCCGCCGCCCCGGTTTGGCCCGAGCCACTTAAACCTCGCCGGCCGACCCATCACGACGCCGAAGATGTATTTCGGTGGATGTTGCAGAAACCGCTTGATCAGAATCAAAGCGACGCTTCATTAGGAAGACCTTCATCGGGCAATAGTCCCGAGACTCCTTGCAGAACAGCCATCGCCCGGGCTCCCCGATGCAGGTCGAGCGCCGCGGCCTTACTCGATGGATGGTCCCCCCAAGAGGTGCTTTACGCGGCAAAAGCAGGAGCCGGACCAGCACCAAGGGGAACGACTTTCTTTGAAGCAGGCGGCATTGGTGAAGGTCTCAGCAACTACTGGGCAGCCGGACTCTAGGACACCGTAGCCTAGCGGCGCTCATCCACCAGCCGGAAAGGGAGGGGGCGTCAGATCTCGCTACGCGAGCGATGTCGCCAGGGAAACACGCACCGGAAGGTGCTGAGAACGGGACGCTGACACCAGCAATCGGCCGCGCAGCCGCAACGCACAGCGCCCATGCCCTCGACGAAACGGCCCACGACGGCGAGGAGCAGATACAGCCCCAGAATCCACCGAACGATCCGCCATACCATTTCACATCCTCGCTTTCCGGGGTTCCCCTATTACTGAGTATGACCCGACAGAATGCACTTGGTGTCTTGCTGCTATGTCATCTGCCCAAGCCGTGCTTGGAAGCCCAGCGCTACCGTGGCAACAGACCACATGTCCTTTGGAGTGCCCATGCAGCCAGGCGACATCGCCGCAGAGATGGAGCGCGCCCGGGTTGACTTCCACCACCTCCTCGACGACGCCACTAGCGCTGAGCTGCGGGCAGGTACCAACGGCACCAAGTGGACCAACGAGCAGCTGCTGTTCCACATGCTCTTCGGATACCTGCTGGTCCACAATCTGCTGATCTTGGTCAAAGCCTTCACCCGATTACCTCGACGCGTCTCCAAGGCTTTCGCGGCCACTCTTAATGCCGCCACCAGACCTTTCCACGTCGTCAATTACCTCGGCTCGCTCGGCGGTGCCCGCGTCCTCGGCCACCCCCGCATGGAGCGTCTCTTGGATTTCGTGATCGGCCGGCTGCAGCGGTCCGTGGTAGCCGCCAGCGAGGAGGGTCTCAACCGAGGAATGCACTTCCCGGTCGGCTGGGACCCGTACTTCAACGACTACATGACCCTTCGCGATGTCTACCACTACGCCACCCAGCACTACGACCACCACCGTCGCCAACTCACTCTGGCAGCGACGACCACACCGGAGAAAAGAGTCGGCTACCCAAGGCCGCAGGTTCGTGAGGAATAGCCCGGATTAGGTTCACGCCCTCGCGGATTCGAATCCCGCATCCTCCGCCATCCGATCCGAACAAGGGCCTGACCTGTGGGAACGCCGACTGTGGTCCGATCAGGACCGGGTCGGCGTTCTGCGTCTAAGGGGCTCGTCGTCTCAGTTCTGGTCTCACTTGGCCCGGCCACGATGCCCGCTCCACTCTCCCGGGGTCCAGCCATGGGGCGGTGGTCAGGCGGAGGGCGGTGCCCGCCACGCCGAGGTGACTTGGCCGGCGCCGGGTCAGGCGACGTGAGCTTGGGCTCGCCCCACGAGCCGGATTCGGTCTACTCCAGCAATCCGTGCTGTCGGACCGCCGACGATGACGGCTTCGACCCGCTGAGCGCCGGCGCTTGTGGCGGCGGCAGCAGCGCTGGCGATGCCGGCCGGGCCGCGATGAACCCACCAACCAGTACGCAGGTGGCGCGGTCGGGGAACGGGCGGGTGTAGTCGAAGACTTCGAGCGTCTCATCGGCGACCGCCATGGCCGCGCCGAGGATTCGCTCTCCGGCGGCGTCGAACGCCATGAACAAGGCAGGCAGGTTCGGACGGCTGCGCAGCAGATCATCGGCCAGGACCACCAGTCGCCGCGCCGCCGTAAACGCAGCACTCCGGCGACATAGGCAGCCGTTACGCATTACCTAAGTTCTGAAACCGTGCCCGAGCGCCTTCTCAAGCAGCCGCCCGTCGAGTCAGCGCAGTTGGCCTGTGGATGTCGCGAAGTGGGCGACGGTGCCGGCGAGTGCGCGCATGTAGTGGTTGAGCACCTCCCGGTTGACGTTGTCGATGGTGTCGCAAGCTTCGTGGTAGCAGCGGTCATAGACTTCCCCGGCCTGCCCGCCCCAGGCTCTTGCCTGCCTGCGTGTCTTCTCCTCGGCGTCGCCGTTCTCGGCGCCGCCGACCGGAATACCCGCCTCGACGAACGGCGATTCGTCGTCCCCGACGAACTCGATGAACTCCGGGTTGGTCACGCCCGTCTTGGCCAGCTGGTCGGCGAGCACCCGCCCGATCGTGGCCGAACCCGGCGGTCCTGCTTCCTCCAAATCATTGCCTTTGCCGCCCTGGACGAGGTACCCACCGTTCGGGGAGGCCACCATGTCTACGTTCAGATACAGCTTGATCTTCTTACGGTCGGCCGCGGACAAGCCCTCGACATAGCCGGTTGAGCCCACAGCGCCGCTCTCCTCGTCGTCGAAAAACGCGAACCGAACTGTGTTCTGCACCGATGGTTCGACACCGAGACGGGTGGCGATCTCCAGCAGACTCGCCACACCCGAGCCGTTGTCGACGATGCCCGGGCCCTCCTCGACCGAGTCGAGGTGGGCGCCGATCATCACGATTTGTCTGGGGTCCCCGGTACGGGTCTGAGCGATGACATTGCGGCCTGTCCCGGTCTCATCGTCGTCTCCCGACACCTCATAAGTCGGGGTGCTCACCTTGAAACCGGCGTCGCGCAGCACGTCCACGACGTACTCGACGCTGGCGTCGTAGCCGGAGGTCCCCGTGGCCCGGTTGCCGCCATGCTCGTCGGCGATTTTCTGCAGTGCCTGAAGGTGCTTAAATGCCCTGGCGTCGCTCACCTTGGCGGCCAGTTGCTGCACCGATGGCTCCTCGGGCGCGGTTGCGGTGGAGCGTGGCGGCGGCGCCAGGGGCGCAGTGGGCGCCGTGGGCGATGGCTGCACTGTTGGCGAGGGCTGCACCGCTCCCGAGTCGCAGGCGGCGGTGGCGAATATGACCCAGATCCCCGCGAGCGCGAGTCTGATATGCGACCCGGTCAGGCCAAAGGCCGGAATCCTCATGAGTACCTCCGTAGCGTTATTGCCTAACCAGATGACGGGGTAGGGGCGATGCCAGTTCGCCCGATTGCGACAACGCACTCCGACACCGGCGGGTGGTCGAGGTAACGTCCCGGCACAATGAGTGACTTGATTCCCACGTTTACCTATTCGGAGCACAGACCGACATCGAGGGACCGATGAGATCCGGAACGAGGAGAACGGTGGGGAGATCGCTCGACTTTGAGGCTTTCAGCCGGTTCGTCGACAAGGTCAAGTCGCCCGGGCTTGGGGCTGCATTGGGCGCTGCCCACGTTGATTGCCATCGTGCTTGGCAGCTATCCGGCGGCCTGCCAGATTGCCGGCAGCCTGACCGGTACGCCAGGAGTGTGCTGCCCGGCCCTTTCCTTCACAGCCTGGTCCCTATAGCTCTTGGTTACGTCACCGCCCACTACCTCAAGCTGCTCATTTTGGAAGGGCAACGCGTCTTCATAACCTCCAGCGACCCGCTGAGCCTCGGGTGGGATCTTTTCGGGACCGCCGGCTGGGGCATCAACGCCAGCATCGTGAACTATCCCGGCTTGATCGGAAGCATCCAGGCCGCCGCCATTGTCGTGGGCCATACCCTTGGCGTCATCCTGGCCCACGACCGCGCCCTTGCGTTGTTCCGCGCCGGGCCGCGGTGATTGGGCAAGTCCCGCTCCTCGTGGTCATGGTTGGCTACATCATTGGCGCCCTGCTCCTGCTGTTCACCGAATGATTTCCAGCAGTTCCGGGAGGATCGATGTGCACCGATCTATGCGTGCATGCGAGGTTGGATTCCCGTCCTGGTGTCGATCGTGGGGTCTGGTTGAGGCGGTGGGTTTTTGCTGAACAGGCAAAGCCAAGAAGCCGCTTGGCTATGGGGTCGGCGGCGCTGGTGGGTGGGCTGACGGGTTGAGCCGGACAGCGTTGATGCCTGTCAGCTTGCTGCGGATGATCTGGTCGGCCTGGTGCTCTAATTCGTGGAATCGGCCTACCGGCATCGTCGGGTCGCTGGTCACCGTGGCATCCACATTGAGCCGATGGCCCGTCCATCGCAGCCGCACCTCCTTGACAGCGGTGATGCCCGGCACCGAGCGCACCACTTCCTCGGCCTGCGCGACCAGGCTGGGGTCGACACCATCCAGCAGGCGGCGCCCAACGTCGCGGGCGGTGCCCCACAACAGAACGCAGATGGCGATGCAGATGACCAGCCCGACGATCGGGTCGGCCAGCGGGAAGCCGAGCCAGATACCGATTACGCCCAATACGACCGCCAATGAGGTGAAGCCGTCGGTGCGTGCGTGGACCCCATCGGCGACCAGCGCCGCGGATCCGATCTGGCGTCCGACCCGGATCCGGTAGACCGCCACCGCCTCGTTGCCAATGAACCCGATCAGGCCGGCGATGAGTACCCACAGCAGGTTCGTCACCGGTTGCGGCTCCAAAAACCGCCGGATCGACTCATACCCTGCAAGGAGTGCTGACAGGGTGATCATGATCACGATGAACAAGCCAGCCAGGTCCTCGACCCTGCCGTACCCGTAGGTGTAGCGACGTGTCGCCGGCCGCCGGCTCAAGGCGAATGCGATCCACAACGGGACGGCAGTCAACGCGTCGGCGAAATTATGGATGGTGTCGGCCAACAGCGCCACCGAGCCACTAATAATCACCACAATGATCTGCAGACCGGCTGTCACCGCCAGGACAAGCAAACTGATCTTGACCGCACGGATACCCGCCGCACTCGCCTCCAAGGCATCATCAATCGAGTCATGCGCGTCATGGGTATGCGGCACGAACCACCCATAGAGAAATCCCCTGATCCCCGTTGGATGCTTGCGGTTGTTCTCACCGGAACGCACATGATCGTGATCGTGGGCGCCATCATGACCCATGGCATGACTGTGTTCGCGGATCGGCCGATGATCAAGTTCCTCTGCGTCATCGCGCTCGCCTGAATGAGGATTACGCACCACGTCTGCCTCGATCGATGCGCGATCATCGTCTTGCGCCCCAGCGCCGGAGCTACTCGTGATCATGCTGCGAACCGGGTCCTAGTCGTCGGGATCGTATGCATGCAACCGGGAGGCTATTGCTGCTCTTCTGTGATCCGGTGATGCCGCGGCTGGTCTTCAACAGAGTGTTCGGCCTGGAAGACCGCGCCCGTCGCCAACTGCTGCGCATGCTCGTTCGCCAACCGATAGAACACCCGGTTCCCCTCATGGCGAGTTGCCACCAGCCGCGCTAGCCGCAGCTTCGCCAGATGCTGCGAGACGGCAGCCGGCGACTTGCCGACCACATCGGCCAACGTATTTACCGACAACTCACCATCTCGCAACGCCAGCACAATCCGCACCCGGGTGGCATCAGCAAGCATCTTGAAGATCTCCACGGCCAGCTCGACCAACTGGTCATCGGCATGATTAATTCGCACAACGGTCTCAGGTTGCGAATCTTCCTGCATACGCAGATTCTTACACAGCAGCGAAGGTGAGGCATGATGCCTTCCGGTCGCGATCGCCAACCGCAAGGCTTGCGCCCACCGGCGCTGCCGCGAGGTCTGAGCCTAAAAACACCACACGCCTCCCTCGTCGCCCGCGAGTACGCCATCCCCGCCGTCGTCGCCACCGGCAACGCCACCCTGCGGCTGCACTCCGGGCAGCTGGTGACCGTCGACGGCTCCGTCGGAACCGTCACTCCTCACGACGAACACATCACCGATCAGCGATAAGGTCCAGCTGGTGGACCTGCGGATGATCGCAACGGGAACGTCGAACCGTGGCACCTCCCCTACAGGCCGTGGGCCACAGGCGCCCGCCCGTTAGACCAGTCTCGCCAGTTCTTCAGGCTGCGGACGGCCTCCCCGCCTCTTGATCGTTTGGTCTTCGACGCAGAGGTCAAGGGCGCTTCGCGTCCTGCGGATTCGCTTCGCTCACCCTCGACATCCGCGCCGGAGACCAAGAGATCGGCTGGTCATCGGGGAGGCCGAGGGAGTGGTCGCACTTTCGTCAGGCCTAGTGCTTCCAGGGCGACCTTGACGACCCAGGTCGTCAAGCTCCAGCCGGAGTAGTCAAGGAGGGGTACGTACCCCTCGGGTCGGGCAAAGTCTTCGTCTCGCTGAGTTGAGTCCGGCAGAGTGGTGTACGAGCAGCTGGTGACTGTGTCGCTGCCGTCGTAGGTGACGGTCACCGGGTGCTCCTTCGAGTGAACCTTCACAGCACTCTCGGATGGAGTTACACACGATGACCGTCCCGTTCGCGCAGCAGCCTCGTGCGCTCAGATCGACGGCGCGAATCGGCCCGACCGGCAAGCTGACGCCAGCGCGTCGATGCTCCGCCGCGCCCGTCTGCGCACTGTCCCGGGCGACAGTCCGAATTCCGCCGCCGTCTCCGCCAACGCTGACGCTGACATCAGTCCCTGTCCGCTGCGACAGACTGTCCGGACGCCCAACCGATCCGTCTGCTCCACCAATGAAGAGAGCAGGAGGCGATCGCCAGATCCGATCAAACCGACCTGCTCGCCCCAGGACAGCACGTCGATCAGCTCCTCGTCAGGCGAAACCTGCTTGTGCAGCTGTTGCTCCGGCAACCTGTCTGTCGGCACGGTTCGCCGCTCGGCCCACGATGGTCGCTTCAGCACTCCTTCCCGAGCGAGAACGGATCGCATGTTCGCCAGCACGTTGCCCGCAACCTTTCGGTGCCGCCACCAAGGGAACTGCCGGATCTCCAGCCAAAGCTGGCTGGCGACCAGCGCATCCGTCTCCGGACCCGCCGGCGCCCGTCGGGCCACCGCAATCGCGCCGGGCAGCAACGCCCAAGCCACGACCCACGCCGCTGGCCGGCAATCTCTTCCGGAGGGCGAGCCGATCTGGACCAACGCATGCAGCACCTCGTCCGCGGCGTCGATGCCGACCAGCATCAACCAGTCCCGAAGCCCGTCGACCGCTGGCGCCGACGCTAGCCGTGGATCCTGCTCAACCCAGTCTTGCCACAGCTGCCGGGCCTCTGCCAATCCCTGCGCCAGGTCCGCCACACCGAGTTGTTCCACAACGCTCAACGCTCCTGCTCCTTCCGCGCGTTTCGCCGAAGGTCGCAGGGCTACGTCACCCGAACCGTGCCCCCAAGATCGATCTGTGGGAGGTACGTCCGGGTTGCAACGACATGCACCCCCGCAAAACCACGTACCCCCGAAAGCCGAGGACGTCGAGACCGCCATGGGTTATCGCCGTGTCTTTCAGGAGTATGAGGTCGAGCCAACTCCCTGTGGGGTGAGCCGCGTACGCCGCCTCAGCAACGACCGCTCATGACGATCGACGAAGCCGCGACGTATCTCAACGTGCCCGCACGCTGGGTCGCTGATGCGGTCCGGCAGCGCAAGGTCCGCTGCACCAGGATCGGCAAGCACATCCGGTTCCGGGTCGAGCATCTGGACGAACTGGTCGCCGCCGGCGAACAGCCGGTGACGTCGGACGTGATCCCGATCCAACGCAACCGCACCCGATCGAAGCTTTAAGCCGTCACGGCGTCGACATCGGCCGGATGGTGCCACCGGTTAGCGCCGTATCGATGATCCGCGAGATCAACTCGTCTCCCGCGGGCAACAGGTGACCGTAGGTGTCGATCGTCGTGGTGATCGACTCGTGGCCAAGCCTGGCCTGGATGTGTGGCAGCGGCGCACCGCCGGCGATCAACCACGCGACATGGGTGTGCCGCAGATCATGGAACCGGAACGGCGCGAGCCCCTCGGCCGCCACCGCGGTCATCAGCTTCCGCCACACGTGGGTGTAGAAGTCGCCGTTGTGCAACGGCAGGCCAGTCCGGCTGGTGAACACGAAGTCGTCAGCCGGTCGGCCCTCAATCCTCTTCTCGAGCAGTGCGGCCACGGTCGGGGCGATCGTGATGGTCCGTCGGGATCGCGGTGTCTTCGGATGCCCGAGGTGGTGATCCCGCATCGTGTGTTTCGCCCGCAACTGCCGGGACAGCCAACCCGGGGTCTCGGTCGCGTCATCCTCACCGTTGCGCTTCCACGCCTTGTTCACCCGAACCGTGCCGCGGTCAAGATCGACGTCCCCGACCCACAACGCGCTGATCTCACCGAACCGCAATCCCGTCCCGGCCGTCACGGCCAACACGTCCCCATGTCTCTTGGCCAGCCGTACGGCGGTCTCCAACTCCCGTTCGGTCAGGAACCGCAGCTCCGGCCTCGACTGCTTCACCCTCGACTGTTTCGGCGCCGTCCCGATTGCCGGATTCGCAGCCAGATAGCCACGCTTCACCGCGTACGCGAACACGCCGTAGATCAGACCGTGGTAGTTCGCCTTCGTCTTCAACGACCGGTCCCACTCGATCAGCCATGTCTTCAGCTGCGCCTCACCGATTGCGGTGACCGGGCCCGCGAACACCAACGAGCCTCGCACCGGCGTGCGCGCCAGCACCTGCAGCTGGCCGAGGTACCGCTTCCGCTGCCCGGGGGACAGGTCGACGATCTGACGGACATACTCCTCGCCGATCTCGTCGAAGCTCGGTGGAGGCGTCATGGGGTCGGCGACATCCGGCGGCCGGACGAACCCCTCACCCTTCACCCAGCCATCGGGCCACCGCTGACCAGCGGCCTCGACCATCCGCTTGAAACCGTCCGCGCGCGCGAGGTTCTGCGCGTCCGAGCCGGCGCCGAACGTCTCCCACTCACGGGGAGCGTCACGAGCAGCCGCCGGGCCGCCAAAACACCCGCGCGGTCAGGCCGCCATCGGCGCGCCGTCGCTGTTCAATCCATGCCATGCCAGGGCCTCCGAACTGAGTCGGTGCCACCCTGGTGCCACAATGGGCCCTCAGGACCTGCCGCGGATTCCATATAACCCCAGGTCAGGCCGGGGGTCGTACTGGTGCGCGAGGGGGGATTTGAACCCCCACGTCCTTGCGGACACTGGCACCTGAAGCCAGCGCGTCTGCCGTTCCGCCACTCGCGCTCGGGTCGCAGCCAGATTTGCGAACCAGCCGGGAAAGGCTAGCACGACTGTTTCGTTACCCACGCGTCGGTTTTGCACGTATGCCAACGGTTCCAGTTCAATTCTCTGCGCGGCCAGCCCTCATAATTTCTGCGGATACGATCTAGGTGAACCTCGGGGAAGGAGGGGCATGGGCATTTTCGCGCGCTTTGAGAAGAAAGTGGAGGGCGCTGTCAACGGCGTCTTCGCGCGCGCGTTCAAAGGCGATGTGCAGCCGGTCGAGATCGCAGCGCGGTTGCAGCGCGAACTCGATACCGAGGCCAAGCTGATGTCCCGCAACAAGCGCCTGGTCCCCAACGACTTCAGCGTCCATCTCTCCCAACACGACCATGACAAGCTCGCCCCGTACACCAATACGCTGAACGCCGAACTGGCGACTGGGCTGCGTAACCACGCCCGCGAAATGGGCTACGTATTCAATGGCCCGGTCAAGATCGGCTTCGAGCTTGACTCCCACCTGCCCACCGGCCGCTTCACCGTCACCTCTCAGGCGGTCGCCGGCATCACGCCACGCTCTGGCCGGGCGACTGAGACGGCCATCAACCGAGCGCCACTGGTGCTCGAGGTCAATGGCACCCGGCATCCACTGCAGCCACCGGGACTGGTCATCGGTCGCGGGAGCGAGGCCGATCTGCGTATCAACGACCCCGGCATCTCGCGCCGGCATGCGCAGATCCGAGTGAACCCGGCAGGACAGGGTCTGCAGATCGACATTGTCGATCTGGGTTCCACTAACGGCATTCTGGTGAACGGACAACGGGTGCAGCATGCGGTCCTCCAGGAGGGATCACGGATCGAGATCGGGTCCACCCGAATGCTCGTCCATGCTCCCGCCGGACGATGAGCCGCAATGTCGGAAATCGCACTCCTGATCATCAAGGTGGTCTTCCTGGCTCTGCTCTGGCTGTTCATCCTCTCCGCCGTCTCGGTGATCCGGAGTGACTTGTTCGGCAAGACGGTTCGGGCCTCCGACCAGCCGCAACCCCAGGAGCTGGAGACGCCGCCACCACCGCCCAGGAAGGCAAAGCGACAGCGCGGCCAGCCTCGAGTGTTCACGATCTCCCAGGGCAACCAAGCCGGACTATCCGCAGACTTGGCCGGTGGAGTGATCATGATTGGCCGGAGCGCAGACTGCCAGCTGATCTTGGACGACGATTACGTTTCCACTCGGCACGCCCGCGTCGTCGGTGCCCCAACGGGCATCTATGTCGAGGATCTCGGCTCCACGAATGGCACCTATGTCAACGGCCAGCGGATCACCGCGCCGACCACGATCACGCTTGCCGACACCGTACGCATCGGCAAGACCATGCTGAGGCTGGAGCCGTGATCAGATGACCCTCCAGCTGAGCTACGTCGCCCACTCCGAGGTCGGATTGATCCGGAAGAACAACCAGGACTCCGGTTATGCCAGTCCGCATCTGCTCATCGTGGCCGACGGCATGGGCGGTGCGGCCGCTGGTGATCTTGCTTCCGCCGTCGCGATCGACACGATACGAAAGATCGACAGCCCCACCACAGGCGAGGACATGCTCGAGGTGCTCGCACTGGCCATCCACCAAGCCAATGACAAGATTGCGGAACTGGTTGATTCAGACCTGTCCCTGGAGGGCATGGGCACTACCGTCACCGGTGCCATGTTCGACGGCAGCAACCTCGGTCTCGCGCACATCGGAGACAGCCGCGCCTACCTCTTCCGCGACGGTCGCCTGGAGCGGCTGACGCATGATCACACCTGGGTGCAGTCCCTTGTCGATGACGGGAAGATCAGCGAGAGCGAAGCCGCGAACCACCCGCACCGCTCACTGCTGTTGAAAGTCCTGAATGGGCAGCCAACCAACGACCCCGACCTCACGATCGTCCCTGTGGTGCCAGGTGACCGGCTGCTGCTCTGCAGCGACGGCGTCTGCGGTTTGATCGACGATGACGTGATCGAGGACGCCCTACAGCTGCCTGACCTGAATGACGCCGCCGAGCGCCTGAGCGGCGAGTCCCTTCATCAGGGTGGGATCGACAACATCACGGTGATCGTTGCTGATGTTGTGGAATCCGGAGGCAGCGACGATGTGATCCTGCTCGGTGCCGCGTCTGAGCATCCCAATCCAGTCGACAGCGTGAACCGCGCCCGGCCGGACGAGGACGACGACCCGGAAGAGACTCTGGTCACCACGGACTTCGAGCCGACTCCGGTTGCCGATGAGGAGCGATATACCCCGCAGGCGCCGCACCAGCGACGCTTCCGCCGCCCGCTCATTGGTTTGCTGGTGCTGCTCCTCGTCGCGCTTGCCGGAGTGGGGATGGCGTACGGATGGACCCGCACCCAATACTTCGTCGGAGCGGACCAGGACAAGGTCGCGATCTTCCAAGGACTGCCGGAAGGACTCCCTGGGCTGTCACTGTCCCGGGTCTACGAGGTTCAACACCTAGCGGTGAACGAGCTGCCGCCGTTCTATCAGGAGCAGGTCAAAGCCAACATCAATGTGCCGAGCTTGGACTCGGCACGGGCGACAGTCGCCGAGCTGACTGAGGCAGCCAAAACCTGTGCCAGCCCACAACCGACGACTTCGCCGCGGCCCCGGCCCACATCAGGTTCGAAGCCGAGCCCCCCACCAAGCGCAAAGCCCGGCGGAAAGCCAAGCCCGACACCCTCGGCGAATGCCACTGGAGCGATGGGGCCGAACTGCTGAGCATGCGAGACGTGGCACCTGTCACCGTTGTCCCGCGCAAGCGTCGCGGGGTTGAGCTGGCCCTGATCATCTTCGCGCTGGGGCTGGCCCTCGGGGCGTACGCACTGGTCGACCTCAATGTCACTGGTGAGCTGTCGCCGAGCTTTGCCTACGTGGCTGGCATCTGCAGCTTGCTCGCTGCGTTGGCACACATCGCGGTCCGCTGGCGGCTCCCCTACGCCGACCCGGTGATCCTGCCGTGCGTGATCTTGCTGAATGGTCTGGGCTTGGTCATGATCCACCGCATTGACCTGATCAACGACCCACCTCTGAACGGCGCCCGCCAGCAGCTGATCTGGACCGCGCTGGGCGTTCTCATGTTCATCCTGGTCGTCACCTGGCTCAATGATCACCGGCCGCTGCAGGGATTCACCTACACCATCGGCCTCGCCGGTATCGTGCTGCTGCTGCTTCCGCTGGTGCCTGGTCTCGGCACGGAGAAGTTCGGTGCCCAGATCTGGATCCAGGTCGGTCCCTACAGCTTCCAACCCGCAGAGGCCGCCAAAGTCTTGCTCGCCATCGCCTTCGCCTCTTACCTGGTCGAGAAGCGCGACGTGCTCGCGCTCGCCGGTTATCGCGTGCTCGGCATCGACCTGCCACGGGCCCGCGATCTTGGCCCGATCCTGGTGATGTGGCTGATCAGCCTTGCGGTCTTGGTGTGGCAACGGGACCTGGGTACCTCACTGCTGTTCTTCGGACTCTTCGTGATGATGCTCTACGTCTCTACCGAGCGGGCCGGCTGGGTAGTGCTGGGCACCCTGCTCTTTGCGGCGGGGGCCTACTTCGGTTACCTCAACTTCAGTCACGTCCGGCGCCGCGTCGGCGCCTGGCTCGATCCCTTCTCTGACTTCGACGCCTACTACCAAGTGATCGCTGCCCAGTTCGGCATGGCTTGGGGCGGTCTGCTTGGGACCGGCCTAGGGCTGGGCCGACCAGGCCTCACACCGTTGGCTCGCAGCGACTTCATTGCCGCCGCGATCGGGGAAGAGCTCGGCATGACCGGCCTGATGGCAGTGATCATGATCTATGGGTTGATCGTGGCCCGAGGCCTACGGATTGCTCTGCAGTGCCGGGAGCCGTTCGGCAAGCTGTTGGCTACCGGCCTGTCGTTCGCCTTCGCGCTGCAGGTGTTCACCATCATCGGCGGCGTCACCCGGCTGTTGCCGCTGACCGGCCTCACCACTCCATTCATGTCGCAAGGCGGTTCCTCGCTGATTTGTAACTGGATCGTCGCTGGGCTGCTCCTGGTGATCTCCCACCAGGTACGCAAGCCCGCCGCAACAGTTACCCCCATCAATCCGGATGTGGAGCAAACGCAGCTTGTGAAGGCGGGCGTATGAACAAGCCCATCCGGCGCGTCGCCTTCGTCGCCATGATCATGTTCGCGTTGCTGCTGGCCAACGGCACGTACATGATGATCTTTCGGCAATCCACGCTTGACGCCCAGCCGCAGAACCGCCGGGTGCGGGATGCCGAATTCGCCCAGAACCGCGGAGCGATCCTGGCTGCCGGCAAGACCGAGATCGCCAAGACCGTGTCTGCAAAGGACCGCTTCAAGTACCAACGTGTCTATCCCGACGGCGAGCTCTATGCGCCAATCACCGGCTTCTACTCCTACGACCGCGGCAGCTCCGCACTGGAGAGCACCTACAACGCCCAGCTGTCAGGCAGCGACGACGCGCTCTTCGTACGCCGGCTGATCGACCTCGCGACCAACAAGACGCCGAAAGGGGCGAGCGTCCAGACCACGATCGTGCCCGAGATTCAGGAAGCTGCTGCGACAGCGCTCGGCAATCAGAAAGGCGCAGTCGTCGCACTGGACCCCAAGACAGGCGCCGTGCTCGCCATGGTGACTAGCCCAACCTTCGATCCGAACGACATTGCGAGCCACGACATCGAGGCTGCCGGTAAGGCGTACGACCGCCTGGCATCGAACCCGCAGCACCCCATGTCCAACCGCGCGGCACGCGAAATCTATCCCCCCGGCTCGACGTTCAAGCTGGTGACGGCGGCTGCCGCCCTCGCTGACGGCAAGACCCCAGACTCCCTGGTGGAGTCGCCGGATCGGCTGAAGTTGCCGGGCACCCGCGTGTTCCTGTCCAACTCCGGTGACTGCGGCGGCACCAAGATCACGATGACCCAGGCACTCAAAGTCTCCTGTAATACCGCGTTCGCCAACCTGGGTCTTGATGTCGGTGAGGACAAGCTCCGGGACCAAGCCCAGCTTTTCGGCTTCGACAGGCGGCACCTGGCCGACCTCAAAGGTGTGGCCAGCCAATTCCCCGACAAGATGAATGATGCGCAGCTGGCGCTGAGCGCAATTGGCCAATACGACGTCGCGGCGAGCCCGTTGCAGATGGCGATGGTGTCAGCCGCGATCGCCAACGACGGGGTGCTGATGGACCCCTACATTGTGAGCACGGTGCGAGCTCAGGATCTGCAGCCGATCCAGACCCACAAACCTGACGCGCTCTCCACTGCCATGACCCCAGAGAACGCCAAAGAGTTGCAGCAAATGATGTCCGTGGTGGTCAGCGAGGGTACTGGGCGCAATGCGCAGATTCCGGGCGTTGAGGTTGGCGGCAAGACCGGCACGGCCCAGTCGGATCCCAAGCGCAAGCCGTTCGCGTGGTTTACCTCTTTTGCGCCGCTGGACGACCCGGAAATCGCCGTCGCGGTGATCGTCGAGGACGCCGATATCCCGCGGAACGACATCGCCGGCGGTCTGGTGGCAGCACCCATCGCCCGAGCAACGATGCAAGCGGCATTATGACGAGCTGCTCACTCCGACGACTGCAGGTACCGCCTGAGTTCACGCCTCATCCCTGTCAGAAGCGCACGTGCACGTCCGTTCCTGCCACGATGCATGCGTTGCAACGGATGCATCGTGACAGGAACGCGTGCAGCGCTGATAGCTACACGACGAGCTTTCGGCGCAAAGTGACAGTCGGTCTAGTTGCCAAGTCGCTGCGCTGCGAGCGACGAAGGAGTCGGAACCCGCAAGCAGCCACTAGGTGGGCTATTTCGCGGTCCGGGGGGGCATGACCGAGAATGGCAGCCGGGGTTGAGGGAGGATCATGGGGATGACAAGCAGCCCAACGACGGTCGGGGGCCGCTACGAACTGGGCGACCTGTTGGGCCGAGGCGGCATGGCGGAGGTACGCCGTGCAGTCGACCAACGGCTCGGGCGGCCCGTTGCGGTCAAGCAGCTGCGTACCGACCTCGCTGTTGACCCGACGTTTCAGGCCCGGTTTCACCGCGAAGCTCAGTCGGCCGCTGGCCTGAACCATCCGACGATCGTCGCCGTTTACGACACCGGCGAGGAGATCGATCCGCTGTCCGGCGTTGCCATCCCCTACATCGTCATGGAGCTGGTCGAGGGCTCGACGTTGCGGGATGTGCTCCGCGAGGGACGCAAGATCCTGCCCGAACGGGCGATGGAACTCACCCAAGGTGTCCTGGATGCGCTGAGCTACAGCCACAAGGCCGGCATCGTGCACCGGGACATCAAACCGGCCAACGTGATGCTCACGCCCAACGGCGGGGTCAAGGTGATGGACTTTGGCATCGCCCGCGCCGTGGCAGACACCAGTGCCACCATGACCCAGACCGCTGCAGTCATTGGGACTGCTCAGTACCTCTCGCCGGAGCAGGCCCGCGGCGAGACGGTGGACGCCCGCAGTGACCTCTACTCCACCGGTTGCTTGCTTTATGAGTTGCTCGTCGGTCGGCCGCCCTTCGTAGGCGACTCTCCAGTAAGTGTCGCCTACCAGCACGTACGCGAAGCCCCGGTGCCACCCAGCCAGCTGGACCCGGAGATTACACCTGAAATCGACGCGGTCGTCCTGAAAGCGCTCGCCAAGGACCCCGCCGACCGCTACCAGTCCGCGCTGGAAATGAAGGCGGACATCACTCGCTTGCTCTCCGGCCAGCAGACCACAGCGCAGCGGACAACTGCGGTGGTGCCTATGGCAGCAGGAGCGATGGCCGCCAGCGCATATGACACTCCCACTCACGTGGCTGGGCCGCCGACCGTTGTGCCTCCGGAGGAACTTCAGGAAGAGGACTACGAGGAAGAGGAACCTCGCAAGAGCCGCGTTGGCCTGGCAATCCTCATTAGTGCGCTGATCGTGCTGGCGTTAGGCCTCGGCGGCTGGGCGCTCTACCAGATGTTCACGGCGGCGCCTCCGGTCGAGCGGGTCGAGGTGCCGAACGTGCTCGAGCTGACCGAGCCCGAGGCACGTGGCCAGCTCATTGCGAACAATCTTCAGGTCGAAGTCAAGAAAGTGAACGGCAACGAGGAAACCAAGGGCACGATCACGGCGCAAGAACCCGTCGCCGGTACCGAGGTGGATGTGAACAGCATCGTCACGATCACCTTGAATGAGGGCCCCAAGACCGAAACCATCCCCGATGGCCTCGTCGGCGAAGATGTCAAAGATGTCGAAAACACTCTCGATGATCTGAAGTTCAGCAACGTTAATACGGTGGCTGCCAAGAGCGAGGATCCCGACACCAAACCAGGCGAGGTGATCAGCATCTCGCCCAAGGAGGGCTCCGTCGTGCCGCTGGATAGCAAGATCACCGTGAGGTACGCCACCGGCAAGTCGGAGGTCCCGAACTTCGAAGGCTTGAGTCGCGGCGCAGCGATCCGTGAGGCCAGGGATGCCGGTTTCGGTGAGCCGCAATTTGTGGAGCGGGAGAGTTCCAAGCCTGCAGGTACGGTGATCGACCAGAGCCCGAACGCAGGCGCCACAGTTGATCGCGACACCAGAATCGAGCTCACGCTCGCGACTGCAGCACCACCTTCTCCGCCACCGACCACCGAGGAACCCACCGAGGAACCCACGGAGGAACCGACCGAGGAACCGACACAGCAGACAACTACACCGACATCGACATCGACACCGTCGGAGGGGAACTAGGCCGAATCAAGCAGC
>CAVSSB010000044.1:0-64192 GCA_963730505.1 uncultured Actinomycetota bacterium
GGAGATGGTGCCATCGTGACCCCGTGTAGAACGGCAGCGCTGTGCCGGACGATGCTGCGCTGAGCCCGGACGAGCGGGCCGAGCTCGAGCGGCTTCGTGCCGAGGTAGCGGAACTGCGCTCCCAGGCCCCCACTGCTGCCGCGGTGGCAACCGACCAAGCTGTCGTTCCACCCTCTAGGCCGCGTAAGCAGCGGTGGCGCTCAGCGGTGGCCACCCTGCTGATCGTGATCGGCTGCATTCTGGCGCCGATCTCGGTGGTGGCCGTTTGGACCAAGAACTTGGTCACCGATACCGATCGTTACGTGGCTACGGTGGCGCCGCTGGCCAGCGATCCGGCGATCCAAAGCGCACATCGCGGACAAGATCACCGCCGAGATCTTCACCCACCTGGACGTCGTGGGAATCACCAACCAAGCTGTGGATGCGCTCGCCGAACGCGGGTTGCCTCCGCTGATCGCCACTCAACTCCACGCACTTTCGCAGCCACTGTCGAGCGGCGTGCAGAGCTTCGTGCGCGACAAGGTTGGGGAGGTGATGGCCAGCGACGCGTTCGCCAATGCCTGGCTCACTGCTAACCGGTCAGCTCACCAGGCGCTGGTCGCCGCTCTGACCGGGGAGACCCGAGAAGGTGTCACGATCGAGAACGACACCGTCAGCATCAATCTTGGCCCGATCATCCAGGAGGTCAAACAGCGGCTGATCGACAGTGGATTTGAACTCGCAAGCCGCATTCCCAACGTCAACCCCTCATTCGTTCTTGTCCAATCCGACTACATCGCCCAAGCTCGCGGTGCCTTCAATCTGCTCAATGCGATTGGAAACTGGCTCCCCGTCATAGCTCTGTTCTTCCTTGCGATCGGTATCTATGTCGCTAAAGGCCACCGCCGCGCACTTGTGGGCGTCGGGCTCGGCCTCGCTGGCGGAATGCTGGCGCTCGGGCTCGCGCTCGCCCTCTTCCGCACGATCTACCTCAATGAGCTTCCTTTGGGCGTGTTGACCCGGGATGCCGCAGCCGCTTTCTACGACACCCTCGTACGGTTCCTGCGGCTGGGCCTACGTATGGTGCTGGTCCTTGGACTCGTGATCGCTCTGGCCGGGTTCCTCACCGGCCGCTCCACCACCGCGGTCCGGGCTCGCGCAGGGCTGACCAAGGGTATTGGCTGGCTGCGCGGCGGTGCCGAACAGGCTGGCTTCCGCACTGGCCCGGTTGGCGCCTGGGTCTACACCTACAAGAAGGTGTTGTGGGTCGCTGTGATTGCGATAGCAGCGCTGGTGTTGGTCTTCTGGGATCAGCCGACCGGGAGGGTGGTCCTCGGCATAACCCTGGGAGTCTTGGTCGCACTCGTGATCATCGAGTTCCTTGGTCGGCCTCCCAGCCCAGCTGCTCCGGAGCTATCTGAGCCAGAGAGCCCCGAGATACCTGAGCCAGAGGGCCCTGCTGGTGTCGACCTTGACGACGCCTCCCCGACTGCCTCGGTCACCAGCTCACAGACTCACGACGCAGCGGAAGCCAATGTGCGTAGTTGAGGTGTCGAACGACTGAGGCGAACGCGCTGCCGGGCGGTATCGCAGGCAGTACTCAGGCGCGCAGATGTGTGAGCCACCCTTCAACGTCTTGCGGGTCGTCGGGTCTGGGGTTGGGTCGGCGGCACTCGGACCGCAGCACGGCGATGCCATGGCATGTCGCGCCTGATACGTGGTGGTCGTCCACTCCCAGACATTGCCGATCATGTCGACCAGCCCGAAATCATTGGCTGGGAACGACCCGACAGGAGAGGTGCCGACCCAGCCGTTAGCGCCGGTGTTCTGGTAGGGGAATCGTCCCTGCCAGGTGTTCGCCATCAACCGATCGTCCGGTTTGACCTCATCACCCCAGGCGTAGGTCGTGGTGCTCCCCGCTCGCGCTGCGTACTCCCACTCCGCCTCACTCGGCAGCCTCCGACCAGCCCAGTTCGCGTACGCCTCGGCGTCGGGATAGGCGACTTGAACCACAGGATGATCGGCCTTCTCCTCGATGCTCGACTCGGGGCCGAGAGGATGTCGCCAGTCAGCACCGACCGACCAGCGCCACCACTGCCGCCAGTTGCTCAGATCGACAGGTCGAGCCGTGGGAGTGAACACCAGGGAGCCTGCCTCAAGCTCTTCTGGCGCCAGCTCAGGGAACACCGCCTGGTCGAGCGGCCGCTCGGCCACCGTCACATACCCAGTGTCGGAGACGAACTCCGAGAACTGCGCGTTGGTGACCGGATGCTGCTCGATGGCAAAGGGCTCAACCTGCATGTCATGGACTGGTCCCTCGTCGGGATAGAACTGCTGCGAGCCCATGCGGAAGTTTCCCCCTGACAACTCGACCAGGTCCGACAAAGTGCCCACGAGTAGGACGCTACTCGTGGGCCAGCCAAGGTCGTCAGGTCACCCGGACGGCGGCATTACTGAAAGATCACCCCTAAAGAGTGATGCTCAGGCAACCGATCAAGAGCAGTGTGCCGTTATCCGATCATTGCGTCGCGAGTCAGCGTATGGAGGCGGCATGTCCGTAATAAGAGCAGGTCACGGACGGGTTGGCCGGCGTAGGTCGTTGATCACCAGCGACGTCATCGTTATCTGGGCCGCGGCCACCATCGGCCAAGCGGCCGCCTCACGGTCATGACGAGAGGCGCTGAGCGCCTCACCTATGAGATCCGGGTACGCGGTGAGTTGACTGATGCACTCGTTGCCGCACTTGAGGCTCTGAACCTCCACATCGAAGCGACAGGCAACGGCACCATCCTGGTGGGTGTCTTTCGCGACCAGTCTGAGCTCCACGGTGCCTTGCAGGCCATGCAAGATTTTGGCGTCGAGCTGCTGGAAATCCGGCAAAGATGAAGCTGGACGCGGAATAGCGGCCGCCTTAGCATGGACAATGGTGCGTCGTCGGGGATTGACGCAGCTGACCAAATCGCGGAAGTTTGGCGGGGAACCGGGCTAGGCTTACTCGACTAACCCAAGCGAATGGCCTTCCAACGGAAGGGTTGCGATCTCTCAGGACGGCGTTATCACACGCCGGAGGCTTCTGCAGTTCGGTAGAAGCGCTTCGCAACCTATAACGCTGGTTTCAGCACCCGCAGGTTATGGCAAGACCACGCTCTTGCAGCAATGGGCGCCACAGACCGGCGGCCCAATAGTCTGGCTGGACCCTGGGGAGAACACCGACAGCTGGCACCTGTGGCACCAGATCACTGATGCCCTCAGCCTCAGGGCCGTCACGTTGATCATTGACGACGTGCATCTGCTGGAGGGCAGCCGGAGCACCTGGCTGTTAAAGGATGCGTTGCATCTAGCCGATGAAAAGCGACACATGGTGATTGCGACTCGGCGTGATCCGATCCTCGCCCTCCATGCGGCCAGGCTGGCAGGCAAGGTGCAAGAAATCAGGGCTGATGACCTTGCCTTCGACGAGGACGAGACTCGGTTGTTCCTTGCCGCAAACAATGTCGAGGTCAGTTCAGAGCAAGCACACGCACTCTGGCTGCACACCGAGGGATGGCCAGCCGGACTCAGACTCTCCACCACGCCCTTGTCCCGGGGAGCTCGTTCGGACGACGCTTTCACGACCCTGCTGCATGGCGACACCGCATTAGGCAGCTACCTAATGGGTCAGGCACTCGGATATACGGCCGACGACGTTCGCTGGTTCCTGCTGCAAACCTCGGTGAGCGAGTTCCTTGACGTCGAGCTGGCGCAGGAACTCACCGGCCGCTCCGATGCCGCCTTGTTGCTCGAGCAGGTACATTCCCAGCCGGGTTTCCTGCATCGGCTCACCGGTGGCCGGTGGCCCTATCGCTACCACCCCATGTTTCGTGCCCTGCTGCTTGCCGAACTGATGCGATCTTCACCTGAGGAGGTTCGGCGACTATCCGCTCGGGCAGCGGCATGGTTTTCCAAACAAGGCGAGCACATCCGCGCAGCTCCGCTGGCCGTACAAGGCCAGTCGTGGGAGATCCTAGGCGAAGCTGTACTGGCCGGCTCATGTGTGGCGCTGGCGACAGGTGACTGGACCTGGGTCCGGACGGAATTCGGCCGACTTCCGATCTCCCGCCGCGAGGGAGATCTCAACCTGCTGCTGTCGTCAGTCTTGATCAGCATTGGCACCGGTGCCCGGATGGAAGCCATGGCGTTGCTGTCGGGAATCTTGGACGGCAGGCCGCATCCTGGGACGCGACAGCAGGCCGACGTACTCCGGTTCTTGCGAGGCTGGTGGTTCGCTGAGCGAGGTCAGCCAGAATTGGCGGTCCGGATCCTCGAGATCGATCCTCATTACGATCCGACCTCTGGCTCCACAGCCGCGTCGCACGCATTGAAGTCCAAGTGGCATGAGTTGCATGCCGCCTGCCTTCTCCTCGAAGGGCCATCAAGTACAGCGGTGACCATGCTGAACGAGTCGAATGCCTCCAGTGCCGTGACGTACACCGCTTTACAACTTGGCGCGCTCGAGATCCGGGCATGGGAAGCGATCATTGCCGGGGACCTCCGATCCGCCCATCAACAGCTCGATCGGGCTGATGCACTCATCGACAGTGAGAGCAATCCGGGCACTCTCGATCAAGGGGCAACGATCTTGCCCGCACGGCAGTGGCTTGAGATGGAGACCGAAAGTCAAACTGCGCCGCCGCCTGATCATCTGGAAACCGGCCCAGCGCGATCTGCGTTTCCCCACCCGATCGCCCAGGCGCTCGAAACGATCACCGATGCGCGCCTGCGCCTGATCCGAGATAACGACTCGTTGGGCTGCGCGTTAATGCTGGATGAGCTGATCGTGACGAATCCGCAAGTTCAACGATGGTGGACTACCGGATGCTTGTGGTCACTCGCCCGGATCGACGCCCACCTTGCGGCAGGCGAAGTTTCACAAGCGCTGGACCTGACATTCACGTCATCACCGGTGAACAGCTTTGATGATGGAACGCACAATCAGTCGTACCTACGGGCCTGGGTGATGCAGCGCGCGCTCCTGGACTCTGAGGCACATCAGGTCAACGGGGATCTGGATCGATTGATCAGCAATCTGCCACTTGAGTCGGCGTCGCTTCCGGGACGGTCCGAGGCACTGCGCGTACGAGTGCTCCTGGGTGCTGCGAGTCTGGCGCTGCGGGCGGAGAAGCCGGACCACGCCTCGCAGTATCTTCGGCTCGCCTTACACAGCACGGAGTTGCATGGCTGGCGACGCCCGTACGGCGAGATCGCTGCGGCGATCATGCCGGCGCTTGAGGCCGAGCGGCGTCGAATCACCGCGTACGGAGAGCAGGTGGTTGAGTTGCTCGCCTATCTGCGCGGGCAGCCCGTTTCCGGAGTCCGATTGCCCGATCCGCTTTCAGAACGGGAATTGGAGATCTTGCAGTACCTGCCGACTCCGCTGGACCAGCGCGAGCTTTGCTCTGCTCTCTTTATCTCCAGGAACACGCTGAAGACTCACCTGCGCTCGACGTATCGCAAGCTGGGCGTGCAGACACGTCGCGAGGCGGTTCTCCAGGCGGAGCGACTCGGAATCCTCTAACTGCCTGGAGCTCCCGCCTCCGCGGGAGGGGGTCCAGTCGCCGGCGCGACGGCATCACGGTCCTTGCCTTGAGCCTCCTCTGGTTCCTCGCCAGGTTTTTCACTGGACAAGAGGGGTGACACCCATATCTGTTCAGGATCGACATCGACCAGCAAGGCCTTGACCAACAGGCTCAGCGGAATGGCAAGAAATGCTCCAGAAGCGCCGAGAATCGTGGCCCAGACGATCAAGGACAAGAAGCTGAGGGTGGCCGAGAGTCCGACCTGCACGCCGATCACCCGGGGTTGGATAATGGTTTGAATGACAAAATTCAATACGCAGTAGACCGCGACGACGATAATCGCAGTCACGACATCGTGATCGAGCAGCGCAATTATTGTGGGTGGCACCAACCCAATGACGAAGCCGATGTTGGGGATGTAGTTGGTAATAAATGCCAACAGTGCCCAGAGCCAGGCATAACGGATGTCGAGAATCCAGAGCGCTATCAAGTCGCAGAATGCGACAATCAGGCCGAATACCGTTGCTACCGCGAGATATTGGCGGGAGCCAATAGCGAACCGGTCAAATACATCAGCGAGCCGCTGACCGTGCACTGGGACGCGTTTCAGCTTGGAGGCGAAATCTCCCGCGTCGACGACTGTGAAGAACAGCAGCACAATGAGAAAGAAGATGTCGCTCAATACGCCGGCGAGCCCGCCGAGCAGGCTGCTCGCAACCCCAACCAGTCTGCTTGGGCTGAGGTCGTTCACAAAGCCTTGTAGCTTCTCCTGGCTGATACCGACTGACTGGAGGGCTTGACTGGCCTGCTGCAAAAAGGCCTGGAATTGTGGGCCATAGGACTGCAGCAGGGACGCGAACTGGATGCCGGCGATGACCAGAATCGTGAACAGCCCGAAGACGATCAGGTAGACCGCGATGAGGCTCAGGATCATTCCCAGCCAGGCCGGCAAGTGGAAACGGGCGGCCAGACGGTGTATCGGGTGGACGGCGATTGAGAGCACTAGCGCCATGAATACCGGACCGAGAATGTTGGCGAACTGCCTCATACCGAGGGCCACGACGAGCGCGGCGGCGATTCCGAGGAGGATGATCAGCCCACGGGGGAACGCCGGACGCATGCTGACCTCGATCTGCGAGCTCATGGGATGAGACTAGGGGACTCGCTCTCATCGCGAGTCACCCTTGATGGGTTAGTGCGCACAATTTCTCACTACCCGCGGGGGCGTAATGTGTGCATCGGTGTGCCGGGAAGGCTGGTCGGCAATCGCCTCAACTCGTCGATTCCGCCGAGGAGCAGCAGTTGTCCGAGACCGCCCGCTACGCCTTGATCATGGCGTTGACCGGTGCTGTTGCCCTAGGGGCGGTGTTAGTCAACCGACTGTCGGCGCGATTGAGAGTGCCGGCGCCTGTGTGGATGCTGGCCGCCGCGGCCATAGCAGTCCAGCTGATTCCGGGAATCCCGACGCCGCCGGAGGGTGCGGTCGAGCAGGCCGTCACGGTGGCGCTCATCCTGATCCTTTTCGATGGCGGCAGAAACATCGGATGGGCTCGGTTGCGACCTTCGCTGGTACCGATCGTCGTCCTCGGAGTGTTCGGGACCTTTCTGACCGCTGCAGGCGGCGGGGTCTTGCTGCACCTGGGATTCGGGCTGGCCTGGTATGTCGCTTTGCTGGTCGCAACTGCCGTCTCGCCGACCGACCCAGCAGTGGTGTTCTCCGTGCTAGGCCGGAACGAGATCGCCGGACGCAGCGGCACCATCCTGGAGGGTGAATCCGGGGCGAACGACCCGGTCGGCATCGCTTTGATGGGTGGATTGCTGGCCGCCGGAGGCCTGAGCGGAGCCGCCTTCGGCAGCGTTGCAGTCGATTTCGTCCTTCAGATGGCAATCGGTGCGGCTGCCGGCATTGCGGGTGGGGTCGCCTTACTCGCGTTCATGCGTCGAGTCTCGCTTCCCAGCGAGGCCTTGTATCCGCTGCGCACGCTCGCGAGCGTGCTCCTTATCTACGGCGCAACCACCTTGCTGCATGGCTCCGGCTTTCTCGCAGTCTTCGTAGCCGGGATCATCATCGGCCACCGCCGCGCGCCGTACCAGCGTGAGATCGAACGGTTTCATGCGGCACTCGCCGGACTGGCGGAGATCGTGGCCTTCGTCGGGTTGGGACTGACCATCGATCTGGCGGTCTTGGCCCGGATGGATGTCTGGCTGCCCGGACTTATTCTTGGCCTCGCACTCGCCGTCGTCATCCGGCCGCTCGTCGTCGGTCTGTGCCTACTTCCGGCACAGCTGGAACGTGGTGAGCGCGCGTTCGTGATGTTCGCGGGGCTCAAGGGCGCAGTGCCGATTCTGCTCGGCTTGTTGCTTCTGAAGGCAGAGCTGCCTGACGCTGAGCGGCTGTACGGGATTGTCGTGATCGTGGTGATCTTCTCCGTCGTGGTCCAGGGCAGCCTGGTCGCTCCAGTGGCGCGACGTTTGGGCGTACCGATGCAGCCTGTCAGGCCCGAGCCATGGACGGTCGCGGTCCGGCTGCAAGCCGAACCGGACACTGCCTATCAGGTCTCTGTTGCTGCCGGATCTGTCGTCGACGGCCGAACAGTCGAGGAGGTCGCCGAGCTCGTCGGCAACGTATGGATCAGCATGGTGGTACGCGATGGGGTGCTGCTCCCGGCGCGCGGGAGTACTCAACTGCGAGCTGATGACCTGCTGACGCTCTTGATCGATGAGGACTCTTCACACGAGGTGGCCATGTTCACCAAACCTGGCGAGGCGCAACCCTGACACTCCCCCACTCACACACTCACCGCCGACTTGTCAGCGTTTTGGGAGTCAGGATTCGCCGAAGCGGGCGATGGGGTCGGTGGCCTCGGCCCAGAGCTCTGCATCAGCTGCGGCTTGGCGGGACTTCCGGCGCACAAACCACAACGCGCCTCCTGCTATGGCCCCGACCGCGACTGCCACCTTCCATTTCACGCGGTCCACCTTAGCGGCCCGTGATCAGTTTTGGCCGGGTACGGTGTCGGTCTATGAGGCGACTCCCGGGAGCGCTCATCGCTGTACTGCTCGCCCTAGCGGGATGTGGTGTCCTGCCCGCCAATCAACCGCAGTCGAACGTAACTCCTACCAGCGGCAGCCCTGGAGCGCCGGCCTCCACCGCCAGTTCAGGTCCCAGCCCGAGCGAGAGCCCAACCAGCGCCACTCCGGCCGAGGTGCCAGAGGAGCAGCAGTTCAGCTTGGATGACGTCGCCGAGTTCGACGATGGCTTGCTGATCGAGATTGCGGGCGCGGTTGCGGACAAGGCGACGAAGACCGACCGCGGCGCTGAGGCGACGAACGGGGAGATCGTGATCGCTTCGGTCCGCATCGAGAACAAGACCAAGGAGCCGTACGACGCCGAGAGTGTCCTGATCGGTGCTCAGTACGGCAATGGCCAGGACGCACAAATTATCATCGACAAGACCGATGAGCTGAGCAGCGGCTTCAGTGGCACCGTCAAACCCAAAGGTGAAGCCATCGCCACAGTCGGCTTCGCGGTCCCGTTCTCAGAGCTAAAGAAGGTGACCTTCATCGTGGACCCGAACGACGACGTACATGAGGCGATCAGCTTCACCGGCACAGTCAGCCGGGACTGAGGAAGCAGGCTCAGGCCACGGTGAGGCCCACCCGGTGGGCGACGGCCGCGGCCTCACCGCGACCACTCACCCCCAGCTTGGCCAGGATGTTGGACACGTGAACGCTGGCGGTCTTGGTACTGATGAATAGTGCCGAGGCAATCTCGCCATTGGATCGGCCATCCGCGACCAGTTGCAGCACCTCGAGTTCGCGCGGTGTCAGCCCAGCGACCGGACTCGCCTCCGCCTGCGACGCCACAACGAAACCGGCGCGCTGCGACAGCGCCGCAATTCGATCGGTCAGCAAAGCCGAGCCGAGCGCTACCGCCCGCTCCGACGCAGCAGCCAACACTTGCTTGGCCTCCACACGCTCACGCGCCGCGACCAGGTGCTGGCCGAGTCGCAGACCTGCATACGGATGCAGGTGCGCGGGCGCTGGCTGCGCCGCCAGCTGATCCAACGCGGACCGCCACGCGTCTGCCGTGTCATCAGATTCGGCGATGATCATGGGTTCCCAGAATGTGCGGATGTGCACTGGCATCGCCCGATGATCGAACAAGTCCCGAACCAGTGCCAGCCGCTCCCCGGTGCCTTCGGCCTGATCGAGAACTCGGGCAGCCGCAGCACCAACCGCGAGCAGCGGATAACACTGCGTCCGCTCGTAGAGCTCCCAATGATCAAAGAACACATTCACATCGGACCAAGCCCGCTGATGATCACCTACAGCGAGCGCGAGCTCGGCGGCGGTGCGGATCGCCTGGCTGTTGTACTGCGGCGCAAGCTGCTCATTTCTGATCAACGGTCGAAATTCGGTGAGCACCGCGTCCGCCTCGTCCAACTGGCCGCGCCACACATGCAACCAGGCCTGGAGCAACCGAAGGTGCGCATGATGGTGCGCTGGCGGATCCAGTTCAAGCGCCCGCTCGATCATGGCCGATGCCCGTGCCCACTGCCCAAGCGCGAGCAACGGCTCGGCGGCATTCCCCGCGAGCATTGAGCCGAAAGAGCGTTGCAGACCAAGCTCACCGGCCACCTCGACACCGCTCAAAGCCTGGCTTGCCGCGTCCTCGTACCGGCCGACGTGATTGAGCGCGTCGGAATAGTTGATGTAGAAGCGCAGCAGCGTACGTGTGCTGGTGCGCGCAGGCTGACTCACGCGCTCGAATGCGGCGAGGCCCTCCTCCTCTTGACCAGCCGCAGCCAGGCTGGTGCCCAGCGTGATCCATGCGTTCGCCGTGACCGAGTCGGAGTTGGTCAGCGCTGCGGCATCGACGGCCTGCTGTGAGAACTCGATGCCTCGCTGCGGGTCGCCCGAGAGCATGGTGCGGCGCCCCAGCATCTCCAGAACCCGAGCCCGGAGCTTGGCATCAGCGTCTTCAGGGAGGATACGAAGCGCTTCACGAAGCGCCTCGACGCCGCCCGAACCCATCACGCTGAACTTGTTACGCGCCTGCACGATCAACGCCTCAATGCGCTCCCGAGAATTCCTCTCCGGGTCCAACTCGTCCAGAGCGCCGTTCACCAAGGCCAGGGCTCGATCGAACTCACCGGCATCCTCGGCGGCGTACGCGGCGCGCATCAGCAAGCTGGGATGCGTTCCGGCCACCGACTCCGGGTCGTCCACCTGGTCCCACAGCTCAAGGGCCCGCTCGTACAACTTGAGTGCTTCATGGAAGGCTGCAGAGCCCGACTCGGCGGCGGTCAAAGCCCACCGGAAAGCCTTGTTCACCTCGTGCGCCGCATTCCAGTGGTGCGCGATCTCCGAGGGGGCCGCCTCGGAGCTCATCAGGTCAGGGTGCTCCTCCAAGATCCTCGCGAACCGCGCATGCAGCCGCGCGTGCTGGCCTGGCAGCAAGTCATCGTGCACCACCTCACGCAGCAACGCGTGCCGGAAGCTGTACCCGGTCTCATCTGTGGTGAGGACGGCAGCGTCGATCGCCTCCCGCAGCTGACTCTCCAACTCACCGTCCGAAGCGTCGGCCGCCGCCTCCAGCAGCCCATGATCAACACGGTTTCCCGCAACCGCGGCCAACTGCAAGGTCTGCTGAGTACGGTCGGAGAGACTTAAAACGCGCACATTCAGCGCATCACGGAGCGTGTCCGGCATATCAATACAGCCACGAGCGGCCGATCGGGTGAGCTCTTCGACAAAGTAGGGGATGCCCTCACTGCGCTGATAAACCAGATCAATGATCACATTGCTGGGCGGCCGTTCCATGAGCTGGGTCAGCAGTTCAGCGACCTCCGCACGCTCCAGGTTAGGCAGATCGATGCGTACCGTGCCTGGGAAGCGGCCGACTTCGGCCAGGAACGGACGTAACGGATGCCGGCGGGTGAGTTCGTCGCCGCGGTAGGTGGTGATGATCATCACCGAGGCATCGGTCAGGGCACGTGCCAGGAAGCGCAGCACATGGCGGGTGGACTCGTCAGCCCAGTGGATATCCTCCATGATCACCACCAGCGGCCCGTTCTCGCTGGCCCGCTCCAGCAGCATGGCGACGACTTCATAGAGTCGCAGCCGAATGGTGTCATCGTTCTCACGCGGCGGCGTACCCAGGTCGGGCAGCAGTGCACCGAGCGCCTGCCGTCCAGCGCCGGCCCACTCCAGAATCTGCTCGCTGCCGTGCTGGCCCACCAGGTCCCGGAGAGCGCCGACGATCGGCGCGTACGGTAGGCCTTCCCCACCCATCGGCACACATTGACCGCGGATCACCTGGGCTTTGCGATCGGCCAGCGGACCAAACAGATCGGCGACGAAGACCTCGACAACACTGGTCTTGCCGGCCCCAGCGTCACCACCCATGATGACGAAACGACTGCCGTCATCGATGACCTCATCGAGGATCTGGCCGAGCTGAGCACGCTGCTCAGCCCGGCCTACGATGTCGTGACTCCGCACAGAACTGGCCGATCTGGCCGCTCGAACCATAAGCACTATCGTGCCACCTGGCTCTGACGCCTGACCGGGTCGCGCTTAGTGCGCGACCCGGTGCTGGGGCGTCGCCATTCCACGATTCTCCGGCCGCGGGGCCGCGATGGCGATGCGTTGCTTGCGACGTGCCAGCCTCCGCTGCCACCAGCTCACTCGACCGCTCAGTGCGAGCCGAACCCGCCTGTTGTTCTCGGCCAGTCGAGCGAGGTCGCGCTCCCGCTGATCCGTCATAACCTGGTAGGTGTAGTCGTTGATCAAGCTCATTTCAGCCTCCTTGTTTGCTCTTGAGAACCATCCTGGTTCTAAGGCGGGGAGGCGTAACACGTGGAGATTACCTATCTTTTTGCCTGACTCCGGTCTGAGGTACCTAAGGTGCCTTAGGCCGACTTGTCAGCGTCGGTGGCCGCTCTGGCGACCACTCATGCTGACAAGTCGGTGATGGGTCGGCGTGGGTGGGTACAACGGATATGTGCCGAGGCTAAGGAAGGTCTCACCGCGAGATCCCGGATGGACCCGGCGGCGCGCCGGGAAGGGGTTCGTCTACCTGGACGAGGCCGGAATCCGCCTGACCCCAGAAGCGAGCCAGCGTTGCAAGCTGCTGGTGATCCCGCCGGCATGGGAACAGGTATGGATCTGCCCGGTTCCGAACGGACATCTGCAGGCCGTCGGCACCGACGACGCCGGTCGGCGGCAATACCTCTACCATGTGCAATGGCGGTTGAAGCGTGATCGACTGAAGTACGACAAAGTGCTGGAGCTTGCGGCCCAACTTCCCTCAGCGCGACGTATCGTCGAAACTCATCTGCAGCTGCCGGGAATGCCGTACCAACGGGCCCTGGGAACCGCCTTCCGACTTCTTGATCTTGGCTTCTTTCGGATCGGCGGCGAGGCGTACGCCGAGACCAACAACAGCTACGGTCTGGCAACGATCCACAAGGAGCATGTCTCCATTGCGGCTGGGTCTGTGATCTTCAACTACATCGCCAAGTCCGGTCAGGAGCGCTACGTCGCGCTCGCTGATGATCTTGTCCTGCGAGCGGTACGCGACCTGCTGATGCGGCGTACTGGCGGGCCGGAACTCCTTGCCTACAAGGATGAGCAGCACTGGCATGATGTCAGTTCCAACGACATCAACAGCTATCTCAAGAGCCTCCTCGGCGAGGAGATGTCGGCGAAGGACTTCCGTACCTGGCACGGCACGGTGATCGCCGCCGTAGTACTGGCGGAGGCCAATGAACGCGCCAGGACGATGAGCGCCCGCAAGCGGGCTGTTTCGTCCGCGATGCAGCAAGTTGCCGGCTATCTGGGCAACACACCAGCTGTGGCGCGGGCGTCGTACGTTGATCCGCGAGTGATCGATCTCTTCAACGACGGCGCCACGATCTCACCAGCGCTGGCCTCGACAGATACTGACCTCTCCGATGGCACCACACATGGCAAGATCGAGCGAGCCGTACTGAATCTGCTGGGAACTGAGCCAGACTCTTGATCAACTCCGCATCAAACGGCGCCCGCTCAGGGGTTCTGCCACGATCGTTCGGCGTCAACCACAGTCCGGGAGAGTACGGCGGAGAGCAGGCTGGCGATGCACAGGCCGATGACCATATTGATCAGAGCCGCGCAGACCTTCCCCTTCAGGCTCCCCTCCAGGGCGAACGGCAACACCATCGTGGCGACCGTGACCAGACCGACGATCCAACCGAAGAACACCCGAGGCCGCGGCGTGGTCAGGGAGAGAAGATGTGCGAGAGCAGTGGCGGCCAAGGCCAGCACGGCCGCTGTCACGGCGTAGTTCACTGGGAAGGAATCCGTCAGGCTGAGCATTGGCGGTTCGACCAGCTTGACGTCCAACACGTCACGGCAGAGCAATACGCCAACCGCCGCTACCAGCGCGGCCACAAATGCAGTGGCTACGCCACCGCCCCAGAGTCTGGGGGCGTCGATTGCGACTCGACCGCGCGAAGCCGGCTGTGGATTGCTGGGGACTGACATCCGATCCTCCTCCGTCTTGGCGAGAGAGCCAAAGACAGGAACACTATCTCAATTCGTGAGGCATATCGCAGGCTGATCCAGCTTCTGCTGTCAGCTTGGACCCCTTTGCTGAGTCAGGTTCTCGGAAAGATCATCTCCGCATCACCCACGTGGACTCCGCGCCGTCTGCAGCTGAGGCGCAGTCCACGTGAGTGATGCGGAGTGCGTCAAGCAGCGACGATCACCGGGCTCCAGCAGCAGTTGGCTCGGCTACCTTCGCGTAGTTGCTGGCGCCGTACCAGTCGACAACGACGGCCGGCTCGTCGCCGATTACCCAGGCATCGTGACCGCTCGGCAGTGAAGTTACGTCCCCGGCCTCAGCGATGAACTCCGTGCCGTCGTCCATGAGAATGCCCAACCGCCCGCTGAGGTGGTACTGGAAGTGCGGCGCCTCGCAACTCTCGGTGCCCGCCAAGGGCTTTACGTCGTTCGACCAGCGCCAGCCTGGTTCGAAGATCAGCCGCCCGACCTCTCCGCCACCGATCTCGAGCACTTCGGCGCGGCCGTTGTGGAATCTCCGCGTCTCATCCGGTGCCGCGAAGCTCTTGTGTTCGGTCTCATGCCTGTCCAGCATTTTCGCCCCTGGCAGCTCAAGTCATCGTGAGCGGCCTGGAGGGGGCCATGCTGATCGCCCGTCCGTACGACGATGTGGAGCGGTTTCACTTGGCGGCAACGCGGCTGTTGACTGGTCTGGTCTCCGAGTCGTAGCCGAGGGCGGGTCAGTGCCCGGCTGCTCAGTTCTGACGCTGGGCGGTCAAGGTCTCCAGTAACTCGCGGTCCTCCCTGGCCAGCCAGGTCTCTTCGAGCAGGGTGCCGCCGGCACGCTGGATCGCGGCGCTCAAAGGAGCGGCCCAGACGTGTTCGATGAGTGCCACAGCGGCGGTGCCGCCTATGGGTATCGCGTCCGCGAGAGACCACATTGCAGCGGTGCTGATCTCAGACGGATCCGACTCCCCCAGCGATGCATCTTCCGGCTGTCCGAGCACTTCGGCAGCGAGGCCACCAAGATCGGCTGCAGCCGCCTCGGAAACCTCCAGCGTCTCGAGCGTGCCGTCCTCAGACCGCGAGACCAGGAGCACGTCAATGAGTCGGACTAGGCCGGCCTCTCGTAGCCGCGTGAATTCCCCGAGCACCTCACCAGAAAAGTTCGGCTGATCAAAACCCACGACCAGTACTTGCACTGGCCCGATCACTTGATCACCCGCGCCTGCAGCTGCTGAAACTCCACCTGCGTGATCACTCCAGCATGCAGCAGATGCTGCAGAGCCGCCTGCGTGTCGGGCTGGGCCCCCTGTGGCGAACTGGGAGGCACGGACTGACCGGGTGTCGGCACTGGTGCCCGTGCGAAGGCCCCGCCCGTCGTAACAGGCTTCGCAAAGTTCGGCGGTGGCGCGGTTGGATGGGATGCCCCGTAGGCCTGCGCTGGCGAGAGTCGGCCGCCGTAATACGGCATCATTCCGGTCATTCCAACACGCTGCAATTGCTTGGGCACCAGCAACATCGGGCCTCCTCCGCTCGGTGAATCTAACTCTACGGAACCCCTTGGTACGGTGACGTCAGACCGCCACCCGCGAGGAGACATATGGGGATTCGGAGCACCGTGGGCTCGATGCTTGAGTCGACCATCGGCCACGAGCGTACGAACACAATCCGCAAAACGGAACGCAAAGCTCGCAACGCGCTGGCCAAGCGGCTGGCAACGGAACCGCCGAAACGGCCGGCTGCGAAGCCCACGGCCAAAAAGGCTGCCCCTAAGCCCCCTGCGCCACCCGCTAAGCCGCGCTGGCAGCCGTCTGACCCGTTCGCGCCTCACCCTGAGCCGAGAATGAGCCGCCACGAGTTCCTCGAAGGGCTCCATGAGAAAACGCGTCCCCGCACCTATCTGGAGATCGGCATCAGAACCGGCACCAGCCTGGCACTCTCGCGCACCCGTTCCGTCGCCGTGGACCCCCGTTTTGTCATTGACAAGCCAATTCACTGCGACGTTCAGATCGTCAAGGCCACCAGCGACGACTTCTTCGCCGGCGACGCTCCGCTGACTCACTTCGACGGCATCCCAGTTGATCTTGCTTTCATCGACGGAATGCACCTGTCGGAGTTCGCGCTGCGCGACTTCATCAACATCGAACCGTGGATGGCCGACACCGGCGTCGTTGTGTTCGACGACGTGCTGCCACGCAATTCGCTGGAGGCGGCTCGCGATCGCAAGACGGAGTCCTGGGCCGGTGACGTATACAAGGTCGTCGAAATACTGCGCCGGAGGCGGCCCGATCTGGTGGTGCTGCTGCTCAACACCGCTAACACCGGCACCGCGGTGGTCCTCGGTTTCGACCAAGCCTCCACCGTCCTGAAGGACTGCTACGCCGAGGAAGAGGACTATCTCTTGCGGCCGGATCCGCAGGCGCTGCCGCAGGAGTACCTGGATCGCTCGATCGCCGTTGAGCCGGACATCCTCCTCGAGTCACCGGTGTGGGAGCAGCTGGTGGCTAGCCGGGAGCCCGGAGCCTCAGCAGACCTCGCCAGCCTCTGGGACGACCTGAGAAAGCTGCAGCCGGGCTGATTCCGGTCAACAGGCGTCGGGCCTGCCTCAGCGGGCCAAATACCCCCCATCCACGGGGTAGTAAGCGCCGGTCACGAACGAAGAGGCATCGCTGGCCAGCCAGGCGACGAGCTCGCCCACCTCTTCCGGCTGGCCCATCCGCTGCAGGGCATGCTGGCTGGCTAGAAAGTCGATCGCCGCCTGGTCGAGGTTTGCCTCGAGCAGCGGTGTCAGGATGAAGCCGGGTCCCACGGCGTTGACCCGTACGTTGTCGGCGGCGTGCTCCCAGGCGGCCGCCTTGGTCATGCCCAGCACACCGTGCTTGGCCGCGACGTAAGCGCTAGACATAGCGAAACCGACCTGGCCCAGGATCGAAGCCATGTTGATCACTGAACCGCCGCCGTTACGCCGCATTGCCTGGATGCCCGCGCGTTGGGTGTAGAAGACGCCGTCGAGGTTCACCCCAATGACCTTGTGCCAGGAGGCGTCGCTGTACTCAGCGGTCGGTTTCTGCTCCCCGCCAATGCCGGCATTGGCCACGACAATGTCGACCCGACCAAGATCACTGACCACCGCTTCCATCGCCTCGGTGACCCGATCAGAGTCGGACACGTCCACGACCGCAGTACGCGTCGGCCGGTCGTACTGCTCCAGCTCGGCCGCCGCTGTCCCCAGCGGCCCAGCGTTCAGATCCCACAGGCACACGGCCGCACCCGAGCGAGCTAGCGCGTGGCCACAGGCGAGGCCTATGCCTGAGGCCGCTCCGGTGACGACGGCAACCTTGCCGTCGAGTTCGTAGTTGATCATGTCTGCTCCTTGTCTGTCCGGGCCCTTCACTCCTCTGTGTGCGTTTCTCCGCTGCAGACACAGGTCAAACACGCACAATCATTGAACAGTTGCACGCCACTGCCAGGGAAAGGAAGCGGCATCACCACAGAGGAACCGCCGGAGCAAACCACTGAGGAAGCGCCGGAGAAGCGACCGGCTGGTCACGTCCGGGAGACGATCGTCCTCATCGTGCTCTCGATCACCGCGGTGCTTACGGCCTGGTGTGGTTTCCAGTCGGCCAAGTGGAGTGGGGAAATGTCCGTCGCCTTCAGTGAGGCGTCCAGCTCCCGGATCGAGGCGGCGAGGCAGAGCGGCATCGCCAATGCCGCCCTGCAAGCCGACCTCACCATCTGGGGTGTGTATGTGCAGGCGCGTGCTCAAGGCGACACCGCGCTCACAACGTACGTTGAGAAGCGGTTCACCGACCACTTCCGAGTGGCCTACCGAGCGTGGATTGCCCAGGGCGAACCGACAGCCGGCCCGTTCAAGATGAAGGAGTACGTCCCACCTGGAACAACCGAAGCCGCGGCCGCGGACCAGCGTGCCGATCGCCGTTTCACAGAGGCGTTGGCCTACAACGAGCGCGGGGACAACTACGCCCTGCTTACCGTCCTGTTTGCATTGGTCTTGTTCTTCGCCGCTGCCTCGACCCGGTTGGTCCGTCCCCTCGCTCAACGGATCTTGCTTGGAGTGGCGATCGTCTTCCTCATCGCAGCCACGTTGATCTTGGCTACTTTCCCGATCTTGGTCTGATCGACTGACGCACGCCAATCGCTGAATATTGCGGATGCCTCATGCCATGTGATAGCGGTTTAACTGGGTAAAGAACCCGATATCCAAAGTCCTCATCATCATGTTCTGGAGGTGTGCCGTGAGTGTGTTGCGATTCGACCCGTTCGGTGATCCTTTCCGGCAGGTGGATCGGCTGACGAACCAGCTGCTGTCGGGTACTCGGACCCCGATGGGGATGCCCATGGATGTGTGGCAAGCCGATGACGGATTTCATGTCTCGCTCGACCTGCCCGGTGTGGATCCCTCAAGCGTGGAGATCACCACTGAGCGGAACATCCTGACTATCAGCGCAGAGCGTCGCCCCGAATACCAGGCAGGCCACAACGTGCTTGTCGCGGAGCGGCCGCAGGGAGGCTTCACCCGACAGCTGCAATTGGGCGACACGGTGGACGCGGAGAATGTTCAGGCAACCTACGCCGACGGTGTCCTGCATCTGTCGCTGCCGATCACCCAGGCCGCCCAGCCGCGCCGGATTCAGGTGCAGACCGGCGGGGGTGGGGAACGTCAGATTGAGGTTGAGGCCGAGCCGGCGGAACCGGCTGCACCCTCCGGGGAGCCCAGCCAAAGCGGCTCGTGAGACGGTGACACTGACGAGTTAGGAGCTTTGTATGTCACAGCTGCTGGTATTTGGAGTTGACAGTCCAGCTACGGCGGAGAAGGTGCTCGATCTGGCCAAGGATCTGGCGAAGCAACAGCTGCTGGAGCTGGCCGACGCAGCCTGGGTGGAACGCACCCCGGACGGCAACGTCAAGCTTCACCAATCGGTGAACCTCACCGCGATGATGGCCGGGTCGGGCGCGGTAACCGGGGCGCTCTGGGGCACCTTGGTCGGGCTGTTGTTCCTCAACCCCTTGGCCGGTGCGGTCGTCGGGGCAGGTGTCGGTGCCGGAACGGGCGCAGTCACCGGAAAGCTGACTGACATCGGTGTGAATGACGATCTGATCCGCGAGATTGGACAGACGTTGGAGCCAGGCAAGGCGGCGGTGTTCTTCCTGTCTCGGAACGCCACTGTGGACCGGGTGATCGAGGCCATCAAGCCGTACAACCCGAAGGTGATTCAGACCAACCTGAGCGTGAATAGCGAGAAGGAGCTCATCGAGGCGCTGCAGGGTCAGCAGGTAGGGGCCGGCAGTCCAGCGCAGCAGCCGAGTTCAGCGCAGCAGCCAAGTTCAGCCCAGCCGAGTTCAGGGCAGCCGAGCAGCTAGCTTGCCGTCCTGCCGTCCTTACGTTTCTCCGCACAACTCCACGAATGCAGCCGAAAAGAGGCTCAGTCGGGCCTTTTTGTGGCCCTGTGCGGAGAAACGGGCGCAGCGGCTTGCTCGCAGCGGCTTGCACGGTCGCAGCGGCTTGCACGGGGTAGAGCGACGCCGGTTGTCATGATGTGGACGTGACCACCTCCCTGAGCCGTACGCCCGGTCAGATCCGCCGTTGGCGGCAATATCTGGCCGACGAGCGTTCCGAGGCCGCTGGCTACCGCAGGCTGGCGGAGCGCCGGACCGGCGAGGAGCGAGACATCCTGCTGGCGCTGGCCGACGCCGAGAAGCGGCATGAGTCGCACTGGTTGGAACTACTCGGTGACGACGTCGGGCCGGCGCGTCGCAGTAGCCTGCCCACCCGGCTGCTGGTCTTCTTGGCCGCGCACTTCGGTGGCGTCTTCATCCTCGCCTTGATGCAACGCGCTGAGGGTCGCTCGCCGTACGAGACCGACATGGACGCCACCGACACCATGGCTGCCGACGAGCGAATTCACGGCGAGGTGTTACGCGGGCTCGCCGCGCGCGGCCGGGTACGGCTCTCCGGGACGTTTCGGGCGGCCGTCTTCGGCGCCAATGACGGCCTGGTCAGCAACCTGGCCCTGGTGCTCGGAATCGGGGCGACCGGTGTCGACGTACGGACGATCTTGTTCACTGGGCTTGCCGGCCTCCTGGCTGGGGCGCTGTCCATGGGCGCCGGGGAATATGTGTCGGTACGGTCGCAGCGCGAGCTACTTCAGTCGACGCAGCCTGATCCTGAGTCGCAGTCGGCATTGCCGCATCTGGATGTGGACGCCAATGAGCTTGCGCTCGTCTATCGGGCCCGGGGGATGCAGTCGCCGGAGGCAGCAGAGCACGCCCGTATGGTGCTGGCCACACTGCATCTGGACGCTGTCGCGCCTGAGGCGGCCGGCGTCGACCCGCACGAAGCGGTCGGTTCCGCGTGGCGGGCGGCGCTCTCCAGCTTCTGCTTCTTCGCGTCTGGTGCTGCGGTTCCGGTGCTGCCGTACCTCTTCGGGGCCTCTGGGTTGACCGCGGTAGTGATCGCCGCCGCGTTGGTCGGCATTGCGCTGCTCGGCACCGGTGCAATCGTCGGTCTGCTGTCCGGCACCTCGCCACTCAAGCGAGCGCTGCGCCAGCTCGGGATCGGCTACGGTGCCGCTGGCGGCCACGTACCTGCTGGGCCGTGCGTTCGGTGCCACCGTCAGCTGAGCTGACAGGACCGTCGTCATGCCGTTTCGGCAGGGGGCGCCGACTTGAGGGGCTCAGCGATTGTCGGACTCTCACCAAGCCGGTTGACATGTTCGTTGAGTGCATCAAGCACGGCCTGGAACTGCACTTGCGCCACCTTGGCGAACATCCGGATGTACTCGACGTCGCGATCCGACGGATCCTCGCCCCCGGCGCGCTCGGCGATGGCCGTGGCACGGCTGACCGCTCCCTTAGCGGCCACTTTGGCCTGCTCCATGACGTCGCGCTGCTGGGACCGCGCAGTCAACAACAGATCACGAGCAGACTGCATGGCCTCATCGATCAACGAGTCGGCGAGCTGCTGAGCCTGGTTGAGGACGCTCACGGCCTGGTCGGTGGCATGTTCCATCGGTGTTGCCTGAGCCTCCTCAAGGTCTGCTCGAGCTTCCTGAAGCTCGGCGCCTAGTCGGCGGTTCTCCTGTGTCAGGGTCGCGAGCTGCGCCTGAAGCCCCTCCAGCTCGTCGGCGAGCCCATCCAGGAACGATCGGACCTCGCCATAGTCGACGCCACGGAGCCGCGTCCCGAAACGCTTGCGGCGTAAATCTTGTGGAGTGGTCCGGGCCCGCGCTAGCTCAGTCCTACTCATAGCAGGAACCTCGCACTGCTACCTGGCCTCCATTGCGTCATGTAACTCCTCCGTCGGTGACGCCGCCCCTTGAAAATCGAACTGCTCACGCCTGATTGACGCGGCGGAAACGCCCGCGGACTGGAGCTCTTGCACCGTATACCTAACCATGTCCGGCGAGCCGCACAGCATGACAGTTCGGCCCGACCAGTCGCCAGCCTTGGCTGCCACTGTGCCGACAAGTCCTTTGGCGCCGTAGTACGTGGGATCTTCAGAGACTACCGGGGTGTAGTCGAACCATGACCGACCTGCTAGCTCACTGAGGTGCTCATGGTCGTAGAGGTTCCAGGGCATCCGCGAGCCGTGGAACAGATGAACCCGCGGGCCCGAACCGGAGGCCTGCCAGCCTCGGCGGATCTGCTCCAGTACGGCGCGCAGTGGAGCCAGGCCGGTGCCGCCTGCAATCATGAGGAGGTCCGGAAGAGGCTCGTCCTCGGGCAGAGTGAGCTGCTCACCGACCGGGGCGCCCATCCTGATGGTGTCACCCTCGCTCAGCCGGCGAACCACGGCGCTCGAGACCAGCCCGCCGTCGATCGGCTGGATGTGGAACTGCATTCGCCCTGACGGCTCCGGAGCATTCGCCGGGCTGAAGTAACGCCACAGCCGAGGCCGTTGCGGAATCTCCACAGCTACTGACTGGCCCGCGCGATAGGAGTACGGCTCCCGTGGCGCGACCTCTATCACCGCGACCTCGACGGAGCGTCGTTCTACCCGTACCACGTCGGCCTCCCAGGCGGCCGGCGCTACGTCCTCGTGCTGCTCGGCGGCGGCAACCATGACTTTGGCGACAAGGCCGTACGCCTGGGCCCAGGTGTCGGCGAGATCGGGCGTCCACGATGGGCCGAGGAACTTCTTCAAGGTCGCCAGCAGGCTTGCACCAACGGCTGTGTAGTGCTCGGTTACCACTGAGAAGCGCCGGTGGTCACGACCCAGCTGCTCCAGGAGGGGCACGACCTTGTCGATCTCGTCGACATTCGAAACAACAGAGCCCAGAGCGGTCACTAGCTTGTCGCGCTGGCCCGACATCTGAATCGGGAACATCGAGCGCACGTCGGGGTGGCTCAAGAACAGATGAGAGTAGAAGTACAGCGGGACATCGTCGCCTGCTGCCGCGACCTTCCCCCAGCTGGCCTTCAAGGCGGCGGTGTCCATAAGCGTTAGGGCGACCTGGATTCCACGATGTCGGGCTCGGTGGCGGCAACCGTCGCCATTGCCCTCATGACGATGTCCTCCGGAACTCCGGCGGCATTCATAGCAGCCGTCAGATGGCTGGCCACTGCAGCGAAGTCGTCTTGTTCGATGCCGAGGCCAGCATGAGCCTCAGCGAGCGGGCGGCCGTCATAATTGGCCGGGCCGCCTAGCACTTGGGTCACCAATAGCACCTGGTGTCGTTTGAGTCGAGGTATGTCGACCCCTTCGAAGTACGGCACAAGCTGCGGGTCGGCGAGCACCCGCATATAGAAATCGTTTACGACAGCGCTCACGGCCGGGCCCCCGCCAATGGCGTCGTAATCGCTGACCGTAGCGCCAGTTGTCTGGTCACTCATTTCGTGATAGATCCTTCCGGAACGCGAACGGTAGCAGAAAAAATGCATATCATGCATCGACCCGCAATGGAAAGTGTTGAGCGATCTGTCCCGCCAACTGAGTGGGTCGAAACCGGACATGGTCGCCGCCGGCTGGTCGGCATTGCCCACCCTCGCCAAGGCTGAGATCACCCCGGAAGGAAGCTCAACCGTACCTTCCGGTCGGGGTTGTCAGTGTTCGTATCTACCAGCACCACACTTTGCCAGGTACCGAGCGTGGGTTGGCCGCTGAGCACTGGCAGCGTAAGCGAGGGTGATACGAATGCCGGCAGCACATGGTCGCGACCGTGGCCGCGGCTGCCATGCCGGTGCCGGTAAATGTCCTTGCTTGGGAGCAACCGGTCAATCGCGTCCCCAAGATCGGCCTCAGAGCCGCTGCCGGTCTCGATCAACGCGACGCCAGCGGTGGCATGCGGAACAAAGACATGACACAACCCGTCGCCCCGCTCGCGACAGAACTCAATGATCACCTGGGTGATGTCGGTGACAAGTCGAGCTCCGGTACGCAGCTGTACGACATCGGTCTCCATTTCCCCATCACCGCCTACCAGGACCGGTTCTAGAGGAACCGATGTTGGACTTGAGCCAGTCATTCATCGGCTCGCAGGCGTCGAAGGTCTCGACGACGAACTGCCGTACCGCGGCGGCGTCGCGGAGCTGGGAGCCCGCTAATTGGCGATGCGCGCTGACCGCCTTCTGTCGCAGCAGATCGACGCGGGGATGATCCTTCGGATAACCGCGGGGCGCAGTCTTGAGCGGCTCGCTCATGCCATGTCCGACCTCGAATCCATGCTCGCTGAGGTCGTCCAGGATGTTCTGCAGCGCACGACCGGTGCGCTCGGCCGCCACTGCCTCCCGATACCGTTCCAACTGATCGGGCGCCATCATGTACGCGCCACACGCCGCCATCAGCCCGTGTGCGTCTAGGTGTACGTAGTAGACCGTGCCATCGACTTCGTGGGCGGCGCCGTGCTGGGTCTTGTACGGCGACTTGTCAGCTGAGAAGCGAATGTCACGGTTCATCCGAAAGATCTTGAATGGGCCGAACTCTTCTGGCAGCGATTCCACTAGCGCGGCCATCGGCTCCTTGACTTCGCTCTCGAAGACCGCCTTGTTCGCCGTCCAGTACTCCTTCGAGTTGTCGCGTTCCAGACCGGTAAAGAACTTGGTGGCCTTCGGCGTGAAGCTGCCCGCTGGTACCTCCGTCACACTCGCTCCTCGATCATTCGATCCTCGTTAGTCCGTACCGGAAGGCAAGCCGACACCGCCAACCGGATCGGTGATAACCCCGGGCTCGATACCGGCGATCAACGGCATTGCTTTCGCAATGGCGTCGCGTACGGACGGGAGCTGCAGTGAGGCTTGATGACTTGCCTCGTCTTGCCAAACTTCGGTTATCCACACGGCGTCTTCATCGCCGGTGTCCCTGGCGATGATGTAGCTCAGGCAACCAGGCATGTTCTCCGCGCCCTGCAGCATTAAAGCGAGCAGCGCGTCGCGTTCCCCGGGTTTGCTGGTCATTTTGCCGATCAAGCCGTACATCTCAAGGACAGCCTGCCGTACCACAGTGCCTCTGATCGAACGGGGCCTCGACATAGATCGTGACTGGCGCGGGCGTTGCGTAGAGCGCAAGGTGGTGGATGTGCGCTGAGCCTGTCGAGGCGCCGGACCTAGTGCCCTTCGACAAGCTCAGGGCAGATCCAGGTACTGCCAGACCCTCCCACCGCGGCTCGGGCCGCCGTAGCGTCGTCGTCAACAGCCAGTGCTGAGAAGCAGGTCTCTCAACGGCTGGGCCCGCCGATCACAACCGCCGTTGAAGAAAGGAACCATCATGGAATACCGCCGTCTGGGCAACTCTGGCCTCCGAGTCAGCCGGCTTGCGCTTGGTTGCATGAGCTTCGGCGACACGTCGCGCGGGTTCAGCGAGTGGTCGCTGGGCGATGAGGAGGCTCAGCCGTTCTTCCAGCAGGCTGTCGAGCTCGGCATCACCTTCTGGGACACCGCCAATGTGTACGCCATCGGCAGCTCGGAAGAGATCGTTGGGCGAGCATTGAAGAAGTACGCCTCCCGGGACGACATCGTGCTCGCGACCAAAGTGCACTTCCCGATGCACGAAGGTCCGGGCGGATCAGGTCTGTCCCGCAAGGCGATCATGGAGCAGATCGACGCCTCACTGGCCCGGCTCGACACCGATTACGTCGACCTCTACCAGATCCACCGCTTCGACCCGAATACGCCGGTCGAAGAAACCATGGAAGCCCTGCATGCCGTCGTGAAGGCCGGCAAAGCTCGCTACATCGGCGCATCGTCCATGTGGGCTTGGCAGTTCTCCAAGATGCAATACACCGCTGATCTGCATGGCTGGACGCGATTTGTCTCGATGCAGAACCAGTACAACCTGATGCAGCGCGAGGAGGAGCGCGAGATGTTCGGCCTGCTTGCCGATCAGGGAGTGGGAAGCATCCCGTACGCGCCGCTGGCCAAGGGAAGGCTTGCCCGGCCCTGGGGTGAGCACAGCAAGCGCTCCGATGTCGATCCCCTCGGCCGCCGGTTCGACGTCGAGAGCGACAAACCCATCGTCGAAGCGGTGCAAAAGGTTGCCGAAGCTCGCGGTATCCCGATGGCGCACGTCGCGCTGGCGTGGGTGCTGAAGAACCCGGTGGTGACCGCTCCGATCGTTGGGCCGACCAAGCCGCACCATCTCCCCGACTCAGTTGCAGCGCTCGATGTCCGACTCACTGACGACGAGATCCGCATGCTCGAGGAGCCGTACGGCCCCCATCTGCCGACTGCTTTCGCATAGGCGGCTGGCGCTAAAGGTCTTCGGATCGCCAGCGTGACCACGCGGCCTGCCGGGTGACACCGGCGACCTCGCCCACTTGTGCCCAGGATCCGCCGTCCGCCAGGGACCGCGCGGAGGCGCCGAGCGATTCACCGACCAATGCGCTCAAGCGCAGCAGCTCAGAAAAGGCTGCCGGATCAGAGGAACGCGCCAGAGCCTCCACGGCTTGCCGTGCTTGTTGGGCGAGGGTCTGAGTTGTCGGTTCAGGCTCTTCGGGATTCGGGGTGCCGGTGGTCATGCTCCCTCAAGATGACTGTCTTCGTCGCATCGACTGAGTCAAACGTACGCCGCCACGAATCCTGCGGCCAGAGGTAGTCGACGACACCGTCATTCGGGCGATAAACCGCGGTGTACAAGGTGCCGAACGCCCTTCCGTATTCGGTGCTGCGAAGCGGCGGACGCAGGAAAGCCGAGGTCAACTCCGTCATGTCGGGATTGGAGTCCAGCAAGGAGAACAGCAGCCGTTGTCGTTCGACGCTGCGCAACGACTGGGCGCGCTCGGGATATTCAGGAACGCTGCCTCGATGGTTGGTGGCCGCCCGGTCTGGGGAGAATTCAGGTGCGGAGTCCGGCGCGACGAAGGCAGTCAGGCTCGCACCCGAGCCGTCTATGGCAGTGAGGTTGTAGCTCATATTGACCGGCACCCGACGAAGCACCGAACGTACGTCGTCAAGAGACGCGGCAACCTCCAAGAGGTAGCGGACGACGAGGGGAATGCCGAAGCCGGGACCGGAACCAGGTCTGCCGCCGAAGGCCAGTGAGACCGCTAGGCCCGCATCGTTCATGCCGTCAAGGAGGCCCCACAAGCAATCTCCCGTGCCGAGGACACGTCTGCCCGTGAAGGCGCTTGAGTAGACCACTTGCTCGAAGAGATCCGGGCCGTAGTCGTAGTTACGGATGAGCAGCGGAGCGGGTCCACCCAGCGTGGCCTGTGAACAGCCGGGAAGGAAGCGCGGAGGGTCCCAGAGCGTCAGCAGTTTGGCGGTGACTTCGTCACCGTCGGCAAGCTCCACGAGACGCTCCCACACGGGAACAAGTTCCGGCATGTGGCTCACGAGCATGCGCTGACAGGTACCGAGGTCGGGACGGGCGGACGCGCCCTCGCTGAGGTACCAGCGGTGGTAGCCGTCGCGAGTGGCATCGTGCAAGGCCTGCCATCGAGGCCCAGGCTGCTCTTCACGTATGCCGTACAGCGTCATGGTGTGCATGGGAGCGGAGGTGCCGAGTTCTGGAGTCACCCGTCAAGGATTACTTGACAGCAGGTGGATGTCAAGTCAACCTTGACACAAGGCCATCGAGCCCGCTGGGCAGCCGGTACCAAAGCGAACCTCACACTGCAGGGATATCTTGACGACCATGCAACCGACCACCGGCGAGGAGTATGGGAGAACAAGCCGGCGAGCTGGATCGCGCTCGCTGTAGGGATCGTCCTGATTGCCGGCGCTGTGTTTCTCAGCATGAGGCGTCTTGCTTCGGACGTACTCACTACTGTCGCGGGGATAGCGGGTTTCCTCGCGATCTGCTATGGACTCGTTATTCAGGTCATGGCCTTGCTCAACAACCGAGAGCGCGACGAATAGCTCTCCTAGAGCGTCAGAGCCGTCGCAGCCGACCGCGATCGCCCCCAAGCCGATAGCCAGCTTCCGATGCGCACTGCTCGCCGATGTGCGCTGCAAAACGATGAGACCGGATCAGCTGCTTTGGCACTGATCACTCGTGTCGAGCGACTCCGTGGTCGCCGCCTACTGCGCCAGAAATCCCCCGTCAACGGGCAGTATCGCGCCGGTGATGAAGGACGCCTCATCCGATGCGAGGAACAAGATTGCCTTTGCCACCTCGCTCGGCTCGCCGAGCCTCCCCATCGGATGCGCGGCTTTCACCGCCTCCAGGTACTCCGGACCACCGGGCTCGTTCGGCAACTGCTGCACCCGCTCGGTGTTGATAGTTCCTGGCGCGACCGCATTGACCCGGATGCCGTTGCCGGCCCATTCAACAGCCAAATGTTTCGTCAGGCCGGATGCCACGAACTTCGCCGGACCATAGGTCGACTGCCGCGACTGGCCCGCCATGCCCGAGATCGAGGACAGACAGATGATGGAACCGCCGCCGGTAGTGACCATCTGCTCGATCGCGTACTTGCAGGTCAAGAACATGCCGCGGCCGTCGATCGACATGACCTCATCCCAACCCTCCGGCGTGGCTTCGACAATCGACGCCAGCGGAATGATGCCCGCATTGGCGACCGCAATGTCGAGCCGCCCGTAATGCTCGATCGCCACCTCGATCATCTGGCGCGCGTCCGCCGGCTTCGACACGTCCGCCGTGACGAGGACGACATCGCCTGTGACATCCGCGAGCGAATCGCGCAGCGCCGACAACCCATCGGTGTTGATATCCGCGAGAACAAGACGCGCGCCCTCGCGGGCGAACAGTTCTGCCGTTGCACGGCCTATCCCGGCTGCGGCACCTGTTATCAGAGCACTCTTGCCGCGCAAGCGCCCAGAACCTGCTCCGGTGGATGACTCCGTCACTGCCCGATCTCCTCTCGCTGACATCTAGGACGTTGACGCTGGCATGGTAGACGGGCCAGTCCTCGCTGAGCTCGATCATTCGCTCCTGTGACTCGATCTGCCGCCCCTAGGATGCGAGCGTGACCCATCCCGATGATGCCGATTGGTGGCGCAGCGCAGTCGTTTACCAGGTCTACCCGCGGTCGTTCTCCGATCACGACGGCGACGGCACCGGGGACATCCTCGGCATCATCGACCGGTTGCCTTATCTCGCCGAGCTCGGCATCGACGCGATCTGGGTCAGCCCGTGGTATCCCTCCCCGCTGGCCGACGGCGGGTACGACGTCAGTGACTACCGCGATATCCATCCTGACTTCGGCACGCTCGAGCAGGCGGACACGTTTATTGCCCGCGCCCACGACCACGGCCTGCGGGTGCTGATCGATCTCGTGCCTAACCACAGCAGCGACCGCCATCCCTGGTTCCAGGCGGCGCTCGCAGCACAGCCAGGTTCGGCAGAACGAGAGCTCTTCATCTTCCGGGACGGCGCTGGCTCCAACGGCAGCACGCCGCCGAACAACTGGCCGGCCATGTTCGGCGGTCGGGCCTGGGAGCGAACCACCAATCCCGACGGGTCCGCCGGTCAGTGGTATCTGCACCTGTTCGCCCCTGAGCAGCCGGACTGGAACTGGGAGAACCCTGCGGTAGCTGAGGAATTCGATGCGATCTTGCGGTTCTGGTTCGACCGTGGGGTCGACGGGTTTCGGGTCGACGTCGCCAACTCGATGGCCAAGGCACCCGGCCTACCTGACGTGGACGTCGACCCAGAGACCCGAGAGCCGCTGGTGAATGTGCTGGCCGGCACGCCGTACATGAACCAGCCGCATGTGCACGACATCCTGCGCCGGTGGCGTACGGTCGCCGATTCGTACGCCAGAATCAACGGCGGACCACCCAGGGTGTTCGTGTCCGAGGCCTGGGTGACACCGGCGGCCGAGCTGGCACGTTACGTCCGCCCCGACGAATTGCACACGACCTTCAACTTCGACGCGCTGATGTGCGAGTGGACCGCGGAATCCCAGCGCAACGTCATCGACCTCACCCTGGCTTCCACAGGTGCGGTCGGGGCGCCACCCACCTGGGTGCTCGCGAACCATGACACGACCCGGGTGGTCACCCGCTACGGGCGACCCATCACCGGGATCCGGTTCCGCCGGGATGGGATCGACGCGGAGTCGTTCGCCGGGATCGGCACGGTGCCGCCGGGCGACACCGATGTCGCCCTCGGTCGGAAGCGGGCCCGGGCGGCGGTGCTGCTCGAGTTGGCTCTGCCGGGCGGTGCGTACGTCTATCAAGGTGACGAGCTGGGTCTGGAGGAGGTTGAGGACCTGCCCGATGACGTGCTACAGGACCCGACCTGGAAGCGGTCCGGCCACACCATACGTGGCCGGGACGGCTGCCGGGTACCGATTCCGTGGTCGGGTACCGAGCCGCCGTTCGGATTCGGGTCGATCGAGCATCCGCCCTGGCTACCGCAGCCGGCGCACTGGGCAGACCTGACCGTTGCCGCGCAAGACGCTGACCCGGCCAGCATGCTGAACCTGTATCGGGCGGCACTCGCCGAACGTCGGCGAAACCCCGCGTTGGGGGACGGCACCCTCGACCTGGGACGACGACGCGCCGGACGGGGTGCTTTCGTTCACCCGCGAGGCCGGCTTCCGGTGTGTGGTCAACTTCGGGCCAGCGCGGTACGAGATTCCCGAAGGTGCCGAGGTTCTCGTCTCGTCCGGCCTCTCCGATGCCCGTTCGGTGGGGATGGACGAGGCGGTCTGGTTGCGCGTCTGAGCTGCGGGCGCTCTCCCGACATCATGTGTGCCCGATGAGCTTCGTAGGCCTAGTGCTCTTGAGGAACCGCAGAGTGTCCCCACCGAGAACGGCCGTACATCACTCGACAAGCTGCTCGCGCCGGTCCTCGTCCGGGGTCTCGGGGATCCGGCGCAGGTACCGGCGGATCAGCGGACCGGCCATCGCCGATGTCACCAGGGCGACCAGCACGAGGATCGTGAATCCTTCTCTGGTGATGAGTCCCAGACGCAACCCCGCGGCGGCGACCACGAGCTGAACCGTTCCCCGAGCATTGAGAGCCGAGGACACCGCCATCGCCGCGTCGTGCTCGAGTCCGGCCAGCCGGCCGCCGCCGTACGCACCGACAGTCTTGCTCAGCACGGCCAGGATGACCGCGGCCGCTGCCAGCAAGGCCAGCCGCGGATCTTGGAGCGCCGTTAAGTCGGCTGCCAGGCCGTTTACGGCGAGGAACAGCGGCGCAAGAACGCCAAGCACCACGGTCCGCAGCGGCCTCAGCCCGGCCACCGAGACTATCCGTCCGGAGCCGACGATCGCGCCGCAAAGGAACGCGCCGAGGGTCCAGTCCAGCCCGATCCCGTCGGTGATCACCGCACCAAGGGTGATGAAGGCCGTCGCCACCAGGCAGGAGGCGCCGACCCCAGGTTCGCGCTGGGCGCCCGGAGGAGCCATGACGCCGGTACGCCGGGCGACCACCGTCAGCAGGGCGAGCGCGACGGCGGCGGCGAGCGTGAACGTGACATCGCCGGCCGGATCGTCGGCATCGTGGAGGCGTACGGTCGCCGCGATGATCGAGAGCCCGATCCACACGATTGCGTCGTCGATCACGGCCACGCTGAGCGACAGCTGACTCAGGTTGCGGTGGAGGACACCTAGGTCAGCGAAGATCTTGACGATCACCGGCACCGCGCTCACCGACAGGGCCAGCCCCGCGTACGCCGCGAAGGTCCACATGTCCGCCTCGGGTCCATGCAGCCGAGGGTCGGCGGCGAGGGCTAGGACCACGGTCGAGACCAGCGGCAGGCCCAGCGCGCCAAGGCTGATCAGGCCCACCGTGCGGGTCCGCGCCCGGATGAACCCGAGGTCGACCGTGGCGCCGGCCACTCCGACCAGCAGCACACCGCAGAAGGCGGCGATGCCGAGCAGGAACTCGCTGTGACCTGAGGCGGGCGCGAAGAGCCAGTCGCTCCCGTTCGCAGTCGCGACGGCACCCAGCACCGACGGACCGAGCAGCAGACCCGTCGCGAGCTCGCCGGTCGTCGCCGGCAGACCGATCCGCTCCGCGAGGCGCCCGAGCAGGAAGGCCATGGCGAGCAGGATCCCGAGCTGTAACAGCAGGATCGCGGGATCGAAGGTCGGCATGGGACCGGCCTAGGTCCGCTCTTCGGCGCGCCCGGGATCGCCGCCCGCGCACCGGGGCGGGCCGACCGTCATGGCGGTCACCCTACCGATGGTTCGCCTTCCGGTCCGGCGGCACCGCTGCGGGTCTGCGCCATTGCCCTCGGCCGGACCGGGAGAGGAGAATGACAGGCCTGGAGCGTCGGCGACTGAGGGGGACTGTAGATGACCCCGGATGATCAACAGCCGGGCACAGGGGACGGCGGCCGCCTGCGTGATCACGAGGTCGCCGAGCAGCTGACGGCGGCCGACGCGGTCCTGATCGCTCTGGGCCGGTCCTCCTCGGATGCCGGCGCCGTGCTGGCTACGGTGGCGGAGAGTGCTCGGCGGCTCTGCCGGTGTCAGGGGGTCCAGATCTACCTACTGCGCGGCGAGGAGTTCGAGCTCGCCGCGACGGTAGGCCTGGCGCCCGAGCTCGAGCACTACATTGCACAGCACCCGCTCCGACGGGATCGCAATACCATGGCGGGCCGGGTCGCCTTAGACCGGCGGATCCACCAGGTCGCTGATGTACTCACTGACCCGGGGTACGGCCGCCGCGACATCCAAGAGATCGCGGGTTCCCGGACCTTGATCTCGGCGCCGCTCATCATCGACGACGAGGTGGTCGGCGCGATCAGCCTGTCGCGGACCAAAGTGGAACCGTTTGACGAACCGACCACAACGATGCTCCGGGCGTTCGCCGCGCAGGCCGCCGCGGCCGTCCGGAACGTCCACCTCGTAAGGGCTCTGGAGGCTCGGCGGCTCGAACTCGCCCGCAAGGTGGAGCAGCTGCAGGCTCTGAGCGAGGTTGGAGAGACCGTGAGCTCAACCCTGGTGCTCGACGAGGTGCTGTTCAAGATCATCCTCAACGCCGTCCGGTTCGCGGAGTGCGATGGGGGTTCGATCATGGAGTACGTCGAAGCGGACCGCTGTTTCCTAGCCAGGACGACCTATCCCAGCAGCCCGGAGCTGCTGGCCGGGCTGCGCCGGCTCCAAATCGAGCTGGACAAAACTCTGGTCGGAAAGGCGGCCCGAGAGGGGCGGCCGATCGGGTCACCAGACATCGCTCTGGTCGAGAGGGATGTTCATCTGCAGCTCCTGTTCGAGGACGGCTGGCGGTCCGTCCTCGCGGTTCCGGTGCTGCGCGGCGGCCAGATCATCGGCGCCATGGTGGTCCGGCGGAAGACTCCCGGGGACTTCACCGACGAGGTCAAGGAGTTCATGGAGACGTTCGCCAGCCAGTCGGCACTCGCGGTTTTCAACGCCAGGGTGTTTCGCGAGCTCGAGCGCAAGACCGTCGAGCTTCAGGTGGCCAGCCAGCACAAGTCGGACTTTCTGGCGAGCATGTCGCATGAGCTGAGAACACCGCTGAACGCGATCATCGGATTCTCCGAGGTACTGCTCGAGCGGATGTTCGGTGAGCTGAACGAGCGTCAGGATGAATACCTGCGCGACATCCTCAATTCGGGGAAGCACCTGCTAGAGCTGCTGAATGAGATCCTCGACCTCTCCAAGGTGGAGGCCGGGCGGATGGAACTGGAAGTGTCGGTGTTCTCGCTCCGCGGGACGATCGAGCACGCGATCGCTTTGGTGCGAGAACGGGCCGCGCTGCATAACATCGCGGTCACGCTCGAGATGGACCCGAGCCTCGATCTCATCGAGACCGACGAGCTCCGGTTCAAGCAGGTGATGCTGAACCTGCTCAGCAACGCGGTGAAGTTCACCCCCGACGGCGGCCGCGTCGCGGTGCGCGCCGGTCGCACCGGTCAGCGGCTGGCCGTTACGGTGACTGACAACGGAGTTGGAATCCGCCACGAGGACCGGGAGCGGATCTTCGAGTCCTTCCAGCAAGGGCAACGGAGCCCGTCGCGAGAGGAGGGCACCGGCCTCGGCCTCACCTTGTGCCGTCGCATCGTCACCCTGATGGGCGGCACGATGTCCCTGCAGACCGAGGTCGGGGTCGGCAGCACGTTCGGCTTCACCGTGCCCCTGCAGGGCGCAAGCGTATCGGTCCGCCCCGACCTCTACGACGACCGGGATCCTGTCGTCGTCGTGATCGACGACGACCGCGCGTCCCTCGACCTGATGAGCGCCTATCTTGCCGGTCATGGCGTACGGGTCGTCCGGGCCCGCGACGGGAAGGAGGGCCTCGATGCTGTTCATCGCCTCAAGCCTGTGGCTACGGTGCTGGACATCCTGCTTCCCGGCATGGACGGCTGGAAGGTACTGGAGGAGCTGCGGGCTGACCCCGAGACTCAGGGGCTGCCTGTGATCATCGCCTCCATCCTGGACGAGAGGCCCCGCGGACTGGCGGCCGGGGCCGGCGACTACCTTGTCAAGCCGGTTGGCCGGGAGGAGCTGCTCGGTGCGCTGCGCCGAATGCACGTGTTGCCCATCCAGAGGATCGGGCGGTCGGCGTAGTGGTTGCGCGCGGACTCGTGGTCGAGGACAACCCATTCGGCGGCCGCCGCGCTAGCGGTCGGGGCGTTCGCTGAGCTGTTCAAGAATCTGATCCAGGGTGTGCAGAGGGTCGGTCTTGGAGATTGCCTCGGCTAGCCGGCGGGCGTTGTCCCGGTAGCTGGGCTCGGTCAGGACATTCGAGACCGCCTCGGCTATCACGTCCGGCTTTGGGCGCTCGGCCCGCAAGTTGACACCGCTGCCGGACCACGCGACTCGGGCGGCGACCTCCGGCTTGTCCTCCCTCGCCCCGGCCACAACCAACGGCACCCCATGAGCCAAGGCCATTTGGACGCCGCCATAGCCGCCGTTGGTCACCATTGCATCGGTCTTGGGAAGCAACTCGGAGTACGGCAGCATCTCGGCCACTCGGACGTTGTCTGGCAGGGCCACGCGTAACTCGCTGACCGGTCGTCCGCCGGTCGCGACGACGACCAGGAGGTCCTGCCCGGCAAGAGCAGTGATCGTGGGCTGGATCACCTTGGACAGGTCGACATTGTCGAGCGTGCCTTGGGTGACGTGCACCACGGGCCGGCCGGAGTTCAGGTCGGCCCACCACGACGGCAGTTCGAGGCTGGATGCGGAGCCTAACAGTGGACCGGCGAATGTCAGCGTTGTCGGTGCCTCTGAGCGCGGATACTCAAACTCCAGCACTGTGAATTGAGCGATGCGATCGGCCAGGCAGTACCAGTCGAGCGGGAATACGGGTGACGGGCCTAGGCCTAAGTCCGCCAGCAGTTGATCAGTGGCCTGGCGGGTGGGCCGGAAAATTATCCGCTGCACCACTGCATTGAGGGTCCGGTTGCGAACCCTGCCGAGTAGTGAGGAGGACGGAGGCAAACCCAGCCCGTACGGCGCGGTGTCCACGCTGGTCAAGGTGAGCGGCAACACGCCAAGGATGATCAACGGAGGTCGCGGCTCACCGCTGAGCACAATGGGCAGCATCCCGGCAAAAGCGAAGTCGCTCAGCACAGCATCGGCTGGCTCATCTGCGAGCAGCTGTTGCAACGAACGGTGTTGATAGCGGGCCGGTGCAATGAACACCTGAAGGATGTCGTACCGAAGCGCAGCTATTCCTTTGTGCCTGCGACGCTCGGGAAAGGCCTCGTCCAGGTTGCGGTCATCGAAGTCCGCTTCCTCTGGCAACGCGACGAACTCTGCTCCGGTTGCCGACACCGCCGGGGCGAAACGGGAACCGGTCAGCATCCGAACCCGATGCCCAGCGTTCACCAGATGCCGCGCCACGGTAAGTATCGGTGCCACGTGGCCACCAATGGGGCAGACGCATAACAGGTAGCTCTTCATTGGAGACCGAGCCTCGCAGATTTGTTGGTGGCGATGGTGATGGTGGGCCTCGCAAAGTTCCTAGTCAAGTCGAGGTTGAGGGATGACATAGCCCGTCGCCGCGTTCGCGACAGAACCTAACGATCACTTGAGTGACATCGGTGACAAGACGAGCTCCGGTGCATAGCTGCACGACATCCGAATCCATTGCCCCATCATCTCGGGCAGTGGCTCGGGGCGTCATACCGTGTGGTCGTACCCGTTCTCCTGGCAGGTGCAGCTAGATGCCACTCGGCGCTTGGTTCAGGGCCAACGGTTGCTCAGGCTTGGTCTGCGACAATCCGGCCCCAGCCGGACGTTCACAAAACCGCGCGGACGACGACTCTCTCGCCCTTCGGGCGGGGCCCGTGTGCCGTGACTATAGAGTCCGCTTCAGGTGCACTGATAAGGAGGGATGAGGTGGAGGTCGCGGTACTCGGCGCGGGCAACGGCGGTTGTGCGGTGGCCTTCGATTGGGCGCAGCACGGGCACAATGTGAGGCTCTTCGCAACGGCGGAGTACCCCGGCGAGGTGGCGGCGATCGCCGAGCGCGGCGAGATCGTCAGCACCGGTGAGCTCTCGGGAGCGGCGACAATCTCCTACGCCGGACATGATGCCGGACGCACGGTATCTGGCGCCGATCTGATCATGGTGGTCGGGCCCGCCTACGCCACCGAAGGCTTTGCCCTGGCCGCGGCCCCGCACCTTACTCCCGAGCAGGTAATCGTGGTTTGTCCGACTTCCTGCCTGGGCAGCTTCGCCTTCCGGCGTGCGGCTGGGCTGTCACGCGACGACGATCGGTACCTGGTCGGGGAAACAAGCACGCTGCCGTACGCGGTGCGGATGAGCGGACCGGCGACGATCCACGTTTTCGTGAAACTGCGAGCCGGGTTGTGGGTAGCGGCCACACCGCGCAGCGGGACCGACCGGCTCCGTACGATGCTCGGCGAGGTCTATCCCGGCATCGGCGCAGCGGGCAGCGTGTTGGCCACGACGCTGCAGAACGGGAACCCCGTGATCCATCCCGCCGTCACCCTTTGCAACGCCGCGCTGATCGAGCGTATGGGCGGTGACTTCAACTTCTATGAAGAAGGCGTAACCCCGGCCGTTGGCCGGCTGATGCAGGCCGTCGACTCCGAGCGCATGGCGATCGCGGCTGCTCTCGGGCAGACGATCGCGTCGGACCCCGCCATCGGAGTGATGCAGGGCTACATGATCGAGGAGAACTACGACACCGGATACTCCAGCGGCCCCCGGCTTCCGCGGCATCCGGGCCCAAAGCGAACTCGACAATCGCTACCTCACTGAGGACGTCGGCTACAGCATGGTGCTGTTCACCGAGCTGGCGCGGACAGTTGGCGTACCCACCCCCACGATGGATGCAGTGATTCAGACCACCTCAGTGCTGCTTGGCCGGGACTTCCGCCGCGAGGCACCTCGGACGCTTGCCAGCCTGGGCCTGAGTGATCTTGACGCGGCCGGGCTGGCCAAGCTGTAGCAGCGAACGCTATTGCGCGGTGTACCCGCCGTCGAGGCGGTGCTTTGCCGCAACGTCAGCTGGCATCAAGACAACACAGCAACGGTCCGGTGCGGGGTCGAGCCGCGCAGTAAGGGCGGTCTCGTGGAGTTGCTCAGTGACGGCAGTCATGATGGCGAGATTCATGCCGCAGACCAGTTCCGTGTGTTCCCGGGCTAGCGCATCGAAGGGGCAGTTGCGCAGCACGATAGTGCCTGCAGAGCGCTGTGCTTCGTACCCGTTCTCGGTCAGAGCCTGGCAGGTGCAGGTGAGAAGTCGCTCGGGGCTTGGTCGAGAGCCGGCGGCTGCTCGGGCTTGGTCTGCGACGCTGCGGCCCCAGCCGGCGGCCGCGGCTTTCAAGGCGTCGGCGGGGGTGGTGTCCTGAGCGGAGGCATTATCGATGGCGCTTGCCAGCAGTTGTCCTGCGAGGTCGTATCGGCGTTCAGGCAAGATCACCGAAAGCTGTCGACTGGATCGGGCGTACAGCTTGGTCGGACGGCCCGCGCCGGGGCCTCGACGCTCGGAGAGCCGCTTGAAGCTGATGTCGAGCAGGCCTTCCTCGGCGAGTTTGTCGAGGTGGAACTTCGCAGTGTGACGAGCAATGCCGAGGGCGTCGGAGGCTTGGTCTCGACTGATCGGCGCGGGCTGGGCGCTCACGTAGAGGTAGAGGTCGCGCCGGATTGGGTCGGCGAGTGCCGCGACGCCTGCCACGCGCCCCGCGAGATCGTCCCTGGTCATGAATGCCGTCTCTTCTAAAAGATAAATCTCTTGACGAAAGAGCTTGGGTCGTCTAACGTCAACTTTAGTGTCCTTTAGACGAAGGGTCAACGATGACGCCAAGCGCGCAGACCGCCCTGATCAACGGTGCCGAACCAGCTCAAGCTCCCCCACGGACGGCGCTGCGTGTCGTCAAACCGTCGAGAGAAGCCGACCTGGTCGTAGCGGAGCAGGCTGCAACCGCATTCCTGATCGCGCTCGGAGTGAACCTCGACACCGAGAGCTTGGCCGCTACCCCGGCTCGGATGGCGCGCGCGTACGCCGAGATGTTCAGCCCACGCCCCTTCGATCTGACCACATTCCCCAACGACGCCGGATATGACGAGTTGATCATCGCTCGCTCCATCCCGGTGCAGTCGGTGTGTGAACATCATCTGCTGCCGTTCGTCGGGGTCGCTCACGTCGGCTACCTACCAGGAGAGCGGATTCTTGGCCTGTCCAAGTTGGCTCGGGTGGTCGAGCTGTTCGCACGCCGTCCCCAGGTGCAGGAACGGCTGACCCAACAAATCGCCGACTGGCTCCAAGATCAGCTTTCGCCGCGCGGCGTGGGCGTTGTCGTAGCAGCCGAGCATCTGTGCATGACTGTGCGTGGCGTGCGAGCATCGGGCGCCAATACGGTCACCTCCGCATTACACGGCCAGCTCCGCAGCGACGCCGCTTCTCGCGCCGAGTTCTTTACCCTGATTGCCGCCCACGAGAAGGCTCGCCGATGAACACCAAACCCGCTTCATCATTGTCGGCGGCGGCATGGCCGGCGCCTTTGCAGCACAGACTCTGCGCGAGGAAGGTTTCGACGGGAAGATCACTCTGCTCGGTCAGGAGCCGAATGCTCCCTATGAGCGCCCTCCCCTGTCCAAGGACTACCTCCAGGGCAAAGCTGACCGGGACAGCATCTTCGTCCACCCAAAGTCGTGGTACGCCGAGAATGCCGTGGAATTGTCTCTGGGCAGTGCGGTGACCTCGCTAGACCCGGCCTCAGGGACCGTCACCACCGCCACCGGTGCCCAGCTGGATTACGACAAGCTGCTGATAGCCACCGGTTCGAAGCCGCGCCGCCTTGATGTGCCAGGCGCCGATCTCGACGGCGTGTACTACCTGCGCAATGTCGAGGACAGTGAGCGCCTCAAGACCGAGTTCGGCCGGGCGAAACGGGTGGTGATCATCGGCGCCGGCTGGATCGGGCTGGAAACCGCCGCGGCTGCTCGCGCCGCAGGACTTGACGTCACGTTGCTCGTGTCTGGCGATATGCCGCTTCAGCATGTGCTCGGCCCCGAGGCCGCGCCCATCTTTGCCGAGCTACACCGCAGCCATGGTGTGGATCTGCGCTACCGGACCACGGCGGTCGAACTGACCGGCAGGCACGGGACGGTGACCGGTGTCATGCTCAGCGACGGGACTCGGATCGACGCCGACATGATCATCGTTGGTATCGGCGCCGTCCCCCGCACCGAACTCGCCGCAGCGGCCGGCCTCAAGATCGACAACGGAATCGTCGTCGACGAGCATCTGCGCACTTCCGATCCGGACATCTTTGCCGCCGGCGACATCGCCCACGCTTACAACCCGCGCCTGGGGCGGCACATTCGCGTCGAGCACTGGGCCAACGCCCGACGTCAAGGCGTCATTGCCGCCAAGGCGATGCTCGGCCAAGACGCAGTTGACGTACGACCGTCGTACTTCTTCACTGATCAGTACGACCTCGGCATGGAGTACACCGGTGACATCGGCCCGGCGGGTTACGACCGGGTGATCTTCCGCAGGTACGCGGACTCCCGTCAGGTCATCGTCTTCTGGCTCTACGAGCAACGCATCCAAGCCGGCATGAACATCAACATCTGGGACGTCGCCGACGACATCGAACGACTGGTCCAGTCACCACGCCCGATCAACCCCGACGAACTCGCCGATCCAACGATCCCGCTGGCCAGCTTCGTCTAGCGGCTGGTCGGCGCGTGCGGGGAGGGTGCGGTGCTCCCGGAAGGTGGCGTGTCACACCTGGGATGCCGTAGCCGTCTTCCCTTGGGAACACCACCAACCGAGGGAGACACCAGCCATGAACATCGCCCTTTGGGTGACTCAGATCCTGCTCGTCGTCGTATTCGGCTACAGCGCCCTGATCAAGGGAACCCAGTCGACCGAACGGGCGGTCGAGCTAGGGATGACCGGCGTCGTCAACGTGCGGCTCCCCGTGATGCGCTTCATCGCGTGTTGCGAGGTGCTCGGAGTGATCGGGCTCATCGTTCCGTACGTCACCGGGGTGCTGCCGATCCTCACCCCTCTGGCCGCCATCGGATTGGGGGTGATCATGGTGCTCGCGGCAAGGATTCATCTGAGTCTGGGTGAACCAGCCACAGCAGTCGGCAACCTGGTGTTGCTGGCGATGTGCCTTTTCGTTGCGTGGGGCCGGTGGCCGGGATGAGTACGCACGGACACCACACCTGCGCATGCGTGGGGCTGTATGCGGTTGTCAACGACCGCATCGACCCGACCGACCGGGACGGATACCTCGATCAGCACATCAGGTACCTCGAGGAACTCCATGAAACGGGTCACGTGCTGCTTGCCGGATCGTTTACGGATATGGGCCCCGCACTCGATGGGTTCGCCCTGTTCGCCAGCAGCGAGAAGGAAGAGGTACAAAATCTCGCGAACGCGGACCCTGCGGTTGGGCCGATGCTTGGGGTCACGGTGCGCAGCTGGACCGCCGTGCTGGGCGCTGAACGGTTGCCGCGTCCGGATGAGGCTGGCCGCGCACACGTCGAGCAGACCATCCACCGGCTATTCGTGGAAGGCGTCACGGCTCGTGATCCGGAGGCGTACTTTGACCGGACCTATCACCCGGGCGTAACCATCCACGAGGCGCCGTCTCTGCCCTACGGCGGGGTCTACCGCGGGCTCGAGGGTGCCGCCGAACACGCCCTTGCGTTCACCCACACCTGGGACAGGCTGCAGTCGGCTGAGCAACGAGACATGACCCCGCGCATCGTCGCCACGGACTCCGAAGCGTTCGTGATCTGGACGCTCCGAGGACAGCAGCCTGGGGACGCCCTGATCAGGGACTTTCCTGCATTGAGTCACTACCAATTTCACGAAGGCCGAGTGATCGAATCGAGGATGTATCTTTTCGACTCCGCCGCGGTCAACACCTTCTTGCACGACCGTGGGGACTAGCGCTGACCAACAACCCGACCTGTCGCCCAGGCGTTTCTCCGCACAAGGCTACGAATGCAGCTCAGATGGGCCGATTCGCTCTTCATTTCCGGCCTTGTGCGGAGAAACGGTCGCCGGTGGCGGCGAATATCGCTTGGGACCTTATCGGGCTCGCTCTGCGCCAGCCTGCCACGCCTGTCCGATGCCTCGGATCAGAGGCGGGTAAACGATCAGGTGCCGAAACGGTGCGATCCCGGCCATATATGCCTTCCCGCACAGACCGTTCGGCTTCACCAGAACGGCCATCTGGCCGCGATATCCGCCCGCGTCGTCGGGAACCCAGCCGAGATGCAGCACCCCGTGCACCGTCCGGTTGACGATCTCCGCCGCCCACTCGTTGTCCGTCAGGTAGACCGAGATGAAGGGGAGAGAGTCGAACTGGGGCCCGGACGGACCGTCACGTAGATCGATCGGCAACCGGTCGCGCAGCGTCGGTCATGCGGGAGCCGACGCCGAAGTCGGGGTCGTCCCAGCCGAGCAGCGCCCCGAGCTTCCAGCGGATCGCAAAGAGGGTTCGGGCGAACCAGGATGGGTTGTCTGCCGTGTCACCAACGGCGAATTGTTGGACCAGTCGCGGGAAGTCGTCAGGGCCACCAGGGGTCGGCAACGCCCACACATCATAAAGGCGGAAGTCTGGCGCGATCTCGTGGATTCGCCAGGGCCGAGAAGTGTGCGCGCTGTTCGGGAGCTTCATGTCGTACAGGCCTCCCCGTCTCAGGCTCATTGCAGGCGGCCGTGAGCGATGGGCTCGAGTGCGGCGAGTTTTGCGGGATTCGCAATCAGTAACAGAGTCTGCACGGTGCCGTTGCGAATGCTGAAGGCGAGCGCGGTGGTCGCGCGCCCGCCGACCCGCGTGACGATGCCGAGCTGACCGTTGAACAACTCGAAACTGGCCTCGGTACCCGGCGGCGCCTTCACCGTGAACCCGATCAGTAGCCGGGCCACCTTGTCGCGTCCATGGATCGGCCGAGCCGGAGCCGGGGCCACGCCGCCGCCGTCGCTGACGAGCACCACATCAGGGGCCAGAATCGCCAAGAGGCCGTCGACGTCGGCGGACTGGCAGGCGACGAGGAACCGACGGACGACTTCAGCCTGCAGAGCCCGATCAGCTCGATAGCGGGCGCCACCCTCGTCTACTCGTTGTCGGGCCCGGTGGACGAGTTGCCGTACGGCAGGCTCCTCTCGTCCCAGGATCTCGGCCACTGTCGCGTAGGGCTCGTCGAAGACCTCACGAAGGACGAACGCCGCCCTCTCCAGCGGCGACAGCGTCTCCAAGATGACTAGGAAGGCCAATGACAGGGAGTCTGCGAGTGCGGCGGCGGCCTGCGGATCGGTCTCAGCGGTAACGGGTTCGGGCAGCCACGGCCCCTGATAGACCTCGCGACGCGCCTTGACGCGTCGCAGCCGGTCTAGTGACAGCCGGCTGACGACCGTGGTCAAGAAGGCCTCTGGATTGGTCACTTGGGCAGCATCGGTGGTCGACCACCGGAGCCAAGCGTCCTGCAGAACGTCCTCTGCGTCCGCTACCGAGCCGAGAATTCGATAACTCACACCCATGAGCCGTCGGCGATGCTGCTCGAACACCAACGCACGATCTTGATCTCCCTCGCATTCGGTCGGCTTCTCACTCACGGCCAGATTCCTTCGGTAGTCGTTCAGGCAACTCGCTTTCGGATCTTGTCCCACACATTGACGTTTCCACGCCGCATTCTGTGACATCGGTAGCGCGAAACCTGGGACGTGGTGGGGGCATTGAGATTGCCAACGAACCGCGGGGCACGCGCTGCTCGGGCGGAACAGGTGGTGATCATCGGCGCCGGCTGGATCGGGCTGGAAACCGCGACAGAGATCAAGGCTCAAGCACAATGTCGGTCCCCGTCGCGGTGAGGTGGACCCCGTCGGAATCGGCCTGTACGCCGGTCAGCTGATGCCCGAACGGCAGTGTGCCGAGCGGGACCAACAACCTGAGCCGTTGTCCCAGCAGCAACTGGCTGGCTGCATCAAGCGACCCAGAACCCGTGTTGAGGCTCACCGGTGAGATCCGCAGCGCATCACCTTCGACCGACAAAGTCGCGTCTGCGGAAAGTGGCACGCTCTGATTCGCTATCTCGATGTCTCCACTGATCCTGACCGTACCCTCCCGTCCCGGTGCGAGCGTCAAGCGCCGGCCGGTGGCCGCAAAGTAGGCATTGAGATCCTCATAGGTCAGATCCAGGTTTTCGACAGAACGCCCGATGCCGACTCGGCGGATGTCGCGGACCAACACATCGTGGAACGGCACCTGGACATCGAACAGCTGGGATTCGACACGATCGATGCGCAGCGGACCGCCCGTAATGCCCTCGGTAGTGACCTGCACCTCGGAGTAGACACCGCGGATCACCTGCGGCAGAAAGAAGATGCCGTGCACATCAACCTCGGGAGGGACCTCGACGCCGGTCGCATCTTGGATGTTGCGCGATAGCAGTGTCTCGGCGCGAATCCTTGCCATGGTGTCCAAGCCCCACAGAAGCAACGCCACAACGACGATCAGGCCAAGCACCTGAAGGAGGAGGCGCCGGCGTTCCGGCGATAGACGACGTCGTCGCCTCGTCTCAGCCATCGCCAGACTCCGTACCCTTCATCGCCGGACGCCGTTCACCTCGGGTGATCCGCCGGCTCGGCCAACTGGCGCGATGGCCTAGCACGGTGAGCAGTGCTGGCGTCAGTACCGGCCGTACGATCAGGGTGTCGATCATCAGTCCGACGGCCACTGCAAAGGCGATCTGACGGAACGTGGCCAGCGGAATGATCGCGACGAGCGCGAACGTCGCCGCCAAGATCACGCCTGCCGTCGTAATCGCTCGCGACGTTCGGGGCACGGCAACCATGATCGCTTTCGCCAGTGGCTGGCGGCCCGCCGCTTCCCAAATCGATCCAACGGAGAAGACGGTGTAGTCCGCGCCCAGCGCTATGAGCAGCACCGCAGCGGCGAACGGCGCGTAGAAGGTCAGCCCTTCTTGACCAAGTACGTCCTGGAAGAGGAACGTCGTCAGCCCCAGCGCCGCTGCGACGCTCAGTGCACTGGCCGCCAGCAGCACCACCGGAGCGACGAGTGCCCGCAGGTAGAGGACCAAGATCAGGAGTTCGATCACCAGGGCCGTCAGCAACGTGATTTCGATGCTTCGTCGAGTCAGCTGAGCAACCGTGGAGGCGAACACCGTCTGACCCGCAACAGACACCTCGGCATCTGAGAGGCCAGACTGCGCAACGAGGTCGGGGAGGCTCGACTCCAGTTGTCGCACATAGCCGATGGCCTGGGCGCCCAGGGGGTCGCTGTCATAGATCAGCAGATAGCGTGCCGCGTTCCCGCTCTCCGACAACAGCACGCCGCGCGGCTGCCTCGTCGGCAGATCTGCCGGCCCGATAACGCGGGCGACCCCAGGCTGCTGAGCCAGCGCGGTCTGTAGGCGCGCCAGTTCCAACCGCTCAGCCACCACGCCCGGCTTCTCGACGAGGATCTCTGAGGGTGCACTGATTCCACGGAGTCCGGCCACCGCTAGTAGGTCAGCGCCTTCAGCGACGCTGTCGTCTTCCGGCAGGGCGGCAACAAAGGATAGGTCCAGCCGGGCATGGGTAAGTGGCACGGCCGCCAGCGCGAGGCCGCCGCCGACAGCGATGACAACAAGCAGCGCTGACGCGCGGCGCGTCAGCAGCGCCAGCCCGAAATGCCTGCGAGGCGGTGCGGCGCGGAGAAAGCCGTTTCGGGATTGTGAACCGCGGACAGGGACCACAGTGAACAGGCGCCAGCCGAGGATAGTCATGACCGCAGGCGCCAGCGTCAGGCAGACGGCAAGCCCGACGAGCACGGTGAGAGCCAACGCCGGGCCGAGCCCTCGGAAGACCTGAAACGGTGCGGCCAGCAGGGCGATGGTGCCGCCCGCGACAGTCAAGCCGGCCACAGCGATGATGGGCGCATTGACGCGCAGAGCGGCGTGTGCAGCCTCCTTCCGGTCGAGTCCGCCGCGAAGCTCATCCCTAAATGCTGAGAAAAGCAATACGCAGTAGTCGGTGACGACACCCAACAGCAGAGCAACAAGGACCGGCTCGAGCTGGGCCGGCACCGCGAAACCCCATGCCGCAGCGAAGCTGGACAACAGCGGGAAGTACACCAGGTAGCCCACAGCTGCGACGCCCACCACGACCAGTGGCGCCAGTAACGAACGAAAAGCGAAGGCGACCAGTGCCATGATCACCAGCACGCTGGCGACCTCGAACAAACGCAAACGGGAGTCGAGGTAGTTGAGCTGGGCAACCTGGGCCGGGACAAAGCCCGTCACGTACGAGCTGACATCCGGCTGGTTGTTGAAGTGCGCAGCGTACCTGTCGGCGAGCTGGACCTCATCGCGCAGGCCGGTGCCGGGCGCAACGTAGAGGTATGTGACGGCGACATCTGCCCGGCCGGTGGGTACCGGGATGGCTGCCGCAATGGTGCCCGCCTTCGGCGGAGTGTCTGACTGCAGCGTGTCCTGGGTCGTCGCGAGGCCCCACAGCAGCGAGTCAGCACGGGTCAGCAAGCTCAGCCCATCAGCCTGGTGCACGACGACTGTGGTGCCGGAGAGCAGTGGCACCCGAAACTCCTCGAGAATGCGCTGCTCGACCCTGAAAACCGGGCTATCAGGGGGTAGGAGCTCCCCGAAGGTGGTACCGGTGGTGGTATCTGGGCGGTACGGGATAAGTACGGTCAGCGCCACAACGGCCGCCACCCAACCAACGAGAACAATCCAGCGAAGCGTGATGACAATGAAGCGATAACCTCTGCCGAGGCCAGAAGAAACCACCGAGGCAGCTCGGCCCACCGAAGACCCCTTCGCCGACTGCACTGGCCGCTCCCGTCCGACCCTGCTCGACCAACCGGTGCCCAGAGCGCCGCTGACGATCGAAGATCAACTAGCCGCTCCATCCTAGGAGGCGCGACGTGGCTGGCACCGATTCGAAACACCAAGCCGATAACGCGACTATGCCGCCTCGGCGACGATCTCGCTGGTGGATCGCGGTGCTGACGTTTGTCGCCGGCGTCGTCGTCGGCGTCCTTATCGTCGGCTTCTCGACCAGGAGCACGCCGGATCTCTCGGCCGTCCAGAGCCCTTCGCCGGTGACTCCGTCGCCCACCGGGGGCCAGAGTGTGCCCGCCGCGGCCAGTGCTCAAGTCAATGCGGCCTGCCTGCGAGTGATCAACGAAGCGCAGGACGTCGCGACAATCTTGAGTGAGGTCGGCCCGGCGATCACCGCCGTGAACCTCCAGCAGCTCGACGACATGGTCCGCCGGCTGCAGTCCATCCAGGTGCGGCTGGATGACGATCTCCGAGACTGCAAAGTCGACGCCCAGGTCAACACGACGCCAACGGCGGTGCCGTCACCCTCGTCGACGGTGGGGCCCTCAGCCTCGCCGACGCCGCTACCAACGGCTAGCCCGACTCGCTGACGCTGCGAGGCCGCGCGGCATTGCCGTCTCAGGACCGACTCCGGCCTCTTTGGTTGTGGAGAAGACGTAGGAACACTCGGAATGCCTGTTTCCACAGTTTCACCTACATGGACCCTTATAGCGGCGTGTTGAAGTGCGACCGATGTGGCGTCCATGGCCCACCCCCAGCTTCTAAGCCCACCTTGGGCCGAAGATCAGCAGCATTGATCCACTCTGACGACCGTCTGTACCGCGCGACCAAGCCAACAAGCGCGGGCCCCGACCTAGACGGTTCTAGCGTGGTGCAGAAGCGATCAAGGGAACCGGTGTGCCATGACCGTTGCGCTGACCGACGAGCAAGCAAGGAACTGGGCGGCGACTCACCGGAGCATGGCGAACGTTTTGGATCCGCCGGCCACTCTGATCCCGACGCCATCTAGCGGCGGCGGCTCTACTCCAGATCCCTCGGGCTTCACGGGCCGAACGCTTGACGATCCGGCAGTGTGGAAGCAGCAAGCCTCTTTCGAAGAGAACTTCCCGACGCTTGCGCCTCGGGGTCAGTTCCTCAGCGTCTACAAGATCTGGTCGGCCTATCCCACGAACTACGTCAGTACGGACAAGCTGGGCATCTACGACCCCTGCAACATCGAAGTGGTCGCTCTTGATGGGCTGAAAGTGATGCAGGTCCGGATCGTTTTCGGGCTGACAAACGGAAGAGGCAAGCCTGGGCAGTACGCAGCCATCGGTGCGCGCGACAGCAACATCACGATCATCGGCGGTACGTGGGACCACAAGGTCGCGCAGCGATCGTGCCCTGACTCAACGCCTGTGGCGGGCGTACATGACCTCGTCACAACCTGACCACCCCAAGCCCACTGCACAGCCAACGGCAGACAAGGACCATTGACGGCAGGGTGAACTATGCCCGCTTTTGATCTTGCTCGGCAAAGTAGTCGGCCGCCTGCTCTCCAAGTTCTACGAGTGGCTTCAACGCGGCCGCCGCCGCGATGTGCAAGTCGTACGCGTTCGACAGCTCGCCTGAAGGAAGCTGATACTCCTCCCACACTGGCTCGCCGGGGATGTAGCTGACCTTCCAGCCCTCGCCGTCGGGCTCGAAGGACACGCCAAGCCCGTACTGGGAGGCCGCCTGAAGCAGCTCCCCGATCGCTTGTAAGGCTTCAGGGCCGATCATGTCCGCGCTGCCATGGGTTGGCACGCGTTCCGAATCATCAGCTGCAGAATCTTGGCTTGCGAGGGCTGGCTCGGTCAGTGGCTTCGCTGTGCTCATGATGCCCCTCCGCCGTTGGCTCGTCACTGTCGGCAAAGGTAGCGAGAGCTCGGACCGATCAGTCCCGTATCGGCAGAGATGTGACAGCGATCACGTAACCCCCGCCTCCTGACTACGCCCTCAATCCCTTCCCCACTGCACGATCGTCACTGCGCGATCTCCCCCACTGCACGATCGTCACTGCGCGATCTCAGAGATCGTCAGGAGCCTCGTCGCCCATTGGGGAGTTGCGAAATCGGCCTGATGTGATGCAGCTGAGCGCGCGATCTAATCCCGATCGTCGTCTCGGCGGCCTTGGCTTTGCGGCGAGGCGGCCAAGACAAGACTCGCCCCGCCTCACTTCGTTCGAAGCGAATCACGTTTGGCTAGACCCGTCCCCAGCCCTCGCCGTGGTGGTCTCGTACCGAGTGAGGATCGTCGTCCTCTGACCACGACGTCGGTTGCCTTCGCTTCGATGCTTCGAGAGTTGGTTTTCCGAAATTCTGAGTGAGTGTCGAATGCGGTGCATGCGCGCAGACGAGCACGCGAATGGGTGGGGAGGGAACTAACGGAGGAAGAACAGTTCAGGGCTCATGCGTGAGCGCGCATGTCGTACTCGTCCGGATTAGCGGATTTGTATCTTTACTGGCGCTCTCTCGGATCGCCCCAGTCACTGTTTCTTGACTGTAACTACTTCGTCTTTCGCGACACCGGGCGGCTCATTGGTTATCCCACGCATAGCGCTGTAGTTGTCCTTGGACCGAGCGATGCTCAGCTCGATCTGCTCGGCAATGTCTGAGTCATCAAGAACCGACACGAAAATCTTGAACTTAACGCCGTTGTCTTCGGGCGTGCGTCCGATGGTGATGGGAGGGCAGCTGAAGTTGCCTCCGTCGTTCACAGGGCATGGACCGTCATGCGCGGAGATCTTGCGGTCATCGAGATTGGAGTCGAACGCCCAAACCGTCTGGCCAGGGCGGAGATTTTCGACAGCTCCTTGAATCTTCACCTCGTTGGTGAACTCCGGGGAGATGTCGTCCTTATTGGTGATGGTGATCTTGAGGGGGCCTTGACTGGCGGATGGCGTTTGATTGGCGGCTGGAGCTTGGGAGTCCTGCTGGCCTACGGCAACCCCGATTACGGCGGCGACGATTGTCGCAATGGCGCCAATAACTGCCACGACAATCGCAGTCCAGTTCTTGGCGTGCTCGTCCCCATTCGGCGGTTGGGGATTGGGCGGCGCAGGAGGGGGCTGGGCATTACTTGCCTGGGTCACAGGAAGAAGGGTAGGGATGCCTGGCTGGTGGCCTGACGAGGTCCGCATCCCGGAGCAGCGTGTCATGCGCCACTACTCCGGCCGGCTCTTCAACTTCTTCATCCCATGGCATGGGCTACCGCCACGAGATGCTGTTTCCAGCATCAGACTCCAGTGTCAGGAGGCACACCATGGCCGAGAAGTACCCCTTGGCCCAAGTTCTTCAGCAGCTAGGTCAGGAGTTGCGTGAAGTACAGCGGTTGGGTCGGGAGGACCGGCAAGCGCCGATTGTCGCGGTGACCGCGGCAAAGGCCACCCTTGCCGTAGCGATCACACAGGAGGGTGGAGGCAAACTCTCATTCGCCGTGCTGGGAATCGGCGTCGAGGGCGGTGGAAGTATTAGCAAAGAGACGACGACGACTCTCGAAGTCGATCTTCACGTCCTGAGGAATTTCGCCGCAGCGGGATGGACTACACAATCACAGGCGAGGAACGTGAGGATCGTGCAGCCGGCCTCGGGTAGAGCGCCCACCTACTGATCCGAGTTCGCTGCCTTTTCGGCCTTTCGAGTTCTAGCAGAACCTGTTTTCGCTCCAGGCCACCGCCATATCCCGTGAGGCTGCCATTAGCACCGATGACCCGATGACACGGAACGATGATCCCGATCGGATTGCGGCCGTTGGCCAATCCGACCGCACGGAAAGCTCCCGGCGAGCCGATCTGTTCGGCGATGTATCCATACGACCTGGTCTCCCCGTACGGGATCGTCTGCAGCGCTTCCCAGACCCGGCGCTGGAAGTTCGTTCCGACAAGATCAAGCTCGAGGTCGAACTCTTGGCGCTCGCCCGCGAAGTACGCGCCGAGCTGCTCGACCGCGTCTGAGAACGCCTTGTCGTTGCGCTCCCAACCGCCATGACTCGGTTCATGGGTCTGGTCGACCATCCATAGATGCATCAGGCGGTGATCTTTGCCCGCCAGGGTCAGCGGACCTACTGGACTGTCGACGGTTCGGAATTGCATTACAGACATCATTTCTCCTCTATTGGCGGCCAGGCATTGACGGAGTGGTCGAGTGCGGTCCACAGATGCTGCGTGGCGTAGGACCGCCATGGGCGCCAACGCGAGCTCCGCTCGGTAAGGGCACGGCTGTCTTCGGGCAGCCCCAGCTGCTTCGCGGCTAGCCGAACACCTAGATCAGTGGCGGGGAACGCGTCGGGGTCGCCAAGACCACGCATAGCGATGACCTCGGCCGTCCACGGACCGACACCGGGCAGTGCCGCGAGCTGTTGCCTGGCGCGGTCCCAGTCGCAGCCGGCATGTAGAACCACACGCCCGTCGGCCAGCGCATCAATCAACGCAACCACGGAACGCTGCCGAGCCTTAGGGAAGGCCAGATGCGCCGGATCGATGTCGGCGAGCTCCTCGACCGCGGGAAACAGGTGCGTCAGACCGCCGGCCGAGTCGGTCACGGGCTGGCCGTAGGCGGCAACAAGCCGGCCGAGGTGGGTACGCGCCGCCTTGATCGACACCTGTTGGCCGAGCACCACCCGCAACGCCAGCTCCGCCTCATCGACCGTGCGTGGGATGCGCTGACCGGGCGATTTGGCGATCAGCGCCGCAAGTCCTCGTCGGAACTCAGCGCCTCGACTACCGCCTCCGGATCGGCGTCGAGATCGAGCAACCGTCGACAGCGGGCAATCGCGGCGGACACGTCGCGAAAATCGTCCACCACCAGCAGGCAGCGCACATGATCGGGAGTCGGTGTCAGGCTAACGATTCCGTTGCCGGACGGAAGCCGCAGCGTACGTCGATATGCGCCGTCACGTACCTCTTCGCAGCCAGGTACCGCGGTGGCCGCCAAGTGACCGAACACACCCTCGTACGCGAATGGCGTTCGCAGCGGCAGGCGTAAAGACAGTGCCCCCGTCGCGGCCGGGGTGCGCCGACCCGAGCGGCCGCGTCGCCCGCGCCCGCAGGGCGGTCGGGGTGGTTTCAAACACCTCACGCACGGTGTCGTTGAACTGGCGGATGCTGGCAAACCCAGCGGCAAAGGCGACATCGCCGAACGGCAGGTCGGTGGTTTCAATCAATATCCGGGCGGTCTGTGCACGTTGCGCGCGAGCCAGCGCAAGCGGGCCGGCGCCAACCTCGGCCTGCAGCAGGCGCTCGAGCTGCCGGGCGGTGTAGCCGACCCGGGCCGCCAGCCCGGTGACACCAATCCGGTCGACCTCCCCGTCGGCGATGAGCCGCATGGCCCGCGCCACGACGTCACCACGGGCATTCCATTCAGGAGAGCCGGGTGAAGCGTCCGGTCGGCAGCGCTTGCACGCGCGGAACCCGGCACGCTGGGCCGCCGCGGCGGTGGGATAAAAGCGGACGTTGCGCGCGTACGGCGATCTCGCCGGGCAGCTGGGCCGACAATAGATCTTGGTCGTCAGCACAGCGGTGACAAACCAGCCGTCGAACCGCGGGTCCTTAGACTGGACCGCCCGGTAGCAGCGATCGAAATCCTCATACACGTATCGACAATTACACGTGTTTACCGTCAAAACTAGCGGGAATCCGACATGGCTATGCCGTGTTCCGCTCGCTTTGTCTCGGGTTGGCAAGCATCCAGCGCCTGATCGCGTCTTGTGCGGCTTGAGTCGGCTGCGATGCAGGTGTGACGATGATGAAATGCTGATAGCCACGACGAACGACTTGCCCGGCTACCGAATCGAGGAGGTTTACGGGGAGGTCACCGGACTGACCGTTCGTTCACGCAATATTGGTGCCCAGCTTGGGGCGGGTTTGAAGTCCCTTGTCGGCGGTGAATTGAAGGGGCTAACAAAACAGCTGATGCAATCCCGAGAGGAAGCTCTCGCGCGCTTGATGGAAGCTGCGACCAGTCGAGGAGCAAACGCTGTCATTGCGATGCGGTTCGACGCGAACGAGGTTTCGGCTGGTTATCAAGAGATCGTCGCGTATGGCACTGCGGTTCGAGTGACGAAGGACGTATAGCCCAACAGGAATGGACTTTGTACGGGCCGGGACTGCGCGTGATGTCAAACGGCGCAGGGGGATGATCGCCCTGGGCACGAACGAACGATCGACCAAGATCCCGCGTTCGACCCTCCGCAGACATCGGGATCCGCGCGCTGTCACCGGCAAGGAACGATCCCACCGTCGAATAGGGTCAGAAGGTGGGCACATCAGGCGAGGCTCCGGGCGACTCCAGACACAGCCCCGTCCTCGACGAGGCGGCGTTCATGATGCTTTACGAGCGGCTTCGGGACTCGGCCAGCTGGGGTTTGGAGGACCGGCGGGGGGCACTGAACCACCTCACTACGGCGCGGGTGGCGCAGGCAGCGAAGGAGATTCGGTCGGGTCGGACCGTAAGCCTTGCAGCAGCGGTGGAGAACCACGTGTCACTCGACAACCCCGATCCCTGCCAACACCAGATGACCGGGCCATCAGAGCCCGAAGCTGGCTCCAGCCTGCAATTCGCTACCGACAGGCTGGCCATGAACATCCACGGCAACGCCGACAGTCACCTCGACGCGTTGACCCACGTGCAATATCAGGGCACCTTGTACAACGGCGTGCCAGCGGACCAGGTGGGTGTGTCCGGCCCGACCGGGCTGTCCGTTGACGTGGTTCGCGACGGGATCGTCGGGCGAGGTGTGCTGCTCGACATCCCACGCCTCGAAGGTCGCCGATGGCTAGAGCCGGGGGAATCTGTGACGGGCGAGGCGCTGGCCGCTGCCGAGACGGCGCAACACGTTACCGTCGGGCCGGGTGACCTGCTGTTCGTCCGGGTCGGTCACCGGCCACGGCGCGACCACTACGGGCCGTGGGACGCGGCGCAGGCTCGTGCCGGGCTGCACCCCGCCGCAATGCAGTTCCTGGCCGAGCGCCGGGTTGCCCTGCTTGGCAGCGACAGCAACAACGACACCGCGCCGAGTGTGGTGACAGGGGTGGGGTTTCCGGTGCACGTGCTCGCGATCCACGCGATGGGCATGCAGCTCCTCGACTACCTCCATCTCGAGGCGCTGCTGGCTCTCTGTGAGGAGCAGGACCGCTGGTCCTTCATGTGCGTCATCGCGCCGCTGCGCCTTCCCACTGCCACCGGCTCGCCAATCAACCCGATAGCGATCCTCTGACGACGACGGCTCGCTCAAGCGACATTTGACTCCCTCGGTCTTCCGTGGCGACGATCGTCGCCGCGGACCTGGACAGCGTCGGCCTTGGTCATCGATCGTCGTTATGCCGTTTCGGTGACCAGGCGCTGGGCGTCGTCCGCGGTCAGAGGCACGCCGGGGAACTCCAGGAGTGACTGCATAGGCACATCCAGCACCGAGTCTTGCCCGGTCTCGTCGCTCAGCAGATCGGCCATGCGGCCTCGGATTCCGCCACGGGCGGCCAGCAGCTTTTCCAGTTGCGGTCCGACCGTTGGGTGCTCGCGCCACTCACGGAAGGTCGACCAGACTGTCAAGGGGAGGGCGACCGGGCGACCAGGGACTTCGACGTCGACGGTGGCACGAATGTCACGCGACGACGACCCGATCATGACGGTCACCGGCCCGCCTTCGTAGACCCAGGATCGGGCCGCGATGCTGAAGTGCTCAAGATCGTTGCGCGCGACGGTGATACGCACCCGTTCGGACTGGCCGGGTTGCAGGTAGATCTTGGTGAAGCCGCGGAGTTCCTGTGGCGGTGTCGTCACGGTTTTCGCGTGGTCACTGACGTAGAGCTGGACGACTTCAGCACCTGCTACGGATCCGGTGTTGGTCACGGTGATGTCGGCGGTGAAGGCCAACGGGTCGTCGACATCGAAGGTTGTCACCACGGGATCGGAGTACTCGAAGGTCGTGTAGGAAAGGCCGTAGCCGAAGGGATAGTCCACTCCGATGGATCGCGCGTCGTAGTAGCGGTAGCCGACGTAGATGCCCTCGCTGTACCGGACGTGGCTGTGCTCGCCGGGGAAGTCGAGAAACGACGGGGTATCGGAGAGCCGGACGGGGATCGTCTCCGCAAGCTTGCCGGAAGGGTTGACATCACCGAGCAGGACATCGGCGATGGTGTCTCCGTGCGCCTGACCGGTCAGCCAAAACTCGACGATCGCACTGACGCCCTGGCGCCACGAAGCGGTCGTGACCGCCGAACCGTTGCTCAAGGCGACGACAGTGGGCGCGTCCGTACCAGCCAGCGCTTGGAGAAGCGCGATCTGGTTGTCGGGAAGGTCGATGGACGTCCGGTCCCGGCCCTCGGCCTCGTACTGGCCCGGCAAACCCAGGAACAACACCACGACATCAGCGGTGGACGCCGCATCTCGTGCGGCAGCAATGAGCTCCGGATCAGGAGGCGCGGCGTCGAGGGTGTAGCCGGGGGCGAACTGGACCGTGGCACCGAACGTCTCAGCTCGTCGAGTCAGGGCCTCCAGCCCGCTGACCACTCGCGTTGGGTTGACCGCAGAGCTGCCGGCTCCTTGGTATCGGGGTGTGCGGGCCAACTCGCCGACGACGGCCAGGCGCTGGGTTGTTTGCAGGTTCAGGGGGAGGGTGCCGTCGTTAACCAGCAGCACGGCTGACTCTGCGGCTGCTCGCCGGGTCAGCTGGTGATGCTGATCAAGGTCGACGACTGGGGCGTGGTGAGTGTCGGGTGTGGTCCGCTCGGCCAGCAGCGCGAGCCGTTGGGCGACGCGGGCCAGCGCCTGGTGGTCGAGCCGTCCGGCAGCTTCGGCGACGCGGAGGCGGTCATCCTCGGGGCGCCCGGGCATCCGGAGATCGGTACCGGCCTCGACGGCTTCCACTGGGTCGTGCACCGCACCCCAATCCGACACGACGACGCCGTCGTAGTCCCACTCCCCTCGGAGTAGGTCGGTCAGCAGCCAACGGTTCTCCGAGGCGTACACCCCGTTGATCTTGTTGTACGCCGACATGACCGACCATGGGTTGGCCTCGCGGATGGCGATCTGGAAGTTGCGCAGGTAGATCTCACGCAGCGTCCGTTCGTCGATGTCGGCGCTCACTCGCTGACGGTCGGTCTCCTGATTGTTGGCAGCGAAGTGCTTGAGGCAGGCGGCCACACCCTCCGACTGAAGTCCGTCCACCATGGCGGCCGCCAGCAAGCCGCTCAGCAACGGATCCTCGGAGAAGTACTCGAAGTTGCGGCCACACAAGGGACTGCGCTTGATGTTCATCCCCGGCCCGAGCACAACATCCACGCCGTGCGAGCGAGCCTCCCGGCCCAGGGCTTGACCGACCTCCCGGACCAGCGCAGGATCCCAGGACGAGGCAAGCGCAACAGCCGGCGGGAAGCAGGTCGCCGGGAGGCTTCGACCAAGACCCAGGTGGTCGGGGTTCTCGTCGTCTTGGATCCGCAGCCCGTGTGGTCCGTCCGCCAGACGGAGCGACCGGAGGCCGGCGGCCGGGAAGGATGCGGTCGACCAGTAGTCCGCGCCGGTCGTCAGAACGATTTGCTCAGCAACGGTTAGCCGCTCAGGCACTCAAGCAACGCTACTCCGAACAGCTGGCCGCACGGACTTACGGAGTGCGGCGCCTACCTGCGCCGAGTGGGACGGATGATCTGAAGCGCGAGTGTTGCAGGGTCGGCGGCAGTCAGGCGCCGAAGATCTCCTTCGCAACGGTGACGGCGGACATCGCCCGGGGCCAGCCGGCGTAGAACGCGAGGTGGATGATGACCTCCTTGAGCTCGGCCTCGCTCAGACCGTTGTCCTTGGCCCGCGCGAGGTGGCCCCGGAGCTGTTCGGGGAATAAGGGATAGTGGCTCCCAAATGCCCCACCCAAGTGGCCCACCCTCTTGGTCAGCTCGGCCGCTGCGTCATGTCCAGGTGAGCTAGGAGCTCCATGATCGATAAGGGATAAGGAGTGCGAAATGCCTGTGGATTGGTGCCGGCTATCGCTCTACAGAAGCTCTTCGTCGCTGCGCCAGTCCAGGTTTTCAGATGCAAAACGCCTCGACGTCGGCGACCGACGCGGCCTTCTATGGCGTCCAGCCTGCAAGGGCGGCAAGCACGACAACTATGACGACTCCTACGACGACGCCGCTCAAGAAGCACCGGGCTCCAAATTTGAGAAGCGCCTTAAAGCTCGACCAGACGATGAGCTTCATGTCGTCATGGCCCGGGCCCGTCATTCCAACGCTCGTACAGAGAGTTCGGTCGGGAAATTGGTGGTTGCGAAGCCAGCCACGTTAGGACTAACGTTCAAGGCGGTCATGATTTGTAATTCCTGTGGAGGGAAGCAGTCACTGGCCTAACGTGGGAGCAGCGTGGCGCGCCGCTCCCGCGTTGATTTCAGACCCCGGGGCGAGGAGCTTGCCTCCCCTTCCCCTTCGGTCCTTGCTGCGGTGAGGTCGGGGCGTGCGCTTGCAACGCTTGATCTGCGATCGAGTGGGCGACCAAAGCGCCTCTGAGCACTGAACCGACCTGAGCAAGTGGATCGTCTAAGGACCCATGTCGACCTCCTTAGGTCCTAGCCCGTCTGGTTTGTGCTGGGTTCTCCTTCGGCGCGTCGCGTGTTGGTAGTATCATGCACGCCTACACTGCAATTTGCAAGATGAAATTTGCACGGACGTTGAGGGGGCGGCCGCTTGGCAGCAGAACAGAGCCCAACCGTTCGTCGGCGGCGCCTTGGACACGAACTGCACCAGCTTCGCGAAGACGCCGGTCTTACGCTCGAAGCGGCCGCAACACTGCTTGAGGACTTCTCAGCTGCAAAAATCAGTCGGATCGAGACGGCAAAGGTGGGTGTGCGGCCTGCAGACGTGGCGGCTCTGCTCACTGCATATGGCATCAAAGATCGGCAGCGACGCGCAAATCTTCTGACCCTCACTCGAGAGTCTAGGCAGCGGGGATGGTGGGAAGAGTTTAGTGATGCGATCCCGCCAGAATTGGATCTAGCTATCGGCCTGGAGGCCGAAGCGGTTTCTATTCGTATTTTTTGCCCGCATTTCGTAGGCGGCCTTTTTCAAACGAGCGCGTATGCCAGAGCATTGCTGAGGGCTAATTGGGGAGCCAAGTGGACGCGTGAAGCGCGGAAGCAGGTGGAACGTCGTGTAAAGCTCCGTATAGAACGACAAACAATCTTGGAAGAACGAGATCGACTTGAAATTCGGGCGGTCATCGATGAGACAGTGCTCCATCGGCCAGTAGGCGGCGACAGGATTCTTCGCGGCCAACTGGGGCGACTAAGGGAGCTGGCAGATTATCCAAATGTATCAATCCAGGTGCTGCCGCTATCGGGAGGAGCTCACCCGGGCGGCGAAGGTGCTTTCCGCGTTATCGAAATGTTGCCGCCTGACCCTTCGGTCGTTCATCTGGAATATCCATATAAGGCGTCCTATTTAGAAGAAGAGAGCGAGGTGGAACTATACTCGGACATCTTTGAGCGTCTCGAAAGTCGATCGATAACGTCTGAACGGTCATTAGAGCTAATTACAAAAAATCTCGAGGGGAAAGTGGAATGGGTATCAAAGTAAAGAATGATCTTGCCGTACTATCAAAACTTAATTGGACTAAGAGCACCAAATGTACCAGCGAAACTTGCCTAGAGATAGCGATATCGGGCGATAACGTATATTTACGAAACTCCAATGATCTTACCGGGGAATGTCTGGTCTGCAATGCAGGCGACTGGCGCAGCTTCTTGGCAGGAGCACGAAACAACGAATTCGATATCGACTAACGAGCCTCAGAAGCCCCCGCTTACTATCGCTTTCTGCGCTGGGGTCATGGCTTGAGAGTCGGACATTTCTCATTCTCCTTCATGATCAGGAACGCGGCTGGAGCTTGATCGTGGCCGATTTCGCCTCAGGGGTCAGGACCGCGTCGACGCAACTTGTGGGGTAGCGGCGGTACTTGGCGCGGTACGCGGCATCGATCGCGGCGTTGACGTCGTCAGCGGCGTCGACAGAGACGAAGGTGACGTCTTTGTCGACGCCGCCGCACTGGATGTGGCCTTCCAGGCGTACCTGCGTTCCCCGAAACCAGCCCGACGTGCGTCCGTTCACCGGTCGGACGTAGAGGTCCTCGCCGTGGCGTACGACCCAGATGGTCGTCGGACTGCGCAGCGTGCCGTCGCGTCGCAGGGACCTGATTCTCAGCTCTTCGGCCGTCCCGATCTTGCTCAGCTCCTCGCTTGTCCACCCGTTCATCAGCGCCTCTCCCCTTTGTGATCCAGGGCATGTGTCGATTACGTCCGCGTACCTGGACGCAATAAGGAAATCAGGTGACGGTGCAGGTGTGGGAGTGCCTGTCCATCCAGGTAACGCCAGACACTCCCATCGCCGCTTGCGCGGCCGTAACGTCATGCTCGTAGACATTGCATGAGCTTCGGCGTCCTACCCGGCCGGCGGGGCCGACGGCTCACCACGGATGCGGCCAACACGGCAAATACCGTATTTTCTTGGCTACGGATCGTGAGATTTGGGGGAGCTGCCGATGGCGGCGCAGTGGAAGTTTCTTACTGAGCACCTTGCTGGCGCCAGCGGCGACGTTCGACTCACCTGGAGTGAACTTGACGCGATCGTGGGCGGTGTTCCGAACTCCGCCGTGGGCCATTACCCCCAGTGGTGGCACGGCGACCGGCCCAACACCCGCGCCTGTCGTGCCGCGGGCTACGAAGCGATTGAGATTCGGCCAGGCGTCTCCGTTCGGGTCGTTCGCTCCGGCTCGGTGCCCAGAGTCACCCCGATCCAAAAACCTCGCCAAACGGCACGCCCGTCGGCCGATCAACAGCGTCGGGCCTCTGGATATCCTTACCGACCTAAACCCGGCTCGCTGCTTGATCGTTATTCCCTGCTCGGCATCGAAGCTTCAGGGCGGCCGACCGGGAGTGCCCACCGCTTCGAGCGGAGGGTTGAGCGCCGCTCGCCGCCGGGTTCTCGATATGCGGGACTCCCTGACCGACGAGTCACTGGTCATGCCTGCTTGGCAGGGATAGCCGCCAGCCGAACCAGGGAGAGTTACATGGAACGTGGTCTATACGAGCAGCTCATGACCGTGGGCTTGCGAAGTCGCCTCGCTGCAATTGACGCCGACGAGGCACGCACGCGGCAGGTCGACACGGGGGACCAACCCCACGTCCTCGCGCGTCACCTCGAGACAGCTGTGCAGCGGGTGCTGGCTGCTACTCGCGATCCGGAACGAAGGCTCGCCATCGTGAATGCACTCTTGAGCACGCTTGAGGAGGCGAGCGACTCGGTGACCAAACCCGCCAGCCAATTGCTTGCGGTGCTCGGTCCCGCCCGCCCAGGGGCGACGGCTCTCGAGGATGTCCGCCCGGCCACGCCGTTGTCGGAAGCTGCCCTCCTGACCAACTCCCACGGCGAACCAAATCTGGGCTCGGAGCTACGAGCGGAGCTCGACAGCTGTGATGAAGTGGACCTGCTCTGCGCCTTCGTGAAGTGGTACGGACTCCGTCTGCTCGACTCGGAGCTGAGTCGGCTGAAGAGTCGAAGGGCGCCTTTCCGAATCATCACAACCACCTACATGGGAGCAACCGATCCCAGCGCCCTTGACCGGTTGGTCCGCGAGTTCGGCGCTGAGGTCAAGGTCCAATACGACGCCCAGCGGACCCGCCTGCACGCCAAGGCCTGGATGTTTCGGCGCCGCACCAACTTCCACACCGCCTATGTCGGGTCGTCTAACCTCTCCCGTGCTGCGCTGCTGGACGGCGTTGAGTGGAACGTCCGCCTCTCGCATGTAGGTACGCCTGCGCTGCTGGCCAAATTCGAAGCCACCTTTGACACCTACTGGAACGACCCGAGCTTCGAGACCTACGACCCCGAACACGACCGGGACCGGTTGGACGACGCGCTGGCCGAGGCGGCGGGCCGGACTGCCCACGACCGAGTGACCATCTCACTGTCAGGCCTTGATGTCCGTGCCTTCCCTTACCAGCAAGCCATGCTGGACTTGCTAGACGTCGAACGTCGCGTCCACGACCGCCATCGCAACCTCGTCGTGGCCGCCACCGGCACAGGTAAGACAGTGATCGCCGCGCTCGACTACCGGCGTTGGCCGAGGAGGCGGGCGAGCGTCCCTCGCTGCTCTTCGTGGCCCACCGCCGCGAGATCCTCGAACAATCACTCCGCACCTACCGCGAGGTGCTCAACGACGCCAACCTCGGCGAGCTGTATGTCGGTGGCGCCCGCCCTGAACGCTGGCGCCACGTCTTCGCAAGCGTCCAGTCGTTGACCGCGTATGGACCGACCAGTATCGCTCCCGACGCCTACGACCTCGTGGTGATCGACGAGTTTCACCACGCGGAGGCTGCGACCTACCGCCGGCTGCTCGACCATCTCAAGCCCCGGGAACTGCTAGGTCTAACCGCCACACCCGAGCGAACCGACGGGCTCGACGTACGCGAGTTCTTCGGGGGTCGTACGGCCGCCGAGCTCAGGCTGTGGGATGCCCTCGGGCAGATCTGCTGTGCCCGTTCCACTACTTCGCGGTTGCCGACAATACTGACCTGCGCAGGATTGGCTGGGCACGTGGTCGCTACGACGACGCCGAGCTGGCCAACCTCTACACAGGCAACCGGGCCCGGGCAGCCGTCGTTCTCACGCAATTGCAGGACAAGATTCTGAATCTGGGCGCCATGCGCGCCTTGGGCTTCTGCGTGAGCGTGGCCCACGCCGAGTTCATGGCCCAGACCTTCCGAGAGGCGGGGGTGCCGGCGCTGGCAATCAGCGGATCAACCTCGCCGGCGCAGCGCGCCCAAGCCCTTGAGGATCTGCGTGATCGGCGAGTGAACGCCCTGTTCGCGGCTGACCTGTTCAACGAGGGCCTTGACCTGCCCGATGTCGACACAGTGATGTTCCTACGGCCGACCGAGAGCGCGACGCTGTTCCTGCAGCAGCTCGGCCGCGGGCTCCGTCGCACCCGAGACAAGGCCGTTCTCACGGTCCTGGACTTTGTCGGGCACCACCGCAAGGAGTTTCGTTTCGACCACCGGCTGAGGGCCCTGACAGGGCAGACGCGCCGCGGGCTGGAGCGCGACATCGAGCGAGGCTTCCCCTTTCTCCCGTCGGGCTGTCAGATCCTGATGGATCGACAGTCGCAGCAGATCGTCCTCGAGAACATCCGCAGCCAGGTCGGGAACCGCTGGCCTCAGGTCGTTGCCGAGCTGCGGTCCTATGGCGATCAGGATCTGCGGACCTTTCTCCACGAGTCAGGGCTCGAGCTGTCCGACGTGTTGCGCAACCATTCATGGACCGAGCTGCGACGGGCTGCGGGGCTTCCGACACGCTCCGGTTCTGACCTCGAGGCGGCACTCCTGAAGCGCATCCGGGCCTTTGCTCACGTCGACGATTCCGAGCGTTCGGTGTCCTACCTGCGGCTTTTGGCGGATGATGCGCCCTCGTACGCCGATCTCAGCCCGGTTGAGCAGCGGCTGGCGCGGATGCTGTTCTTCTCCGTGTGGCCCGGCGGCAGCGATCACGAATCGATCAGTGTCGGGCTTGCCCGGCTACGTCGGGAGGAGGCGGCCCGAGACGAGATGCGGGCAGTCATCGATCTGTCATTCGACGGAGCCCGGCACGTCACCGTCGAGTTGGGAGCGTCGCTTCGGCACGTCCCACTCCAGGTTTACGGGCGCTATCAGCGCGAGGAGGTGCTCGCAGCGCTCGACTACGCAAGCCTGGATCGCAAGCCCAACTCCTTTCGCGAAGGAGTCCTTTACGTCCCCGAGCTGAACGTCGATGCCTTCTTCGTCACGCTGCAGAAGTCCGAGGCGGACTACTCCCCCACCACGTTGTACCGCGACTACCCGATCAGTCCGACCTTGTTCCACTGGGAATCCCAGTCCACGACCTCGGTGGCGTCGGCTACCGGGCAGCGCTACATCAACGGATCCAGTGTGAAGGTGCTCTTCGTGCGCCAGCAGAAGTCCGACGAGCTCGGGACCAGCCCCTACCTCTTCGCCGGACCTGCTCACTACGTACAGCACACCGGCGAGAGACCCATCGCCATCGTCTGGCGCTTGGATTACGCCCTGCCCAGCGAGTTCTTTGCTGCGGCGACGGTCGCCGCGAGCTGAGCTGCGGCCAAATGAACGTTTGGCGAGCTTAGTTTTCTGTCGGAGTTCAGGTTCGAGCCCTTCTCAGCTAGCCTCAGCCGAGTAATTCCGCTTCGGCCCGACAGGCGCGTCCATCGACAAGCCTCCACCCGCGCGGGAAGTTCGTCGTGCTTCCTGGGGTTGAGACGTGCCGCTGTTCCGTGGGTCTGTCGCCCACTTGCGCTCCAAGATCGACAATGGATCTCTCGTGCCCACTTTGTCCGAGCAGTACCGCCACCGGCTTGGCCGGTCAGCGCCACCGACGGAGATGCAGGTCGTGGGAGCGGAGCCTCGACGTGCTTGTCGCGCGACCTGGTCGAGGCTGGGCTCGAGCACGTCGAGGCGCTGGTGGAGTACCAGCTGCCGCTGACAAGCAAGCGGGCCGACGTCGTGCTCTGCGGCAATCACCCTCGACGGGCGCTCCGCAGTTCGTCGTGGTCGAGCTGAAGCAGTGGTCGCGAGCGCACCTGCTCGACGACGCCGACGACCTCTGCGTCTTGGAGGGCATGGGCACCCGGCTGCATCCGGTGGAGCAGGTCCGCCATTACTGCACCCACCTCCGCGACTTCGTTGCGGCCTTGAGCGACGAGCACACCGGGATCGCCGGCGTCGCCTACCTGCACAACGCGACTGATCTTGACCTCGCAGACCTGTGGAGCTACCCACAGGATCGAGCAGGGCCGCATGTTCACCGGGCAGCGCCGGGGCGAATTCCTCTCCTATCTTCAGCAGCATCTTCGACCGGAGTCCGGAGCCGATGCGGCGGACCTGTTGATGGGTTCAGCCATCCGGCCGAGCAAGCAGCTGCTGGCGCTCGCCGCTGACGAGATCCAGCGCCGAGAGCAGTTCGTGCTCCTGGACGAGCAGCAGGTCGCCTACTCGATGGTGATGCGAGCCGTCGATCGGTCCTACCGGGCGAACACCAAGGAAGTGATCGTCGTCAGTGGTGGGCCGGGCTCTGGAAAGAGCGTCATCGCGCTCTCGCTGCTGGGCGAGCTGTCCCGCCGCGGCCGTACCGTGCTGCACGCCACCGGTTCGAGCGCGTTCACTCAGACCTTGCGCCGGGTCGCTGGAGCACGCGCGCCGCGAGTGAGGAGCATGTTCAAGTACTTCAACCAGTTCGTCGATGCCGAGCGCAACGGTCTCGACGTCCTGATCTGCGACGAGGCCCACCGCATCCGCGAGACCTCGGCGAACCGCTACACGCCCGCCTCAGCTGCGATCAGGCCGCCCACAGGTCGACGAGCTGATCGACGCCGCCCGCGTCCCGGTGTTCCTGCTCGACGAGCACCAGGTCGTGCGGCCCGGCGAGATCGGCACCGTCGAGGACATCCGTGCAGCCGCCCACGCGGTCGGGCTTGAGACGTCGAGATCGTCGAGCTGGACGCTCAGTTCCGGTGCGGTGGCAGCCGGGCGTACGAGCGCTGGGTGCTGAAGCTGCTTGGCCTGGAACCTGGCGGACCCGTCGCCGTGGGACGGCGACGAGAACTTCATCCTGGTCGACGACCGCGGACCGAGCGCATGGAGCAGCGGCTGCGCGGCTCTGCTCGACCAGGGCTACGGGGCGCGGATTGCCGCCGGCTACTGCTGGCCGTGGAGCGATCCCGTACCGGGCGCCGGCCTTAAGCCGGACGTCCAGATCGGCGACTGGCACAAGCCGTGGAACAACAAGAAGGTCGACCTCTCATGCTGGCGCCCCCGGAACGCCTTACTGGGCCAGCGACGCCGCTGGCTTCGAGCAGGTCGGCTGCGTCTACACAGCGCAGGGCTTCGAGTACGACTACGCCGGCGTGATCATCGGCCCCGACCTGGTCTGGCGGTCAGACCACTGGGTGGCCCAACCCGAAAAGAGCCACGACAGTCAAGTCAAACGTGGCACCAGCATCGCAGTTCGATCAGGCCGTCCGGAACACCTATAAGGTGCTGCTGACCCGAGGAATGCGCGGTGCGAGCGTCTACTCGACTGATCCCGAGACACAGTCGCTGCTCGAATCGCTGGTCGCGGCAAGTACCCGCCCGGGTCAGGCCGACTAAAGGCCCCCGCCCGCGCAGGATGACAAACGCAAGGTCGCCGAAATAGACGTTAACCACGACGCGGAGCTGATGCTCCATCTCAGCCGCCACGAGATTGAGTTCATCTTTCACATGAAGCAGGATGCCGCCGCTCCTTCACGCACTCGTTCTGGGTGCTGCCCGGGATCCGCCAGCCGGGACATCCACAGATCATCGAGTGGCTGCGCGACGCCTTCAAATCGCGGGCTAGGCATTCGAAGCGCGTGCTCGCGTCATTCTCTGGCTCGAAACGTGGG
>CAVSSB010000045.1:0-39634 GCA_963730505.1 uncultured Actinomycetota bacterium
TGCAGCCACCGGGACTGGTCATCGGTCGCGGTAGCGAGGCCGATCTGCGTATCAACGACCCCGGCATCTCGCGCCGGCATGCGCAGATCCGAGTGAACCCGGCAGGACAGGGTCTGCAGATCGACATTGTCGATCTGGGTTCCACTAACGGCATTCTGGTGAACGGACAACGGGTGCAGCATGCGGTCCTCCAGGAGGGATCACGGATCGAGATCGGGTCCACCCGAATGCTCGTCCATGCTCCCGCCGGACGATGAGCCGCAATGTCGGAAATCGCACTCCTGATCATCAAGGTGGTCTTCCTGGCTCTGCTCTGGCTGTTCATCCTCTCCGCCGTCTCGGTGATCCGGAGTGACTTGTTCGGCAAGACGGTTCGGGCCTCCGACCAGCCGCAACCCCAGGAGCTGGAGACGCCGCCACCACCGCCCAGGAAGGCAAAGCGACAGCGCGGCCAGCCTCGAGTGTTCACGATCTCCCAGGGCAACCAAGCCGGACTATCCGCAGACTTGGCCGGTGGAGTGATCATGATTGGCCGGAGCGCAGACTGCCAGCTGATCTTGGACGACGATTACGTTTCCACTCGGCACGCCCGCGTCGTCGGTGCCCCAACGGGCATCTATGTCGAGGATCTCGGCTCCACGAATGGCACCTATGTCAACGGCCAGCGGATCACCGCGCCGACCACGATCACGCTTGCCGACACCGTACGCATCGGCAAGACCATGCTGAGGCTGGAGCCGTGATCAGATGACCCTCCAGCTGAGCTACGTCGCCCACTCCGAGGTCGGATTGATCCGGAAGAACAACCAGGACTCCGGTTATGCCAGTCCGCATCTGCTCATCGTGGCCGACGGCATGGGCGGTGCGGCCGCTGGTGATCTTGCTTCCGCCGTCGCGATCGACACGATACGAAAGATCGACAGCCCCACCACAGGCGAGGACATGCTCGAGGTGCTCGCACTGGCCATCCACCAAGCCAATGACAAGATTGCGGAACTGGTTGATTCAGACCTGTCCCTGGAGGGCATGGGCACTACCGTCACCGGTGCCATGTTCGACGGCAGCAACCTCGGTCTCGCGCACATCGGAGACAGCCGCGCCTACCTCTTCCGCGACGGTCGCCTGGAGCGGCTGACGCACGATCACACCTGGGTGCAGTCCCTTGTCGATGACGGGAAGATCAGCGAGAGCGAAGCCGCGAACCACCCGCACCGCTCACTGCTGTTGAAAGTCCTGAATGGGCAGCCAACCAACGACCCCGACCTCACGATCGTCCCTGTGGTGCCAGGTGACCGGCTGCTGCTCTGCAGCGACGGCGTCTGCGGTTTGATCGACGATGACGTGATCGAGGACGCCCTACAGCTGCCTGACCTGAATGACGCCGCCGAGCGCCTGAGCGGCGAGTCCCTTCATCAGGGCGGGATCGACAACATCACGGTGATCGTTGCTGATGTTGTGGAATCCGGAGGCAGCGACGATGTGATCCTGCTCGGTGCCGCGTCTGAGCATCCCAATCCAGTCGACAGCGTGAACCGCGCCCGGCCGGACGAGGACGACGACCCGGAAGAGACTCTGGTCACCACGGACTTCGAGCCGACTCCGGTTGCCGATGAGGAGCGATATACCCCGCAGGCGCCGCACCAGCGACGTTTCCGCCGCCCGCTCATTGGTTTGCTGGTGCTGCTCCTCGTCGCGCTTGCCGGAGTGGGGATGGCGTACGGATGGACCCGCACCCAATACTTCGTCGGAGCGGACCAGGACAAGGTCGCGATCTTCCAAGGACTGCCAGAAGGACTCCCTGGGCTGTCACTGTCCCGGGTCTACGAGGTTCAACACCTAGCGGTGAACGAGCTGCCGCCGTTCTATCAGGAGCAGGTCAAAGCCAACATCAATGTGCCGAGCTTGGACTCGGCACGGGCGACAGTCGCCGAGCTGACTGAGGCAGCCAAAACCTGTGCCAGCCCACAACCGACGACTTCGCCGCGGGCCCGGCCCACATCAGGTTCGAAGCCGAGCCCCCCACCAAGCGCAAAGCCCGGCGGAAAGCCAAGCCCGACACCCTCGGCGAATGCCACTGGAGCGATGGGGCCGAACTGCTGAGCATGCGAGACGTGGCACCTGTCACCGTTGTCCCGCGCAAGCGTCGCGGGGTTGAGCTGGCCCTGATCATCTTCGCGCTGGGGCTGGCCCTCGGGGCGTACGCACTGGTCGACCTCAATGTCACTGGTGAGCTGTCGCCGAGCTTTGCCTACGTGGCTGGCATCTGCAGCTTGCTCGCTGCGTTGGCACACATCGCGGTCCGCTGGCGGCTCCCCTACGCCGACCCGGTGATCCTGCCGTGCGTGATCTTGCTGAATGGTCTGGGCTTGGTCATGATCCACCGCATTGACCTGATCAACGACCCACCTCTGAACGGCGCCCGCCAGCAGCTGATCTGGACCGCGCTGGGCGTTCTCATGTTCATCCTGGTCGTTACCTGGCTCAATGATCACCGGCCGCTGCAGGGATTCACCTACACCATCGGCCTCGCCGGTATTGTGCTGCTGCTGCTTCCGCTGGTGCCTGGTCTCGGCACGGAGAAGTTCGGTGCCCAGATCTGGATCCAGGTCGGTCCCTACAGCTTCCAACCCGCCGAGGCCGCCAAAGTCTTGCTCGCCATCGCCTTCGCCTCTTACCTGGTCGAGAAGCGCGACGTGCTCGCGCTCGCCGGTTATCGCGTGCTCGGCATCGACCTGCCACGGGCCCGCGATCTTGGCCCGATCCTGGTGATGTGGCTGATCAGCCTTGCGGTCTTGGTGTGGCAACGGGACCTGGGTACCTCACTGCTGTTCTTCGGACTCTTCGTGATGATGCTCTACGTCTCTACCGAGCGGGCCGGCTGGGTAGTGCTGGGCACCCTGCTCTTTGCGGCGGGGGCCTACTTCGGTTACCTCAACTTCAGTCACGTCCGGCGCCGCGTCGGCGCCTGGCTCGATCCCTTCTCTGACTTCGACGCCTACTACCAAGTGATCGCTGCCCAGTTCGGCATGGCTTGGGGCGGTCTGCTTGGGACCGGCCTAGGGCTGGGCCGACCAGGCCTCACACCGTTGGCTCGCAGCGACTTCATTGCCGCCGCGATCGGGGAAGAGCTCGGCATGACCGGCCTGATGGCAGTGATCATGATCTATGGGTTGATCGTGGCCCGAGGCCTACGGATTGCTCTGCAGTGCCGGGAGCCGTTCGGCAAGCTGTTGGCTACCGGCCTGTCGTTCGCCTTCGCGCTGCAGGTGTTCACCATCATCGGCGGTGTCACCCGGCTGTTGCCGCTGACCGGCCTCACCACTCCATTCATGTCGCAAGGCGGTTCCTCGCTGATTTGTAACTGGATCGTCGCTGGGCTGCTCCTGGTGATCTCCCACCAGGTACGCAAGCCCGCCGCAACAGTGACCCCCATCAATCCGGATGTGGAGCAAACGCAGCTTGTGAAGGCGGGCGTATGAACAAGCCCATCCGGCGCGTCGCCTTCGTCGCCATGATCATGTTCGCGTTGCTGTTGGCCAACGGCACGTACATGATGATCTTTCGGCAATCCACGCTTGACGCCCAGCCGCAGAACCGCCGGGTGCGGGATGCCGAATTCGCCCAGAACCGCGGAGCGATCCTGGCTGCCGGCAAGACCGAGATCGCCAAGACCGTGTCTGCAAAGGACCGCTTCAAGTACCAACGTGTCTATCCCGACGGCGAGCTCTATGCGCCAATCACCGGCTTCTACTCCTACGACCGCGGCAGCTCCGCACTGGAGAGCACCTACAACGCCCAGCTGTCAGGCAGCGACGACGCGCTCTTCGTACGCCGGCTGATCGACCTCGCGACCAACAAGACGCCGAAAGGGGCGAGCGTCCAGACCACGATCGTGCCCGAGATTCAGGAAGCTGCTGCGACAGCGCTCGGCAATCAGAAAGGCGCAGTCGTCGCACTGGACCCCAAGACAGGCGCCGTGCTCGCCATGGTGACTAGCCCCACCTTCGATCCGAACGACATTGCGAGCCACGACATCGAGGCTGCCGGTAAGGCGTACGACCGCCTGGCATCGAACCCGCAGCACCCCATGTCCAACCGCGCGGCACGCGAAATCTATCCCCCCGGCTCGACGTTCAAGCTGGTGACGGCGGCTGCCGCCCTCGCTGACGGCAAGACTCCAGACTCCCTGGTGGAGTCGCCGGATCGGCTGAAGTTGCCGGGCACCCGCGTGTTCCTGTCCAACTCCGGTGACTGCGGCGGCACCAAGATCACGATGACCCAGGCACTCAAAGTCTCCTGTAACACCGCGTTCGCCAACCTGGGTCTTGATGTCGGTGAGGACAAGCTCCGGGACCAAGCCCAGCTTTTCGGCTTCGACAGGCGGCACCTGGCCGACCTCAAAGGTGTGGCCAGCCAATTCCCCGACAAGATGAATGATGCGCAGCTGGCGCTGAGCGCAATTGGCCAATACGACGTCGCGGCGAGCCCGTTGCAGATGGCGATGGTGTCAGCCGCGATCGCCAACGACGGGGTGCTGATGGACCCCTACATTGTGAGCACGGTGCGAGCTCAGGATCTGCAGCCGATCCAGACCCACAAACCTGACGCGCTCTCCACTGCCATGACCCCAGAGAACGCCAAAGAGTTGCAGCAAATGATGTCCGTGGTGGTCAGCGAGGGTACTGGGCGCAATGCGCAGATTCCGGGCGTTGAGGTTGGCGGCAAGACCGGCACGGCCCAGTCGGATCCCAAGCGCAAGCCGTTCGCGTGGTTTACCTCTTTTGCGCCGCTGGACGACCCGGAAATCGCCGTCGCGGTGATCGTCGAGGACGCCGATATCCCGCGGAACGACATCGCCGGCGGTCTGGTGGCAGCACCCATCGCCCGAGCAACGATGCAAGCGGCATTATGACGAGCTGCTCGCTCCCACGACTGCCGGTACCGCCTGAGTTCACGCCTCATCCCTGTCAGAAGCGCACGTGCACGTCCGTTCCTGCCACGATGCATGCGTTGCAACGGATGCATCGTGACAAGAACGCGTGCAGCGCTGATAGCTACACGACGAGCTTTCGGCGCAAAGTGACAGTCGGTCTAGTTGCCAAGTCGCTGCGCTGCGAGCGACGAAGGAGTCGGAACCCGCAAGCAGCCACTAGGTGGGCTATTTCGCGGTCCGGGGGCGCATGACCGAGAATGGCAGCCGGGGTTGAGGGGAGGATCATGGGGATGACAAGCAGCCCAACGACGGTCGGGGGCCGCTACGAACTGGGCGAGCTGTTGGGCCGAGGCGGCATGGCGGAGGTACGCCGTGCAGTCGACCAACGGCTCGGGCGGCCCGTTGCGGTCAAGCAGCTGCGTACCGACCTCGCTGTTGACCCGACGTTTCAGGCCCGGTTTCACCGCGAAGCTCAGTCGGCCGCTGGCCTGAACCATCCGACGATCGTCGCCGTTTACGACACCGGCGAGGAGATCGATCCGCTGTCCGGCGTTGCCATCCCCTACATCGTCATGGAGCTGGTCGAGGGCTCGACGTTGCGGGATGTGCTCCGCGAGGGACGCAAGATCCTGCCCGAACGGGCGATGGAACTCACCCAAGGTGTCCTGGATGCCCTGAGCTACAGCCACAAGGCCGGCATCGTGCACCGGGACATCAAACCGGCCAACGTGATGCTCACGCCCAACGGCGGGGTCAAGGTGATGGATTTTGGCATCGCCCGCGCCGTTGCAGACACCAGTGCCACCATGACCCAGACCGCTGCAGTCATTGGGACTGCTCAGTACCTCTCGCCGGAGCAGGCCCGCGGCGAGACGGTGGACGCCCGCAGTGACCTCTACTCCACCGGTTGCCTGCTTTATGAGTTGCTCGTCGGTCGGCCGCCCTTCGTAGGCGACTCTCCAGTAAGTGTCGCCTACCAGCACGTCCGCGAAGCCCCGGTGCCACCCAGCCAGCTGGACCCGGAGATTACACCTGAAATCGACGCGGTCGTCCTGAAAGCGCTCGCCAAGGACCCCGCCGACCGCTACCAGTCCGCGCTGGAAATGAAGGCGGACATCACTCGGTTGCTCTCCGGCCAGCAGACCACAGCGCAGCGGACAACTGCGGTGGTGCCTATGGCAGCAGGAGCGATGGCCGCCAGCGCATATGACACTCCCACTCACGTGGCTGGGCCGCCGACCGTTGTGCCTCCGGAGGAACTTCAGGAAGAGGACTACGAGGAAGAGGAACCTCGCAAGAGCCGCGTTGGCCTGGCAATCCTCATTAGTGCGCTGATCGTGCTGGCGTTAGGCCTCGGCGGCTGGGCGCTCTACCAGATGTTCACGACGGCGCCTCCGGTCGAGCGGGTCGAGGTGCCGAACGTGCTCGAGCTGACCGAGCCCGAGGCACGTGGCCAGCTCATTGCGAACAATCTTCAGGTCGAAGTCAAGAAAGTGAACGGCAACGAGGAAACCAAGGGCACGATCACGGCGCAAGAACCCGTCGCCGGTACCGAGGTGGATGTGAACAGCATCGTCACGATCACCTTGAATGAGGGCCCCAAGGCCGAAACCATCCCCGATGGCCTCGTCGGCGAAGATGTCAAAGACGTCGAAAACACTCTTGATGATCTGAAGTTCAGCAACGTTAATACGGTGGCTGCCAAGAGCGAGGATCCCGACACCAAACCAGGCGAGGTGATCAGCATCTCGCCCAAGGAGGGCTCCGTCGTGCCGCTGGATAGCAAGATCACCGTGAGGTACGCCACCGGCAAGTCAGAGGTCCCGAACTTCGAAGGCTTGAGTCGTGGCGCAGCGATCCGTGAGGCCAGGGATGCCGGTTTCGGTGAGCCGCAATTTGTGGAGCGGGAGAGTTCCAAGCCTGCAGGTACGGTGATCGACCAGAGCCCGAACGCAGGCGCCACAGTTGATCGCGACACCAGAATCGAGCTCACGCTCGCGACTGCAGCACCACCTTCTCCGCCACCGACCACCGAGGAACCCACCGAGGAACCCACCGAGGAACCGACCGAGGAACCGACACAGCAGACAACTACACCGACATCGACATCGACACCGTCGGAGGGGAACTAGGCCGAATCAAGCAGCCTAGGTAGTAAAGATGATAATCGAATATCTGTGCTAAAATGACGTTATGTCTAGCGTTGTTCAGACGTCTCTCTTCGATCTGATTCCGACCGACCACCTCGCGCTCGGACCGCTTGGCGGCATGATGACCCGGCAGCCTCTCGGCCGAGGCGCCTGGATAGACCTGCTGCCCGGCTGGTTGAGCGGCGCCAGCACTCTGTTTGAAGATCTCCTGGAGCAGGTGCCATGGAAAGCCGAGCGGCGACAGATGTATGAGCGGGTTGTGGATGTGCCGCGACTGCTGAGCTTCTACGGCGAAGACGATCCACTTCCACACCCTGATCTGGTGACGGCCCGCGAGGCCCTGAATGCCTACTACGAAACTGAACTCGGCGAGTCGTTCACGACCGCTGGATTGTGCCTGTATCGCGACGGGCACGACTCAGTCGCCTGGCACGGAGACACCATCGGGCGCGGCAAGTCCGAGGACACTATGGTGGCGATCATCTCGCTTGGGTCGCCGCGACACTTCTTGCTGCGCCCGCGAGGTGGCGGCGCAACCATCAGACACCTGATCGGTCACGGAGATCTGCTGGTGATGGGCGGTTCCTGCCAGCGCACCTGGGAGCATGCGATTCCGAAGACCGCTCGGCCCGTCGGTCCGCGGATCAGCGTGCAGTTCCGGCCGCGCGGGGTACGCTAACCCATCCCTGCGCCATGGCCGATCAGGCCAGAAACTCCAGCAGCGCCTTGTTGATCTCCTCGCCATGCGTCCAGGGCATGCCGTGCGGGGCACCCTCGATCTCGATGTATGTGGCGCTGGGCAGCAGCTTGGCCAGCACGCGGCTGGTGATGTCAATCGGCACGTTGAGGTCGCCGGTGCCATGCATGATCAACGTCGGTACGTCGATCTTGTCTATGTCTGCGCGCCAATCGTGGAACCAGGTGGACACGGCCCAGACGGAGGTGTACGGCGACATGTTCGCAGCCAACTGCCAACTGTTTCGCAATGCCTCCTCGCTGATCCGAGTGCCAAGGTTCTCATCGGTCTTGTAGAAGTTCTTCAAGAAGCCGGTGAAGAAGGCATAGCGGTCAGCCTTGATGGTGTCGAGCATGCCATCGACGGCCTCTTGTGTGAGCCCTCCTGACGGGTTCTCGTCGGTCTTCAGCATGAAGGGCTGCAGTGCGCCAATGAACACTGCCTTGGCCACCCGCTGTGTCCCATACCGGCTGATGTAGCTCATCACTTCGCCACTGCCCATGGAGAAGCCGACCAACACAGCATCCTGCAGATCCAGGGCCGAAACCAGAGCGCTGAGGTCTGCGGCGTAGGTGTCGTAATCGTGGCCGCTGGTCGGCCGGTCCGACTTGCCAAAGCCGCGTCGATCGTAAGTGATGACGCGCTTGCCCGCCTCGAGGAGCACGGCGGTCTGTTTCTCCCAGGAGGAGCCGTCCAGCGGGTACCCGTGAATCAGTACCACGGGCTGGCCGGAGCCATGATCCTCGTAATAGAGCTCGATGTCGGTGCTGTTCTCCGTTCCTACGGTGACGTAGCCCATGGTTGGATTTCCCCTCTTTCGTAGCCGTTTGGAATAGTCAGCGAGCAGACATCAGCGGAGCCATGCCGACCGCACGCCCCGGAGCCTCGGCGTCACCGCAGATCGCCAGCCAGTTAGCCAGCATCTGGTAGCCCCACTCGGTCAGCACTGACTCGGGATGGAATTGCACCGCTTCGACGGGCAGCTCGCGATGGCGTACCGCCATGATCACTCCGCTGGGTGTGGTTGCTGTTACCTCCAGCGCGGCAGGCAGGGTCGCCGGTTCGATCGCCAGCGAGTGGTAACGGGTAGCGGTGAAAGGTGAGGGCAGGCCGGCGAGTACGCCGATCCCCTGGTGGTGAATGATCGAGGTCTTGCCGTGCAGCAGCTCCGGCGCTCGATCAACCACAGCGCCGTACGCCACGCCGATGGCTTGCAGCCCGAGACAGACCCCGAAGATGGGCAGCTGGCCGGCGTGGGTGCGGACCACCTCGACGCACACCCCTGCCTCTTCCGGGGTTCCTGGGCCTGGCGAGAGCAGGATCCCGTCCAAGCCGTCCGCGAAATCCGGATCGTCGAAGCGCACGTCGTCATTGCGCCAGACATCGACCTCGGCGCCAATCTGTGCCAGGTATTGCACCAGGTTGTAGACAAACGAGTCGTAGTTGTCGATGACGAGGATCTTCACAGCAGGCACGTGATCATTCTCGCCTAGTGACCGTCAGCGCGGGACGCCATTGTCGCTACTCACGGCGGAACCGGTGTACGGCGCGGCATGGACGAGTTCGAGCGAGCCCTCGTGCCCCGGAAAGCGGGCATTGGGCTCGGACTTCTCCCGAAAGACCAAACCGTAGGACTCGACGTATTGCTGATAGATCTGGATCGGCTCGGATTCGGCGAGAGCGGCGTGCAGCTGTGCTGGGTCGCCAATCGCGCTGATCCTGTACGGGGGTCCGTAGGGGATGCCGTGCAGCACGACGGTGTTACCGACGCATTTCACCGCCGTCGTCGAGATCACACGCTGTCCTTGAATCGTCATTGCCTCTGCCCCGCCGCTCCAAAAGGCGTTCACTACGGCCTGGATATCTTGCTGGTGCACCACCAGAAGGTCGGGTTCGATGCCGTTCGCGGCCACGCTCGACGGGGCATCATCGAGCGTCACCGTTACCGCCGGCCCGGATACGGGCGTCAGGCCGACCCGGCTGGCCTGCCTGCTGAGTTCGGGGGTGCGGTCTGACTGCTCGCTGCCGCGAGCGGCGAGCGCGTCGACTTCCTGGCGCAGCGTAGTCACCTGCCGAGTCAGTTCGGTGTTGTGACGCGACTGGGATTGCACCAGGCTCACCAGATCGGTGTTGCGGGCTGGTCGCAGATCGGTGCCTTGGGCGTGCATCGCGCTGATGATGATCATCAATCCGGCGAACACGCATACCGCTGCGGTGAGCGCACGCGCAAGCGGTCGGCGATCTCGATTCCGGCGCCGATGCGCCTCACGGGCTCGGCGTAGGACCGAGACAACCGCGCGCCAGGCGATTGGCCGAGCTGCTCGCGCATCGCGCTTGGAATCCGCGATTTCCGACGCTCGCAGCGGATCAGCAGCCGTGCGTTCGGACAAGTCTGGGTCCTTCGTGGATCGAGTAGGGAATTCGCCACGCGAGCGCCTGAGATCGCTCACCCGGTGAGTCTTTGACTACGCTACCTACTTCAACAGCAAGGAGAATCCGGTGCCCGAGTCGAGAACCCGAAAATCAGCCGAGGAGAAGCAGAAGCTCAAGGCGCAGCAAGCCTCGAAACCAAAGAAAATTAAGCCTCCGGCGAGTCGGCGCTGGGTACCGCCAACCTTCATCACGGTCGGATTGCTCGGTGTCGCCTGGCTGATCACCTATTACGTGGCCGGCACCTACATTCCGTTCATGGACGCGCTCGGCAACTGGAACATCCTCATTGGCATGGGCGGTATGGCAGCAGCGTTCGTCATCGCGACGCTCTGGCGGTAACTCGATGCGCAGCGATTTACAGACTGCTTGAATGACACCAATGTGATTCATCCCCAGGTTGGGGATAAGTCTGTGGACATCGTTCCCCGGCCGGCTACGGCTGAACGATCTCCGGGCTCTCCCAGAACCAGGTAGTGACCATCCGCTTACGGGCGAGCAGCCCACCAATGACCATGATCACGCCGGCCAGCAGGGTGGCCAGCCATGCGGAGCCCAGCAATGTGGGAATTCCGGCGTTGGTCAATAGTTGGTAGCCGAGCACGACAGTTGACGCGCCGAGTAGCAGCGAGACGCCAGACACCATCACCAGGCGCCGGGTCCAGCGTCCGACATCTGCAACGATGAGCACCCAGAACGATGCCAGGCCAGTGATCAGACCGACCTGCTGAAAGGCCAGGCCGAGGTAGCTGAAGCTGATCCCCATGCCGGCATCGGCGACACTGGTCGCGTCCTGAAAGGCCTCCGCGTTGGGGTTAGCAATCAAGAAGAAGTGGGTGGCTGGGATGAGGGAGCGGCCGGGCAGCACCGTGGCCGACTCCACGAGAATATGCGGCAGCACCGCACTCATGATCATGAAGAACAGGGCGGAAACACCCATGACGGTGCGCCCAAACTGTGCTCGCCGGCGACGCTCGGGTGTCAACCGGCTCATCCGGCGCACCTTTGCGTTACGTGTGCCAGGAGCCGCTCGAAGTCACATGTGTCCTGAGCCGGTCGAAGGACACTAGTCCACGCTTCGACAAGCGTCGTCCTGAGATTGTCGAAGGGCTCAGCGCACATGAGGTCACAGCCCTCTGTCACATGGGTCTCTACTCGTGCGCCGCATGGGACCAGTCTCGACCTCAGCTCAAGCCCTATTTGAGTGGCAAGTCAAGCCTGGACGACGACAAGCTTCACGTGCGCAGTGACCGCATCGTGCAGCTTGACGCCGACCGTATGCAGACCCACCGTCTTGATCGGCTCGATGACCTGTATGGCGCGCTTGTCCACCAGCGGCCCGCCGGCCTTCTTGATGGCGGCCGCGATGTCGCCCGCAGTCACCGCTCCGAACAGACGGCCGGTATCGCCTGCCCGGGCGGGCAGATCGATCGTCAGACCCTCGAGCTGCTCGCGCACTTCCTGGGCATGATCAAGACCGCGGATCTCCCGGGCATCGCGACTGCGTTTGATGCCTGCGATCTGCTTCTCGCCGCCGCGAGTCCAGCGGATGGCGAAGCCACGTGGGACGAGGAAGTTGCGGCCGTAACCGTCCTTGACCTCGACCACGTCACCGGCCACACCGAGCTTGTCGACGGCGGCAGTCAGGATGAGCTTCATGCCAGCACCTTTCTTTTGTGAGCTGCTCGCGCATCGCGAGCATCGATCCGCCTACTTCGTCGTCGCTCGCAGAGGAAAAAGCGCCTCTGCTCGCTGCTCCTCAGCACGGCGGGCGCGCGATCTTCCGACGCTCGCATCTCTCAGCGGGCCGTGGAGGCGTACGGCAACAGCGCCACCTCACGAGCATTCTTGATGGCGATCGCAACACGACGTTGCTCTTGAACCGAAAGCCCGGTGACCCGGCGCGCTCGGATCTTGCCGCGTTCGGAGATGAACTTTCGCAGCGTGGCGACGTCCTTGTAGTCGATGTTCTGGCCGGCGCGCAGCGGGTTGGCCTTCTTCTTCGGCTTGCGCTGTGCGGGTGGGGTGGTGGCCATTGTGGTGCTCTCCTCATCGATTGCCCGGCGCGGCATCAGCCGATAGCCGGAATGTGCCTTACGCGCGCTCGGTGTGTTCTTGTGCGCGCGGGCGGGGTCCAAGCGGTCGGCCCCCTTGCTTCTATTGTGTCGTGACTTTGATCAGAACGGGGGCTCGTCGCTCTGGGGAGTTGCCCAGGGATCGGAGCCTTGTGACGAACGCGCGCCTGCGGCGCTGGGCGTGCCGCTTGCCCATGGATCCTCCCCATGACCAGCAGCAGCGGGACGCCCGCCGCCTTGGCTACTGCCGCTCGCATTCCGGGTGACTTTTGCGGTGGCGTAGCGCAGCGCCGGGCCGATCTCGTCCACATCGATCTCGAAGACCGTGCGCCGCTCACCGTCGCGGGTCTCATAGCTGCGCGAACGGAGTCGACCCTGCACGATGACCCGCATTCCCTTCTGCAGCGATTCGGCGACGTTTTCTGCAGCCTGGCGCCATACCGCACAGTTGAGGAACATCGCATCGCCGTCCCGCCATTCGTTGGTCTGACGATCGAACGTGCGTGGGGTTGACGCGACGGTGAAGTTCGCGACTGCCGCACCTGAGGGGGTGAAGCGCAGTTCCGGGTCAGCAGTGAGGTTGCCGACCAAGGTGATCGTGGTTTCGCCTGCCATGAAAATCTCCGTGGTGATGAGCGGTGGTGGAATCTTCAGTTATGAGCCGAGGGCTTGAGCGAAGTGATGTCGAGCCACTGCGGCGAACACTGTCAGCCTGCCAGCCGACACTGACGCTCGGGCCGGCAAGTGACAATCTGTGGACAATCTCGCACGTTCTCTCTCCCTGCACGCGCATCGCGCATGGGATCCGTGCGCGATTCCCGATGCTCGCAGGACCTCAGTGCAGATCAGGCCGGATGACCTTCGTCCGCATGATTGATTCGTTGATGCTGAACTGGCGATCCAGTTCCTTGACGTCGTTTGGTTCCGCGGTCAGATTAATCACCGCGTAGATGCCTTCAGACTTCTTGCGGATCTCGTACGCCAGCCGCCGGCGGCCCCAGATGTCGAGGTTGTCGACGGTGCCGCCACCCTTGGTGATCACCTTCAGATATTTCTCGAGCGTGGGCTGAACCGTACGCTCCTCGGTGTCAGGGTCGAAGATAACCATGACCTCGTACTCACGCATGCGCGAACCCCACCTCCTCTGGTCTTGAGCGGCTATAGGACGGCCCCATAGCAGGAGGGCGAATGCTGCGGCCAAGCGAGCTGTCGCCAGACCAACGCTGAACTCTACCTGGTGACCAGCACCACGCACGAATCCAAACGCCTTGCATGCGTAGCCTCTACGCCATGACGACGCTCCGCGATGAACCTCCCCAATCACTTGAGGATCCGCGGGAGATCCTGTTGCAGCAGCTGAGCTATTACCGGGCCACCCTGCTTTCCAAGCTCGACGACCTGAGCGAAGACCAGCTGACGACCAGCATCCTGCCGTCGGACTGGTCGCCACTCGGGCTGCTCAAACACCTGGTCTTCGTCGAGCGGCGGTGGATGCAATGGGGCTTCGAAGCCGAGCAGGTGCCGGACCCATGGGGCGATCACGATCCACATTCCGAGGGATGGCTCCTGGAGCCTGATGACACCCTCAACGTGCTGACCGATCGGCTGCTTCAGATCGCCGTTCGGACAGAGGCAGTTGCCAGCAAGGCGGAGCTGACTGAGCGGGCTCGGCTGGGTGGCCGATTCTCCAGCGATCCGCCGACACTGGGCTGGATTCTCGCCCACCTGCTGCAGGAGTACGCGCGGCATGTCGGGCACCTCGACGTGGTACGGGAATTGATGGACGGATCCGTCGGCGAATAACGCCCGCTACCGTGCAAGATCACCGGGAAAAAGCCAGCACAGGCCGGCACCAAGCTGGTCTCGCCAGGACTCCCACGAATGCCCGTCGCGTGACTCCACGTAGTTGATCTTCATCCCGGTGCTGCGAAAGATCGGCAGCATGCCGCGGTTCGCCTCGACCAGGTCCTCGTACGACCCGCAGGAGATGAACGCCTGCTCCGCTGCGCGTATCGGTGCAGCGCGGTATCGATCAACGAACCGCACTACTGGATCGAAATAGGCCCTTTCACCGTGCCAGACGGCCGGGTCCGAATACAGAAATGATCCGGACTGCAGCAGCAGTGACCCGTATCTGCCGGGGAACCTTACCGCTGTTGAGAGCGCCGCCACAGCGCCGAAGCTGGTACCCATCAAGCACCGGCCGAGCGGCGTAGCCAGCAGCGGAAACTCACTTTCCAGGCGCGGCAGCAGTTCACCGGTGATCCACTGAGCATGATCAGGATCATTCGGATATTCGGTGAGCCGCTCGCCCGGATAGCTGAAAGCCACGATGATCTTGGTCAGCTACTTGTCGTGGATGAGGTTGTCGAGAACGATCTTCATCGAGGCGTAGTCCAGATAGTCACCGCCATCGTGAACGATGAGCAACGGATACCGCACTGACCGATCGAAGCCAGCTGGCAGATAAACGGAGACCCGGTTGTCACGGCCCTGGACCGGGCTGTGTACCGACAGCTCCACCAGCTGGCCGGGATCGGTTTCAGTTTGAAAAGTGGCCCAGTCGGGTGTGGCGTAACCCGGTCCGTGGCAAACCGAACAGTCACCTAACGGACTTTGGGCCAATCGGGGATTGTATGGGTCATTGAATCGCCACCATTGCCCATCGCGGACAATCTCGAACTGGTACTCCACTCGCGCTCCCCACTCGAGCCGGATCGTGAGAAACCAGAGATTGGTACTCGGAATCCGCGCCAGCTCAAGATCATCCGGCCAGGCATTGATGCGATGACGCAGATAGACCGAGTCAGCTTCGGCAAGAACCGCAAACGTGGCGACGTTGCCCTCGACCAGCGGAACAGTGTGGTCTTCAAAGAACGTTGCCGTGGTCGCTTCGCGCTGCCATGGATCGGACAGCTCGGCAACCGTTGAGCGCAACTGGTCGATCACCAGGGACGTGACGTCGCTCACCGAGTGATGCTATCCGCAGTCGGTGACTCCTGAGGTACGCCGGATTCGCAGCGCGCGGTGACGATACGCTCAGCCTTCGCTGAGCAGAAAGCTCTGTTAACCCACGTTGCTGCTGCTTCACATAGATTGCAACCTGTGTGAAGCGCAAGGAATCTGGGTTAACCCAGGTTTCTGATAAACGGACCGCTCGAATGAGGAGACACTCATGGCCGACTACCAGGCCACCCCACCGCCAACGGCCGATCCCGGCAATACCCTCGGAATCGTCGGCCTCATCTTGGCCATCATTCCTTGCTCATCCACCATCGGGCTGGTCCTGAGCATCGTGGCCTACATCCTCTCGCGTCGCGCCGGCTACCAGAACAGCAAGGCACTCGCAGGGATCATCATCGGCGCCGCGTGGCTCGTTATTGGACTCATTCTTCAGTTGACTATGGGACTCATCAGCGGCTTCGCCCAGATGAACTGATCTAACGCCAAGTCCAGACACGTACGCTGCTGGGCATGACCACGGAATCCCTGCCGGCACGTCGTGGGCGCATTCGTTTTCCCGATATCAGCTCGCGCGCGTACGAGCACCCGGCTGACCGCGGCGCCCTGGTGGCGCTCCGTGCCATTCCCGGCTTCGACTCGGTCCTGAAGGTCATCTCCTCATCCATTGGCGAGCGCAGTGTGCGCTGGCTCTACCTCGCCACCGCGATCCGGGTCTCGCCGCGGCAATACCCGCACATCCACCAGATGCTGAACGAGTGCGCGGCGACGCTTGACCTACACCCCGTCCCTGAGCTCTACATCGAGCAGAATCCCGCCGCAGCGGCGATGGCGATTGGTCTGGACAAGCCCATCATCGTGGTGACGACCGGAATGCTGCAGCTGACCGACGACGAGGGACTGCGGTTCATTCTCGGCCATGAGGTCGGGCACGTCCTGTCCGGGCACGCCGTCTACCGCACGATGCTGCTGCAGTTGATCAATATCGCGGCGGCTATCCAGTGGCTTCCGATCGGCGCCTGGGGCATTCGGGCCATCATCCTCGGCCTGAACGAATGGTTCCGCAAGTCCGAACTCTCCTGCGATCGGGCCGGCCTGCTCTGCTCCCAAGATCCGAACGCAGCGTTGCGGGCGCACGCCAGTCTGGCTGGCGCCCAGAACCCCAATGATCTCGATATCGCAGCTTTTCTCGATCAGGCCGAGGAGTATGAGAAGCACGGCGACGTTCGCGACAGCCTGCTGAAGCTATTACAGATCAGCGGACAGACCCATCCGCTTGCCGCGCTGCGGGCCGCCGAACTGCAAAAGTGGGCCGCCGGTCCCGGTTACGCCGAGATCCTGGCGGGGAACTATCCGCGCCGCTCAGACGACAAGGACGCCCCGATGAGCGAGGAGGCCAAAGCAGCCGCTGACTCGTACAAGAAGAACTTCACCACTTCTGGCGACCCCCTGTACAAGCTGGTAGGCAAGATCGGCTCTGTAGCGGGCGCAGCCGGCGGGTCTGCGGCGAACCGGATTCGCGACGTGTGGCGCAGCGGTCAGGGCGGAGGGTCGAACCCGTGAGCCTGCAGGTGGGCGGGCACGGCGACCAGGTGGACCCCATCGCCGAAGCGACCGCGCGTGGCGCGACTCTGGCGCAGTTCTTTCTCGGCGACCCGCAGGCGTGGAAGGGCCCGGAGATCGCGTACGCCGGCGGCGCCGCGGGGCTCAAGGCGGCCGCCGAGCAGGCCGGCATCACGCTGTATGTGCATTCGCCGTACGTGCTCAACGTGGCCACCACCAACAACCGGATTCGTATCCCGAGCCGGAAGTTCCTGCAGCAGTACCTGGACACTGCCGCCGAGGTCGGGGCGGCAGCGGTGATCGTGCACGGCGGGCACGTATTGAAGAACGACGATCCTGCGATCGGCTTTGACAACTGGCGCAAGTGCATCGATGGGCTGGAGATGCGCGTCCCGCTGCTGATCGAGAACACCGCTGGCGGTGACAATGCGATGGCACGCCGTCTGGAGCGGATTGCACGACTCTGGGATGCGATCGGTCAAGCCAAGGGCGGTGACACCGTTGGCTTCTGTCTCGACACCTGCCACGCCCACGCTGGCGGCGAGGAACTGGTTGGTCTTGTCGATCGGGTCCAGGCGATCACCGGGCGCATCGACCTGGTTCATGCCAACGACTCCCGCGACGCGTTTGATTCGGGCGCGGACCGGCATGCAAACTTCGGCGACGGTGAGGTCGGCACCGAGGCATTAGCGGAGGTCGTGCGTATGGCGTCGGTTCCGGTTGTCGTAGAGACTCCGGGCGGCCGAGACGGTCAAGGCGCCGACATCGCCTGGCTCAAGGAGAACGTCTGAGCTGATGCCCTGAAACGCATCACACACGAGCCGGATGTCTGCCGATAGAGCCTCCGGGTGGCCGTGAGTGATGCAAAACCAGGGCCTGCCGTCAGGTCGTGCTACGGGCGACCTGCTTGACGCCAACCCAGAGACCCGCAGCGCAGGTGAGGATCGCCACAAGCACAGCCCATCCGATCGCTGGATCGTTGAATGTGCCCGAGAACAGCGCCCGCTCCGCGTCCACGATGTAGGTCAGTGGGTTGAACTGCCCGACCACCTGGATCCAACGCGGACCAGCCTCCAGTGGCAGCATCATGCCCGACAAGATCAACAGCGGGAAGAGCAACGACTGCTGCACCGCCCAGAACATCCACTCCCGCTTCCGAGCGGCGATGGCCAATGCGTTGGAGAACGCGCCCATGCCTACTCCGAAGACGCCGAGCAGCAGCAACCCAGCCAGCACATGTACGGGGTAGAGCTTGAAGCCGAACGGGATCGATACCAAGACGACCAGTGCAGCCTGCACGACAAGCGGTGCCAGCTCTTTCAGCGCTTTGCCGATCAAGAGCGCGGAGCGGTGCAGCGGGCTCGCTAGCACTCGCTCGTACGAACCCGTCATGATCTCGAACAACAGGTTCGCGCCGGTCGTACTGGTCCCGAACAGGCAGATCATCACGATCACACCTGGCAGGAACCACTGCAGCGGCGACTCACCGTTGAGCGCTGCCGGATCCACCGAGCCCGCCAGCAGCGGCCCAAAAAGGCCCAAGAAGACCAACGGCTGGACAAGAGAAAAGATCACCGAGAACGGATCCCGAAGCACCAAGGACATTTCGCGCTGAAATACAGCTCGGGTGTCGAAAACCAGCGTGCTCATTTGGCCACCTCCTCAACGTCCTCGCGCAGGCTCCGACCGGTCAGGCTCAGGAAGACGTCGTCCAGCGTCGGAACGCGTACGTCGGCCGCCCGTACCTCAACTCCGGCATGATCAAGTTCGCGTAGCAGCCAGGGCAGCGTACGCGTGCCCTGATCAAACCGTCCGGCGATCGTTACTTCGCGCGAGCCGTTTGAGGTGGTCAGCTCCCTGCCCCGCGCAGCGACCACCGCTGACGCGGCAGCAAGATCTGCGCCATCGACCGTCACCACGATCCGATCGCCGGCCAACGTCGCCTTGAGGTTGGCGGCAGTGTCGTTGGCGATGATCTCGCCGTGGTCGATGACCAGCACTCGCTCGGCGTGGGAGTCGGCCTCCTCCAGGTAGTGCGTGGTCAACACGATCGTGGTCTCCTGCCGTTCGCGTAGGCCATCGATGTGCTCCCAGAGGTTCGCCCGGTTGTGCGGATCCATTCCGGTCGACGGCTCATCGAGGAAGAGCAGCCCTGGGCTGTGCATCAGCCCGATCGCGATATCGAGTCTCCGGCGCTGCCCGCCGGAAAGCGTGCTGACCTTCCGCTTCTCCAGCGATGTCAGGTCGAGTGTCTTGGTCAGTTCACCGGCCCGAGCCAGCGAGTCAGAGCTGTTCATCCCATAGAACCGGCCCTGCATGACCAGCTCGTCCATCACCCGGAAGCTGTGCCCGGCAGCATCACCCTGCCCGATATAGCCGATCCTGGAGCGCACCACGGCCGGCTCCTTGGTGATGCTCGCTCCAGCCACCCAGGCAGTGCCCGAGGTTGGCGGTAGCAAGGTGGTCAGCATCCGCAATGTGGTGGACTTTCCTGCGCCGTTGGGCCCGAGGAAGGCCACCAGTTCCCCCGCCGCGACGTCGATGTCGACCCCCTTGACCGCTTCGACGGTCTCCTTCTTGCTGACAAAGTGCCTTGTCAGCCGTTCTGTGTGGATCATCCATACCCCTTCATGACGAACTCCGTACGCCGTACTGGATTAGAATAACATACACTGTACGGAGATAACTCAAGACCATCACAAGCCACTGACAGTTTTGAGCAAGGATGCAAGAGTGACCGAGTCAGCGAAGCAGCAAGAGGCGCGCGCGACCGACGGCCAAGAGGTACCAGAAGACAGTGCCAATGCACATCCGGGTACGCCTGAGGGCCGTCGAGTTGTCGAACTGCTCTGGGCGCCGACCCAACAACCTCCGCTACGCGGCCCCAAGCCCCGCATCAGCCTCGTCCACATAGTCGCAGCAGGAGTGGCGATCGCGGACGCCGACGGCCTAGCCGCCCTCTCCATGCGAAAGGTGGCGGACCGGCTCGGGGTTGGACCTATGTCGCTCTACACCTACGTGCCCGGTCGTTCCGAGCTGGTCGAGCTCATGATCGATCACGTCTACGGCGAGCACGCCCTCCCTGATCCTGAACTGCCGTGGCAGCAACGAGTCGAACAGTGGGCGCGAGAAACCTGGCGGATCTATGACGCCCACCCGTGGCTGCTGGACTACAACATGGCTCGGCTTCCCATCGGCCCGCACGTTCTGGACGTCTCTGAGGCGCTTTACGCCGCGCTCTTCGCCGCCGGATTCGTCGAAGCCGAAAACGTCGCGATGTCCAACCTCATCCAGTGGCAGCTGCTGGGCGCAGCGCGTTCCATGATCAGTGACGCCGACGAGGCTCGGCATACCGGCGTCTCTGCCGAAGCCTATTGGGATTCCCGGGCCAGCTTCTGGAACACCTACTTCGATTGGAGCCGTTACCCGACCATGGCTGCGATCTGGGAGGCCGGGGGGTTCGACGATCCCGCTGGTTGGGATTTTGAGCGGATGCTGAACCGGCTGCTCACCGGCATTGAACAGCTGGCCGCCGTCAGCCAGGAGCCTTGAAGCTAAGGGCTTCGGTGCGTTCGCCGCGGCCGATGATGCAGCGGAAGTAGTACTCGCCCAGCTGCTGCGGGCCCAAATACCGGATTTCCCAGTCCGAGCGACGATCTCGGGAGCGCAGCATCGAGTTCGCGACCTCGCTGGTGCAGATGCGACGGATTGTGGCATCGGATTCCAACTGGGATTGTCTACGGACGTCGTATGTCAGGCGACCGGCAATAAACGTCTGGTACACGTGCACCTTGTCGCATTCATAAGGTGTCCCCAGGTCGGGAATATCGGAGAGGCCCTGAACACCCGCCCAACATTCCGGTCGAGACGCGCAGTAGATGTCCTGACCGAGCTGCTTGGAGCAGTCGATGAATCCGGGGGGCACGCTGACCGGCGTGACTGTTGGACTGCCGGCGGCCGTTGGTGTCGTCGTGGTCACGGCAGGAGACGTGGTCACAACGGGTGTCGGCTCAGCGGCTGGCGTACGCGTGGCAAGGTTCACCACCACAATCACCGATGCCACCGCAATCACCAATGCGACGATCGCCAAGGTCGCCAGCCCCCGACGCTGCCACCTGCCGGACGGCCTCGGCGATGGCTCCGCCTTGGCGACCTTTGCGGCAGCCGGTTCCTCAGCAGGGCTAGGCGGTGAAGGTTGTTGTTCCTCCGCGGCCTCCAGCGGCCGTGGCGCGAGCTTGGGCGACAGATTGAGCGCCGAGAGCTGATCCCGAAATTGCGCAGCCGTCGGTCGGTCCTCGGGGTTCTCGGCCATGGCATTCAGCAGCACATCCATGAAGGCCCTGTCGACTCCGGGAATGCGCTTGATCGGATTTTTCTGCCGCTTGATCATCTCGGGGATGCTTGGCATGTCCATCGTTTCCGACCAGCGCGGGGCGTGACCGCTGAGTACCGCGTACAGCGTGGCCGCCAGGGAATAGACGTCGGCGTACTCGGTGACCGGCTTCTTGGCGAAAACTTCCGGCGGTGCGTACGCGGGGGTGATGGCCTCCACGGCCTCGCTGAGCGGCGTATCCGGATCGATCAGCGCGGCCAGCCCGAAGTCAGCCAAACCGGCGTTGTTGTACGCGTCGATCAAGATGTTGGCCGGTTTGACGTCTCGATGCAGCACGCCAAGCAAATGCGCCGCGGACAAGGCGTCTGCGATCCGTACGCCGACATCACGAACCCGACGCTGGCTCGGTCGCGGATCAGCGGTCATCCACCGCGTCAATGAACCGCCAGGACAGAGCTCCATGACGAGGAATGGTCGGTCGTCGCCGAGGAGGCCAGCGTCATGGACGGTGACAATGCCTGGGTGCCCCGACATCCTGCCGGCGGCACCCGCCTCACGCAGGAAGCGGCGCCGCTCAGCATCGGTGTCGAGCTTACGTTCGTCGACCTTGACGGCCACCAAGCGGTTCAGCGACTCTTGCCGCGCCTGCCAGACGATAGCGAAGCCGCCGCGGGCGAGCGCGCGCCAGTCCGCCATACCAGGGATCATTGGCGGAACAGGGGCAGCCACGCGAACCAAGATAGTTCCGACTCCGCCCTCCCAGGCGCTTATACCACGTCACTTGCCGATAACGTCAGACCTGTGGGTCGCAGCGTTTACGTCGCATCACCTGAGGGTCTCACCGGAAAATCAGCTGTAGCGCTCGGATTACTCGACGCGCTAACCCGTGAAGTGGGCTCGGTCGGCGTCTTCCGGCCGCTGACGACAGCGGGCTCCGGCGGCGACGACATCGACCTCATCGTCGATCTTCTGGTCAACCAACCAGGCATCTCGCAGTCCTATGACGAGGCCATCGGGGTGACCTACGAGGCCGCGCGCCGAGATGCGGATGAGGCCTTGCACGTCATCGTGGAGCGCTTTGGCCAACTCACCGATCGATTCGAAGTGATCTTGGTTGTGGGGTCGGACTACGCCGACGTCGCGACCGGGACAGAGCTGTCCTTCAATGCCAAGATCGCCGCAAACCTTGCTTCTCCGGTAGTGCTGGTCGTGCATGGCCGAGGCCGGAGCCCCGAACAGATCCGCGCCGCCGCTGAGAGCGGGATCACCGAACTCCGGGCCAATCATGCCCAGACCGTAGCGGTAATCGCCAATCGTGTTGATCATGACGCCACTGATGGGGTGCGTACCGCGCTTGCCGCACTGCACGGGGTAGTGACGGCCGCAATCCCAGAAAGTCCGCTGCTCTCCGCACCGACCTTCCGAGCGCTGGTCGAGGCCGCTGACGGCGAGTTGGTGCTAGGCAGCGAGGCCTGGATGGATCGGGAAGCGCTTGAGGTGATCGTGGCCGCGATGAGCCTGCCACATGTGTTGGATCGGCTGACGCTGGACGTCGCGGTGATCGCGCCCAGCGATCGTACCGACCTCATCCCTGGCCTGATGCTCGCGCACCAATCCGGCACTTTCCCGGCGCTGGCGGGAATCCTGCTCACCGGTGGGTACGAGATGCCGGAGACCATCCGCCGGCTGTCCGAAGGTGTGCAGCAAGACTTGCCGATCGCGCTGACGGAACTGGGCACCTTCACCACGGCCGAGCGAGTGATGCGGGTACGCGGGCCGATCACCAAAGACTCGAGCCGCAAGATCGAGACCGCACATCGGGAGTTCGCCGAGCAGGTCGATCAGGCGGCACTGCTGAGGGCGATTGATGTTTCCGGCTCCCAGGTCCGCACGCCGCTGATGTTTGAGTACCAGCTCATGGAACGGGCGCGCGCCGATCGACAACGGATCGTGCTGCCGGAAAGCGAGGACGATCGGATCCTCGAGGCAGCGGCGATCCTGCTGCGGCGAGGAGTGGCCGACCTGACGCTGCTCGGTGATGAGACCAAGGTGCGCGCCCGGGCGTCGGCGCTGGGTCTTGATCTTGACGAGGCGTCGATCGTGTCGCCGTTCGATGCCGATCTTGTCGAGCAGTTCGCTGCTGCCTACGCCGAAGCCCGCGCCCATAAGGGCATGACCGTCGAGCCCGCCCGGGAGATCGTGACCGACATCTCCTACTTCGGCACGCTGATGGTCCATCTCGGGCTTGCGGACGGCATGGTCTCGGGTGCGGTGAATACGACCGCGCACACTATCCGGCCGGCGTTGGAGTTCGTCAAGACCAGGCCTGGAGTGAGCACTGTCTCGAGCGTGTTCTTGATGTGCCTGGCTGATCGGGTACTGGTCTATGGCGACTGCGCGGTGATCCCCGAGCCGACCACCGAACAACTGGCCGACATCGCCATCTCCTCGGCTGAGACCGCGCAACAGTTCGGCATCGAGCCGCGGGTGGCGATGTTGTCCTACTCGACCGGCACCTCCGGATCGGGAGCGGACGTGGAGAAGGTTCGGGCCGCGACGGCGCTAGTGGCCGAGCGTTCCCCGGACCTGCTGCTGGAGGGTCCGATCCAATACGATGCAGCGGTCGATCCGGAGGTGGCACGGACCAAGCTGCCGGATTCGCCGGTAGCCGGGCGAGCCACCGTGTTCATCTTCCCGGACCTGAACACCGGCAATAACACCTACAAAGCTGTGCAGCGCAGCGCCAACGCCGTTGCCATCGGCCCAGTGCTGCAGGGGCTGCGCAAGCCGGTCAACGACCTGTCGCGGGGGGCGCTGATCTCCGACATCGTGAACACGGTGGCGATCACCGCAGTCCAGGCGCAAGCCATCAAGCAGGCCGAGCGCCCACAACCCGCGGCCGCAAGGAGTCCGGGATGAACGAGGCGCCTGTCCTGGTCCTCAACGCCGGTTCCTCGTCCCTGAAGTATCAGCTAGTGGTGCCCGAGACCGCCGAGGTACAGGCCAAGGGCATCATCGAGCGAATCGGCGAAACAGGCAGCTCGACTGCTGATCATGAAGCCGCCATGCGGGCGATGGCAGATCAACTTGCGGCCGCCGGTGTCGATCTTGACACCGTAGGACTACGGGCCGTTGGTCATCGGGTGGTTCACGGAGGGCCGCACTTCTCCGACCCGACCATCATCGATGACAAAGTCCTGGAGGAGATCAAAGACCTGATTCCCCTTGCCCCGTTGCACAATCCGGGGGCCGTGTCGGGCATCGAGGCAGCGCGGGCTGAGTTCGACATACCGCATGTTGCAATCTTCGATACCGCTTTCTTCAGCACCTTGCCGTTGGCCGCGGCGACGTACGCCATTCCTCGTGATCTTGCCCAGAAGTATCGGATCCGCCGCTACGGCTTCCATGGCACATCACATCAGTACGTGTCGCGGGCCGCAGCGGAGCTAGTCGGTCGTGATCTTGGAGAGCTGAACCAAATCGTGCTTCATCTGGGGAACGGCTGCTCGGCGTCCGCGGTGCACGGCGGCGTTGCTGTCGAGACATCGATGGGGCTGACGCCGCTCCAGGGTCTGGTGATGGGCACCCGCTCCGGCGATGTCGATCCGGGGCTGCACACCTTCCTGCACAACGAGCTCGGGATGTCCGTCGGTGACATCGACACGCTGCTGAACAAGCAGTCCGGGCTCAAAGGGATGGCCGGCGTCAACGACTTCCGTGAATTGGAGGAGCGACGGGCGGCCGGCGACGAGGCGGCACAGCTGGCGTTCGAGGTGTACGTCCATCGGCTCAAGCATTACCTCGGCGCGTACCTGGCAATTCTGGGTCGGCTGGATGTGCTCAACTTCACCGCGGGCGTCGGGGAGAACAACCCCGCACTGCGGGCAGCGGTAGTCGATGGCCTTGATGGCCTCGGTCTACAGCTGGATCCGGAGCTCAACAACGCAGTATCCAAGACGGCGCGGCTGATCTCCACCGACGACTCACCGATCAAGATCACCGTGGTCCCCACCAACGAGGAGCTGGCGATCGCCCGCGAAACTGTAGCGCTCCTGGAGTCCCGCTCCGACTGACGAAGGGCACTGACTCCCCCAAGCCGCTGGTAAGAAACGAACGTGCACGTGCGTGCCTGTCGCGATGCATGGGTTGCAACGCGTGCAGGGCGCAAGGAAGGAACGTACACGTGCGTTTCCAACACGGGCCGCGCATAGGGTGAGCGCATGGCAACTGCGCTGATCACCGGTGGTACCTCAGGCATCGGTGCGGCCTTCGCGCGGGCGCTGGCGGCGCGCGGCGATGACCTGGTACTCGTGGCGCGCAACGCCGACCGGCTCTCCGAGACGGCGACCGACCTGAAGGAGCGCTACGCAGTCAGCGTGGAGACGATCGCCGCAGATCTGGCGGTACGCAGTGATGTGGTCGGAATCGCTGAGCGGTTGGCCAGCGTCGAGCAGCCGATTGACCTCCTTGTCAACAACGCCGGCTTTGCCGTCAGAGTAAGACTCACCGCCGCAGACACCACGCCGCACGAGCACGCGATCGACGTCATGATCAGGGCGGTGCTCATCCTCAGCGCCGCTGCCGGTCGGGCAATGCGCCAGCGAGGAGCCGGCACCATCATCAACGTGTCCAGCACCGCGGGATTCATGGCCTTGGGCAACTACTCCGCGATCAAGGCGTGGGTAACGTCCTACACCGAGGGACTGGCCAATGAACTACATGGCACGGGGGTCAGAGTGGTGGCGCTGTGTCCGGGTTGGGTGCGTACCGAATTCCACGAGCGGGCCAATATCAATGTCGGTTCCATTCCGCAGGTTCTCTGGCTGGACGCTGATCGACTCGTGGACGACTGCCTGAAGGACGCCGCCGCAGGCAAGGTGATATCCATCCCATCCAAGCGCTACAAGGTGCTGATGACGATCGTCGACCACGTGCCGCACCGCACGCGGCGAACGGTCTCTCGCATCATGAGGCCCAGCCGCCACCAACCGGAGACATCATCTTGACAGGAAACCATTTGGTTTCCTATTGTTGAGCAGTGGAGACGGTGTTCAAGGCGCTTGCCGACCGTACTCGGCGGGCCCTGCTCGACGCACTTTTCGAGCAGGATGGCCAGACGCTGGTGGCCCTGACGGCGCGCCATGAGATGACGCGCATCGCCGTCGCCAAGCATCTTCGCCTGCTCGAGGAGGCTGGCCTCGTCGTCAGCCGGCGCCGCGGTCGGGAGAAGTTGCACTTCCTGAACACCGTCCCGATCCGTCTCATCCATGACCGATGGGTGAGCAAGTACACCGAGCCGTGGGTTGCCGGTCTGGCCGGCCTCAAACATGAACTGGAGCACCCGATGGAGAAGATCTTCGAGATCTACATCCGCACGACACCGGAGCGGCTGTGGGATGCGATCACGGATCCGGCGATCCGGGCCAAGTACCACTTCGGCGCTGGGGTCGACTCCGATTGGACGCCGGGCTCGTCCTATGTGCTGATCCATCCGGGCGCAGACGGTCCACTGGCCGACGGCGAGAACCTCATCGTCGATCCACCACGCCGGCTCGTGCAGACCATGCACGTCTTGTGGAGTGAGGAGGCGGAGCGCGAGGGCACGTCACGGGTGACGTGGGAGATCGAACCGGTCGGTGACTCGTGCCGGCTGACCGTGATCCACGACCAGCTCAGTGAAAGCGCGCCATCTGAGGTATACGGCGGCTGGCCGATGATCCTGTCCGGCTTGAAGACCTGGCTGGAAACGGGCCAGACCCTGACCACTCCGGGCTCCTTGATGTACGTGGCAGCTCTCAATACCAACGAAAGGGAATCCGGATGATTACTCATGGCCCGCTTGACAAGTCCTTCACCGCCGCCTTGCACAAGAGCCCCGCCAAGGGTGGTTGGACGTACGTCGTCACCGATTGGAGCGCTGAGTTCTTTGGCACCCGCAGCCTCGTCAAGGTCGCTGGGACAGTTGACGGCAGTCCTTTCCGAAGCTCCTTTATGCCACTTGGCGACGGCACACATAAGCTCCCGATCAAGGCGGACCTGCGCCAGTTGATCAACAAGCACGAGGGCGACACGGTCAGCATCCACCTCAGCGAACGGCTCGGATAGCGCGCTCGGTTCGTGCAGCACGAGGTACTACCTGCTCGGCCGTGCCCTTTGACATGCTCAGTGCACAATCGGCCCGCGTTCCGCCATCGCCGCTCGGGTTAGGCTAGGTCCGATGTCCAGCCGGAGCCGCTACACCTCACCGCTGCACGCGAGTGCACGGTTCGTCGCGCAGCGCGGCATGCTCAAGCCACTGGTCTGGCGACTGGTGACAGTGCATGTGCTCGGCGAAGAGCATCTGAAGAACCTCGGCCGTCCCTTCGTGGTGGTGTCCAATCACGCGAGCCATCTCGATGCGCCACTCATCCTCGGATCGCTGCCGCGCAAGCTCTCTCGATACGTCGCGGCCGGGGCCGCCGCTGACTACTTTTTCGACGTGTGGTGGCGCAAGAGCCTGACCTCGCTGTTTTTCAATGCGTTTCCGGTAGACCGCACTGGACTTCGAGGGCGCCACGGTCTAGCCACCGGCCTGCTTGATGATGGCGTACCGCTGCTGCTCTTCCCCGAGGGCACTCGCTCCAGGACCGGGGAGATGGGCGCGTTCAAGCCGGGAGCCGCAGCACTGTGCATCAGCCGGGATGTGCCGTGTTTGCCGGTTGCGATTGTTGGGGCAGCTGAGGCCATGCCGTACGGTCAGAACTGGCCAAGTCGCGGCCGGCCACCGGTGTACATCGCGTTCGGGGAGCCGATGCGGGCCGAGGATGGCGAGACGGTCGTCCAGTTCTCAGAACGCATCACCAAAGAGGTGAGCGGACTCGTCGACTACGCCACCACCTATCGCGCCAACGAGGCGTAGGACTGCTCACCTCAGAGCGAAGGAGAACGACAGGTATGGCCGACGTCAAGCACATGAAGTGGTGGGGCTGGGGAGTCGAAGGGGTGAGCTTCCACCACGAGAACAAGCCTGCTTTCCGGCCCTTCGTGATCAACGCCATCGATCTTGACGTGGACACCACGCCGGCGGCACCGATCGCGCTGGACGACCTGGCGATTCCGGCGCCCTTGATTGGCGATCAGTTGCTGGCGGAGCTGACCGACGCGGTCGGTGTCGAGAACGCGACACAAGATGATCTTGACCGGATCGTGCACACCTACGGAAAGAGTGCCCGAGACTTGCTCCGGATTCGGACCGGCGACATTCCACGCGTGCCGGATGTCGTGGTCTATCCCGGCAACGAGGCTGAGGTTCAGCTCATCGTCGACCGCGCCGTAGCCGCGGATGCGGTGATCATTCCGTACGGCGGTGGCAGCAACATCTCTGGCAGCCTGCATGCTCCCGAGGATGAGACCAGACCGGTCATCTCGGTTGATCTTGGTCGGCTGAACCAGGTGATCGACATTGATGAAGACTCTGGCCTGGCGCGCATTCAGGCAGGTGCACAGGGCCCAGACCTGGAGGAGCAGCTCGGCGCCCGGGGCTGGACTCTGGGGCACTTCCCGGACAGCTTCACCCACAGCACTCTGGGCGGTTGGGTCGCAACTCGCTCCTCGGGGATGCAGTCGGACAAGTACGGCGACATTTCCGACATCGCGCGAGGCATGCGCGTCGTCATGCCAGGCAAGGTACTGGAAATTCGGCCGTTGCCGCACACCTCAACCGGTCCGAGCGTACGCGAGATGGTGCTCGGCTCCGAAGGACGGCTCGGTGTGATCACCGAGGTGACCGTGCAGGTGCATCGAATCCCTGAGGTGCGTCTCATTTTGGGGTACTTGTTCCCCTCCTGGGAGGCCAGCCTGGCCGCGATGCACGACATCTCCACTAGTGACGCGCATCCTTCCATTACCCGGGTTTCCGATGCGAAGGAGACAGCGTTCTCTTTTGCCACCAGGAGGAAGTCGAACCGCATCTCGATCTCCTCCTTGATCAGCAAGGGAATGATGAAGGTCCTCCAACGGCGCGGTTGGAAGCTGGACGAGATCTGCCTGTCCTTCATTGGCTACGAGGGCGGCAAGGCGCATGTTGCCAGGCAGAAGGCGATTGTCAAAGACATAGTGGGCCGCCATGGCGGGATCGTGGTCGGCAAAGGTCCTGGCGAGCTGTATGACCAGAAGAAGTTCGACACACCGTACATCCGTGACTTCCTGCTTGACCGAGGGGCGATTGGTGACGTTTCGGAGACTGCAGCGCCCTGGTCCAAGCTGCTGCCGCTGTACACCAATGTGTTGGCCGCTGCCGAGAAGGTCTACGCCCACCTGGGCGTTGCCGGCTGGATCATGTGCCATCTCTCGCACTCCTACCACTCCGGCGCTTGCCTGTACTTCACGTTTGCGTTCAAGCACGACGGCGTTGACCCGCTTGGGCAGTACGAGCCACTCAAGAACGCCATCCAGCAGGCGTTCGTCGACTCAGGTGGCACGCTCTCGCACCATCACGCGGTCGGCACTGAGCATGCTGCTTGGCTGGAGCAGGACATCTCAGCGCCGGGCGTGCACATGATCGATGGGCTGTTCACCGCCATGGATCCCGGCAGAAACCTCAACCCGGGCAAGATCATTCCGAAGTAATCAATGTAGAGCCGACAGGTCAACGTCCCACATGATCTTTTGGCTCGGGCATGATCGGCACACCAGCCGCGGTCTGCACGAACACTTCTCGTGATCGGCGACTCTTGATCTTCGTTGAACCCGGAATAGGCGGTCCGCACAGGGGATGGGACCTACCCGTGCGGGGAAACACGGGACCGGCCGATGCGTTGGGCCTATTCCGGGCAGCATGAGACCCCAGTTCAAGGTACTCGCCCATTGAGCTTTTAGTGCGGAACTTGTATGCACTGCAACCAAACAGTTGGCCAACAGTGAGCTTTTTGGCTATGATCCCGGGCTCAGTGTCGGCAACCTGCGTGCACCTACCTTGCAGTCGCTCCGCATGGGTTGCAACGTGTGCAAAGCGTGAAGAACGTACGTGAACCTAGATTTCGACTATTACATTCAGACCTGTGGCTCTTTCGGTACGGACCATCGAGGCAGAGCGGCACCGCAAGTTCAACGCCGCCCAACCCTCGGTGAGCTTCCTCCAGACGCCAGCGTGGGGGCAGGTCAAGAGTGAGTGGCGCAGCGAGTCGATCGGCTGGTTCAACGGCGACGATGGACCTGTCGGCGCGGGACTTGTGCTCTATCGACAGCTTCCCAAGATCAAGAAGTACCTTGCTTACTTACCGGAGGGTCCGGTCATCGATTGGACTTCCCCCGACATAGGAGAATGGCTGAGGCCGTTGGCTGATCATGTACGTTCGGCTGGTGCCTTCGGCGTACGGATCGGTGCTACAGCGATTGCCCGGCGCTGGAGCGCCGAAACGATCAAGGCGGCCATTGCTGACGAGCGGGTCACGCGGCTCAGCGAGGCGATCCCAGACCAGATCAACCACGAAACCACCCGCACCCGCAACCGACTCCGCGAGCTCGGCTGGCGACCGCCGGAGGATGAGGAGGGTTTCGCTGCCGGGCAGCCACGGTTCGTCTTCCAGCTCCCGATCGCCGGACGGACACCCGATCAACTGCTCGCTGGGATGAACCAACTGTGGCGACGCAACATCAAGAAGGCCGCTAAGGCCGGAGTTGTGGTGAAGCGTGGAACCGTTGATGATCTGCCCGAGTTCCATCGGCTCTACGTCGAGACTGCTGAGCGTGATCATTTCAGGCCACGACCACTGTCTTACTTTCAGACCATGTTCGATGCGCTGCTGGCCGAAGATCCCGATCGAATTCGGCTCTACCTCGCCCACCATGAAGGCGACCTGGTCGCTGCGACCACCTGGGTACGGGTCGGCGAGCACACCTGGTACTCCTACGGCGCAAGCTCAACCGAGAAGCGCGAGGTGCGCGGGTCCAATGCCGTGCAGTGGAAGATGATCACCGACGCATTGGAGGCCGGTGCAACCATCTACGACCTGCGTGGGATCACCGAAGGGCTGGAGGAGGACGATCCGCATCTGGGCCTGATCCAGTTCAAGGTCGGGACTGGAGGTGAGGCGGTGGAGTACCTGGGGGAATGGGACCTGCCCCTCAATCCGCTGCTGTACAAGGCCTTTGACCTCTACATGAAGCGTCGGTGATGAGCGCTGTGGTATTGACGACATGAGCGGTGTGACCCTGCGGCTGGATGGGGACCGTTGGCGGGAGCACCTCCGGACCGTGGCGGGCGCGACCCCAGGCATCGTCCCGGTGATCAAGGGCAACGGTTACGGGTTTGGCCTGCGCCGGCTGGCCGAGGAGTCGGTCACTCTCGGTGCGGACACGGTTGGAGTCGGCATGCCCCCCGAAGTTGGCATCGTACGCGAGGCGTTCCCGGGTGATGTGGTGATCTTGAACCCGTGGGATCCATCGAGTGAGCTCGCCGGAGAACTCACCACGGACTCTTCGGTGATCACTACAGTGTCCCGACTGCACGACTTGGAACTGCTGGCTGGGCGTGGTGATCGGCCACGCGTCGTGGTCGAGGTGCTCACATCGATGCAACGACATGGGATCCGTCCCGATGATCTTGGTCAGGTCGCGGCCTTGCTCCCTGGCGTCCGCTTCGAGGGTTGGACGATCCACCTGCCGCTGCACGCCGACGGTCGCTACGCCGAGGCCGAGCGGCTGGGTCACGCTGCCCTTGCCACAGCGCCCGGAAGACTGTGGTTTTCCCATCTCCCGCCTGAGGAGACGGCGGCGTTGGCGCGCCAACTGGGTGGCGCAGACGCGGACCCCGTCCCAGTTCGACAGCGGGTCGGCACGCGGCTCTGGCTAGACAGAGCATCCCGCAGCACCACGGCGACGGTGCTGGATGTGCATGAGGTCAAGCGCGGCGAGCGGGCCGGCTATCGGCAGCGCGTATGTCCGGCTGACGGCTGGATCGTGGTCGTCGCCGGCGGAACCTCACATGGCATCGGCATGGAGGCACCGACCTCAGCCAAGACGGTGCGGCATCGCGCGATCGCGTTCGCGACGGGCTCTCTGGCTGCTGCCGGGCTGGCACTCAGCCCGTACACGATCAATGGCAAGAAGCGCTGGTTTCTCGAGCCGCCCCATATGCAGTCCAGCCAGGTCTTCCTGCCGCGCAAGGAGCGGCCGCCACGGATCGGGCAAGAGGTTCCCGTCGAGCTGCGACTGACTACGGCGACGGTCGACTGTATTGCCTGGAACTAGTGCCGACTTAACCGCGAAGCTTGGCCCGCAGTTGATCGGTGTCGTCAGCCGTCCAACCCATCTTGATCAACAATGGCAGCACACCGCCGAACGTGTCGTCGATGTACCGCAAGAAGCTGATCATGGTCTCGGCGCGGCTGAGGTGTGAAGACAGCGGCCGACCTTGCAGGTTGTCGGCGTACGTCGACGAGGACAGCAGTCGGTTGACGACCTGCTGGACGCGCTCTGAGCTCGCCGCGTAGTCGTCGATGATCGCTTGAGGTTCGGCCTCGGCCACGGATAGGGCCAGCGCGACCAGGGTGCCAGTCCGGTCTTTGCCGGCAGCACAGTGAACCAGCGCCGTGCCCGGCGCTCGGGCGACGGTGCGCAGCGCGGCCAGCACCGAGTCCGGGCGATCGACCAGGTAGGAGAAGTAGACCGAGGCGACATCATTGTCCAGTTCGACACTGGGTTCGAGGTCGATCCACGGCAAGGCCTCTTCGGGCAGCACCTCCGGGCGTATGTCGGGCTTGGTCTCGCCTACGCCGAACTCCCATTCACGAAAGAGCGAAAACTGGTGAATCCGAACATCTGAGCCGGCAAGCGGGCCGGGCCCCTCTCGCTCGGCTTCATAGTCGCTGCGCAGGTCGATGACATCCGTCAGGCCCAGCCCGAGCAGCTGATCCATGTCAGAGCTGGTCAGCGTTTGGAGATTGTCTGACCGCAGCAGCCGACCAGGAATGATTTTGCCGCCGTCGACGGTCGGGATCCCGCCGACGTCGCGCATGTTGGCCAAACCGTCGAGGTCGATCCACATCCGTTCCACCCAGTCAGGGTAATAGGGTTCTCTCCGCTGACTTGGTGGCGATCAGATGGACCTGCTACCGGGAGTATGACTTGATCTTGAACGGCAGGCAGGCCAGTCGGGGGTTGGTTCCCGCACTATCGTGGATCACAATTGAGCGCGCCCCCGGCTTCGGGACGAATTCCACCCTCGCTGTTGACCGCGCGCTTTCTTCGGAGTTGACCGTGAAGTTAAGCCAGACCTCGTTCTCGTTGGTCGGTGGCACGCCGCTAAGGCCGTTCTCCTTGTCATTGTTATAGTGACCGCCCGCGGCAAGCGGATTTGTGGCGTCACATCCGTATTCGTGAAGGTGTACGGGATATGTACTTCCAGCCGCATCCCCATGAATGCCGGTGACCCGGAGCCTGAAGAAACTGCTGCCGTCAACGGCGATCATGATGGCCGTTGCGCTGGCTCCCTTGAACAGGTCGGGACCTGTCGACTCGAAGTCGATCAGATCATCGCTAGAGTAGCCCCAGCTCATGCTCGACCCTCTGGATCCCTCGCTAGACCCGGTCTGAGCATGTGCGGCTACCGCGGTAGAGGTGAGTGCGAGGGTGGATAGAGCGACGGCAGCAATGGCCGTCTTGCGGTAGCGAGCCACGATTTCCCCTTGGAGACCTGAATGATCAAAGTCCCGGGCAGGGGGCCCCGCTTGGTCACCGTGTCCCCCGACCGAGTCACCAGGCGTCAGCATAAGTGATCCAACGCCGGCCCGCCGGAGTTCCGAGTTATCTCAGATAAGAGAGATCTAGCTCGCCCAGTGGCCGGTGAAAAACAGCCAGCTCCACCACACCATGAGCACAATTTCGACAGTGAAGGCAACCGCCACGAGCAGCCGATGAACGGGCCGAGAAATCCTTGATGGACGTGCTACCCATCGACCGACCATGATCCATAGCGGGAACCAGAGCAAGGTGGCACGGTTGACGGAGAAGAACCAATACGACATGGAGAAAGCAAGCACCTGCACCCCCACCCAGCTGGCCTCTCCCCACATCGTCCTCTCGGCCCCCATCGGCGACTTCCGCGCGCGCAAACTCACCACAATGCACCACACGGTGACTCCAACGCCCACCGCCATCGAGATCACCTCGGCGCGGAACACTGCGGCCCACCACGGATGATTGGGGAACGCGCCGGGAAGGATGGCAGGGATGGTGTTCAAGAAGGACTGCCAGGGCCAGGTCAGTTCGCGTACCCAACCGGTGCTCTGCGCGTGATACCAAGCCGTCCAGTTCCCGGTGAGGGCGTACAAATACGTCGCAAAAGCCATGATCACCGATGCGGGAATCAGCATCAGCGCCGCGCGGCGTAGCTTAACGCCGATCGCATTCCTGCTGGTAAAGATCATCACGAGCAGCGCGCCGATCAGGAAGAGCCCCGATACCCGTACGCTGCACGCGACTGCCGTCAGCGCGACGGCGGCCAGCCAGCACTCGGAACGGGCCCGCTCCCAGGCCCAGAAGGCTACGGCGCAAAACAGGGACTCGGTGTAGGGCACCATCGTGAAGACAGCGGTCGGGGCAAACAGCCACGCGACGGCCGCCCACGGCCCACCTAGCCGGTACAGCGCCGCCGCGGCGACGGCAGAGCACGCCGTAGAAAAGACCACTCCGCTGATGACGACCGGCACCCCCAGCTGACCGAACAGTGACAGGATCAGTGGCCAGCCCGGGAAGAAGGCCATCAAGGTGCCGTTGGGTTCGGAAAGGTAGCCGTCGTCAGCCAGCCTGGCGAAGTGCTGCACGTCCCAGTAGCTCACCATGTCGGTGAGAGTCCGGTGCTGCATGACAGCCAGCAACAGTGCGATACCCACGATCAGGCCCCGGCTCGCTAGCCACGCCTGGATCACGATCCGGCCCGGCGACGAGGTGATCTCAGCTGGTGCTGCTACTGGCCGGTCAACGTCCTGCAGCATTAGACATTCCGTCGTGGGACCGTAGTGCCACTGAACACCTGGAACCAGCGGGAGTCCGGTGCCTGATCAAGTACGCCGCCCGTGGGATCGTCGACACCCTGTTGGCGTACCGGATCATGCTCGGGCCGCAACGCATCCCTGACCACCATGATCACCACCCAACCTTGGGTGCACAACCTGATCACGACCGACAGCCAGTAGATCCGGTCAGGCGAACTGTCACCCGGCGTCAGGAAACCACCGAGATGCCACCAGATGGCGACGAAATAGATCAGCTCACCTGCGGTGAAGATCAGCCAGTCGCGCCACTTGGGACGGGCCAAGATCATCAGCGGCAGCAACCAGAGCACGTACTGCGGTGAATAGACCTTGTTAGTCATCACGAACGCGGCGACGACGAGAAATGCCATGGCACCGAACCGCGGCCGCCGAGGTGCGCTCATGATCAAAGCCAGAATCCCTACGCAGCCGAGAGCGAACAACCCGGCGCTGACCCAGTTGAGCTGAGGAACCGGCCAGCCAGCCAGAGAGAGCACGTACCAGATCGACCCCAGGTCGCCGGCTCGCTCGCTGTTGAACACCCAAAAGCTGCGCCACGCATCTGGCGCAAGCAGCAGCACTGGAAGGTTGACCAGACCCCAGCTCACTAGGGCAGTGGACAAGGTCATCACGAAGTCACCCATCCGCTTGCCTCGCAGACAGAGCAGAAAAAGTGGACCGAGCAGCAGTGCTGGATAGAGCTTGGCCGCCGCGCCCAGCCCGAGCATCACGCCGGCCAAGCCAGGCCGACGACCCGACCAGCAAGCCATCCCGAGGGCCGTCAAGGCGATCGGGAGCATGTCCCAGTTGATCAAGGCAGCGGCAGCGACGCACGGCGACGCAGCGAGCATCATGGCGTCCCAGGGCCGCCCAGCCGGCGTCCGCACCAGGGCCCAGAGCGCGACCAGGAACAGGGCACCCAGTAGCACGGTGTTGACATCGACGAAGATCAACGTCGAGTCCACCCGCTGCTGCTCTGTGAGGTCGGTCCCCTGCAGCCCGCCGAGTGCCCGGGTGATCAGGCGCTCCAGTTCCAAGAACCACCCGGTGAGCACCGGGTACTCCAGAACCGGGTAGCCACCGGAGTCGAGGTATGGAGTGTTGCCTTGCTGCAAGCCGCGACCGGCGTACAAGAGGCCGATATCGGAGTAGCACAAGAACTTGAAATGGTCGGGCGGAGGTACGCCGGCGACGGTGATCCGGCACGGCAGGCGAAAGACAACTCCGCTCAGATAGACCAGAGTGCCGACCAGCAGGGTGATCCGCAGCGGGTTCCACCAGGCCCTGCCAACAGCGGCATAACGCCCCAGAGGTCCGCCGATTCGCTGGCTGACCGTGCCGACGAAGCCGTCAGTCGCCGATGGCAGGATGTTGGCGGATCGGGCCCCGATCCCGACAGTCGGGCTTCTGCTCAACCTGCGCCGCCGGTGGGAGTCCCGCTGGGGGCCCTCCTCCAACGGGGTGGTAATTTGCCGCCGCCTCCAGGACCTCCGCTGCTCTGCGTCGCAGTGGGGAACGGTCTCCGCTGCCACTTGCGCTTGATCCGAGTTGGGGTCGGCTCCTCTTCAGGAGTCTCGACGCGTGTCGTCGGCTCCTCAGTCGGCTCGTGGGTCTCCTGCATCGTCGGTTCGGGCTGCGGAACTTCCTCCCTGTTCACGTACGCCGGGCCCGGGAATTCCTTGACGGCCTGCCCCTTGGTGGCGGTTTTCATGTAGTCAGCCCAGGTCAGTGCTGGATAGGTGCCACCGAAGAACGTGCTGTCACCGGGGCGGGCGTAGTTGTCCAGATCGCCATTTCCGTCATTGCCCGCGACGTACATCACCGCCGTCGAGATCTGTCTGGTGTACGCCACGAACCAGGCTGAGACGACATCGCTCGAGCCGTCGTCGTTGGTTCGGTCCTTGGTGCCCGTCTTACCGGCCACAGGTCGTTCGAGTGTTTGCACAGCCTGGCCGGTGCCCTGCTCGACCACATTGGAGAGTGCGAACGTGACATCGTGCGCGATGTCCTCAGTGACCGCGCGCTTCTTCTCAGGCTGCGCCTGGTAGATGACATTTCCTTTTCTGTCCTTGACCTCGCGTACCACATGATTCGCGACGGAGACGCCGTCATTAGCGAAGGTCGCATAAGCGCTGGCCTGGGCGAGAGGACTCACCTCGGCGGTCCCCAGTGGGACGCGGTAGTTGTTGTCCCAGCCGGCGCCCTTGGGGGCACCTGCGGCCTGGGCCATCTTCATGATCTTGCGTGGGCCATTGTCCATCTGGCTGGTCAGGTCAACGAAGGCGGTGTTGATCGACTCGGCGGTTGCCCTAATCAGACCGACCGAGGAGCCGTACTGATTGCTGAACTCGTTGCGGACCGGTCTCGACTCGCCGGGTGGGGTGAAGCTGTTGCCGTTGAACCTGGAGGACAGGCTGTATCCGTCCTTCAGCCCGGCGGCAAGGGCGTAGGCCTTGAACGTGGAGGCGGTCGGGCGAGGGGTGGTGGCCCAGTTGCGGGAGTTCTTGACAAAGTCTGGTCCGCCGTACATGGCGATGACCTCACCGCTGTTCACATCGACCGACGCTAGCGCGGCGTGCAGCTTGGATGCCTTGCGTCCGGCGGCCCGCGCCGACCGCTTGGTGTACTTCTGCGCTGCCTCGACAGCGGCTTCTTGGGCGTCCTCATCGAAGGTGGTGGTGATCTTGAGGCCGCCACCGCTGATCTGCGAGGAGTCGAAGCCGGCGGCGCTGAGTTCGCGCTCGACCATCTTCATCAAGAAGCCGTTAGGACCGCCGTATCGCTGGTTGCTAGGGGTCTTGGGGAATTTCGGCAGCCGCTGGGCGAACTCGGCTTCCTGTGCCGGGGTGATGTTGCTCATCTCGGTCATGGAGTGCAGGACATAGCGGTAGCGGCTGAGGATACGGCTGTGATCGTCCTCGTCGCGCGGGTCGTACATGCTCGGGTTGTTGACCACTGTGGCAAGAAAGGCGGCCTGCGGGACGGTGAGCTTCTTCGCGTCGATGCCGAAGTATTCCTTGCTAGCGGCCTGCAGGCCGTAGGCGCCGTGCCCGAAGTAGATCGTGTTGAGATAGCCCGCGAGGATCTCCTCCTTGCTCATCTCCTTGTTGATCTTGTACGCAAGGAAAAGCTCTCGGAACTTGCGGGTCAGCGTCCGGTCGGAGTTTAAGTACAAGATCTTGATGTACTGCTGGGTGATCGTCGACCCGCCCTGGATGTCACCTCCGCGGGCGATTGTCCAGCCAGCGCGGACCATGCCGCGAATCGAGATGCCTCTATCAGTCCAGAACGAGCGGTTTTCAGCAGCCACTGTGGCCTGCTTCATCGTCTCCGGCATCTTGTCGAACGTGAGCGGGATGCGGTTCTGGATAGCGAAGTTGCCCAATTCGCTCTTGCCGTCGTTGTAGTAGACGAAGGTCGTCGCTGTCTTGAACTCGGCGTTGGCATCGGGACGAGTTGTGGTGGTGTAGCCGACGACAACGACGCCGGTGGCGCTGATGAGACCGAGAACGGCCAGGGCGCCGATCGTGATGAGGATGCCGCGTGCCCACTTCCGGCCGCGTCCAGCCGAGTCGCGGCGCGCGCGAGCGCCTTGAGGCTGCCACTCGACAGGTCCCCAATGGGGATCAGCCATAGATGTCCTCGACCGTCTGCTGGCGACGGGGAGGCTTGCGCTTCACCCCGTCACCCAGAAGATAGGAAAGGATCATGTGGTTCCAGCCGCAGGCTGGGCAAACTTCGACGACCACGACCTTGAACTCCCCGAACTCGTGTGCCATCTCTTCCAATTCAGTGGTCCGCTTGATCCGACCGGAGTACTGGCCAAGCTGGTCGCCGAACACGTAGTGCAGGTTGACCAGATCATCCGACTCGCAGGCGGGACAATTGACGTTCGACGGCTCGCCGTGATGCTTTGCCGCCCGAATCAGCATAGGGTCAGCGTCACAGGCCTCCTGCCGAGCGAGCCTACGACCAGGACGCCGCAGCGCCTGGAGCGTGGAGCGTCGCTGCAGCGCGTAGTCGATGACTTCGCGCTGGGACCACATGGGCAACAGCGTACGTGGACTCGGCCGGGAGGGCGACCCTGTCTGATCTATCGCGGAATCGTCCCTGACTGGAACTTATGGCTAACGCCTTGCGTGGAATAGCGCTCCTATCCTCCGCTCGGGGTGGTGACTCTGAGAAATTGGATCGGAGCTTTCGCTGAAAACTTCACTCCAGACGACTGTCCGATGAAGGCATTGAGCGTGAAATCACCAGAGATCACTCATCTGGAGTGAAGTTTTCAGGGTTGGTGCGGTCATCTGCCATGACGTACGATCGTGGGTCGGCCGGGCTGCACTCGGGGGATGGGGCTCCGGCTAACCGGGGCCATGGCGCAATTGGTAGCGCACTTGCTTTGCAAGCAAGGGGTTAGGGGTTCGAGTCCCCTTGGCTCCAC
>CAVSSB010000046.1:0-96270 GCA_963730505.1 uncultured Actinomycetota bacterium
GAGGAAGCGAATGTACGAAAAGGACGGCGAGAAGTACTTCGTGGTCGACACCCATATGCACTTCTGGGACGCGAGCCCGGCGAACTGGGTGGCCGGACACGAGCAGTACGCGAAGGGCTGGATCGAGTGCTTCCACGCGTACATGGGCCTCGCGCCCCCGGAGACGCACTGGCCGCTCGAGAAGTTCTACAAGATCGATGAAGACACCTTGATGAGGGACGTCTTCGAAGACGGTTACGTCGACGTGGCGATCTTCCAGCCGACGTACCTGACAGAGTGGTACCGAGAGGGCTTCAACACCACCGAGCAGGACGGTGCGCTGGCCGAGAAGCACCCGGGGAAGTTCATCGTCAACACCCGCTTCGACCCCCGCGACGGCGACGCCGGGCTGAAGGAGCTCGAGGAGAAGGTCGCCCGCTGGGGCTCCCGAGGCGTCAAGCTCTACACCGCGGAGTGGCGGGAAGGCTCGCGCGGTTACACGCTGAAGGACCCGGAGGCCTACGTCTACTTGGAGAAGGCCCAGCAGCTCGGCATCAAGAACATCCACGTGCACAAGGGCCCGACGATTTGGCCGTTGGACAAGGATGCGTTCGACGTCTCCGACGTCGACCATGCCGCGACGGATTTCCCCGAGCTGAACTTCATCGTCGAGCACGTGGGTCTGCCGCGCATCGAGGACTTCTGCTTCATGGCCACGCAGGAAGCCAACGTGTATGCGGGGCTGGCGGTGGCCATCGGTGGACTGATGTATGCCCGGCCGAAGTTCTTCGCGAAGGTGATGGGCGAGCTGTTGTTCTGGGTCGGCGAGGACAAGATGATGTTCGGCAGCGACTACAGCATCTGGGAGCCCAAGTGGCAGGTGGAGCAGTTCGTGGACTGGGACTACCCCCCGGGTGACGAGTTTTCTGACTTCCCACGTGTCAATGCCGCATCCAAGAAGAAGATGCTCGGACTGAACGCCGCGAACCTGTACGACATCGAGGTGCCGGTGGAGTTCCAGCTGCCGGCCGAGGCCGAGGCCGAGGCCGGGGCTCCCGGCGTCCTGGGCGTAACTGGGGAGGACGAACGCGCCGGGGCCAAGGTGTGACCCACGAAAGAGAGGTACTTGAGGCCTTAGGTACGGTGCGCGACCCCGAACTGGACGAGCCGTTGACCTCGCTCGGTTTCGTCACGTCGTGCACCGTATCCGCGGACGGGGTGGCAGACGTCCGGCTGCGACTCCCTACCTTTTTTTGCGCGCCCAATTTCGCCTGGCTAATGGTCGCCGACGCCTACGATGCGGTGAGCGCAGTGCCGGGCGTTCGGCAGACCCAGATCGAGCTTGAGGATCACTTCGCCTCCGCTGAGATCAACCGCGGGGTGGCCGCTCGGGCCGGATTCGTCCAGTCCTTCGACGGCCTGGCCGAGACGGAGCTGGACGAGCTGCGGACGGATTTTGTCCGCAAGGCGATGCTCGCCGCCACCGACCGGGTGTGCCGGCCGCTGGTCGCGGCGGGACACACCGTCGACGAGCTCGCCGTGCTCACGCTCGGCGACGTTCCCCAGTCACCGGACCGGAGACGCCTCCGCGCGCGCCGCGCCGAGCTGGGCCTGCCGGCGGGCGACGACGCGCCGCTGCTGGTGGATCCGCTCCGCGGCGAAGCGGTCGGCGTCCAGGCGCTCCCCCTGCACTTACGGCGCGCCCGGCTGACCGCGTCGGCCTGGAGGCCAACGGCGGAGTGTGCCGTGGTTTGTTACGTAGAGATACCGACCATCGGCCAAGGTGGCGAGGAGGAGGACCGATGAAGGCCGTCCGATTGCACGAATACCACAAGCAGCCCGTGGTTGAGGAGGTGCCGGAGCCAACCGTGAAGGGTCCGCTCGACGTGGTGGTCAAGATCGGCGGAGCAGGCGTCTGTCGTACCGACCTGCACATCATCCTCGGTCAGTGGGCGGATAGGGCGAACGTCACGCTGCCCTACACCATCGGGCACGAGAACGCCGGCTGGGTGCACGAGGTCGGCTCGGCGGTGACGAACGTGGCCGTGGGCGACACGGTGATCCTGCATCCGACGCCCACCTGCGGACTGTGCCGGGCCTGTCGCGCAGGAGATGACATGCATTGCAGCGAGAGCGTGTTCCCCGGGCTGGACACCGACGGCGGGATGGCCGAGCTACTTCTCACGTCTGCGCGCGCCTGCGTCAAGCTCGACCCTGCCACGCGGCCGGAGGACGTCGCAGCACTGGCCGACGCGGGCATTACGGCATACCACGCCGTACGCAAGGCGATCCCCCTCCTGTACCCCGGTACGACGTGCGCGGTGATTGGCGCAGGCGGGCTTGGACACATCGGAATCCAGTGTCTGGCGCGCTCACCGCGACCAACATCATCGTCGTGGATCGCCACCCGGATGCCCTGAAACTCGCCGAGCGAGCTCGGCGCGCATCAGACGGTTCTTGCGGACGGCAACCAGGTGGACGCGGTGAAGGACCTCACCGGGGGACAGGGCGCGGACGTGGTGCTCGACTTCGTCGCGGAGGAGGGTGCCGAGAACGAAGGCTTCGCGATGACCCGCCGTGCGGGCTCATACTTCGTCATCGGTTACGGCGGCACGCTGGTCATCCCGACCCTCGACGTGATCTCCACCGAGCGCAACATCGTCGGGAACATCGTCGGCACGTACAACGATCTGGCGGAGCTGATGGTCCTGGCCCAAACCGGAAGAGTCACCCTGCATACGCGTACCTACCCGCTCGACGACGCCGTGGAAGCCCTCCAGGAGCTCGACCGCGGCCGGGTTCGGGGTCGGGCCATCCTCGTTCCCTGACGCCCATATAGTCGATAGACCTCCCTGAGAGTCGACAGACCTTCCCTGACATTGGAGGACCGATGGCCAAAGAGCTGCGTTTTGCCGAGGACGCCCGGAATCTGTTGCTGGCAGGCGTGGATCAGCTGGCCGAGGCGGTGCGGTCGACGCTGGGTCCCAAAGGGCGCAACGTCATCCTGGAGAAGATCACCGGTTCACCGGTGGTGACCAACGACGGCGTCACCATTGCTCGCGAAATTCACCTCCGTGATCAGTTCGAGAACATGGGAGCGCAACTGGTCAAGGAAGCGGCGATCAAGACCAATGACATCGTGGGCGACGGCACCACAACTGCCACGGTGCTGGCGCATGCGATCATCCGCGAGGGAATGAAGGTCATCGGTGAGGGCGGAAACCCCGTCCTTATCAAGCGAGGGATCGACCTGGCTGTCGCTCGGCTGGTAGAGCATCTGCACAGCGTCGCCCACCCGTTGGTCACTCAGCAGGATTACGCCAGGGTCGCGGCGATCTCGGCGAACGACGACGACGCCGTGGGTGCTGTGCTTGCCGAGGCCCTTTACAGAGTTGGCGACGCAGGCATCGTGACAGTCGATGAGTCTGCGACGAACGGGATGACAGTGGACTTCGTCGAAGGATTCGAGTACGACAACGGCTACATCTCGCCGTACATGGTCACCAACCCTGCCAGCCTCGAAGCCGTGCTCGACGATCCGTACATCCTGCTCAGCAACGAGAAGATCACCAAGGTGCAGCAGCTGATGCCGGTGCTCGACAAGATCATGCGCGCTCCGCGCCCGCTGCTCATCATCGCCGAGAACGTCGAGGGCGCGCCGCTGAGCATGCTCGTCCAGAACCATGTGAACGGGATCTTCCCATGCGTCGTGACAAGAGCGCCGGGCTTCGGTGACAGGCGCCTGCGCAGGCTCGAGGACATCGCCGCAATCACCGGCGGCTCCGTCCTGAGCAAGACCTCAGCATTCGCCTTGGAGACGATGACCCTGGAGCATCTCGGCCGGGCGTCCCAAGTCAGGGTCACCGCCGAGAGAACCGCGATCATCGGCGGTTCAGGATCGGCTGACGAGGTCGAATTCCGCCTCGCCCAGCTCCGCGCTGAGCTGGAGCGAGCCACGTTCGGTGTCGATGAAGATGTGCTCTCTGAGCGGATCGGGTCCTTGTCCGGAAAGGTGGCCGTGATCCGGGTCGGTGCGCCGACGAATGCCGAGCTCGCCGAGCTCCAGCACCGCGTCGAAGACGCGCTCTCAGCCACCCGGGCAGCCATGGCCGAGGGAATCGTGGCCGGCGGCGGCGTAGCGCTGCTGCACGCGGCGCCGGTCCTCGAGGGGCTTGATGTAAAGGACGACTACGCGATCGGGGTCGAGATCGTCCGCCGCGCGCTGAGCGAGCCGACGTACCTCATCGCCTCGAACGCCGGGTACGCCGGGCACGAGGTACTCGCTCAGGTCGCCAACCTCGATGTCGACGACGGTTTCGACGCCCTGGAGGGTCGCTTCGGCAACATGATCGAGATGGGCATCATCGATCCATTGCGAGTCTGTCGTTCGGCGCTGGAGAACGGGGCCTCCGTGGCGGGGCTACTCCTGACGACGGACACGCTAGTCGCCGAGGAGCAGACGCCGTGGGGCGGCAGCCGAGCCTTGATGACCGAGTTCGGGCAGCTCGACGAAGGCCTGCACCAGCCGTCACCGGACTCCAGCACACCACAGTCGCTCGGCCTCGGACCGTCCGTCGGGTGAGTCCGGCACGGCTCGGGCTCTGCTTGCTCTCGCGGTCACAGTGACCCCTATGGCCCCCTGCTGCGTTCGGCCAGCCGAGCGGCCGTCCGCGGCACCGCATGAAGGGACGCCACGATGACCGAAGACGTGACCCCGACTCCGGCCGTCGTACGACGGCTGGACTCAACTGCGGCAATGGCGATGGCGGACCTCGCCGCAATATTTGAGGACCTGCAGACGACGCTGCGGTGTTGCGAGCGTCTCGTGTCCGAGCTGGCTTCGGGCGAGGCCGAACCCGACGACCTGACCCTCGAGGCTTTCTGGACGACGGCGGTGCTGTCCTATGCCCGCTGCTTCTCGCACCGCGAAGGTGGTACCAGCCTCAAACCGGACGACGTCACGGCGACCGGACTGGCGGGCGACGTATTGGGTTGGCACGAAGTCCTGCTTCGGCTCCGCGACCACTACGCCGACCCCGCAGTGAACCCCCGGGAAACGTTCTCGGTGGGTGTGTCGCAGGACGCCCACGGAAAGGCCAACGGGGTCGCGGTCACCTCCGCCAGACAGCCCGCTGTGGATGACCTGACCGTGCGCCAGACCGGTGCTATCGCCTTCGAGCTGACTCGGATCGTTGACCGGCGCATCGCCGAGCACCAGGACGCGGTCTTCGGCGAACTCGGCACGATGACCAAGAGCGAGCTCGACCGGCTGCAAGTCATGGAGGTCGCGGCGGAAACCTAACGGCTGCAGGTTGGCCGGAGCGCGGGCTGCATTCCGCCGCCCGCAACCTCCAGGGATGCCAGCCTCTATGCGGTGGCTGGGGCCTTCGCCCTGAGCACTTCGATGAACTCGCGCATCCACGCTGGATTGTCCGGCCACGCGCGAGCGGACACCATCTGCCCGTCCACGACCCCAGCGCCGTCCACGTACTCCGCGCCAGCAGCCTTCACATCGGCCTCAAGTGCCGGATATGCAGCAGTACGGCGGCCCTTCAATGTGCCGGCCGCGGCGAGCACCAGCGGCGCGTGGCATAGCTGTGCCACGGGAAGGTCGCCCTCCATGAAGTGTCGTACGATGCGCTGCACATCCGGGTCGTTGCGAATGTATTCGGGCGCGCGCCCGCCGGGGATGACAAGAGCGACATATTGCGACGGGTCAACATCAGCGAACGCGATGTCCGCGGGCCAGGTGTAGCCAAGTTTCTCGGTGTAGGTGTCGAATTCGTCGACAAAGTCGTGGATGACAAACTGCAATTTCTTAGCCGACGGTGCGGCGATGTCGACCTGGTACCCCTCCTCAATCAGGCGTTGATACGGATACATCACTTCGAGCGACTCCGCAGCATCTCCCGTCAACAACAACACTTTCGGCATGGCAACCTCCTGGTCGGGTCAGAACCTTCTCTTGTCCAGTCCAACTCCCAACGAACAGCGCGTCAACCACGGATCGCCACCAATGTGACATTCGGATGTCAGTGGTCCAGCCGAGCCGTCGACGCTTCACGCCCCGGCCGTCGCCGGTGGTGCTCCATGGAGCGCTGCGGCAACCGCCACAAGGTAAGGGGTGCTGGCGCCTCACCACTCCGAGCAAGGATGCCCAGGCCTCATGCCAGGCGCAACCTTCGCAAAGAGAAGTCAGGGGTTTGGAGCACCAAGGCGTATGTACCTAGACAGTTACATAACTGATCGGGTACGTTCGAGAAATGGACGCTGTACTCCAGGCACTGGCGGACCCGAACCGGCGGATCGTGCTCGAGGTCTTGCGGAGCGGTCCCGCCACGGTGACCGAGCTTGCCGGGATGCTGCCGATAGCTCGTCCCGGAGTTTCTCGGCACCTTCGGGTGCTGCGGGAAGCGGGACTGGTCGAAGCGCACCCAGATGCGCAGTGGCGGGTCTACCGGCTGCGAGTGGAGCCGCTTGTCGAGTTGGACGCGTGGCTCGGCCGCTATCGGGCGCTGTGGCAGCAGCGTCTGGATGCCCTACACACCGAGGTCAGCCGGGGGAAGCGCGAACGAAGGACCAAGAGATGACAGACGACACCGAAGCCGGCGCCCGGATCGTCGGCACCCTCCGAGCCGAGGCCGGGAAAGGCGTAGTTCGGATGGAGGACTGCTACCAGACCGAGATCGAAGACCTATGGTCGGCCGTGACCGACCCCTCACGGCTGGCGCGCTGGGTCGCTGAAGTGGACGGCGACCTGCGCGTCGGCGGCGAGTTCAGCGCTCGCTTCACCAGCGGTTGGGACGGCACCGGGCGCGTGGAGGTCTGCGAACCTCCACGGTTGCTGCTGGTTACGCTCAGCCCGGAGCAGGACGATGCGACGGTTATCGAAGCCCGACTGTTCGCCGACGCCGACCAGACGCGGCTGGTGATCGAAGAGCGTGGCCTTCCCCTCGACGAGCTCGCCGAGCACGCGGCAGGCTGGCAGGCGCACGTCGAGGATCTCGTGGCGCATCTCGCTGGGCATGCTGCCCTGGACTGGCGCAGTCGGTGGATTGAGCTCATACCGGCCTATCGCGGCCTGGCAGACAGAGTCGCGTGACGCGCGAGTCCGTTACAGAAAGACCTCGCGTCTGAGTCGGGCTGCGAACACCGTTGGACACGAAGCACAAAACTCAGGCGCAAGCCCGAGCCAGGCCGTTTCTGACTCACCCGCTATGCCGTCCAGGCAGTAACGTGTGCTTCCCGTGTGCCCTGGTCGACGGCAACCCTCTTCGGGGGCCACCCACCCGTTTCGTAGCATCGCGCCTATGCGCTCTGGCCTCTTTGTGCCGATCTTCGATCAGCTGGCCGACCCCGCGCTCGTCGCCCGGCTTTCTGCCGAGGCGGAGGATGCTGGATGGGATGGATTCTTCGTCTGGGACCACGTGCGCTGGCGGGAACCGATTCTCGAGGTCGCCGATGCCTGGATCACGCTCGCGGCGATCGCGGCCGCCACGCGGGCCATCCGGCTCGGCCCAATGGTCACCCCGCTCGCAAGGCGCCGACCGGTGAAGGTGGCCAGGGAGACCGCGACACTTGATCAGCTGAGCGGTGGACGGCTGACGCTCGGGGTGGGTCTTGGCAGCGACCGGTCCGGGAACGAGCTCTCGATCACCGGGGAGGAGCTGGACGATCGGCGTCGTGCTCGCATGCTGGACGAGGCCCTGGAGATCCTGACGGCCGCCTGGTCGGGGAAGCCTGTGCACCACCGGGGCGAGCACTACACCGTTGACGGCATGCGGTTCCTGCCCCGCCCGGTTCAGCGGCCGGGGATTCCGGTATGGGTAGGCGGATACCCCGGGAAGCGCAGGCCGCTTCGCCGTGCGGCCCGGTTCCAGGGGTTCTTCCCGGTCGACCTCGAGCACCCGGACCAGCTTGCCGAGATCGTCACCGAGCTCACGACGCTTCGCAAGGAGATCGGAAGGAACATCACAGAACCCTTCGACGTCGTCGCGGCCCTGCCACCGGGCACCGACCCGGCGCCGTACACATCAGCGGGCGCCACGTGGTGGATGGTGGAGTTCCCGTGGGATGAGGTGTCGGTGGACCAGGTGCGTGGCGTGATCCGCGAGGGACCTGCACCAGCCGTCGGCTAATCGGAGTGGATCGACAGACGTTGCGGAACGAGCTACTAGGCCGAGGGGCGGTGCGCCGGCCGTGACTGGTTGCACAACAGAGTTGGCACTGTCTCGGGACATAGTTGACACCTGTTGTGTGGAGGTGCGCCGTGGCCCGGGCCCAATTGATCATCGCCCCAGTCACGCTGTCGTCGCCAGCGGACGGAAACCGGGGCGGGTGCCTCCGTGCCCGGATCATCCGACGACCTTTTGGTCGTCGCCCTTGACGTCACCAATTCCGCCGGTGTCAGGGCGGTTGTCCGGGCGGCCATGGACCAGTTCGGTCGGCTCGACGTGCTTCTGATCAGCTCGGGCTCGGGAGATGATTCCTTCGATGACGGACCTCGCGGACGTGGTTCGCTATCTCCTTGACGATGATGTGAAGATCGCGGCCTGGGGGTGCACGAAGCGGGGCTCAGTCTCCAAGTTGCCAATCGGCACATGGAGTGATCGTGTCAGAGGATGGAGCGGTGACCCTGCTGGAGCCGTTTCAGATCGCGGTACCCGATGCAGACCTCATTGACCTGCGCCGGCGGCTTTCGGCAGCGCGGTGGCCCAGCCGGGAAACCGTCTCGGGCTGGTCTCAAGGAGTGCCGCTCGACGTGCTGCGCCAGCTCTGCGAACACTGGCATGCGGCGTACGACTGGCGGGCGACCGAGCAGCGCCTCAACCGACTGCCTCACTACCGGACGGCGATCGACGGACTCTCGGTGCATTTCATTCACGTGCGTTCACCGGTCGCCGACGCCGTTCCGCTGATCATGACTCACGGGTGGCCGGGCTCGTTCCTTGAGTTCGAGCAGGTCGTAGAGCGATTGGCCGATCCAGCGGCGTTCGGCGAGCCGTCGAGGCCGGCATTCCATGTCGTTGTTCCATCGCTGCCCGGCTACGGCTTCAGTGACGCCCCGACCAGACCTGGCTGGAACATTCACCGGATAGCTGCGGCTTGGGCTGAGCTGATGGACCGGCTGGGATACTCCCGGTTCATCGCACTCGGTAGCGATTGGGGCACGAGCATCTCGACCAGCCTGGCGCTGCACCATCACCACCGTCTGATCGGCCTGCACCTGATCCCGCCGCTGGTTCCGCCGCCAGCCGGCGGAGAGACGCTGACCGAGCTTGAGCGGACGGCGATAGCGCGGCTCGAGGAGCGCAATCGGACAAGCTCGGGCTACTCCCAGATCCAGGCGACAAGGCCGCAGACACTCGGATATTCCCTGGTCGACTCACCGGTCGGACTATGTGCCTGGATCCTGGAGAAGGTGTGGACCTGGTCCGACCACGACGGCGATCTGTGGGAGATTCTCAGTCCAGATCAGGTGCTGGACAACATCACGTTGTACTGGCTGACCCGGACCGGCGCCTCGTCAGCTCGGCTGTACTGGGAGAGCATCGCGGAAGTCACGACCTGGTTCACCAGACCCGGTGGAGAGCCCATCACCGTACCTACTGGATGCACCGTCTTCCCACAGGAGGTACCGCACCCCTACCGCCGATGGGCCGAACCCCGGTTCCCATCGATCGTGCACTGGGGCGAGCCCGAGCGTGGCGGCCACTTCGGTGCCTGGGAACAACCTGACCTATTCGTCTCCGAAGTCCGCGCGGTAGCCGAGCTCTCGACGATCGAGGGATGAGGCCGTAGCTCCACGTCGGAGTATTGCTCTACCCGCCGAGCCAGGAGATCAGGTAACGCCAGCCTTGCGGGCCACGGCGCGTGACGTGAACAGCCGAGCCGGCCAGTACGAGTGCTGTCGCCCCACGCTGAAGAATGTGCGGCGGCAGTGCGACGTACGCAGGGCTGTCTGGCCGCTCAGCAAGCAGCCGAACGATGCCACGCCGACCGCGCGCTGGCAGATCACACCCGGCTCGATGCAACACCGCCCCGGGTACGAACAGTGCTGCTAGTTCCTCTGGATCCCGCAGCACGGTTGCATCCTCGAAGCATGGTCTCGAGCTCCTCAGGTGAGCTCGCGCCGTACGAGGTCGCCATCAGAACGTGAGCTTGTGCCGCTCGATCAGCGGCATGGTCGCCTCGAAGTCAACCTCGCAGCCATACTCCGCGGCCAACGCGGGCAGCGTCGCTGGGTTGTACTCGCCTTCAGGCATAGCGAGCTTGCGGAACAGCTGTTCGACGCCCGCGGGTGTGATCAACTCCAGGATTCGTAGTGGCTCCTCGCCAGCGTTCCAGAACGTGTGCCAGCGGCCCCGGGGCTTGAACACCAGCTCGCCGGGTCCGACGACCACCTCTGCGCCATCCTCGAAAACGCCGAGCCGGCCCTCCATGACCAGGCTGTACTCATCCTCCCGGCTGTGCCGGTGCAATGGCGCCGCCAGGACCCGCGGTGCCAGGTTGTGCTCCACCACAGCGAGCAGCCCACCCGACTCAAAGCCCTCGATCAGATAGCGGTCAAGTGAGTGCGGATGTCCGGTGGTGTCGATGTCGCGCAACGCCTTGGTACGAAGGCTGGTCGCGTCGGCGGCTGTCATGATCATGACGTCTCCTTCTGACTTGTCGGGTACGTCATGAAGCTACGGTCGCGACGACGGCATTGACATACCAGCAAACTGGCATTTCCAGTTCGATCAAATGTCCCTAGGCTTGCCGCATGGATGTCCAGCGGACCCGGCAGCGGGCCGCGCTCAAGATCATCCGCTTGTCTCGACAAGGCCTTGACGCGGTCAGCCTTTGGCGGGCGTGTACACCGGTGATAGCCGAGGCTGTTCCGCACTACCAGACGCCCTGCTGCTACACCGTCGATCCGGCGTCTCGGCTGATCACCAGCCACTTCCAGGAAGGCCTGGTCGAGTTCCCGGCGGAATGGGCAGCGGAGGAGTATGCGACCGACGACGTCAATCACATTGCTGATGTGGCACGGTCAGCGGCCGGAATCTCCACCCTGCACCAGGCCACGAACGGCGATCCAAGCCGCAGCCGTCGGTGGCACGTCAACCTAGCCTTTGGCGGCGACCAGGAGATGATTGCTGCGTTGCGGACCCGTGAGGGACAGCTCTGGGGTGCCCTCGGCTTGTACCGCGAACCCGACCGGCCGCTGTTCGACGCCGAAGAGATGGCGTTCGTCCAGGCCGTCAGCCCGGCCCTTGCCGACGGGGTACGCAGAGCATTGTTGGTCGGAGAGGCGTCGGATCCCGAAGCTGCTGACGCCCCTGGGATGGTCGTCCTCGATGAAAACTGGCGGCCAGAGTCTCTTTCGCCCGGCGTCGAACGCTGGTTGACCGACCTGCCTGATGGCGCCTGGCACGCTGGTCGCCTGCCCTCATCTGTCCTCGCCGTTGCCGGCCGGGCTGCCCGCGGCGTACGCGGACCCACGGATCCGGCCGAAGTGGCGGTCGCTCGAGTGCTGACTCGATCAGGGACGTGGGTGGTGCTCCATGGTGTGCCTTTGGCCCAGACCGGTCCGCTGCGCGTCGCGGTGATCGTCGAGCCTGCCCACCCGGCACGGATCGCGCCGCTGCTGATGTCGGCCTACGGGCTAACCGCGCGCGAGCAGGAGCTCACCCGGCTGGTGCTCCAGGGGTTCTCGACAGCAGAAATCGCCGAGCGGTTGGTGATATCGGTACACACCGTGCAGCAGCACCTGAAGAGCGTCTTCGACAAGACCGGCGTACGCAGCCGGCGCGAGCTGGTGACGAAAATCTTCCTTGCCCACTATGAGCCCCGCTTGCGTGACAACGAGCGTCGAGTGGCGGCAGATCATCCGGTGCGTGGCGGACCCAAGTCGACCTGATAGGAACTGATCATGGCGGATACCATCGATGGGTTCTTTCAGCAGCGTATGGAGCTGGCGTGGTGATCTTGAGGGGGAGTGACTGATGAAGGTCGCCGTCGTAGGCGGAGGCTCCACTTACACGCCCGAACTGGTGGACGGGATCGCACGACTACAGAACCAGTTCGGGGTTGACGAGCTGGTGTTGATCGATCCAGCGGAGGAGCGGCTCAAGCTCGTCGCCGGGATCTCACAACGCATCTTCGACAAGTACGGCTACCCCGGGCGACTCACGTTCACGACTGATCTTGATCAGGCGGTGAGTGATGCCGCAGTGGTTCTGCTCCAGCTCAGGGTCGGCGGTCAGGCGGCCCGCGCTGTCGATGAAAGCCTGCCCTTGAGGTGCGGCTGCGTTGGCCAGGAGACGACGGGTGCTGGCGGGCTGGCGAAGGCACTCCGTACGGTGCCGGTGATCTTGCAGATCGCGGAGCGAGTGTCACAGCTCGCCGCCGAGGACGCCTGGATCATTGATTTCACGAACCCGGTGGGTATCGTCACCCGCGCCCTGCTTGATCACGGTCATCGAGCAGTCGGGCTCTGCAATGTGGGGATCGGCAACCAACGGACGACTGCGAAGCTGCTCGGTGTCGAGCCGGCAGCTGTGGCGCTCGATCATTTCGGGCTCAATCACCTGACCTGGACCCGACGGGTCCTGGTCGACGGTCAAGATCGACTGCCTGAGTTGCTTTCCACCTCGGCGGAGGAATTGGCCGGGCGTTCCGGCATCCCGGCTGACCTGCTGCGCCGGCTGGCGGTGTGGCCCTCCTATTACCTTCGCTATTTCTATGAACATGATCAAGTCGTTGAGCAGCAGCGGACTAAACCTTCTCGGGCCGAGGAGGTGGCCGCGATTGAGCGTCAGCTCTTAGAGATCTATGCCGACCCCGCGGTCGATGAGAAACCGGACCTGCTTCAGCAGCGCGGCGGTGCGTATTACTCCGAAGCTGCGGTGGATCTCATGGCGTCCTTGATCACCGATCGAGGGGATGTTCAAGTAGTCAACTTGCGCAATGACGGCACGCTGCCCTTCCTCGCCGATCATGCGGTCGTTGAGATGCCGGCACAGGTCGGCAAGCAGGGTCCTGTGCCGCAGGCCGCCGCACCGGTTGATCCGCTCTTCGCGGGCCTTATTGCCCACGTCTCGGCGTACGAGGAGCTGGCACTCGCCGCCGCCATCCACGGCGGGCGGGAACGGGTGTTCCGGGCATTGCTGGCTCACCCGCTCATCGGGCAACATGATCTCGCTGACCAGCTGACGGATTTGCTGATTGCCGCCAATCGAGCTCACCTGCGGTGGGCGGCGTGACCGCTGCGGTTCTCGCGATCGACGGTGGCAACAGCAAGACCGACGTCTGCCTGATATCCACCGATGGGCAGCTGCTCGGATACGCACGCGGGGCGGGGTCGAACCACCAGGTCGGCGGCCTTGATGCCGCATTCGATGCGCTTGCCAGCTTGGTGGGCCAAGCAGCCACCGAAGCCGGAATCGATGCTCAATCGACGATCGCTCAGCACGCCGCTATTTACCTGGCTGGTGCCGACTTCCCGCAGGAGGTGGAGCTGCTGCTCGAGCTGGTATCACGCGCCGGCTGGGCGGAAGAGGTGTCTCTGGACAACGACACCTTCGCGCTGCTGCGCGCCGGTAGCAGTTCGGCCAACCGGATCGCTGTTGTCTGTGGCGCGGGTATCAACTGCGTAGGAGTTTCCGCAGCCGGTGAGGTGTTGCGCTTTCCATCGGTCGGCGTCATCTCTGGTGACTGGGGCGGCGGTACGACGCTGGGTACCGAAGCGCTCTTCCTTGCGGTACGGGCCGAGGACGGCCGTGGCGAGCCAACTGCGCTCCGCGAGGCGATCACGGAACACTTCGGCACGGCCTCCGTGGTGGAGGTGACTGCGGCGCTGCACTTCGGTGAACTGCCGCGCAGTCGGCTCCATGAATTGGTGCCAGTGCTGCTCCGGGTCGCTGCCGCAGGAGACGCACCTGCCGCTGCAGTGGTGGAGCGGCAGGCTGAGGAAGTGTTCTTGCTGGCCCGGGCGGCCCTCGACCGACTCAGGCTGCGGGATCAGCCAACAGACGTGGTGCTGGGTGGCAGCATCCTTGCTGCTCGACATCCCCTGCTGATGGAAGGGGTGTCATTGCGTATGGCGGCGTACGCTCCCCGCGTCAACCTGCTTGTGGTGGACGACCCTCCGGTGGTCGGCGCTGCATTCTTGGGGTTAGACGCGCTCGGCGCCTCGCCCGAGGTGGAAATTGCCGTCCGAACGGCGCTCCTCACCCGCGCTCGCACGCCTCACGCCTCGGCGAGAGCGGCTAGCTGATCATGATTACGGCGTCGTCCGGCTTTCCGTGGACTATCTGGCCGCTGCGCTGCGCGAAGCCTGACTCGGCTGGAGCTTGCCTGTGGAACTCTCCTGCGACGTGCTAGTTGTGGGAGGCGGCTGCGGCGGTGTGGCGGCGGCCCTGGCGGCAAGCGATATGGGCCGCCTGGTCGTGTTGACCGAGTCCGGGGACCGGGTCGGTGGTCAGCTCACTAGCCAGGCCGTACCGCCCGATGAGCATCCGTGGGTGGAGATCACCGGCTCCACCGCCAGATACCGGCAGCTGCGGGAAGCGGTTCGGACGCGATACAAGCAGACGCGCCGACTGACCGAAACTGCCAGGCGCGATCCGCTGTTCAATCCCGGCGCAGCCTGGGTGAGCAATCTGAGCGCCGAGCCCGAAGTCTTTCGTGAAGTGCTTGAGGACCTGCTCCGCCCGGGTCAAGCTCAAGGGCAGCTGCGCTGCCTGATGCGTCATCGACCAGTGGACGCCGAGCTTGTTGGCGATCATGTCGCAGCTGTCCGCTTCGAGGATCTGCAGACTGGCGAGCAGCTGATGATCACTGCTCGCTTTGTCCTCGACGCCACAGAGGAAGGGGACGTGCTACCGCTGGCCGGCTGCGAGTCTGTGGTGGGTGCCGAGTCGGCCAATTCGACCGGTGAGCCTCATGCCCGGCCGGGCCCGGCAGATCCCATGGACCAGCAGGCGATCACCTGGTGCGCCGCACTGGAATGGCGACCAGGCGAGGACCACACCATCGACCAGCCGGAGAGTTATGAGTTCTGGCAGAGCTACCGCGCCGACTTCTGGCCGGGACCTCAACTCGGCTGGACGACCCAGGAACCGGAGACGGGCAGACCGTTGAGCCGACCGCTGTTCTCAGATTCTGGTGGACAGGATCTGTGGACGTTTCGCCGGATCCGGTACGGCGGGCACTACGCCGCTGACGTCCCGGAGGTGACGCTGGTCAATTGGCCGCAGATCGACTATTGGCTGACGCCGCTGATCGGAGTCACGGAGGCGGGGCGGCAAGACTCGCTGCACGAGGCGCGGGAGTTGTCCCTTTGCTTTGTGCGCTGGTTGCAGACAGAGGCACCGCGCCCGGACGGTGGAACCGGGTATCCAGGCCTGAGGCTGTGTCCGGAGGTGTTGGGTACCCAAGATGGCCTAGCTGCGAATGCGTACGTCCGGGAAAGCCGTCGAATCGCCGCCGAGTTCACCGTGCTGGAAACGCACATAGGAGTGGAGGCTCGCCCAGGGGCCGATCGCGCCGAGAATTTCCCGGATACCGTCGGTGTGGGCTCGTACCGAATCGACCTCCATCCGAGCACGGCAGGACGCGGATACCTCGACATCGCGACCTACCCATTTCAGATCCCGTTGGGCGCCTTGCTTCCGCAGAGACTGGACAACTTGCTCGCAGCTGGCAAGTGCCTGGGCGTCACCCATGTCACCAATGGCTGCTACCGGTTGCATCCGGTGGAATGGAACGTCGGTGAGGCCGCCGGCGCACTGGCCGCATTCTGCCTTGAGCATCGAGTGAGCCCGCGGGCCGTACGCGACACACCGACCTTGCTCGGCGACCTACAACGGACATTGCTCTCGATGGGAGTGCAGCTGCATTGGCCCGCGGAGATCCAAACCAAGGTGCGTTAGATCATGGTGCCGTGACCACGCCACAGCATCGCGCCGATAGGTTCCTTGAGCCGGAATCTGACCCTCGCGAAGGCGGTACCTCGCTCGGTGACGAACGTGCCACGTTGATCGAATACCTGCGCGGTCAGCGGCTCACGTTGCAGCTCAAGTGCCAGGGCCTGGACGCCGACCAGCTCGCTCGACGTTCGGTCGAGCCGTCCACGCTGTCGCTGCTCGGCCTGGTGCGGCATATGGCCGAGGTGGAGCGTAAATGGTTCCGGCAACGGTTCGCTGGCCAGGACGTCCCCAATCGCTATCAGTCGGAGACCGAGCCGGACGGTGACTTCGACGGTGCTGTGGCCGATCAAGCGGTCGTCGATGAGGCATGGACCGCATGGCGTGACGAGATTGCCTTTGCCGAGCAGTTCGCCCGCGAGACCGACCTCAGCTTCGTCGGACGAGACGGTGCGGGTGAGCCCATCTCCCTACGGGAGCTCCTGGTTCACATGATCGAGGAGTACGCCCGCCATAACGGTCATGCCGATCTCCTGCGCGAGCGTATTGACGGACGGGTCGGCCAATAGACCGGAATTAAGCCGATTTCGATTTGTCGCGCTGCATTGCCAGCACAAATGCGAGTCCCAGGAGAGCACCGATGGTTGCGGCACCGCCATGAATGTCGCCGATGGCCAAGAGGACCGCAGCACCGAGAAGGCTGACTAGCCCGAGAAGCCGTTGTATGCCGACTCCCTGCAGCATCGCGAGTACAGCTACGGAGGCGGCCAAGCCGAACACCGCCACGGAATTCCCACCGCCAACGGGTTGCACGATCTTGCCCCAGAACTGTGCCCCGACTCCAGCAGCCAAGGCAATGGCTATCCACCGCTTGGCGCCCCATACCCGTTCAGCAGCGACACCAATCGCGGCCAGGGCGAGAAGGTTGAAGATCGCGCCGACCAGGCCGCCGTCCTGTACCACCAGGGATGTCAGCAGTCTCCATACTTGGCCGCGGGCGATGAGGGTCCAGTTGCGTTCGAGGTTCTCTAGAAGCATTGGCGCCACGGTGAACTGGGCGAGCGTCGGGATTCCGACCATGATCAGCGCGATCGTGGTAGCCCACGGCCACTTGGCCCGCACCGGTGCCGTAAGCGGTCGTACCCGAGAAGCGGCAAATGCCGTCGCCAGTACCACTGCGTAGAGCGCGGCCAGCATGCCAGTCGTCACCTCAGTGATCTTGCCAGTGGTAGCGCGCGGCCGGTTCCAGTTGCGGTCGGCTGGGTTGGGTACGTTTCGACGGTTGTGATGAGAGACGTACCGGTGGAAGGCGTCCAACACGCACTTTCTGACGGCTGTGATGACAGACGGTCAGATTCCCAGCGCGTCAAGCACCAGGACTATGACGCCGGAAGCCAACAGCGCCCCGGTAACCAGGTTTGGAGTGACCCGACTGCCGGGTCGGGGTTGGGTGGAGCGCGCCGCCCGCCAGTACAAGAACACCCCAAGCAATAGCAGAGCGGCCTCGAGCAAGATCGACGCGACGGGCACCCGCCACAGCCCGAAACCCAGCAGCGGAAAGCTGCCGGCGTTGCCCGGCAAGATCGGCATGTCTCCGCGGTGCACGATGAGATCGAGCACCCAGTGCGAAAAGGCGACAGCGCCAAGCAGCAGACCGAGGCGCCGATCCCAGCGCCACCAGGCGAGCGCGCCGAATGCAGCCGACAAGAAGAGTGCCCCAATGAACGAATGGGTGTAGTCGGCATGGATCACCACCTTGCCGTACCCACCCCCGGGCAACGTCTCAATCGTCTCGATGCCGAGCAGGAACAGGGGTATGAAAATCACATCTAGCCATTGGGTTGCCAACATCAAGGACCACAACGGAGCCCGATGGTCCACCGATTTCGCACCTGCGGCGAGGGCGTAATGCCCGGTGATCACTTCCGTTGCCGGGTTGGCCTGGTTGGCCACGACAGTCGGGTATCCAAAAAGCCACAGACCCCGATGAACAACACCATGCTCAGCAGAAACGCCGCCATTGCAACCTCCGGATCAAGCCTTGACCAGTTGAGGGGAGGTTATCGCTGATCTGCTCTCGCCCGAGCGGCTCAGACCCGGTTCGCCTTCGGGCGAAACAAGAGCGTGACGCCGAGGGCAGCCACCCAGAGCCCCCAGCCGCTGCTTCCGATCAGGCCTGCAAGATCGAATACGGGAAAGCCGGGGAGAGCGGTTGCCAGGATGTCTCCCTGATTGAACAGGTAGAGCGCGCTGACGATCAAGCCCAGCACGCCAAGCCAGCGTGGCAACACACGGCTGCGGAGCACGATGATGCTGAGGGTCACCGACCAGCCGATCCCGAGCAACTGTCCAAGGTGCTCCCCGAGAAGTGCCCCACCGAACTGGTGCTGGGCGAGCCATGCCGCCGCCAAGGCGGTTCGATTGGCGGCATCGGCGTCTTGATACATCTGGGCCAGTGGCGGCACCACGAAGACCCAGCGCAGAAAGCCGATCAGCGCAAGCACGGCCGAGATTGCGCCGGCGAAGCTCGCCACCCAGAGCGCGGCGTCGTCACGCCGGTTGAGCGCGGCGGGCAAGAGCAAGATCGGCACAACGAGGATGGCGTACGTCCAGGCCGTCGCGAACCACGTCCACACCAAACTGGGGCCTCCCGACGCGAATCTGGTGAGCACAACATCGGCCGGTTCCCGGAGTATGTCCGGCCAGTCGAATGTCGCGGAGAGAATGGTTGCCGCGGTGGCGAAGGTGAGAGCGCCAATGAGGAATAGCACGCCGGTAATGCGGCGCAGAAGGAGGCCGCTGCTTTCGGCCATCAGAAGGGTGCCGCCTCTCCAGAGATAACCACGACTGATCCACCTGCACTGTGTCATGGTCTGGATCATTGACGCCGGATCGACTCGCAGACATCAGCAGACGATCATGAGCCAGCAGCGACGGCAATCGGCTACGGACGTGCAGGGGTCTCAGGATGGGATAGCCGCCTGCGCGTACGTGCGCCCAGCAATGTGCTTCGGAATGTGTCGGCCCCGGATGGCGTACGCGCGAGCCCGGTGGCTGGACAAGGCAAGCAACAGCATGATGTTGATGCCCACAGTTGGCAGGCTGGTGGCCAAAGTGACCGCTTCGGATCCATTGGCATTGCCGATGAAGGCAATGGTCGTCGTACAACACACACGAGAGCATCAGCAAAATCCGGGCCCAATTGCGGCCGACAAAAACGGCAATCGCCAATCCGATGTCGATCAACGCGATCAAGGCGACTATGGTTCCCGCCACGATCAACGCCGGACGTTCGCCCTCGACAGTCATTCCCTCGAGTTCCACTCCCTGGGCGAGCCGGGCCGGCAGCAGCAAGAGCAGCAGTGCAATCGGCACGTAGAACAATCCGCGTGAAGAATGCCACCCCGGCCCCGAAGGCGATCTGTGCGGGTCGCTTGTCGCGGCTGTCGGTGTGTGCAACCGCGGCGGCATCAGGCACCTCCATTCGTCGTACATCGATGATGGGCAGGTTGCCGTCGGTAATGATCAGATCACCGCCGCCATTGCGGCTGTGGTAGCCGGTGGAAAAGTTTTCGATCACCTCCACTTCCACCTCCGGCGACCCTTCGCTCACCGTCTCGACGATGTAGTCGCGCTCGATGTCGGTGTTCTCTTCGATCTTGTGGGTCACCTGCAGGGTGAACAAGGACAGCCCGACACTCTTGTCGTAGGTTCCGGCTGCGAGCCAGTCAACGGCGTACCCACCGGGGAGCATCCAGCCCTCAGGACAGCGCCAGAACCGTACGTGGTGCCGCTTGGACGGGCTGCCTGCGACCTCTTGTTGGTAGGCGAAATCCTGCTGACGATCGAAAAGATTCAGCGGGCTCACTGGCGCCTCGGCATAACTGCGCCGGCTCAGCGTCGACTTCAAGATCCGCAGCCCGCTGGTCAGGCTCAGGTCGTCGGCCCGAGTCCAGCCGGCTCGCGTCATGCCGGCATGAACCTGCGCCTCATGACCGCGCAGCGCGAGGTTGACCGGGTCCCCGAGCAGGCCGTCACTGGTTCGGGCACGGCCAATGAAGTAGCCGGGGACGTAGAGCCGGGTCAGAATGCGATGCAGCCGGGGCAGCAACAGATAGGTCAGGAGCACCCAGAACACGATCAGCAGCAGCATTGGCCAGCCGGGCCGGATGCTCGCCCGGAACACCAGGTAGGCCAGCCAGATCGTCGCCAAACCGGCGAAGCCGAACAGCGCCCCGTCCAGCATGTCCATTACGGAGGGTCGCCGCTCCCGGCTGCGCCGGATCGCCATGAACTCATTGTGGTCGAAACGACCGATTTTGCGACATCAGCAAGGAGCCTGGCGGCTGTCGTCTTTCGGCCTGACGAACTGGGGCTGGACGTATCGCGGGCGAACGAGCACGCTGTCATCGAGACAATCGAATTGGGGGTGGGGCAATGGCGCTGGAGGATACGTACCGCCGCAGCGTTGAATTCTGGAAGAACACCGTCTCGAACGTGTCTGACGACTGGTCCAGACCGACACCATGCACCGATTGGGACGTACGTGCACTGGTGAATCACGTCGTCGGCGAAGATCGCTGGACCAAGCCATTGGTGGAGGGCAAGACCATTGCAGAAGTGGGAGACGCGTTCGACGGCGATCTGCTGGGGGAGGACCCAAAGGCCTCGGCAATGGCGGCGGCCGACGAGGCTTTGACGGCAGTCGCCGAGCGGTTGCCAGCAGGCGGCACAGTGCACCTTTCTTATGGTGAAGAGGACATCGCCGAGTACATCAGCCAGTTGGTCGGCGACCATCTCATACACGGCTGGGACCTGGCGGTCGCCACCGGCCAGAATCGCGACCTCGACTCCGAGCTGGTGGGAGAGGTAGCGGCGTGGTTTCGCAATCGCGAGGAGATCATGCGCTCGGCTGGAGCGATAGCCGCCAGGCCGGAGTCCGCCACGGGCGGCAATCCGCAAGCCGACCTGCTGATCGGGTTCGGTCGCAATCCCGACTGGGCACCAGCGAGCGGAGCGCGCAATCAGACTCAGGATGCGTAGGCGCTGATCCCGAGCAACTGGTCGACAGTGGTGAAGCGATAACCGCTATCGCGTAGTCGATCGATCAGCGGGCCAATGGCTGCCACCGTCTGTTCTCGTGGCCCGCCGTGGGCCTCCTGGCCATCGTGGAAGATCAAGATCGTGCCCGGACGCGTGAGCTTGGCGGCCGAATCGGTCAGCTTCGCGGCGGCCGGCTGGATGATTTCCAAAGGATGGGCGAAGGTCCCCGACACCACCTGCAGGTCGTGATACTGCAGACTCCGCAGCAGCCACGGCCAGTGGCAGAGCCATGGCGGGCGATAAAGCGCAGGCGTTAGGCCGGTGATCGAATAGAACACCTCCTGGGAGAGGTTGATCTCGATCTCCTGGCGCGGCTGCTTGAGATAGCTGGTGAATGAGTGACTGTAGCTGTGGTTGCCCAGTACGTGGCCACTCTGCACGACCCGCCGGGTGCAGGACGGAAAGCGTTGTGCGCAGCGTCCGACCTGGAAGAACGTCGCCTTGACGTTGTACGTGTCTAGCGTGTCGAGCAGCCGCGAGGTATAGGGCTCGTTGGGCCCGTCATCAAAGCTCAGGGCGACGACTTTCTCCTCGGTCTTTGCCGCGTACGGAAACGAGCCAAAGACCTGCGAGCGGGGACGGAAGGCAGTCAAGTACGTCGCCGCCGCGAGGGCGGAAACACCAACCGCCGTGGCCCGCGCCGCCTCTGCCAGTCGGCTCACGGGCCGTTCCAGAGAAGGGCCAGACTGTCCACCGCTGCGTCGCCGGCACCGATAGCGAAACCAAGCGAGGTGAGTCCGACGACCAAGAGCCCCAGCACCACCCGCCGGCTTACCCAGAGCAGAGGAAATGGGCGCCGGTGCTCTTGCCGGAACGCCGGCGCCATCCCGAATGTCTGCCGCTGCGACAGCCGGTTGAACCAGTACGCCAGCAGGTAGTACACGAAGAAAGTCACGAAGATGTTGTAAAGCAGCCCGCGCTGCAATCGGCGCGCAGAGGTGGTGACGACGTTCTGTCGCTGCCAGCTCACATGGCCTCGTCGCCGCAGACGCCGCACCAGGTCAAGCTCGTCACCGCCCTGGGTGAGCCTGAGGTCATAGCCCGGGAATGCGGTGCGCCGGAACGCGATGTTGGTGGCACTGACATAGAACACGAATCCGGTCAGCGCGTAGATCTTGGCTACCAATCCGAAGAGCAGTACCGGATAAGCCTTGGCCCACCATGAGGGATCTTGATAGCGGCACGGACCGGCAACCGCGACGACTCCATCTGATTCGGCGAAGCGAGCATCGATGGTCCGCAGCCAGTCTGCCGGTTGGGTGGTGTCGGCGTCGGTGGAGATGATGATCTCCCCACTGGCGCAATCGACTCCGCGCTGTCGCGCCGCGCAGACTCCCTGCTGAGGTTCCGTGACGACGGGTACGCCGTACCGCGAAGCGATAGCCGCCGTGCCGTCGGTGCTGTTGTTGTCGACGACGATGACCTCGTATCTGCCGCTGTAATCCTGATGCAGCAACGAGTCCAGCGCGCGGCCAAGGTAGGCCGCTTCGTTGTACGCCGGGACGATGACTGAGAACCGCATCTGATCACGCGGCTGTTCCATCGACTCTCCTTTGCCCATCACCCCCGCGACGCGGTGGCGAGTCGACCCCCGTTGTGCGAAGCCAGCTCAACACTCTAGGGGAATGGACTTCTCGCCGCCGGAGGTCCGGCGATCACGGTGGAGATCTCCTCAGTCGGTTCCGATGATCATGGATCGAGGACCTTCAAACTCAGATCCAGGTCCGAAACCACATGCGCGACAGCCACTGGGGATAGGGCAGGAGTTCGTCGGTGAGGATGGGATAGAGGTAGGCAAAGTTGGCGGCCACCAGAGCAACGAATGCACCGATGACAATGGCACCGACCATACGGCGGTCGCCGGCCCGCGCGTCGCCGAGGATCCATCCGGCACAGAGCGCTATGGCCATCACGGAAAACGGGATGATCGAGATCGCGTAGAAGAAGAACAGCGGCCGCGATTGAAAGGCAAACCACGGCAACCAGCTGCTCAGCACGCCGACGACCGGAATGCCGAAACGCCAGTCCCGGCCTCCTATCCACAAGATCGCCGCAGCCACCAGGGCGAACACCGCAACCCACCAGAGCGCAGGCGTTCCCACCCCGCTGATCACTCGAATGCAGTTGTCGGGCCCAATGCAGCCATCGGTTCCTGGCTTGATGCTGTTCACGGCGTCGATCCCGATGGGTCGAGCCACGATCAGCCAGCCGCCGGGGTCGGCTCGGTAAGTGTGTTGAGCTTGGTTGATGAAGTCGCCAGTGTGGAAGTTCCAGATGTCGTACTGGTAGTGCAGCAGCGACGCAAGCGGCTCGCCGAGCAACTTCACCGTGGTATGCCCGGGGTTCTGGGCACCCCAATCGCGGTCATAGCCTCCGCTGGTCAGCAACCAGCTAGCCCAAGTACCGACATACACCAGGACGCTGACGACGACCAAGGAGAAGAAAGCGGGAAGGCCATCTCGCAGGATCGCCAACTTCGCGCGTCTACCAGCGCCGGCCAGACTCCGTGCACCCACGTCCCACGCCAGCGAAAGCAGGGCAAATGCGGCGAGCGGGTAGAGCGCATTCCACTTGCTGCCGAGGGCCAGGCCAAAGCTGATTCCAGCGGCGATGCGCCACGGACGCAGTGCGAGAGCGGGGCCGAATTGACCGCCGAGGTCGGGGATCTCACGGTGCTCCAGATAGCGAGCCAGGCGGTTTCGGAACCAATCGCGATCCGCAGCGAGGCAGGCAACAGCGGCTACCACAAAGAACGCCAGAAAGATGTCGAGCAGCGCGGTGCGCGACATGACAAATTCCAGGCCGTCGAAGGTGAGCAGGATTCCGGCGAGGCCACCGATCAGGGTCGACTTGGAGACCCGACGGACCAGCCGGATGGTGACCATGATCAGCAGCGTCCCGAAGACCAATGAGGCAAACCGCCAGCCAAACGAGTTCATGCCGAACAGGTACTCACCGGCCGCGATCAACCACTTGCCGAGCTGAGGATGCACGACGAAAGCGGCGGTGTCCTGCATCACGTCGACATTGCCGGTGATGATCTTGGAGTTGGCGTCGCTCGGCCAGTTGCGTTCGTAGCCGAACTTCAGCAGCGAATAAGCGTCCTTGGCGTAGTAGGTCTCGTCGAAGACCAGCTTGTTGGGATAGCCCAGGTTGACGACACGGATCACGAAGGCGATCGCGCCGATGATCAATGTCAGGATCCAGCCGTTCAGTCGGTCGCTCGGCATCGCGACCCGCAGGCGCTCGATCGTCGTTGGCGGATTGATCGGACGTTCCGGAAGGAAACGCGCTGGTGGCGAGCCTGGAGGGACTGCAGCGGCTGGCCCGACCAACCCCGCTTCAGCCTCCAGGACCTGGCGCGTCACTCGCCCATCGTAGGTGGAGTGATCGCTCGTTCTGCCCCTGCGACCACCCTCCGTCGCCCCGATGCGAAACGCACGTGCACGTCGGTTTCTTACGGTCTGCACGGGTTGCAACCAGTGCAGACCGTCAGCAACGTGGGTTCACGTAGGAATCTGGCAGGCTGATCTGGGAGTGTGAGGCGGTGGCGTACGTGGGCTCAGCTGGGGTCGTCGTGCTCGCGGCGACGCCGATCGGCGACGTCAGAGACGCGTCGCCGCGGCTGGTGGCGGAGCTGACGAACGCCGACGTGATTGCGGCCGAGGACACGCGCCGATTGCGCCGGCTGTTGGAACGCCTGGGAGTCAAGACCAGCGCCCGGATCATGTCCTACTTCGAGGGAAATGAAATAAGGCGCACCGACGAGCTGGTACGCCTGCTGGGGGAGGGAGCCCGAGTCGTCGTCGTCAGCGACTCAGGAATGCCGGCCGTGTCTGATCCGGGCTATCGCATCGTCGCAGCCGCAGTGGCAGGCGGGTTCCGGGTCACCGCGGTGCCTGGTCCCTCCGCGGTGCTGACCGCGTTGGCTATCTCCGGCCTTCCAGTTGACCGCTTTTGTTTTGAAGGTTTCCTGCCCCGCAAGGCCGCCGAGCGGGCCCGGCGGCTTGGCCAGCTGGCGACAGAGCCTCGGACCATGATCTTCTTCGAGGCTCCCCACCGGGCCGCGGCAACGCTGTCAGCCATGGCGGTCGCTTTTGGGGCCGATCGGCGCGGTGCGGTATGCCGTGAGCTCACCAAGACCTATGAGGAAGTCCGCCGGGGCTCGCTGCAAGAGCTTGCGGAGTGGGCGGCGTCCGATGTGCGAGGAGAGATAACCCTCGTCATCGGGGGCGCGACCCAGCCGGCTGCAGATCTGCATTCGGCAGCTGAGGAGGCGCTCGGCCTGGCCGCCGCCGGGATGAAGCTGACGGCCGCGGTAGCTCACGTGGCGCGGCAGCAGGGGCTGGCGAAGAACGCTCTCTATGAGCTCGCCCTGAAAATGCAACACTCACGACCTGTCTCGGCCGCCTCCGAGGAAGAAATGACCCACTGAAGATGCAAAACCAGGGGATGCGACAGTTGGCGCGTGGAGCTGCCTGACCTGCCTGAACCGCTGCCGGCATCTGTAGTGGACTCGCATTGCCACCTCGACTCCACGCAGGCCAAATCTGGCCTCGACCCCGAAGATGCCGTCCGCCTGGCCGCTGAGGTCGGCGTCACGAGAATCGTGCAGATCGGCTGTGATCCTGAAGGCTGCCGCTGGGCAGTCCAGGCCGCTGAGCGCTGGCCATCAGTGATCGCCGGTGTCGCAATCCACCCGAATGATGCCGCCCGAATGGGGCCGGAGCTCCTGTCAGGCCTTGATTTGGTGGAGGCGTTGGCCCAGCATCCGCGCGTCAGGGCAGTCGGGGAGACCGGGCTGGACTATTTCAGGACACCCGATGCTGCCGGTCAGGCTGTACAGAAGGACGCATTTGCGGCGCACATTGCCTTCGCCCACACCTTCGGCAAGACCCTTGTCGTCCATGATCGCGACGCCCACGACGACATTCTTGATGTGCTCAATGCCGAGGGCTGGCCGCCGCGGGTCGTGATGCACTGCTTCTCCGGCGATGATCAGTTCGCCCGAGCCTGTCTGGATCGCGGAGCTCACCTTTCCTTTGCTGGCACCATCACGTTCAAGACCAATGATCAGCTGCGGGACGCATTGGCCGTAGCGCCTCTGGATCGGGTACTCGTGGAGACCGACGCGCCCTACCTCACCCCGATGCCGCTGCGAGGGAGGCCGAACGCGTCTTATTTGATTCCGCACACGGCCCGCTTCCTTGCCACCACTCTTGGGATCGAGTTGGAGCGCATGTGCCAGGCGCTCAACGACAATGCCGATGCCGCCTTCGGTGGGAGCTGGTAACGGATGCAGTTCGCGGCGGTGCTGCGCCGGCGCCGCATGATCCGCTCGTACGACGCAGCTCGATCTGTGCCGGCCGACGCGCTCGATGCCGTCCTCGAAGCGGCGCGGCGAGCCCCCTCCGCCGGGTTTACGCAAGGTGTCTCGCTCTTGGTGCTGAGCACGGCCACTGAGCGCGAGATCTTCTGGCGGATTACTGCTGATGCCGACAGCAGCTGGCTTCGGGGCATGCGTGCCGCACCTGTGCTGATCACTGTCTGGACCAGCGAAGAGTCATACCTCGATCGCTACGCCGAGGCTGACAAAGGCTGGACCGATCGCGATCCGGCGCGATGGTCCGCACCGTACTGGTTTGTCGACGCCGGAATGGCGTGCATGGCCGCACTGCTTTCGGCAGTCGACCACGATCTCGGCGCCTGCTTCTTTGGCATTCCGGCCAACCGGATCGCGGCCGTACGTGAGGCGTTCGGCGTGCCAACGAGTCAGCTGAGCGTCGGCGTAGTCAGCCTCGGCTACCCGGCTCCGGCGCCCGCCATTGGATCGCCGACCCGCCGTCCACGCAAGGCCCTGTCAGAGGTCATTCACCGCGGCACTTGGTAGGCACGCTGCCGATTGGGTCTCAAATTTCGACGGAACGGGTGTGTCTCCGTTATAATTTCGTGATACATCCGGGCTGACACCGGCCTGCAAACACACCAGGTCCAGATCACCGACTGGACCATCTCGGGGGAATGCTGTGCGGAAGATCATCCCTGTGGTTGCCGCTGGGGCGACCACGCTCGCCTTGGCTGGAACAACCTTCGGCTACGCGAACCTCAGCAAATCCGTCACCCTCTCAGTTGACGGGCAGACCAGTGAGGTGCGCACCAGCGCCGACACGGTGGGTGCTCTGCTGAAGAGTGAGGACATCGACGTCAACGACCATGACGTGGTGGCTCCGAACCTGGAGGCGAAAGTCGACGATGGCACCCGGGTCGCCGTCAAGTTCGGACGGAAAGTCACCTTCACGATTGATGGTGCCGAGCAGACCATTTGGACCACGGCAACAACCGTCGATGAGGCGCTAACTGCTCTCACCGTCGATCTCGCCGGCGCAGAGTTGTCAACGAGCCGGAGCTCGAGCATCAGCCGCCAAGGCCTGGCCATCCTCATTGCCACAGAAAAGACGGTCGTCATCGTTGATGCCGGCAAGAAGCGCACCGTCACCACTACCGGTCAGTCGCTGGACGATGCCTTGGCCGCAGCCAAGATCACGGTCGACCATGACGACAAGTTGAGCGCCAGCCCGAATGCTCGTCTCGTCGACGGGGCAAAGTTCACCTTCACCCGCGTCGACGTCAAGTCCAAGACCAAGAAGGTCAAGGTGGACTACGACACCACCCGCAAGAAGACGAGCACGTTGAACAAAGGTGACACCAAGATCGACAGGCGCGGTGTCAGCGGCGTCCGCGCCGTGACCTACAAGTTGGTCCGGCACAACGGTGAGCTGGTCCGCCGTACCAAGATCAAATCTAAGTTGATCAAGAAGCCGGTGACTAAAGTCATCCTGGTCGGCACGAAGACGGCTCCCAAGAAGAGCTCGGGCTCGAGCTCCTCGAGTACGCCGTCGGGCAGTGTCTGGGACAGGCTTGCACAATGCGAATCCGGTGGTAACTGGTCGATCAACACCGGCAATGGCTACTACGGCGGTTTGCAGTTCAGCCTCAGCACCTGGCGTGCGTATGGGGGTAATGGTTACCCGCACCAGGCGAGCCGCGAGGGGCAGATTCGCATAGCCAAGAAGCTCCAGGCCGCCGCGGGCTGGGGTTCCTGGCCGGCCTGCTCATCGAAGCTGGGGTTGCGTTAGCCCGGTGGCCGACGGGCTGCTCGATCCCACGGCGATTCGTGAACTGGCGAGCCAGCTGGCGCTGCGACCGACCAAACAGCGCGGGCAGAACTTCGTCACCGACGCCAACACCGTACGAAGAATCGTTGCCACAGCACAGGTCGCCGAGAGTGATGTGGTCCTCGAGGTTGGGCCAGGACTTGGCTCGCTGACTCTCGGCCTGTTGCAGGCTGCTCGCCGGGTGATCGCGATCGAGATCGATGACCTGCTGGCCGCTCAGCTGCCTGACACGGTCGCCGCGCGACTGCCGGAGCGCGCGGCTGCGCTGACGGTGATCAACGCCGACGCACTGCAGGTCGACGCACTGCCGGAACCGCCGACGGCTGTAGTCGCCAATCTCCCGTACAACGTCGCGGTGCCGGTGCTGTTGCACCTGCTGGCAACCTTCCGCAGCTGGACCCACGGTCTGGTCATGGTGCAGGCCGAGGTGGCTGACCGGCTGGCGGCCAGTCCAGGATCGAAAATCTACGGTGTGCCGTCGGTCAAGGTCGCCTGGTACGCCGCAGCTACCAAGGCTGGGACAGTGTCGCCGACAGTTTTCTGGCCGGTACCGAACGTCGAATCTGGCTTAGTAGCTATCAACCGTCGCCCGCAGCCAGCGACCACGGCGACCCGTGAGCAGGTGTTCACAGTCATCGATGCGGCATTCGGGCAGCGGCGCAAGATGCTCCGCTCGGCCCTGGCCGGGCTGGCAGGATCCTCAGCTGCCGCCAGCGCCGCCGTAGTCGCGGCCGGACTGGATCCCAAAGCCCGCGGCGAGACGTTGGATGTGACCGACTTCACTCGGATCGCGGAGCAGATCTTCCAGGCGTAGCTAACCTCACATGCATGGCCTCATCTTCGCCGCCGATCCCTGCCGGTGTACGGGTGCGAGTGCCGGCCAAGATCAACCTCGCCCTCAAGGTGGGTGCTCCTCGTGCTGATGGATACCATCCGTTAGCCACGGTGTATCAGGCGGTTTCCGTCTACGACGAGGTGCACGCCGCGTGGGCCGATCCGGATGAGTTCGAGGTAGTGGTCAGCGGCGAAGGTGCCGATCAGGTACCGCTCGATGACTCCAACCTCGCGGTGCGCGCCGCCAAGCTGCTGGCGCGCAGGCACGGACCGTACGACTCCCTCGGTGCCAGATTGTCGATCAAGAAATCAATTCCGGTGGCTGGTGGGCTGGCTGGCGGCTCCGCAAATGGTGCAGCCGCATTGTTGGCGTGCGCGGTCTTATGGGACCTCGACGTCACCCCCGACGGGCTGCAGACGCTGGCGGCCGAACTCGGCAGCGACGTGCCCTTCGCATTGCTGGGTGGCACGGCGGTGGGCAGTGGCCGGGGCGAGGACGTGGCGCCGGCGCTGGCCCGGGGCAACTACCACTGGGTGCTGGCCTTCGGCTACCACGGCCTCTCGACCGCCACGGTCTATCGACGATACGACGAGCTGAGACCGCGCGCGGCGCCACCGCAGGTGCCCGCCGATCTCATGAATGCGTTACGCAGTGGCGATCCCCGACTCCTTGGTCGGGCACTGACCAATGATCTGGAGCCTGCTGCGCTGGACCTGCAGCCGCGATTGCGTACGGTGCTGCAAGCCGGTCTCGAGTACGGCGCTCTGGGCGCTCTGGTGTCCGGTTCAGGTCCTACCTGTGCCTTCCTGGTGGACGGCGAGTCCGCGGCGGTCGACCTCTCCGTATCGCTCAGTGCCGAGGGAGTGTGTCGCGCAGTCCGGCACGCCACAGGTCCGGTGACCGGAGCCCGCGTCATCAACTGAACTTGCCGCTGAGACAGTTAGCGGTCGACGCCATGCCGGGCGAGCAGCAGTCGCAGGCTGTGGGTGAGTTGATCATGCTCGGTAGCGTCCAACCCGGCTAGGATTCCGCGCTCGGCGGCCAGCAACTCGGCTAATGCTGTGTCGACCGCGTCCTTGCCGGCCTCAGTCAGCTGAACCAGAACACCGCGCCGATCGTCAGGGTGATCCTGTCGAGCGACCAAACCGCGGGCGGCGAGCCGGTCAACCCGGTTGGTCATCGTTCCCGACGTGACCAGGGTTTCCCGCAAGAGCCGCCCGGGCGAGAGCCGGTACGGCGGACCCGAGCGTCGCAGGGCCGCCAGCACGTCGAACTCCCAAGGCTCCAGATCGTGTGCGGTGAATGCGCTGGCTCGGACGCGGTCTAGGTGGCGGGCCAGCCGGCTGATGCGGGAAAGCACCTCCATGGGCGCAACGTCCAGGTCCGGACGTTCGCGACGCCAAGCCTCAACGATGGTGTCGACTTCGTCCCGGATTGGCTGGCCGGTCACACCCGGGAGTCTAGATGGCTGCGAGCGTCGGAGATCGCGCGCCGCCGCACGGAGAAGGAGCGAGCGGAGGCGTTCTTTCCTCCGCAAGCGACGACGACGGCGGCGGATTCAAAGCGCGATGCGCGAGCAGCCGAAAAATGGTGAAGAGTCTTGACGTCGAGATTTATCGGGGTTCACCAGAGCTGGCGGTGAGCCCAATATTTTCGCGCGGCATGGTGAATGCCAGTGCGATGATGCCTGCACAGAGCAAAGCTGGTACGGCCATCGCACGTTGAATCCCCAGCTGGTTTACCAGGAAACCGACCACGGCCGGGCCGATCAAGAACGCGGCGTAGCCGAATGTCACGACAACTGCGAGCACCCGGCCGCCGCCGATGTGCCCTGCTACGGCGTACACCTGTGGTGCGATCATCCCGACGCCGAAGCCGACCAAGGCCCAACCGGCCACCAGGAGTGGCAGGCCGCTCACCAGGGTGACTGTCAAATAGCCGAGGGCTGCGCATAGCCCACCGAAGCGCACGACCGCTCGCCTTCCGAACCGGACAACCAATCTGTCGCCCAGCAGCCTGATCACGACCATGAAGGCGCTCACGGCGATCAGGCCAAGCGCGCCCGTAGTCGGGTCGACACCGGCGACATCGGTGACGTGGAGCGACGACCAGTCCGTGGCCGTGCCTTCGGAGAGACCGAACGCCAAGGCCATGACACCCAAAATCCAGGCGACCGCAGGAATCGGAGTCCGTACGCCGTCCACTGTGTGCTGCACCACCGCCGCCTCGGGCGTGATTTTGAGCAGGATGCCGAAGGCGACGAGTGACATCGCCGCGATGGAGATTCCCAGCGGCGTGACGATCTCACCACCCTTCAGCCCAAGCACGGTGGCGAGCAGCAGGATTGCTCCTGCCCCGATAAAAGTGCCGATTGACCAGAAGGCGTGGAAGAAGCTCATGATCGGCCGTTGTCGCGCAGCCTCAACTTGAACACCGATCGCGTTCATCGCAACATCCATGGCCCCATTACCCAGGCCAATCAACATGGCTCCGACGATCGCCATCGGGTAGGCCGGAGCGAGTCCGATCGTGATCATCCCAACGATGAGGAAGGGCAGAGCCGCCAAGCTGACCTCACGAGCGCCGATCGCGTCAGCTGCTCGCCCACCGATTTGCATCGAGAGGATGGCCGCCACGCCAGCACAGAAGAGCATGATCGCAATCTGGGTGCTATCCAAGCCGAGCTTGTCCCGGAGTGAGGGGAGGGAGCCGCCGAAACCGCCTATTACGACGCCGTTGACGACAAAAAGCAACGTCACCGCGATAGCAGCGAGCCGGGTTGAAAGCTGGTTGACAACCGGTGCGGAGGTGGTCATGCGCCGTTTCTGTATCGATTTAGAAGCGAAGACACTACTTTACGCAAGGATGCCTGGGAATGGCAAAAGGACCGCGGTGCAGACGCGTGAGCCGGGATGCAGCCTTGACAAGGCGATGCGTACGCTTGGCTCTGGCCGATCTCAGGGTTGGTCAGGTGTGAGGTGAAGCGACCTCGATTCGAAGCGGGCAGCCCGCAAGCACGCTCCGGATGCGAGGATTGGCCGGGCCCCACATTCCCCGGTTGGTCTGTCGGCAGGGCCCGCCTGACTTTGAATCAGGACTAGCGACGTAGGTTCGACTCCTACCCGGGGAGCGGAGCGTCACCTCAGCTAGTAAGGAGCCAGCTGTTGTCTGTCCACTCCGACCAAGCTCCGAGCCCGGTCGCTGCTGTCGTCATCCTGGCAGCAGGCGAGGGGAAGCGGATGAAATCCTCGCGTTCCAAGTTGCTGCACGAGATCGCCGGTCATTCCATGCTCAGTTACGCGGTGACGGCCGCGACGACAATGCAGCCCCAGCACATCATCGTGGTGATCGGCCACCTCCGCGATCAGGTGGAAGCACACCTTGACGAGATCGCTCCCCATGTGCTGACCGCGGTCCAAGAGCAACAGCTCGGGACCGGTCATGCTGTGCAGGTCGCGCTCGACCAGCTTGCCGATCTCACCGGGGACGTGATCGTCACCATGGGCGACGTGCCGATGCTCACCGGCGAGACGCTCGCGGCATTGCTCCTCCAGCATCGGGCTAGCCAGGCTGCCGCGACTGTGCTGACTGCGCAGGTTCCCGACCCAACTGGTTACGGGCGGATTCTGCGCGGCGCGGACGGCATGGTTACCAGCATTGTCGAGCACCGGGACGCCGACGACAGCGAGCGGGAGATCACCGAGATCAACTCGGGAATCTACGTTTTCGATGCGGCCACGCTGCGGTCCGCACTGACCGAGCTGGCACCGTCAAATGATCAAGGGGAGCTGTACCTCACTGACGTGCTAGCCGTGCTACGCGAGGCTGGCAATCCGGTGGGTGCGTGTGTGATCGACGACCTGTGGCAAACCGAAGGCGTCAACGATCGGATTCAACTTTCCCGGATGAACGCGGAGCTCAACCGGCGAATCTTGCAGCGCTGGATGCGCGAGGGCGTAACAGTGGTGGATCCAGCATCGACCTGGGTGCACGCATCCGTTGATCTCGCGCCGGACGTGATCTTGCTACCCGGGACGTCGTTGGAGGGAGCCACGTCGGTGGCGGCCGCAGCGCAAATCGGTCCCGATACCACATTGATCGACGTGGAAGTGGGGGAGAAGGCGGTCGTGACGCGTACCCAAGCTTCGCTCAGCGTGATCGGCCCCGGGGCCAACGTCGGCCCGTACGCGCATCTTCGGCCGGGTACCACCCTCGGTGCTGACGGCAAGATCGGCACCTTCGTGGAGACCAAGAACGCCCGCATCGGAGCCGGTGCCAAGGCGCCTCACCTCAGCTACCTCGGCGACGCGGTGATCGGTGACGGCGCGAACATCGGGGCAGGGGTGATCTTCGCCAACTACGACGGGGTACAGAAATCGACGAGCACGGTCGGGGCGCACTCCTTTGTCGGTAGCAACTCGGTGCTTGCCGCGCCAGTCGATGTGGCTGACGGCGCCTACATCGCTGCCGGTTCGACCATCACAGGCGACGTAGGACCGGGGGACCTCGCAGTGAGTCGTAGTCGACAACGCAATGTCTCCGGGTGGGTGGCACGTAAGCGGGCAGGCACCAAAACGGCGCGAGCCGCCGAGTCAGCGTTGAAGCAGAAGGAGCCGTCGTGAGCAGTCTCAAGCGCCCCAACGACAAGCAACTCATGCTGTTCACTGGGCGGGCGCATCCTGAGCTGGCCCATGAGGTGGCCGAGCTGTTGAAGGTCGAGATCGTACCGACCCGGGCGATCAGTTATGCCAACTCCGAGATTTATGTGCGGTTTGAGGAGTCGGTGCGCGGCTGCGACGCTTTCGTCATTCAGAGCCACTGCGCCCCGGTCAACGAGTGGACCATGGAGCAGTTGATCATGGTCGATGCGCTGAAGCGGGCATCTGCCAAGCGGATCACTGTCGTTGCACCGTTCTATCCCTATGCCCGGCAAGACAAGAAGCACCGCGGTCGCGAGCCGATCTCCGCTCGCCTTATCGCGGATCTGTTTCGCACTGCAGGCGCCCATCGGATCATGTCGGTGGATCTGCACGCCGCACAGATCCAGGGTTTTTTCGACGGACCGGTCGATCATCTGTGGGCGCTGCCGGTGCTCTCTGATTACCTCTTGACCAAATACGAGACCTCCGAAATGACGGTGGTCTCACCTGATGCCGGCCGGGTGCGGGTCGCCGACATGTGGACTGACAGGCTGAACTGTGCCCTCGCGATCATTCACAAGCGACGCGACCCGAACGTGGTCAACACCGTCGCCATTCACGAGGTCGTTGGCGAGGTGGAAGGGCGCGTTTGCCTGGTGGTTGACGACATGATCGACACGGCAGGCACCATCTGTCAGGCGGCGGAGGCATTGAAGGCCCGCGGGGCGAAGGCGGTGATCGCGGCAGCCACTCATCCGGTGCTGTCCGGGCCTGCCATTGACCGGCTGAAGGCGACCGAGTTCGAAGAGGTGATCGTCACCGACACCTTGCCGATCCCCGAGGAACGGCGCTTCGACACACTCACCGTGTTGCCGATCGCCCCCTTGATCGCACGCGCTATCCGGGAGGTTTTTGAGGAAGGCTCAGTCACCAGCCTCTTCAATGGTCAGGCGTAATGGAATGGGCCTGTCTGCCCGCGCGGTCCCTGATTTCGCATCATTAGTGCCGCTGAGACGGGCTCAGACGGGGGTTTGACAAGCGCTCGTGGTGCGTTTTCAGGGCAAGTTGGCGACTATTGGCCCTTGTCGGCTAAGGTTGAGCGGTTGCCTCGGCGAGGGTCGCAGAACCGTGATCGACTAGGTCGAACGAGCTGCGTCCCCCGCGGAGTGTTGATCAAGATAATTGAACGTTAGTCCCGAGGAGTTCGTTCGTGCCCGAGGTAAAGCTCACAGCCGAATTGCGTACGGAGTTCGGCAAGGGCGCTGCCCGCCGGATCCGGCGTGCGCACAAGGTGCCTGCCGTGCTGTACGGCCACGGCACCGCGCCGATCCACATTGCCCTGCCCGGTCACGAAACCCTGCTCGCTCTGCGCACGGCCAACGCACTGCTGTCGATTGAAGTCAACGGCAGTTCCCAGCTCGCACTGCCCAAACAGGTGCAGCGCGATCCGCTGAGGCACACGATCGAGCACGTCGATCTGGTCATCGTACGGCGCGGCGAGAAGGTCACGGTCGACGTGCACGTGCAGGTCGAGGGCGAGGCCGCTCCGGAAACGCTGGTCGTGGTTGACCACAACAGCATCCCCATCGAGGCCGAGGCCACCCACATCCCTCAGCAGATCGTGGTTTCCGTCGAGGGACTGCCGCCTGGTACTCAGATTCTCGCCCGTGACCTCCAGCTTCCCGCAGGTTCCTCGATTGAGCTCGACCCGGAGACCTTGATCGTCAATGTCATCAATGCACCGACTGTTGAGGCCCTCGAGGCCGAACTGGCCGAGGCCGAGGCGGAGGCGGGCATCGAGCCTACGGTGACTGCACCTGCCGAGCCGAGCGAGGACGAGGCGCCGGCCGAGTCCGAAAGTGCCTAGTGCCCTGCATCTGCCATGAGTTCATGGCTGGTGGTCGGGCTCGGCAACCCCGGTCCGGCCTTTGCTTCCCACAGACATAACGTCGGCTATCGCGTCGCCGATGAACTGGCACGCCGGCTGGGCGCGCGTTTCAGTGTCAAGCGCGGGGCCCGAGCCGAAGTGGTCGAAGCCAGGATGGGGCCGCCAGGAGACGACGCGCCGCGGCTCGTGCTGGCTAAATCCCGCATGTTCATGAATGAGACCGGCGCTGCGGTCAATCGGTTGCTCTCCTACTACAAGTTGCAGCCAGCCGAGATGATCGTGATACATGACGAGCTCGACATCGATCCCGGCCAACTGCGGGTGAAGTTCGGTGGTGGGGACAACGGCCACAACGGGCTCAGATCTATCCGCCAAGCCCTGGGGACTGGCGACTTTTTTCGGGTGCGCATCGGCGTTGGCCGCCCCCCGGGCCGGCAGGACCCAGCCGATTTCCTGCTGAGCAACTTCCCGGCCAGCACACGGGAGGACGTCGAGGTCGAGATCATTCGGGCCGCGGATGCGGTCGAGTCACTGGTTCTCGTCGGGCTCGACAAGACCCAGAGCACCTTCAACAGCTAACCCACCGCGGTTAGGCGTCGACGCCCAAGTAGCGGATCCGATCGATTTTGCGAGGGATGCCGTTCTCGACCCTCACCCAGCTGCCGCTTCGCATCACCTCGTAGCTCCGAAAGGCACACGGCACGCCCCTGGCATGCATCGGGTCAACTGAATCCATCAGCTGGAAGTGGAGATGCGGGGCGGTCGAGTTGCCGGTGTGGCCGACACGACCTAGCACAACGCCGTTCTGCACGGTCTGGCCGGCAGCGACCGCAACCGAACCGGGGGCCAGATGGGCGAAAGCGGCAAAGACGTCGCCATGCCGCATGATCACGTGATTACCGAGGACAGACGGCAGTCGATCGGGTCTGAAAGTCACGGCGTTCTTGATCGCGAGGACCGGCTCACGCAGCGGATGGATCCAGCTTCGCTCGGCGACACCATCGGCGGCACGCACAATTTCGCCATCGAACGGTGCATGAATCTCAGCTCCCCAGGCGTAACAGTCGCGGGTCCGTACACCGATGAAGAACCCGCGGAGAATCCCGGCGGGGTGGTAGTGGAGACCTGGCGCCCTCGCGTCGACCTTGAGCAGGTCGTAGGCGAACCGCTGGCCGAGCATGTCGGTGCCGTGACTCGGGATGCGATCGCCGGGCGTGTTTTCGGCCACCCACCGTTCGCCGCGCAGCGGGAAGTCGACGATGACGGCCCTGTCGAGCTCATTCGTCATGCGGTTCATGCTAGGAGCCACTCGATATGGAGGAGAGGAACAAGCTCGCCCATCGCCAAGCCGGTAGCCTCTCTGGGTGACCCTCACGGGACTCGTCAACCTTTTCTGCACCGAACCCACCGTCATCGAGCACATCGCCGACGCACGCGCCCGGCGACTGCCGGTGCTGGATGTGACCGCACCTGCCCCGATGCGACCGCTGATCGCTGCCGCATTGGGCGAGCACACCTCACGCGGCGGCGCCGGGCGTCCGGTGCTGCTGGTCAGCTCAACCTTTCGCGAGGCCGAGGAGCTGACGGCTGCACTGCAGTCCCTGGTGGGCGAGGAAGCCGTGGCGTACTACCCGGCATGGGAGACGTTGCCGCACGAACGGTTGAGCCCGCGGTCCGATACGGTCGGTCGGCGGCTCGAGCTGCTGCGACGGCTGGCCGGCAATAGTGATCTTCCTGCGCCGCGGATCGTTGTCGCACCGGTGCGCAGTGTGCTGCAGCCGCAGGTCAAAGGGCTTGGGAACCTCAAACCCATACGTCTCGCGGTGGGGGAGGAGGCCGACTTCACTGACCTCGCGGCCACCTTGGTGGCTGCGGCGTACACCCGCGTGGACCTGGTCGAGCGGCGTGGCGAGTTCGCCGTACGCGGCGGCATCCTCGACGTTTTTCCCCCGACCGAGGAGCATCCGGTACGCGTGGACTTCTTTGGCGACACTGTCGAAGAGATTCACTACTTCTCCGTTGCGGACCAGCGGTCCAGCGACATCGCACTGACCGAGATCACGGCATCACCGTGTCGTGAGTTGCTGCTGACCGAAGACGTACGCGCCCGAGCAGCAGCTCTCGCCGACCGACATCCCGAACTGATCGAGATGCTGGACAAGATCGCCCAGGGTCATCCGGTCGACGGCATGGAGGCGCTGTCACCGGTCCTGGTGGACGGTATGGAGCTGCTGATCGATCTGTTGCCGACCGACACCCAGGTACTGATCTGCGACCCCGAGCTGGTGCGCGGCCGGGCGGTCGAGTTGGTCAAGACGAGCGAGGAGTTCCTCCATGCGTCATGGGCGGCCGCGGCAGGTGGAGGCAAGGCGCCGATCGACCTTGGTGCCTCGGCCTACCAGCCGCTTGCCGAGGTTCGCGCCGCGGCGCTGGCCCGTGGGATGGCATGGTGGACGCTGTCGCCGTTCAGCGCTGGCCCGGTCGATCACACTGACACAGACGACGGGCACTCCGACCCGATCCGGACAGCGGACGGGGAGATCATCGATCTCTCAGCGATGGTCAGCGGGCCGGGCGTGGAGTCGCGGACGGTGCGCGGCCAGGTCGGCGAGACTTATCGCGGCGACACCGAGGCCGCGGTCAACGAAATCACCAAGCGGGCCCGTGACGGCTGGCGAGTTGTCGTGATGGCCGAAGGCAGGGGCACCGCGGATCGCATCGTCGAAGTGCTCAGTGAACATGCCGTGCCGCTCCGCAATCTGGCAATGCTGGATGAACCACCCGCCATCGGGCTGGCCACGGTCGTTACCGGCCAGCTCAGCCACGGTTTCATAGCCGATGAGATCCGGCTTGCGGTGTTCACCGCAACTGATCTTTCCGGCCAGCGGGCCGCTGACCGAGCCAGCCGGAAGCTGCCAGCGCGTCGCAAGAATCAGATCGACCCGCTGGAGCTCGTCTCCGGCGATCCTGTAGTGCACAGCCAGCACGGCGTGGGTCGCTATGTCGAGATGATGCAACGCACCGTGGCCGGCGCCACCCGGGAGTACTTGCTCATCGAATATGCGCCGTCCAGGCGCGGCCAGCCGGGTGACCGGCTCTATGTCCCGATGGACGCGCTTGATCAGGTGACCCGCTACGTCGGCGGAGAAAACCCGACCCTGGACCGACTGGGCGGCGCCGACTGGGCCAAGCGCAAGGGCCGTGCCCGTAAGGCGGTCCGCGAGATCGCTGCCGAATTGATCAAGCTCTATGCGGCCCGGCAGGCGACCCGCGGTCACGCGTTCTCTGCCGACACGACCTGGCAACGAGAGCTGGAGGACGCATTCGCCTTCGTTGAGACTCCCGATCAGCTGGGAGCGATTGACGACGTGAAGCGGGACATGGAGCAGATCGTGCCAATGGATCGGCTGATCTGTGGGGATGTCGGCTACGGCAAGACCGAGATCGCGGTACGTGCCGCGTTCAAGGCAGTGCAGGACGGCAAGCAGGTGGCCATTCTGGTGCCCACGACTTTGCTGGTGCAGCAGCACTACGCAACGTTCGCCGATCGCTATGCCGGCTTCCCCGTCAACGTCGCACCGCTCAGCCGGTTCGCCTCTGAGGCTGAGTCACGAGCAACCATCGAGGGTCTTGCCGAGGGGCGGGTCGATGTCGTGGTCGGCACTCACCGGTTGCTGTCGGGGGAAGTCACGTTCAAGGACTTGGGCCTGGTCGTGATCGATGAGGAGCAACGCTTCGGTGTCGAGCACAAGGAACAGCTCAAGCGCATGCGCACCCACGTCGACGTCCTTGCGATGTCAGCCACCCCGATCCCGCGCACCCTGGAGATGGCGATCACCGGCATTCGCGAGATGAGCACGATCGCGACCCCGCCGGAAGAGCGCCATCCGGTGCTCACCTTCGCCGGACCGTACGACGAGGCTCAGGTGACTGCCGCGATCCGGCGCGAGCTGCTCCGCGAGGGACAGGTGTTCTACGTGCACAACCGGGTGCAGAGCATCGACAAGGCCGCCCGCCGGATCGCGGAGCTGGTACCGGAGGCGCGAGTAGTGACCGCCCACGGGCAAATGAGCGAGCATCGCCTGGAACAGGTCATGATCGATTTCTGGGAGCGTCGCGCGGACGTGCTGGTCTGTACCACGATCGTCGAGGCGGGACTGGATATCTCGAGCGCCAACACGCTGCTGATCGAACGTTCCGACCTGCTCGGATTGTCGCAGCTACACCAGCTACGCGGCCGGGTCGGCCGGGGACGAGAACGCGGCTATGCCTATTTTCTTTACCCACCGGACAAGCCTCTGACCGAAACCGCCTACGACCGGATCACTACCATCGCGACACACAGCGATCTTGGTTCCAGCATGGCCATCGCAATGAAGGACCTGGAGCTGCGCGGCGCCGGCAACCTGCTTGGCGGTGCGCAGTCGGGTCACATCGCCGACGTCGGTTTCGATCTCTACATCCAGCTGGTGGGCGAGGCGGTGGCGGAGTATCGAGGTCAGGAGACCCAGCCGGAACCCGAAGTGCGGATCGAGCTGCCCGTCGACGCTCACCTGCCCACCGACTACATCGAGTCCGAGCGACTGCGGCTGGAGATGTACAAGCGGCTGGCCGAGGTTCGTAGCGAGGCCGATGTCAAGGCCGTCGACGCCGAGCTCCACGACCGCTACGGGACGCCGCCACCCGAGGTTCTCAATCTCATCGAGGTAGCGAGGTTCCGGCTGCTCGCCCGGTCTGCCGAACTGACGGAGATCGTCGGGCAGGGTAAGTTCATCCGTTTCGGTCCCGCCCATCTCCCCGAGTCGCGGGTGCTGCGGCTGCAGCGGCTCTATCCGGGCAGCGTGGTCAAGGACGCTGCTGGCTCTGTGCTCCTGCCACGTCCCACCAGCCCCGCCGGCGCCGCAGAGTCGATGAAGGACACCGATCTGCTGCGCTGGGCCGCTGGGGTGATCAACCAGATCTTTGCGAAGTCCTGATGCGCCCAGGGGGTTCGGCCAGCTGTCGTAGGATCACCTGCGGTAGTCGTTCCGGAGCGCTATGCGAGCAGGAAGTTACGTCTTGAGGGAAGGTCAATGAGGTTACAGGCTCACCGTGGGGCGAAGGCGGTACGCGCGATCGTGCTCGCCGGCGTTGTCGCAGTCACTCTGTTCGCGGGCGGATGTGCCAAAGCAGAACCCAGTGTTGTGGCGTACGTGGGTACCTCAAGGATCACCCAGCAACAGCTGGACGACGCTGTTGAAGGAGTGTCCAGCATCTTGGCAGAGGGCGAAAGGGTGTCCAGTGCGGCCGTCGTCAACGCTATGATCCATGGGCTCATCGCCGAGAAAGTCGCAGCCGCAAACAAGATCACGATCACCGACGGCGAGCGCGACGCGCTGATCAAGGACAGCAACCTCGCCGGTCTGCTCACGGTGCCCGAAGGTCGACCGGTCGCCTACGACCTGGCCGACCAGCAGATTGTCTCGGGCAAGATCGGCAGCGATGCTTACCTGGCCGCGGTCAGTGAGCAGCAAGTCACGCTCAACCCCCGCTTCGGTGTGCTGGATCCCCAGCAGAAGACGATCATCACCGATCAGTCGGCGTCCTTGGCCGAGCCAGCGCCATAGTGCCGCTACCCGAGCTTGAGCAACTTGTCTCAGTGGTGGGGCGGCTGCGCCAGGAATGCCCGTGGGACGCGCAGCAAACCCATCGTTCGCTGGTGCAGTACCTCATCGAGGAGACTGCCGAAACGGTCGAGGCGATTGAGAGTGGAGATCAAGATCATCTTCAAGAGGAGCTGGGTGATCTACTGTTCCAGGTGATCTTTCACGCCCAGATCGCCAGCGAAGAAGGGCCCGGCTTCACGGTGGAGGAGGTGGCCCGGGGTATTGCCGACAAACTCATCTCCAGGCATCCCTATGTCTTCGCGACCGCTGAGGTACCGGTCGACTTGCACTACACCTGGGAGGAGCGCAAGGCGGCTGAGAAGGGGCGTACCTCTGCGCTGCAGGGCATTCCCGAGCAGCAGCTTTCCGCTCTCGCCCGGGCCAACAAGATCATCAGCAAGGCGCGATCCCGGCGTCTGGAGCTCCTGTTACCCGAGGAGCCGACCACAGCTGAGGAGGTGGGTGCGCAGATCCTGGCGCTGGCGGCCCGCGCTCAGGCGGCTGGAATCGACCCCGAGCAGGCGCTGCGTGATGCCGTACGTGGTTTGGAAGCCCGGGTTCGGGATGCTGAGTCGTCGCCCCACGACGCAGCTCCCGCTTAGCAACCGTCGCCTATTCTGAGGACATGTCCGAGCCCCCGCAGAAACGGCCGGCCCCCGAGGGGCATCCGCCCCAGAACTACCCTCCGCAGAATTACCCCCCTCAGAACTATCCCCCTCAGAGCTACCCACCCCAGAACTATCCGCCCCAAAACTATTCGGCCCAGAACTATTCGGCCCAGAATCCGCAAGCTCAGCCATACCCGTTGAACCCCGCAGCGCCCTATCCGGTGCAGCCGCAGTACCGGCGCGCGCACAAGCCCAGCGAGGAGTTGCGGCGCGATGCGGAGGCCGCCTTCGCAGCGCGGATGGAACTTGGACCCGAATACACCGAATTTGTCGCTGCGAACCTGGCTGAACGGGTAGAGGATCTAGCCGAAGCCCGTGCCGCAGAGCTTCGGCAGGAGGCTGAGCTCGCCAATCGCGCACAGGCGGCCGAGCAGACCGGCCGTGGCCGGCAGTTCGCTCTGGCTATCGTCTCGATGGTCATGGGTATCCCGATCACAGCAATCAGCGCCAGCGAGGTCGACCCCAGCATCATGGGAGTTGCCATTTCCTGGGCTGGCATCGTCGGGGTGAACTGGGTCCACGCAAGGACCCTCCGCAAGCGGAAATAGTGCGTCTTCTCTGAGACCCGGAGGTATGTGCCGTGAGCTTGTCGAAGGGCACGACCATGGGTTTCCACAGGCTCAGTCGCGATAGGCGATTCTGGTGTTCCCGCGTGCGGCGCGATCCGCTGAGCGCAGATGCGCCGATAGGCTGAGGCCACCATCGGTCTCTTGTACCCGGGTGCCCAATTCGATATAGACGGATTGTCGGCGATTCGGGACAGCATCGGAAAGGCGACCCTCGTGGCGAGTATCGAGTTCATAGGCGCGCGAGAAATTTTGGATTCCCGCGGCAACCCGACCGTCGAGGTCGAAGTCATCCTGGATGACGGCTCGGAGGGCCGGGCCGCGGTTCCCTCAGGTGCCTCGACCGGCGCCTTCGAAGCGGTTGAGCTTCGCGATGGCGAGGCTCGTTATGGAGGGAAGGGTGTTAGCAAGGCCGTATTGGGCGTGATCGATCAGCTCGGCCCCGAGCTCATCGGGTACGAGGCCAGCGAACAGCGACTGGTGGACCAAGCAATGCTGGACCTGGATGGTACGGACAACAAATCCAAGATCGGCGCAAACGCCATCCTGGGTGTCTCCTTGGCTGTCGCGCACGCAGCTGCACACTCCGCCGATCTGCCGCTCTACCGTTACGTCGGCGGGCCCAACGCCCACCTGCTGCCGGTACCCATGATGAATATCGTCAACGGCGGAGCACATGCCGACTCCGACGTCGACGTGCAGGAGTTCATGATCGCCCCGATCGGCGCCGCGACGTTCCGGGACGCGTTGGAGATGGGTGCGACCGTCTATCAATCGCTCAAGTCAGTGCTGAAGAAGCAGGGACTGGCGACTGGCCTGGGGGACGAGGGAGGCTTCGCGCCCAACCTGCCAGCCAACGTGGCCGCACTCGAACTGATCTCAACGGCGGTGCAATCGGCCGGTCTCACGCTGGGTAGCGACATTGCACTGGCCCTCGATGTTGCGAGCACCGAGTTTTTCGACGCTGGAACCTACACCTTCGAGGGCACGCCGCGCTCCGCCGAGGAGATGACCGGCATCTACGAACAGTGGGTCACCGACTTCCCGATCGTCTCGATCGAAGACCCGTTGGCTGAGGACGACTGGGCAGGTTGGAGCGCGCTAGTCGGCAAGATCGGCGACAAGATCCAGGTAGTCGGTGACGACCTGTTTGTCACCAACGTGACCAGGCTGCAGCGCGGCATCGCGGAGAAAGCGGCCACCGCCCTGCTCGTCAAGGTCAACCAAATCGGCTCTCTTACCGAGACCCTGGACGCCGTCGATCTGGCCCACCGGGCTGGCTTCCGTTGCATGATGAGCCATCGTTCCGGCGAAACCGAGGACACCACCATCGCTGATCTTGCGGTGGCGACCAACTGCGGCCAGATCAAGTCCGGCGCCCCGGCGCGCACCGACCGGGTAGCCAAGTACAACCAGCTGTTGCGGATCGAAGAGGATCTCGACGATGCTGCCCGCTACGCCGGCGCCTCGGCCTTCCCGAGGTTCAAGGCCTGACGCGTGCCATCCGGTCCTCGGCCGACCTCCCGCCCGGGCGCCGGCCCTGGGCGGGGAAAGCCGCGAGCCCGTAACCAGGTACGCAAGCCGTCCTCCTCGGCGCGTACGCCGAAGCCAGAGACCCCAGACGAACCCACTGTTCCTTTGCTGCGGCGCGGATCCAGCATGACCGCCCGCGCCATCGCGCTTGCCGTCGTGCTCCTGATATTGACGATCTCGTACGCCACATCGCTGCGCATCTACTTTGCTCAGGCCCACGAGATCGCCTCGACCAACGCGGAGATTGCTGAGCGTCAACAGCGGATTCGTGAACTGCAGGGCGAGTTGGCCCGCTGGGGCGATGAAACCTATGTGAGGACCCAGGCCAGGGAGCGGCTGGGTTGGGTGGTGCCGGGTGAGACCGGCTATACCGTCGTGGGCGCCGACGGCAAGCCGCTCGGAGGCGGGGCGAAGATCACCGCGGAAACGACGCCAGATGAGTCTGCGCAGGATGCGTGGTGGTCCAAGCTCTTAGGCTCTGTGCAGGCCGCAGATCGACCGGTGCCGGTCAAGCCTGAAACCAAGGAAAAGACGATCACTGTCAAGACCCCGCCTAATGGCGGTACACCCTCAGCAACACCACGCTAGTCAGCTTGAGCGGCCAGGAAGGCATCAACCGCCTCTGCCGTCGGCAGGCTTGTGCTGGCTCCTCGGACTGTGACCGCCAATGCCCCAGCGGCGAGGCCGCGCCTCAGGGCCTCGGCTAATGAGGAGCCGCGAGCCAGGCTTGCACCGAGTGCGCCGGAGAACGCGTCACCTGCCGCAGTAGTATCCACCGGCGTCGCTGGGAAAGCGGGATATTCCGCGACGCCGTCGGGCCCGACGGCGATGACGCCGTTGGCGCCGCGAGTGATCATCGCGATGCTGACGCCGCGGTCGAGGAACCATCGCGCTGCCTGTTCTGCCGAACGACGATCCGTGACTGAAATGCCGGTGAGCACCTCCGCCTCGAGCTCGTTCGGCTTGACGACGGAGACACCCGGCCACACCTCTGGCGGTAGTGGTTGCGCCGGTGCCGGGTCCAGGACCAGTCGGAGCTGGCAGTCCTGACAGACCTCAGCCACTCGCTGCACGACGGTGAGTGGGATCTCCAGCTGCACCAGCACGACGGAGACATGATCACGCAACGATCGGAGTGAGGCCTCCACATCGTCGGGGCTCAGCCGATGGTTGGCGTTGGGAATGATCATGATGTCGTTCTGGGCCGAGGCGGCATCCACCCGGATGTGAGCAATGCCAGTTGAGCCGTGAACGATGCGGACTGCCGTGACGTCTACTCCCTCATCCGCGAGGGCGCCCAGCGTAAGGCCGCGGAAGAAGTCATCGCCCACAGCGCCGATCATGTAGGTCGGAGCGCCCGCGCGCACCGCCGCAATCGCTTGATTCGCGCCTTTTCCGCCGAGCACTAGGGAGAAGTCGTTGCCGATGACCGTCTCACCGGGCCGTGGCAGCGGCGAACCGAAGGCTGCTAGGTCGGCGTTGATGCTGCCTACCACTGCCACACCGGTGCGGTCATCCATGTCCCAATTTTGTGTGCTGCTCGCGCAATCGCGCGTGGAACCCGCCTACTTCGTCGTCGTTCGCAGAGGAAAGAACGCCTCCGCTCACTCCTCCTCAGCACGGCGGCGCGCGATTTTCCGACGCTCGCAGCACGAGCGATCGCGCTGACTTGACCAATGGGAGGATTACGACTGTGCTCGAACCCACGACGGCTGCCGATGAGTCGGCGATCAGCGCACAGCTGCAGCGACCGCCACGCGGCATAGTCGGGATCGCCTACCGCTGTCCATGTGGCAAGCCTGCGGTGGTCGTCACCCAGCCCCGGCTGGCGGACGGTACGCCGTTCCCGACGACGTACTACCTCACCTGTCCGCGGGCGGTTGCGGCCTGCTCGTCGCTGGAGTCGCAGGGCCTCATGACCGAGATGAATCAGCGGCTGAGCCGTGATCATGATCTTGCACTGGCCTATCGGCAAGCCCACGAGCACTACCTGACTGACCGGGAGCGGCTGGATTCGGTGCCGGAGATCGCGGGGATCAGCGCAGGCGGGATGCCCGATCGGGTGAAGTGTCTGCACGCGCTGGTGGCCCACGCGCTTGCCGTCGGAACCGGCGTCAACCCACTCGGTGACGAGGCAGTGCAGGCCGTCGGCTCCTTCTGGACTCGTCCATGCCTCGATGAGGTGTCATGATGCGCGTTGCCGCCATCGACTGCGGGACGAATTCAATCCGTTTGTTGATCGCCGAACCCGACGGCTCCGGTGGTTTGAGGGATCTGGACCGGCGTCTTGAGATCGTACGGCTCGGCCAAGGCGTCGATGCCAGCGGCGAGTTCCATCCCGACGCCTTGCAGCGGACGTTCGCGGCGGTCGACCAATACTCGGAATTGATCAAGAAAGCGGAAGTGCCCACTGCGAAAGTGCACTTCGTAGCGACGTCGGCGACACGTGATGCCAAGAACCGTGACAGCTTCTTCGCTGGCATCCAACAGCGGCTGGGAGTGCTGCCGGACGTGATCAGCGGGGAAACCGAGGCGCGCCTGTCCTTCATCGGAGCCCTCAGCCGGGTCACCCCAGAAGGCGAGCCAGTCCTCGTGATGGACATCGGTGGCGGTTCGACCGAATTGATCACCGGCAGTGCCGCTGGCGAGATGCGCAGCGCTATCTCCCTCGACATCGGATCGGTACGCGTGACCGAACGATTCTTGAAAGAGAACCCCGTTGCAGATGATGATCTTGCACGGGCCACCGAGTACATAGACGACCTGCTGGCGGAGAGCGGGGTCGACTTCGCATCCATCGGCACCTGGATTGGGGTGGCCGGCACCGCGACAACCCTGGCTGGGGTGTATCTGGAGCTGGAGCACTACGACCGCGAGCGGGTGCACGGTGCCGTCATCCCGCTGCCGGCGTTGCAGGAGCTGCTGTACCGGCTGGCCCGAATGACGGTGGAGGAGATACGGGCGCTGCCGTCGATGCACCCCGGGCGGGCCGACGTGATCACTGGGGGTGCGCTGGTCGAGGCCCGCGTCGCCGCGCGCCTGCAGGTGAATGACCTAATCGTCAGCGAGTCCGACATTCTCGATGGGATTGCCCTGCAGCTGCTGCACCGGTGACACAATGCCGCGATGACCTCTCTTGCCATCACGGTTGTCGGCCATGACCGGCCTGGCATCATCGCGCAGGCTGCGGAGGCGCTGTCGCAGTGCGGTATGAACCTCGAGGACTCCTCGATGACGCTGTTGCGCGGTCACTTCGCCATGACCTTGATCTGCGCGGGGGAGGCCGACGCCGCGGAGATCGACGCGGCGCTGCAACCGCTCGTCAGCGGCTCGCTAGACGTCACGGTACGCGAGGTGCCGGAGGAACCGGACCTGCCACCGCTCGGATCGACCTATCTGGTGACCGTCCATGGCGCGGACCGGCTCGGTATCGTCGCGCGACTGGCGAGTGTGATAGCCGCGGCAGGCGGCAACATTACCGACCTGACTACCCGTCTCTCGGGGACCCTCTATGTGTTGCTGGCCGAGGTTGATCTGCCCCGATCAGCCGATGTCGAGTCGCTTCAGACTCGGCTCGCCGAGGTGTCTGCGGCGTTGGGCGTGGACACCAGCATGCGATTGATCGAGAACGACCAGCTGTGAGCCTGATGCTGCCGACTCTGCCAGACGGCCGCGTGCTCGATGTGGTTCACGCCCCGAGCCATCTGCTGTCGGTTTCTGGGTTGCCCGTCGATCCTGCGGATCCGGATGTGGTCCAGCTTTGCGCCGATCTTGTTGCGACGATGCGAGTATCGCCCGGTTGTGTGGGGCTCGCTGCACCTCAGGTCGGGGTGTCGGCAAAGGCGTTCTGCGTCGACGTCTCGGCCCATCCCAAGACCCGAACGACGCACGGGCTGATCGTGCTGGTGAATGCAGAGATCGTGGAGGCCAGCCGCAACGAGAAGGGTCGTGAGGGTTGCATGTCAGTGCCAGATCTGACAGGTGATGTGAAGCGGGCGACCAAGGTAGCCGTCGCCGGTCTGCTTCCCCTGAGCGGCGAGCGGGTGTTGATCAGCACCGATGCCTTTGAGGCTCGCGCGCTACAGCATGAGATCGACCACTGCGACGGCATGCTGTTCCTAGACCGCGTGGTTGGTGCCCACGCCGTCTACCCACGGAAGGTCTATGTGCAGCCGCCCGAGGCAGGCGGCAACGCGTGCTGAGCTCGTCGAAGCGCGCCCTTCGACCAGCGCCGTCCTGAGCTTGCCGAAGGGCGCCGTCCTGAGCCTGCCGAAGGGCTCGGGGGCAATGACGCGCTGAGGTCGGACGTCCCCTCTTGGACCTGTGGCCAGGCGATGAGCCCAGGTAGGGTCGGGCATCTATGAACGATCCGGCCTCTGGTCGCTGGCCGTTTCGGCCCGGCGGCAACCGGCACAGAGCTCCGCGCAATGCTCGTCTTTGGAGGGGCCGCGGCCCGGCCGAGAGCGGGCAGCGGCGAACCCTCACCAGCGTGCTGGCGCGGCACGCTGCACGGGTGCGCTCTCGTCGAGCGCAGCTGTTGGGTGTCGGGAAGGCTATGTTGCTCACCTTGCTTGCTGCCCTCGCGGCCGCCCCTCTCGCGGCGGTGTGGGGGATCAGTCACGCGCAGGTCGAGGACTATCTCGGGCCGCATCAGGTGAGGTTCGCCAGCAATTTCAGCGGTGAAGTTGAGATAAACCTTGGACCGTTCGGCAATGCCTACCTTGCCAGCCCGGCAAGCCCGATTGGCCTCGACATCACCGTCGGGGGTGTCGGTACCGCGGCAGAGAATCTCACTTCGCTGTTGTCAGAAGAGACCCTTATTGCCTACACCAGCCTGTACACCGAGCCGAGGGAAGCTCTTGCCGGCATCGTTGAGCATTTGGTGCGCGACGCCGTACGGGAAGGGCTCAAGGCTGAGACAGTCTTGCTGCTGGGGTTCGCGATCTGGCGGCTGCGTCGTCAGCTCATGCCCCCGTGGATCATGACGCGGGTAACCAGGCGACGCGCAGCAGCGGTTTATCTGACCGTCGTCGTACTGATCATCGGATCCATCCTGGTACCGGAGCAACCGAAGGGTCCGCGCTATCCCGTCACAGTCACCGACAGTGGTCGTTTCTCTTCGCTCACAGTGGATAGCGTGCTGTTGGCGGGCGTGCTGGATCGCGGCATCGAGGGCATCCGGCTGCTCAGTGCACGCCAACAGCGTGCGGTGCAGACCTACCTCGACTCAGCTGCCGCGAGCCTGTCGACCCAGCTCGACGATCTGCCGAAACCGGGCGCGGACGAAACGATGATTCTGGGTTTCAGCGACCTGCACTGCAACCGAGCCATGACGGAGCTGATCAGTCGGCTGGCCCACGCGACCCAGCCGTCGGTTGTGCTGAGCGCGGGAGACGACACGGTCAATGGCACTGCGGCCGAGCGCGGCTGCATTCGCCGAGAGGCAGAGATTCCCGATGGGGTGCCTTTCCTGGTCGCGTCCGGAAACCACGACTCCGACGTGACAGAGGCTCAGATGAGAAGCCTCGGAATGACGGTGCTTGACGGCCAAGTTGTCGAGGCTGCCGGCCTGAGTGTGCTCGGCGACGACGACCCAGAGCACAACATCCCCTTCAGCGTCGACCGCGTCAAGGATCGGCCCGAGACCGAGGAAGAGCTGGCGCAGCGGCTGATCGATGTCGCCCGTGACGAGCACACCGACGTCATACTTGTCCACCAGCCCGTCGCCGCGCGAGTGATCATGAACGCACCCAATCCGCCGGCGCCGCTGGTGCTCTGGGGTCACTACCACGCCCAGTCCGGTCCGAGGGTGATCATGCATGACGATGGGTCATGGACTGTCGGCATGCAACAGGGCACCGCAGGCGGTGTGCGAGAGCCGATGATCACCTCCTTCAGCACGCCGTTCTCCCCACCGCTGATCAGCGCCGACGTCTACTTCTACTTCCGCGACAACGCCACGGGCCTGATTACCGGCGTACAGCCAGTGCACTTCCGACCGGACGCGAGGGTGGTGATCGAGGATCGCATTGCGACTGGTGACCTGGCCGAACTGCCGTTGGAAACCCGAATCAGGCTGAGCGGCGCCTCGCCGACGCCCAGCGCAGAGGCGTCTCGCTAACTCGCGCACAGCTAGGATCACACCCGCCATGGCTTATCTGGCCCCCGTAGCCCAAATGGCAGAGGCAGGCGGCTTAAACCCGCTCCAGCATGGGTTCGAATCCCATCGGGGGCACTGTATTGGATTGCTCGCTATCGCTCGCGCGGATCGCGCTCGAGAGTCCGCCGACTTCGTCGTCGCTCGCAGACGGAGAGGCGTTGTCTGCTCGCTCCGTCTACATTGCTCGCTCCGCTCGCTGAGGCTGGCGCTTGTTGGCCGCTGCCTTCCTCACTCGCTCGCAGACGAAAGGCGTGTCTGCTCCCTCGCTCGTCCAGGACAGCGGCGCGCCAGCCTGGCTCAGCACGGCGGCGCGCGATCCGGGGTCCAATTGCTCGCTCCGTGTTTGATTGCTGGCTATCGTGGCGGGCGTTTCCCGTCTCATGGACGGCAAACGTGGCTCGTTTCGGCGTCGGACACCCCCGTTGGCCGTCGTGGGATGGGAAACGCAGATCGAGCGGCTGGCGGACTCCTCAACGAAGCTCACAGCTGTTTCAAAGCCGGAAGAAGGGGCCCTTGCCCAGCGTTTCAGTAGACTGAATAAGTGCGCCAAACTACGGGCGCCTAACCAGGAGGACATTTATGTTGCGCAGTTCGAACCCGATCCTCTCCAAGCAGGACGCGTTCACACCCGCAGCACCCCAGTACAACCAGAACCCCTACGGTCAACCCCAAGCCGGCTACCCGCAGTACCCAGGTCAGCCGCAGGCGCCTGTCCAGGCGCCCGAAGGCCGGATGACCTTGGACGATGTTGTCACCAAGACTGCCGTCACCATGGGCGTGCTGGTGATTGCAGCGGCGCTGGCGTGGATGTTCATACCGGACACGCTGTACTTTCCGGCGCTGATCGCCTCCGGGCTGATCGGCTTCATCGTCGTGATGTTCGTCGCGGTCCGGAGGAACGTCTCGCCCGGTCTGGTGCTTCTCTACGCCGGCATCGAGGGCATCTTCATCGGCATGATCAGCAAGTTCTTCGAGAGTTACTACAGCGGCATCGTCGTTCAGGCGGTGATTGGCACCTTCGCGGCAGCCGGTGTGACCTTGGCGGCGTACAAGTTCTTCAACATTCGCGTAACGCCGAAGTTCCGGAAGGTCGTGATCATTGCGACTATCGCTTTCGCGGTGGCCTTGCTGATCAACTTTGTGCTTGCACTGTTTGGCGTCAACTTGGGATTGCGTGACTCCGGTACCGGTGCGATTAGCATGCTGGCTGTCGTCGTCTCCCTCATCGGTGCCACACTTGCGGTGCTGAATCTGGTGCTCGACTTTGACTACATCGAGCAGGGTGTCGCGATGGGTGCGCCAGCGAGTGAGTCGTGGCGTGGCGCGTTCGGTCTCACCGTGACCATGGTCTGGCTGTATATCGAGATCCTGCGCCTGCTGTCCTACCTTCGCAGGTAGTTCGGGCATTCGTCGCTGGTCCGCCAGCCGAACGCTCACATCTGAGGGCCGCGCTTCCGACGGGAAGCCGCGGCCTTCACTGTGCTCCCTAACCGGTAGTAAACGGCCAGAACTGGTCTTCAGGGATTGCGCCGTAGAGTCGTGCGCGTGGAGTACGTGAACTCGCTCATCGAGCTTGTCGGGCATACCCCGTTGCTCAGGCTGTCGCGGGCCACGGACGGCGCCAAGCCATTGGTCCTGGCCAAAGTGGAATACCTGAATCCAGGCGGGTCGGTCAAGGATCGGATCGCGCTCAAAATGGTTGAGGCAGCGGAGCGCGAGGGCAAGATCAAACCGGGTGGCACGATCGTCGAGCCCACCAGTGGCAATACCGGGGTAGGCCTAGCAATGGTCGCGCAGGCCAAGGGCTACGCCTGCGTGTTCGTTTGCCCCGACAAGGTGAGCGAGGACAAGCGCAACGTGCTGACCGCGTACGGTGCACAAGTCGTGGTCTGCCCGACCGCCGTCGAGCCAGAACACCCAAACTCCTACTACTCGGTTTCCGATCGGCTAGTCCGTGAGATCGAGGGGGCCTGGAAACCGGACCAATACAGCAACCCGAACAACCCGGCCAGCCACTACGAGACCACGGGTCCAGAGATCTGGGAGCAGACCGAGGGCAAGATCACCCACTTCGTCGCCGGGGTCGGCACCGGGGGCACCATCAGCGGGGCTGGTCGCTACCTGAAAGAGGTCTCAGAGGACCGAGTCAAGATCATCGGCGCCGACCCGTCGGGTTCGGTGTACTCCGGCGGGACTGGGCGGCCCTATTTGGTCGAGGGTGTTGGTGAAGACTTCTGGCCGGCCAATTACGATCCCACCGTCTGTGACCGCGTGATCGAAGTGTCGGACGCGGACTCCTTCGCCATGACGCGGCGATTGGCACGGGAGGAGGCGCTGCTGGTCGGCGGATCCTCCGGAATGGCGGCGGCGGCAGCGATCCGGTTGGCGCATGAAATCGACGATCCCGCGGCGGTGATCGTTGTGCTGTTGCCTGATTCCGGCCGCGGCTACCTCACCAAGGTGTTCAGCGATGCCTGGCTTACCCGATACGGCTTCGCGCCGCGACCCGACCAATTCGTACGAGTTGTCGGCGAGGTACTACGCGAGAAGTCCGGCGACTTGCCATCTCTGGTCCACACTCATCCGAATGAGACCGTCGCCCAAGCCGTCGCGATCTTGCGGGAGTACGGCGTCAGTCAGATGCCAGTGGTGCGCGCGGAGCCCCCCGTGATGGCCGCCGAAGTCGTCGGAGCCGTGAGCGAACGCGGACTCTTGGATGCGTTGTTCAGTCACCGGGCGCGGCCAGCGGATGCGGTAGCCAGCGTCATGGAGGAGTCACTTCCGATGCTCGGGATAACCGAGCCAGTCGCCGATGCGGTGGATTTGCTCCGGAGCTGTGACGCGTTGCTGGTCCTCGACGACGGCAAGCCCGTTGGCGTACTGACGCGGCAAGACCTACTCAGCGACATCAACATCCATTAGGCACACGACACTCATGTGGCCAAGGAGTCTTTGAGCAGCTCCGACAGCAGTAGCCGCCAGTTCTTTGTCCACGACACCGACCGCCAGGAGTCCAACGGCACCCACTGCGCCGACTCGGTCGTGCCGCCCTTGTCAACCACGACTGGGTCGGTGGGATGCGGACAGGTGGCGCGATAGATCAGGCGTACCGCGTGGAAGTCCTCGATCGTCCCGTAAGGGCTGCGACCGACCCAGTGCGAGGTTTGCACCTTGATCAGCTCGCCGAGGACGATCTGCTGGGATGTCTCTTCGGCAACCTCCCGGAGCACAGCCGAGGTCGGCGGCTCATGATCATCGAGGCCGCCGCCGGGCATACCCCAGCGGCCAGTGACGGCAGTGCGCCCAGAGTATTCGGTGGCGAGCAGTCCCCGACTCGAGGTGACGACGGCGTACGCCGCGAAACGTTGCCGCACCGAAGGTCGTACGTCATCACCGAGCACCAGCCCGGCATCGCGTCCTTGCCGGCGCACCTCTGGACGCGGTTCGTCGACCACTGGACGTACCAGGAGCCGCAGGATCAGCTCACCCGAGCTCGCGCGGTTCGCGTCGACTGGACGGACGATTGCGTAGCCGCGGTCGAACGCGAGCACGTTGGGATCGGCGCCGTGATCGAGAAATGCCTCGAACGCGTGCCCACCATGCTCAGTGACGCCGACGACCAGCACGTGGTCATCATTTCGCAAAATGCTGCAGCTAAGTGCTCCCTCAGGTACGGCCGTCGACGTAGCGCTGGACCGTCGGGCCGATCTCGGCCACCAGGTCCTCTGTCCGGCGGTTTGCCAGAACCGGCATGCGCAACACATAGCGGCCCATCAGCAGGCCCAGAATCTGCGATGCGACTAGGCCAGCGCGCCTGTTCTCTTCCTCGGGTGGCAGATCGTCGCGACGCAGCACCTGACCGATGACTTCCAGGGCGAGGAACTCACCGACCGAGTGTGTCAACCCGGGGTCGGTCAGCGTCGCGCGGATCGCTGCCACCAGAGACGGCTGAAGCTCGGAGTCCCATACCCCCAGCACGGTTCGGACGAGGCGCTCGCCGAGATCGTGCCTCGCTCCAGCAGCAACCTTCTGGACGATTTCCGGCAGCTCAAGGGGCAGCGCAACCGTGGCGAGGAAAAGCTGCTGCTTGCTGTCGAAATAGTGGTGGATCAGCGCCGGATCCACCGCGGCTTCGGCTGCGATGGCGCGCATCGATGCACCCGCGAAACCCTTCTCCGCAAACGCCTGTCGGGCTGCCGTGATGATCTGGCCGCGGGTGTCCTGATTGCCCGGGCGTCGGCCAATTTTGGGCTCTCGCTGGGCGGCCACTGCTCCTCCTCGACGCAGGCCTTCGGACAACATCTCCGCGGACTCCAAGTCTGACAGGTCATCTGGTTAGCTCCGGTAGCGTTGGGCGACGTGCAGACCCGACGAGCGTCTCGATGATCGAAGCGCTCGCTTACGTCGTCATTGCGCTGGCGAGCGTGGCCGTGATCTGGGGCCTGGTAACTGCGGTGGCCAACAAGCCGCCAGGTAAGGCGCAGCTCCTTTTCGCCGCCGGCGTCGAGGTCGTCACCGTGGTTCAGTCGATCATCGCCGCTGCCAAGCTGGTTGCCGGCGTCCGCCCGGTCGAGCTTGCGACCACCATCGGTTACCTGATTGGCATCGTGATCTTGATCCCGATTGCGTGGCTGTGGGCCAATGTCGAGCGCAGCCGTTTCTCTGGCCTCGTGCTAGCTGTGGCAGCTCTCGGAGTCCTCGCGATGACACTTCGCTTGCTCGTGCTCTGGGCGCCGGTCGCATGACCGACGCCCCAACTCAGCGGGCCGGCTCAGAAGTTCGCAGCACTAACAGCGGCGCAGGTCGGGCGCTGGTGGCGGTTTACGGCATCTTTGCTCTCGCCGCTACCGCCCGGGCGAGCGTGCAACTGCTGACCAAGTTCGATCAAGCGCCGCTGGCCTACCTGCTCTCGGCGCTTGCCGGAGTGATCTACATCGTCGCAACGATCACCCTGGCACGCGGCACCCGCGCATCTCGCCGCCTGGCCCTGATAGCGATCATCATCGAACTGGTGGGCGTGGTCACGGTCGGTACGCTCAGCGTCTTGTACCCGGATGCCTTTCCGCGGGCGACCGTGTGGTCTGCGTACGGGATCGGCTACGGGTTCGTACCCCTGGTGCTACCGATACTGGGGCTAGCGTGGCTGTGGCATACCCGGGCGCCCTGATTTTGGGCGTTCGCGCATCGCGCTTGGAATCCGACGATGTCGTCGCTCTTCGCGAACATGTCACGTCACGTCTAAGCTGCACAGGCTGCGCGGGTGTTCGCTCATCGTTCCTCCATTCGTCGGCGCGCGATTCCCGACGCTCACGCCCATCAAGCCGTAGCGACAAGATCGTCAGGGGCGAATACCCGTAGCTCGACGTCATTCGCGAAATGCACCGGCCACATCGAGACACTGAGATGGTCTGCCGCTGAGGTGAGGCAGCCGGCCCAGCTGCGATCTGCGTCGTCCATGGGGTTCCGCCCGGGCCGCGTCAGCAGCATGGCAACCGATCCGCCGGCACCGTTCCGGCCGACGACATGGCGGCACATCTCCAGCAGCGAACCGCACATCGTCGAATCTGCCCTGCGAGGGATGTCATCGATCTGCGTGAGCGACGCACTCATCATGTTGTCCGGCTCGAGGAAGGCAATCCACAGCCGAGGCCGGCCGAAACCGAGTGGCCCCATCAGGGCACGCCAGCGCAGACATAAGTCATCGGAATTGCGGATCGCGGGCATCTCGTGCGGACGGCCCAAAGTTGGAATATCTGTCATGGGCCAACGGTGTCGCGCCTCTCAACCGCCCTGCATCAGATGAAAGTACTCTGTCCCCAGAATCTGTGGATATCCGCCGCGATTGTGCTGTCGTGGTTGCTGTGACTCCGCGACGGGTCCCGGTCGAGACAGCTAGCCAGGGGTATGAATCAGGTCCGCATACTCAGGATGCCGTTGCAGCCATGCCCTGATGTACGGACAGAGTGGACGGACACTCAATCCGCGTGCTCGCGCATCGTCGAGGGCGTAGCGTGCGATCGCACTGCCGACGCCCTGGCCTTCGTGTTCCTGGGCCACCACCGTGTGCAGGAACACGATGGTGTCAGCTGTTAGCTCGTACTGGGAGACGCCTACAACTGCTCCGTCGATCCGCGCCTCGTAACGGTTCTCCATCGGGTTGTCGTCAACTGTCACGCTCATGATCGCCCACTGTGCCAGAAAAAATCAGTGTCCCGATAGGCGAGGACTTTGAGTTGACCAGAAGTGGTGGTGATGGTGGTGACGAACATGCGTCTGACTGATCCGGGTCGGTCGGCTCACGGCTATGCTTGGCCGATCAAAGGGGCATCTCAACTGCTCGCGGTCGGAGAGACGTGAAATACAACGAGGGAGCCCAACTCGACCCGTCGCAGATGGGCGGCGGACGAGGAGGCAGTGGCGGGAAGATCGCGATAGGCGGCGGCGCCGGACTGATTGTGTTGATCATTGCGCTGCTGTTCGGGATTAACCCTGGCGACATCCTTGGCGGCTCCCCTCAGGCCGGACCGGTGCAGTCGGAAAGCGCGAGCAAGTTCGCCCAGTGCACGCGCGGCTCAGACATCAACGCCGACCGGGACTGTCGCTTCGTGGCCTACACGAACTCGATCCAGGACTACTGGAAGGACGGTCTTCAGGGCTACCAGGAGATCCAGGTGGTGACTTTCACCGGCAGTGTCAACACCGCCTGCGGCCATGCGACTTCGCAAGTCGGACCGTTCTACTGCCCAGCCGACACGACGGTCTACCTCGACCTCGGATTCTTCGATCAGCTGACCAACCAGCTGGGCGCGCAAGGCGGTGACGCTGCTGAGGCGTACGTTCTCGCCCACGAGTTCGGCCATCACATCCAGAACCAGACCGGGATCATGCGGCGGGTGCAGAGCAGCGGCCAGGGCACCGGACCCACCTCGCCAGCGGTCAGACTCGAGCTGCAGGCCGATTGCTACGCCGGCGTCTGGTTCCGGCGCGCGACCGAGGATCCGGAGAGCCCGATCAGTGAGGTCACCCAGGACGATCTGAAGCGAGCCGTGGACGCGGCGCAGGCCGTCGGGGACGACCGAATCCAGGAGAAGATGCAGGGCCAGGTCTCACCGGAAACCTGGACCCACGGATCTGCCGCGATGCGGCGTCAATGGCTTGCCCACGGCTTCAACACCGGCGACCCGAACCAGTGCGACACGTTCGCTAGGAACGCCCTGAACTGAGCCCGGAAATGCGTGGCCTGACTGCGTGATCTCAGTTGCAGGTCACTCCGGTGGCATGCACCGGGCAGTAACCGAAGGGGTTCTTGTCCAAGTACTGCTGGTGATAGTCCTCCGCATAGTAGAACTCGTCGGCAGGGGCGATGTCAGTGGTGATCCGCCCGAAACCTGCGCGACTGAACTCGGTCTGAAACTGATCGCGTACTCGTTGGGCAGTTGCCAGCTGCTCCGGTGAGGTCGTATATATCGCCGACCGGTACTGCGTGCCGACGTCGTTGCCCTGACGCATGCCCTGTGTCGGGTCGTGGTTCTCGAAGAAGATCTTGAGCAGCTTTTCGTAGCTGATCTTGGCCGGGTCGTAGCACACTTTCACGATCTCGGTGTGGCCGGTGCGAGCGCTGCAGACTTCCTGGTACGTGGGGTTGGGTGTGAAGCCGCCCGCATAGCCGACCGCTGTGTTGGTAACTCCCGGCGTTTTCCAGAACAGCTTCTCAGCACCCCAGAAGCAACCGAGGGCGAAGTAGGCCACCTCAGAGCCTTCCGGCACCTTCTGCACTGGAATGCCAAAGATGTCGTGGAACGTGGGATTGACGAGGATCGTAGAGCTGCGGCCGGGGAGCGCCTTGTCAGGCTCAACAAGCGTCGACTTCATGCGCGAGAACAACATGTGATTCAGTCTGCCTTCCTGCATTGCCGTTCTGGAGGGCCATGCACTTACGCAACGCTGACTGGTCGTGAACATGTTCCACATGTGCTCTGGAGAACACGCGTACGCTGGCCTCTTGTGACAGCTACGCAAGGCTTCTCGACCCGTGCAATTCATGCCGGGCAGGATCCGGATTCCGCGGTCGGCTCAGTGGTGCCACCGATCTATGCCACGTCGACGTTTATCCAGGACAAGGTCGGGGAGGCGCGTGGCGGTTTCGAATACTCGCGCTCTTCCAATCCCACACGTACCGCTCTCGAGGAGTGCATGGCGGCGCTTGAGGGGGGCAAGCACGGGCTGGCGTTTGCCAGTGGTTTGGCGGCCGAGGACACCCTGTTGCGGACTATTGCCGCTCCGGGGAGCCATTTCGTGGTGCCTGACGACGCCTACGGCGGCACCTACCGGTTGTTCGCGCGGGTACACCAGCGCTGGGGTGTTGCGGCCGATCCGGCGCATCTGACCAACCTTGACTCCGTCGCCGCAGCCATCACACCAGGTGAGACCAAGGCGGTGTGGATCGAGACTCCTACCAATCCCTTGCTGGCCATCGCCGACATCGCCGCGATCGTGGATTTGGCGCACTCGGCAGGGGCGCTCGTCGTCGTCGACAACACATTTGCCACGCCATACCTGCAACAGCCACTGGAGCTGGGGGCGGACGTTGTGGTGCATTCGACCACCAAGTACTGCGGCGGCCACTCCGACATCATCGGGGGTGCACTGGTCCTCAACGATGACGACCTGGCCGAGCAACTGAGGTTTCACCAGAACGCTATCGGCGGGGTGGCCAGCCCGTTCGATTGCTGGCTGGTATTGCGCGGCTTGCGCACGTTGGCGGTGCGGATGGAGCGACACTGCGACAACGCAGAACTGGTGGCGGCCTTCCTCGAGGAGCACCCACGGATCGCCCAGGTCTACTTTCCTGGGCTAGATGCCCATCCAGGACATGACCTGGCGAAGCTGCAGATGCGCCGCTACGGCGGCATGGTCAGCTTCCGGGTCGTCGGTGGGGAGCAGGCAGCGCTGCAGGTTTGCCAAGGCACTTCAGTGATCATCTTGGGCGAGTCCCTCGGCGGGGTCGAGTCCTTGATCGAGCATCCCGGGAAGATGACGCACGCATCGGTGGCCGGCACTCAGTTGGAGGTTCCTGGCGACCTGGTCCGGCTCAGCGTGGGCATTGAGGACGCCGAGGATCTGATTGCGGATCTGGACAAAGCCCTCTCTTTTTAGCCCGCCCTCGCGCGACCGCGCCGGTACGTCCTGTCTTCCTCACTCGTCCGCAGACGAAGAGCGTGTCTGCGCCCTCGCTTGTCCAGACAGGACGGCGCGATCTACCGACGCTCGTGCGGGCCGCTCGAGCGCCCAGTCGATCGGCTCGCCACCGGCCCGAACCAGCAAGTCGTTGGCCCGGCTGAAAGGTCGCGACCCGAAGAACCCAGCTGCAGCGGACAACGGTGAGGGGTGAGCGCTCGCCAAGTAGGGGACTGAGCCAAGCATGGGTATGAGCGACTGTGCGTCTCGCCCCCACAAGATCGCCACCAGCGGGCCACCCCGAGCGACCAGAGCCTCGATTGCCCGCTGTGTCACGTGCTCCCAGCCTTTGCCGCGGTGGGATCCGGACCGACCGGGCTGCACGGTGAGCACTCGATTGAGCAGCAGGACACCTTGTTCGAACCAGGGGGTGAGATCGCCGCTGGCGGCCGGACGGATACCGAGATCGGCCTGGAGCTCCGCGTAGATGTTCTGCAGTGATCGTGGGATCGGGCGTACCTGCGGGGCGACTGAGAACGACAGGCCTACCGGATGCCCCGGGGTGGGGTAGGGATCTTGGCCCACAATCAGGACCTTCACCTGGCTCAGCGGGCGACTGAAAGCTCGCAGCACGTTCTCTCCGGCTGGCAGGTAGCTGCGGCCAGCGGCCAACTCCGCCCGTAAAAACCCGCCGATCTCTGTGATCGTTGTGGCAACTGGCTGCAGAGCTTCGGCCCAGTCCGGACTCACCAGCTCACTCAACGGACGCGGACTCATGCATATCCCCCTTTCCCGGCCCCTCCTTGGAGGGCACTGCCCGGCCTCGAGGCATCCGCCATGAAAGTGCGGCTGCCATGAGCATCAAGGCCGCTCCGACGCTGAACGCGGCCGGATACGACAACGTGTCAGCCAACAGACCGGCGACCAGCGGCCCGATGATTGCCCCGATATCAGAACACATCGAAAACACTGCGACTGCCGTGCCACTGCGATGACCTGCCACGTCACCGACCGCGGCGGCCGGGGCGGTGCCCAGGAAGGCTGAGGCGATGCCGTACAGACAAAGCACGACGATAAGCAGCCAGATGTTCGGTGCGAACGGTACTGCCATGATCGATACCGCCGCAACGGTGCCGCCGAGGATCATCGCAGGCCGCCGCCCTACCGTATCGGTGAAGCGCCCGGCCGGCCCAACGGCGATGGTCTGGGCCACGGCTGAACAGGCGAAAGCGATGCCGGTCCAGGAAGCCGGGCGGTGCAGCAGCTCCACTACCAGTACCGGAATCAGGGACGACCGGACTCCGAATGAGGTCCAGCCCTGAGCAAGGTTGCTGAAGCACGCCGCCTGGTAGCTGACGTCGCGCACCACGGCGCGAAACGGCACGGGCTCGGCGGTCTGGTCCTCGGGCTTCGAGCTCCGCCGGCGGAGCAGCACCAGTCCCGCTGTTCCAGCGACGACGAGTGTCCCGGCGTAAAAGAAGAAGGGCGCGGTGAGCGAGACGGCAGCTAACGCGCCGCCGAGAGCAGGCCCGGTAATCCCACCGATGAGAAACCCGGCCTGAAAGAACCCGGCCGCGCGACCCCGTACGCCGGCCTCCACCGAGGTGAGCAGCAAGGTGAAGGCAGAGACGGTGAACATCGCGGAGCCGATTCCGCCAACGCCACGCAGCACCAGCAGTTGCAGGTAGCTGCGGGAGAGACCAGCCAAGCCGCTGGAGATAGCGACGATGAAAATTCCCGTAGCCATGATGATCCGTTCGCTGAGAATCTTGATCAGCCACCCACAGAAAGGGCTGGAAATCAGACGCATCAGGGCGAACGCGGAAATGACCGCACCGACTTCGGTATTTCCCACGCCGAAGCTCCGCGCGAAAACCGGTAGCACCGGGACTAGGACTCCAAAGCCCACCGCGACACAGAACGCGACGAGGCCAAGCACGTAGACCTCACGCGGGAGCAAGCGTCGCGCTTCCACCCACGTCCGCGCGGCCCCCAGCCTCCCCACCGGGACAGTCTGCCAGGGAGACTAGGGTTGAATGCTCGAGATCGACTCAGGAGGCGCCGAATGGGATCATCGGCTCGCAACGGGCCGCGTGTGTCTGCGCGTCGCACCCGCCGCACGCTGCCGGTGCTTCCTGCGGATCCGGCCGCCGGCAATGATCACCTAGTCCCACAGCTGACGGAGCCGCCAGCCGAGACAGCGGTGGCCACGCCGGACACCGCTGCGCGAAGCGCCGCTGTGCCGCGCGGCCTCGACGTTGCCGCCGCCTGGTCCTGGCGGGTGATCCTCGTCATCGTCCTGCTCTGGGGAATTGCCTGGCTGGTGCGCTATCTCTCCGAGGTCTTTATTCCGGTGGCTGTCGCGATCCTGCTGACAGCGCTGATGTTGCCGGTGGCCAACGCGCTCAAGGGAGGGCGATGGGGGTTGCCGAGAGCAGCCGCGACAGCGATTACGGTGATCGGCGCGGTGGCACTGATCGTGGGAGTCCTCATTGTGATCGGCGGCCAGATCGCTCGGCAGGGCTCGGAACTGTCCGCAAATGTGGTGAACGGCTTTTACCAGCTGAGCGACTGGCTGAACAGTGGCCCACTCACCCAGTGGCTCCGGAATGGCCCGCTGCACATTGACGCTGCCTGGCTTGATTCTTCGACCTGGGTGACCAGGATCACTGACTTCCTGACGGAAAGCGGTGGCGCGATCGCGACCTACGCGGCCGAATTCGGTGCCCAGGTCGGCCACTTCCTGGCTGGTCTCGCCCTTGCTCTCTTCGCTCTTTTCTATTTCATCTACGACGGCCGCGGCATCTTCACCTTCTTGCTGAACTTCATTCCGCGCGCCTCGCGGGATCGGGTGGATCAAGCAGCGGTGCGCGGCTGGCGCTCGCTATCGTCGTACGTGCGGGCAACAATTCTGGTCGCGCTGTTCGACAGTATTGGTGTGCTCATTGTGGCGCTGATCCTGGGTGTCCCGGTGGCCCCCGCACTGGCGGCGCTGGTCTTCATCGGCGCCTTTGTCCCGATCGTCGGGGCGCTGGTCTCTGGTTTCGTTGCCGTGCTCGTCGCCCTTGTCGCGCTTGGCTGGGTCCAGGCGCTGATCATGCTTGGCGGCGTCATCCTGGTGATGCAGATCGAGGGTCATGTGCTGCAGCCATTCCTTCTGGGACGGGCCGTGAAGTTGCATCCGCTGGCTGTGTTGATCGCGATTGCGATCGGCATCATCACCGGAGGGATCGTCGGAGCGCTGATGGCGGTACCGCTGCTGGCCTTCACCAAGTCGTTCGTGCTGTATCTCGCTGGGGCGGCGGAGCCACCCTTGGGCAGAATCCACCCGCCAGCACTGCCGCTGCGGCGCCGGCACTGATTGGCCGACAGGGCCGACGCTAGAGCGCTGAGCCCTTCTTGTATTGGGCGTAGGAGATGTTCCAGTCGGAATAGCCGTTGCCGTATTCCATGCCGCGGCTAGAGCCAGTTGTGATCACCGGGTCTCCGATCAGGGTGCGGCTGAACAACCAGGCTGCGTTCGCCGTGCTCATTCCGACACAACCATGACTCGCGTTCCGTCGGCCGAAGTGCGCTGCGTTCCAGGGCGCGGCATGGAGGAACTCGCCCGATGTTGTGATCCGCATCGCGTACCTCACGCGGAGGCTGTACTGCTCGCGGGCGCCGATCATCGTATTGGTCATCCTGGTGACGTAGAGCTTGTCCATGATCAGCTTGGTGCCGCTTCTGGTCTGCCATCCGGGCTTTCCGCCGCTGACATAGATGGTGCGGACGAGTTTGCCGTCGCGATACACCCTGGCCACGTCAGAGGACAGGTTGATCTTGGTGATCTGCGACCGTCCGACGGTGAAGTTGGTCTGCGCCGAGTTCTGGCCATAGATGCCGCCGCCGGCGTTTATGCCATTGATATCGGCTCTCACGGATACTTTGGTGCCCGGCTTCCAGAATTCCTTGGGGCGGTAACGCACCTCCGTGCTGGAGTACCAGTGCCATGTGCCTTGCTGAGCTGGGGAGGACTTGACGTGCAGGTTCTTCTCGAACTCACGTTTGTTCTTTACCGGAACATCGAATCTCAAGATCACTGGCATCCCTATTCCCACCTGGCTGCCTTTAAGGGGATAGATCGTTGGGTAGGTCTGCTGATCCAGCGTCAACTTTCGGGTACGGAAATTCGAAGTGTCGGTCTTGGGCTGGTTAACCCAGTTCTTGCCTACAGAGATCAACTTGTAGGCAGCACCTGGCTCGAGCCGATCGCTGGCTATCCAGGTGGTGCGATCGTTGCTGATCTTCCCCGCGACCGTGCCCCGCTGCTTACGGCCCTGTGGATCAGTGTTGGTGTAGGACAGTTGGACCTTCGTCAAAGTCCCCCAGTCGGATTTGACGGTGACCAGAGTGTCGATCTTGACGTTGCTTGCGCCGTTCTTGACGTTGGACTTGAAGCTGATCGGATCGGGCTTTGGCATTGGCGCGGGTGACGGCTCGATCGTGGCCGACGGAGCCGGCTGCTGAGAGCTAATCGCTGCTGGGTCGGCGGAACTACCCCCGCAGGCGGCCAGAGTGGTCGCCAGCAAGACTGCTCCTGCAGCCCCGCACAACCTGCGCATTTTTCTGGTCGGCATCAGCATCCCTATGTCTGACAGCTTGAACAAACCGACTGAGTAACCAATGTGCCATCTCAAGGTGGCGTTCTCATAATTGGGCCTAATGTGTCATGGAGGCCAGCTCTGAATCAGCCGACGCGCTGGTCGTTGCAGAATCGGAATGCTGGTCACGACCTCTAAGAGGTTTCTCGCGCATGGTGAGGGCAATGACGAACGCGACCGCCATAAATGGCACCGCTACCAGGAACACGTCGTCGATGGAGCGGGTGAAAGCCTCGAGTACCCAGCTCTTGATCGGCTCTGGGAGAGCTTTGATCGCGGTCACATCGTCGGTCCTGATCGGTCCGCTCGGTGCCTGACCCGCTGCTCCGACAATCTCGCTCAGATGGTGCTTGAGCCTTATGTTCAAGATCGCTCCGAGCAAGGCGGTACCGATGGCACCGCCCATGGAACGGAAGAAGGTCACCGATGCAGTGGCCGCACCCATGTTCCGCCGATCGACGCTGTTCTGTACCGCGGTGACCACCACCTGCATAGTGAAACCGAGGCCGGCGCCGAACGCGTACATGATCAATGCCATTAGGTAGTACGGGGTATCGACCTGCAGGGTCGAGAACGCGAGAAGCGCTCCGCCGACCACCAGCGCACCGGTAATCGGCATCCATTTGTAGCGGCCAGTCCGCGCCATGATCTGACCACCGCCGATCGAGGTAGTGAAGATGCCGATAACGAGCGGCAGAATTGCGAGGCCAGATTGGGTCGCGTTCATCCCCTTCACGACTTGCAGGTAGATCGGCAGGAAGATCAGACCGCCGAACATGCCGATTCCCATGATCATCGCAAAGATGATGTTGGAGGTGAAAGTCCAGTGCTTGAAGAGCTCCAGTGGGATGATCGGCTCCTTTGCCCTGGACTCGACTAGTACGAAGAGCACTGCCAGTACCACAAACCCCACCAGCAGCGAGATGCCCGTCGCAGAGGTCCATCCTTGATCCGGACCGGCCCAGGTGAGGTACAGCACCAGGCAGCTCACCGAGCCAACGATGGTCGCTGCCCCCAGGTAGTCGACCGAGGCCTGGCGGCGTACGTGATGCAGCTTGAGCGCAAGAGAGGTGACAACCAGCGCCGCAATGCCGATCGGAATGTTGATGAAGAAGATCCACTCCCAGCCGAGGTTGTCTGTGAACCAACCGCCGAGCAGCGGACCAGCCACGGACGCGACCCCGAATACGGCGCCGAAGAGTCCCTGGTACTTCCCTCTCTCGCGTGGGGGAATCACATCACCGATGACGGCGAGCGCGAGTGACATGAGGCCACCGGCGCCAAGGCCCTGAACGGCTCGACCGGCGATCATGACGTTGATTCCCGTGACGCCGAGGACATCGGCGATCTCCGGAGCGAAGCCGCAGATCAGCGAGCCGACGAGGAAGACGACAATCGCAGCTTGGAAGATTGGCCGCCGACCGCGCAGGTCCGAGATCTTGCCCCACAAGGGAGTGGCCGCAGTAGCGGTCAGCATGTACGCGGTGACCAGCCAAGAGAGCTTGCCAAGTCCGCCCAGCTCGGAGGCGATCGCGGGCAAGGCAACCGCAACGATGCTCTGGTCGAGCGCGGCAAGGAACATTCCGGCCATCAACCCGCCCATCACCACGAGAATCTGGCGATGGCTCAGGTAGTCACCACCAGGGCTGGCTGTGACGTCTGGCGCAGTTGCGGCACGGGTGGACGACTCGTGGGCGGCTGTCGGCGCGTCCGCAGCCGAGGTATTCTCCTCCTCCCTCGGTGCGCGGTGCAGCTGGTCCTCAGTCATGCTCTCTCCATCGTCTGGGTCAGAGCCTCGACATCAGCGGCGAAGCGTGTCAGCAGCTGGTCAAGTTCTGCGAGATCACGAGATTCCCATGACTCGAGGGACTTCTCGAGCAGATCTCGACGAGCGCGCAGCGCGGCATTGATTCGTGCGGTGCCGGCATCGCTCAGCTTGACGCGTTGGGCTCGGCCGTCGACTGGATCAGGTGTCCTCTCGATGAGGCCTGCACTGTGCAATTGGGCGACGTGCCGGGAAACGGTGGAGGCATCCAGATTTGCGCAGATCGCCAGGTCGGTAGCGCGTAGCGGTCCGGATGTTGCGAGGGTTTTCAGCAGCCAGAACGTCCCGCTGTCGAGCGTCTCGCCCTGACCTCGCTGCCGCATGAGCCGCCCAATTCCGAGCAAGGCGTGCATCAGCGATTCGACCGACGCGGTCCGCGAGGACGGCGACTGCACAGAAGCTTGCATGCACCAAACATATAACTATTTGCATGCTACACGCAATTGTCTTTAGCTCGCGGGCTGTCGTCGCCGCTCGCCCGCCGGACCTTACGCCTAGATTCCTTCACCAGGTCTGTCGAAGGACGTGGGTGAAGACCCTGGACCGCCCTGGAAATATAAAGGCTTCCTTCTTTTTTGGAAAGATTGGATTTACATTCTCAACATGACTACTTCTGACATGAAGGCAATCCTGGAGGAACTTGCGGCTGGACGCATCGACGCCGCCGAGGCGGCCCGCAGAATCGACGCCTTGAAGGCGACACAGTCGCCATCGGAGCCCGACCGAACCGACCAACGAGCGACTAGCTGGATCAGAAGCTGACTCCGATGCATGGGCAGCCGCCACTGACTGGCCGCAGGCCGGAGACGCTTCCGCGGCCTCAGAGCCGGAGGCCTCGACCTCAGAGCCGGATACCTCCACCGAGGAGCCGGATACCTCCACCGAGGAGCCGGTACGAACGAAGCAGGTCAACGTTGGGGGTGTGGAACGCATCTCCGTCCGGGCGGTCGGGCGGCGGGTTCGCATTCTCGGCGAGACTTCAGTTGCGACGTTGTCCGCCGACGGACCGCATGTGCTACGTCGTAACGGCTCAGTCCTCGAGGTCTCCAGCGACGGCGAATTGGGAGCCTCACTCGACGGATTCAGCATCCTGCGAAGTGCCCCCCGTAGTCTCGATGACTTCCGCTCACTGGGTCTCGGCAAGGAGCTTTTTCTCCGTGTCAATCCAAATGTCATCGTCGATGTCGAGGTTACTGCAGGCAGCTTGAACACTGAACAGGTGCCGCATCTCGGCAAGGTGCGGGTCACCGCTGGGGCTGCCAAGCTGCTGGACGTCGCTGAGATCAACGACGCCCTCATCCAGGCCGGGCAGGCCACGATCAAAGGCACGATCAAGACCGGCCGTAACCGGGTCCGGACCGAGTCGGGAACATTGTCGATCACCTTGGCTGATGACTCGAACGTCACCATCAGCGGTGAGGCCCAGCTCGGCAAGATCAGCTGGACAGGCGGCCACAGCGGCGCCGGCGATGAGGTCGTCATGGGCAGTGGCAGTGCGAAGCTCGACATCGAGGTTGTCATGGGTCATGCCCAAGTTCGAGTCGGCTCCGAAATGAGCAGCGAGGCTGGCGTCGGATGACCCAGCGCTCGGGCAGACCGCCGGAGCGACTTGAACACCGCCCACCGAGCGACTGTCCGGTATGCGGTGAGCAGCTCGCGGTCATTCGGCTGGGTTGCGGCTCGTGCGGCACCGAAATCGGCGGTGTCTTTCGCTCCTGTGAGTTCTGCGCGCTTAATGAAAAGGAGACCGAGATGCTCCGCGTCTTCCTCTCGTCTCGAGGCAATCTCCGGGAGGTGGAGAAGCACCTGGGCGTCTCGTATCCCACCGCACGGCTACGCTTCGCGGAGTTGCTGGAGAAGCTTGGTCTCGGCGAGACACCTGAGCCGGAGACCGCATTGACCCGGGAGGAGATTCTTTCCGAGGTGGCTTCCGGGGCGCTGACCCCGGACGAGGCGCAGGAACTGATCAGTCGGCTTTAGGTACCGCGTTGGTGAAGATCACACAAGCGCCCCCGGATGTCCGAGGGCGCTTTGTTGATCTTGAGATACGCAGTCAGCTGCGAAACGCCTCGACCTTCACAACGGTGACGTTGATCGAGCGCCCGTTGGGGGCGACGTAAGAGACCGCGTCGCCGGTCTTCTTGCCGAGGATGGCCGAGCCAAGCGGCGATTGTGGGCTATAGACATTGGTGAAGTCGACGCTCTCGTCGAGTCCCAGCAACTCGCGTGATCCCAGCAAGAACGTGTCGGTATCGGACTCATCTCCGTCAAAAGCGATCGTCACCTGGGTTCCGGGGGCAACCTCGTCAGCGTTCGCCGGCGCCTCACCGACCTGAGCTCGATTGAGCATGTCGACGAGCTGACGAATCCGGGCCTCCTGGTGAGCCTGCTCCTCACGGGCGGCGTGATAGCCGCCGTTCTCACTCAGGTCGCCCTCTTCACGCGCCGCGGCGATCTTTGCGGTGACCCCAGCACGTCCTGGCCCAGAGAGGTTGTCAAGTTCCTTCCTGAGCTTGTCGTACGCCTCCTGGGTCAGCCATATCGTCTCGGTGGCGGAGTTTTCAGACATCCCCAAAGGTTAGCAAGGGCAGGCCAACCCATTTCAGTTCACAGTGCACCCCTTGACAACCACCGCAGTCGCTCGTCGCAGCGTGGTGAACGTGAGATCGGCCTCCACGACACGGTTGGTACTGGCGGCAATCGGCACCTGCTGCTCGCCGACCGGCTGGTAGTCCGTAGCTTGCGCCAGCACCCGACAGGTAGCTGGCAGAGATGAGTCGCGACGCTCAACAGAGATTGTGGCCGAGACAGATGTATCGGAATCAATCCGAAAGCTCACTACCTGAGCGGCGACCGCTGGTCTGGAGTGCAGCAATGCGGTCCACACCAGCCACGTCAGAGCAAGCACTACGCCGACGCCGATCAGACCCACCAGCAGCGGGCGGGGCATCCGCGGCTTGGGATAGCGACGGCGGAGCCGCTCGGCAGCATCAGCCACCCCGATAATTTAGTCTGGCCTTGCTGCTCGCGCATCGCGCGCTTTCGATCCGCCTGCTACGTCGTCGCTCGCAGAACGAAAGAACGCCTCTGCTCCTCAGTATGGCGGGCGCGCGATCCCGACGCTCGCAGCATCTCGAGCAGATCTCGTAACCATCTCGGTAGACGGGAGGTAGCGGCAATGCCAAGGCACGCGGTGGGAGCATGACGACCATGTCTCGTCCGGCGCTTCGTATAGACGCTCGGGGCGAGCGTCTGAGGCTGCTGCACGTGCATGCCCATCCCGACGATGAGTCGAGCAAAGGAGCGGCGACCACAGCCAAGTATGTGGCCGAGGGCGTGGACGTTGTCGTCGCGACCTGTACCGGCGGCGAGCGTGGAGCGATCCTCAACCCAGCGATGGATCGGCCCGACATCTTGGCAAACATCGCCGACGTCCGCCGGCAGGAAATGGATCGCGCTCGGGAGATCCTAGGAATCAAGCAGGTCTGGCTCGGCTTCGTGGACTCAGGCTTACCCGAGGGAGATGATCCGCCTCCGCTCCCCGAGGGTTGCTTCGCTCGCATCGACGTTACTGAGGCGGCTGCTCCCCTGGTCGAGGTAGTCCGGTCGTTCCGCCCTCATGTGATGACGACCTACGACGAGAACGGCGGCTACCCGCATCCGGATCACATCATGTGCCACAAGATCAGCGTCGCGGCATTTGAGGCGGCAGCCGACCCTGGTGCCTACCCCGACCGCGGCGCAGCTTGGCAACCGCTCAAGCTCTATTACTCCTTTTCCTTCCACCGGGAGCGGATGATGGCGTTGCATCAGGCGATGCTCGCCCGCGGCCTCGAGTCGCCATATGGCGAGCGGCTCCGGGAGTGGCCTGAGGACCCCGAGCATGCGGCGCGGATCACGACCCGGGTCGCCTGCGCTGAGTATTTCCCAGTGCGTGATCGCGCGCTTTTCGCCCATGCGACTCAGGTCGACCCAGACGGGCCGTGGTTCGCGGTACCACTCGAGGTACAGAAGTCAACATGGCCCACTGAGGACTGGGAGTTGGTGCGCAGCCTGGTCCCAACGGCTATCCCTGAGGACGATTTGTTCGCCGGAATCGCCGTGCCCGTGGCGAGTACAGTTTCAGCATGATCCTCCACGAGGTCGACCCGAGTGTGGTCCAGCCCGGTTGGATGCCCTTGCTCATCACGCTGCTTTTGCTCGGCGCCATGGTGTTGTTGTACCTGAGCATGCGAAAGCAGTTCCGAAAGATCCGCACGCTGGAGGACGACGAGTCGGATAACGCGGAGGACTCTGCATCTGAGCGGCCGCCCAGCAATCAGGGCTGAGGTCGCCAGATCTGCAGCTGCTGTGCAGCGCATAAGGTCTGAGGATGACTGGCGGCAACCGCCTCGCTTCGGCGACCAGCCCATACCTGCTTCAGCATGCCGACAATCCCGTGCACTGGTGGCCGTGGTCCGATGGGGCCTTTGCCGCGGCGGGCGAGCGGCAGGTTCCGGTCTTCCTCTCCGTTGGGTACGCAGCATGTCACTGGTGCCACGTCATGGCGCACGAGTCCTTCGAGGACGAGCGAACCGCCTCCATGATCAACGAGCACTTCGTCGCGATCAAGGTTGACCGTGAAGAACGTCCAGATGTCGACGCGGTGTACATGCAAGCGACCCAGGCGTTGACCGGGCAGGGGGGCTGGCCGATGAGCGTTTTTCTGACACCTGATCGCAAGCCGTTCTACGCCGGAACCTATTTTCCGCCCACGCCGCGGCACGGCTTGCCCTCTTTCCACCAGGTGTTGCAGGCAATCAGTGAGGCTTGGCGCGACCGGAAATCAGAGATTCTGGTTAGTGCCTCAGAGATCACGCGACGACTGTCGATGCAGCAAACGCCAGCCGGCTCAGAGACGTTGACGGCTGCTGACTGCGGGGAGTCGATCTTGCTGCTGCAACGGGAATTCGACCCGACGTACGGCGGCTTCGGCCGGGCTCCCAAGTTCCCGCCGTCGATGGTCCTCGAGGCGCTACTTCGCGACGGCGGGGACACTGCGATGTTCATGGCAGGACGGACGCTGGAGGCAATGGCGCGAGGCGGCATGTACGACCAGATAGGCGGCGGCTTCGCGCGCTACAGCGTCGATGCGGGATGGGTGGTGCCGCATTTCGAGAAGATGCTCTACGACAACGCCCTGCTGCTCGGCGGGTACGCGCACTGGTGGCGGCTAACCCGGAACCCGCTGGCCGAGCGTATCGTGACCGAGACGGTTGGCTGGCTGCTGCGAGAGATGCGGACGGCGCAGGGCGCGTTCGCCGCGAGCCTCGACGCCGACTCGAAAGATGATCACGGTGAGCTCCGCGAGGGTGCCTACTACGTCTGGAGCCGTGATCAGCTGCTGGCGGTGCTTGGCGCAGAGGATGCAGCCTGGGCTGCGGAGGTCTTCTCGGTGACACCAACCGGCACCTTCGAGGATGGTGCCTCCACCCTGCAGCTGCGGTCCGACCATGATCAAGTCCGGCTGGCAGAGGTTCGAGAGCGGCTCAGAATCGCGCGCGATCAGCGCTCCCGTCCTGGGCGCGACGACAAGATCGTGGCGGCTTGGAACGGGTTGCTAGTGGATGCGCTGACGCAGGCCGCGGTGATCTTCGATCGCTCGGAATGGTTAGAGATCGCGACTGAGGCCGCCGAGCACGTCTGGCAACTGCACTGGCGCGACGGCCGGCTCCGCCGGACCTCTCGCGATGGCGGTGTTGGCGAAGCATTCGGCATCCTGGAGGACTACGCAGCCCTTGCCCTTGCTGCCGTACGGCTGGCGGCGGTCCACGCTGCTCCGCACTGGCTGACCCGCGCTGAGCAGCTCCTCGAGGTGATCATGGAGCAGTTCAACGACGCCGCTGGCGGATTCTTCGACACTGCCGCCGATGCCGAGCAGCTTTATACCCGACCCCAGGATCCGACCGACAACGCGACCCCGTCGGGCCTGAGTGCGGCTGTTCATGCGCTGCGACTGATGGCGGAGCTGACCGGGATCGACCGCTACGCCGCCCGCGCCGATCGGGCAGCTGCGAGTGCCAGCGAGCTGGTCCGCCGCGCTCCTCGGTTTGCCGGCTGGCTGCTGGCGGACGCGATCAGCCAGACGTCGGGCCGCCGGCCGGTTCAAGTCGCCGTTGTCGGGCCGGACAATGCGGCTCGAGCCGCGCTGGCCTACACCGCTCACCAGATGGCCCCGGCCGGATCCGTCGTGTTGGCTGGCATGCCTGACCAACCTGGCCTCGCGCTACTGGCGGACCGGCCGATGATCAATGACAAGCCCACGGCATACGTTTGTCGACACTTCGTGTGTCGGCTCCCAGTAACCTCTGTTGATGATTTGGCCATCCAATTGGAGACTGCTCACACCTGAGAGCTCAGCAGTTCAAGATCAAATCAAGATCAAGAAGATCGCAATGTAGTGGCAGATGAAACCTGCGATGGTGGCGGCGTGGAAGACCTCGTGAAAGCCGAACCAGGTGGGGGAGGGGTTGGGACGCTTTCGACCGTAGACCACCGCACCGAAGGTGTAGCAGATGCCGCCGGCCATGATCAAGATCACGACCGCCGGCCCGGCAGCATGATAGAAGGCTCCCAGCCAGCCAAGGGCAGCCCAGCCCATGACGAGGTAGAGCGCGGTGTAGAGCCAGCGCGGCGCCGATAGCCAAAGCAGGCGGAAGAGCAGCCCACCGAGGGCCGCCGACCAGATGAGGGTGAGCAGTATCACCCGGGAAGCCCCGTCGAGCAAGATCAACGCCAGCGGCGTATAGGTGGCCGCGATGAACACATAGATGTTGGAGTGGTCCATCCTGCGGAGGATCGCGTCGCCGCGCGTTCCCCAGGTTCGGAGATGGTAGACACCGCTGGTGCCAAAAAGGAGCACGGATGCGGTAAGGAAGATCGCACCGCTGATCACGCCGGCAGGTGTCGCGGCGAGGGAGACGAGCACGATGCCCCCAGCCAGTGCGAGGGGAGCCATTCCAGCATGCAGCCAACCACGCAGCCGCGGCTTGACCGCGTCCAGGACTTGGGTCAGGGGCTTCTCGGTATCGCCGTCGATGTTGGACTGGGATGGCTTGTCTTCCCTGACGTGAACTGCGGGCAGTGCTTCTCCTTCCGACGCCGAAGCGCGACTCTGGGTGGCGGGAAGTTACCGGTTGGTAGGTTCAGGGTAGGGGATCGCAGCGGCGAAGACCAAGGCTCGACGGAGTCGTGGACGCCGTATCTTCAACCTTCCCTGATCTCTGCCATGAGGCGGATTCTCTATCGTTCGGGGATACGCTGCCAGTTGTGGCACGTCTCGATCGGCTGCGCGAATTCGTGGATCGTCTGCACCCGTCAGGGTTGCTCTACGCGACTTACGAGCACCGGCTGATCGCCGAGCTCGACCACAACAGACTGCCGCGCCATGTCGCCGTACTCGCTGACGGCAATCGCCGTTGGGCGCGTACCAACGCTCCTGGTCAACCGCTCGTCGCGGGTTATCAAGCCGGGGCCGACAAACTCAAGGAGTTCGTGGAGTGGTGCGACGAGATCGGCATCCCGGTCGTCACATTGTGGGTGCTCTCCACCGACAACTTCACTCGCAGCGACCGTGAGGAAATCGAGCCGCTGCTTGGCGTGATCGAGCAGATGGTGGGCGATCTGGCGGCGACCAGGCGCTGGCGAGTCCATCCTGTGGGCGCACTGGATCTGCTGCCGGCTCAGTCCGCCAAGCGGCTCAAGATGGCCGATCACGACACAGCCGACATCAACGGCATGCTGGTCAACATCGCAGTCTCCTACGGTGGGCGTCATGAGTTGCGGGACGCAGTGCGTTCGCTCCTTGCCGAGCATGCCGAGAACGGCACCTCCATCGACGAACTCGCCCAGACGCTCGACATTGAACACATCGCCGAGCATCTCTACACCAAGGGCCAGCCCGACCCGGACCTGATCATCAGAACGTCTGGGGAGCAACGGTTGTCGGGATTCTTGATGTGGCAGTCGGCACACAGTGAGTTCTACTTCTGTGAGGCGCTGTGGCCCGACTTCCGGAAAGTGGATTTCATCCGTGCACTGCGCTCGTACGGGCAGCGGGAGCGCCGGTTCGGTCGCTGACTCCGATAGTTGTCCAATCGGCTGGACCCTGATTCTCCCCGGGGTGAATGGGTAAAGTCCGTCCAATGGGCGTGGACCGGCCCGCGCCCGGTCAAGGGAGGCATCAGATGTCCACCGTGAACCGCGTGCCCGCCGCCAAAGCGCCGTCATCAGTCCGCAAAGTGATCGTTGCCAGCCTGATCGGCACCTCACTGGAGTGGTACGACTTCTTCATCTACGGCACCGCTGCGGCTCTGGTCTTCAACCAGCTTTTCTTCCCGACCTTCGAGCCGCTGGTCGGCACGCTGCTCGCCTTCACCACCTACGCCGTCGGCTTCATTGCTCGGCCGCTCGGCGGGTTAGTCTTCGGCCACTACGGCGACCGGATCGGCCGCAAGAACGTCTTGGTAGTGACCTTGCTGCTGATGGGCATTGCCACCTTCGCCATCGGTCTGCTGCCGACCTATGCCACCATCGGCGTCTGGGCCCCCATCCTGCTCGTCGCGCTGCGCTTCCTGCAGGGTCTCGGCCTCGGCGGCGAGTGGGGCGGTGCGGTGTTGATGACCCTGGAGTCCGGCGACCCGGCCCGCCGTGGTCTGAACGCCAGCTGGCCACAGGTCGGTGTTCCTCTCGGATTGCTGCTGGCGAATGGGGTGCTGTCGCTGATGGGCGCGCTGACCGACGAGCCCGCGTTCCTGAGCTGGGGCTGGCGGGTGCCATTCCTGCTCAGCGGCCTGTTAGTGCTGGTGGGTTTGTGGATCCGGATGACGATCGCGGAGAGCCCGCTGTTCCGGGAAGTCGAGGAGTCCCACACCAAGGTTGGGGCGCCGATCATGGAGGTGCTGCGCAGCTACCCCAAGCAGGTGCTGCTCGCCGTCGGCGCGCGCGTCGGCGTTGACGTCGCCTTCTACACCTTCGTACTGTTCGTCACCACCTACGTCGCCACCTATCTCAAGCTGCCCCGGAACTATGCCCTGAACGCCGTGCTCATTGCCGCCGCCGTCCAGGTCGCACTGATCCCGTTTTTCGGCAGCCTGTCCGACCGCTTGGGGCGCCGGCCGGTCTACTTGGCCGGGGCGATCGGCGCGGCGGTATGGGTCTTCGTCTTCTTCGCGATGTTGGACACAGGCCAGTTCGTGCTGATCGCGCTGGCCGTCGTGCTCGCGCTGGTCTTCCATGCCGCCATGTATGGGCCACAGGCGGCGTTCATCTCGGAGATGTTCCCGACCAGGGTTCGATACACCGGAGCCTCGATGGGCTACCAGCTGGCCGGCATCATCGGCGGGGCGCTCGCGCCGATCATCTCTGTGGCTCTATTGGACCGCTTCGACACCTCGATCGCCGTGTCTGTGTACGCGGTCGCCATGCTGCTCGTGACGATCATCTGCGTGCTGCTGGCGCCCGAGACGTCAAAGATCGACCTGCACGCCGACCCTGCGAAACAGCCGACGGGGTCCCCGTGAGCGAGCCCTCCGCAGCACCGGTCGTCGACCTCAACAGCGATCTAGGCGAAGGATTCGGGATCTGGACCTTGGGCGATGACGACGCGTTGCTGGACATCGTCACCAGCGCCAATGTCGCCTGCGGCTTCCACGCCGGCGACCCAAACATCCTGCGCCGAGTTTGCGAGTTAGCCGTCAGTCGCGGTGTGGCGATCGGTGCCCAGGTGAGCTACCGGGACTTGGCCGGCTTCGGTCGCCGCAGCATGGACCTCGATGAGGCGAGTCTGACCAATGATGTGATCTACCAGATCGCGGCATTGGATGGGTTCGCGAAAATTGCCGGGTCGCGGGTGCGTTATGTGAAGCCGCACGGGGCTCTTTACAACCGAGTCGTGCACGACGAGAGTCAGGCAGCGGCCGTGGTCGCCGCCGTGATGGCGTACGACCCGGCGCTTCCGCTGCTGGGGCTGCCGGGCTCCGCGCTGCTACGGCATGCCGAGCAAGCCGGGTTGAGCGCTGTTACCGAGGCCTTCGCCGACCGTGGGTACACCGCCCAAGCGACGCTGGTACCTCGCTCGCGACCAGATGCGCTGCTGCATGAGCCGGCGGAGGTGGCCCAGCGCATGGTGTCGATGCTGATGACGGGTCGGCTGCGGTCGGTCGACGGCACCGAAGTGGCTGTCTCCGCGCGCTCAATCTGCGTGCACGGAGACTCCCCTGGAGCGGTGGCGATGGCGGTTGCGGTACGCAAGGCTCTGGCTGAGGCCGGTGTCGAAATCCGACCCTTCGCGTCATGACCGAGCACCGCACCCTGCTGACCTGCGGGGAGCACGCGGTGCTGGTCGAGGTCGGGGAACTGGACCAGGTGGTCTTATTTGGGCATGCCGTACGGGAGGCCGTTGCGGCACGGATGCCCGGATTCACCGACGTCGTCGACGTCGTCCCGGCTGCCACGACGGTACTGGTCGTCGTCGCGGAGAAGACCGGTCTCGCCGCCCTGCGCCGGGCTCTGGCCAGTCTGCCGGCCGCCGCTGCCGAGGAGGCGGCAACCAGTGACCAAGTGATCGAGATCCCAGTGCGCTACGACGGACCTGATCTCACCGATGTTGCCGAGCTCACTGGCTTGAGCATCCCGGAGGTCATCGCCGCCCATACCGGGACTGACTGGCGGGTCGCATTCGGTGGCTTTGCACCCGGCTTCGCGTACCTGAGCTGGGGCGACCCACGACTGGCCGTGCCTCGGCGCAAGGAGCCGCGCACCTCCGTCCCATCCGGCGCTGTGGCCTTGGCGGGGGAGTTCAGTGCCATCTATCCGCGGTCTTCGCCAGGCGGTTGGCAGCTGATCGGCCGTACTGACCTCGTCCTCTTCGACATCGATCGGGATCCACCCGCCCTGCTGCAACCCGACGCGGTCGTGCGCTTCCTCGACGCATCCGGAGCTGGCGATGGGCGCTGACCGCGCACTGGAGGTGCTGGCCGCAGGACCGCTCACCCTAGTGCAAGACCTCGGGCGGATTGGTTTCGCGGCAGTCGGCGTTGGCCGCTCGGGAGCCGCCGACCGGGGTGCATTCCGCCTCGGCGCCCGGCTGCTTGCCCAGCCTTACACCCAGGCTGCACTCGAGGTGACACTTGGCAGCTTGTCGGTGCGCGCCAGCGGCAATCTGATGCTCGCGCTGACTGGCGCTCCGGCTCCGGCTGACATCGATGGTCGAGGTGTCGGCTATTGCGGACCGTTTGCCCTGGCCGACGGTCAGACACTGACGTTGGGTACACCGCCGGTCGGGCTTCGCACCTACGTCTCGGTCCGCGGTGGGGTGAACGTGCCGCCGGTACTTGGGTCGCGGGCAACCGACACGTTGTCCGGTCTGGGACCCGAACTGGTTCGGACCGGCAACATCTTGCCGATAGGGCCGCCACCAACTGACTTCCCCAACGTTGATCAGGCCCCGACGGCGGCGCTGTCGAGCGAGACTCTCGTCCTGCATGCGCTGCGCGGCCCGCGAGATGACTGGCTCGAAGACGTGGGCGCCCTTGCCGCGACCCAATGGACCGCCTCCAGTCGCAGCGACCGGGTCGGGATGCGCCTTGAGGGTGAGCCGCTGCAGCACCACGTCTCGAAGAAGGGGAAGGAGCTGCCCAGCGAGGGCGTCGTTCGCGGCTCGATCCAGGTTCCCGCTGGCGGCGAGCCTGTGGTCTTTCTTGCCGATCATCCGGTGACGGGCGGATATCCAGTCGTCGCAGTCCTCGTCGATAGTGACATCGATCGGGCGGCCCAAGTGGTTCCCGGGCAGCAGATTCGCATCGTTCTGGTCGGGCCGCCTGCTTAAGGGAGAGGTGCCTTCGGCGCCAAGAATCAGCTGAAGAATTGCCGAGAGCTAGGTTGCTATCGCGTGAAATAGCTGCGAGCGTCGGGAATCGCGCGCCGCCGCACGGAGGAGGAGTGAGCGGAGGCGTTCTTCCTCTGCGAGCGACGACGACGGCGGCGGATTCGAAGCGCGATGCGCGAGCAGCTCAAAAAAAGGCGCGGCGTGGCTCTCGCCTTCGACCCCCCAGCCGTCGTACCGTCAAGGTGCGGGACGCAGTAAGCGGCCCGCCTGGGAGGCGATGCATGCACCGTCACTCGACGCGCGGCAGACCCGTGCAGCTCAATGCGGGTCGTCCATCCCGGCCAACCACGTAACGGTGGGGCCGGGCGCGGATCGCGTACGGCCCCCAAGAAGGGCAGTCCTGTGTCTTCTTCATCAAGCCGTCGCACCTACGTCATCGACACCTCCGTCCTGCTGAGCGATCCGCACGCGATGCGGCGTTTCGACGAGCACGATGTCGTGCTTCCTGTTGTGGTGATCAGTGAGCTTGAGGGCAAGCGTCACCACAGCGAGCTGGGTTACTTCGCCCGTACGGCCTTGCGCCATCTTGATGAGCTCCGGATGATTCACGGGCGCCTTGACGCACCTGTTCCGATCAACAATCTGGGCGGCAGTATCCGCGTGGAGCTGAACCACACTGATCCAGCTGCGCTACCGGACGGCTTCCGCCTCGGCGACAATGACTCGCGCATTCTGGCGGTTGCGCTGAACCTCGCCGCCGAAGGGTGCGCGGTCACGCTGGTGTCCAAGGATCTGCCTATGAGGGTCAAGGCATCAGCAGTCGGTCTCAATGCCGAGGAGTACCGCGCTGAACTCGCCGTCGAAACCGAATGGACCGGGATGAGTGAGATCGACGTCGACGGTGGCGACATCGACCGCCTCTACGAGCAGGGGTTCCTGGAGCTGGACGAGGCGCGAGACCTGCCCTGCCATACCGGGGTCGTGCTGCTGAGCGGCAGCGCGTCCGCGCTGGGCCGGGTCATGCCCAGCAAGGAGATCAAGCTGATCAAGGCTGATCGCGACGTGTTCGGGATCCATGGCCGCTCGGCGGAGCAGCGGGTTTCTCTGGATCTGTTGCTGGATCCCTCCATCGGCATCATCTCCCTCGGCGGCCGAGCTGGCACCGGTAAGTCAGCCCTCGCATTGTGTGCGGGACTCGAGTCGGTCTTGGAACGCCAGCAGCACTCCAAAGTGGTGGTCTTCCGTCCGCTGTACGCGGTTGGCGGGCAAGAACTCGGATACCTGCCGGGTACGGAGGGCGAAAAGATGGCGCCCTGGGCGCAGGCCGTGTTCGACACCCTGGGTGCACTGACCACGAAGGTGGTCATTGAAGAGGTGTTGTCGCGAGGGTTGCTTGAGGTGCTGCCGCTTACCCATATTCGGGGCCGTTCCCTGCACGATGCATTCGTTGTTGTCGACGAGGCGCAGTCCCTGGAGCGAAACGTGCTGCTCACCGTACTCAGCCGGATCGGCCAGGGCTCGCGCGTGGTCCTCACCCACGACGTCGCCCAGCGAGACAACTTGCGAGTCGGCCGACACGACGGCGTGGTGGCGGTCGTCGAGAAGCTGAAGGGGCATCCGCTCTTCGCCCATGTCACGTTGAACCGCTCGGAGCGCTCGCCTATTGCAGCTCTCGTGACCGAGATGTTAGAGGATGTGGCGGTCTAGCCGCGTGCCGTGAAATTGGGCCTCGAAAAGATCTCAGAATGATGTCATTTCGGTAACGCCATGTGGCATCGTATCCCCCGTGCGTCGGCTCGCTCAGCATGCCATAGTCGGGGTTGGCTTCTCAGCGTTTGTCGCTTCAACAGCTCTCGCTGTACTGAGCAGCCCCGGTGAACAGACTTCTGCACTCGCCGTACCGGCGCCTATTGTTGCCATCTCGGCTCCGGCCGTTGACCAAATAGCCGCCGCACGTGCAGCGGATCAGGCACGCGCGAATCGGGAGGCTGCGAGGGTCAAGCTAGTCGCCGCAGAACAAGCGGCGAAGCGGGCCAACTCCTTGGGCAAGCAAACCAAGGCGATTGCTGCGAAGCGCGCCAAGATCAAGGCCAAGCTGGCAGCTGCTGCCAAGAGGGCGGCCAAGGAGAAAGCCGCTCGGGCACGGGCGCTTGCCAACCGTGGCTACCAGCCGGGAGTCACCGATCCCAAAGACATGGCCCGGCAGATCTTGAAGAACAAGTTTGGTTACGGTTCCAGCCAGTTCGAGTGTTTCAACAACATCATCATGCGCGAGAGCAAGTGGGACATAAACGCCACCAACCCCAGCTCGGGTGCGTACGGCATTCCGCAGGCTCTGCCTGGCTCGAAGATGGCCAGCGAGGGGAGTGACTGGCGGACCAACCCAGCGACGCAGATCATTTGGGGCGTCAAGTACATGAAGGACCGATACGGCAGCCCGTGTGCCGCTTGGAGCTTCAAGGCAGACAAGGGTTGGTACTAACTGCCCTGAGATCCTGTCGAGAGTGGGACTTGGCTCAGCCCGGCCGACGGGTCATGGCGAGAACGTCGAGAGCCGCATCCAGCTGCTGTTCGGTCAGATTGCCGTTGGCGACGTAGCCGTTCTCGATCACGACCTCACGGATGGTCTTGCTCTCCTTGAGCGCCTGCTTTGCGACGGCGGCAGCGTTCTCATACCCGATGTAGCGGTTCAGCGGTGTGACGATCGACGGCGAAGACTCGGCAAGCGTCCTGCAGTGTTCGACGTTAGCCTCGATGCCCTGCACGCAGCGGTCGGCAAGCAACCGGCTCACATTGGCCAACAACTGGATGGACTCCAGGGTGTTTCGCGCCATGACGGGAAGCATGACGTTGAGCTCGAAGTTGCCGCTCGCACCCGGCGAAGGCGACCGCGGCGTCGTTGCCGATCACTTGGGCGCAAACCATGAGCGTCGCCTCGCAGATGACCGGGTTGACCTTGCCCGGCATGATCGAGGACCCAGGCTGCAGGTCAGGAAGCGTGATCTCGCCGAGCCCCGCGCGCGGGCCCGAGGCCATCCAGCGCAGGTCGTTGGCGATCTTGTTCAGACTCACCGCGATTGTCCGCAATACGCCCGAGGCTTCCACCAGCCCGTCCCGGGCGCCCTGCGCCTCGAAATGATCACGTGCCTCGGTCAGCGGCAGGCCTGTCTTGTCCGCGATCAAGGAGATCACCGATTCGGCGAAGCCTGCCGGGGTGTTGATTCCGGTGCCAACCGCGGTTCCTCCGAGCGGCAGCTCGGCGACGCGCGGTAATGCCGATTCCACCCGCTCGATGCCACGACCGATCTGGGCGGCATAGCCACCGAACTCCTGACCGAGCGTCACCGGGGTGGCGTCCATCAAGTGGGTACGACCGCTCTTGACCACATCAGCGAACTCGGTGGACTTCAGGTTGAGCGCCGATTCCAGATGGCGCAATGCCGGCAACAGCGTGTAGACGAGGTTGTACGTCGCCGCAATGTGGATGGCGCTGGGAAAGACGTCGTTGCTCGACTGTGACGCATTGACGTGATCATTGGGATGCACGGTTTCACCGAGCTGAGCAGAAGCGAGGGAGGCGATCACCTCGTTGGCGTTCATGTTGCTCGAGGTGCCCGACCCGGTCTGGAAGACGTCGATGGGAAACTCGGCATCGTGCTGGTTCGCCGCGACCTCGCCAGCAGCCTTCTCGATCGCAGCGGCGTACTCCTGTCTCAGGACGCCGAGCGCGGCATTGGTCTTAGCGGCCGCTTCCTTGATCAGGCCGAGGGCGGCGACCAACTCGGAGTTGATCGGGATGCCGGAGATTGGGAAGTTCTCGACGGCGCGTTGGGTCTGCGCCTTCCACAACGCCGCGGCCGGCACCCGCACTTCGCCCATCGTGTCGCGCTCGATGCGATGCTCGCCCGTATCAGTTGACTGGGTCATGAAGCACATTCTTGCCTAGCTTCTCAGAGTGAGTCCGTCGGTCTGGAAACCGTATAGATCACGTATCGAAACCGGCGCTCGCCACGGGAGACTTCGATGACGTGCTCTTGTGTGGATGGCGCAATTCGTGCCAGCACTGCCCGCAGCAGCGGCGCGGCGGACTGGCACCAGATTGCCAGGGTGCCGCCGGCAGTCAGCTGGGCATACGCCGCCCGGAGAACGCCCTCAGTGTAGAGCGTGCGGTTCTGGCCATGGATCAAGAAGTCGGGACCGTTGTCCACGTCGAGCACGATCGCGTCCCACGGCCCGACCAGTGCGTCGCGCCGTCCTTGGAGGACGAGCCGGACATCCCCGGTGTGCAGGCGGATCCGCGGATCGGAGGCAACCGCCGCCAGCCTCGTGGTGACACCCTGATGTGCCCAATCGATCAAACACTGCTCGATCTCCACCACATCGATTTCGTCAATCTGCTGAGCGGAAATCGCTGAGACCGTGTAGCCCAAACCCAAGCCACCAACCAGCACCCGCCGGGCACGACCGCTCGGTATCGCCAGTTCTCCCAGCAGGTACTCCGTTGAGGTTTCGCTGCTGTCCATGGCGAACACACCATTGACGATCAACTCGTCGGCATCGCCTGCGTCATCAAGCCGGCGCCGCAAAACGACCTCGCCTCGCGGGCCGTCGTGCCGGGCGATGGTCTCGATGGTCTCCATCGAGCAATAGTGTCGCTCATTGCAGAGCGTCAGAGCTTCCAACGCACGATCCGCGCGGAGTGAGCAACGCGAGCGAAAGCAATCAAACACGTCTTGGCACTGTCTGTGAAGATAAGGATGTGGCGCGTACGAAGAGGCCAGCGACAGCGGGTGACATGATCCGCTCGCTCGCGTTGCTCGTGATCCCGCTGGCGGTGATCGCGGTCATCTTCACCAACGTGCCTGATGACCATCCGGTCAAGGAAGTCGACTGGAAACCGGTGCTCGCCACGGCGCGAAAACAGGCTCCGTTCGAAGTCCTCGCGCCGGCTAATCTCCCGGCCGGCTGGCGCGCCACCCGGGTGAACTGGGTGCCGCAAGGAAGGCCGTACCTCAATGGCGAGGCATCGCCGCGCAATCTGTGGCAGATCGGGTTCCTCAGTCCCGATGACGTCTACATCGATCTGAATCAAGGTGACCTGCGGCCGCAGGAGATGGTTGACGAGCAGTCTCTGGCAGGTACGCCCGACGGCAGCAGTACTGTCGCAGGCCAGACCTGGCAACGCCTGATCAGTCCCGACGGCCGAACCAGGTCGCTGGTGCTGCACGGCCCCAAGGCCACCACCATCGTGTCCGCCAATCTGCCGTATGAGGCGTTGGAGGCGTACGCCTCGACCCTGTCCAGCACGAGTTGATTGGCTCTGCTCGCAGAGCAGCTCAGGTCTCCTCGGTAGCAGCCGGGTCTTTGGTTCGAGCGCCGTCCACCTTCGCCTTGGCGCCGTCGAGCCAGGCCTGGCAGATGGCAGCAAGCTGCTCACCTCGCTCCCACAGCGCAAGTGACTCTTCTAGCGAAGCACCGCCTGACTCCAGCCGCTGGACGATGAGAGCCAGTTCATCGCGCGCCTGCTCGTAGCTGGGTGTCTCCGGTTTGGGTGCTGGATCCGTCATGCTCCTCCTCGCGGGCTCAGCTGCATCACGTTGACCGCTAGCTGCCCGTCGGCCAGCTGTGCTAAAAGATCATCTCCGACATTGACCTGATCGACCGATCGAACCGCGACGCCGTGTGGGCCGAGCAGGATGGAGTAGCCACGATCCAGCGTGGCCTGCGGCGACATCGCCCGGATCCGCGCCAAGTGATGCCCAACCAGGGCTGACTCGCGGTCGATCGTTGATCCAATGGCTCTATTGGCGCGATGCCTGAGCTCGGTCAGCTGCTCGTAACGAAGAGCAAAGGTTGCAGTTGGATCAGTCATCACTCGGCGGGAACGCAACCCGTCGAGCAGCTCCTGCTGCCGGCCGACGAGGCGCGACACAGCTTGGACCATCCGCTCTCGGGCCTGCTGTACTCGAGCCCTTTCGTCGGCTACGTCCGGAACCACACGTTTCGCCGCATCGGTCGGTGTTGAAGCGCGAAAGTCGGCGACGAGGTCGAGGATCGGGCTGTCTGACTCGTGCCCGATGGCGCTGACTACGGGTGTTCGGCAGGCAGCCACAGCCCGAATAAGGCCCTCGTCGGAGAAGGGGAGGAGGTCCTCCACGGAGCCGCCGCCGCGGGCAATGACGATGACATCTACCTGAGGGTGGCGGTCGAGGTGCTGTACCGCGGCGATGACCTGCTCGCATGCCTGCGGTCCCTGGACAAGTGCGTAACGGGTGACGATCCGTACGGCCGGCCAGCGCCGCCGTGCGTTTTCCATCACGTCGCGCTCCGCTGCGCTGCCCTCCCCGGTGACCAGCCCTACCGCCCTTGGCAGGAAGGGCAGTGACTTCTTCAGTGACCGGTCGAAGAGTCCCTCGGCTTGGAGCAGTCGCTTGGTCTGCTCGAGCCGGGCCAGTAGCCGTCCCTCGCCAATTGGAGTGATCGCGTCGCAGACGAAGATGAATCGACCGGAACTCTCGAAGTACGACGGTTTGATCCGGGCCACTACCGTCGCACCTTCGGTCAGGGGTCCAGCTGAGTCCAGGGTGGTCGGTGATGTCGTCACCGACACCGAGACCTCCGCGAGCTTGTCCCGCAAGGTCAGGAAGATGGTCCGGGTGCCGGAGCGGCGGTTGATCTCGATCAGCTGGGCCTCGACCCAGACTGCTCCGAGGCGCTCCACCCAGCTGCGCACGGCGCGCGCGATCACCCGCAAGGGTTGTGGGTTCTCAGGCGAAGATTGCAAGGCCACGCCGCGAGCGTAGTACCGCGGTCTTGGGAGATTGCTGGCCGATCCCACCGCCAACTGCACCACCTACACTGACCGGGTGAACGAGACGGGCCAGGTAACTGCGCCGAACCACCGCAGGCAGGTCGTGCTGGCGGCGCCGCGGGGGTACTGCGCCGGAGTCGATCGTGCGGTGATCACTGTCGAGAAAGCGCTGGAGACCTACGGCCCCCCGATCTACGTCCGTAAGCAGATTGTGCATAACCGGCACGTGGTGGAAAACCTCGAGGAGCGGGGCGCCATCTTCGTCGAGGAGCTCGACGAGGTCCCGGGGGGCTCGACGGTGGTGTTCTCAGCGCATGGGGTGTCTCCGGCAGTCCAGATGGAGGCCAAGGAGCGGGGCCTCAAGGCCATCGACGCGACCTGCCCGCTGGTCACCAAAGTGCACCACGAGGCGAAGCGGTTCGCCAAGGACGACCTACAGATCTTGTTGATCGGACACGCTGGGCACGAAGAAGTGGAGGGCACTACGGGCGAGGCGCCCGGGCATATCACGCTCGTGCAATCACCTGCGGACGTGGAGCAGCTCGAAGTTCGCGATCCGTCACGACTTGCCTGGCTCAGCCAGACAACGCTGAGCGTCGACGAGACTTTGGAGACCGTCAACCGGCTCCGAGAGAAGTTTCCACTTTTGGCGGATCCGCCGAGCGATGACATTTGTTATGCCACCCAGAACCGGCAACTCGCTGTCAAGCAGATCGCCGCGCACAGCGACCTCGTGATCGTGGTTGGCTCGGCCAACTCATCCAATTCGGTGCGCCTGGTGGAGGTTGCGCTCGAGTCAGGTGCGAAGGCGGCCCATCGGATCGACAACGCAACAGAGATTGATCCCGCCTGGCTGGCTGGCGTCGACTCAGTCGGGGTGACCAGCGGAGCATCGGTGCCGGAGGATCTTGTCCAGGGCGTCTTGGACTATCTGGTCGACCAGGGCTTTCCCGTCGCCCGTGAGGAGCGGCTCACCGAGGAGTCGCTGGTCTTCGCGCTACCGCCAGAGCTCCGGAAGGATCTTCGCAAGGGCGCAGTTAACGATTAGGTCAGGACGACTGGGCCGTCTGATCTGGATCAGGAGGCGAACTCTCCTCGATCAACTCGGTCAGATCCGGGTCAGGTCGGTAAAGTTCAGCCGCCTCCGGCATGGTGCCCGAGCGGCGTCGGCGACGACGGCCGACCATCGGCTCGACCTGGATCGCGTCATCAACCAGTTCGGCGGCTTGGATCTGGCGTACGGCTTCATTGATCTGGGTCGGTCCGGGCAGTTCTTTCTCACTGACCTTCAGGTCGCGGAATTTCCGCGCGCGGACTAGAACGGTGCCCTCGACTGTGGCGATCGTCTCGTTGTAGGCGTTGACCGAACTACGCAGCGCGCGACCTAGTTTGTCGAAGCGGTTCCCCATCAGGCCGAGTTTCTCGTGCAGCTCGCGGCCGAGACGAAACACTTCGGCCGCACTCTCCGCCAGGGCCGCCTGTCGCCAGCCGTACGCCACCGCGCGCAACATCCCGATCAGTGTCGTCGGCGTAGCCAAGACGACGTCGCGCGCAGCCGCGTAGTCATAGAGGTCTGGAATTTGATCAAGTGCAGTGGCGAAGAACATCTCATTCGGCAAGAAGAGCACCACGAACTCCGGCGTCTCCGCGGCCTTCCAGTATTGCTTGGAGGAGAGCTGATCGATATGCGTCCGGACATTGCGTGCGTAGCGCACCAGAGCCTCGGCCTTGCTGTCGGGGTTGTCCGTCTCGGCGGCTTCCAGGAAGGCGTTGAGTGGGACTTTGGCGTCCACGAAGAGGTGCTTGCCGCCGGACAGGTTGACGCGCATGTCCGGTCGCAACACTCGATCTTCGGTCTTGGTGGTGTACTGCAAATCGAAGTCGCAGCGTTCGATCATTCCGGCTAGCTCGGCGACCCTTTTCAGCTGTGTCTCTCCCCAGGAGCCGCGGATTTGAGGTTTGCGCAAGGCAGTAACCAAGGCTGCGGTCTCGCGGCGTAGGGTCTCGCCGGTCTGCTGGACATAGTTGACCTGAGTGCGCAGCTCCGCTGACATGGCGGCCCGCTCTTTCTCCACCTCGGTGAGCCGGTCGTTGAACCGGTCGAGGCTTTCCCGAACAGGGATGATCAGGTGTTCGGTTGCCTTGAGTCGTCCCTCGGCCTGGGCGTCGGCCGTCTGGCCTTGCCGTTCCAGTGTTTCGGTCGACAGCACCCTGAACTGGTTGATCATCGACTCCCGGTCCGCGGCGATCTCTCTGGCCCGTGCCAGGGCGGCATCGCGCTGGGCGATTGCGCTAGCCACCTCGGCGGAGACCTCTGCCGCTTTCGCGTGCGCAGCGGCTGCCTCGCTGCGAGCGTCCGCCGCGTCGCTGCGGGCCTGGGCAACGTCTGCTCGTGCCTGCGCGGCTTCCGCGCGCCCCGTCGCCGCGTCTCCATGAGACTGCGCGATCAACATTTGAGCATGTGCGGTGTTGGACTGCTGGCGGGCACGCGCGATCGCCCAGCCGGCGATGCTCCCCAGCAGGAGCCCCAGCACCAGGCCACAGATCAGCGCAATGACCGTGACACCGTCCATGGGGGAGATCTTGCCCGGGCGGGACGACAAAACGTCGGAGGCCGCTCCGTGAGGCACCGCTCCAACATGGCGATCCCCAGCGGACTGGTCGTGACTTAGGTTGGAACCATGTCGTCCGAGCTTGATCATGTCGCTGACTTGGCCGCCTTCGTGGAAGCCTCACCGTCCTCGCATCACGCCGCCGCGGAGGGCGCCCGCCGGCTGGCCTTAGAAGGCTTTGCCGCACAGGAGGAGTCGGCGGAGTGGAGCTCTGAACCCGGCGGTCATTACGTGGTTCGCGACGGCGCACTGATTGCGTGGCGGATCCCCGACCCTCCTAGATCATTTATGCCGTTCCGGATTCTAGGCTCGCATACCGATGCGACGGGTTTCACGCTCAAGCCGCGTCCCGACATCAGCGGATATGGCTGGCAGCAGCTCGGTATCGAGATCTACGGCGCTCCGTTGCTCAACTCTTGGCTGGATCGTGATCTCGGTTTGGCAGGTCGGCTGGTGCTCACTGACGGCAGTACGCAGCTGGTACGCACCGAGGCGATCATGCGGATACCGCAACTGGCCATCCATCTCGATCGCAGCGTGAACGATGAGGGCCTCAAGCTGGACAAGCAGCTCCACACCGCTCCTGTGTGGAGCGTTGGTCATCCAGGTATCCATGTTCTTGATCATGTGGCCAAGATCGCAGGCTGCTCGGCCACGGACATTGACGGCTATGACCTCAGGGTGTACGACACCGCAAAGCCGGCAGTCTTCGGGCCGCATCAGGAGTTCTTCGCTTCAAGCCGGCTCGACAACTTGAGCAGCATGCACGCGAGCATCGTCGCCATGATCAACGCCGACGATGGCGATGCCATCCAGATGATCGCGGCTTTTGATCATGAGGAGCTGGGCAGTGCTTCTCGTAGCGGCGCGTCCGGCCCGCTGCTCGCCGACATCTTGACCCGAATCTCTGACGGCCTGGGTGCCACGCTCGACCAGCGGCACCGATCCCTAGCAGAGACGTTCTGTTTGTCAGCGGACACCGGTCACGCCATTCACCCGAACTATCCCAACCGGCATGATCCGGCTAACCAGCCGCTGCTCAACTCAGGACCGCTGCTCAAGATCAACGCCAACCAGCGCTACGCCACCGACGGACGCGGCATGGCCCTCTGGCGGCGCATCTGCCGCCGGGCAGACGTCCGTATCCAGGAGTTCGTATCAAACAATGCGATGCCGTGCGGCTCGACCATTGGTCCACTGACCGCCACCAGGCTGGGAATTGCCACGATCGACGTGGGCATCCCTACGCTCTCCATGCACTCGGCCCGCGAACTGGCCGGCACTGACGACGCGCTTGCCCTGGCTCGTGCAATGGAAGCCTTCCTCGCAGGCGAGGACTGAAGAGCGCGGCTACCGCCTAGGCTTGTCGGCCGTGGCACTCACCATCGGCATTGTCGGGCTACCGAACGCAGGCAAGTCGACGCTGTTCAACGCCCTGACTCGCAATGACGTGCTGGCTGCCAGCTACCCGTTCGCCACAATCGATCCCAACATCGGAGTCGTGGGCGTGCCAGATCCACGGCTGGCGGTCTTGGCGATGCTCCTCCATTCCGACCGGTCAGTGCCGGCGACCGTGAGCTTCGTCGATATTGCAGGGATCGTTCGGGGTGCCAGCAAGGGTGAGGGGATGGGCAATGCCTTCCTGTCCCATATTCGTGAGGCGGACGCCATTTGCCAGGTGACCCGCGTGTTTGAGGACCCGGACGTGACTCATGTCGACGGCGCCGTAAACCCTGCGAGCGACATTGAGACGATCGAGACGGAGCTGATCTTGGCAGACCTCCAGACGATGGAGAGGGTGCTGCCACGGCTGGAGAAGGAAGCCCGCATCAACAAGGACAAGCTCGCGGCGCTTGCGACCGTGAAGGAGGCCCAAGAGGTTCTCGAAAGCGGACAAACGATTTTTGCTTCCGGCTTGGACCGTGGACCCTTACGTGATCTTTTCCTGCTGACCGCCAAGCCATTCCTCTACGTTTTCAATTGCGATTCCGACGAACTGGCCAACGAAGCGCTCAAGCAGCGCCTGCGGGCCATAGTCGCGCCCGCCGAGGCGATCTTTCTTGATGCCAAGATCGAATCGGAGCTGGTTGAGATGGAGCCGGATGAGGTTCGGGAATTCCTTGCCGAGATGGACGTTGCGGAGCCAGGTCTGGAAGTCCTCGCTCGTGTCGGCTTCGACACGCTCGGCCTACAGACCTTTCTGACGGCAGGTCCGAAGGAGTCGCGAGCCTGGACGATTCGCAAGGGAGCTACGGCTCCGGAGGCCGCCGGAGTCATCCACAGCGATTTCCAGAAGGGTTTCATCAGGGCCGAAGTCGTCTCGTTCGATGATCTTGTTGCTGCCGGCTCGATGCAGAATGCTCGCGCTCAAGGCAAAGTGCGCCTGGAAGGCAAGGATTACGTCATGGCAGATGGAGACGTCGTCGAATTCCGTTTCGGATCAACATCAACCACGAAGAAGCCGTAGACAGGAGCGTGCCATGTTCGCTCGCGTCGCCGTGTGGAGGCCGATGCCCCAAGACGACCGCCAGTGGGTCATCGACGCTGCGAAGTCCGTGCCGGGGGTCCTCGATGCCTACCACCTGGTCGACCCGGAGACGGGGCACGGCCTGTCGATCGCCTTCTTCGAGGACGACGTGGACGTCAGCGCGGTGAAGGCCGCGATCTCAGCAAAGGGTCAGGAGATCGGCTGGCACGACGAGCCGCGCCCGTCTCCCGAGTCCGAGACGATCTATCGCGTGATCCGTCGTGGGTAGAGGCCGGACGTACGGCGACCTGGTCGAGTTTCGGTTCGCACCAGCTACAGTGACCAGATAGCTCCGGCACATCGCTAGTGATGCAGGTATGATGCAAGCATGCGCACTACAGTCGATTTACCTCCGGCGGTCCATCGTCGCGCTGTGCAGTTGGCCAGGGAGCGCGGGCAGTCACTCTCCTCTGTGATCGCGGAGCTCGCTACATACGGTTTGAGTCGGCTGAACGAGCCATTGGTAGTCACGACCGATCCACACTCGGGCTTCCCAGTTGTCAGTCTTGGTCGGCGCATCACCACAGAAGATGTTGCTGAGGCACTGGACGACGAGTGAGCTATCTCCTGGATGCGAACGTACTGATCGCCTTGACCGTTCAGGAGCATGAGCATCATGAGAGAGCCACCATCTGGGCGTCGACCGTAGACCACTACGCGACCTGCCCCATTGTCGAAGGAGCACTAGTCCGATTCCTGGTTCGATTAGGCGAGTCTGCAATCGCGGCGGCAGAGGTGATCCAGCGGATTAGAGACCTCCCGACTTGCGACTTTTGGCCCGACTCGATCTCCTACGCTGACATTGATCTTGAGCAAGTCGTCGGTCATCGACAGGTCACCGACGCCTACCTGGTAGGCCTCGCGCGGAGCCGCGCCGCCGCGCTGGCAACGTTGGACGAAGCGCTCGTGAGCCTGTTTCCCGATCACACGTTCTTGGTGCCCGGAATCTCGCACGCCAACCTGGGTCGCCTCGCCGGTCTCGGTGGCAGTGACCCGCAGGCATCATCGGCTCCGCGTCGCGGGCCCAGGACATGATCTTGGTCGACACCTCGACCCAGGGTCAATCCCTCAAACAGTGACGCCAGTTCGTGTCAGTTGCCGTCGTTTCGGCGTGTCGCGGGAACTAGCGTCAGTAATTGGGGGACTAGAGCTTGGTCCACGCTTCAGTGAGCACGTGGCGCAGGATTTGCTCCATCTCGTCGAACTCGGCCTGGCCACAGATCAGTGGGGGAGCGACCTGGACAACCGGGTCGCCGCGATCGTCGGGGCGGCAGTAGAGGCCGTTCTCGAACAGAGCCCCTGAAACGTAGCCACGTAGCACCCTTTCGATCTCGTCGGCATCCAAGGTCTGCTTGGTCGCCTTGTCTTTCACTAGCTCGATGGCGTAGAAGTAGCCGTCTCCGCGCACATCGCCAACGATCGGCAGGTCGTAGAGCCGCTCCAGTGTCTTTCGGAAACTGTTCTCCTGGCGAAGGACGTTGCCGAGTAGATCCTCCCGCTCGAAAAGGTCAAGGTTGGCCAGCGCGACCGCACACGACACCGGGTGCCCGCCGAACGTGTAGCCGTGCGGGAAGGTGGTGTTTCCCTGGGCGAACGGCTCGAAAACGGCGTCGGAGATGATCGCTGCGCCGAGTGGGTGAGTAGCCCGACGTGAGACCTTTGGCACTGGTGATGATGTCAGGCTGATAGCCGTACTTCTGCGCACCGAACATCGTGCCCAGCCGCCCATAGGCGCAGATCACCTCATCGGAGACCAGCAACAGCTCGTAAGCGTCACAGATCTCGCGCAGCCGCTCGAAGTATCCAGGCGGGGCTGGAATGCAGCCGCCAGCGTTCTGCACTGGCTCGACAAACACAGCCGCTACGCTCTCCGGCCCTTCGTGCAGGACCGCCTCCTCAACCCGATTTGCCGCCCACAGCCCGAACTGCTTCTCGTCGCCGGCCACCTCGTCCGGTGCGCGGTAGAAGTTGGTGTTCGGCACCCGAGCGCCGCCCGGCACCAGCGGCTCGAAGGGAAGCCTGAAGCCCGGCACACCGGTGATCGACATCGCACCATGGGTCGTGCCGTGATATGCGATCGAGCGTGAGATCACCTTGGTCTTGGACGGCTTTCCAATCAGCTTGAAGTACTGCTTGGCCACTTTCCAGGCTGTTTCCACCGACTCCCCGCCGCCGCAAGAGAAGAACACCTTGTTCAGGTCGCCAGGCGCTTCCGCGGCCAGCCGGTCAGCCAATTCGATGGCCGTCGGATGCGCATAGGACCAGATCGGAAAGAACGCCAGCTTGCGTGCCTGGGCGGCCGCAGCCTCCACCAGCTCGACGCGTCCGTGTCCGGCCTGCACCGCGAACAGGCCTGAAAGACCATCGAGATACTTCCGACCGTTGGTATCCCAGATGTAGGCCCCCTCGCCCCGTTCGATGATCGGTACCGGCTTAGTGGCGAAGCTGGACATCCGGGTGAAGTGCATCCACAGGTGTTCTGCAGCGTTGCCATGAGCATCAGGCGGCGTCGTGCTGTCATCGGTGATCATGCTGTCTGTCATCGGTACCCCAATCGTCGTCCGCACCAGCAACTCTGTCACCGTCACTGGTGGGCGCGATCTGGAGGTCAGACATCAGCCGATGACGAGCTATCCCCTCGCATTGATCTCGCAGTCAAGATCACAATCTTGTTGCGTGTTACCCACTAGTAGGCGATAAGTCTTGTGGGTATTAGTTTGGTGACCTAGAACTGCTTCATTCCCGTGGGACGTCCCTAGGCTGCCCCACGTCAGGATTGAACGGCCCCAACGGAGGGGCATACAGGAGGAGGACATCGAATGCGTGGAAGAACTCGCGGGATGGTCGCTGTAGCCATCACGTCCCTCGCTCTCGTTGCGACGGCGTGTGGTGGCGGGGGTACGGAGCCAGAGCCGGGTGCGGAGGACCCCGCCGGCCAAGCCGGCGGCGAGATCGTTGTTGCCGGTTGCACGCCGAAGAACGCGTTGATCCCGGGCAACACCAGCGAGACGTGTGGCGGCGACATCATCGACGCCATGACCTCCAAACTGGTCCAGTACAACACCGAGAACGCCGCGCCAGAGAACGACATCGCCGAGTCAATCGAGACCACCGACAACAAGACCTTCACCGTCAAGCTGAAGGCCGGCTACAAGTTCCACGACGGAACCGAGGTCAAGGCGAAGAACTTCGTCGACGCGTGGAACTACACCGCGTACGGACCCAACGGCTGGGAGGGCAGCTACTTCTACGCCCCGTTCGCCGGCTACGAGGACGTGCAGTGCCCCGATGAGGAGTGCAAGCAGAAGCCCAAGGTCAAGGCCATGTCCGGGCTGAAAGTGGTCGACGACACCACCTTCACCATCCAAACCAGCGAGGCGGTGTCCAACCTGCCGGTCCGACTCGGCTACTCGGCATTCGCGCCGATGCCCGATTCCTTCTTCGCCGACCCGAAGGCCTTCGAGAAGAAGCCGATCGGTGCCGGGCCGTTCAAGATCGACTCGATCAGCACCACCGAGTTCGTGCTCTCCAAGTTCGCCGACTTCTCCGGCGCCACTCCGGCGAACGTCGACAAGCTGACCTTCCGGATCTATCAGGATCCGGCGGCCGCCTACGCCGACGCGGTCGCGGGCAGTCTGGACTACATCGACGAGAGCAATATCCCGCAGGACCAGTTCGTCGGTGACGCCTTCCAGAGCGACTTCCCCGACCGCTGGTCCCAACGCGAGTCCGGCCGGGTCAGCTGGATCTGGTTCTCCTCCGCCGATCCGCAACTGAAGGACAAGCCTGAGCTGCGCAAGGCCATCTCCCGTGCTATCGACCGCGATCTGATTACCAAGCAGATCTGGTCCAATACGGTCACCCCAGCCACCGGCTGGGTCTCACCGGTGGTGGACGGCTACAAGGCCGATCAGTGTGGCGACTCCTGCAAGTTCGACGCGGCTGCGGCCAAGTCGGCCTTCGAGGCGGCCGGCGGGTACGAGGGTACGTTGACCATGACCTACAACGCCGACTCACCGAACAAGGCCTGGTCGGAAGCGGTCTGCAACTCCATCAAGAACACGCTGGGTATCGAGTGCGTCGCGGTGCCGACCGTCGACTTCGCCACCTTCCAAAAGAAGATCGACGCCAACGAGCTGAAGGGCATCTTCCGGGCCAGCTGGCAGATGGACTACCCGTCGATCGAGAACTTCCTGGTGCCGATCTACGCCAAGGGTGCCTGGCCGCCGGGTTCGAACTGGGGCCGGTACGAGAACCCCAAGTTCGACGAGCTGAACGCGAAGGCGGCGGCGGCGACGAACGCGGACGAGGCCAATGCCCTGTATCAGCAGGGGGAGGCGCTGCTGGCCGAGGACTTCCCGTCGGCTCCGCTGTGGTACCCGAAGACGACCGCGGTCTGGTCAGAGAAGGTCACCGACGTCAAGGTGAACGCCTTCGGCGTGCTGGACTTCCAGGCCATCAAGGTGAAGTGAGCGACGAGCGCGTGAAACAACGCTGAAAGTGTCGGCCCGCCGGAGCAATTTCGGCGGGCCGACGCTATGTTTCGCATAGAAGGCTCTTCCGAACCTTGACGAGAGGGGGTTGGGGTGGGCAAGTACATCATCCGCCGACTGCTGCAGATGATCCCGGTCATCATCGGCGTCACCTTCATCATCTACGTCGCGGTCTTCGCCCTGGGTGATCCGACGGTCGGTCGCTGCGGCGAGCGCGCCGTGCCCGGAGGGATACATCGCCAAGTTCCGGGCCGACTACAACCTCGACAAGCCGCTGGTCGTCCAGTACCTGCTCTACATGGGCAACCTGGTTCAGGGCGACCTCGGCACGAACTTCTTCGGCAACAGGGTCGTCGACGAGCTGGCCGCCCGCTGGCCGACCACGCTCAAGCTCGGCCTGATGGCGGTGGTCATCGAGACTGTGGTCGGCATCAGCGCCGGCGTGCTGGCCGGCATTCGGCGGGGCAAGTTCATCGACAGCCTGGTCACGGTAAGCACGCTGCTCTTGATCTCGATCCCGCTCTTCGTGATCGGCAGCTTCGCCCAGCTGATCTTCGGGATCCGACTGGGCTGGTTCCCGGTTACCGCCACCCAGGGCACCACTTATCAGCTGATCATGCCGGCCTTCGTGCTGGCCTCAGCCTCGGTGGCCTACATCGCCCGGCTGATGCGGGCCAACCTGGCGCGAGAACCTGCGTGCGGACTATGTGCGAACCGCCAAAGCTAAGGGTCTGAGCAACAGGCGCACGATCGGGGTGCACACGCTGCGCAACTCCCTGATCCCGGTCATCACCTTCATCGGCATCGACATCGGCGCGCTGATGGGCGGGGCCATCATCACCGAGCGGGTCTTCAACATCAACGGCATCGGCAGCTTCCTCTACCGCAGCATCGGCCAGAAGGACGGCACGTCGGTGGTGGGCACCATCGTCTGCCTGGTGTTGATCTACCTGTTGGTCAACCTCATCGTCGACATCCTCTACGGCTTCCTGGATCCGAGGATCTCTCATGACTGACACGACCCGCGACTCCGCCCTGGACACCGAGTCGGTCGTCCCGATCACCATCGACGCCACCGGCGGCCCGGAGGGGCCGCTGAGCTGCCCCGGAGAAGGGTGAGAAGGCGCGTTCGCTCGGCAGCGACGCCTGGGACGAGCTCCGCCACCGGCCGATGTTCTGGATCTCGGCGGTGCTGATCGTGTTCTTCGTCCTGATGGCGGCGTTTCCCCAGCTGTTCACCAGCACCGACCCGTACCGTCGCCGATCTGTCCAAGGCCCGCGAAGCGCCCTCGGCCGACGCCTGGTTCGGCCGGGACGGCCAGGGCTACGACGTCTACGCCCGCACCATCTACGGGGCCCGGGCCTCGATCCTGGTCGGTATCTTCGCCACGCTGTTCGTGGCGGTTTTCGGCTCGTTCGTCGGCATCATCGCCGGTTACCGATCCGGCTGGCTGGACTCGGTGCTCAGCCGCATTGGCGAGATCTTCCTCGGCATCCCGTTGCTGCTGGGCGGGATTCTGTTCCTCTACGTCTTCCCCAGCGACCCGCTGACTACACCGTTCCTGGTGCAGGTGGCGAAGGTGGCCTTGGTGCTCGGCCTCCTCGGCTGGCCGGCGATCATGCGGTTGATGCGCTCCAGCGTGCTGCAGGTCAAGCCGAACGACTATGTCCAGGCCGCCCGTGCACTCGGCGCCACACCGCTGCGGATCATCAACTCCCACATCCTGCCCAACTCGCTGGCCTCGGTGATCGTGGTGTCCACCATCAACCTCGGCGCCTACATCTCCATCGAGGCGAGCCTCTCCTATCTGGGCATCGGGTTGCAGCCGCCGGCCATCTCCTGGGGCATCCAGATCTCCGAGGCGTCCGGGATTGGTCTGATCCGGGCGGCCCCGCACATGCTGATCTTTCCGAGCATCTTCTTGTCCCTGACCGTACTCGCGTTCATCATGCTCGGCGACGTCGTGCGCGACGCCCTCGACCCGAAGCTACGGTGAGGAGGACCCCATGTCACCAACAAGCGGATCCGTCGAAGTCCTCGACTCCAGCGGTCTTTGGAACCCAAGGATGGCTTGCTGCTCGAGGTCGAGGATCTTCAGGTCGAGTTCCGAACGCGGTACGGGATAGCCAAGACCATCAATGGCGTGTCCTTTGACCTTCGCCAGGGCGAGACCCTGGCCATCCTCGGGGAATCCGGCTCGGGCAAGTCG
>CAVSSB010000047.1:0-21987 GCA_963730505.1 uncultured Actinomycetota bacterium
CAAGCCCGGCACCACCGCCTCGGCGGAGCCACTCCGGCCCGGCAAGTCGAGTTGGCCGACGGTAACCAAGCCAGCGTCGGTGACTTGATCATCACCCGCAGCAACGATCGCAGACTTCGTATCACCGCAACCGACTGGGTGAAAACGGCGACCGGTGGACCATCCTCAACCTGACCAGGACTGGTGGTCTGAGGGTGGGGCACGCCCGGTACGGTCGTATTGTCACCCTGCCCGCCGACTACGTCCGCACCGCTACCGAATTGGGCTACGCCTCCACCGTGCACACCGCGCAAGGTGTCACCGCCGACACCTTGCATGGCGTCGTGACCGGTGAGGAGTCCCGGCAGCAGCTCTACACCATGCTCAGCCGCGGCCGCAGCGCCAACCACGTCTACCTTTCGATGGTCGGGAACGGGGACCCGCACACGGTGCTCCAGCCCGATACTGTCCACCCTCGCACCGCCACCGAGCTGCTCGAACAGATCCTGGCCCGTGACGCTTCACCGCAATCCGCCACCACCCTGAAGCGCGAGCGGCAAGATCCTGCCGCCCAGCTCGGCGCCGCCGCGGCGCGCGACCTCGACGCCCTCCACCTCGCCGCCGAACACCTGGCCGGGCCACAGGTGGTAGTCGGCCTCGACCAGAACGCCGACCATCTGGACACCGGACTCACCGCCGAGCCAGCATGGCCGACCCTACGGGCCCACCTGCTGCTTCTCGCCGCTGCTGGCGCCGACCCGGTCGCTGAACTGCTCGTCACCTACTACGAGGTCCTACTGGAAGCAGGCGTGCGGATCTACCAATACCCCAAACCGACCATCTTGCATGCCAAGCACTTCACCGTCGACGACATGGTCGGCATCATCGGGTCCAGCAACATGGACTACCGCTCATTCGGGCTGGACTACGAAATCACGCTGATGTCGACCGGCAAACAGTTTGTTGCCGACCTCCAACGATCTCTGATGGGTACCGAGCGGTTTGCCACGAGCTGACCCTCGCCGAGTGGCGGCAGCGACCAAAGAGCCAGAAATACGCGGACAACGTGATGCGGCTGGTCTCGGCACTGCAGTAACGCTTCCTTGCGCGAGCCAGATGCCCCTTTCGGGTGGTACAACGCACCTTTTCACGCCTGTGTTGGGAAGCGTACGCCCAGAGCCAGCTGAGCCTTCTGGCAGCACAAGGGACGCTCGTACATTCATGCGGCGTGGGAAGGGCGGGTGACTAGCTCCTCAGTGACTGGCGAATGGCGGCTGCGCGATGTAGCTCGTTGGCCATCAAGACTCCGTAGGTGAAGACACTTTCTCCGGTCGCCACGTTGTCTGCAGAACTCATCCTGGCGAGGAATTCTGCGGCGACAACGGAATCTTGATGCTCGCCCAAGAGTGTTTGCATTGCCTTGGCGTCATGCGCGATCTGCTTCATCTCGGCGTTGGCCGGCTCGAGGAGTTCCGCGGCGTACCGCGCCCTTTTGAACGCCTTGCGCGCCCGATGCAGCTGTTCGACGTCGTCGTCGGCCTTCCGTAACCGCTTATCGGCCTTTCGCCTGGCCTCGTTCACGTACTTGACCGCAGTCTTGTCCTCGGCTTCGGCGCCGCCGCTGAGCGGCGGTGCTGACTTCCAACCACGCAACAGCTGCACGAGGTGTTGGTAGCGCTGGGTCCGCATCGCCTCGTTCAACCGCTGAGTGGCCTCGTCTCGTTCGGTAGCCAGCGTCTTGGTGATCTCAGCTGCGACCGGTCCGCGAACCTGCTCCGGCGGCAGGTCGGCAATTCGGTTGGTCAGCTCGCTGCCCAGAACCTCCCGGTCGCGTACCTGGCCCAGCAGCTCGGCGTACCACGCCAATTCGTTGTTTAGCTCCTCAGCTGGATCGGCGTCGACCACGTCGCCAAAGACCCGCAGCGTGCTGCGCAGTCGGCGCGCAGCCACCCGTGTTTGGTGCACGGCTGGCGCTCCTGTCCGCAAGCCGACGTCGTTGCTGGCGAGCACATCGCACTGCGCTCCCAGGTATGCGCCCACCAGCTCACCGACGGTGCCCGGTTTGATCGCACCTGCCTGCCCGTCTTGCAAGGTTGGGCCTAGTGCCCGATCCAGTTTGGTCCTTGCGGTGCAGCGTGTCGCACCGGCGGCCAGCAGAACCTTGCCTGCTCGCTTCAGGTCCGTCTTCTTCCCTGCGGGCCCTAACTCGACGTCCACCTCACGCCACGACTGCAGCGTCGCCTCGCCAGGACCGGATTCCACCTGGTCGTCGACAATCTGCAACACCAATTCACCGTTGGCATTGCGGAGCCGGTACACCGTTCGAGTCGTCACCAGTGTCGCGACCTGCTCCAGAGTCTCGCCAGCCAGCAGGCCCGTTACTGCCTCCGCCAATGCGGGCGGCAGGGTTTTCGTCCGGGAGCCGCTCTGCAGTTCGGTTCGTGCCGTCCCGTTGTGGACCTTCAACTGCCAGCCTGTCTCCGAGCCCCCCACCCGACGCCGTAGCGTGACCCCAAACATCCGCAGCCCAGCACCTGGTGTGTCGAAGTAGGTGTTCTTTAGCCTGCGCACCTCATGATCGAGATCGCCGCCGTCCGGCACGAGATCCATGACCTGCGGCAGCCCCCGATCGGGGTCGACCTCGAACTTGTTCCCCCGCTCGCTCATCACCCGCACCCGGACAGTCCTCCTCACTCAGCAGCCCCCCGAGCGGGGTTATATCTGTATCAAGTCCAATGACCTTCCGCGCCAGCGGCGTCTGATGAAATCACCGGGACGCTGCCAGCCAGCCAGGACGCCCGGCGGCTGATCTGCCCGGGAACCATGCTCAATCCATTCAGCACCAGAGCAGACCCGACGGCATCACGCAGATCGGGTGAATCGCTGGCGCTAAACATCGCGGCGTGATGGAGGAACTGAAGATCTACGCGCACGTCCCGGCAGTGTCGGCAGCTACCTAGCAATGTCCAAACACCGGTGACATGAAGATCAACGTGGGGTCAGTCGGGGACGCCACGGTGATCCGCGAACCGTGGGCTGGACTCAGGCCGTTTCACACGATCTAGATGATGCGACGGCTTACTTCTCCGAGTGGAATCAGAACAAGAAGATGGAGCGATGCTCAAGGGTCATGGCGACTCAGCGAGATCGATGTCGCGATCGAGAGCAACCCTCCGTCTCCTCAGAGAAGACGTCCAACGAAAGGAAGAACCATGACCGAACTGACCAGTGAGACCCCGGTCCTGGACCTGCTCGCAAGCATGACCGCGGACTCGGTTGCCGCGTCGAGTCTTGATGTGCAGACACTCGCGCTCGTTCGCATAGCGGCGCTTGCCGCGGTCGATGCTCCACCGGTCTCGTATCTGCTAAATCTCGCAGCGGCAAGCGAGGTCGGAATCGACCCCGAGGAGGTCCGCGGTGTGCTCATCGCGATCGCACCGATCGTCGGCACCGCCCGAGTCGCGTCTGCCACAGGCAAGATCGTCGATGCGCTCGACATCGCGCTCGATGTCGCAGACGTCGTTGCGCAAAGCGAGGAGTAACCGCGCCGGCCGGAAGCCGCCTCTCAACGGAAGGCGGCGGCTGACGGGGCGTACTCGTCAAATGGGGCGAGCGAGATGACTTGGGCCAGCAGGTTCCGTGTGCGCCAAAACCTGCTCGAAAGCCTCTGGGTCATCCCGCTGCTGGGAGCCGCGCTCGGTGGGTTTCTCGGCATCGTCGTCTCGCTCGCCGACGAGCAAATCGGGACGCTGTCTGCGTGGCAGTACTCGCCATCGACCGCGAGCACGTTCTTGAGCGCGATCGTCGGCGCGACGGCTGCGCTCACCGGCTTCGTCGTCACCGTGACCGTTCTCGTCATTCAGATGGCGACCGGGACGTTCTCGGCCCGCATCATGCGCCTCATTTACCGCGACTGGATGCTGAAAGCGACGCTCGCAGTTCTCATTGGCACCTTCACCTACTCGTTCTCGGTGCTGCAGCGGATCGAAGACGACTTCGTCCCGGACCTCGGCGTGACACTGGCCGGATTCTTCATTTCCCTGAGCCTGCTGGTCTTCATCGTCTTCTTCGATCGATTCATCCGTCAGCTGAAACCGGTGGCGGTCGCCGCTAGTGTCGCAAGCACGGCTCGCTCGACGTTCGCGCAAACCGTGAGTATTGCGGATCGCACGGACATCCGGTGGGAGCACGAGACGATGCACGCGGATCCGACACTCGTCGTGCGAGCCAGCCGCGGCGGCGCAATCCAAGCCGTCGATCCCGACGGTCTCGTCAAGTGGGCTCGCGCGCACGGCGCCGAGCTCGTCCTGCCGCACCCGGTAGGCGACTTCGTGCAGACGGGTGATGTTCTGGTGCGCGTCTACGAAACCGAGCTCGGCGATCGTGCCGCAGAGGAGCTCGCGGGAATGATTGCGCTCGGCGAAGAGCGCACGTTCGAGCAGGACCCCGCGTTCGCGTTACGGATCATGGTCGACATGGCAAACATTGCGCTCTCCCCCGCCGTGAACGATCCGACGACCGCCGTGCAAGTCCTCGACCACATCGGAGATGTCCTCGGGCTCATCGGAAGGACCGACCTCAAGAGGCGTACCAAGCCGACGAGCGCCAACACACCAGCCGCCGTCGTCATGGCCACTTCGCGCTGGGAAGACTTCCTGACCCTTGGACTCACCGAAATCCGTGAGTACGGTGCAACGTCGGTGCAAATCATGCGACGACTTCGAGCACTGCTCGAGGAGCTGCTCGATACGGTGCGGCCCGAGCACCGAGCAGCGGTCGAAGAAGAGCTCCGCCGTCTCGACGCCACCGTCGCCGACGGCTGGCGCGACTCGGTCGACCTCGATCGCGCGAGCGGGGCCGACCGCCAGGGTATCGGCGGCCCGGCGCACGGCTCTGACAGTTTGTGAGGTGGCCGGGTACGCACAAAGTCGTTTGACTTCATTCACGAAGTCGTCGCAGCCGCTTCTTTCTGGGGTTGCTCCGGCTCCGGCTTCTCAGTCGGCTTCGCTTTGCCCGAGATCAGCGGCAGCGCCCACCCTAAACGGGGGTTGGTTTCGATCAGCAGTGCCCTGGCCAGCAGGGTGAGCGGCACCGCGAGCAGCGCGCCGAGTGGGCCGATGAGCCAGGTCCAAAACACCAGTGACATGAAGGTGAACAGCGGGGTCAGTCCCACAGTGTCGCCCACGACGCGGGGCTGGATGACGGACTGGATCAAAAAGTTGATGACGCTGTAGGTGATGATGACGGCCAGCATCAGTCCCGGGCCGCCCTCAAGCAGCGCGATGAGGGCCGGCGGGATTACCCCAATAACGAAGCCGATGTTGGGGATGAAGTTGGTGACGAAGGCCAGCACAGCCCACACGAACGCCCCCGGCACGCCCATAATCAACAGGGCCACGCCGTCAAGGATCGCAACGACGAATCCGAACCCTGCCGCGACGGCCATATAGCCGCGGGCGCCACGCGCGAAACTGGAAAGCGCGGCCCCGAAACTGGGCATCTGCTCGCCCAGGACAGCCACACTGCGGCGGGTGGAGTTGGTGTCGAAGGCCATGAAGAACAGCAGCACTATCAAAAAGAACAGATTGCTGAGCACAGCGAGCGTGCTAGCCAACACCGCACCCGCCACCGCGACGAGCTGTCCGGGGTCGACCGCCTTCACCACGGCGTTGATCTGCTCTTGTTGCACGCCCAAGCTCCGCAGCGTGTTCCCTGCATCCGCCACCACCGCCGTGAGCTGCTCGCTGTACTGGGGGAGCAGATCGGCCAACCGTGCAACCGAGACGATCAGGGCAAGGGTGAGGAGAAACAGCAGCAGGTAGGACGCAAGCAGCAGCACAATTGAGGCCACCACCTCCGGAAGTCGATGCCGTTCCAGCCACATACGTATCGGGTGCAAGCTGATCGTGATCACCAGTGCCAGAAAAACCGGTCCGATGATGTCGGCGATTGTCCTGACCCCGGCCAGCAAAATCGCGAGCGCGGCGCCGCCCACCAATATGCTGGCGGCGAGCGGCCAGGCCTCCGCGAGGGCCTTACGGGCCGAGGTAACCACGCTGGTCATCTGATTCTCCCGTCGATCAAAATGAGCTGCTTCAAAGCATGGAGGCTGACACACCCTGGAAGTGGCTGAAAACTGAGCTGGCTCAATCCAACTGCTGAACAACCAGTGCCGGATCACCATGATCGTGTGAAACCCGAAGCACTATCTGTGACGCCGCCAACGCAAACATGCCGATGAGTAAACAAGTGCAGCCCGAGCTACCAGCACGCCGCAGACGCCACTAACGCCCAACCGACCCGTCACGCAGCGCGCAGAGCAAAACTCAATCCCGACGACAAGGGACGATCGAGCGACCAAGGACGCTCGCGCGGCGGTGTTTCACATAGATCGGGTGATGCGCAGGGACGCACATATGCCGTGCCATGGTGTAGTGACATCAAATCAGAGCACCAAGAATTCCACCGACGTGCCAGCCACCGGAGATGGGCGGCGGGCGACAGGGCAGGCGGGACAGGTTGAACATCCCGCGATGGCAGAGCGCGCCGCCCGCGGGAAGGCGGAGCGAAAACTGGTTCCTCTATCGGTGCATGGGGAATGGCAGCCGTCATCGGACCGGCCAGACCCGGTTAGCCTCCTCGAGGAGCAAGGCACAAGTCGGGTGCCGGAACTGGTCCCGATCCGTTACGGCCGAATGTTGGTTTCACCGTTCACCTTCTACCGCGGGGCCGCCTACCTGATGGCCTCCGACCTGGCCGATGCGCCCCGAACCGGCCTGCCGGTGCAACTATGCGGCGACGCGCATCTGTCCAACTTCGGCGTCTTCGCCGCCCCGGACCGGCAGCTGGTCTTCAGCGTCAACGACTTCGACGAGACGCTCCCCGGCCCGTTCGAGTGGGACGTCAAAAGGTTGGTGGCCAGCTTCGCCGTCGCCGGACGCGACCGTGACTTCGACACCAAGCAGCGCAAGTCGATCAATCTGGCAGTGGCCCAGTCCTACCGCGAGGCGATGCAGGACATGGCACAAATGAAGAAGCTCGACGTCTGGTACGCCCGCCTGGACATCGACGAGATGAACGCTCTGGTGAGCGCGCAGCTGAAGAAGAAGACGGTGAAGCGGTTCGAGAAGAATGTGGCCAAAGCCCGCTCCAAGGACAGCATGAAGGCCTTCAACAAACTCGTGCAGATGGTCGACGGCCAGCCGCAGCTCGTCGGCGATCCGCCCCTGATCGTCCCGATCGAGGACCTGCTTCCTGACTGGGAGTACCACCAGGTCAACGAAGCAATTCACAACCTGCTGCGCTCCTATCGCCGCACACTCGCGGGCGATCATCGACACCTCCTGGAGGGCTTCCGCTACGTGCACGCGGCCCGCAAAGTGGTCGGTGTCGGCAGTGTGGGCACTCGCGCGTGGATCTTGTTGATGCTGGGCCACGACGACAGCGACCCATTGTTCCTGCAAGCCAAGGAGGCCCAAGACTCGGTACTGGAGCCCTTCTTGGGCAAGAGCAGATATCCCAATCACGGACAGCGAGTCGTCGAAGGTCAACGGCTCATGCAGTCTGCGAGCGACATCATGCTCGGCTGGATCCGGACCGATGGGATCGACGGTGTGTCCCGGGACTTCTACATCCGCCAACTCTGGGACGGCAAAGGATCGGCGGTCGTGGAGGCCATGAATCCATCTGCCCTGTCCGGCTACGCCCGCCTCTGCGGCTGGACGCTTGCCCGGGCCCAGGCGCGCTCCGGTGATGCGGCGGCAATCGCGAGCTACCTCGGCACCGGTGACAAGTTCGACCACGCCATGGCGACGTTTGCCGAAACCTACGCCGACCAGAATGAGCGGGACTACGCGACCCTCAAACAGGCCGTCGATTCCGGAAAGATCAAAGCCGAGAACGGGTGAGGTCGCCGACCCGGTTCGGAGTCGGATCGGTCTCGCAGCGGCCGAGCAGGCGGCGTCCAGTGCCGACGATAGCCAGCATATTGAGCCGGGACGGTAGGCGTCCCATGTCGGCGATTGATCACTCCGAGAAGGATCACATACATCGGGTGATGCCAGATCCTCGGGCAACGGCGAGGCTTACGGCACGAAGCTGTTGCCGCTCCAAACAAAGGGATGCTCATGGCAAACAAGGTCGTTGTGTTGGCAATCTTCAAAGACGAAGCCGCGGCGGATGCTGCGGCGCAGAGCGTGAAGGACTCCGGACTGGCCAACGATGATGCGATCGGTGTGCTGGTCCTCAACAACAAGGGTGAGGTCAAGGTTGACAAGGTGGGCAAGCGCACTATGGGCAAGGGTGCAGGGATCGGGCTGGCTCTGGCGTTGTTCACTCCAGTCGGCCTCGCTGCAGGAGTCATTGGCGGCGGCGCCCTCGGCGCACTTCACCACAAGGGGCTCGGCCTGGATAAGGCGGACCGTGACCGCATCGCCGCAGAGCTGGGCGACGGCAAGGCTGCCGTCGGTGTCCTGGCGCCGGCCGCCGAAGCGGTCGCCGTCAAGGTCGGGCTGACCGAGTTGGGTGGAGCCGCCGAGTCGTACGAGGTTGCCGATGAAGATCTCGAGGAAGCCCACGCCGCCGCCACGGCCGACAGCTCCTAGTCGACCATCAAGGCTTGTCACCGCCGACACCGCGCTTCGGTGGACCGGAGCGGCTGGACGGCCGTAGCGGCGAAAGCACGTCGCTGATGACGAGGCCTCTCTTGCGGCTCGATCAGCTCGGGCTCGAACAGCTCGATCAATACTTCTCGTTGGCCTTGCCGGAGCGTGTGCCGAAGCTCGACGACCCTCCCGGGCCTCGTGGGATCGCCGCCCGGAGCGTTCGAGATCATGACGCTGCGTCCGGGCCAGTCGGGAGGCACTCGACAACCTCGATCGTGAGCGCGACCAGGTCATCGACGGCTTTAGCCCCGATGTTGTCGCGGGCCTGTGCCTGCGCAAGCCGCCACGCTGCCAATCCATCACCCTCTACTTGGCCTCGTTTACACCGCCCTTAGATCGAAATCTGTAATCCCTCGGACTGCCGGCACCTCCGTCCGACGTACCCACCCGTCTCATTCGCAGAACTCCATGTTGGACATACCTCGGAAGACCGCCGGGTGGCGTCACGGCGCTCTGACCGCTGTCGGCTCGCCTGGGCGGCCAGGTTGAGGTTGAGCGCCCCAACATCCATCCCTAGGATTCGACTGTGACCGTGGATCCTCACCAGGCCGAGGCGCCGACGGTTGCTGAGCTCGAACGGTTGCTGCTGGATGCGAAGCTTTCGATTCCGCAACCTCGCCCAGGTGCGGTGAGTCGGGCCCAACTCATCGAGACGGGTCGCGCGAGCGATAGCCGTGTGGTTGCCGTCACTGCGCCCGCGGGCTACGGCAAGTCAACCTTGCTGGCCGAGTGGGCCGATGGCGAGGATCGTCAGGTCGCGTGGGTGTCTTTAGACCGCTTCGATGATGATCCCGCGGTCCTGCTGACCTTGTTGGCGTCCTCGTACGCGCGGATCGTGCCGGGCAACGCCGACCTGATCGCCGACATGAGCGGACTCGGCGTGTCGGCGTTGGGACGCGCCGCGCCGCTACTCGCTTCGGTGTTCCGGAGGAGCCCAGTTCGGTTCGTGCTCATGCTGGACGACCTCCACGAACTACAGTCGCCGGCTTGTCACGACGTATTGGGCCTGGTGATCTCGGGGATTCCTCGAGGCTCTCAACTGGTCGCTGCGAGTCGTTCCGAGCAGCCCCACTTGCCGCGGCTGCGGGCTTCCGGTGACGCGGTGGAGTTCTTGGGGAGTGACCTGGCCCTGGACGCGGCCGGAGCCGAGCAGATCTTCGCGGCGGCGCACGTCAAGGTCACGCGTGAGCGGGCAGCGGCTGTGACTGAAAGGACCGAAGGCTGGCCGGTCGGCCTCTACCTCGCTGCGGTGATCGCTCGCGACAGCCCCGGCGAGACGTTGACGGTCTCTGGTGACGATCGCTACCTGGCCGACTACCTGTACCGCGAATCGTTGATGAGTCTGCCCGGGAATATCCAGCGGTTCCTGCGGCGCACGGCAGTTCTTGATCAACTGTGTGCTCCGCTGTGCGATGCGCTCCTCGAAGAATCCGGTGGACAACAGCGGCTGCGTAGCCTCGAGGCCTTGAGCTTGTTCCTGATCCCGCTCGATCGTCAGCGTGAGTGGTACCGCTACCACGCGTTGTTCCGGGAGTTCCTGCTCGGTGAGCTGCGCCGAGTCGAGCCTGAGGTCATCACGAAGCTGCACTTGCGAGCCGCCGACTGGTACGAGGCCAATGGATCTCCAGCGATGGCTGTCGAGCACCTGTTGAACACGACCGAGCAGGACCGATGCGTTCAGTTGGTGACGGCGTTGGTCCTGCCGACCTATCAGGCGGGCCAGTTATCGACCGTGCAACGCTGGCTGTCGGCGCTCGGCGACTCCGCCATCGAGGAGTATCCCCCACTCGCTGTGCTGGCCGGTTACATGGCCGTGTTCACCGGGCAGACCGCCGAGGCGCAACGCTGGGCGGCCATCGTCGACGCCGCTTCATTTGACCTGGTGCCGGCCGACGGAACGGCATCGTTTGACTCGGCGCGGGCGATGATTCGAGCCGTCATATGCGCCGCAGGCCCCGAGCAGATGATGACCGACGCTAGCTTCGCCGTCGCGCAAGAGCCGCCGTGGAGCGTCTGGCGCGACACGGCGCTTTGCTTTTGCGCCGAGGCGCATCTGCTAGCCGGAGACGTTGACCAGGCGAGTGCGCTATTCGCCGAATCGTCCATCTTGGCCGCCGCAATGGGCAATACTGATTCGCTCGTCGACAGCGAGGCCGAGCTCGCGGTGGTGGCCATGGATCGCGGGCGATGGGCGGAGGCGGCCGGGCATGTGGAACTGGCGCTCGCCGCTATTGATGAGTATCGGATGCATGACTACGTCACCAGCGTGCTCGCCTTCGCCGTCGCTGCACGGCTCGCTGTGCACCGTGGCGACTTGACGGAGGCAGACCGGCAGCTCACGCAGGCGATGCGGGCCCGTCCGACCTGCACATTCGTGCTGCCATGGCTCGCTGTACGCGCACGACTGCAACTCGCCAAGGTGTACTGGGCCACCGGCGACCAGTCCACCGCCCGCACCCTGCTCCGTGAGATAGACGACGTCCTACTCAACCGGCCGGCTCTGGGCGCCCTGATCGAGGAAGTCTCGGAGTTTCGCCGGATCGTCACGTCGAGCACGCACATGGGCGCGACAGGTGGGTCGCCCCTCTCCCCAGCAGAACTCCGGCTGCTCCCCTACCTGCAGACGCACCTCACCTTTGGCGAGATCGGGGAGCGGCTGTTCATCTCCCGCAACACCGTCAGCACAGAAGTCGCCTCGATCTATCGAAAGCTGAATGTCTCCTCACGCAACGACGCGGTGCAGCATGCCTCGGCGATCGGTCTGCTCGGCGGGTAGCCGAAAATCACTTACTCGACTGGTGTTCCAAGGCATCCTCGACGTCATACCCAAGCGCCAGCGCAAGCTTCGGGGCCTCCGCGACAGCGCAGGGCAGCCCGACGATAGGAACCACGCCAACCAGCACGTCGACGATCTCAGCGGCCGTCGCGCCCGCATTCAGTGCGGCATCGGCCTGGGCTCCGTAGGACGGCACAGCACCACCGACCGCGACCAACGCAGCGAGCCGCACCAGCTCCAGCGTCTTCGAATCGAGCGCTCGGGAGTCGACCTCGCCGCCGCCGACCTCCATATCACGTGCGTCATTGATGGCCAGCCGCCGCAGCCGTTCCGTGTAGTCCAAGGCCAACTCCCTGCTTGGGCAAGTGATGCTCAATCAATTCAGCATCAGAACAGACCCCATCTGCATCACGCAGATCGAGTGAATCGCGAACCGCGTCAACATCGGTGGGGTAATACCCGGTCTGGTGCCGATTCACTCGATCTGTGGGATGCGGCCGGTTTGGCTTCCGGGATTGGATCATACGTAGACGTGTCCTGAGGACAACGCTGAACGAAAGGGAGCACCATGACTGAATCGACAAACGAGACGCCGGTCCTCGACCTGCTCGCACGCATGACCGCGGATTCGATCGCCGCGTCGAGCCTCGACGCTGAAACACTCTTGCTGGTTCGCATCGCTGCGCTTGCCGCGGTAGATGCCCCGCCGGTCTCGTATCTGCTGAACCTCGACGCGGCAAGCGAGATTGGAATCGACCCCGAACGGGTCCGCGGTGTCCTCGCCGCCATTGCGCCGATCGTCGGCACAGCCCGAGTTGCGTCCGCCACCGGCAGGATCGTGGAGGCACTCGCGGTGGAGATCGAGATCGCGGAGCTCGAAGAGGAAAGCGATGAGCAGTAGCAGCGGCGGGATAGTCGTCATGGCTGCTGACGAAGGCCCACTGCTATGAAACGGCGACTGATGGCGATCTTCGCGTTGGTGGTGGGAATGGCCACGCTAGTTTTCGCGGTCGCCGTTGCGATAAACCAGTTCCCGCGCGGCCTGGTTCTGTTGGGCTGTGTGCTGATCGCCGGCGGGTCCGCCTGGTACGGCTTGCGCCGGCGGGGCGTTGCGCGGGTAGTAGGGGTGATCGTCGCTGGCATCGCGCTGGTCGGCGCAGTCGTCCTAATTGTCGCGGGCGGCGAGCGGTGGGTTGATCTGTTGGTTGTGGTAGGGCTCGTCGTGTCTTTGGGTGCAGCGAGTGCCGCCTTTACCCTCCACGTGGATTTGCCGAACGCTACCGCGCCGCGCCGGGCGGTGCTGTTCTACAATCCGCGCTCCGGTGGCGGGAAAGCCGAACGCTTCCAGCTCGCCAAGGAGGCTCGCGAGCGTGGCATCGAGCCGATCGAGCTGAAACCCGGCGAGGACCTCGAGACGCTGGTTCGTCGCGCGGTCGAGGGTGGCGCGGATGGGCTCGCAATGGCAGGCGGGGACGGTTCGCAGGCGATCGTTGCCAAGGTCGCCGCCGAAGTCGGGCTGCCGTACGCATGCGTGCCTGCTGGCACCCGCAACCACTTCGCGCTCGATCTCGGCGTTGACCGCGACGACGTCGTCGGTGGACTGGACGCGTTCGTTGATGGCGGTGAGCGTCGGGTGGACCTCGCCGAGGTCAACGGTCGCGTATTCGTCAACAATGTCGCGCTCGGCCTCTACGCCGAGGCGGTCCAGCGCTCCGGCTACCGCGACGCCAAGATCCGCACCCTGCTGGACACCATGCCTGACGTGGTCGGCCCCGGCGGCAGCGACATCGATATGCGCTGGACCGGGCCGGGCGGACACGAACATCACGCCGGCGCTGTAGTGATGGTCTCCAACAACCAATACCGGCTCGGCCACGCGGTCGGCTCGGGCACCCGCCCGCGCATCGACGACGGCCTGCTCGGGATCATTATCGTCGGGGCACCCGCCGGGCGCGGCCAGAACGGCAGTTCGCCGCAGCGCCCGTTGCGGCAATGGTCCGCCCCAACCTTCGAGATCGATGCGGACCAGCCTGTCCCCGCCGGCATCGACGGCGAGGCGCTCGTCTTGGATGCACCGCTGCTCTTTAGCATTCGGCCCGGAGTCCTAACAGTGCGCGTCGCTCGGAAGCACCCAGGCGCCTCACCCTCCGCAACAGCTCCCGAAGGAATGTGGGCCAGCATTGTCGAGTTGGTTCGGATCGCCTTCGGCCACAAGCAGAACCCCGCAAGGTCAACACCAGAGACGCCTCAATGAACAACAAAATGGAGATCACCGAGAAGGAGCGGCTGAGCCGCGAGGACGCCGCCGCCCGCCTGCACGCTCTCGCCGACGAGCTCGCCAAGCACAACGAGGTCGAGTTCGACCGCGGCGGGATCACCTTCAAAGTGCACGTGCCCGACGAGGTCGACTTCAAACTCGAGATCGAATTCGAGGACGATGAGCGCGAGCTCGAGGTCGAACTCAAATGGTGACCTGCTGCTCCCTGAACTCTGATTTCGAAGGCACAGCTCGCCGATGACGTATGGGGAACTGCTACCGACATCCGGCTACGCCGAAGCCGTGAGCGTGGGGCTAAAGTCGCTCCCCCGGTCCACGTCGACGGCGCTGTGGCTTGCGGCGCTGGATTGCCCAAGATGACCGGCTCGCCTGCGCAGCAGCCGTTCGAGGGACGGCTGGCGGACCGGCTCAGCGCGCCTCGGGACGGCGTGGGGACGGCCCGCGCGCGGGCGGTGACCCTGCTGCGCCGTCTTGACGGTTACGACCGTGGCGTCTACCAATCGGTGGCACGGCTGCGCCTGCCGTTGCTGGACGAGCCGCTGAGGCTGGTGTCCGACTTCGCCAACTTCTCCAAGCCGTGGCTCCTTGTGTCCGGCTTCCTCGCGCTGTTCGGAGGAAGTCGGGGCAGGCGGGCCGCACTCACTGGGCTGGCGGCCATCGGCGCGGCGTCCCTGGTGGTGAACCAGCCTATGAAGATGGCCGGTGAACGCCGGCGCCCCGACCGGGAGGGCGGCGGGGTTCCCCAGCAGCGGTGGGTACGCATGCCGTCGTCGACGTCGTTCCCCTCAGGCCACTCCGCGTCCGCAGCCGCCTTCGCAGTTGCCGTCGGAGACGTCTTACCGGCGCTCCGGCTCCCGTTGCGAGCGGCGGCCGCCATCGTGGCCTTCTCCCGCGTTTATACAGGCGTGCACTACCCCGGTGACGTGCTCGTCGGGGCGACCGTGGGCGCCTTGTTTGGACGGTTGACAGCGAGAGTGGCGCGCCGCGTGCCTTCGCCCGGAAGCGTGGCCGCGGATGCCCCTGGCCCCGCAGCGTCGCCACACGTGTCCGGAAGTGTGTCGTAGCCAGCCTGTCTAGGAAAGGCAGCCCGGACCGTCCGTCGGATCCGCAGCCGCTCGGGACGCCCGGTGGCGCAGTTGCGCGGTCGCTCGGCGTTCGACCAGCAACATCACATAGGTGCGTACCGGAGCTGTGTCGAAGTAGCGGATAGCGTCAGCGATGCAACGCATTACCGCGTCGGGTCCCAAGGATTGGCAGTACTTAGCCATCAGCCGGCCCTCGATCGATACGAGGTCCGCGGCCTCGCGCTCGTCTGTGGCCCTGCTCTCATCCTTGTCCCGGCTCGGCCGGCGCTGCCAGCTTGATTCGGCGACCAACGGATTTGAGCCCGTCTCGGCCTGCGGGCCCGGACCGCTGTACTTTGGGGCAGCCAAGGCGATTTGCGTATTCGCGTCCATTACCCACACCACCCTTGCATTGAGTGTTCGGCGTCGCCCGTCCCGCCTCGAGGCCATCATCATCCCGACCCGGGCGTTGAGTTGTCATCACATGGAACGCATGAAGAATCAACCCTCATGCGGTGGTGCTGCCTAGTGCCTCCGTCGCCGCGCAGTCCCGCCCGATCGCAGTTTCATGCAATCTGGGGGATGCGCGGTTTCGCCGTTTGGGGATTGGATTATCGAAGGGGGCTTGAAAAGCCCCGCGGGTCTCTACAGAGGGGTTCGCCGATGGTGGATCGTCTAAGGATCGACCAGGTCGTTGTCGGATCCCGTGAACCAGCAACCGCGCCTGACCACTCGGCGGAAATCCTCACCGCGACTCGAAAGCCACCGGCATCGCCCGGCTACAGTCGGGAGGCTTCTTCGGCCAGTGGCAGACCGCGCCGAACCGACCCTGCAATGACTGCGCGACTGAGAAAGGCAACTTGATCATGCAAACTGAGATGCACCGGAGGACGAGGTGACCACCGCACCCGTCCCAGCGCTATCCGCGAAGGAGCGTCGCCGGCGCTTAACCATCGGACTGCTGCGGTCCTTAGCCATCACCGTAGTTCTGCTCGCCGGGTACTACCTCCTCCCGCTTGAGCGTCTGTCCTCGCTTCCCATTTGGCTAACCCTGGCGGCTGGACTGCTGGCGTTGGCCGCCGTTGCTGGCTATCAGGTGAAAGCGGTCACCCGAGCGCGACACCCGGCCGTAAAGGCGGTCGAAGCGCTCGCTACCACCGCACCGCTGTTCCTGCTGCTTTTCGCGGCTGCGTATTTCGTGATGGCGGGGGCCGATCCCAGCAACTTCAACGTCGAGACGCTCACCCGTACCGACTCGCTGTACTTCACCGTCACCATCTTTGCCACGGTCGGCTTTGGGGACATCACCGCAGCGAGCGAAGTAGCCCGCATCCTGGTCACGACCCAGATGATCCTTGACCTGATCGTGCTCGGCCTCGGGATACGGATTCTCGTCAGCGCCGTCGAGGTCGGCCGCCAGAAAACCAGCAACGGACCACAAACAGCCGCACCCGCTAGCGGGCCGACAACTTCACATGGGGGCTAATTTGATCCGTCGTGAGGTACGCGCGACATCTCACGCCGAGGGCAGGACAAAAGCACATCAAAGCGCCCACACACTTCGACATCTCAAGGCACGTCTAACAGCCAACTAGACGCGGCCGGTTGGGCTGCCGTTGTCGTCGCTGAGATCCATATCCTGATTAGAACATGCTGGCGATTCTTGTGGAAGAGCACTGTCATGAGCACGTGCCACTTCATTCCGGTCACGGTATCGAGCAGCCTGGTCTTCGAGTCCTGGCCTGTCTCGCGGTGTGTCCTTGACTCACGAAGAACTGATGGTTAACCCCCGATGTCCTCGATCGCGCTCGGCTCAGTCACTACGAGTACCAGGTCCAGGTCTTGGAGATGCTGAGTTACGAGGCGGATCGAGATCCTGCGGAAGGCGTGCCTGATGAGGCCTTCGACATTCGGTTCGGGGACGTCGAAAGCAACAACGGGAACCTGCCGCTGGCTTGCGCTCAGCTCGGCGATCTCGCTGTGTCGTGTGATCCCCTGCTCGACTCGGTCGATGGCATAGACGGTCGCGGTGACCGGACCGTCAATGCTCAGGTCGACCGCCAAGATGGTGTAGCGATCCCGATCAATATCGGCCAGCTCATACAGGCTCGGTTGATCCTTGACGACTGCGGCGTCATCAGCTGCGACTGTCCCCACGTAGTCGTTGAAGCGGGTGTGCGCCGGACCAAGCACTAGTCGGCGGGGTTGCATAGCGACGTGTCGGCGGTGACCAACTTGATGGCCGACTAGGAGCTGTCAGCCGCCGCGGCGTGGGCTTCCTCGAGATCTTCATCGGCGACCTCGTACGACTCGGCGGCTCCACCCAACTCGGTTAGCCCGACCTTGACGGCGACAGCTTCGGCGGCCGGCGCCAGGACACCGACGGCAGCCTTGCCGTCGCCCAGCTCTGCCGCGATGCGGTCACGGTCCGCCTTATCCAGGCCGAGCCCCTTGTGGTGAAGTGCGCCGAGGGCGCCGCCGCCAATGACTCCTGCAGCGAGGCCGACTGGAGTGAACAACGCCAGAGCCAGCCCGATCCCTGCACCCTTGCCCATAGTGCGCTTGCCCACCTTGTCAACCTTGACCTCACCCTTGTTGTTGAGGACCAGCACACCGATCGCATCATCGTTGGCCAGTCCGGAGTCCTTCACGCTCTGCGCCGCAGCATCCGCCGCGGCTTCGTCTTTGAAGATTGCCAACACAACGACCTTGTTTGCCATGAGCATCCCTTTGTTTGGAGCGGCAACAGCTTCGTGCCGTAAGCCTCGCCGTTGCCCGAGGATCTGGCATCACCCGATGTATGTGATCCTTCTCGGAGTGATCAATCGGGGATGCCTACAGAGCCCGCGAATGCCTGCCCGCGCACACGCATTGGTGAGCCCAGAGCTGCATGACCAGCACCACTCCAGGGCTACTCGCCTGCAGGCAACTCGGCAGGCCGCGGCGTATCAATCGTTCGCCGGTCCGACGTACCGCAAGGGTCATCCTTCGCGATCTTCCGTCGCAAGCCCGCGCCCTGGGCACCGACTACAACCGCGAGAGCGCTCACGATCGCCGAGAAGCCTTCGCATCCTCGGACGACATCCAAGGCGACCGGCCTGCTCGGTCTCGTGCTCGCGATCTCTTTTCACGACTGCGGAGCAGCGGGTCTATCTGCGCCCGGGCGCCCTCCCGAAGTCACTCTCCTCTGGTCAGTGCCCGGCTGCGATAGGAACTCGTCGTCATATGCGGTTCGGCACCGTCCGCCGTCGGCCTGACGCGTGCCAGAGAATCGTGCGGACCTCTGCGTTCAGCCCCGGCGGGCGCATTTGTCCAGCCAAGAGAATCACACGGATTGTGTGATGCGCCCCGCAAAGGATGCCTGTCTGCTGTTTGCTGTTTATACAAGACGTCGCATGCGGATCGCGGGCCGAGAAGCCACGGTCCCCACTGATAGATCGGGAGGTCAAGATGGCAACGGATGAGTACGACGCGCCCACCACGGGCTGGACTGGATGGGTTGTTTTCGCTGCGGTGTTCATGATGATCACCGGAGCGATGAACGCCATTCAAGGCCTCGCCGCGCTGATCCGTGACGAGGCCTACTGGGTCACCCTCGGCGGAACCGTCCTAGCGTTCGACATCACCACATGGGGATGGATCCATCTCATCTTCGGGATCCTGCTCGTCATCGTGGGCGTCCTCCTCATGCGAGGCTCGACCTTTGCGCGAGTCATCGGCGTTGTCCTGGTTGCCCTCAACCTCATCGCTCAGTTCAGCTGGACCACCCTCTACCCCTTCTGGGCGATCATCGCGATCATCATCGATGTCCTCATCATTTACGCCCTCGTGGTCCACGGCCGAGAACTCAAAACCTGACGCCTCGAGCATTCTGCCACCGTGTTGGCTCTGCGCTCCACCGCACACCGAGCGCTCGCCTGCGAGCGGGAGGCCGCCGAACTCGAGGCTCAGCTCGACAGGCTGATCCGACGGCTCGCCCCCGAGCTGCTCGGCCAGTTGGGGATCGGCCCTGTCGTGGCCGGTCAGGTCATCACCTCCTGGTCCCATCACGGCCGAATCCGTTCCGAGGCTGCATTCGCCAAGCTCGGCGGTGTCGCACCCATCGAGGCCTCGTCAGGAACGGTCACCCGGCACCGACTGAACAGGTCCGGAGATCGACAGCTCAACCGCGCGCTCCACACCATCGTGCTGGTCCGCATGCGTCAAGACAGCGCCACAAAGGAATACGTGCAGCGTCGCCTCGCCCAGGGCAAAACCATCCGCGACATCAAGCGGTGCCTGAAGCGCTATATCGCCCGACAACTGTTTCGCCAGCTTGCGGCGCTGTCCTCGACCACTTGACGGGACATAGAAGCGTCCCATTAGGTCGTAGCAGGTCTTCTCCGCGGTTCGAGCCTTTTGTTGATCAAATACGTGAGCGGGGAGGCGCGGTGCTGTTTATTGGCGACGATTGGGCTGAGGCCCACCATGACATCGAGATCGAAGACGAGGCCGGCCGGGTGCTGGCCCGCCGTCGACTGCCAGAGGGCCTGGCGGGGATCACGACCTTGCACGAGCTGGTTGCAGAGCATCTGGACCCGACGGCCGAGCCAAACCAAGTGCAGGTGGGTATCGAAACCGACCGTGGGCCCTGGGTGCAGGCCTTGCTGGCAGGCGGCTATGGGGTATTTGCGATCAACCCGCTGCAGGTGGCCCGTTATCGGGAACGGCATTCCCCGTCGGGGGCGAAGTCAGATGCCGCGGATGCACATCTGCTGGCCGAGATCGTCCGGCTGGATCGGGCGCATCACCGCCGGATCGCCGGCGACAGCCAGATCGCTGAACACATCAAGATCGCGGCCCGCGCCCATCAGACGATGATCTGGTCCCGGGTGCGGCAGGTGAACACACTGCGGTCGCTGCTGCGGGAGTACTACCCGGCCGCCCTGGCCGCGTTCGGCACCGACCTCGCCAGCCGCGACGCGTTGGCGGTGCTGACCGTGGCACCCAGCCCCAGCTTGGGTCGGAGGCTGTCCCAGAGTCGGATCGAAACTCTGCTGCGGCGTGCCGGCCGGCAGCGCAATATCCCCACTACCGCCGCCACGATCCGGGCCGCGTTGAGCTCTGAGCAGCTGGCCGCGCGACCTGGTGTGATCGGTGCCTACACCGCCAGCGCATCAGCGCTGCTGGCTGTGTTGAGCACGATGGCGGCCCAGACCGAGGTGCTGGCGGGGCAGGTGGAGCAGGGTTTTGGCCAGCACCCGGACGCTGAGATCTACCGCAGCCAACCCGGCCTCGGTGACATCCTCGGCGCCCGGGTGCTAGCAGAGTTCGGCGACGACCCCGACCGCTACGTCGACGCCAAGGCCCGCAAGAACTACTCCGGCATGTCACCCATCACCAAAGCCTCCGGGACCAAACGGGTAGTCCTGGCCCGCTTCGCCCGCAACCGCCGCCTCGGTGATGCACTGTTCCTGCAGGCCTTCGCGGCGCTGAACAATTCCCCCGGCGCCCGCGCCTTCTATGACCGGCAACGCGCCCGCGGCGCCACCCACTACCAAGCCCTCCGAGCCCTGGCGAACCGGCTCGTCGGCATCCTCCACGGCTGTTTACGAACCCACACCCTCTACGACGAACACCACGCCTGGCACACCGAACCAGACAAACTCAGCTCCGCAGCTTGACCGCTTCCGGTCGTGGGATGTCTAGTCAGCCAACTTTTCGAGACCTTTGCGCAACATCTGGCGCTTGGAGCAACACCCCTGGTCAGTTGGGCTTTTGCGACCAGCCTCGACGCTGCACGTCTCTACGTCGTAGGCCTTGCTAGTCCAACTGCTAATCAGACCGGCTAGCTCGATGGTCGCCGAACAACGCGTCCATTGCCGTCGCTCCGCGTCTCACGGAGTTTCGATTGTCGGCTCGAAGTTCTTCCCGTCGATCTTGACCTGACCTGAAGCACACCGGTAATCCTCGGTCCCTCCGATGATCGCAACCGTATTCACCAGACTGGAAAATTTGAGGAGCCCTCGGGTCTGCAGTTGACCGCCATTCGGGAAGGGCGTGCCTGGGATTCCCGGCAAGATGTATCCAGCTTCACCTAGCCAGAAATCCGGCCTGCGAACACGGACATAGAAACCTGCGTGTTGCCCTCTAAGGCTGGGATCGCCGTTGATTTCGGTGATGTCGTCGCTGGAGGCGATCATGTTGCCCAGTTGGTTGTTCTGTGGGGTGACTGCCTTATCCTCAACTGTTTTAACTTTCAAATTAATGATCGTCGTCGGCATATCTGTCTCCCTGGCTCAGGATCGTCCACGGAGTACCAGATGACGAACCGAGAGCCGTGCTCGCGATGGGCAGACGAAGGTTCGAACGTATGGCCGCCTCGGGTGGGAGTCAACGGCGCGCGCCGGAGCCGGAGCATCGGCTGCCCAGACTCTCGTAGAAGATCACGCCGCAGATGACCTCGCTCTGCCATGAGCGGCAGTGTTTCTCTCGCGCAAACAGACGACAGGCACAACGCCGAGGTCTGCATCTTTTCGCCGTACTGAGTCGGATCGAGATCTTCCATATCTTATTAGAACACTCTTACGATTCTCACCGCAACGAGAACGCCGGCTCAGCTTGCCGACTCATCGGCGGCAGCCAGTCGCGAGAAGCCAGGATCTGCTCAATCCGCCCCGACAGTTCCAGCGGCGGGTTGCCGTCGTCGGATCGGTTGCACACCTCGTCGCGAAGAATCCGGGCAGCCTCCTGGCGAGGTCTCGCGGTGGCGATCCTCGGAAGGTCCACACGCGAGACGGGCAGGAAGCCGTATCCCAGGTGCCTTGCTGGCGGCAGCAGCAACGGGACGGTGTAGCGCTGGGATGGCCGCCGCCGGTCCAATCGGCTCCCCGTGAACTCCGTCCACACCGACATCGTCGTCTCAGTGCGGTTCAGCCCCGGCAGAACGCTCGTCGCAGGCGGCTGGGATAAGGCCGTGCGGCTGTGGGACGTGGCCAGTCACTTAGCTCGTGCTGTCCTGGTTCAGCCGATCTTCGCGCTGGTCCTGCGGACAGCTCTCACTTGACCCAGACGACGCAGATTTGCTTCCAAACGCCTCGCCCGCCCCTGCCAGTCAAACTGCTAGTCAATCTTAGCGGTAGCCGGCGATCATCTGGGGACACCCACGGACCATCGGTTACGGTTACCGCTCCATTGTCAGGCGTGTCAGAGATCACTGACACGGAAGAGGTCACTGGTTCAAGTCCA
>CAVSSB010000048.1:0-154059 GCA_963730505.1 uncultured Actinomycetota bacterium
ATCTCGACATGATCCCGTCGAGATTCTCAGGAACTTTGCCCAACTCGTGTCGAGAACACCTTTCCGCGGTCGACGCAGAGGCAAGACACCTATGGAAAAGGAGCATCTTGATCATGACTACCATCGAGACCCGGAGTCGGACTGACGCGACCACCCGCGCCATGCTCGCCGCGGGCGTGTTGGCAGGGCCGCTCTTTGTCGCGACCGCCACGTTGCAGATCCTCACTCGGGATGGCTTCGACCTGCGTCGACACCCAATCAGCTTGCTATCCGTGGGCGAGCACGGCTGGCTTCAGGTCACCAACTTCATCGTCGCCGGCGTCCTCAGCATCATCTTCAGCGTCGGCGTTGCACGCGTGCTCACCGACGGTCCCGCCAGCCGCTGGGGTCCACGATTTTTCGCGCTCTTCGGGGTCGGATTGGTGATCGGCGGCGTCTTCAAGGCCGACCCAGCTCTCGGCTTCCCCGCCGGCGCACCAGAAGGGATTCCCGAGCACATCAGCACCCACGCGCTGATTCACGCCTTCGCCCCGCCGCTGGCCTTCCTCTCACTGATCGGTGCCTGCCTCGTCATCGCACGCCGCTTCGCAGCAGACGGACTGGTCCGTGCTGCTCTTGTGACTCGCATTGTTGCTGCGCTGTGCTTCGTGCTCAGCGTGCCGGTTGGGTTTGGCTTCAGCATCCGCCTGTTTGTTGCTGTGGCATTGGCCTTCGCATGGGTGGCCGCGTACGCCCTCTACCTGAGACGGCGAATCACGGCTTGATCGCCACAACAATGTCACGCCGGATGGAGGAGTCGACCCGGTGCTCGAAGTCCCGGTACGGACCAAAGTCCAGCGGTTCCAAGCCTGCGTCGGTAACCAGCTCAAGCAGCCGTTCCCGGCGCAGGCCAATCGCGTTCCAGGACAGGCCGAGCGCACCGCCGGTCTTCAGCTGCCCGGCCCAGACTGGGAGTGCATCGCTGATCAAGCCAGCTGCGGATCGGTCCCGTTTCCCGCTGGCACCGCGTACGTCGGTCTGGCTGCCATGCACCACGCCGTACGGGGCATCCGCCAGCACCGCATCGAATTTGCGCTTGCCGAACAGCGCCGCCGATTGCCGGGTGTCGCCGGAGAACACGGTCAGCCCAACCGACCGATCCTGCCCGGCGGGGATCACTTCAGCGTCGAGGCGTTTGCCAATGATCTTGCCCTCGCGGCGCACCGGGCTGACGTCGAGAGAGTGTTTCAGTCGTTTGCGACGCCAATACGTCCGCAGGTACGCCGCGTACGCTTCAACGGCCTTCAGCTCCGCTTCCACACCGGCCGCGTTGCAGCCCAGCATCATCGCAGTGCTGAGCGTGGTACCGCGACCGCACAGCGGGTCCAAGATCGTGATCGGCCCACTGATCGGGCGCCTCATCGAGGCCAGTGTGACATTGATCAACAACCGGGTGAACTGCTCGTTGGTCTTGCCTGGGTACTTCGGGATGGTGACCAGATCGTCGTCGAAGAGATCCGGCGTCGCCACCTCGATGGGCAGCAGCCAATCGTGCTCTCGTTGGAAGGCGGCGTAGAAACCAGACAGCCGGCCGAGCGCCCCACTGAGCTGGTCATCCAGGCTCTCCGACGCCACTGCCAGGTATCCGACCCCGGCCACGGTCACCGGCTGGATCGCTGGATGATCATGAGCGCCAAGCATGATCTTCAACTCTGCAGCTACCAGCCGGTCGGCCTCGGATGCGTACACGCGATTGGCCGAGGGCGCAAGCAAGATCAGATGGTCAGGCATTCCCGCCTGATCACGGGTCCACGGGAGAGAGGTCGTTAGTGGCGGTGGCCGTTATCGCCGTGCTCCTTAGCCCGGGCAAAACTCGCTTGAATCTCCTCTTCGGCATCCTCAACGCCGGTCCAGGTCGCGCCCTCGACGGACTTGCCGGGCTCGAGATCCTTGTAGACCTCGAAGAAATGCTCAATCTCAAGAAGCACCCACGGGCGCACGTCTGAAATATCACGTACGTGGTCGCGGCGATGATCCGATGCCGGCACGCAGAGCACCTTGTCATCCCCGCCCGCCTCGTCCGTCATCCGGAACATCGCGACTGCCCGGCACTTGACCAGGCAGCCGGGAAACGTCGGCTCGGTGATCATCACTAGCGCATCCAGAGGATCGCCGTCCTGACCGAGAGTTCCCTCAATAAAGCCGTAGTCGGCCGGATACTGAGTCGAGGTAAACAATGTCCGGTCCAGCCGGATGCGACCGGTATCATGATCGACTTCGTACTTGTTCTTCTGACCCTTCGGGATCTCAACGGTGACATCGAAGGTCAGTCCGCTCATCGGCTTTAGACCTCGCTCGACATTGGGTGCGGTCACGTGACCTCCTTAGGATGAGCACTGACTCTTACGAGTGCACAGCAGTAACTGTCCGGCGGCTTGAGCCTAGCGTGAAGGAGGTGTGGGTAACCCTTGGGTCCCAAGCGGATTGCCGTGGTCGTGGTCGCGGTCATTGCGGTGATCGGTGTAGTCACTAGCGTGATCGCCGCGGCCGTCGTCGCGCTGCCACGGGAGAACCGCTACGCCATCGGGACCCAAACGAGCCACAGCTCGCCGATCGCATCTGCCAGCACTCCTTCAGCTACCCCGGCAGCCGCCAGCAGCTCGGCCGTGGCCACGCCGACGCCGACGCCCCAACAGCAAGACCTGCCCAGCCCGGTGCTGGCCGCCGCCGCTCCTCGGGCTGTTCCCAACACCACCGCAGTCGCCAACAAGATCCGGGCGATCAAGGTCAAGGGCATGACCGGCTCGTACTCCGGCTCGGTCGTCGAGGTTGGGACCGGCAAGGTGGTCTATGCCCACAACGCCAGGAGTCCGCAGATCCCGGCCTCAACCATGAAGCTGCTCACCGCGACAGCGGCGCTGTCGATCTTGGGACCTGACCACACCTTCAAGACCTCGGTGGTCAGTCCGCAGCGAGGTCAGATCATTCTGGTCGGTGGCGGGGATCCCTACCTGGCCAGGAACGGCAGCGCTGACTATCCCAGGCGAGCCACCATCACCGGCCTAGCTCGTGCCACGGCAAGCAAGCTCAAGCAGGACAAGATCACAAAAGTCAGCGTTGGCTACGACGCCTCCCTGTTCAGCGGCCCGGCCTGGAACCCGCGCTGGCCCAGAACCTACGGTGACTCGGTCTCGCGGACGTCTGCGCTCGTGGTTGACGAGGGTCGGGTGGGCTCCCTTGCACCGGGTACGCGTCACCAAGACCCGGCCAAGGACAGCCGCCACTGCCTTCTCCGCGGCGCTGTCCAAGCAGGGGATCAAGGTCAGCACCACGCAGCGGGCGCGGGCGCCGAAGTCGGCACCGGTCGTTGCCAGTGCTTCCTCGATGCGCTTGGAGCGGATCGTTGAACACGTGCTCATGATCAGCGATAACGACGCGGCGGAGGTGCTCTTCCGCAACGCGGCTATCGGCGCCGGGAAGGCGGGGTCGATCGCGGAAGCGACCAAAGTCGTACGGTCAGAACTCACCAAGCTCGGCATCTGGGGTCCCGGCATGACCATCAACGACGGCAGCGGCATGGCCCGCCAGACCAAAGTGCCGGCCGATGCGATGGTCAAGATGCTGCGGCTGGCCGCTGGCAAGCAGCATCCCGAGCTACGTGCGGTCATCACTGGCTTGCCGGTGGCCGGCGTCGAGGGCAGCCTGCGGATTCGATATTTCGACGACCAGAGCCTGGCTGGGCGTGGAGTGGTACGCGGCAAGACCGGCACGCTGAACAAGGTGCGCGCTCGGGCGGGTTTGGTACGTACCGCCGACGGCTCGCTGCTGGTCTACGCCTTCTTGATCAACAAGCCGAAGAACGAATACAACGCCGTGGTCTGGCTGGATCGCGTGACCACCGCAATCAGCACCTGCGGGTGTCGCTAGCCCGTTTCCGCGAGGGGCCCGCACATAGACTCGCCCGCATGACAACCTCGATGGTCGACTGGACCGTTGCGCTGAATACGGCTACCAAGTTGGTCAAGCCTGGCCCTGAGATCTCCCGGGAAGGCGCATCGGCCGTCGTCGCTGAGCTGCGCAGCTTCGCCGACCGAGCGGAGGCCTACGTCCGCGAAGTAACGGGAATGGAAGCCGACAGCGGTACGGCTCCGGTGCTGGTTGTTGACAGGCCTCGTTGGATTCAGGCCAACCTGGACGGCTTCCGACAGATCCTCGGGCCGCTCAACGCCAAGATGATCGAGCGGATGAAGCAGTCAAATCCCACCGTTGCCGCCATCGGCCCTCGCATCACGGGCGTCGAAGTGGGCGCGCTGCTCAGCTATCTGTCATCGAAAGTCCTCGGTCAGTTCGACCCCTTCTTCCCGGGAGCCGATGCCAACGCACCCGGCGGTCGGCTGCTACTCGTGGCACCGAACATCGTCTCCATCGAACGCGAGCTCGATGTCGAGCCTGCGGACTTCCGGCTCTGGGTCTGCCTGCATGAGGAAACTCATCGAGTGCAGTTTGCGGCGGTTCCGTGGCTGCGTGGTTACCTCAATGGTCAGATCGCCCAGATCGTCGACTCGGCCGAGCTCGACCCGGCGATCGTGGCCCAGATGCTGCGAGACGCGCTCCGGCGCGTCATCGAGGCGGTCACTCAGAACCAAGAGGTGTCGATCATCGACCTGGTTCAAACGCCGGCGCAGCGCGAAACTGTCGATCGCGTCACCGCGGTGATGTCGCTGCTCGAGGGTCACGCTGATGTCGTCATGGATGGCGTTGGCCCAGAAGTCATTCCCACCGTGGAAACCATCCGGGCGAAGTTCACCGTACGCCGCCAGGGCCAGGGATTCGACAAGATCATCCGCAAGTTGCTGGGGCTGGACGCCAAGATGCGTCAATATCGCGACGGCGCGACCTTCTGCCGCACGGTGATGGATGAAGTGGGCATGTCAGGCCTGAACAAGGTCTGGACCTCTCCGGAGACCCTGCCCACCCTGCAGAGATCACCAACCCGAGGCTCTGGCTGACCCGGATGCACCCTGAGCTGACTACCGGCTAAAGCTGAAACATCGGTGGGTTATCGCGAACTCGGCCCGGCCGGCCTGGCGGTCGTCCAAGCAGTTGACGGAGCGCTGACCAGCCAGGACACGCACCTCCTCGTCGCCTGCTCAGGCGGCGCTGACTCGCTCGCACTCGCCTTTGCTGCTCGCTACGTAGCGATTCGCCGCTATCTCGAATACGCCGCAATGGTGATTGATCACGGGCTGCAGGAGGGATCAGCCGAGGTTGCCGCGCGCGTCCAGCAGCAACTCGAGCGGTTTGGGTACGCCGATATCACTGTTACCACCGTTGAGGTGGACCAGACGGCCACAGTGGGGCCGGAAGCCGCAGCCCGCCAGTCCCGATACCAAGCCCTCGACGCCGAGGCACGAGCGCGGTCCGCCACGGTGCTGCTCGGTCACACCATCGACGACCAGGCGGAGACGGTACTGCTCGGCCTGGCTCGCGGATCGGGTGGCAGATCGCTGGCCGGGATGGCACCTCGAGCCGGCCATCTGCTGCGGCCATTCCTCCACCTCCGCCGTGCCACCACCGAGCAGGTGTGCGCGGAGCTCGGGCTCGACCCTTGGCAGGACCCACACAACACGGATCATCGATTTACCAGGGTCCGGGTACGCGAGAGTGTGCTGCCTACCCTGGAGACCGAGCTAGGTCCGGGCGTTGCCGAAGCTTTGGCACGGACCGCGGAGCTGCTCCGCGACGACACCGAGCTGCTCGATCGGCTTGCCGCGGATGCGTACCGCACAGCCGAAGGGCTCGGTGGCACGGACACGTTGGATTGCGCGGCCTTGGAATCCCAGCCGCCTGCGCTGCGCCGCCGGATCCTCCGCCTGTGGCTACTGGCACACGGAATCGGCGACCTTACGCTGCGGCATATCGGCGCTGTGGAGTCCTTGGTGATCGACTGGCATGGCCAAAAGTCCATCCAGGTGCCTGGGGCGACTGTCACGCGTAACGCGGGCCGGCTGTCCGTTGCATGAACTGCCGGTAACAACGCGGCTGGCTGGTCCGCGGGCCCGCTGATCCTGTGGCAGGCTGAGGCCCGTGGAGGACACCCAGCTCAACGGTGATTTGACCCGCGTCCTCGTTACCAAGGAGGAACTCGCCAGCCGCATCAGCGAGCTCGCCGCCGAGATCGATCGTGAATACGCAGGCAGGGACCTGCTCCTCGTCGGCGTGCTCAATGGAGCGATCATGGTGATGGCTGACCTCTCCCGCGCGCTCACGATCCACTGCCGGATGGATTGGATGGCGGTGTCTTCTTACGGCTCGGGCACCAGGTCCTCGGGCATAGTACGGATCCTCAAGGATCTCAGCACCGACGTGACCGGGCTGGACGTGCTCCTAGTCGAGGACATCATCGACACCGGGCTGACCTTGTCGTACCTGGTCACCAACCTGCGCTCCCGGGGACCTGCCAGTTTGAAGGTGCTGACGGTCTTCAGAAAGCCAGAAGCAGCGCGGAATCCGGTCGATATCGCCTACGTCGGATTCGACATCCCTAATGAGTTTGTGGTCGGCTACGGGCTGGATTACGACGGGCTCTATCGCAACCTGACCTCGGTGGGGACTCTCTCACCCCACGTTTACAGCTGACCCGCTCTCCTAGGCGTACGCGTGCCGGCTGGTCACCCGCGCCCTCCGTCGGAAACGCACGTGCACGTTCGCTCCTGACGCGATACACACGTTGCAACGGATGCATCGCGCAAGGAACGAACGTGCACGTGCGTTTCGCCGCAGAAAAACGGAATGTGGAGTAAGGCGCAAATGACAGCAAGGCTGCACGAGACGCACCCAGCCTTCCTTGGACGCGAACGATAGCCTTGGCAGAAGGATCTGCCAGATCCCCCATACCCTCACTAGGCAGGTTATGAACCTACGACGGATATTCCGCTCGCCGCTGATGTGGATCGTCCTTGCGGTGATCGTGATCGGGCTGCTGATCGACTTCAGTCAGCGCGTGACTAGCGGATTTAAGGAAGCACCCACCTCTCAGGTGGTCTCGATTATCAACGGCAACGAGCCGTTGAGCGAGGTCATCTTGATCGACAAAGAACAAGAAATCCGCGTCACGCTGAAGGACGCGAACAAGACTGGCTACAAGGCAACCTGGGTTGGGAATCAGAGTGACCAGCTGATCCCTCGGCTCGACCAACGAGTGGCTGATAAGACTCTGGATCAATGGAAGGGCGAGAACGCAACCCCAGGATTTTTCAGCTCCCTGCTGGGCACCCTGATCCCGTTCATCATCATCGGCGTGCTGTTCTTCTTCCTATTGAACTCCGTGCAGGGCGGCGGCAGCCGAGTCATGCAGTTCGGCAAGTCGAAGGCCAAGATCGCCAACAAAGACACGCCCAAGACGACCTTCCGCGATGTCGCCGGGTGTGACGAGGCGATCGAGGAGCTCGAGGAGATCAAGGAGTTCCTGGCCGAGCCCGCCAAGTTCCAGGCCGTCGGCGCCAAGATCCCCAAGGGTGTCTTGCTGTACGGCCAGCCCGGCACCGGCAAGACTCTGCTGGCCCGCGCGGTGGCCGGGGAGGCCGGGGTGCCGTTCTACTCGATCTCCGGCTCGGACTTCGTCGAGATGTTCGTCGGAGTCGGCGCCTCCCGCGTCCGCGACCTGTTCGAGCAGGCGAAGGAGAACGCTCCCGCGATCGTCTTCATCGACGAGATCGACGCCGTCGGCCGGCACCGTGGCGCCGGCATGGGCGGCGGCCACGACGAGCGCGAGCAGACGCTGAACCAGCTCCTGGTCGAGATGGACGGTTTCGACGTACGCGGCGGCGTGATCCTGATCGCCGCCACCAACCGGCCGGACGTCCTCGACCCCGCGCTGCTCCGGCCGGGCCGGTTCGACCGCCAGATCGCCGTCGACACTCCCGACCTCAGGGGCCGGTTCGACATCTTGAAGGTGCACGCCGAGGGCAAGCCGATGGCCCCGGATGTTGATCTTGAAGGCGTGGCACGCCGTACGCCTGGCTTCACCGGCGCCGACCTGGCCAACGTCCTGAACGAGGCAGCTCTGCTCACTGCGCGGCAGAACGCGCGGATGATCACCGACGAGTATCTCGATGAGGCGATTGACCGGGTTGTCGCCGGCCCGCAGAAGCGCAGCCGGCTGATGAGCAACAAGGACAAGCTGGTGACCGCCTATCACGAAGGTGGACACGCGTTGGTTGCTGCGGCGCTGCCTGGCACCGATCCGGTGCAGAAGGTCACCATCCTGCCGCGCGGCCGGGCTCTCGGCTACACCATGGTGCTGCCGGAGCAGGACAAGTACGCCAACACTCGTGCGGAGCTGCTCGACCAGTTGGCATACATGATGGGCGGCCGGGCAGCCGAGGAACTGGTTTTCCATGACCCGACCACCGGAGCCAGCAACGACATCGAGAAGGCAACAGCCTTGGCGCGCGCCATGGTCACCCAGTACGGGATGACCGAGCGGCTCGGAGCGATCAAGCTCGGATCCGGGGACGCGGAACCGTTCCTGGGCCGCGATATCGGCCACGGTCGCGACTACTCAGAAGAGGTCGCTGCGATCGTTGACGAGGAGGTCGCCAAGCTCATCAGCAACGCCCACCAGGAGGCGTTCGACATCCTCAACGAGAACCGGGATGTCCTCGATGATCTGGTGCGCGCGTTGTTCGAGAAGGAGACCTTGGATCGGGCGCAAGTGGCCGCGGTCTTCCAGCCGCTGCGGCTCTGGCCGAAGCGACCCGCTTGGACCGGTTCGGATGAGCGCATTCCCTCGACCATCCCGCCGGTAACCCCACCGCCGCCGTCGATCAACGGTCAGACTGGGAACGGCCAGGCTGTCAGCGGTCAGGCACCGGACCCAGGCCATCAGATTCCAGCTGGTGGGGTGCCGCAGCCACCGGGACATTCTCCGGTTCCGTCGCAATTACCGGCCACTGGTGAATCCGATCCGCCGCCGCAAAGAGGCCCGGACTTTCGGTGACCGAGCCCGACGAGGCCGCCGACATGAGTCGTGACGGCGCTGACGGCATGACGGGGATTGACCCGATTCACTTCCCGGAGCGAGTCGGAGAGTTCGATCATGACCGCGTAGTCGCTGCGGTACGTGAGATCCTGATCGGAATCGGTGAGGATCCGGATCGGGATGGTCTGCGCGAGACCCCGGAGCGGGTCGCCCGGGCGTACGCCGAAATGTACGGCGGCCTGCGGGAGAATCCGGAGAAGGTCCTGGCCACCGTCTTCGACCTCGGCCACGACGAGTTGGTTTTGGTCAAGGACATCGAGGTCTGGAGCTCCTGCGAACACCACCTGGTGCCATTCACCGGAGTAGCCCACGTCGGCTACATTCCCAACCGAGAGGGCAAGATCACCGGGCTCAGCAAGATCGCTCGGCTCGTTGACGTTTACGCCAAACGACCCCAGGTGCAAGAACGACTGACCACCCAGATCGCCGACGCCATCAATCGCATCCTGGAGCCGCGGGGAGTGATTGTGGTGATCGAATGCGAACACCTCTGCATGACCATGCGTGGCGTCCGCAAGCCAGGCTCGAAGACGATCACCAGCGCCGTACGCGGTCAGTTGCGCAACGCTGCCACTCGCGCCGAGGCTATGGGCCTCATCACCAGCTGACTTTTCTGCGCGCCGCGCTCTCTTGCGAAACCGGTCAGAAACCACACGAATCTCGGCCTGAACGGTGTTGTTACTGACCGGTTTCCGTACGAACGAGCCCTACTTGACGGACTTCTTCTTGGCCGTCCAGGTATTGCAGCGACCGAAGTCGCCGGAGTCCAAACCACGATTGAGCCAGCGAATCTGAGCCGCGCTGCTGCCGTGGTCGGGCTTACGCTTCTCCGGCGGATCCTCGTCGCCGGTATAGGCGTGCCAGACTCCGAGCTGGTAGCGGTCGTTGCTGCTGAGTCCGATCGATCGGGCGGTCACAGCCAGGAAAATGCCCTCGAAACACTGCGCCTGGAGTTCGAGACGGCGGCTGAGCAGATACCGCTCGCCGCGGCTCTTTGTCTCGTACGAGCGCTGGGCGTATTCGCTCAGCATGCCGCTTGCCGCTTGCAGGTGGTGGCCAAATTCGTGTGCCACTAGTCCGACGTACCCGAGTCGTGCGAACGTGTACGCCTCGGCGTCGTCGTCGCCGGTCGCCGGCCAGTAGATCGTCCGGGTAATCGAGCAGTAATAGGCCGGGGCACCCCGCTGCCCGAACCGTCCGCATGGAGTCTTGATGGTCTTGCGGTAGGTCTTGATCTTCGGCGCCGTCAGCTGGATGCCATACGCTGCCAGCGGCTTGGCAAAGGCCTTGACCAGGCAGCCGACCAGCTTCTTGCCGTACGAGGCCAGGTTGGCATCCTTGAGCGGCGGCTTTGGTGACCGGACCTTGACTTTGCAGGAGACGCGGGTATCGCCGAGATCGACGGCGTAGATGCTGTTCTTGGCCAGCGACCTGTTGAGCCGGGCGGGGGCTCCGCCGGTGCTGGATTCTGCGGTGCTGGCTGGCTCCGACGGCGAAGGAGCTGCTGTCGAACTGGCAGCCGCAGCCGGTTCCGTCGACGCAGTTCGCTGCGCCTGCGGCGGTTGCAGCCCAGGTATCTCACCGTTCGATCTGTAGCACCCGGCCACCGTCACGACGGCGATCGTCAGCCCGAGAACCATCAGGGCTCTCGCGCCCACGAGCAGCCGAACCCAGGACTGCGAGGGGCGGAGTGGGGAGGCCTGGCTGTGCTCTGAGTGCCCAGACCCGTACGGCGGAAGCGGCACGGGGGAGAGCATAAGGTGATCCGGATGAGTCCGCTGCCCGTCGTGCCCGATCTGCCGCAGCCCGGTCGCACACTGGTCGTGGGCGTGGTCAACGTCACGCCAGACTCCTTCTCCGACGGCGGCGAGTGGTTGGATCCGGGCGCAGCGATCACCCACGGCTTGGAGCTGCTGGCCGAAGGCGCCGACATCATCGATATCGGCGGTGAGTCGACCCGGCCAGGCGCGACTCGGCCCGAGGTCTCCGAGGAGCTGCGGCGGGTACTTCCCGTGATCCAGGAGCTGGCTGCCGCCGGCGCGTGTGTCAGCGTCGACACCATGCGTGCGGCCGTCGCTGAGCGCGGGATCGCAGCTGGGGCCCGCCTGGTGAATGACGTCTCCGGTGGCAAGGCCGATGACCGGATGCTGCACCTGGTCGCCGAGTCAGGTGTGCCGTATGTCTGCATGCACTGGCGCGGCCACTCCGAGGACATGCAAAGCAAAGCCTCCTACGCCGACGTCGTGACTGAGGTCATAGCCGAGCTGGGAACGCAGCTCGACGAAGCCCTCAGGGCTGGCGTAGCTCCCGACAAGGTGATCATCGATCCCGGCTTTGGGTTCGCCAAGACCGGTGAACACAACTGGCACATGCTGCAACGGCTCGAGGAATTCGACGTCCTCGGGCGGCCGATGCTTGCTGGTGTCTCCCGAAAGGCCTTCCTTGGTCGGCTGCTCGCAGATCCGGAAGGAAGCCCACGGCCTGCTAAGCAGCGCGACGACGCGACCACCGCGCTTACCAGTGTGCTCGCGCTGCGAGGAGTCTGGGGGGTGCGCGTGCACTCGGTGCGTGCCAGCCGAGACGCCATCGCCGTCGCCCAGCGACTGCTGGAGCGGTGAACCGGTTGTCATCGCTCAGCCTCTGTTGAAGCAGTGATGCCTCGGATAGGGTCGCATGGTCAGGAGGTGACATGGCGGCAGACACAGTCGTTGACACCGAGCCCCAGCGGCGATCCAACGGACCCGTCGAGGGCGGCTGCGATCGGATCAGCCTGACTGGAATTTCCGCCTTCGGCCATCACGGCGTATACGACACTGAGCGCCAGCAGGGCCAGCGATTCGTCGTTGATGTGAGCTGCACCCTGGATCTTTCCTCGGCAGCCAGTACTGATGATCTTGGTCAGACGATCGACTACGGAGCTCTGGCGCAGGCGGTCGCCGCGGACGTCGAACGGGACCCGCTGAATCTCATCGAAGCCCTTGCCGACAGAATTGCCCTGACGTGCCTACGCTATGACGCCGTCCAGTGCGTCGAGGTCACCGTGCACAAGCCGCAGGCGCCAATGCCGGTCGACGTTGCCGATGTAACGGTCACGCTGACAAGGAGTAAAACGACGTGAGTAGTCCCAATCCTCATGCCATCGACGCGGACACCTTGAGCGGGATGAAACCGTTGCGCAAGGTCGTCTACTCCATCGGCTCGAATCTGGGGGATCGGCTCGGCAACCTACAAGGTGCCGTCGACGCCCTGAGCGATACCCCCGACGTGATCGTGGTGGATATCTCCTCGGTATACGAGACCAGGCCCATGGGGGGTCCGCCCGACAGTCCGCAATTCCTCAACATTGTGGTGGTCGCGGAAACCACCCTCGAGCCGCGAACCCTGGTGGAGCGGGCGTTTGCGATCGAAGACGCCTACGGTCGGACGCGCGGCGGCGAGCGGTGGGGGCCGCGTACTCTGGATGTGGATTTGATCATGGTCGGGAACGCTGTCGTCGATCAAGAGGACCTGAAGCTGCCACATCCGCTAGCCCACGAGCGCGCGTTCGTCCTGGTGCCGTGGTACGAGGTTGATCCCACTGCGGAGCTTGCTGGCAAGGGAGCCATCGCAGATCTTCTGGTCAAGGCGGACGCATCTGGCGTGGTCCGGCGAGATGATCTTGTGATCGACCGAGACTGAGGATCAGCGAGCTTGGCTGAGCAACCGTCCGACGGCTCGCTCCACCTGACACCGTTCCGCACACTGGTTGTTGCGGCCCTGTTCGGCGGCCTAGCGGGCTGGCTCCTGGTCGTGATCGCGAACGCCTTTGACCTGATCCCGCCCGAGGTCCCCTGGACTGCCCCCATTGGCTTGATCCTGGTCGCTGCGCTGGTCGGTGTCCTGGCCTATACGACCCATCAGCGGATCCAGGTGCGCCATGAACGTATGGAGCCCCAGCGCGCAGTTGCCTTTCTGGTACTCGGCAAGGCCTCCGCATTGGCAGGTGCGCTGGTGGCGGGTGGCTACTTCGGGTTCGCGTTCATGTTTCTGACGCGGCTGGATGCGGCCGCTCCGCGTGATCGAGTGATCCGATCCGCCGTGGCGATTGTTGCCGGATTAGTCCTTTGTGTCATGGGCCTACTGCTGGAACGCGCGTGCAAGGTACCCGCTGAGCCGGATGAGGGCGCGGATGCCGGCGAGGGGGACGACCTAGAGGCCGACACGCTCGACTAAGCATTGAAATCCGCAGCGGCCAGCACGCCGAGGCATATGTTGACGGGCGTGACTTCGCCAGCCACTGCGACTCGCGGGCTCAACGCCTCGCCGTTCCAGCGCATTTCGGAAATCGTCTTGGTCGTCGGCACCGTGCTAGCGGCCGCTGCCGCCTCCGGATCCCTTTGGGTCGTCCGCCTTGGGGTTGCCGCAGCCATCACAGCCGCTCTCGTGGCGTGTGCCTTTGCCTGGCGCGCGCTCAACACGGCCGGGCGCACTCATGCAGAAGCCATGCTCAAGGCCACGCGGGATCACGGTGAGACGCTGACCGAGGAACGTACCCGGAACGCTGCGGTCGTCGACACTCTGAGCCGGCGGATCCGCGATGCCGGCAAAGTGATCGAGAAGCAGCGGGTGACGATTGCCCTGCAGCGGGAACAGATCACTCGCCTGAGTGGTGATCGGGTTTTCCTCATGGGGGAGGTCGAGTATCGCGACAAGGTCATCTCGGGTCTGCGCGAGACCGTACGCGAGCGTGAGGCGGAGCTGATCGTATTGCGTGACGAACCGGACGCCGAAGTCCACCACATGCCGCGCCGGGTGCTGGCCGAGCATGAGTCGATCTGGCAAGAGCTCCACGCCACCGACGGCACCGCCGCCGAATTGTCGCCCGCCCTTGTTGACTTCAAGATCATCGAGATGGTCATCCCCAAGCACGAGGATGAACGCCAGCCCGCGTAGTTATGTGCTCAGGGCACAGGTACACGGCGCGCTACTTGTCGATATCGCCGACGACGTAGCCGATCGAGGCGAGGGTGGCTTCCAGTGCTTCAGTACGTACCCCGACCAACACTCGCTCCAGGCTGGAGATGTTGTTGAATGACGGCGTCCGCAGCTTGAGCCGCCACGGAGTCTTCTCGCCGCGGGAGACCAGAAACACACCGGCAATGCCTAGCGGTGCCTCGATCGCCAGGTACGCCTCACCTTCCGGCACCCGGATGATCTTGCCGAGCTTCACCGAGACCGGGCCAGGTAGCTCCTTGAGGCGGTCACTGCAGGCAATGATCAATGATGCACTGATCGCGACTTCGTCAGCGAGGACGCTCAGCCGGGATTGAGCGTCGCCCAAGCGGCGGACCGGGGGAGCGATCAAGCCGGCCAGCTCACGGTAGGCGAGATAGGGCAATTGCAGACGCAAGTCAAGATCGACGCCGCTTGCCCGTGCTGCCGGCCCGCTCACCCCGAACTGCTGGATCGTCTCGCGGTCTAGCACGCCAACGCCGCTTGTCAAAGCAGCGAACGGCGCAGACTCGATCATGGTCGATAGCGCTTCAGCTGTCTGTATCGCCTGGATCGCGATCTGGCGCTCTGCTTGTAGCCAGGCGTCGTCGGCATCGACCGCCAGGCCACCGATCCGTGTCGCCATCGGATGGATGCGGTTTCCGGTCAGCCGCAGCGTCTGGTTCCGCAGGCCCTCACGCAATCGGCGGAGTCCAGGGTCACCGGGAATCCGATGCGGCACATAACTGAGGAAGCCGCAGTGGCTGAGGATGCGGGTGTGTTCAGCCAGCAGGGTACGCAGCCAGATGGCACGATCGGGCACATCGAGTCCCATCATGTGTTCGCAGGCGAGGGCGACTGCGAGCTCGCCGAAGAAGGGAGCCTGCCAGTCGTGCCGGTCTGCCAACATCAGGATCTGCTGGTAGTCGCGGACCTCGAAGAGCTTCTCCGCGCCTCGATGCATTGCGCCGACCACGACCCGAGCTGTGGTGATCACATCGTTCTCGGTCCACAACCGGAGCTCAATGAGACCGGCCTGACTGGGGTGTTCCGGGCCCAGGTCGAGCAGGATTGTTCCGGTTGGCAACTTGGCCGGCTGGGTCGACGGCAGCACGCCAGGGGCAAGAGATCCGACCAAGACACGGAGCGGCTGATGACCCATTTAACGCGGCCCTTTGGCGTACGTCTTCGTGGCTGTGATGGCATACGCGCAGGTATCGGCCCTCTCAGGCGTACGTCTTCGCGGCTGTGATGGAAAACGTACGCAGCCAGCGCGCCAGGGGTCTAATCCGCGCGAGCGGAGCGAGCCATTGATACCGAGCGAGCAATTCAACACTGCAGCAACCACCAGTGCGAGCCCCACACGTATTCCGAGCTGAGTGCGGAGTGCTCGCTCCGCCGACCAAGATCAACGAGCGGATCGGGATGGGTCTTGGCCTGCAGCAGCTCCGGCACCACCTCACTCTGCAGACCGCAGAAGGTGGTGGTCGCTCCCACCGCCTCACCTGCGGCGCGTACTGCATCGATCGCAACGTGTGCGGTGAGATTCACACTTGACCCGGGTATCGGATCGAGAGCCCGACCGTCGCGATAGGCGGCGAGCGAGCCGGTGCCTGGGCGACGCCTTGCAGTATGCCCGTAGTCGATCATCACGGCGCAGCCTCCGCGTTTCATGATCAACTTAACCAACTCGACCCAGGCCCGGTCCCTGGTGAGACCGATCTCGGCGCGGTCGCCGCCCGGCCACCACCGGTCGGCCCAGGCCAGCTGCTCACTCTCCAATCGCGGTCCAGCCTGCTCCTGGCCATCATCATTGATGATCAACTCGCGCCAGCCGTCGGCATGTCGCGTGACGACCGGACACGGTAGGTCGTCCAGCCATTCGCAGCAGATGATCATGACTGGCTCGGCGTGGGCCAGTGCAACGCCGGCCTCGCCAGTGGTCCAGCACCCGTATCGCACGTCCCACAAGTCCTGGGCCCAGCCCACCTGTCCAGCCAGGCCTTTAGGCCGGGTCCGAAGATCAATTCCCAGCAGGCGCAGATCAGGTCGGATCACCGAAAGTTCCTCCAGCAGACGCCCGTTTCCGGCACCAACCTCGACCACGTGGGCGATCTCAGTGTGCCGGTCGACCAGGGCAGCGAGCATCTCGGCGATCATCGGCCCGCTGGTTGCTGCGGTACGGAAATGGACGTCAGGGTCGTGAATGCGCCAGAACCCGTCTGCGCCGTACGCCGATTCGACCCACGCATCGAACCAGGTGCGCCACCCCCGTGCAGGGGCGTCAGGGGGGCCCGCTCCCCCCGCCGACGAATGCGGGAGCATGGCCCTATGGTGCCTGATGCTGCGTCCCTGACGTCCAGCCCTGTCCAGGCACCATCACTACCTTCTTTCCCAGGGCTGCCGCCTTTGCCCTCCCTGCCGCACCGGCTCTCCGCCGAACCGCCGGGATGGGTACGCGAGGTGGACGTCGTCGTCATTGGATCGGGCATTGCAGGTTTGACGGCTGCCCTGGAGTGCCGGAATCTCGGAACGATCATGGTCGTCACCAAGGACGAGGTCGCAGCCGGCTCGACCCACTGGGCGCAGGGAGGAATCGCCTGGGTGCAGGCGGAAGGCGACACCATCCAACAGCACATCGACGACACCTTGGTGGCCGGTGCTGGCCTCTGCATCGAAGAGGCGGTACGCGTGCTGGTCACCGAAGGCCCTGAGGAGGCTGCCAAGCTCATCCAACGAGGCGCGGAGTTTGATCGCGACCGCGCCGGCGAGCTGGAACTCACCCGCGAGGGCGGCCACAAGCGGAGCCGGATCGCCCATGCCGGAGGCGACGCCACCGGCGCTGAGATCGAACGCGCCCTGATCGCTGCGGTCACCGCGGATCGTGCGATCGAGATCGTTGAGCATGCATTGGTCCTCGACCTCATTCCGGCCGAGGTCGGCCCCGGCGAAAACCCGGCAGTGGCTGGAGTGACGCTGCACGTTCTTGGGGAAGGCACTCGCGGGGGCGTCGGTGCGGTGCTCGCCAGGGCGGTTGTGCTGGCCACCGGCGGCGTCGGCCAGATCTACGCCGTGACAACGAATCCGCCGGTATCCACCGGAGATGGGGTCGCCGCTGCACTCCGCGCTGGGGCTCGGTTACGGGACATCGAATTCATCCAGTTCCACCCGACTGTGCTCTACCTCGGTACCGGAGCCCGCGGCCAGCTGCCGCTGGTCAGCGAGGCCGTACGCGGGGAAGGTGGCCAACTGGTCAACTCCCGCGGCGAACGTTTCATGGTCGGCAAGCATGAGCTTGCTGAGCTGGCGCCTCGAGACATTGTGGCCAAACAGATCATGAAGGAGATGGCGGCGGCCGAGGTTGATCATGTTTACGTTGATGGTCGGATGTTGGGTGAGGAGACCTGGCGGGTGAGGTTCCCGACTATCTGGCACAGCTGCCGCCGAGCCGGCATCAACCCGGCCACAGATCTGATCCCGGTCGCTCCGGCGTGTCACTACTTCTGTGGGGGTGTGGAGACCGACATCGATGGTGCAACGAGTTTGTTGGGCCTCTATGCCTGCGGAGAGGTGGCCTCGTCCGGCGTACATGGTGCTAATCGGCTGGCCTCGAACTCCCTGCTCGAGGGACTGGTCTTCGCTCGTCGGATTGCAGAACGGCTGCTGGACCAGCGGCCGCCGCGCCGACCTCCGGCGCAGGATCGTCGACAAGCAGGACTCATCGATCGATCAGTGGTCCCCGCAATGCAGCAGGCCATGAGCCGGCACGCGGGAGGGCTTCGAGATGCCACTGGACTCGATCGGTGTGTCGACGAATTGGCGGAGCTGGCACGACAAGCGGGTGCAGAGCCCGCCCTGGAGTCCTGGGAAGCTACCAACCTGATGACGGTTGCGGCTGCCGTCGTGTCCTCTGCGCGCCTTCGCGAGGAATCGCGAGGTGCTCATTGGCGCGATGACTTCGAAGGTCGCCGCGAGGCTTGGCGGGGCCACCTCCTCGTCGAACACGATGATCAGCATGGCCTGCGGCATCACTTCGCGCCGGCCCCTCCTGTGCCCCGCCCGGACGGGCACCCGGACCGTCGATGATCTGCACCACTCTGGCCCAGATTGAGGCCCTCGTAAGGGCTGCGGGACTCGACCTGGATGCCGTGTCATTGATCATCTCTGAGGCACTCGATGAGGACTTGGGCGGCCGGGGTGTGCTGCCGCCCGGCGTAGGCGCCGGGCTGGACGTCACTTCTCATGCCACGATCCCGGTCGCTCAGAGCGCGCACGCTGAGGTCGTAGTACGCGAGCCGGGCACCGTCGCTGGGCTCCCCGTGGCCGCGTACGCAATGGCGACTGTCTGCGCGCCGGCCGGTGCCTTCCAACTCGTCCTGCACGCAACCGACGGCGACCGCGTAATGCGCGGCGATGTACTGATCTCGGTGACGGGCAATGCCCGGGCGCTTCTGACGGCTGAGCGGGTTGCCCTGAATTTGATCACCATGATGTCGGGAGTGGCCACAGCCACGCGCGCCTGGGTCGACGCGCTGGCGGGAACGAATACTAAGGTTCGGGATTCACGTAAGACTCTTCCGGGCTTACGAATGCTTCAGAAGTATGCGGTCCGTGTTGCTGGGGGCACCAATCATCGGATGTCATTGGCTGATGCTGCGTTGATCAAAGACAACCATGTGATCGCGGCTGGGGGAGTGGTAGAGGCTTATCGCGCGGTCCGGCAGTCATTTCCTGACGTTCCAGTTGAGGTAGAAGTGACCTCTGCTGAGCAGGCGCGTCAAGTCGTTGCAGCGGGTGCTACAGAGATCCTGCTTGACAATATGAGCCCTGATGTCATGGCCGGTATCGTCGCTGAGTTGGCAGATCTGGCGACCTTTGAGGCCAGCGGAGGCCTGACATTACTGAACGCGGCCGAAGTTGCGCAGACTGGTGTCAATTTCGTTGCGGTAGGAGCGATCACCCATTCCGCAGCTGCCTTAGATATCGCTCTCGATTTTTCTTCTGGAAACTGAAGAACACGAGTAATCTCGCACCTGTCAGGAACTCTCACTTTCCCAACTGGAGGAACTCATGGCGCAGCGCGTGCAGATCATTCTCGAAGACGATTACGACGGGGGATCCGCTGACGAGACGGTTAGTTTTGCATTAGACGGGGCGGAGTATGAAATCGACCTGTCGTCCAAGAACGCCACTGGGCTCCGCGAAGCATTGGCGCCTTGGGTGTCACACGCCCGCAAGATCGGTGGCCGGCGTAAGCGAGGCACCAAAGCAGCTGGTTCGGCGAGCACAAGCGATATCCGAGCTTGGGCATTGGCGAACGGCCACGATGTCAGCAGCCGTGGCCGCGTCTCGGCAGAGGTACGGGAGGCGTACGAGAAGGCTCATGCTTGATCTGAGTGTGCGGCCAAACCTCCGAACGGCTCTCACCAGGCCTCGCTGGTAATCCACCAACGGCTCACGATCATCGTCGTCGTTGCGCCCTGGGCGAACATGTTTCGTCCAGGGCGCTAGCTGTTCCGGGCCAGGTCGCGCTGGGTTCCATGCCTAGTCGACGACTCATCCGCCGACATTCAAACCCACATCACCAGATGTGACTGGCAAGAAGGAATATCCAGCGGTCTGGTGACTGTTGTAACCCGACACCGCACTCTGGTTGATCGGGCGCAGCACGTGCGCGCCGGGTGGCCGACAGCCGGGCGTGCGACGAATGTTCAGCGAGGCAACTGCGGGTGTGGCCGACTAGAGTGAGAGACATCGGTGCTCGTTCCGAACCAGCAGGGCGAGACCCGCACCGAGAACGAGGGAGCAATCATCATGTTTGAACGGTTTACAGACCGGGCCCGGCGCGTCGTGGTGTTGGCGCAGGAAGAGGCTCGCATGCTGAACCACAACTACATCGGCACTGAGCACATCCTGCTGGGACTCATCCATGAGGGCGAGGGCGTGGCCGCCAAAGCTTTGGAGTCCCTCGGTATTTCCTTAGAAGCTGTTAGGCAAAAGGTCGAAGAGATCATCGGCCACGGGCAGCAATCCCCCAGTGGACACATTCCATTCACGCCGCGAGCAAAAAAAGTACTGGAACTGAGCTTGCGCGAAGCACTCCAGATCAATCATTCCTACATCGGTACTGAGCACATCCTGCTCGGCCTGATTCGGGAAGGTGAAGGTGTCGCTGCGCAAGTTTTGGTGAAGCTCGGTGCAGATCTCAACCGGGTGAGAAATCAGGTCCTGCAATTGCTCAGCGGCTTCCAAGGTAAGGAAGCGGCTACTTCAGGCGCTCCAGAGCAGGGCAGCACTCCGTCCTCATCGATGGTGCTCGACCAGTTCGGTCGCAATCTCACCCAGGCAGCACGGGAGAACAAGCTTGATCCTGTTATCGGGCGTGAGACCGAGATCGAGCGTGTGATGACCGTGCTCTCTCGGCGTACCAAAAACAATCCGGTGCTGATTGGCGAGCCAGGTGTCGGTAAGACCGCTGTTGTCGAAGGCCTTTCACAGGCCATCGTCCGGGGTGATGTTCCCGAGACACTGCGAGATAAGCAGATTTACACCCTCGATCTAGGTGCGCTGGTTGCTGGCAGCCGTTATCGCGGCGATTTCGAGGAGCGCCTGAAGAAGGTGCTGAAAGAGATCAAGACCCGCGGCGATGTGGTGCTGTTCATCGATGAGATCCACACTCTTGTCGGCGCCGGCGCAGCCGAGGGTGCCATCGACGCCGCTAGCATCCTCAAGCCGATGCTGGCCCGCGGTGAATTGCAGACTATCGGCGCTACCACGTTGGACGAATATCGGAAGTATGTGGAGAAGGACGCTGCGCTGGAGCGGCGCTTCCAGCCCATCCAGGTAGCAGAGCCGTCCATCGCGCACACCATCGACATACTTCGTGGGCTGCGTGACCGCTACGAGGCGCACCACCGGATCACCATTACTGACGAGGCACTGGTTGCCGCGGCGCAGATGGCTGATCGCTACATCTCTGATCGCTTCTTGCCCGACAAGGCGATTGACCTGATCGACGAGGCGGGTGCGCGGCTGCGTATCCGGAGGATGACCGCTCCGCCGGACCTGCGGGAATTCGACGAGAAGGTGGCCGCGGTACGGCTGGAGAAGGAAGCGGCCATCGACGCACAGGACTTCGAGCGTGCCGCCGGTCTCCGCGATGACGAGAAGAAGCTGCTGACAGCCCGCGCCGAGCGTGAGGCGCAGTGGAAGTCTGGTGATCTTGATGTTGTCGCCGAGGTGGATGAGGAGATCATCGCCGAGGTGCTCTCCACCGCGACTGGCATCCCGGTGTTCAAGCTGACCGAGGAAGAGTCGGCCCGGTTGCTCCGGATGGAAGAAGAGATCGGCAAGCGCTACATCGGCCAGCACGACGCTGTCAAGGCGCTCTCTCGCTCGATCCGTCGTACCAGGGCGGGCCTGAAGGACCCGAAGCGACCCAGCGGTTCGTTCATCTTCGCCGGCCCATCCGGTGTCGGCAAGACGGAGCTGACCAAGGCGCTGACCGAGTTCCTGTTCGGCGACGAGGACGCGATGATCCAGCTGGATATGAGCGAGTACTCCGAGAAGCACACCGCCTCCCGGCTCTTTGGCTCACCTCCTGGCTACGTCGGCTACGAGGAGGGCGGCCAGCTCACCGAGAAGGTACGCCGCAAGCCATTCAGCGTGGTGCTTTTCGATGAGATCGAGAAGGCTCACCCGGACATCTTCAACTCATTGCTGCAGATCCTCGACGAGGGACGGCTGACGGACGCCCAGGGGCGTCAGGTGGACTTCAAGAACACCGTGATCGTGATGACGACCAACCTTGGCACCAGGGACATCGCCAAGAGCGTCTCCCTGGGCTTCAGCGGGTCGAGCAGTACCGAGGGCGGCTACGAGAAGATGAAGGCCAAGGTCACCGACGAGCTCAAGCAGCACTTCCGCCCGGAGTTTCTCAACCGGGTGGACGAGATCGTGGTCTTCCGCCAGCTCAGCCAGGAGGACATCGAGCGCATTGTCGATCTGATGGTGGCCCAGATCGAGATCCGGCTCAAGGACAGGGACATGGGCATCGAGCTCACGCCCGCGGCGAAGACGTTGATCGCCCAGCGTGGCTTCGACCCGGTGCTGGGAGCTCGGCCGCTGCGTCGGGCAATTCAGCGCGATGTCGAGGATCTGCTCGCCGAGAAGATCCTGTTTGCTGAGCTGAAGCCTGGCGAGATTGTCGTGGTCGACGTCGCCGATCCGGGTTCAGAGAATGCGTTCACCTTCACCGGCACACCGCGTTCGGCAGCTCCGGACGTACCGCCCGTGGAGTTCGGCGGCATCGTCGAGGGCTTCAACGAAGGTTCCGAAGCCACCAACGAATAGCAACTCCTCAACGCCAATCGGCCGCACCCCTGGGGGTGCGGCCGATTGGCGTCTCAAAGCTGCAGCGCCCACCCTCCGCTGGAACGCACGTGCACGTCCGTTCCTGACGCGATACACACGTTGCAAAGTGTGTGATGTGTAAGGAACGGACGTGCACGTGCGTTCGCAGCGGAGGGTGTAGGAGCTTGGCACCTGTGCCAAGCGGCCTCGCAGTCGAAAGCCACGTGTACGTCTGGCAGAGTGGCGCGGTGCCCCTGACGAACCGGATTCCCGCTGTGTGGCTGGTGATCACGGGCATTATCTCGGTGCAAGTCGGTGCGGCAATCGCCAAGGATCTGTTCGACCTGGTGCCGCCAACCGCAATGGTCTGGCTGCGGCTCATTACCTCCGCCGTGATCTTGCTCGTGATGGCGCGACCACGCTTCACGGGGCATTCCGGCCGTGACTGGCTCATCGTCCTTGGCTTCGGCGTCAGCCTGCTCGTCATGAACTGGGCGATCTATCAGTCTTTCGCGCGTATCCCGTTGGGTATTGCGGTGACCATCGAGTTCCTTGGTCCCCTCACCGTTGCTGTGATCGGGTCCCGACGTCTCACGGATCTGATTTGGGTTGCCCTCGCTGGGGCAGGAGTTGCCCTGTTGGGTCTATCTAGAGCAACCCTGACGCTCGCAGGAGTGGGATTCGCTCTACTCGCGGCCCTCGGCTGGGCCTTCTATATCCTGTTGAGCGCGCAAACCGGCCGTCGTTGGCCGGGGATCAGCGGCATTGCGATTGCCAGCATGGTTGGGGCGATCGTGTTGGCCCCCCCGGCAATCGTCGAGGCTGGGAGCAAGATGCTTAACCCAACGATCCTTGCACTCGGGTTCGCAATTGGTCTGCTCAGCTCGGTCATCCCCTACAGCTTCGAGCTCATCGCGTTGCGTCGCATTCCCCCGCGAGTCTTCAGCATCTTGATGAGTCTGGAACCTGCGGCGGCCGCGCTGGCCGCGATGGTCGTGCTCGGCGAGTTCCTCAGCCTGGTGCAGTGGCTGGCGATGGGCTGCGTCGTGATCGCGAGCATCGGCGCAACGCGTACGTCGACGACTTTAGAACAGCCAGCCCCAGACTGACCGAAATGCCAGATCTGATGTCAAGGCCTAATGGCCAACCACATCGGAGTCGGCGACAACGGATTCGCCGCGATCGAGTCCGCTGATTGTGTTCATTTCCTGCTCCGTGAGTTCGAAGTCAAAGATGTCGATGTTTTCTGCGATCCGGCCCGGGTTTCCCGACCGCGGGATGGCGACCAGACCGAGTTGAACGTGCCATCGGAGCACGACCTGCGTCGGGGACTTCCCGTGATCTTTCGCTATTCCCGTGATCACCGGATCGTTTCTCAGCTCGTCGCCGGACGCGCCAAGCGGGCTATACGACTCGGTGACAATGCCGTGGGCTGCGTGGTAGGCCCGGCTGGCATTCCTCGTCGAGTACGGGCTCAGCTGGATCTGGTTGACATCGGGCGTGATGCCGGTCTCATCGAGCACTCGCTTCAGATGAGCAGGTTTGAAGTTCGACGTGCCTATGGCGCGGAGTCTATCGCTGTCCAGAATTGACTGGAGGCCCCGCAGTGCATCGACGTAGCGATCTTGGTCCGGATTCGGCCAGTGCACCAGCAACAGGTCGATGTAGTCGACGCCCAGCCGCTCAAGGCTTGCCTGGTACGCCTGACGGACGCCATCGACGCCATGCCACCGGCGGTTGAACTTCGTGGTGATGAAGATCTCGGATCGATCGATGCCGGAGTCCCGAATCGCTTGTCCTACCGCATCTTCGTTGCCGTAGTTCTCGGCTGTGTCGATCAGCCGATAGCCGGCCTCGAGCGCTGTCCGGACCTGAGTCGCTGACTCGGCTCCCTGGAGCGGCGATGTGCCGAGTCCGAGCGCGGGGATGTCAGTGCCACTGCGGAGCTGGAGAGTCGGGGCAAGTTCGGGCATGAGACAAGTGCCTCCTGATCAAGGGCGTCGAAGACCTAACCTGGCAACGACCATCGGTTGCCTATCGCGACCACCAGCCCGTCTGCTATGAGTGAGGCCAGCGCGCGGTCGCGCTGCCCCAAATCTTGCCATGCCTCCGCCAGCGCTCGGCCCGTGACCGGCTCCTCGCTGGATCGCAGCACAGCAAGCAAAGCGCCCCGGCACTGTCGGTCGGTCCCAACATAGGTCTGGCCGCGCCGCGGCGCCCCGTTCCACACGGGATAACCCGCCTGGCGCCAGGCACACAGAGTCGCCACTGGGCAGTCATCACAGCTGGGATTGCGAGCGCGGCACAGTAATGCACCGAGCTCCATCGAAGCGATGGCCCAACGCGCCGCACGCTGCGGGTTTCGCGGAGCCAGCTCCTCAGCAAGCGCACGCTCCCGCTCCGTGGAAGCCGAATTGGGGAACGCAACGCCATGAACCAGTCTGGCCAGCAGGCGACGGACGTTCGTGTCGAGCACAATCTCGCGCCGACCGTACGCGAAGCTCCCGATTGCGGCCGCCGTGTACGAGCCGACTCCGGGCAGTCTCAGCAGGGCCTCGCGATCTTGCGGCACCTGCCCGTCGAAGTCGTTCATGATCATCTGCGCTGCCTGGTGCAGCCGCAGTGCTCGTCGTGGGTAGCCGAGACGACCCCAGGCTCGCACGGCATCGCCGGGCGCCGCTGCAGCAAGCGATGCGGGCGTAGGCCACCGCTCCATCCAGGCCTGCCAGGGCCCGCGTACCCGCTCGACCGGAGTCTGTTGCAGCATGAACTCGCTGACCATGATCGCCCACGGTGACGCACCAGGGCGTCGCCACGGCAGATCCCGCGCGTGCCCGGCGTACCAGGTCAGGATCCGCCCAACCACGGTTCTGGCTATGCCGCTCGGCAGCTGTCGATCCTCGACGCCGCTCAACACGCGCGCCACCGTACTCTGTTTAATTGCTCGCTGCGGATCGCGCGCTCTTTACGTGATCAAGCCATACGTTCGGTGTACGCCGACTCGGCCAGCCGTACTAGGCCGTCCCGAATCACCCGGGCGCGGCTTTCGCCGACCCCTTCGACTGCTTGCAAGTCTGTGGTGCTGGCGCCGAAGAGACCCTGCAGGTTGCCGAAGTGCTCGATCAGCCGGTCTCCCAGGTAGGAAGGCAGTCGGTTGATCTGCGCCATCTGCCGGAAACCGCGGCTCGTGACATGGCTTTCCAGGTGCATGTTGTGCGGGAAGCCCGCGGCCCGCGCAACGGTGAGCGGATCCAACAATTCGTTGGTGTTCAGATGCTGCAGACCCGCGAGCCCGAAGGTTGCCGAGTCGCTTGGCTGGTAGTCCCGCTCGAGCAGGCAGCGCAGGTCATCGATCCCCGCACGCAGCTCATGCAGCTGGAGGGTAAGCAGGCGGCCGTCACTGCCCAGCTCGACCACGTAAGTGTCGAGTTCCTCCTCCAGCCGCCGCACCATCTCCAGCCGCTGGGCCACCAGGGCAAAGTCCCGAACCGTTACCTGATCTTGAACTTCCAGTGAGGACAGCCGGGTCGAGACCTCCCAGAGCCGCCCCCGATACCGTTCCAGGGTCTGCAGTGCCTGATGGGCCCTGGTCAAGATCTGGTCGGAGTGCTCGACGAGATGGCGTTGGTAATCCAGGTAGAGAGCGATGGTTGACATTGATGCCGAAATCGAGACCACTGGCAACCCCGACTGGCGCGACACCCGATCGGCCGTGCGATGCCGAGTACCAGTTTCAACGGTGTCGACGTCCGCGTCGGGCATGAGCTGCACACCAGCCCGGATGATGCGGTCATTCTCCCAATCGACGATGATCGCTCCATCCATCTTCGCCAGCTCACGTAGTGCAGTGGGTGTGTAGACGACATCAAGCGCGAAGCCGCCAGTCGAGATCTGAGAGATGATCTTGTTCCGGCCGAGTACGACCAAGGCGCCGGTACGCCCACGCAGAATTCGCTCGAAGCCGTCGCGGAGCGGCGTACCGGGCGCCATCATCGCGAGATATTCCAGCAACCGGCGGTGCTGATCGGGGTCTGACGCCACAATCGCTCCCTCCGTCAGCCTCGAAGATCGAAACGGGGGCGGGTCGTGCCGCGCCGTTGCGACCAGACCCACTCCCTCGCCAGACGGTATCAACTGCTCTGCCCACCCGCCGGCCGTGTGGCGTCAGTCGCCCGGGAGTAATGCCAGCGCGGTGAGCGCTTGTTCCACTGTCGTCACCGAATGCACCAGCATGCCCGCGTGAACCGTCATGGTCTGCTCCCGGGGATCTCGAGGCTCGGCGGGGATGACCGCTTCTGCGGAACCAAGCCTTGCTGCCTCGTTGAGCCGGCGATCGGTTCCGGGCACCCGACGTAGTTCACCGGCAAGGCCGATCTCACCTAAGGCGACAATGCGTTGCGGCACTGGCCGGTTGCATGCCGCTGAGGCGACGGCGAGAGCAGCCGCCAGGTCAGCTGCGGGATCACTCACCTTCGCTCCACCGACCGTCGAGACGTAAACGTCGCGGTCGTTCAGCCGTAAGCCACAGCGCTGCTCCAGCACTGCGAGAACCATGGCAGTACGGCCCGACTCGATACCGTTCATGACGCGTCGCGGTTGCGCCGACGTCGGCTTGGCGACTAGCGCCTGGATTTCGGCGAGCAGCGGCCGACGACCTTCCATAGTGACGGTCACCGCAGTGCCAGGCACCGGCTCGCAGTGCTCGGAGGTGAACAGACCCGAAGGATCGGGCACTTCCAGGATTCCGGAGTCAACCATCTCAAAGCAGCCAACTTCGTCGGCCGGGCCGAAGCGGTTCTTGGTCGCGCGAACCATCCGAAAACCGGAGTGGCGGTCACCCTCAAACGCGAGCACAACATCAACCAGATGCTCCAGCAGCCGAGGACCAGCGATTGCCCCATCCTTGGTCACATGTCCGACGATGATCACCGCCATCCCGCGGCGCTTAGCCACCCGCACCAGCGCACTTGTCACTTCGCGAACCTGGGTCACACCACCAGGTGACCCCTCAGCCTCAACGGTGCCGATTGTCTGGACCGAGTCGAGCACCATGAGCGACGGGCCCACCTCCTCGACGTGGCCGAGAACGGTGCCGAGATCGGTCTCGGCTGCCAGGTAGAGCTGATCGGCCACCGCGTTGGTACGCCCCGCGCGGAGCCGCACCTGCGCGGCCGACTCCTCACCCGTCACGTACAAGGTGGTATGTCCGTTTCGCGCCCAGCGGGCCGCGACCTCAAGCAGCAGTGTGGACTTTCCCACGCCGGGTTCCCCAGCGAGTAGCACCACAACCCCTGGCACCAGACCGTCGCCGAGCACCCGGTCGAGTTCGGCTACTCCGGTGCGGGCCCGGGTGGCCAGCGCGGCGTCGACCATGCCAATCGGAACCGCCTTGCTCACTGGAACCGATGATGAGATCTGGTTCAGCTTCGGCGCGGCCTCCTCGACAACACTTCCCCAGATCTGACACTCGCCACAGCGTCCGACCCAGCGAGTCGATCTCCACCCGCATTCAGTGCAGGTGTGGCTAGGTTTGGCGCTTGTCTTGGGCATGCCAGAGAGGCTAGGACTCGGGGCTGACACTTCTCGACCCCTGCTATTCATGCGGGCTGAGCCTGTCGAAGTCCGCGTGCTACGTGCCCTTCGACAGGCTCAGGGCACAGCAAGACAAGCTCAGGCACGCGCGCTCCGGCTACTCTGACGACAGCACCGTTCGTCCCTGGGAGCGTCATGACCATCGAGCCAGCTCGCGATCTCCGCCGGGTCACGGCGGACCAAAGAGCCTGGTTCGTCTCCGGAGCATTGCTCATCTTCGCTTGCCTGGCCACGGCTGTCTCGGTCAAGCGGCAGTGGTCATTGTGTGGCGCAGATGCCGCATCTCAGGCCTGCCTGGCGTTGCAACAGACCATGAACATGCTGCCGATCCAAGCGGACACGATGGCGCTGCGGGTTCCCTGGGCAGCTCAGCTAGCTACGTTGGGACTCACACTCGCCACCTGCGCCTGGATCGCTTTCGTGCTGCTGCACCCCTTGGCCCGCGGCATCAAGATCTTCGGTGCCGCCGTCGCCGTTCCGCTGGTGATCATGAGTCTCGGCGGGTGGTTTGGAGTGTGGTCGGTCGAGGGCTGGGTCGCTTACGGCGGCGCGTGGATCATCCTTGGAACGATTTCGGAGTTCGTCGCCATTGGCTTCCTGGTCTACGCGAGCATGTCTCGGCAAGCGGTGAACGTCACCACGATGCAGCGGCTGGTGATCTTGATCTTCGGCGTGACCGCGTTTGGCACCATGCATCAGTCTGCGGAGTTCATCCTCCTCGCCGTCTTCGACCAGGCGGGCCAAGGAGTGCCGCGTTATTTGGGCTTGGGCACGGCAGTCACGCTCGGCCTGACGGGTGCTGGGGTGATCTGGCTCACCCTGCGGGCGCGTAAGAAGCCTCATCGCCACGAGGTGTCGATGCTCGGCTAGTGGAGCGGGTCCGCAAGCGTGGCGGCGATCTCCAAGACGAGTGCGTTGGCAGCCGGCTCACCGACAGTGATACGGAGACCATCCCAATCATCACCTGAGGCGTACGGCCGTACCGCCACCCCGGCACGGGCAAAAGCCGCTGCATAGGCCTCGGTTTGCGGGCCGCCGGGCAGCCAGACGAAGTTGCCTTGTGCGTCCGGGATCTCAAAGCCGAGGTCCCGCAGGCCGACGGCCAGCGCGTCTCGCGCCTTGACGAGCTCGGCGACGCGGTCGAGCAGCAGCGGCTCGGCATCCAAGGAGGCGATGACCGCCGCCTGGGCGGCGATGGACACCCCGAACGGGAGCGCCACGGCGCGGATTGCGGCAGCTACCTGAGGATCGGCGACGCAATAGCCGACGCGAAAGCCGGCAAGCCCGTACGCCTTGGAGAAGGTCCGCAGCACCACCACGTTGGGTCGTGCCGCCATCGCGTCCAAGCCCCGAAGCCCTTCCGGGTCGGTGATGAACTCCACGTACGCCTCGTCGAGAACGATCATGATGTGATCGGGCACCGAGTCAATGAAGTCGATCACCTGCTGATGGTGCAGCGCCGGGCCCGTCGGGTTGTTCGGCGTGCAGAGCATGATCACCTTAGTGGCCGGGGTAACCGCCCGTCGCATCGCCACAAGATCATGAACGGCGCCCGGAGCCAGCGGCACCGGCACCTGAGTCGCACCCGTCAGCTGTACGGCGATCGGATAAGCCTCGAAACTGCGCCAGGCGTAGACCACCTCATCGCCGACCTCACACGCCGCCTGCAGCAGGTGGTAGAGCACCGCGACTGAGCCGGTACCGAATGCGAGCTGCTCCTCGGGGAAACCGAGCCGGCTACTCAGCGCTCTGGTCATCTGAGTGTTGGCAATGTCGGGGTAACGGTTCATCTGGGCCACCGCAGCGGCGGTGGCCTCCATGACGCCGGGGAGTGGCGGGAAGGGGTTCTCATTGCTGGATAGCTTGAACGACACTGCTCGATTCACCCCGGGAGCAGGCTTGCCAGCTGTGTACACCGGCAGTCGTGAGATGGCTGACCGCAACCTGATCAAATCCGCACCTCACCGCGCGGTGTGCTGAAGATCGCAGCAGCAAGCCCGGACCGATCCCGCGGTCGACACCAGGCGATGTCGACGTCGGCCAAGATCTCTTTGCTCCGTCCACCAAGCCACTGATCGACGCGGACCGGATCGCCGGCGATCTCGATCTTGAGGAGCTCGACCTCGCGGCCGCCAACAGAGGGATGGATCGCGTCGTGCGACCACTCGACGAAAAAGGGGAGCTGGGGATCGACCTGAAGATCTTTGACTCCGATCTGGTGCCACGTCAGCACTGTTCCGTCCGGCAGGTGGCGATGGCCCTCGATCGCGGCGCGTCCCATGCGTTGCTCGATCGGAGCAAGATCATCAACCGCGATCACCCAACCCAGCCAGCCACCGCCCTCCGCCGATCGTGCACGGACCGCCTGACCGAACGGCGCCTTGTCAGCTGCAGGATGATCCAGAACGCCGACGACCTCGACATAATGCCCGTCCGTCAGCGGCAAGATCCAGTTACGCGTGCCGAATCGTGGATGGAACCCGCCGTCGAGAAAGGTCACGCCCAGCTGCGCTCCGAGCCACCGCGCCGTGGCCTCCAGGCCTTCCGGCCCGGCCGCGAACGACAGGTGATCCAAGCGCACTCCCACATTGTTGCTGGGGGCCATCTGCGCAGAGCAGGGGGCCTCTTCTCCGCCGCCTGAAGCCGGGGGTTATGGTGTCGGGTCGGCCGGATGCCGCATGGCCGGGTCGCGTCGAGACTCGAATGCCTGACACATCTCGACAAGGACCTGGTACGCCGCCGCGCCCATGAGCGCGACCAGCTCGGCCCGATTCTCCTCATACACCGGACGGACACCATGATGCGCCTCAGTGTTGGACGAGCAGTACCAATCGAGGTCGGCTCCGCCGGGACCCCACCCGTCGCGGCCATACTCGCCGATGGTGATCTCGGTGTAGGTGGTGTCGTCGGTGCGGGTTACGGTACGAAACTGGCGGCGGATCGGGAGCTGCCAGCAGACATCAGGCTTGGTCTCCAAGAAGTCGCGGCCCTGGCTCAGCGCCAGCAGGTGCAGCGCGCAGCCTTGACCGGCCGGAAAGTCAGGACGGTTGAGAAAGATGCAGGCGCCGTCGATCACCCGCGTCTTGCGGCCAGGCAGTTCACCCTCGGCAAGATGATCAGGATGCTCCTCCTCGGCCCAGCCACCAACGCGGGCGTCTTTCTTGTACTGCCACTGGCTACGCTTCAACTGCCGGACCGCCTTGCCGACTCGTTTCTCGTCCTCGGCGTCAGCAAAATGGGCGCCTAACGTGCAACAGCCGTCGTTCGGCCGGTCGGCGTAAATACCCTGGCAGCCTTGGCCATAGATGCAGGCCCACCGGGAGGTGAGCCAGGTAAGGTCACAGCGAAACACCTGGCCGTTGTCGCCTGGATCTCCGAACTCGACGAACGCGCGCGGGAATCCGATCAGCACCTCGGGCACGCGCGACAGTGTATGCGGTCTGTCCCGGGTCGTGAGCGTCGGCAATCGCGCACCGCCATGCTGAGGAGGAGCGAGCTGACACGCTTCATCGTCTGCGAGCGACGACGAAGTAGGCGGATTCCACGTGCGATGCGCGAACGGCCCCAAAAAGGGAGGTCTAGGCTGGGCGCGTGCCCGCAGATGACTCGTCACCGTCAAGGGCGCGGGGAGCGGAGCTGGTGCAGGTGAACTCCGAAGGCCAGCCGGTCAAGATCCCACCCGCCCGGATCGGACTGTCCACCTCCTCGGTGTATCCCGAGAGCACCTCCAGCGCGTTCGAACTCGCCCGTCGGTTGGGTTATGACGGAGTGGAGATCATGATCGGCATCGATCCGGTGGCGGCAGACATCGATGCGGTGGAGAAGCTGCGTGACTACCACGGGGTGCCCGTGCTGTCGATCCACTCGCCTTGTTTGTTGATCAGTCAGCGGGTCTGGGGCACAGATCCATGGGCGAAGCTCGAGCGGTCAGTCGAGGCGGCGCGCCGGCTCGACGCCGACGTGGTGGTAGTCCACCCCCCATTCCGCTGGCAGCGGGACTACGCCAGAGGCTTCGTCGAAGGAGTCCGGCGACTGGCGGAGCGCAGCGGCATCTTGGTATCTGTGGAGAACATGTATCCCTGGCGTACCCCGGGCGGCGAGCTGAAGGCGTACGTGCCCGGTTGGGATCCCACTGAACTGGACTACGACGATCTGACGCTGGATCTCTCGCACGCCTCGACCGCCAACCAGCAGTCGATTGATCTCGTTCGTTCCTGGGGACCGCGGCTGCGGCATGTGCATCTCACTGATGGCACGGGATCGGTCAAGGATGAACATCTGGTGCCCGGCCGCGGCGACCAACAGGCCGGGCTGGTGTTGCAGTGCCTAGCCGAGCGGAACTTCTCCGGCCACGTGGTGCTCGAGGTGAATTCGCGTAAGAGCGGCACCCGGGCACAGCGGGAGGCCGACCTGGCCGAGTCGCTGGCTTTCGCGCGGCTGCACCTGGCGGCGCCGATTCAGCCTTCGTACGCCGTGGACGCGACCGGGGTCGCCAGCGCGCTCTGACGAGAGCCGGTAATGCGGCGGATCCTGCGCAGCCACGGGCCCGATCCACTGCGCTTAGGTGCCGCTGCTCGATGACTCACCGGCGGCGTAGCGGAGCAGCACGGCACCGGAACTGAAGGGCCGCGTCTCCAGCAGTTGCAGCGGGAGTTCCACCGACTCGAACAGGCGTGCGCCGCGGCCGACCACCACCGGGAAGACGAACAGCCGGTACTCGTCGACCAGCCCCGCGGCCATCAGCGCATGGACGAGCTGCACGCTTCCGGTGGTGACGATGTCGCGACCAGGGGCCACCTTCAGGGCTCGCACCTCCTCAACCAGGTCACCGCGCAACACCGTGGTGTTCTGCCAGCCTGGCTCCGCAATCGTGCGAGAGACCACGTATTTGGTGACGCCGTTGAGATAGTCGGAGACGCCGGTCGGATCATCGGTTTGCTCGGGCCAGAAGCCTCGGAAGGCCTCAAAGGTGTTGCGGCCTAGGACTAGCGCGTCGGCGGCAGCGGAGTGCTCTGCAGTCGTGTTGATGATGTCCGACTGATCGACGTCATCGGCGAGCGGGTCGAACCAGCCCGCCGCCATATCGATGACCCCGTCGACGGTGATGTTCTCGGTGACAATGAGCTTGCGCATGCCGCTCCTCGAGGTTGGGACGGATCTTCTCCGGCAGTTAGACCCAACGGCCGACGCCAACTCATCGCGATTGAGCTCAGGGATTATCGGGCGCGTTGCCGGTCACGCAGAAGACCATCCCGACCGGGTCGCGTAGCACGATCCAGCCGCGGCCAGGCCCAAGCCGCTCGGCCCCCAGTCCGACCAGCCGCCTCGTCTCGGCCTCGATATCGTCCGCGCCGAGGTCAATGTGAGCCCGTACGGCGGTCGCTGGGTCATCAGAGCCAAGCTTCTGGAACAGCAGTTGAGCACTGGAGCCGGCCGGCGGATACAACTTGCCGGCGAACTCGTCGCCGCTACCTGCACGCCATCGCCAGCCGGTCGCCGCCCGCCAGAATGCCACCTCTTGATCATGCAAGTTGGCCGGCGAGTCGACGCAGATCTGCACAAGGCGGCTGCGGTGCCCCGCGAAGCGCTGCGCCGGTGGCCGGTGGTGTTCCTCCCGATCGACCAGGCAGAAGGGCAGTCCACCGGGCGATCTCATCGGACACCATCCCTCAAACTGACCGGTGACCACCGCTCCAAGCTCAACCAGCCGATCGGCGGCACCGCGGTCGGCAACCTCGAGATCGAAATGAATCCGCGGGCCGTGGTTCCCGATTTGCTGGTGGATGTAGGTGTCGCCGTCGGGTGGGGTAAAGCTGTGGAATTCCGCATGCCCCGGCCACGGCTCACCGAGCGGCCAGCCCAGCGCTGACGACCAGAAGGCCGCTGACTCCTCGGCGACCTCGGGCGCTACGTCGATGAGGACGTGCAGCCATTGAGTCTGCTCGGACAACGAACCTCCGCTAACGAGGGCCCTCTACGCGGTAGCGCAGATGCGTCACATTGGGGGCGTCGATCACCCGGATCTTGGTCAGCTGCCATGGCTGATCGAAGCTGCTGAAAAGGCGGATGCCCTTTCCGAGGATGAGTGGGACGATGTGCAGCTGCACCTCATCGACAAGTCCAGCCACCAGGCACTGTCTGGCAATGTCAGCACCGCCACCGATTGTGGCGTAGCGGTCACCGGCTGCCTTCTTCGCGGCATCGATTGCCGCCTCAACGCCGTCGGTGACGAAGGTGAACCCGACGGTGCGGCTTGGTATTGGAGGCGGGGGATGGTGAGTGATGACGAAATGCGGCACCGCATACGGGGTGTCCTCCCAGCCACCAGCCTCCTCTCCGGTGGCGAAGGCACCCCGGCCCATGACGATGGCGCCCGTTGATTCGACGAGTTCCCCGATCACGGGGCTGCTGACCTCCGTCGGATTGAAGTACCAGTCGTACAGGCCCGCGTCCGAACCGCCTGGCCCCGAGATGAGCCCATCGAGTGAGACAGCCATGTCCAGGAGAACTTCAGCCATGACCACACCTCTCTTCGGTCGTTGATGAGCGTGAAACGGCCACTCTCTCAGATCAGACTGGCGACGCGTCACGAACTCGCCGGGACTAGGTCAAACTCGAGAGGAACTCGGCCAACAGGTCTGCCACGACCTGGGGCTTTTGGGCCCGCCAGCCGGAGCTGGCCTGCGGCACGACACGCAGATTGCCGAGGGGCAGCGATCTGGCTAGGGCCGCACTTGGCCCTCTGTTCGCGACGTCCTGCTCGCCGACGATGATGAGCGCCGGCGCTGGTACCCGCTCGGCAAGGGATCGGAAGTCCGCTGGCCGTACCTGGTCGAGGAGGTTGACGATTTCCGGTGGCCGGGCGCCGAGTTGCTGGATGATGCTGGCGGGAAGCAAGCCCAGAATGCCGAAATAGAGAGAGCGGACCACGATGGTCTCGAGGCGGGCGTTCGTACTCAGCACGAGTGCGGCAACCCGTTCCTCACGAGTGGCGGCGATCTGCAGCGCGACTATGCTTCCCCACCCATGGCCGACAAGCACCGCTCGATCGGTTCCGGCGGTTGACATGGCGTCAAGCACCCGGAGCGCCGGGTCCTCCAAGATCACCGTCTTGGTGGTGCTGACAGTGATGTCGGGCGTAAGCACCTGGGCAACGTCAGCCAGTGCTGACTGCAGAGCCGTCGTCTGGATGCTGGCGTCGTGCAAGCCGGGCAACAGCACGACCGTGTGGCCGATGCTCATGGCCCAAGGTTAGAGTCGGGGCAGTCTGCAGATCGAGAGTCGCAAGGCATCCGCGAAGGGAGGAAGCGAATGCTGCGTCGCGCCCTGCTTGGAGTCTCTCGTAGTCAGAAGATCAAGAACCTGGTGACTACCGCACCGGTCACCGCGGGCGTGGTCGAGCGCTTCATCGCAGGCGAAACCTCCGACGAGGTGGTGGCCGTGACCCGTCGTCTCGTCGGAGCGGGGTTGCTGGTCAGCATCGACTACCTCGGTGAGGACACCACCGATCCAACGCACGCCGACGCAGTGGTGGTCGCCTACCTTGATCTGCTCACCAAGCTTCGGGAGTCTGGCCTCAGCGCCTCGGCCGAGGTTTCGATCAAGCTGACCGCACTGGGCCAACATCTCCGGGACGGCCCACAGCTCGCGCTGGAGAACGCTGAGTTGATCTGCCGCGCGGCGCGCATGGCCGGCACCGCGGTGACTCTCGACATGGAGGATCACACCATCACGGACTCCACCTTGGAGATCTTGCATACCCTGCGTAAGGAGTATCCCGACACCGGGGCGGTGCTGCAGGCGTACCTGTACCGGACCGAGGACGACTGCCGGGATCTAGCTGTGGCTGGATCGAGGGTGCGACTCTGCAAGGGTGCGTACGCGGAACCGGAGTCTGTGGCATTCCAAGATCGGCAGGAGATCGATAAGTCGTACGTGCGCTGCATGAAGATCTTGATGGCCGGCGGAGGCTTCCCGATGTTGGCCACTCACGATCCCACCTTGATCGACATCGGTCTGAAGCTGGCTGCTGATCATGGACGCACGCCAGAAGACTTTGAATTCCAGATGCTGTACGGCATCCGGCCGACCGAGCAGCAACGGCTCGCCAAACTCGGCCATCCGGTACGCGTTTACGTCCCCTATGGCACCGATTGGTATGGCTACTTGGTACGCCGCCTTGCCGAGCGCCCGTCAAACCTGCGATTTTTCGCACGAAGCTTGATCACCAAGAACTGAGCTTGCCCCACTCAGAGCCAGTTGACGCGGGGAGCGATCAAGGCGTATCCCACGAAGGCCGCGATGTCTAGCACGGTGTGAGCGACAATCAGCGGCCCGACTCGCTTCCAGCGCAGATAGATCAGCCCGAAGATCACACCCATGATCAAATTGCCGACAAAAGCACCGATGCCCTGGTAGAGATGGTATGAGCCACGGATGATCGCGCTCAGGGCAACGATCGCAACGGCGTTCCAAGCAAGCTGGCGCAGGCGAGTGAACAAGTAACCGATGACGACGACTTCTTCCAGCAGGGCATTCTGTGCAGCTGACAAGATCAACACAGGGATCGTCCACCAGTTATCAGTGAGCCCCGACGCTTGTACTTCAGTATTGATGCCGATGACGCGGGCAAGAGCGTACAGACCAAGCCCGGGTACGCCGATCAGAAGAGCAATGAGGACTCCGAAGCCGAGATCGAACCGTGGCCGGGTCAGGTCGAAACCGATGGTGCGGCCGGCTGGCGCATTGGTGAGGTTCAGCAGGTACAGCGCTAGCAGCACAGGCATCAGGCCGAAGGCGATGCCAACCAGTTGGTAGGTCAAGTCGAGCCAGGGCCGGTCTGGGGTGACGGAGGCATTCAGAGTGGAGGTTTGCTGGGCCAACGGCACATCGCGCGTCAGCCGCTCAATGATGCGCAGCACCGCATAGACCGCCGACTGGCCAAGCGACAGGCCGAGCACGATCACGATCTCGAGGCCCAGACGCCTCCGGTCCACTGCAGTCTCGGGCGCGTCGAGCTGTGTCACGACGCCCATCCTGCCTTCTCGGCGAGGATCTGGAATCACGCCACGGGCAGCAGAGGGCCGTTCTGGGCATGATCATCACTTACGCACGCGATGGTGCAAGTGCATTACTCGGTTGCCTTCAACAATCACAGGGTCGTCGGAGAAGCAGCGGGGATTCGCCGTATTCGCCGAAATAGCGGATGCCAGAGCCGAACACAGCCGGTATGACGGTGCAGACCTGGTGCGCGAGGTGGCATGTGCCCGATTTGGGGGCGCGACGCAGCACATTGTTGGTTTGTGGACAGGCCCTCCGGGTTGGCTACAGTCGCCCTAGAAACGGGACCCAACGAAGCAGGAACGCACTTATATGGGAAAGACAAGAGATGTCGTGGAGCGCTTCTACGATCGCTTCGGCGCCAACGACCTGGACGGCGCCTTCGCGTGCTTCGCACCCGAATGCGTCGCGGTCGGATTGTCCGGGCCGCTCGACAACTCGGCGCACCATGCCGCTGCCCGTGCTTTGAAGAAGGCGATGCCGGACTGCCACATGAATTTGGTCCGAATGCTCGAGATGGATGATGAGATCTACGTGACGGGACGCTTCAAGGGAACCCATACCGGCGATCTCGCCACACCGTTGGGTTCGGTACCGGCTTCCGGTAAGAAACTCGACCTGCTCTTCGTCGACTACTTCCGCGTCGCGAACGAAAAGATCGTCGAGTGCGAGGTCGTTCGGGATCGGCTGGGAATGATGATCCAACTGGGCGCCGTTCCGGCAAAGTAATCGCGTCTTTTAGGCGCCCCTAGACGGTGGCGTCGTGGCTCCCGCGACCATGATCCGACAGGCGTCGGCCCGCCAGCCTCCACACCAGCACACAATCCACACCGAGGAACGCCGCCAGACCTGGCCCAGGTCTGGGAATTGAAAGGGCGGTCACAGGCAAGGACTTAGGCTTGGCGACATGCGTGTTGGGGTCTTCGGTGCCACGGGCCAGGTGGGCGGCGTCATGCGGACGGTGCTTAAAGAGCGCCGGTTTCCGATCAGTGAGGTGCGGTTCTTCGCCTCATCTCGCTCGGCGGGCCAGCGCCTTCCCTGGGGTGACGACCAGATCATCGTTGAGGACACTGCCACGGCCGATTTCGCTGGGCTAGACCTGGCCATTTTTTCCAACGGCAAGGCAGCTTCGCTGGTGACGGCGCCCAAGGTGGCTGCAGCCGGCGCCATCGTGATTGACAACTCCTCCGCATGGCGGATGGACCCGGACGTTCCGCTCGTGGTGTCCGAAGTCAACCCAGAGGATGCGATCCGCCCGCCCAAGGGCATCATCGCCAACCCCAACTGCACGACGATGGCGGCCATGCCGGTGCTCGCGCCACTGCACCGCGCCGCCGGTCTGGTACGCCTTCAGGTCGCGACGTACCAAGCGGTCTCAGGATCTGGTGGCGTAGGCGTCGACGAGCTCGATGGCCAAATCAGGGCCGTCGGGGATCGGGCAAGCGAGCTCACCCACGACGGCCACGCGGTTGACTTCCCCGCGCCGAACAAGTACGTCAAGGCCATCGCTTACAACGTCCTGCCGCAGGCAGGCTCGTTCGTCGAGGACGGTACGGGCGAGACCGACGAGGAGCAGAAGTTTCGCAATGAGTCGCAGAAGATCTTGCACATTCCCGATCTTCGCGTCGCTGCCACTTGTGTCCGGGTGCCGGTCTTTACCGGGCACTCGCTCGCCGTCCACGCAGAGTTCGCTGAGGATCTCAGTCCCGACCAGGCGACTAAACTGCTCGCCCGCGCACCCGGTGTCCAGCTGATGGATGTGCCGTCGCCGCTGGACGCTGCCGGTCAGGATCCGAGTTTCGTCGGTCGGATCCGAGCTGACCAAGCTGCGCCCGCAGGCAAGGGCCTGATCATGTTCATCTCGAGCGACAACTTGCGTAAGGGCGCAGCGCTGAACGCCGTGCAGATTGCCGAGTTGGTCAGCAGCCAGCTAGTCGCCGGCGGGCGGGTTGGAACCCTGTGACGTCATCGACTTCGACGACGAGTGCGCATCCGCTGGCCATCTTGGGCGCGGGTGTGATGGGCGAGACCGTGCTCTCCGGCCTGCTACGAGCCGGTTGGCATGCCGATCAGATCGTCGCCACTGACCGCAGGCTGGAGCGGCAGCATGAGCTGACCGCCAGATATGGGATCAAAATGCTTGAGAACACCGTGGCCGTGGCCGAGGCGGAGACAGTGATCTTGGTCGTCAAGCCGCAAGACATGAATGACCTGCTCAAGGAGATCTCACAGTCGATCAAGCCAGGCGCGCTCGTCGTGTCACTCGCCGCTGGAGTCGACACTGCCTTTATTGAGTCCCGCCTGCCAGAAGGGGTTGCCGTGGTGCGGGTTATGCCGAATACGCCGGCTCAAGTGGACGAGGGGATGGCCGCGATCTCCCCGGGATCGCACAGCAACCAAGATCACCTCGATCGCGTGACGGAGATCTTGTCAGCGACGGGTCGAGTGATCACCGTGCCGGAGCGTTACCAGGACGCCGTGACGGCAATTTCGGGCACTGGTCCCGCCTACCTCTTCTTCGTGGTGGAAGCCATGATCGAGGCGGGCGTACATCTCGGACTGCCGCGTGACACCGCCACTGAGCTAGTGGTGCAGACCATGCTCGGCTCAGCCAAGTTGCTTCGTGAAACCGGCGAGCACCCTACGGTGTTGCGAGAGCGCGTCACCTCACCGGGCGGCACCACCGCAGCGGCCGTACGTGAGCTCGAAGATCACAAGGTGCGGGCAGCTTTCTTGCGTGCCATGGAGGCCGCACGTGATCGCAGCCGTGATCTTGCTGCGGCCGCACGAGAGGACAAGCAGGACACGGGCCGCGGATGACCGGGCTGCTCGTCTTCTCGGATGATCTGACCAAATACGACTTCGGATCTGATCATCCGATGGCGCCGGGTCGGGTTACCAACACCATTGCCCTCGCTCGTCAACTCGGCGTACTGGACCGGCTTCAAATCGTGCCACCACCCGAGATCGATCTTGCGGTGCTGCAGACAGTGCATACTCCGGACTACATCGCGGCTGTGCAGCTCGGTGAGCCCAATCACCGGTACGGGCTTGGCACAAGTGACAACCCGGTCTTTCCCGGGATGCATGAGATCGCCGCTTGGGTCGCTATGGCAAGTGTTGAGGCGGCTCGCAGGGTCTGGACTGGTGATGCGCAGCGCGCCTGCAACATCAGCGGAGGCTTGCATCACGCAATGCCCAGCATGACGAGCGGCTTCTGCGTTTACAACGATGTTGCCCTCGCCATCCGCTGGCTGCTGGACAACGGCTGTGAGCGGGTGGGCTACGTGGACGTGGACGTCCACCATGGCGATGGGGTACAGGCGATCTTCTACGACGACCCGCGGGTGATGACCGTCAGCCTGCACGAGACCCCTGCGTATCTGTTCCCCGGCACGGGCTTTCCCACCGAGATAGGCGGGCGCGGAGCTGAAGGCACTGCGGTCAACATCGCACTTCCCCCCGGCAGCACCGACGCCGACTGGCTCCGAGCCTTTCACGCCGTGGTGCCACAGGTTCTTCGCGAACACAAGCCGGCCGTCTTGGTTACCCAACACGGCTGCGACTCCCATAGACAAGATCCGCTGGCCGACCTCAACCTCACCGTTGATGGTCAGCGCGCCTCTTATCTCGCACTGGCGAGTTTGGCCGACGAACTCTGTGCCGGGCGCTGGATGTGCACCGGCGGCGGCGGATACTCGGTACGCAATGTGGTGCCTCGGGCTTGGACACATCTGCTTGGCATCGTCAGCGGTGAGCCGGTCGACCCAGATACCCCAATACCCGAGCGATGGCGAGCTGAGGTTGGAGGGGAGTCGGCGCCGCACACCATGTCCGACGGGGCCGATGCCAGTTTCCGTCCGTTCCATGAGGGTGTCACGCCGCAGAGCCGCGTCGATCAGGCGATTCTCGCAACGCAAAAGGCAGTGTTTCCGGAGCTGGGCATCGATCCGAGCCTGTGAACGCCTATCAGGTCGGTAAGTTGGTAGTCACCACCTCGTCAAGTCCCTCTGCGGCGTGTCGCTAAGAATTCCTCTGTATCTGCTGTACCAACAGCAACGTTTGCCACTATTCTCACTTCAGTACCTACGATGTCGGAGGGGAAGCCCGCGCATACGGGGTGCAGATTGAGAGTCGCATGATGAATGACGAGTCAAAGTCGGCGGAGCCAACGGCTGGCGGCGTGACTCCGCTTTCCAGCAATCTCCAGGCTGGCAAGTTCCTTACCGTCGCTGAAGTGGCCGCAATTCTCCGGCTCTCCAAGATGTCGGTCTATCGGCTCATTCATTCCGGCCAACTCGAGGCTGTGCAGTTCGGGCGCAGCTTCCGCGTGACCGAAAAGGCACTCAATACCTACCTGGAGAACGCCTACTTCAGCGCCGGCTGACGTTACGGCTGCTGAAACTGAATTCCGAACTGCCGCTGACCTGGCCACAGCGCGTGCTCAGGCAACACGTCCACGCCACAGGCACGCGAGCCAATACCGTGTACTGCGTCATCGATGAACAAGAAGACGTGCTCGCCGGGAACCAGCTCGTACGGATGGCGCGCTAGGTCAAGCTGCTGCGGCGTGTATGCGCTCAGTGTGAAGCCTGGGCGATGGTTGCTCCGGTTCGGCCAGGTCGTGATGCGCAACCTCTCCGACGTCTGGTCGGAGATCACCAGCGAGCGCAGCTCGCCGCGATGTCCGGTCTCTTGTGGGCGGGAGTACGCGACATTGAGCTCGTCGATGTCGGCTTCGAAGCGGCCGACGCGTGCCGCCTGCTGAGTATCGGGGTAGGACTCGCTCGGGCCGGTGCCGAACCAGCTCGCATGCCGGAGCTCACGCGGCAGGTCGAACCGTACGCCGACTCGAGGCCAGGTGCAGTCCCACCCGGGCGAAGGTACGACGTTGACAAGCAGGGCAAGTCCGTCCGTCAACCGCCAGTGGTAGGCCACATCAACAAAGCGGTTGCTCCCGGCGGCCGACGTTCGTACCGCTACCAACAGTTGATCATGGTCGGAGAAGATTTGATCCAGCCGGTGCACCAGCCGGTCCAGGCCCCGCTCCCGCCAGCGTTGTTCTGATGATGGGCCGGGTAGGCCTTCGCCGTCAGTGTCCTCCGGACGGCTGAGCTCAAAGGAGCCTCGGGCACTGCTGCGGTCGTTGTCGGTTGGTCCACGCCATAGCTCGAGCCGCGGACCGTCGACTTCGGTTCCGTAGAGCCGCAGCAGTCGACCGGTGCAAGCGTCGAACTGGGCAGGACCGAGAGTGATCACGGGCTCCGACGGCTTGACGAGCGGCGATGCCGGCCAGGTCGGCAGAGTGGAGATCATTTCCGGAGCAGTCAGCTCGAACTGGCCGAAAGCCACCTCATGGCCACGATCGGCCCATAACGTTGCCGCGGCCAGCTCGGCTCGCAGCGTCAACCATGTCTCGCCGTCGCCGGGCCTGGTCAACTCCTCAGGCAGCATGACCGCTCGCTGTTGACCTGCCGGAATTGCCGGAACTCCGACGGTCTCCTCGGCGGCAGAATGCCCGTTCACCTCCTTAACCGCGACGAAGCGAAGGTGCTCGGTGGAGAGGGTGTGGTACCGATTGCGGACCGTAACGAGACTGCCATCGAGGTCGAACAGGACCGGTTGGTTCACCCTGGTGAACTCCGCGAGGCTCGGCGTCGGCGTACCGTCTGGCAAGAGCATCCCGTCCATCACGAAGTTGCCGTCGTGCACCACCTCGCCGAAGTCACCGCCGTAAGCGTAGAACTTGATGCCATCTGGGGTACGCGTCAACAGTCCATGATCACGCCATTCCCAGACAAAGCCGCCGTGCAGCCGGGGATAGCGCTCAGCCAGTTCGTCGTAGATCTGCAGCCCACCTGCGCCGTTGCCCATCGCATGCGCGTATTCGCACATCACAAAGGGCTTGCTGCGGACCCGCTCGGCGTCGGCGGGCTCGTTGAGGTAGGAGATGAAGCCGCTCTCGGCACCAATCGCCTCTGTCTCGAGGTAGTTCGGGTACATCCGCGAGTAGATGTCGGTGTACGCGCAGGTGTGGTCGCCCTCGTAGTGAATCGGCCGCCCGGGATCGCGGCTCCGCACCCAGTCGGCCATCTGGGCGAGGTTTCTGCCGGTTCCGGCCTCGTTGCCGAGGGACCAAATGATCACTGACGGGTGGTTCTTGTCCCGCTCGACAGTACGTTCCATGCGGCTGAGACAGACCTCGGCCCAGCGCGGATCATCGCTCGGGTTTCCGTCCCAGTCACAGGCGACAAACCCGTGGGTTTCGTAGTCGCATTCATCGATCACCCAGAAGCCGAGCTCGTCAGCAAGATCAAGCACGCGCGGATGCGGCGGATAGTGGCTGGTGCGGATGGCGTTGATCCCGGCTCGCTTCATCATGATCATGTCGGCTCGCGCGTACGGCTCGTCGAACATCCGGCCCCGTACCGGGTGGGTTTCATGCCGGTTCACACCGCGGAAGATCACCTGCGTCCCGTTGACGCTGAAGATGTCACCATCAATCTCGACCCGCCGGAAACCTAGCCGGAGCGTGAGCGTCTCGCCCGGTGAGCTGACGCGCGCCTGGTAAAGCCTCGGTACCTCCGCACTCCACGGCTCGACCTGTCCGACCGAGAACGCCCTGATCTCGCTGGGCGCTGTGAAGCGCTGCTCGATGCCGAGCTCAGGAATCTCGATCACGAGTGGGAATGCCCGCTCCGATGCGATGATTTCCGGATCAATCGATCCCGTGCCGTCCGGTGCATACTCGGTACGCAACCAGACGTCATCCACCGCACCAATTGGGCGGCTTAGCACTGTGACATCGCGGAAGATGCCGGGCAGCCACCATTGATCTTGGTCCTCTACATAGCTCATCGAGGACCACTGGTGCACCCGCACCAAGATCACGTTCTGGCCCGGTTGCACCACATCAGTGATGTCGAATTCCTGCACTAGCCGGCTGCCCTTGCCAACCCCGATCTCGATGCCGTTCAGCCAGACGCGATAGACCGACTCCACACCGGCAAAGCGAAGCAGTACCCGTTCCGCCGACCAGTCCGGCAGCTCGAAGGTCCGGCGATGATCACCAGTGGGGTTCTCGTCGGGGATATGCGGCGGATCGATCGGGAATGGATATTGCACATTGGTGTAGATCGGGAGACCGTAGCTGCCTCGCTGCGCCTTCGCGGACGTGCCGGGCAGCACCCAATGAGACGGCACCGGGATGGTGTCCCACGCCGCGTCGTCGAAGTTCGGATCGGCTGCGGCATCGTCAAGGCCGTGAGCGACCGGCGACCACCGGAACTTCCAGTCACCGTTCAGACTGAGCGTCGGAGCGTCGCTCGCCAGCCAGGCCCGGGGCCGGCTGAGGAGGCCACTGCCAGGAGAGAAATCGTCGAGGTAGCTGCTCACAGGACCAGTCTCCTGGTGAGCCGCTCGGGAGTGTTATGCGGGCTGAGCCCTTCGACAAGCTCAGGGCATAAGGCCTCCGGACTCGCATCTATTAGTGACGCCCGGTAGCATTCGGGAGTTGCCCGGTGACAAGCGCCGGCAGTGATCAAGTCCGAGACCGGAGTGACGTCTCGGGAACGAGGGGTTACACAGTGGGTTCGGTCATCAAGAAGCGTCGTAAGCGGATGGCGAAGAAGAAGCATCGCAAACTGCTCAAGCGCACGCGGATCCAGCGCCGTCGCGCGGGCAAGTAGCTTCGCGGCTGGACCTTGATGGCCACGGAACGGGTCGTCCTCGTCACCGGAGTCTCACGTGACCTGGGTGCCCGGTTCGCCCGCATGCTCGCTGCAGAAGAGTGCGTCGAAGTCGTCGGGCTCGATGTGGTCCCGCCACGTCACGACCTCGGTAAGGCCGATTTCGTACGCGCCGACATCCGCAATCCTGTTATCGCAAAGGTGATCGCGGCGCGTGGCGTCGATACTGTCGTTCATCTTGCGGTGGTGGCTACACCCGGAAGCGCCGGTGGACGCTCCTCCATGAAGGAGATCAACGTCATCGGCACGATGCAGTTGCTTGCTGCATGCCAGCGGGCTGACACCGTCCGGAAGCTAGTCGTGCAAAGTTCAATATCGGTGTACGGAGCATCTCCGCGAGATCCGGCTAAGTTCACCGAGGACATGTCGCCCCGCGCCCAGCCGCGTACAGGTTTCGGCAAGGATGCCGTCGAGATCGAAGGCTACGTTCGTGGGCTGGCTCGCCGCCGGCCCGATGTCGTTGTCACGACCCTGCGGCTGGCAAACCTGATGGGCGCGGCCGTGGACAGCCATGTCACGCGCTACCTCTCGCTCCCGGTGGTGCCGCGAACCATGGGTTTCGATGCGCGGCTGCAGTTTCTGCACCCCAGCGACGCCATCGATGCCTTGCGGCTGGTGACGAGCAATGAGGTGGCCGGAACCTTCAACGTTGCGGCGCCCGATATCGTCACGCTCTCCCAAGCGCTCCGCAAGATGGGCCGGCCCAGCATCGGCGTCCCGAGGGCGACCGCACCGTTGGTCGCCACGCTGGTACGCCAGGCCCGCCTGGTGGATTTCTCGGCCGACCAGATTGATGCGCTGACATACGGTCGTGCCATGGACACGTCGCGATTCACGTCTCAGACAGGATTCGCACCAAGGTTCACCAGCCTGGCGGCGCTGGAGGAGTTCGTCGCTGTGAGCAAAGTTGGGATGCTGAGCCCGGAGCGGGTTGACAGCGCGCTCGGCGCAGTGCGCCGGGTGCTCGGAACTGCGGCGGTGCGAGATGGCTGAGGCGGAGATCATCCAATTCGGCAGCCGCGGCCCGCGAGGGCGTGCCGGCCAGGCTGGACCTCAGGCCGAGTCCGAAGAGCCCCCAGTTTCCGGCGACTCGGGTGTCGGCTCTGAGGAGATTCCTCCGACGCCAAGGTTTGGCGGACTGCTGCACGAGCTGGCCCAATTGGCTTCCCGGTCGCTAGGGAGCCTGACGTCAGCGCCGATCAGTCAGCTAGGCAAGCTCGCCGCCGACCCGCTGCACGCTTCGGCCACGCTGGCAGAAGCGCTTGGGGTCGACTGGGATGAGGGGCTGGAGGAGACAGTCGCGTTCCTACGTGAGCGACTTCGTGGTGATTATCCAGTTGACGAGTTCGGATTCGATGCCGAGTTCACCACCAAGATCTACCTGCCGCTGCTGCGCCGGCTCGCGACCTCCTGGTTCCGGGTTGAGGTTCGAGGGGCGGAGAACCTCCCCGCAGACGGTTCGGCGCTGTTGGTTTCGAACCACGCAGGCACGCTGCCGGTCGACGGGATGATGTTGCACACGGTGGTCTATGACGAGGTCGGCCGCCATGTCCGGATGCTCGGGGCGGACTTGATCTTCAATACGCCCTTCTCTGGAGATCTTGCTCGCAAGACGGGCACTACCTTGGCCTGCCAGGAAGATGCGGAACGCCTGCTGGCAAACAATCAGCTGGTGGCAGTGTTCCCTGAAGGGTTCAAAGGTCTGGGCAAGCCCTACGCCGATCGCTATAAGCTGCAGCGCTTCGGTCGCGGCGGGTTCGTCTCGGCTGCGCTGCGGGCGCAGGTGCCGATCATCCCCATAGCGATTGTCGGTTCGGAGGAGATCTACCCGCTGATCGCCAGGGCGCCGGCCCTCGCCCGGATGCTAGGCCTGCCGTATCTCCCGATTACGCCGCTGTTCCCGTGGTTGGGTCCGCTGGGCATGATCCCGCTGCCAAGCAAGTGGATCATCGAGTTCGGCGAGGCAATTACCACCGACGAGCTCGGCTCCGGCGCCGCCGACGATCCCATGATCGTGTTCAACATCACCGACCAGGTGCGGGAGACGATCCAGCAGACCTTGTATGCACTGCTCATGCAACGCCGGAGTGCGTTCTTCTAGCCCCGCCAGCAGCTCTCCACACACCTAAGACCCCGGCCCATCGAAACCTACGTGGACGCAGGTTTCGGTCGCTTTGCACGGTTTGCAACGTACGCAGACCGTCAGCAAGCTGTGCAGACCTGGCGGAGCGCGCAGCTACTCTGAGCCACGTGTTCTGGGCGCTGGCGGTGATCTTGCTGGCCTTCGCCGGCTTCACCGTGGTTGTCGTCAGACTGCGCCGCCCAGTACGCGCCGCTGGCGAGCCGAGTGAGGCCACAGGCAGCGCCGATCAGGTGCGGCGGATTGATCTCGACCAGCTCAGGGGCTTCATCTACGTCGGCGCCGTCGCCTTGGCCCTACTCGCAGTGGCTGTGATCCTGATGGGCCTGTTTGCGAACCGGAGCGGTCGGGCCGAGGGCCTGGCCGTACTCGGGTTCTTCGGCTATGTGGCTTATCTCGCTACGGCAACAGTGGTGCTTTATGTGATGAGCCGTAAGAGCTAACCGCGCGTACTAGCCCCTGAGGGCGCGCTTGACGGCAAATCCCGTAGCCACCGCACCGGCGGTCGCGCCAGCCGCCCCAGCGCCAAACAGCCCGAGACGCGCCGCCTTTCGACCGCTCCGATAGTCCTGAATCTGCCAGTCGAGTTCCTCGGCGTGCGCCAGCAGCCTGCCGTCGGGGTTGACCGCGCAGGGGTGCCCGACGATCGACAGCATCGGAAGGTCGTTGTAGGAGTCCGAATACGCGAAGCAGCGGGCAAGGTCGAATCCGTGCTCATGCGCCAGCGCGCGTACCGCATCGGCCTTGGCCGGACCATGGAGCAAATTGCCTCGAAGCCGCCCGGTGTAGACACCGTCGATGTGCTCGGCGGTGGTACCCAATGCGCCAGTCAGTCCCATCCGTGCGGCGATAATGCCGGCCATCTCCACCGGTGCCGCTGTCACCAGCCAGACCTGCTGCCCGACGTCGAGATGCATCTGAGCAAGCGCCCGAGTACCTGGCCAGATGCGACCAGCGATCGACTCCTCGTAAACCTCGTCTGCTATTTCGGTCACCTCGGTGACCGTGTGCCCTTCAATAAAGCCCAAGGTCACGTTGCGGACATCTTGGAGGTGGCCCGACTTTTCTCGTCCCACAATGCGGAAGTAGGCCTGTAGCCACAGGCCCTTCAAGATCACTCGGGTCGGGAAGAAGCCGCGCCGATACAGACCCTTGGCAAGTTGGAACAGCGAGGCGCCCTGAACCACCGTGTTGTCGAGGTCGAAGAAGGCCGCTGCGGTTGGATCCTCATGGATCAGTGGAACCGGGAGGTCACCGCTTGTGCTGAGATCATGCGGGGCTTCCTCCAAGGGTCCGGCTGCCGCATGCGGATCGTCGTGGTCAACCGGAATTGCCGATGCGTCACTGCCCGGCAGAGACTCAACCTCGCCGAGGCTCGCGGGGGGCGTGTCCTCTGACTTTCCGATCGCGCTGTCCGGTCTGATCACGTCATCACCATAATGTCCTCCTCCGCTGTTCCGCGTGCCAGACTCAGGTGGGTGAACGACCAAGACACAGCCATCCAGCCGCTTGACGCCGGGCGGCTGGAGACCAATCTTGCCGATCTTGTGACTCGGCAAGTGGAGGCTCAGCCCGATGCGGTAGCGCTCGTTCAGCCGATGCCGGTGCGCCGCACCATGACCTGGACCGAGCTAGACCGCCGGATCGACGCCGCCGCTGCCGGATTGTCCGCGCACGGACTGGTGGCCGGGCACCGAATCGCCATCGTGGGCCCGAACAGCATCGAATTCGTCGTGGCATACTTCGCCACCTTGCGCGCCGGCTACGTCGCCGTGCCGATCAATCCCCAGTCCACTGCTCCTGAGCTGCTCGCCATGATCAACGACTGTGGCGCGCGCGTGCTGTTCACTGCTGCAGAGCATCCGCTGGAGGGTGTGCATCAGATCGACCTCACCTCCCAAGGACTTGAGGAGTTGTGCAACGCGGCAGCGGAACCGGTGAGCTCGCCGAGGGATCCAGAAGCGCTGGCTGTGCTGCTCTACACGGCCGGCACTTCAGGGGAGCCGAAAGCCGCGATGCTCACTCACCGCGCGCTGCTGAATCACCTGGACAGCGTCGCGTCCTTCGAGCTTCTCGACCGCGAGTCCGTGGTGCTGGCCATGCTGCCGCTGTTTCATGTGTTCGGCCTGAACGCGGTGCTCGGGAGCTGGGCCATGGCAGGCGCCAGATTGGTGATCATGGATGGGTACGAGGGCCTCGCCGACGTGCTGGCCAGTGAATCCATCACCAATGTGCCGGTGGCGCCACCTGTGCTCGCCCGAATCGTGGATGACGAGGATGCCGTTGCCACCCTCGGGTTGGTCAGCACTGTCGTGTCTGGTGCTGCGCCGCTGCCGGTTGATCTTCGAGAGCAGTTCACCGCACGTACTGGTCTGAGAGTCGATCAGGGCTACGGCCTGACCGAGGCGGCGCCGGGCGTTTCGGCCACCTTGGGAGGAGAACTTCTCGGGCATGGTCACGTCGGTCGCCCGCTGCCCGGCGTCGAGGTCAGGATCGGTGACGGCACCGAACCGACCGAACCCGGCGAAATCTGGATCCGCGGTGACAACTTGTTCTCCGGCTATTGGCCGGACGGTCGTGGTGGTCCAGGCGAGCTCGGCTGGTTCCCGACGGGAGACGTCGGTTATCTGCTCGACGGCGAGCTGTTCCTGGTCGACCGGGCCCGCGAGCTGATCATCGTCAATGGCTTCAATGTCTACCCAGCCGAGGTGGAGGAAGCGATCGCCGAGCTGCCAGGCGTTGAATCGGTGGCGGTGGTCGGCCGACCCTACCGACGTACCGGCGAGCAGGTTGTGGCATTTGTCACCGGACCAGGCCTGAGTGTCGAGGCGGTCAACGAATATTGCGTCGACCGGCTCGCGAAGTTCAAGCGTCCGAGCCTGGTTCAGCTGGTCGACGAACTGCCCAGGGGAATAACCGGCAAGGTCAGAAAGGGCGTCCTGCGGCACAGCTTGGAGGCAGTCAGTGAAAAGACCTGAGTCGGAGGGGTGGCGTCGATGACAACGTTCGCCGCGCGGGCAGAGCGCGTCGTCGTGCTGACCCGACAGGGCTGCCACCTGTGTGACCAGGCGATCGCGCAGGTGGCTGCCGTCTGTGCCGAAACCGGTGAGGCGTACGCGGTGCTCGATATCGACAGCGACCCGGAGCTACAGCGGCGCTACACCGAGCAGGTGCCTGTGACATTCGTCGACGGCGCTCAGCACGACTTCTGGCGGGTCGATCCCGTCCGGCTCAAGGCTGCGTTGCTCGGAACTCGCTAAAGCGCAATGTTGTTCACAGCTGCCACGCTGCGTGGTCTGAGTGAGGGCACGGTGAACTGCACGTACCGACGTTGGGAGGTGGTACGACCCAAGGTCGGGTCGAGGTTCACCACGTCCGCTGGAGTCGTCGAGGTCACCTCCATCACTGCAGCTGACGAGGAGCAGCTGACCGACCAGGACGCTGCTGACGCGGGCTTCGACTCGGTTGCCGCCCTGGTCAAATGGACCAGTGCGAAGGGCCGCGGTGATCTCTACCGGATTGGCATCGCCTTGGTCGGTCCTGACCCGCGGGTTGCCCTGCGTCGCTCCGATGAGCTGGCTCCCGCAGATCTCTTGGCGTTGAGGGCACGACTTGAGCGGATGGATCGCGCGGCCGAGCAGCCCTGGACCCACGGCACGTTGCGGCAGATTCAACAGCTGCCCGGTGTGGTGTCGACCGATCTCGCGGCGGAGGCCGGCCAGGAGCGTCGCGCGTACAAGCTCAGGGTGCGCAAGCTTAAGGCGCTCGGGTTGACTGAATCGCTGGAGCGCGGCTACCGGCTCTCGCCACGCGGGCGCGCGTACCTTGCCGGTATGGAGAGTCCGCGGCCCAACAGCGATGACACCTAGCCATGCATCTCAGGCTCGAGTTCCTATCGCCCAGGTTCCTGCGAGCTCTACACGCGTTGCAGGCGCATTGCACACGTTGCAAAGTGTGCATCGTGACAGGAACGCACGTGCACGTGCGAATCAGACAGTGAGTCCGAGGAGCTAAGACTGTTTGTGCGAACATTCACAAAGACCTTAGAGTGGCGCTGTTTGGACCAGATCCGAACGCCGATTCAGGAGTGCTGTGTCGCATAACTTCCCCGCTGACCCGCCGTCGCGGACGGCGGCAGGCCAGCATTGGCGAACGGTCGCCACCCTCAAGGGAATTCCGGACGCTACCGTTGCTCGGCTGCCTGTCTACCTTCGGGCGCTCAACCAGTTGGCAGAGCAGCAGATCGACACCATCAGCAGCGGTGCGCTCGCCGAGGCCGCCGGTGTGAACTCAGCCCAGCTCCGCAAGGACCTCTCGTATCTGGGCTCCTACGGCACCCGCGGCGTTGGCTACGACGTGCAGTACCTCCGGCTCCAGATCGGCCGGGTCGTGGGCTCTGCTCACGACTGGCCGGTGATCATCGTGGGCCTGGGCAACCTCGGCACGGCGCTGGCCAACTACTCCGGCTTCTACTCCCACGGGTTTCGTGTGGTCGGCTTGATCGATACCTCACCTGAGCTGGTGGGCAAGCGGATTCATGGTCTGGCGATCTCCGACCTCAGCGAACTCGAGGACGTCGTCGCAGATACGGGTGCGGTGATCGCGGTCATTGCGACTCCGGCGGAGGCGGCCCAGGCGGTTGCCGACAGACTGGTGTATCTGGGGGTCACCAGCATCCTCAACTTCGCACCCACAGTGCTCGTGGTGCCCGATGGAGTCAATGTCCGTAAAGTCGACCTCGGGCAGGAACTGCAGATCCTGGCCTATCACGAGCAGCGCAAGACCGACGACAGCAGTCAGATCCTGGCTGAGAGCAGAGGCACGAGTTCATGAGCATCCTGGTGGTCAGCGTCTCGCACAAGTCGACCTCGGTGTCTCACCTTGGTCAGCTCGCCCTGGATTCGCCCGCTTCGGCGAAGCTCGCCGAGCAGCTGGTGGCATCCGAGCACATCGACGAGGCAGTGGTCTTGGCCACGTGCAACCGAACCGAGGTCTACGCGTCCGTCTCCCGGTTCCACGGCGCCTTGGACGACGCGACACAGGCCCTCGCCGATGTTGCCGGCCTCCGTGGTAGTGAGCTGCGGGCGTTGTGTGCGGTGTTCTTCGACGAGGGTGCAGTCGCCCATTCTTTCTCGGTGGCCTCCGGTCTTGACTCGCTGGTGATCGGTGAGAGCCAGATTCTCGGGCAGGTCAAGAGCGCTCTGACCCTCGGTCAGTCCCACGAGACCGTGGGCCCAATCCTCAACTCCTTGTTTCAGCAGGCGATCCGGGTCGGCAAGCGGGTCCACAGCGAGACCGGGATCGGCTCGGCTGGTCGTTCGCTGGTTAGCGCGGCGTACGGGCTCCTGAACGACCAGCTGGGTGGGCTGGAAGGGCAGCGCGTGCTCGTCGTCGGAGCCGGCGCGATGGCCGGGCTCGCAGCACGAACTGCCGCGGCCGACGGTGCATCGGTTATTTGCGCCAACCGCACGCTGGCCCGCGCCGAGCGGTTGGCCGAAGCGGTCGGCGGGAAGGCCGTCGAGCTCTCAGATCTCACCCAGACGCTGGCACAAACCGATGTTCTGGTGACCTGCACCGGGGCCCGGACTCTGACCATCGGCGCCGATGATCTGTCGGGTACGCCGGTGCGCGCAGTCGTTGATCTTGCACTTCCCGCCGATGTGGCGCCAGAGGTCGTCGACCACGGCATTTGCCTGGTGAACCTGGATCGTCTCGTTGCCGAACAGCCAGAGGGTGCGAGTGCCCAGGAAGTCGAAGACGCCCGCGCCCTCGTTCGGGAGGAGGTAGCTGACTTCCTTGGCCTGCGCCGTGCCGCCCAGGTCGCCCCAACGGTCGTCGCGTTGCGTTCGATGGCCTCAGAGGTGGTGGCGAGCGAACTGCGCCGGTTGGACGCCCGGTTGCCCCATCTTGATGATCATGAACGCGATCAGATCCAGCGAAGCATGCGACGTATCGTCGACAAGCTGCTGCACGCCCCGACCGTACGCGTACAGGAGCTCTCATCGGAGCCAGACGCCGTCGACTACGCCGCCGCACTGCGCGAGCTGTTCGCGCTCGACCCACAGGCTGTCGCCGCGGTGATGTCACCAGAGGTCGGCCCCTAATGACTTGTTGGAACTGATGTCCGCAACCCCCCTGACCCGGCCCATACGGCTGGGCGCGCGTACGTCGGCGCTGGCCCGCGCCCAGGCGAGCCAGATAGCCGCCGCGTTGGCCGCCGGCGGCATCGAGACGAGCTTTGTCGGCATAACCACGACCGGTGATCTTGATCAGCGCCAACTTACCGAAATCGGCGGCACTGGGGTCTTCGTCAGCGCGGTACGCGATGCGCTGCGCCGAGATGAGATCGATGTCGCGGTGCACTCATTGAAGGATCTTCCGACCACATCCGCGGAGGACCTGGAGATCATCGCCATTCCGGTGCGTGAGGACACCCGGGATGTCCTGGTGGGCCGACAACTTGATGATCTGTTCGACGGAGCCCGGATCGGTACCGGTGCTCCGCGACGCGCGATGCAGATGATCGACTGGGCGGCGGGCCAGGACCTCCAGCTGGAGGTGGTACCGATTCGGGGGAATGTCGAGACCCGAATCGAGCGAGTACGAGAGGCGAAAGTCGATGCGGTGATCTTGGCCGCGGCTGGGCTGCGCCGGCTCGGCCTGCTGCCGGCGATAGCTGGCATGGTCCCTGAGGGGATCGTTGTCAAGCAGCTCCCAGCACAGATTCTTGATCATCAGGTGATGCTTCCAGCACCTGGACAAGGAGCCCTCGCGCTAGAAATTCATCGTTCTCTCAGCATTGAGATGCGGGAGCGCTTAGTACTTCTCGACAACCCAGTTGCGCGAGCAGAATCCCTTGTAGAGCGGGGTTTTCTGGCTGCTCTGGAAGCTGGTTGTACTGCCCCAGTGGGGGCCCATGCAGTGGTGACAGCAGTCCGTGGTACAAGTCTCGATTTGACTCTGACGGCGGTAATTGGGAGAACGTTACTGAGCAACTTGTCAGAACCCACCAATGCAGGCTCGGCCCTACGGCTGGAGGCGCACGGATCATCCACTGATCCGGAGCAGTTCGGGGTCGCCCACGCTGGTGAGGTGCTGGCGCAGTTGCGGGAGCAGCACGTTTGAGCAACCTAATGCTCTGACCGTCGAGAGGCGGCTGGGCTGAACAACAGAACGCGAGAAGTCAGTGAGCACATCCTCGGCTCGTAGGCCCCGGACCTCCACCCCAGCCACTCCAACCGCACCCATCGCCAAAGGTCGGGTGATCTTTGTCGGCACCGGACCTGGTGACCCGGACCTGCTGACGCTGGGTGCCATTGCGGCTCTCGCCGATGCCAGCTCGGTGATCTTGGACAACGATCGACAGCGGGAGATCCTGGCTCACCCAGCCATCACGTTGGCCGAAGGTGCCGCAGTCCTCACGCTCGGCCTGACCGAAGCTCGCAAGCCATTAAGCCCTTCCGCACGCGCCAAGATCGTGCTCAAGCAGGCTTCGACCGGTACCCGAGTGGTGCGGCTGGTCAGTGGCGATCCGTTCCTGGACAACGGTGTCGCCGACGAGGCCGCAGCGTGCGTACGGGGTGGTATCGACTTCGAGGTTGTACCCGGGGTGTCCAGCCTGACCGCAGTCCCTGAGTACGCCGGCATTGATCTGATCCATGCTGGAGGAGTGCAGTTCGCTTCTGTCACCGAAGGCAAGTTCAGCAAGAACGGAACGACTCAATGGGGCTCCGCCGCCACGATTGTGGTGAGCACCGTAGTCTCGATGATCAGTGGTTTGGTCGACGCGGCGAAGGCCGCAGGGCGACCGGGAGATGATCATGTGGTCGTCACCCTGCATGGAGGCAGTACCGAACAGATCACATTGACGACCAGCTTGGATGGGCTGGTGGCTGCCGTGCGGTCGGTCAAGCCGCCAGCTTCCGATCCGGTGCACGTCATCATCGGTGCCGCCGCAGAGCAACGCCACGAACTGAGCTGGTATGAGACCAAGCCTCTCTTCGGCTGGCGAGTGCTGGTTCCGCGTACCAAGGACCAGGCTGCGCCGATGGTGGCGCGGCTACGCACCTATGGCGCTCACAGTGAAGAGGTGCCCACCATCTCCGTCGAGCCGCCGCGTAGTCCGCTGCAGATGGACAAGGCGATCCGAGGGTTAGTCGAGGGCCGTTACGAGTGGGTGGCGTTTACCTCGGTCAACGCGGTCCGGGCGGTACGGGAGAAGTTCGAAGAATACGGGCTGGACGCTCGGGCCTTCTCCGGTCTGAAGGTTGCGGCCGTTGGCCAGGTAACGGCGAATTCTTTGCAGGCCTGGGGGATCGAGCCCGATCTGGTGCCGGAGGGCGAGCAGTCTGCCGCCGGCCTGGCGGCTGAGTTCCCGCCGTACGACGACGTGCTAGATCCGATCAATAGAGTGTTCCTGCCGCGTGCAGACATCGCCACGGAGACTCTGGCTGAAGGCTTGAAGGAGTTGGGCTGGGAGGTGGAAGACGTCACCGCCTACCGCACCGTCCGGGCCACCCCGCCGCCAGCACCAGTGCGTGAGGCGATCAAGACCGGGAAGTTCGACGCCGTGGTGTTCACCTCGTCCTCGACCGTGCGCAACCTGGTCGGCATCGCGGGGAAGCCCCATGCCTCAACAATCATTGCGGTCATCGGGCCGGCGACGGCCCGCACCTGCGAAGAACATGGCCTGCGGGTAGATGTTATTGCCGCCAAGCCGTCGGTTGTGGACCTGGCGGATGCGCTGGCCAGTTTTGCGGCGCAACGCCGCGACACCTTCCTGGAAGCTGGCGAGCCGGTTCTCAAACCGTCGCAGCGGCGTCCTGGTACCCGTCGTCGAGTCTGACCCCGGCCCCGTGGCGCCTTGGCAGAATAGTGTGGGCAAGTTGCAGGTTCCCGGCGCGGTAACCTGCCGTTTGCCCACACTTTCTTGAGGAGTGAGCGATTAGACACCGGATCGCGCGCCGCCGTGCTGAGGAGGAGCGAGTGGACAACGCTCTATCGTCTGCGAGCGACGACGAAGTAGGCGGATTCAGAGCGCGATCCGCAGCGAACGGAGTGAGCCATTAGACACCGGATCGCGCGCCGCCGTGCTGAGGAGGAGCGAGTGGACAACGCTCTATCGTTTGCGAGCGACGACGAAGTAGGCGGGTTCGGAGCGCGATCCGCAGCGAACGGAGTGAGCCATTAGACACAGACCGAGGCGCCTGCGGACCTTGCCGGTTATGCGAGCCATGGTTGGCGAGACCAGCGTCGAGCCGCGCCAATTGATCTTGCCGATGTTCGTGGCCGAAGGTCTGCGTGAGCCACGCCCGATCAGTTCCATGCCCGGGGTCGTGCAGCACACCCTCGACACGCTGCGCAAGGCAGCAGTGGAAGCCGCGGATGCAGGACTGGCAGGCGTCATGCTTTTCGGGGTGCCGGAGGACAAGGACGCGCGCGGCTCCGGGGCGCTCGATCCGGACGGCATTCTGACTACCGCGATCCGAGCGGTGCGTGAGGAGGTCGGCGACGAGTGCCTCGTCATGTCCGACGTCTGCCTCGACGAGTTCACCGATCATGGTCACTGCGGTGTGCTCACCGCATCAGGCGCGGTCGACAATGACGCCACCATTGAGATTTACGCCCAGATGGCGGTCTTGCACGCGGCCGCCGGTGCTCACGCCGTTGGACCAAGCGGCATGATGGACGGCCAGGTCGGAGCGATCCGGGAGGCCCTCGAGGCCTCAGGAGCCGAGGATGTGGCGATCCTGGCCTACTCGGTGAAGTACGCCTCTGCGTTCTACAGTCCCTTCCGCGAGGCCGTCGCATCCTCGCTCACCGGCAATCGCCGGACCTATCAGCAGGATCCGGCCAACATCCGCGAGGCGCTGCGGGAAGTGGCACTCGACGTCGAGCAGGGTGCCGACATCGTCATGGTGAAACCGGCGCTCGGCTATCTGGACGTGGTACGGGCGGTTCGGGAGGCGGTCGATCTGCCGGTGGCGGCGTACAACGTGTCCGGTGAATACGCCATGGTCGAGGCCGCAGCGGCGAACGGTTGGATCGATAGGGATGCGGCGGTGACCGAGGCGCTTACCGCTATTCGTCGTGCCGGCGCTGATGTGATCTTGAGCTATTGGGCTCTTGAATGGGCAACAAGGCGGCGATGACCGTCCGACCGGCTATCGGCACTCTACGCAGCGAGGCTGCCTTCGAGCGGGCCAAGATGGTGACGCCAGGTGGGGTCAACTCACCGGTCCGTGCGTTCAGATCCGTCGGCGGCACACCGCGATTCATCGCCAGAGCCAGCGGCGCCTACCTCTACGACATCGACGGCAACGAGCTGGTTGACCTGGTCTGTTCCTGGGGTCCCGTGCTGCTGGGCCATGCCCATCCCGACGTCATCGGTGCGGTTGCTGAGGCGGCTTCGCGCGGGACCTCGTACGGTGCACCTACGCTGGCCGAAGTTGATCTTGCTGCCGAGATCATTGATCGGATGCCGGTCGAGCAGGTCCGCTTGGTCAACTCGGGCACCGAAGCCACCATGTCGGTGCTGCGCCTGGCGCGAGGTGTGACTGGCCGCAACAAGATCATCAAGTTTGCCGGCTGTTACCACGGACACGTGGATGCGCTGCTCGCCGCGGCCGGTTCGGGAGTGGCAACCTTGTCGATACCTGGCACTCCAGGTGTGACAGACGCGACCATCGCAGACACCATCGTGCTCGGCTACAACGACCGGGAAGCCGTTCGAGAGGCCTTCACAAGCTTCGGCGACGAGATCGCCGCGCTGATCACGGAGGCCGCACCCGGCAACATGGGCGTCATTCCGCCCGGCACCGAGGATGGCATCGGCTTCAACGCCTTCCTGGCCGACATCGCCCGCGATCATGGTGCTTTGTTCATCTCCGACGAGGTGATGACCGGCTTCCGGGTGAGCCGCTCCGGACAGTTCGGCCTCGATGGGATACGGCCAGACCTGATGACCTTTGGCAAGGTGATGGGTGGCGGCTTCCCGGCCGCAGCCTTCGGCGGCCGCGCTGATCTTATGCAGAACCTGGCGCCAGTTGGCACGGTCTACCAGGCCGGCACGCTCTCCGGGAATCCGATTGCCACGGCAGCCGGCCTCGCGACGCTGCGGCTGGCGACTCAGGAGATCTATCACCAGATCGACCGAACAGCGGCGCAGCTGCGGGCTGAAGTGAAGGGTGCCCTCGATGCGGCTGGTGTGCCGCACGTCATCCAGAACACGGGGAACTTGTTCAGCGTTTTCTTCGTAACCGAAGACGTGACCGCTGTGCCGGACTACGCCACCGCCATACAGCAGTCCACCTCGGCGTACGCCGCGTTCTTCCATTCGATGCTTCGCTCAGGCGTCTACTTGCCGCCGAGCGTGTACGAAGCTTGGTTTCTTTCCTCCGCGCACGATGATAGAGCGGTGAATCGGATCGTCGATGCGCTGCCAGCTGCGGCCGCCGCCGCCGCGAGCGCCTCGGAATAGCGGGACGAAGGGACCGGATGGGCCAGAACCGGACAATCGTGCATCTGGTACGACACGGAGAGGTGGATAACCCTGCGGGGCTGCTCTACGGACGCCTGCCCGACTATCACCTCTCCGAGTTGGGCAGAGAAATGGCCGAGCGGGTCGCCGAGTATTTCCGGGGGCGAGACGTCGTCCATCTCAGGAGCTCGCCGCTGGAGCGGGCACAGGAGACGGCCGCGCCAGTGGCTGAAGCACTCGGTCTGCAGGTGGTCATCGACGATCGGATGATCGAGGCGGCCAACTATTTCGAGGGCCTGAAGCTGTCCTTCGGTGGGGCGCTGCGTCATCCCAAGAACTGGCTCTACTTCCGAAACCCGTTCAAGCCGAGCTGGGGTGAGGCGTACACGGAGATCCTGGCCAGAGTGCGCCCCGCGATGAAAGATGCGGCCACCGCCGCGTTCGGCCACGAGGCGGTGATCGTGACCCACCAACTCCCGATCTGGGTGGCACGTGCCAACGCGGAAGGCCGACGGATGATCCACGACCCTCGGAAGCGGCAGTGCACCCTAGGAAGCATCACATCGTTCAGCTACATCGATGCTCGCGTCACCTCGGTCAGCTACGCAGAGCCAGCTGCTGAGCTACTCCGTCCGCATCAGACTAAGAAGTTCGTTGCAGGAGCCTGATGCTGCGGCATACTGCGGTCCGCATTGCTGTGGCTTTGGCCGCCACGCTGATGCTGGTCTCTTGTGCTCGCACTGGGACAGATGAGCAGACCGAAAATGCGGGCCAGGTGGGTTATCCCACTGTGCCGCGCAACCTGACTCGGATCCCCCCTGATCAACGTCAAGAGTTGCCAACTGTCTCCGGCCCCGCGCTGGGCAGCAACCAGACGATCTCGAGTCGGGACTACCGCGGCAAGGTCCTGGTGATCAACGTCTGGGGCTCATGGTGTCCACCTTGTCGCAAGGAAGCACCCGATCTACAGGCAGCAAGTGTCGAGACCAAAGGCGTGGCCCAGTTCGTTGGCATAACCAGCAAGGACTACGACCCGGCCCCGGCGGAGGCCTTTGTTCGGAGTTTCAAGATCACCTATCCGAGCATCTACGACCCTACTGGGAAGGTGCTGCTGGCGTTCGCCGGCGAACTCCCACCTAGCGCCATTCCCTCGACCATGATCATCGATCGGGAGGGCCGGCTTGCTGTCCGCGTACTGAGTGAAGTTTCCAAGATCACCCTGGTGGACATGGTCAACGATGTCGCGAATGGTCAGTGATGGCTCCTCTCGACTTGGCGAGCTGGGCTGAGACCGCGGTCGGCGGCTCGATGGCTCTGGCGCTGCCGGTGGCCCTGCTTGCCGGCCTGGTGTCCTTCTTCTCGCCATGCGTGGTTCCGTTGTTGCCCGGTTATGTGTCCTACGCGACGGGTTTGGGAGCCGCCGAAGTCGTGGAAGGATCGCCCCACCGCGGCCGGATGCTTGCCGGTACGTCGCTCTTCGTGCTGGGGTTCGCGGCGGTCTTTGTCCTGACCGGAGTCGTCGCCGGTGCTGCCGGACGGCTACTGGCGGAGTACCGGGACGTCATCACCCGGGTGCTCGGTGTAGTGATCATCATGCTCGGCCTGATCTTCGCAGGTGTCTTGAAGATCGGCCAACGCGACCTGCGGTTGCAGCGCATTCCCGCGGTGGGCGTTGCTGCGGCGCCGCTGGTCGGCGTGGTGTTCGCACTCGGCTGGACACCCTGCCTGTCACCGACCCTCGGCGTGGTGGTCAACCTGGGCTTCAACGAAGGCACAGCGGTACGCGGCGGACTGCTCGGCTTTGTCTATGCACTGGGGCTCGGCATACCGTTCGTGCTCGCTGGACTCGCCTTCACCAAAATGGCCTCCGCCGTTGCGTTCCTCAGGGACCGCCAACAGCTGATCATGCGCATTGGTGGCATCCTGCTGATCATCGTCGGAATACTCCTGGTCACCGGCACCTGGAATACACTGACCGCGGTTCTGCGACAGTGGGCGTCGAGCTTCGAAACAGTGATCTGAAGTGCTGGGGATCTGAGGTGACGACGATCAAGACTCGCGATCCGGCGGCCGAATCCAGCAAGGCGCCGGGTCCCGACCTGCCCAGGCTGGGTTGGGGCGGTGGATTGCGCTATCTGTGGACCCAGCTCACCTCAATGCGTACGGCACTGATCTTGTTGTTCGCGCTGGCGCTTGCCGCGATTCCCGGCTCGCTGGTACCGCAGCGCAGGATATCGCCGGTCCGGGTAACCGACTTCATCAATGAACATCCCAGGCTGGGGCCCATCTACGAAACGCTCGGCCTCTTCGACGTGTATAGCTCGCCCTGGTTCGCCGCGATCTATCTGCTGCTGTTCGTGTCGCTGGTGGGCTGCATCGTTCCGAGGATCGGCGTGTACGCCAAGGCGCTGCGGGCGCGACCGCCGAAGACACCGCGCAATCTCGTCCGGCTGCCGGCGTACGCCGCTGCGGATATGACCGGTAGCGATCATGACGGGCTCGACCGCGCTGCCGCCGCGTTGCGCCAGCGGCACTACCGGATTGATATTCACGAGGACAGCGTCGCGGGAGAACGTGGCTACCTCCGCGAGGCTGGCAATCTGGTATTCCACATCAGCCTGGTCTTCGTGCTCATCGGGGTAGCGATCGGCGTGCTCTTCGGTTTCCGTGGCACCAGCGTGGTGATCGTGGGTCAGGGCTTTTCCAACAATCTCACCCAATACGACGACTTCTCAGCTGGCGCTCGGTTCACGGAGGCGGATCTGGTGCCTTTCAGCGTCAGTGTGAAGGACTTCGAGGTGAAGTTCGAAACAGGACCGGTGCAGCGTGGGGCAGCTCGGTTGTTCCGGGCAGGAGTCGAGGTAACCGAGCGGCCTGGGGCAGCTCCGCGGCAGGAGATTCTCGAAGTCAACAAGCCGCTCGACATTGGGGACACGACAGTCCATCTGATCGGGCACGGCTACGCGCCCAAGGTCACCGTTAAGGACGCCGAGGGCAACGTGGCCTTCTCTGGTCCTGTGGTGCTGCTCCCGCAGGATGGCAATTTCAGCTCGATCGGCGCCATCAAGGCTCCAGACGCTCGGCCGGAGCGCCTCGCCTTCGAGGCTTTCTTCTTCCCGACGGCCGTGCTCAACGACCGGGGACCGCAGTCGATCTTCCCGGATGCTCTCAACCCTGCGCTGTTTGTCAACGTGTGGCACGGACCGCCGAAGGTGGAGACGGGAAGGCCGGAGAACGTCTACTCACTCGACACGACTGGCCTCAGACAACTAAGGGAAGCCGACGGTGAGCCGGTGCGGATTGGCCTCAAGGTGGGAGATGGCGTGAACCTCCCCGACGGCAAAGGCTCGATCCAGCTGGACGGCTGGGTTCGCTGGGTCAAGCTGCAGATCGGTGCCACACCCGGCGTACCGATTTCCCTGATCGCACTCGGGTTTGCAGTCACCGGCTTGTGCTTGTCGCTGTTCGTCCGGCCACGCCGGGTCTGGATCCGGATTCGCGGTGGCGAGGCAGGCCGTAGGGTGGTGGAGGTCGGCGGCCTGGACCGTGCCGATGCTCGCGCCGGCCTGAGCGAGGATGTCGTTGAGCTGGCCGCCGAGCTGTCCCGCCGGTCGGAGGATGTGAGCGCCAAGTGACCTACGAGTACTACTCAAGCCTCGCTCTGGTCAGCTCGGTGATTGTCTACGCACTCGCGATGTTTGCGCACACGGCCGAATGGGCAGCGGCGCGGCGGCTTGGCGTTGCCAAACCTGCTGCCCGCGAGTTGGTCGATGTTGCCGCTGTGGAACGCAGCGACGGGCAGCAGCGCCCCTCCCAAGTGCGCCCTGAGCTTTCCCAAATGCGCCCTGAGCCTGTCGAAGGGCGTGCCCAAACCGACAACGCTCCCTTCACCGACGCCGAGACCCATCCCGCAGCCAGCCGTCGAGTTGACCAGTTCGGCCGGATGGGTGTTGCGCTGACCATCATCGGCTTCTTGCTGAGCGTTGTCGGCGTACTGACACGGGCACTTGCCGCGGAGCGGGCACCGTGGGGCAACATGTTCGAGTTCACGATCACGGCGATGGTCTTTGTCGTCGGGGTGTACCTGATCTTGGTTTGGCGAGCCGGACTCCGTTGGCTGGGACTTCCCGTGACGATGCTCGCCGCCGTGGGGAACGGGCTCGCGGTGACCGTGTTCTATGTCGCGGTTGCGCCACTTGTTCCGGCATTGCACTCGGTCTGGTTCCTGATCCACATTGTGGCAGCGGCGATCTCAGGGGCGGCCTTCAACGTCGGCGGTCTGATGTCGATCCTCTATCTGATCAAGAAGCGCGCCGAGGATCGGGGCGCTGTGCGCGGCTACCTCGAGCGGGTCCCGGACTCGCGCAAGATCGACTTGATCGCATACCGTTTTCTCGCTTTTGCTTTCCCGCTGTGGACCTTCACGGTTGTCGCGGGGGCAATTTGGGCCGAGTACGCCTGGGGACGCTACTGGGGATGGGACCCCAAAGAGACCTGGGCTCTGGTCACCTGGGTGATCTACGCGTGTTATCTGCACGCACGCTCAACGGCCGGCTGGCGCGGCACCAGGGCAGCCGTGATCGCGATCATTGGCCTCGCATCGTTCTGGTTCAACTTCGTCGGCATCAACCTGCTGGTCTCCGGCTTGCACTCGTACGCCGGTATTTGAGTCCCCCTTTTAGAGCTGCTCGCGCATCGCGCTGTGTCTATTGCTCGCTCCGCTCGCTGCGATGTTCGCTGGTTGCCGCCGTCTTCGTCGGATCTGGCAGAACGGAAAAGCGTTGTTCCGCCATCTCCTCCTGCAGATCGGCGGCGCGAGCATCGAGAATCCGCCGCCGTCCTCGACGCTCGCAGCTGTGTTGCTCAGCCACCAGCAGCCTCTGGCATTGTGGCGATCATGGATGACTTGGTTCGGGCCATGGATGCTGCCGCCAGTCCGGAAAATGCCCGGGCCCTTGCTAGGTACTTCAAGGTGGCACCCGGTAGCTACGGCGAAGGCGATATCTTCCTCGGTCTCAAACTTGGCGAGCTGCGTCGGCTGGCTAAGCCGTACCTCACCTCGGCCTTTGAGCCTGAGCAGTGGCTTCCGATGCTGCGCAGCCCCATTCATGAGCATCGACTGATCACCCTGGTCGTGATGAGTGAGCGGGCGAAGAAGATCGTCAAGCGCGGCAACGAGGACGAGTTCCGGCTGATCTATGACACCTATCTTGGCAACACCAGCTATGTGAACAACTGGGACCTCGTCGACGTCAGCTGCGGCCCGATCGTCGGTGGTTACCTGCTCGACCGCGACCGATCACCGCTCTATGAGCTGGCTCGGTCGGACCTCCTGTGGGACCGCCGGATCGCCATGGTCGGCAGTCAACGCTTCCTGCGCCGCGGCGAAACTTCCGATCTTTACCGCCTGGCTGTGATCTTGCTGCCCGATCGTCAGGACCTGATCCACAAGGCGGTGGGCTGGTCGCTGCGTGAGGCGGGAAAGAAGGTCGACGCCGATCAACTGCGTCGCTTCCTTGATCAGTACGCAGCAACCATGCCCCGTACGGCGCTGCGCTATGCGATCGAACATTTCGATGCGGCCGAGCGGCAGCATTACCTCACGCTGCCGCGAACACCGGCTGCAAGCGCTCGGCGTGAACGGAAGAGTCAGTCCCGTTAGCGGCGCCGCCTGGTACCTGGCGACATCACTGTCGAAAGGTCCGGGGCGGTCAGGAAGTGGCGATGCTCGGCAGCGAAGGCTGCAAGGATGCCCTTCTTGTTCCGGGTACGACCTGGGTGTGGGATGTCATGGAACTTCTCATTGAACTCGATGGCGGCCTCGGTTGCGCGGTCCTTGAAGCCTCGCAAGCTGCTCGAATCGACGTGCAGCATCTCGGCGACAAGCGCCATGTCACCAGCGGCGTCGCGAAGCGCCCGCCAAACTCGCACCCACGATGCGTCGGCCAGTAGGTTGTCGATGAGCGGAGCCCATTGGAGTCGCCGCTGCCAGGGCACAGGCGTCGGGTTGTTGCCGCTGCAGATGGCCTCGCGATAGTGCACCAGCGTGCCAGGATCGTTCTTCGTCTTGTCCATCAGCGCAGCTGCGTTGAACCAGTGACGAGCCGCGGCTGCGTACAGCGTCCGACCGCTCTCGGTGAATTGGCTGTAGGTGACGATCTGGGTAGCCGGCCGCTCGTGGTGTAGCCGCAGGAGGGCGGTCAGCCCAGTGCTGGTCTGCGAGCTGAGATTGAAATCCACGAAGGCGAGGTCCCAGGTCACACCGCGGCGGAGCTGCTCGTTCAGCTGGTCGATTGAAGGAGACACCGTGAGATCACGTCCGAACGCATGCTCGAAGTTCGCCCGCTCGCCGGGCACGTCGTCCACCAGCAACACTCCGGCTGTGTTCATCGTCCGCCCTCAATGCACCTGATCATCTGCGGAAGCTTGATCATCTGCAGACTTTGATCACTCACTTTCTGGTAGCCAGCGCGCCGTGACAGTCTTGCTAGCCCCGTTCTGTAGCGAGGTCAGCGATCCGGAGAGGCCTCGCAGGCGAGTCTCCAGGCGGGCCGAGCTTGTTTCGGGAGTCTTCCATACTCCAGGTGCCATCGGCGGGGCATCATCAGTCACTGAGATCGCAACCTGCGCTCCGTGGGTGGCCACGGCGACCTCGATGGCACCCGCTCCAGCGTTCAACGCATTGCCGACCAGGTCATTCAGCACGAGCCGCGCAAGATCACGATCTTCGGCGGATAGCGAGTCGACGCTGATGTCGACGTGAGCCTTTGCGCCGACGGCACGCGCCAATGTGAGTACCGGTGCCTCGAGATTGTGCACGCTGGTGGAGCTGTCACGACCCAGCTGGGCGAACGCCAGCGTCTCTCGCAGCCGGCTGTTGGCCGACACGGCGAGATCGTAGAGGCAAGGGGCGACAGCGCGGATCTCTCGGGCTTGCTGCTCGATGAGCCGGAGATTGGTTGACAGCGCGCCATGTGTCTCGCTGATTACCAATTCGCGTCCCGCGAGCGATTCCTCCTGGACCAGATCGGGCAGGACCTTCATGATCAGGTCAGTGTCAGATATCCGCGAGCCCACCACCGCGAGAGGCATCAACGAAATAGCTAGCGCCGCAAGCCAGCCGTTCGTTCCCCAGTCGGCGGGCAGCGCAATCAGACACACAGGCAACGCTGTGATCGGGCCCGCCAGGCGCCGGAAGATCTCGTGCCAGGCCGGGGGGTCCATCTCGTCGGGATTGAACCACGTGTGGTCATTGAAGATCAGCAAGGACGTTGTGATCAGGAACACCGTGGCCGCGGCCAACATGATCAGGCGCGCCCAGAGCGGATCATCGGTCGCTATCCAGGAGGGGATCGCGATCAATACAAAGGCTTCTGGAATCTCGAAGTACGAGCCAAGGCTCAGCCGGTGTAAACCATCGGTTTTGATCACGTTTCGGAGGTAGGCCCGCGACAGCCAGAAACGCGGCTGGGTACCACGCCGTAGGTGCCGCTCGTTGATCCACAAGAGAAGACTGCCAAGGGAGGCAGCCAGACAGAGCCCGATCGTCAGCAAGCTGCTGCGACTGCCAATGGACAAACCGGCGATGATGACTAACGCCATCACTCGGACATACCACGCGTGCATCGTGTGGTTGCCGGAGCGCCGGGCCAACGCGAGATAGCGGATCCGGTTCCGCCGATGACGGCTCAGCCTGCCGCCGAGGCTCATGCCAGCCACGCCTTATCGTTGCCCCATTTTCTGGCCCACGGCAAGCTACCGAACAGTAACGCTGTGGCGTGCTGGCACGATGGCGGGGTGCGGCACTTTGACCTCTGCATCATCGGCACCGGATCCGGAAACTCCATCATCGACAACAGGTTTGACCAGCTGAGCGTGGCATTGGTCGAAATGGGGACTTTCGGTGGGACCTGCCTCAATGTCGGCTGCATTCCCAGCAAGATGTTCGTCCACCCGGCCGATCTTGCTGCCTCGACTGTGGAGGCAACCAGGCTCGGGGTTGATCTGGATCTCCGCGGCGTCCGTTGGCGGGAGATTCGGGATCGGATCTTCGGTCGAATTGATCCCATGGCCGCGGACGGCAGGGGCCACCGGCAGCGAAGCGACAATGTCACCGTTTTCGACGCGCACGCGCGCTTCGTCGGGCCGCGAGAGCTGGACGTCGGCGCGGCGGAAACGATCACCGCCGACCGGTTGGTGCTTGCGGCCGGCAGCCGTCCGGTAATCCCCGATCTGGCGGGGCTGACGTCGGTGGACTTCCACACCTCCGACACGGTGATGAGACTGCCGGAGCTGCCACAATCGGTGATCGTCATCGGCGGTGGATACATCTCGGCCGAGTTTGCCCACGTCTTCTCCGCCTTCGGAGCCTCTGTTACCGTGCTCAGCCGCTCGGAGGTGCTGTTGCGGAGAGAGGACGCTGACATAGCGAAGCGTTTTACTGAGCTCCTCGGCCGGCGAGTCGAGGTCCACCTCGAGACGAGTGTCGAGCTGATCGAGAGGACGCCAGACGGTGGAGTACGGGCGCACATCAGCGGCTCACAGGGAGGGCAGCAGGAAAGTCTCGAGGCGGAGATTTTGCTGATCGCCACTGGCAGGGCTCCGAACGGAGACATGCTCGACCTGGCGCGTGGCGGGATCGAGATGGACCGCGATGGGTTGATCATTGTCGACGAGTATCAGAGGACCACCGCCGAGGGGGTCTTTGCGCTGGGCGACGTGTGCTCTCAACAGCAGCTCAAGCATGTCGCCAACAAGGACGCTCGAGTCGTACAACACAATCTGCTGCACCCCGACTCGATGATCACCAGTGATCGACGGTCCGTCCCGCGTGCTGTGTTCTCTTTGCCCCAAGTGGCTTCAGTTGGTCTCACAGAGTCAGAGGCAAAGGAGCAGGGCATCGACTATGTCGTATCGCGTCAGGATTACGGAGAGACTGCATTCGGCTGGGCGATGGAGGACACTGATCATTTCGTGAAGATCATCGCCGATGCGAAATCAAAGATCATCCTCGGGGCCCACCTGATCGGGCCGCAGGCTTCATCGCTGATTCAGCCGCTGATCCAGGCGATGAGCTTCGAGCAGCCTGCACCGGACGTCGCCCGCGGCCAGTACTGGATTCATCCCGCGATGACCGAAGTGATCGAGAACGCCCTGATCGGCCTCAGCGACTAGGCTCCGCCTCGATCTCTGTGAGAAATGGGGCTCAGCGAGGCTCAGTCAGCCGTTTGATTGTCTTGGCTACGCGATCAGCACGGGTCTCGGGCTTCTTTCCCTCATCGATCCACCGTGCATATTCGTTGCGGTGGGTGAAGGGCAGCTGGTCGTATGCGGCCTTGGCTGCTGGATTCTCTGCCAGTGCTGCGGTGAGCTCAGCAGGCTCGACCACCACGCGTTCTTGATGGTCCTCGACGAGTTCAACATCAACCGGGTCGCCCGCCCCAACCCCGAGCTGCTTGAGCAGCTCTTTCCGCAGGCCGAGATAACTCCGGCCGCCATAGACGGCCAGCCGGGAGCGATACTCCACACCGTTGACATGCGCCAATACCAGGGGCCGCTTGGAGGTGAACACTGCCGCGACTTCCTTAGGCACCACCAGCGCGTGGCCGCCACCTTGGCCCATCGAGAGGACTTCGGCCGAGAATGTCATAAGCCAGCGGCCTAGGAGCTACGGCGCGAGTTGATCAGCTTCCAGGTGCCGGGCAGCAGCCCAGCAGCCAGCAGAATCTTGATCACATCGCCAATCAGGAACGGCAACACGCCCTTGGCAAGTGCGGTGCTGAGCGGCAAATCCGCCAGCAGCATCAGACCGGCCACACCAAAGGCGTAGATGACGACGTTCCCGAGGGCCATCATGCCGATCGTCGGCACGACGCGTCGGTCGGCACCCCGCTCTGCAAGCCGCCCGACCAGCCACGCCGCCGCTACGAAGCCCACGATGTAGCCGAAAGATGCGAAGGCCCAGCCGCTCTGCTGGTTGGCGAACCATGGCACGCCAGCGACGCCGGCCAGCAAATACAGGGCCATGGAAGCGGCGCCCCGGACACTGCCGAGAGCAGCACCCACCAGCAAGACAGAGAAGGTTTGCAGCGTGAGGGGAACAGGTGTGAACGGCAAGGGAATCGCCACCTGAGCAGTCAGACCGACGAAAACGGCTCCGCCAATCACGAGAGCAATGCTGCGGACCAGGCCGCCGGGAATTACGTCGCCCAGTGTGCGTGGGCTTACGCTGGTGACGCTCGACATGGGGTTTGTCCCTCCATACGGTGTGAGCATGCAGGTGTGGATGCGACATCGCCTCCCCACCGGGATGCGACAACCCTAGTGTCCGGACTGCTGTGGCCGCCAACAGGCTCCGGCGGTGAAGTGACGGGGATCGAGGTGCTGTGCGTCCAGCGATACGCGGTCGGCGTGGCTGGCTCGTCGGCTGCGCGAGCGTGACCATTGCCGTGTTCGCAGGCTGCGGCACGGGACCCACTGCGACGCCCGCGGTTGGCGAGAGGCCCGTGTCGTCTACATCGACTTCGGCCAAGCCGACGCCGTCCGCGGACGGCACACAGAAGGCAACACCGGCGGAGTCGTTCACCGTGCACGAAGGTTGCGACCAAGTCGTCGAAGAAATGACTCCGTCTGAGCGGGTTGGCCAGCTGCTGATGGTCGGTGTCAGCTCCCGGGGGATCAGCGACTCGGAGAAGACGATTATCGAGGAAACTCGGGCTGGAAGCATCATCCTGCTGGGCAACACCACAGCAGGGAAAAGCGCCGTCCGCCGGGTCGTCAGTGAGGTACGCGAGGCGACGCGCAGTCCCGACGGCGTGCGGGTCATGCTCGCCGCTGACCAAGAGGGGGGACGCGTTCAGCGGCTCAAGGGATCCGGCTTCGCGACGATTCCGACGGCGCGGGTCCAGGCCAAGCAGTCCGATGCTGAGCTGCGCCGAAACGCTTATCACTGGGGTCGCGAGCTCAAGGAAGCCGGGATCAATACCAATCTGGCGCCGGTGGCCGATGTCGTGCCCATGTCGATGGCCTGGGTCAACCAGCCGATCGGTCAACTTCGTCGCGGATATGACTCATCACCCAAGAAGGTGGCCGCAAAGGTCACTGCTTTCACCGAGGGCATGGATCGTGCCGGTGTGGCTACGGCCGTCAAGCACTTCCCGGGGCTGGGGCGCGTACGCGGCAACACCGACCATGTCAGCCGAGTCGTCGACACGAGGACCACGCGGCACGATGACGCTCTCGCTGGTTTCGGTGCTGCAATCGACGCCGGTACTGACATGGTGATGGTGTCGTCGGCGTTCTACCGGAGGATCGACGCTGAGCACCGAGCAGCATTCTCGACCATGATCATGGAGGAGATGCTGCGTGAGGATCTCGGATTCTCAGGCGTTGTGATCTCCGATGATCTCGCAGCAGCCTCAATGCGGGTTCTGCCCCCCGAGGAGCGCGCGCGCCGGTTCATTCGGGCCGGAGGTGACCTGCTGATCGTCGGCGATGCCAGGCTGGCGACCACCATGGCCGACGCGATCAAGCGCGAGGCCTCTGACAATTCGGCTTTCGAAAAGCGGGTGACGAACAGCGCAACACGCGTCGTCGCCATGAAAGAGCGCCGTGGCCTGGCGCAGTGTTGAGGGCGTCCCCAATAAGCGAGCTAGCCGTCGACCTGAAGCTGCTCCAGCGAGTCGCGGGCCGGCTGCACAAGTTCAGGCGTGGTATCGGGGATCGAGGCGTAGTAAAGGCCTGACCGGTTGCCGGCCGACACGATCGCCACAATGAGCAGTTCGCCCTTGGTTTCGAGCCCTTCGATGTCGAAGGTGAGCTGGGACTCCACCAGCCAGCCCTCGTGGCCGTCAATAGTGACCTTTTCGTTCACTTTGACGTTGCTATTGACGGGGTTGTCGCCGTAGAACTTGCCGAGAATGCACTTCACAACGATCTGAGCGCCCTGCTCTGGGGTGAAGAACCCATCGCCAGCCTGTAGCTCACCAACAAGGACTGAGGCGACCCAGTTGGAGCCCTGGCCGTCATAGTTTGTCTCAACCGGAACGAGCTGGCTCTGGACGTCGCTCCCGAACGGCACCCGGTTATCCGGTTGCGGCGCGCTCCAGGGTGGACCGAGCTGCGGGTAGGACACCGGGCCGCCGTGTACGCGTCCATCCGCCGGATCAGCGGGGGGCGTAGCGGTTGGGGTCGTCTCAGGCGGGCAGGCATTCTGCGAAGGTTGCGCTACCGGCCCACCCGTCGTGCCGGTATCGCCGCCGGTCACGGCACGGATAGCGAGAACAGCCACGACGATAATGACGATCACCAACGCGGCCCCGGCGATCCACCAGCCGATCGGCGACTTCTTCTTCTCTAGCTCCTGATAGTCCGCGTACGCAGTGCCGATGCTGGGGTCGTACGCCGACTGGCCGTACGAGGGCTGGCCACCTTGGCCATACCCGGCAGCCTGACCACTCTGGCTGTACCCCGCTTGTCCACCCTGCCCGTAAGGCTGGCCGCCCTGCTGCGGCGTCTGGCCTCCCTGCTGCGGTGTCCCGCCGCCGACGAGACCTTGTGATGGGGGAGGCGCGCTCGGATTGGGCGAGGTTGCTGCCGACCACGCTTTGCCGTCCCAGTACCGGAAGAGACCTTGCCCGCCGCCCGGATCGGGATACCACCCAGGGTTCGCACTCACGGGCAGAGTTTATGTGCTGAAGGGGTGAGGTCCATCTGGACAAAGCTAGTCGTTACCAGACGCACAGCTTGCAAAAACGCTCAGTCAGATCTTCCGGTCTGGTCGCTGATCTAGCCGTCGACCTGCAGCTGCTGCAGGGTGTCCCGGGCGGGCTGCACGAGGTCGGGAAGCGTGTCGGGGATCGTGGCGTAGTAGAGGCCTGACCGGTTGCCGGCGGAGACTATTGCCACGATGAGGTATTCGCCCTTGGCCTCCAGCTTTGGGATGTCGAAGGTGAGCTGGGATTCCACCAGCCAGGCGTCATGGCCGTCGATGGTGGTTTTTTCATTCACCTTCATGTCGCTGTCGAGGGGGTGGTTGCCATAGAACGCGCCGAGAATGCACTTCACAACAATCTGAGCGCCCTGCTCCGGGGTGAAGAACCCATCGCCGGCCTGCAATTCAGCTACCAGGATTGAGGCGACCCAATTGGTGCCCTGACCGTCATAGTTGAGCTGGTCGAGAACCATCTGAGTCCGCACGTCGGTTCCGAATGGCACCGGGTTTGGGGGACCTTGCGGCGGCCCCCACGGCGCACCCAGCATGGGGTAGGAAACCGGGCCTCCGTGGACGCGTCCGTCGGCCGGATGGCTGACGGGCGCATCAGGGCTTGCCGTGTTCTCCGGCGGACAAAAGTCCTGGGACGGCTGCCCAACGGGCCCACCACCCGTCGTGCCTGTGTCGCCACCGGTCACGGCACGGATGGCCATAACGGCCACGACGATAATGACGATCACCAACGCGGCCCCGGCAATCCACCAGCCGATCGGTGACTTCTTCTTCTCTAGCTCCTGATAGTTCGCGTAGGCGCTGCTGCCGTGGACCTGGCCGTACGCTGACTGGCCGTACGCTGACTGGCCGTACGGCTGGTCGTCCTGCTGCTGCGTGACGCCGCCAACGAGACCTTGTGATGGGGGCGGCGCGCTCGGATTGGGCGAGATCGCTGCCGACCAGGCTTTGCCGTCCCAGTACCGGAAGAGACCTTGCCCGCCGCCCGGATCGGGATACCACCCAGGGCTCGCGCTCACGGGCCGAGTTTATGTGCCGAAGAGGAGTCCACGTTCTCCTGAAAGTGGTCAATAGCAACAACGATTTGTGCGATTCGCTTGTTGTTCGTGACCACTTGCGGCCGCGGACCGGGGAACCCTAACCGAACCTTCCGGTGATGTAGTCCTCGGTCGCCTTCTCGTCGGGGTTGGAGAAGATTTTCTCGGTCGAACCGATCTCGATGAGTTTGCCCGGCTTCCCTTGGGCCGCGAGGTTGAAGAAGGCAGTCTGGTCGCTGACACGTGCAGCCTGCTGCATGTTGTGCGTGACGATCACGACCGTGTACTGCTCCTTGAGCTCCCCGATCAGGTCCTCGATGGCAAGTGTGGAGATCGGATCCAGTGAGGAGCACGGCTCGTCCATCAGTATCACTTGCGGCTCGACGGCAATCGCCCGAGCGATGCAAAGTCTTTGCTGCTGGCCGCCGGAGAGTCCAATGCCAGCCTTCCCGAGGCGGTCCTTGACTTCGTTCCACAGGTTCGCCGAGATGAGCGAGCGTTCGACGGAGTCGTTCAGGATCTTTTTGTTCTTCACTCCGTTCAGCCGCAGTCCTGCGGCGACATTGTCATAGATCGACATCGACGGGAACGGATTGGGTCGCTGGAACACCATGCCGACAACTCGGCGCACTGCGACGGGATCGACGCCCTGCCCGTACAGCTCGGTGCCGTCGAGCTGCACGCTGCCCTTGACGTGTGCACCGGGGATCACCTCGTGCATCCGGTTCAACGTGCGCAGCAGCGTGGACTTTCCGCATCCGGACGGCCCGATGAAGGCCGTTACCGTCCGCGGCTCTACCGTCATCGAGACGTCCTCCACCGCGTGAAAGCCGCCATAGTAAACGTCCAAATTCCGCACGTCGATTCGCCTGGCCATGGTTATTTCTCCTTCAGCTTGCTGGCCCGGGCAATGACGCGCGCCAGCAGATTGAGCAACATCGAGATGAGGATCAGGGTCAGCGCGGCAGCCCACACTCGTTCGTAGCCAGGCAGCTGGGGCGCCTGGTCCCGACCGGAGTTGATCATCGTTGGGAGTGCTCCCATGGTGTCGCTGGTCGGTGAGAAGTTGATGCCGACCGCGTACGAGACCAAGATCAACAGCGGCGCGGTCTCGCCCATCACCCGCGCCAGACCAAGCATGACCCCGGTCATGATGCCGCTGAATGCGGTGGGAATGACCACTCTCAGGATGGTCTTCCATTTCGGCACACCGAGCGCGTACGAGGCCTCCCGCAGTTCCTGCGGCACGAGCTTGAGCATCTCCTCCGTCGATCGGAGTACCACGGGCAGCATCAGCAACACCAGGGCGAAGGACACCGCAATCGCGGAGCGGCCGAACCCGAAGATCGTGATGAAGAGCGCGTAAATGAACAGCGCGGCGACTATGGAGGGGATACCGCTGAGAATGTCCACCATGAAGCTCACGCCGCGTGCAACCTTGGTGCCTTTGGCGTACTCGATCAGGAAGATGGCGCCCATGATGCCGAGCGGAACCGCTATCGCAGCACAGATCAAGGCCATCTCAACAGTGCCGACGATTGCGTGGTAGGCCCCACCGCCCTCTCGGCGCGGGGTGATGCCGCGCTGGCTTTGCAGCCACCATTCTTGGCTGAGGATAAGGCGGATGCCCTTGGTGATCACGGAGTAAAGCACCCAGGCCAGCGGGATGATCGCGAGTGCTGTCGCGAGAAACACATAGACCGTGGCAAGGCCGTTCTTGATCGTGCGTCCCCCGCTCGGGCGGCGGAAGGACAGCGGGACGTTAGTGCTGGTGCTCGTCGTTGTCGTCGTCGCACTCATGACTTCGCTCCTCCGCGATCGGCGATCACCCGGGCTGTTGCGTTCACCGCGAACGTGACCAAGAAGAGCACCAGGCCCGCCGCAATGAAGGCCCCGGTCTTAGACGGCGAGTCGAACTCGGCAGCGTTGTTGGCGATCTTGCTGGCAAAGGTCTCGCCGCCAGCGAAGATCGAAGGGCTGAAGGGGGTGCCCGGCGCCGGCGTCGACAAGATGATCATGACTGCAATGGTTTCACCGAGCGCACGGCCCAGGCCGAGCATGGACGCGCTGATGACCCCAGATCGCCCATAGGGCAACACTGCGGTGCGGACCACCTCCCAGCGGGTCGCGCCGAGTGAAAGCGCGGCCTCGATGTGATCGCGAGGCGTTTGAGCGAAGACATCGCGCGAGATGGCCGTCACGATGGGCAAGATCATGATCGCCAGCACTACAGCGGCGACGAACACCGACCCCTTGGGATCAATGCTCTCGCTGAACAGCGGTATCCAGCCGATCTTGCTAGCCAGCCACTCTGCTCCGGGAGCCAGGAACGGTCCGAGGACGGTCAGTCCCCACAGGCCGAAGATGATCGACGGCACCGCGGCAAGCAGGTCGACGACGAAGGAGACCGGGCCTGATGCTCGCTTGTGGAGGTACTGGGTCAGACAGAGCGCCACGCCGACAGCAATCGGGACAGACATCGCCAGGGCGAGGACCGAGGACAAGGCGGTGGTCCAGAACAGCCCGGCAATGCCGAAGGCGAGATCGGTGCCGCTGACCGTCCAGTTACGAGAGGTGAGGAAGTTGTCCTGGTTGGCCTGCAGGCTGGGCAGTGCCAGCGCGAGCAAGAAGATGCCGACGAAGAGCACCAGCAAGACGATGGCCAAACCGGATGTGGTCGCCAGCGCACGGAACATGCGATCCCCGGTCTGACTGATCTTGGCGAGCTTGACCCCGCGCGGCGCGCGATCTACTTGGTCGATTTTCGGCGGCGCCGGCGCTAGGTGGTGCACGACCGTGGGGACGGGGGAGTGCATGTGCTCCACATGGCCTTCTGCTGGCGACAGGCTCGGATCCTCTGCTGCCGCGGGCTCGACCCTCCGGGTCGCATCCGTTTCCGGAACTGCCATGGGATCTTCCGCCTCCGATGCGTGTTTAGGGCGGCGGGTCATCGCGTGTCAGTCGCCGCGATGACCCGCCCCTGGGGGAGGTGACTACTGAATCGCTGCGACCGCCGTCTGAACCTTCGACTGCAGTTCTGTTGGAAGTGGCGCGTACCCGAGCTCCTCCAGCTTGCTCTGCGAGTCGGGCGAGGAGAAGTAGGTCAGGAAGTCCTTGACGATGGCCGTCTTATCGGCCGCCAGGCCCTTGCTGCAGACGATCTCGTAGGTCACCAGCAGCGCCGGGTAGGCGCCGGCCCCGGTATCGGCGTACTTCAGCTCCAGGCTCAAGTCGTTGCCGCTGCCCTTGACCTTGGACTCAGCCACGGCCTTGCCGACTGACTCACCCGTCAACTCAACCGGGCCGTTGCCACTGTCCAGTTGGGCCATGCTCAGGTTGTTGTCCTTGGCGTAGCTCCACTCCATATAGGAGATGGAGTTCTTCGTGTTGGCGGTGGCCTCTGCCACACCGGAGGACTTGTTCTTGCCCTCACCGGTGCCAGTCCACGCTTTGGACGGCTCGGCCGTCCAGGCGCCGTTGCCTGCCTTGGAGAGGAACTTCGCCGTGTTCTCGGTGGTGCCCGACTCGTCGGAGCGGAAGAACACCGTGATGTTTTCGGCAGGCAGCTGGGCCCCCGAGTTGAGCTTCGCGATCTTCGGGTCATTCCATGTCTTGATATCGCCCTTGAAAATCTCGGCAAGCACCTCGGCGTTCAGTACCAGCTTGTCGACGCCTTCGATGTTGTACGCGAAGGCGATCGGGCCAACCACCATAGGCAGGTTCCAAGCCGGGTTGTTCTGGCAGCGTTCCGTAGCTTTGTCAGCTTCGACGACACCATCGGTCGACTCGGTTTTGAGGACTGAATCGGATCCGGCGAAGTCGACCAGTCCGTTGTAGAACGACTTGATTCCGGCACCTGAGCCAGTCGGGTTGTATTCGATTGTCGCCTTGTCGCCGCATTCAGCGTTGTAGTTGGCTATGGCTTCGGTGATGGCGTTCGCCTGGGCGCTAGAGCCCTCAGCGGATAGCTTGCCCTCGGGGCAGGCAAGGCCTGATGCACCGGCGCTGCTGCCGGGCTCGGCTCCTCCAGCAGGTTCGCCTGCGCTCGTCGGGTCGGAGCCGCAGGCCGCAAGGCTGAGAGTGGCCAGTGCAGCCAGCGCGGCGAGCTTGGTGGCTCGCGAGCTCACGAGGCGGTTCGTTGGCCGCGCCGCAAAGGTCTGGGTCGTCATGCGTGTCCTTCACAAACGGGGGGTTGTTCCCCTGTGGTGAACCCGGAGGCACGATGCCCACCGGGCCTTGCTCGGAAGGCACGCGTCCCCGCGGCCTTCCGATGCGGCGAACGTACGCGGGTCACGTGTCCTGACGGGCCCTCGAAGGTGAACAACGGGTGAACGATCAACCCAGTTGCGTGTACGCCCAAATCAAGGGCTCGGATATCTTCTGTTTGCCTTCTGGACATGTTGCCGAGACCTGGACGCAACTGAGGCGATGCGGCCGCTTGGGGCTGCGTTTGATCTTGGTTTGTCGACGCCGGGCAAAGGCCCGGAGTAACGCTCGGTGAACTCCAGATAACAACTCGGCCCATGTTGTCGGAGTGTTTGCCTGCTGTTCAGATCCCAATACACGCCTCGCCATCTCTGCTGCCTACGGTCGTGATCGCTAGGACTCGGGGCGGCGCGACCACCAGCCCGCCAGAGAGGTGGATTCATGAGCAGCAAGTTATGGTTGCCGGAGACGCCGTCGCGGCGACTGGGTGACCGTGTGGTTGGCATTGGCAACCCGGTCTATATCACTGGTGAAATCGGCATCAACCACAACGGCGACCTGGCCAATGCCATCGCCTTGATCGACCAAGCGGCCGACGCGGGCTGCGACGCGGTCAAGTTCCAGAAGCGAACACCGGAAGTATGCACGCCGCGCGATCAGTGGGACATCGAGCGCGACACGCCATGGGGCCGGATGAGCTACATCGACTACAGGCACCGAGTGGAGTTCGGCGTCGAGGAGTACGCCGCCATCGACGAGCACGCGAAACGTCGCGGTATTGCCTGGTTCGCCTCGCCGTGGGACCTCGAGTCGGTTGACTTCCTGGAGGGATTCGACGCGCCGGCACACAAGGTGGCCTCGGCGTGTCTGACCGACGACGAGCTGCTGCGTCGATTACGCGCCACTGGACGGACCGTCATTCTCTCCACGGGGATGTCAACCATGCGGCAGATCCGCCACGCCGTTGAAGTGTTGGGCAGCGACAACATCATCCTGTGCCACGCCACCAGCACCTACCCTGCCCAGACCAGCGAGCTCAACCTCAAGATGATTCACACGTTGCAGGGCGAGTTTCCGAACGTCCCGATCGGCTACTCCGGGCATGAGACCGGCCTGCAGACGACTCTGGCGGCCGTAGCCATGGGCGCCACGTTCGTGGAGCGGCACATCACGCTGGACCGCTCGATGTGGGGCTCCGATCAGGCAGCGTCGGTCGAGCCGCAGGGACTTGCGCGCCTGGTGCGCGACGTGCGGGTGATCAGCGAGGCCATGGGCGACGGAGTGAAGCAGATCTACGACGGCGAGCGAACCGCGATGAAGAAGCTCCGCCGAGTGCCGGGTGAGCTCGCTGATCAGGCTGATCTGATGGCTGTGTCGTGACCTTCTACGCCGGCCCTGAACGGGGTGCGTTAGCACTCGTGGAAAGCCCCGCGCAGCTCCTCAACGTGATCGAATTGGCGCAGCACGAAGAGGATCTAGCGGCCATGAAGATCGCAGTGCTGGCACCGAACGCGGGCATCACCCGTACCCAGCTGCGGTCGATGATCGCCCTCGCGCGCGAGATTGGCCATCAGGTCTCCTGGCACGAACCACGGCTGGGCGGCATGGCTGTTGCCCGCAGCGTACGTGCCATGGCCGGTGAGATGACGGGCGTACGGCGGCTGGTCGTCGGGGACCCCTACTCAGGTGTCATGCAGGTGATCATCAGCGTTACGAAGGCCTCCGAGGTCACTATCGTCGACGACGGTACTGCGACTCTGGAGTTCGCGCGTCAATGGGTGGCGGGCGAGCACCTTTCGCGCTGGCACGAGATGGCAACCCCCGGTCAGCGCCGGCAGATTGCCAAACTTGCGCGGGACCAGATTTCCGGCAATGTTCGCCGCCGCCTCTCCCCGAGCTCCGGTTGCCGGCTGAGACTGTTCACCTGCATGCAAGTAGACATCCCGCGGGTCCGGATCATCCCCAACGACTTTTCCTGGGTGCGCGCCCGGCATCCAGCTCCGCAGTTGAAGCCCGGCGCCGACCTCGTCGGCACATCGCTGGTCGAGGCAGACGTTGTGAACGCGGACGCCTACCTTGGCGGGGTCGAAGAGCTGATCGCGCGCTATGGAGCGGACCGCTATTTTGCACATCGTAAGGAAGCCGACTGGAAGCTCGACCTGATCGAACGGATGGGTGTCCAGGTGATCCGGCCGTCGCTGCCGCTGGAGATTGTCTCCCGCCGCGGACCCATCGGGAGCACCATTGTCAGCTTCCCTTCGACAGTGGTGCACACACTGCCGGCAGTGCTGGCTGATACCGACGCTGAGGTCGTGGTCTGCAAGATCCCGCAGGAGTGGTACCAGCCCCGTACGACGCCGCAAGCCGACGACTTTCTCGGTCGCGTCACCACCTCAGCGCAGCGCAGCTATGGCTTGCCTGCTGTGGTCGGCTGATCGGCCCATCACACAGAACAGACCACATGAAGCATCCGCGAGTTATCGCGATCATTCCGGCCAGGGGCGGATCCAAGGGAGTACCCGGCAAGAACCTCCGGCGGGTCGGCGGGCGAAGCCTGGTGGAGCGTGCCATCGACGCATGCCGTGCGGCACGGCTGGTCGATGAGGTCTACGTCAGCACTGATCACGCAGAGATTGCCGCAAGCGCCGAGGCTGCAGGTGCAACGGTGATCATCCGGCCTGCCGAGTTGTCCACCGACACCGCCTCGTCGGAAGCAGCGCTGCTACATGCCCTCGATCAGCTGATCATGGTCGGCGAGGAGCCGGAGATACTGGTCTTCGTACAGTGCACCAGCCCCTTCATTGCGGACGGTGATCTTGATCGAGGCGTTGAGTTGGTCGTTCACAACCACGCGGACTCGGTCTTCTCGGCTGTAGCAACCTATGAGTTCTTGTGGCGAGCAGGAGGTCGCTTTGGCGTGGTCACCGGGCAGAACCATGACCCGGCGGTACGACCTCGGCGCCAGGATCGAGAACCAGATTTCCGCGAGACGGGGGCGTTCTATGTCATGTCTGCAAGCGGGTTCCGGGCGGCGCGGCATCGCTTCTTCGGGCGTACGGCGGTCGTCCAGGTTCCAGAGCTGACCGCAATCGATGTCGACCATCTGCACGATCTGACCTTGGCGAGCGCGCTGGCTCAAGTCATCGAGCCGCCACAGGAGATCGATGTCGACGCAGTGATCACCGACTTCGACGGAGTCCACACCGACAACTTCGCGACCGTCGCGCAGGACGGTCAGGAGTCGGTGAAGGTCAGCCGAGCCGATGGGCTCGGCGTCGAGCGGCTGCGATCGGTCGGGATACCGCTGTTGATTGTGTCCAAGGAGATCAACCCCGTGGTGCAGGCCCGTGCGGCCAAGCTGGGTGTCGAGGTGCTGCACAGCGTTGAGGACAAACGCCCAGTCGTGCGCGACTGGCTAGCAGCGCACCGCATTCCCGCCGGTCGCGCTGCCTACCTAGGCAACGACGTAAATGATCTTGGTCCAATGGGCCTCGTCGGCTGGCCGGTTGCGGTTGCGGATGCTCATCCCGCGGTTCGGCAGGCAGCGCGCCTGGTCTTGGCAAGGCCAGGCGGTCATGGAGCAGTTAGAGAGCTCTGCGACCTGGTCATCGAGTGCCGCGAGCGAGCCGGACGTATTGGAGTAGATGCCAGCTCTAGAGTCGGGCAGAAATCATTCGCCGTTGCTCCGCACCCGGTCGGGTACGACGCCTAGTTCAGCCGGAATCGCTTTCATTCCTGACCGTGTGCGAAGAAACGAGCACGACAGGAGAGGCCGATGTCGTCGGCTGCCGACCTGTCCTGACCACCCCTCGCAGCCGGCGAATGTGGGGCCACAGCGCGGCGGGAATCATCAGGCGAAGACGCCGGCGCACCCGCCACCGCAGTGAGCCTCCCCAGTATGGCAACGGAGCCAACTGTCCCGCAGCATGCACCTCCAGCAGCTGGTTGAGCCGTTCCAGCCAGTTGTTATCCCTCGCCGGATGGAAATAGTTGGCCTCAAGCCACTGTGGATCGGCTTGGCAGAGTCGGCCGGATCGAAGATCATCCAGTGTGCCGAGGCACCCGGACTCCTCAAACACGAGATTGATCATCTCCGCTGACACACCGAAGTCGGAGATGATCAACGTCGGGCGATGCATTGCCATGGCCTCGAGGGCTGCGGTCGATGAGACCGTGGCGAAGCCTCGTGAGGTACGAAGTACCTCCAGCATGGAGCCTCCGACGAAGGTGACGGAGTCCGCCGAGACGCGGCGCTGGGCCACCAAGTCGTCCATGATGTGGGGATACGACCAGGTTTCGTTGTGGGTCTGCTGTTCCTCCGACCAGGCGCGGAGCTTGACCACGGCAGACCCGGCATCGGCCAGTGCCAGCAAGATCTGTTCCCGGTGAGTCCGCTCAACTGGCACCTTTGCCTGCGCCGCGAACACCAGATTGGGCCCGAGCTGGGCATCAGCCACTGCCTCTGGCGTACGCATAGGCAAGAAGGGCAGGGGGGCCAACGCGAAGAGGAGTCGCGGCGCGCGCCGTGCACCGATCTCAGAGAATTCTGCGACTTCCCGCTTGCTGTGCAGCAGAAACAGATCGCATGCGGCTCGCGATGTCACTGCCCGGTTAGTCGCCGGCACACTGATCCCGGGTAGACCGGTGACCAGCACGGGTCGAGTGCGGCCCCAGAACACCCGCCGAACGGTCAGCGCGGCGACCACTGGCCCAGTGCAGGCCAGCAGCACCACGTCAGGGCACTCCAATCGAATCCGGCGTACTACCTCAGCACTCGAGAGGACCTCCATCTGCCGGCTACTGATCGCCCGGATCTGAGCCGCCGAGGGCATCACCGGGTTCTCAATGATCAACTGGGTGGACTGCCAGGAGCTGGGAAGCGCTTCCAGCGTCGCCACACTCCACTTGAGGTAGGAGTCAGTGTCCGCGATAGCGAGCACGCGAACCGCAGCTCGGGCTGCCGCCACCGATTCAGAATGCACTGCAGGTTCGTTCGTTCATGATCACGAGGAACTTATGAGCGCTGGGTGTCGAGATGACCCGTCTGTGATGAACGCTAGGTGAACTCTGGCTTGGTATGCGGCCGGCTGGCTGGCCTAGACTCACCCCGTACCAATGCCCAAACCACTGCCCATGCTCGGCCGCACGCATGGCAACCGCAGCGCGGTCACGTGCCATCTCAAGTGCGACAGCGCATGTGCGCACCCAGCTCCCAATACGAGCGCCGAGTCGAATTTCGCAGAGATCGCCTCCCGACAGCTCAGCCGGCGCTCATTGCTGGTGGCCAGTGGCTCTCTTGCCGCTGCGGCGGCCCTGCCGACATTCCTGGCCGGATGTACCCGTGGGGAGCGTGAGAGCTCGACGGCCCCGGGTGTGGGCCTCGATTTCGATCCGATCGCCCCGGTACCGGAGAAGGTGGATGCAATAACCGTGCCGCATGGCTACCGCTGGACACCGATCCTGCGTTGGGGCGACCCGCTGTTTGCCGACTCGCCGGACTTCGCTCCTGAGTCTCCTAATGCAGCGGCCCAGGCACTCCAGTTCGGCTACAACAATGACTTTTTGGCGATCATGGATATCGACCGCTCGGGCCGGTCAGCGCTGCTGTGCTGCAACCACGAATTCACCAACCGAGCCATCATGTTCCCGCCATCGGCATCTGAGATACAAAAGCACGAAGCATTGAGGACCACCATGGCAGCTCAGGGCTTGAGTGTTGTGGAGTTGGAACGTCCGGCAGTGCGCCAGCCGTGGCGATACGTTCGAGGAGCGGCGCGCAACCGGCGGATCACCGCACACACACCGTTCACCCTGACCGGTCCAGCTGCCGGTAGTGATCTTGTGAAGACCGCCGCGGACCCCACGGGGCGCCGAGTGTCCGGAACCTTCGGCAACTGCTCTGGCAGCGTCACTCCCTGGGGTACGGTCCTGTCAGGCGAAGAGAACTCAAGCAGCTACTTTCTCGCCGACTCGAATGCATTCGGCGGTAGCCGCTATCGGCTCGATAGCCGGCCCAGCGTCTACGGCTGGGAGGCGGTTGACCCACGCTTCGACGCCACCCAGCCCGGCTATGCAGCAGAGCCGCACCGGTTCGGCTACATCGTTGAAATCGACCCACGCGATCCACAATCGATTCCGCTCAAGCACACGGCACTCGGGCGGTTTGACCACGAAGGCGCAAACGTACGCGTCGACGATGACGGCACGGTTGCGGCCTACATGGGTGATGACGAGCGCTTCGAATATCTCTACAAGTTCGTGGCGAGAAAGAAGTACCGGCGCGGTGATTCAGCGGCTGCGCGGCGGCACAACCTCGGGTTACTGACTGATGGCGACCTTTACGTGGCGCGCTTCAGCGGCACCCAGCGTCCCGGGAACGACAACCTAGGGCAGGGCGCTTGGGTGCCGCTGACTCTGAACGGCAAGTCCGCGGTACCGGGTATGACGCATGAGGAGGTGCTGGTTTTCACCAGGCTGGCCGCCGATCGAGTCCAGGCCACGCCCATGGATCGCTGCGAAGATGTCGAGCCGAATCCCCGCACCGGCAAGGTCTATGTCGCCTGCACCAACAACTCGGATCGGGGTGACGATGGATGGCCTGGCCCCGATAGCGCGAATCCGCGCGCCGACAATCAGAACGGACATGTCATCGAGATCGCTGAGCGGGGCAATCGGGCCAGTGCGACATCCTTCGCGTGGAACCTGTTCTTGGTCTGCGGCGACTCTGACGAAGCGGGCAGCTATTTCGGAGGTTGGCAGGGGCCAGTGGCGCCGATCTCCTGTCCCGACAACCTCACCTTCGATTCAGCTGGAAACCTGTGGATCGCGACCGATGGCGCACCCGGTTCAATCTCCAAAGCCGACGGCTTGTTCCGGGTGCCGCTCGAGGGCGCAGAGCGCGGTCGTGTTGTGCAGTTCCTGGCCGTGCCGTACCAGGCCGAAACCTGCGGCCCGGTCATCCATGATCGTGACGGATCAGTCTTTGTCGCGGTGCAGCATCCAGGTGAGGAGGGATCGTGGGACGACCAACTGTCCTACTTTCCCGACTATCTTCCGGCTGACGCCAAGCCGCGTCCCGGAGCCTGGCGGGGCCCACGACCGAGCGTGGTTCAGGTGACCCGTAAGGGCTGACCGGCGTCGGGCAGATCGTCAGTGTTGTGGGGTCCGAGCCAAGTCAGGCCTGGGGACGGTGGCGTTCCAGCGCATGCACCGTGCCATCCGCTGTCAGGTGCGCAACCAGGAACTCCCCGGTCACCAGGCTCGCCGGCGCGATCTCAAGCGCATCCAGAATGTGCGGCAGCACCGGCCGGTGCACGCACACCGCGGTTGGTGCACCACTGTGGAGTGTCGCCGCCCGAATCTTGCGTACCAGGTTCCCGACGCCTTTGGGATCGTCCTTGCCTTCCTCCTCGCTCAGCTGGCTATGCGTTTCAACGGTGATCTTGCGCTCATCTGCGTACGGCAGCAGTGTCGCCACGCAGCGGGTCGAGCTGGAGCTCACCAGCTTGGTCACTCCGTATGCCTCCAACATCGGCATGAGCAACGCTGACTGGCGCCGACCGCGGGAATTGATGGGCCGGGCCGCGTCCTTTCGTGACCAGTCTTTGCGATCCATCGCTTTAGCGTGCCGCAGGATGATCAGTGGAGTGGTGGGCGGCTGAGCCAAGCACTGCTGCACCAGGAAATGATCATGAGAGTAGGTGAGGCGGCCGAGTGCGGCGCGCACCGGTAGCCAGGAGACGACATCGACCTCCGCATCCGGCGCCCGGCGTACTGAGTCCAAGATGGCACCGCCCCAGTAATCCACCTTCTTGAGTCCGGCATTGCCAGCCTCATAGCTGATGGAGTCCAGCGGCACGTTGAGGCGGATGGTGACGCCTGTCTCCTCTCGCACCTCCCGCACGGCGCAGGCGGGCACGGACTCGCCGACCTCAACCTTCCCTTTCGGCAGCGTCCAGTCTTCGTAGCGCTTGCGATGGATGATCAACACCTCGGTGCCCCGCAGCTGGTCCTCGCGGGTTACCACAGCGCCGCCGGCCAGGATCGGGCGGCCCGGAGGCCGTACCGCGTTGTTGCGGATCTGGCTGGGGCTCACCGAGGGCACGGAAGGGCTTACTTCGCGAAAGCCCGGCGCCGAGTCGAGGCGTTGATCAAGTAGTCCTGCATGTCGAGCAACGGCTCACCTCCTGCGTCCGCGGTATGCGGAATCCAGGTACCGTCCGGCTGCAGCTGCCAGGACGCCGTGCCCTCGTCGAAGGCGATGTCGAACAGGTCCCCAATCTCAGCGACGTGCGCTGGATTGGTGATCGAGATCAGCACTTCCACACGCCGGTCGAGGTTGCGGTGCATCAGGTCCGCCGAGCCGATCCCGACGGACGGTGAACCATTGTTGGCGAACCAGAAGAGGCGGCTGTGTTCCAGGAAGCGGCCGAGGATGCTGCGCACCCGGATGTTCTCGCTGAGATCCGGCACACCCGGCCGGATCGTGCAGATGCCGCGTACCCAGAGGTCCACCGGAACTCCGGCTCGCGAGGCGCGGTAGAGCGCGTCGGAAGTTGCCTCGTCCACGATCGAGTTGACTTTGATCTTGATGCCTGCCGGCTTGCCGTCCTGATGGTTGGCGATCTCGTGGTTGATCCGGTCGATCAACCCGGTGCGGATCCCGTGTGGCGCAACGAGCAGGCGTTTGTACTGGGTCTCCTGGGTCATTCCCGACAGGTGATTGAACAGCCGGCCGATGTCATCGGTGACGATGGGATTGGCAGTGAGCAGGCCAATGTCTTCATACAGCCGAGCAGTCTTGGGGTTGTAGTTCCCGGTACCGATGTGCGCGTAGCGGCGGAGGCCGTCCACCTCATCGCGCACCACCATGGAGAGTTTGCAGTGGGTCTTCAGGCCAAGTAACCCATAGACCACGTGGCAGCCGTGCTGCTCGAGTCGTCGCGCCCATGCGATATTGGCCTGCTCATCAAACCGGGCCTTGATTTCCACCAGGGCCAATACCTGCTTACCGGCCTCGGATGCCTCGATCAAGGCATCGATGATCGGGGAGTCGCCAGATGTTCGGTAGAGGGTCTGCTTGATCGCTAGGACGTGCGGATCATCAGCCGCCTGCTCAATGAAGCGCTGCACGCTTGTCGCAAACGAGTCGTACGGATGGTGCAGCAGGACATCGCGCTGCTTCAGGGCGGCGAACATATCGGCGGGCTTTGCCGTTTCGACCTCCGCGAGGTGGGGATGGGTCGAGGGAAGGAAGGCCGGGTACTTGAGTTCTGCTCGGTCGATGTCGGCCAAGGAGAACAAGCCGCGCAGGTCGAGCGGACCGGGCAGATGGAAGACCTCTCTGGAGCTGATATCGAGCTCACTGGCCAGCAGCTCGAGCATCTTCGGGTCCATATCGTCCTCGACCTCCAGCCGGACTGGCGGCCGACCGACCTTGCGGCGAAGGATCTCCTTCTCCAGGGCGAGCAGCAGATTTTCGGCGTCGTCCTCCTCCACCTCGACGTCTTCGTTACGGGTCACCCGGAATACGTGATGTCCCACCACCTGCATGCCGCTGAAGAGCTGATCGAGATGGTGAGCGATGACGTCCTCCAGCGCGACATAACGACCTTCGGCCAGCGGGATGAAGCGGGAAAGCATCGTCGGCACCTTGACCCGAGCGAACTGGCGAATGCCGGTCTCCGGGTTGCGTACCAGGACCGCGAGGTTGATCGACAAGCCCGAGATGTACGGGAAGGGATGTGACGGATCGACGGCAAGTGGCGTGAGTACTGGGAAGATGCGCTCGGCGAACAGCTCGTCCATCCGATCCTTCTCGGTGGCGGTGAGTTCATCCCAGCGGAGGATCTCGATGCCCTCCCTGGCCAGTGCAGGCCGGACATCCTCCTGGAACACTTGCGCCTGCTCAGTCACCAAGTCCCGAGTCCGGGTGAGGATGGCCGAGTGCACCTCCCGGGGCATCATCCCGCTGACCGTTGGAACTGCGACACCGGCTGCAATGCGGCGTTTCAGCCCGGCGACCCGGACCATATAGAACTCGTCCAGGTTGGAGGAGAAGATCGCCAAGAATTTCGCTCGTTCCAGCAGCGGCACCCGTTTGGCGTCTTTCGCCAAATCGAGCACTCGGTTGTTGAAGGCGAGCCAGGACAGTTCGCGGTCCAGGAAGCGATCAGGCGGCAGCTCCTGCGCTGGGATTGGAAGCAAGTCCTCCATAACGGTTGACACTTCGACTGCTTCCATTTCTATCTCCTGAGTTTGATCTCTATCGTGTTCATGCGGACCTGAAAACTCAGCCCTGCGCGTACATCACATCACGGTTGACTGTGGTGAATCCATAGGTCAGATATAGCTCGATTGCTGCCTGGTGGTCCGCCTCCACATACAACTCCACGCGGGTGCTTCCCCGCTGCTGCAAGGAGCGCAGCCCGGTTACCAAGAGCGCCTTGCCGAGGCCACGTCCGGCCGCCGATGGGGTGATACCGAGTACGTAGACCTCGCCGAGCTGATCTTGATGCTGCTTGGTCCAATGGAAGCCGACCATGGTGTCGTTGATCGTTGCAACAAAGAAGCCCTTTGGGTCGAACCATGGCTCGGCCATCCGGTCCGTGAGGTCGTCGCTGTCGATCAGCGCCTGCTCGGGATGATGTGCGAATGCGGCGGCATTGACCCGCAACCACTGCTGCTCGTCTTGGCCGGGTACGAAGGTTCGGATCTCTACACCGGCCGGGACCACGGGTTCCGGCAACTCGTCATCGAGCCCGCGTTCCATGATCAGCAACTCGCGCTGGCGGGTCATCCCAGCGGCAGTGGCGAGCGCCCGTGCGGCAGGAGTGTCGCCCATGGCCCACACTCGCAACGGACTGGTCGACTCCCTGAGCAGCCGGTGCAGGAGCAAAGTGCCGATGCCCCGTTGCCGATGATCGGGTGAGACCAGGAGCTGGCCAGCGCTCCACTCGGTCCCCGATTCCAGCTGGGCGTAGCCCACCAAATCCTTCTGCTCGCTGACCAGGAGGTGCTGGGTGTTGGGATGTGGCCGCCGCAGTTGCAGCAGTGCAGCCTCATTGAGAGCTTGCATGTGGTCAACGGCCTCGGCGTCGGCTACCAACTTCAGGACGCCGTTGACTTCTGCCTCGGTGAGCTCGGCCGCGACTGCTACGGGCAACAGCTCAGACATACGCCCACGCTAGCCTGCGAGAAACGCCAGGCCCCAGCGCATCTATGCTGCCTCGCATGAGCGAGGACCAGGACCAGTCGAGTCAGGTCCCTGCGTACGGGGACACCGCACAACCGGCCATCGCGGCTCGAATGGCGCCTCACCTGCGACTGACTCAGATCGGGGCAGTGTGTGGTCTGGTATCCGTCATAGCCGCTACGGCAGCAGTCGCCATCTTCCCGTCGTTCAGCGGTGGAGGGACCGGTCTGGCTTGGGCGGTTGTAGCGCTCGTCTCGGCGGTTCTCATGCTGGCCATCTGCGTCGTGCAGGTTGTCGTCTGGCGGCGCGCGATGGCCTCCTGGCTCGGCAAGCGCGCACAGGATCTGCAGGGTGAGAAGCAACTCTCTTGGATTGCCCACCTGGCGTCGTACGCGGTGACGCTCGCCGCACTGTTGAGCTGCATGGCGGGCAGCGCAGCAGCGGGCTGGTCGTCCGGCTCGGCTGTGCTGCTGGCGGTCACCTTGCTCTTGGTGCTTGCTGCCCAAGTACTTGCCGGCGTGCAATTCCTGCGTCCCAGCGGTCCGCCTGGGACACTCCCGGCACACATCCGGCGGCTCAACGCGCGGTCCCGCTACCGCAACGATTGATGCGCCCCTTTTTGGGAGCTGCTCGCGCATCGCGCGTGGAATCCGCCGCCGTCGTCGTCGCTCGCAGAGGAAAGAACGCCTCCGCTCACTCCTCCTCCGTGCGTCGGCGCGCGATTCCCGACGCTCGCAGCTCGGGATACCGGCGTTACCCGGAGAGGCGAGCCGACTCCTCGGCGGGCGTGACGAACCGGTATCCCACATTGCGAACGGTGCCTATGACCGACTCGTACTCGGGGCCGAGCTTGGCGCGCAGCCGCCGTACGTGCACGTCGACAGTGCGCGTGCCGCCGTAATAGTCGTATCCCCAGACGTCGCTCAGCAGCTGCTGGCGGCTGAATACCCGTCCCGGGTGCTGTGCGAGGTACTTCAACAGCTCGAACTCGGTGTAGGTGAGATCAAGCTGGACTCCGTTGAGCTTGGCACTGTAGCCGGCCTCGTCGATCACGAGGTTGCCGGACTGAATCACCGGGTCGACATTGGTTGCGACCGTCGGCGTCATGGCGAGCCTGAGTCGTACGTCGACCTCAGCAGGTCCCGCAGTCGCGAGCAGCACGTCGTCGAAGCCCCAGTCGGCGGACAGGGCTGGCAACCCGCCCTCGTTCGCGATCACGATGAGAGGTGCCTCTTTGCCGGTCGTTTCCATGAGCCGGCACAGCGAGCGGGCGCCGACCAGGTCCCGCCGGGCATCGAGCAAGATCACATCGGCGGCAGGGGCATCCAGCAGCGCCGTAGCTTCTGCCTGGGCGACTTTGACTTGATGGGGGAGGAGCTCCAGCGCGGGCAGGATTTCCGCGGACGAACGCATATCGTTTGTGAGCAGCAGCAAGGTGGCCATATTGGTCTCCTCACCTCGGGGATTGCTGGTGCTAGCCTTCAGCCCACCTCGAGGAATGGCCTAAAAGCATGCTTGAGACTAACGCAAGGGTGCCCGTTTCCCTCCATTACTGGGCTGGGGCAAAAGCCGCAGCGGGCGTCGCCGAGGAGGAGGTCGAGGCCCGATCCGTTGCTGAAGCCCTCCGATTGGCCTGCGATGAGCGGTCTGATCCGCATTTCGACAAGGTCATCAAGGCAAGTTCGGTGCTGATTGACGGACTGACGGCTCACCCTGCAGATCTGGAAAGGCCGCTCACGGCGCCGGTACGGGTTGAGATTTTGCCGCCTTTCGCAGGCGGCAGATAAAGAGTTCGGCCGAACCCAATGTCGAGCGAAGTACTCGTTTACGGACAGTCGTTAGGGCTCGGGGCCTCTTCTTGGCCAGTCTCACAGCAGAAAAAATGTCCAAATGTTGAAACATAGTCTCATAATATGAGACACGTGCTTGGGAGCGGCCAGACTCCGCCTTTAGTCTTCTCCACGTGACCTCGACGAACGCGTGGGCGCTGTCGCTCACCCGCCGGCGTGCTGTAGACCACGGCCGGATGCGCTCGTCTTTGTGTCAGCTTCGGCGAATGTAGAGGCGCGCTCTCGTCGTCTCGAGTCTGACCTTGTTGGACTCGTCATCGCGACGCCCCTCCTCCCGCCTCCGGTACGACCCATCCGTACCCTCACCCACGGCCGTCGAGCCAACAACACATCAGGAGAAGACACCACATGAGCAGGCAACAAGTACTCGTCGACGCTGATTGGGTCGCCGAGCATGCCGGCGATGAGAACGTCGTTCTTGTCGAGGTCGATGAAGACACCACCGCGTACGACGGGGGTCACATCCCCGGCGCAGTCAAACTGGACTGGAAGAAGGATCTGCAGGATCCGGTCCGCCGCGATTTCATCAACAAGGAGCAGTTCGAGAAGCTGCTGTCCGAGCGCGGCATCAGCAACGACGACACCATCGTGCTCTACGGCGGTAACAACAACTGGTTCGCAGCGTACGCGTACTGGTACTTCAAGCTGTATGGGCACGACAAGGTTCTGCTGCTGGACGGTGGTCGCAAGAAATGGGAACTGGACGCGCGTGAGCTGAGCAGTGAAACGGTCACCCGACCCGCCACGAGCTACACAGCCACGGAGCCCAACCTCAACATCCGGGCATTCCGGGATGAGGTGGTCGCTGCCATCGGCACCAAGAGCCTGATCGATGTGCGTAGCCCTGATGAATACGCGGGGCGTCTCCTTGCCCCAGCTCACCTGCCGCAGGAGCAGGCCCAGCGCGGCGGGCACATTCCCACCGCGGTCAACGTGCCGTGGAGCAAGGCAGCCAATGATGACGGCACCTTCAGGTCCGACGACGAGCTCAAGGACCTTTACAGCGACGCGGGCCTGAACTGGGAGAAGGACATCATTGCCTACTGCCGGATCGGGGAACGCAGCGCGCATACCTGGTTTGTGCTGCACCAGATCCTCGGACAGCAGAACGTGAAGAACTACGACGGCTCCTGGACGGAGTACGGCTCGCTGGTCGGGGTGCCGGTGGCCGTTGGCGACGAACCCGGCAACGCCTAATCAAGTCAGGGCCTGACCAATCACGCGATTCCCGCGTTAAATCAGAAGGAGAACATCATGTGCGCAGCAACCAAGGGTGGCCTCAGTTTGGCCGGCGTCGATGTCACGAAGGAAGCCGTGATTCAGGGCTGCGTGCTGCGAGGCGGGAATCCTGTGGCAGGGGCGTACGTACGTCTGCTGGACTCGACCGGTGAGTTCACGGCTGAGGTTCCGACATCGGCGACGGGCCACTTCCGCTTCTTCGCCGCTGACGGCAGCTGGACGCTGCGCACTCTGGCCCCAGGCGCGCAGACAGTCGATAGCCCGGTCGTGGCCGCACGCGGCACCGTCAAGGAGATCAACGTCGACATCGAAGCTGTCTAACTTTGTGAGCTGCTCGCGCAATCGCGCGTGGAATCCGCCGACTTCGTAGTCGCTCGCAGAGGAAGAACGCCTCCGCTCACTCCTCCTCAGCACGGCGGTGCGCGATTTTCCGACGCTCGCAGCTCAGGTCGAACCTTCACTGAACGTCCCCGAGCTGCTCGGCTCGGGGATACGGTGAGGGCCTATGTCTCCGATGTCAGGCGGCGAACGGCTGCATCCCACGGCCGCATTTGGCCCGACCGATGATCGCGGCGGTGGAGAACCGACTGAGTCAATGCACTACTCGTTCACAGAAGACCCGGATACCCTGCCCCAGCCACGGCACCGCGAGCCGGCGCCAGACTTGTCCAAGCGTGCCGGAGATGACTTTGCGTGGCTCTATCGCCAGGACGCTTCGTCCTCGGGCGTAGCAGGCGGCGACCCGCGGACACTTCTGCTGCCGCTGGATGCGCGTCCCTCGTATCCCTCCAGTAATCCGCCCGTCCCAGCACCCCTGCCGCCCTCCCCGCGCAGCCGCAATCCCGCAATCATCATGATCGTGATCTTGTTGTGCCTCACAGTCGGAGCGGTGGCCGGGATGGCGTTGTTGCTGCAATCCGACTGGCGCACATCAGCCCCCGGTTCAGGGGAGTCCAGCGCGCAGCAAGCTGCGTCCTCTGACGCGCCGCACTCCGGACAAGTCGCGACGTTGACGCCGACTCAGGTGACCGTCGGCTGTCAGGCGCCGCAGAGCACCGATGGCGCCGGTGCCCCTGTCGTTTACCTGCCCGAACAGATGTCTGACGGCAAGATGAACACGGCGTGGCGGTGCAACGGCAATGGTGTCGGCCAGGTCGTCACGTTCGGATTTCCGGCGGAAACCACTATCGCCCAGGTCGGTCTGGTGAATGGGTATGCCAAGGTAGACCCGGCGAGCGGGACTCAGCGCTACGGCGAGTACCGCCGGATTACCAAGGTGACATGGACCTTTGCCAATGGCGGCTCCTTTCAACAGTCGCTGCACGACGGAGTGGAAACCGTGCAGAAGTTGAGCATCCCGCCCCAGTCGGGTGGCCACGTCACACTCACCATCGAGGCCAGCACCGAGCCTGGATCGACCGCCAGGGGTCGCGACGCCGTCTTGATCTCCGAGGTTGTCTTTGGCGGTCCTGCATAGCGTCGAGCATCCGAAGTCGCTTGACGTATGCGCCGCCCAGGCGGCGCCCCGCTACGTTCTCGTCGTCGCCCATAGAACGCCGCTATGGGACTCCTCCTCGGCCTTGCGGTGCATCCACCTGGACCACGCCTACTGTCAAGGGACTTCGAATGCTCGACACTAGCCAGCTGAGTCGAGGATGAGCGTTACCGGCCCGTCGTTGGTCAAGGAGACGCGCATGTCGGCGCCGAAGACCCCGGTCGCGACCTCCGCACCGCGGATGCGTAACGAGGAGACGAAAGCCTCGATCAGGGGTTCGCTTAGTGCCCGCGGTGCGGCCGCGCTCCACGATGGGCGGCGGCCCTTTCGGGTGTCGGCGTACAGCGTGAACTGGCTGACCACCAGGATCGGCGCGTTTTCCTCCTGACACGATCGCTCACCATGCAGGATGCGAAGCGTCCATACCTTCTCAGCCAGCCGTTCCGCAGCTGCTGGTTGATCATCGTGGGTAACCCCGGCCAATATCACCAGACCTGGCCGGTCAATTGCACCCACGACTTCGCCGCCCACCTCGACCCGTGCCGAGGTCACTCGCTGAACCACCAGGCGCATGGCTAGTTGCGCACTCGCTCGATCACGGCTGTCAGTCTTCCATCGGATGAGATCGATATCTCAGCTTCCGAGGTACGCCTCGACTTCGACCTCGACCAGATGGGCGGGGTCGGCGAGCCGCGCCACCTCGACCATGGTTGCCACGGGCCGAACGTGCCCGAGCAACTCCTGATGTGCGCGGCCGACATCGGCTTGCGAGGTGATGTCGGTGACATACATCCGGGTACGCACCACGCGCTCCGGTGCCGCACCCGCGGCCTTGAGAGCGTCGAGTGCGATGGTAAAGGCGGCCAGTGTCTGGCGGTAGGGGTCACCTGGATGCAGCACCCCATCAGGACCGGTCGCTGTGGTGCCGGCCGTGATCGCCCAATCACCTGCCACGACCACGCGGGAGTAGCCGTATCTGGCCTCCCAGGGTGCCAGCCCTGTGAATCTTGTGATCAGCACAGCGCTACCCTCTGCCACAATGTCGGCCATGTCCACCGAAATCACATCGCGCTCGCTGTTGATCAAGATCACCTGCGGCGCCGAGGCGGCCGAGCGGGCGAATCAGGCGTGGACCGTCGCCGCGATGGGCGTTGCTGCCGGAGCCTCGGTATCGGTTTGGCTGACCGGCGAAGCGGTGTGGTTCGCCGTGCCAGGGCGGCAGCCCGATCTCGAGCTTCCGTACGCCACCCCAGTCGCGGAGCTGGTGGAGACCGTCAGGCTCGGCGGCGCGATCATCGTCTGTACCCAGTGCGCCGCGCGGCGCGAGCTGGCCGAGGCCGACCTGGTCGAGTCGGCGACAATTCAGGGCGCTGCGAGCTTCGTCGAGGCGGCCCTCGCGGACGACGTTCGAGCCCTGGTCTATTAGTTCGGAACAACCCAAGCCGGAGCCGATCGCCGAAGCTCTGCCAACCGCTCCGCCAGGAATGATGTAGCTAGGCGTGCTCCTCGCCGTAACCTGGCACAGTGGTGGCCCATGGACCTGCGGCTTAGTTTCCGTGATCTTGAAGCAGCCGACCTGAGCGATCTGGACTGGTCAGGCGGACCGGAGCATATTCGTGCAGTGGCAACGGCCCTCGACGCCTCGTACGCCGGGGAGGTCGCGCTGCTCGTGGGATGCCTACCGAACGACAGGTTGATCGCCATGGGTGGAGTCGACTTCCGGCCATCGGAGGACGCCGGCAGCATCTGGATGCTGGCGGTTCATGAACGGTTCCAATCGCTGGGGATCGGAACACAGCTGATCGCGGCGTTGGAGCGGAAGATCATCGATCATGGTCGCCCGATCGCCAGGATGCTGGTTGAGCATGACAACCCTCGTGCCCGGGCCCTTTACGAGCGATTGGGCTATTCCGAGGCATGGCCAGCGCTCGACAGCTGGCCCGTGGCGGGGGGAAAGACCTACGTGACGGCTTGCACGATCATGGAACGCAGGCTGTATGAGATCCATGGCGAGGATACGGCGCCCCACTAGACTCCGAGCCATGTCGCTGTCCTTTACCTTCGCCCTGCTGCTGGTCTCTGGTGTCGCGGCCCTCGGCCTGGTACTGCTGATCATGCTGATCCAGCTTGTGCACTCGGCAGCCAACCATTCCGGCGGTTGAGTCGATGTCGTTCGAGCTTTCAGCGGACCTTCACCCGGGTCTGACAGCCATCGCGTGGATGATCGGTCGCTGGGAGGGCAGCGGCAAGGCCACCTATCCAGGCACCGAGGATTTCGACTTCGGGCAGCAGATCGATTTCGCTCACAATGGCGGGAACTACCTGCACTACCTGTCACAGATGTTCGAGGTCGACGATGACGGCATGGCGATCCGGCCGCTCGCCATGGAGACCGGGTTCTGGCGGCCGCAGCCCGACGGCAGCCTAGAGGTCGTGATGTGTCACCCAGCTGGGTACGCGGAGGTGTGGTACGGATTGATCAGTGGAGCCAAGATCGAGCTGGCGACCGACGCGGTGGTGCGCACCGCCTCAGCTGAGGAGTACGCAGCGGGTCAGCGCCTCTACGGCAATGTTGCCGGAGACCTGTTGTGGACATTCGACAAGGCTGCGCATGGCCACAGTTTGCAGACCTACATGTGGGGTCGGCTCCGTCGAGTCTGATCAACTTCGCATGAGGTTGGTCCGGCGGCTGCCTACCCTGGCAGAGGTACGGGAAGAAAAGTATGACCGAGAGTGCTGAAGGAACCATGACCGCTGTAGTGGCCGAGACCGGGCCAGATGTCGGTGTGCCGTGGCACTACGGCGACCCGATGCGTGAGCAGCGGCTGCTGGGAGGCGGCGAAGGTGTCGTTGACCTGTCCCACCGTGGGGTGATCAGCGTGGCTGGGCCCGACCGGCTGACGTGGCTGCACTCGCTGACAACGCAAAACCTCGAAGGGCTGGAGTCGGGCCGCGGTGTAACGACGCTGGTGCTGTCGCCGCACGGCCACATTGAGCACGTTCTGTATGGCGTGGATGACGGTGAAACCTTCTGGGCTCACACCGAGCCAGGCGCTGCCGCAGCACTGGTGAGCTGGCTCGACGGGATGCGTTTCATGATGCGGGTCGAGGTACGCGACCTGAGCGCTGAGTACGCGGTCGTGTGGTCCGCCGCACAACCGGCGGGCGACGACCTCGTCCGAGTTGGTCCTGACTCGCTGGATGGCCGCGAGCTCTTTCTGGCGCGCGATCGGCTCGGAGAAGTGATGGGCGGCGGGCCGCGGGCTGGCACCTGGGCTCTCGAGGCGCGCCGGATCGCTGCCGGTGTGCCGAGGATCGGCCTCGATACCGACCACCGCACCATCCCGAACGAGATTGGACTGCTTGGCGTTGCCGTCCACTTGGACAAAGGCTGTTACCGGGGTCAGGAGACGGTCGCCCGGGTACACAACCTGGGACGACCGCCGCGCCGGCTGGTATGCCTGCACCTGGATGGCAGCGCCGATGCGCTACCAGCTCCCAAGGCTGAAGTGCAGCTCGATGGGCGCGCAGTGGGCTTCGTGGGCGGTTCGGCCCGTCACTTCGAGCTCGGACCTATCGCCCTCGGCCTGATCAAGCGAGGTACACCCCTCGACGCCCACCTCATCGTCGACGGCATCGCTGCATCGCAGGAACCTCTGGTCGATCCTGAGATCGGCCTCCACGTACGCCGCACCCTCTGACTGAATCGCACGTGCACGTGCGTTCCTGACGCGATACACACGTTGCAACGTGTGTAAGGCGCCAGAAACGAACGTGCACGTGCGTTTCCGACAAGCAAGGGAGGTCCGAGAGAAGGAGCTAGCTGCCGAGTTCGGCCAAGGTTTCCTTGCAGGTACGGATCTCGCCCACTCGTTCGCCGCCACCCAGCACCGGACCGCTGGCCTGGGCGTCCAGAGTTTCATGATCAAATCCAAGCCGCTTGAGAACGCCTGCCATGACGACAGGACGGGCGCGTGGGTTGCCATCGCTGATCTTGATCGCCACTCCGCGGCCGTCGGCAAGCCCCACCGCATAGACCGACTCAGCCCCAGCCTTCCCCATCAGACCCGGGATCGCGCGGTGCAGTTCGAGCTCGTCGCGCCGGGTGCCCGACACATACTCTGGATGGCTCCGGATCGCCGTCGCAACGCGATGCTCCGCGCCGTCGGATGCGCTGGCGATGCGCCCAAACGCGCGAGCCAGGCCGTAGAGCGAGATCGCATACAGTGGGGCGCCGCAGCCGTCAATCGCCAAGTTCGTGGCCTGCTCCTGAGCAAGATCATCAATGGCCCGTACGATCGCCAGTTGAATCGGATGATCAGGGTCGCGGTAGCTGGTGATGTCCCGGCCGTTCACGACAGTAGTCCTGATCATTCCCGCGTGTTTTCCCGAGCAGTTCATCGCAAGCGAAGATTTGGGCATCCCGCTGCGAATAGCGTGCTCTCTGGCGTCCTGGTCCAGAGGCCAGTCCGCAGGCATCTGCAGTGCCGACTCGTCGAGCCCCGACAGGCCGAGGATGCGGCGCACGCCCTCGAGGTGGAACGACTCACCAGAGTGAGAGGCGCAGACTAGCGCCAACAACTCGTCATCAAGATCAAGACCATCCCGCAACATACCGACCGCCTGAAGCGGTTTATTGGCGCTACGGGGATACATCGGGGCGAAGTCGGCGCCGACTGAGGAGGACAGGCTTCCATCTGGATTGGTGATCGCCACCCGTCCCCGATGGACGCTTTCGACAAAGCCATTACGAACGACCTCGACGAGCACCGGATCCGATTCGAAAGGGCTGCCCACGAGGGAGACCTTACGCTTTGATCACCTGCGGCGGGCCGTCGTTCTGCGGTGGGCGAACGCACTTCTGCGTTATTCCGCAGCGGGGCTCCGCACGCTCTAATCTTCATGGTGTGAACTGGCATGAGTACGACGCCGCACTGTTCGACCTGGATGGCGTGCTGACCCCGACCGCAGAGGTGCACATGCGGGCGTGGCAGCAGCTCTTTGTCAACTTCCTCGCCAAGCGAGGCATCGACCAGCCCTATGTCGAGAGCGACTACTTCGACTACATCGACGGCAAGCCACGCTACGACGGCATCCGCGCATTCCTGACCTCGCGAGGCATTCAGCTGGCCGAGGGCGTTCCAAGCGACAGTCCCCAAGTCGAGACCGTCTGCGGGCTCGCTAATCGCAAGAATGAATTCTTTGCCGCGCTGTTGCGGGAAGAGGGCGTCCGACCGTACGCCGGCTCGGTTCAGCTACTTGATCATCTTGAAGAGCGCGGCACCAAAGTCGCTGTCGTGACATCGTCACGCAATGCGGACGCGGTACTAGAAGCCGCCGACCTGCGATCACGATTCGACGTCATTGTCGACGGCAATGTGGCCGCCGAGAAGGGCTTACGGGGGAAGCCATGCCCTGACACTTTTGTCGACGCCGCGGAGCAACTCGGCGTACCTGTCGAGCGGGCCGTGGTATTGGAGGATGCAGTCTCCGGTGTCCAGGCAGGCCATGCTGGCGGTTTCGGTATGGTCATTGGGGTCGACCGCGGCGTCGGCGCGCAGCGCCTGACCGACTCCGGTGCAGACGTCGTCGTTGCTGATCTTGCTGAACTGGCGGCATCATGACCCGTCGCAGTCCCGACGATCCGATCTCTGCGGCTGACCCGCTCGACCGCAATCGCTACCCGATCGATGAGTGGAGGCTCACCGAAGCGGAGTACAGCGCAGATGATCTCGGTGTCACCGAGTCGCTCTTTGCGGTCGGCAACGGTTATCTGGGCATGCGTGGCAATGTCGAGGAGGGTCGGGAGACCTACGCCCACGGGACCTTCATCAACGGCTTCCACGAGACCTGGCCGATCCGACATGCCGAAGAGGCCTTTGGCTTCGCTCGAACAGGCCAGACGATTGTCAACGTACCGGACAACAAGACGATCAAGCTCTACGTCGACGACGAACCGATGCTGCTATCGGTAGCTGATCTTGAATCGTACGAGCGCTCGCTGGACTTCCGGGATGGCCTGCTGCATCGCCATATCGTCTGGCGGACGCCGGGCGGCAAGCGCGTCAAAGTGTCCTCGACGCGCATGGTCTCCTTCACCCAGCGACATCTGGCGATCATGACCATGGAGGTCACCATGCTGGATGCCGAGGCCCCGGTGGTGATCTCCTCCCAGACCCTGAATCGCCAAGACGGCCGCGACGAGTACCACGTACGATCCGCCGCGATGGGCACCGGGGTCGATCCGCGTAAGGGTGCGGCCTTCGAGGCTCGAGTGCTCGAGCCACAAAGCCACTGGTGGCAAAATCAGCGGATCATTCTCGGCTACCGCTGCGTCAACTCCAAGATGACCCTCGCCGTCGGAGTTGATCATCAGATCATGACCGAGAACGACTATCGCACCTTCACCAGCGCCGATGAAGACACCGGCAAGATGGTTTACCGGGTGCAGGCCAAGCCGGGTGAGCCGATCAAGGTCACCAAGGTTGTTTCCTACCACACCTCACGTGGTGTGCCTTCTCGCGAGCTCGTTGATCGCTGCCGGCGCACTCTTGATCGGGTGCATGAGCACGGTGTCGACCCGGAATTCGCCGACCAACGGGAGTGGCTCGACAAGTTCTGGGAGCGGTCCGATGTCGTTGTGCACGGTCAGCCGGCTCTGCAACAGGCGATTCGCTGGAATCTCTTCCAGCTCGCTCAGGCTACGGCGCGCGCTGAGCAGTCGGGCGTGCCCGCCAAGGGTGTGACCGGCACAGGTTACAGCGGGCACTACTTCTGGGACACCGAAATCTTCGTAATCCCGTTCCTCACCTACACGTCGCCGCAGATGGCGCGCAGCGAACTGCGTTTCCGTTACAACATGCTCGGTGCAGCCCGCCGCCGCGCTGAGGAACTTGCCCAGAATGGCGCACTGTTCCCGTGGCGTACGGTCAACGGTGAGGAGGCATCGGCTTATTACGCCGCCGGCACGGCGCAGTACCACATAGACGCAGACATCGCCTATGCCCTCTGCAAGTACGTCGCCGCCAGCGGTGATCAAGACTTCATGAATCGCGAAGGCGTAGACCTGCTGGTCGAGACCGCCAGGTTGTGGGCTGACCTCGGCTTCTGGCGGGAGAACGGCAGTGGCCACCGGAGCTTCCACATCCACGGAGTAACCGGGCCCGACGAATACACCACGGTGGTCAACGACAACCTCTTTACCAACGTCATGGCCCGGTTCAACCTTGCCAAGGCAGCAGAGCTGCTCCGCCAGCTGGAACGAGAACGGCCGACCGCATATCGGCGTGTGGTGGAGCGGCTCGAGCTTGCTGACCGGGAGATCGATGAGTGGGCCGCCTGTGCGGAAGCGATGTCGATTCCATACGACGGGGTCACCGGAATCAACCCTCAGGACGCGCACTTTCTTGATCGGGAAGTCTGGGATCTGAAAAACACACCGCCGGAGAAACGTCCGCTTCTGCTTCACTATCACCCGCTGGTGATCTACCGGTTCCAAGTGCTGAAGCAGGCTGATGTAGTGCTGGCCCTGTTTCTCCAAGGTGATCATTTCAGCAATGAGCAGAAGCGCAATAACTTCGAGTACTACGACCCCATCACCACCGGTGATTCCACGTTGTCTGGTGTCGTGCAATCGATCATCGCGGCGGAAGTCGGATACCGCGAGCTCGCGCTGCGCTACTTCTACAGCGCGCTGTTTGTGGACTTGGCTGATCTGCATGGCAACGTCAGCGACGGGGTCCACGTCGCTTCGACCGGTGGAGTGTGGAACATCCTGGTCCACGGGTTCGGTGGCATGCGCGACTACAACGGGAAGATCACCTTCGATCCCCGCTTGCCTGAGTCGTGGGACGGCCTGACCTATCAGATCACCCTCCGCGGGACTCGAATCAGAGTGGATCTGACGAGCCACGCGATTGCCTTCACCGTTGTCGAAGGTGAGAGTGCCGAGCTGTCGGTTCGTGGCGAAGACGTCACCGTCTCGGCTAGCCAGCCGGTACGCATCCCCTTGGCACACCAAGGCTTCTCCATCGACAGCCCGCTACCGTCCAAGACCGTCGATCGGCGACCCGACGGGACGTTGATCACGGCTTCGGTACCACAGGCCGTCATGCTGGGCCGATAAGTCGGCTAGCGGGCAGTGCGAGCTCCTAGCTTGCATTCGCTTGCAATTGCAAGCACAATGTAAGGATGGTGAGAATTCGCAGCCAGAAAATTGGTGAGCAGCTGGGCTCGCTCGGCGAGTTCATTGCCGCTCAGCGCCGAATGGCTCAATTGTCGCTGCGTCAGCTTGCTGAGCAGACTGGCATCTCCAACCCCTACCTGAGCCAGATCGAGCGAGGACTCCGCAAGCCCTCGGCCGAGGTGCTGCAGCAGTTGTCCAAAGCATTGCGGGTTTCCGCCGAGACGCTGTATGTCCGTGCCGGGATCTTGGATCCGAATGACCACCCGACTACCTCGGTGGAGATGGCCGTGCTGTCAGATATGGCGATCAGCGAGCGGCAGAAGCACGTCCTGATCGACGTGTACACCTCATTTGTCAAGGAGAACGAGAAGGCCGCAGTCAGCAAGCCCCAGAACGATCACGTTGAACCCAACAAAGAAGGAGAACCCGATGCTTGAGAAGGAACCCACCGACGAGGCCCGCACGTCAGCCCGCGAGTCCGACTACGCCGCGCTGTATGCGGTTGCCGGTCTGACTGATGCGCTAGCCGATGCGCTCAAAGGTGCCCTCGCTGAGACGCAGCAAAAGGCCAGCAAGCGGCTGAACGAACTGCAGAGCAAGCGCCCGGAACTGAGCAAACAGGCCAAGGCGGGCGCCGAGGATGTGCGTACGTTCGTGATCACGCTTCCGGAGCAGTTCAAGCACCTGCCGGACGCCACCAAGGCTCGGATCGCCGAGCTGCAGAAGCAGGCAAATGAGCTGCTGGCTCAGGCAACCAGCAGCTACGCCGATTTCGCTGAACGCGGCAAGCATGCGGTTGATGACGTACGGCAGTCGGCACGTGATCGCTCGTCCAAGGCGACCAAGCCAGTGACGCCTCGCAGTACGGACGTGTCCGCCGAGAGTGGCCCGGCTTCGGGCATGTCATCTGAGAGTGGCCCGGCTTCGGGCATGTCATCTGAGAGTGGCCCGGCTTCGGGCATGTCATCTGAGAGTGGCCCGGCTTCGGGCATGTCATCTGAGAGTGGCCCGGCTTCGGGCATGTCATCTGAGAGTGGCCCAGCTTCGGGCATGTCATCCGAAAGTGGCCCAGCCTCGGGCATGTAACTCTGACAAGAGGCTTAGTTGCCCAACGACCCTCACGCCCCACCTTCTCGCTCGCGCCCCCCGCGAGCAAGAGAGGTGGGGCGTGAGTTCGCCTCCCCCCGGGCTGACCTAAGTCGTTAAATTCGCCAGCTGGCGTCGCGTTGTTTCTACGGTGGGGAAGGGCCGAAGCATCAGAGCGACAACGAGAACATCTTCACTGATCGGCTGGCGAACCGCCGGGTCAGCGGTGCGGTCGTGATCGACTTGTGTCGAAGCTCGTCTCGGCTAGATAACGAAATGGGAACAGCGGTGTCAGCCCTTGCGACTGGCGCGTCCCTCAGGCCTGTTTGGCGCGTGCTCGGGCGCGGCCGCGCGTCGTCGCCGACAGCACAACCTTCCGCATGCGCACCGCCTCGGGGGTCACTTCCAGGCACTCGTCGACGCCACAGAACTCCAGCGCCTGCTCCAAGCTCATCAACCGCGGCGGCACCAGCCGCTCCAACTCCTCGCCTGTGGAAGAGCGCACGTTGCTGAGTTTCTTCTCCCTGGTCGGGTTGACGTCCATATCCTCGGCGCGGGCGTTCTCGCCGATGATCATGCCCTCATACACGTCCGTGCCAGGAACGACGAACAAGCTGCCCCGCTCCTGCAGGTTGAACAGCGCATACGAGGTGACTTGCCCCGAGCGATCTGCCACCAGCGAGCCGGTCAGCCGAGTACGCAGGTCGCCTGCCCATGGCTCGTACGCCTCGAAAACGTGATGCATCAGCCCGGTGCCACGGGTTTCGGTCAGGAACTCGGTACGGAAACCGATCAAAGCGCGAGCTGGCACGAGATATTCCATGCGGACCCAGCCAGTGCCGTGGTTGACCATCTGTTCCAGCCTGCCGCGGCGCAGCCCGAGCAACTGGGTGACGACCCCAACAAAGTGTTCTGGAATGTCGATGGTCAGCCGCTCGACCGGCTCATGGACCTTGCCAGCGATCTCTCGAATCACCACCTGTGGTTTCCCGACGGTCACCTCGAAGGACTCACGGCGCATCGTCTCAACCAGGATCGCCAGTTGGAGTTCGCCCCGGCCCTGCACCTCCCAGGTATCCGGTCGTTCCGTGGGCAAGACTCGGATGGAAACATTCCCCACCAGTTCAGCATCCAGCCGGGCTTTTAGCAGCCGTGCGGTGAGGTTCTTGCCCGAACGGCCGGCAAGCGGCGACGTGTTGATGCCCATGGTCATCGAGATCGACGGCTCGTCCACAGTGATCAGTGGCAACGGTTTCGGGTCATCTGGATCGGAGAGCGTCTCACCGATCGTGATCTCCGGGATACCGGCGATGGCCACGATGTCGCCGGGTCCCGCCGATTCGGCAGGCTCTCGGTCCAAGGCGTTGGTGATCAACAACTCCGAGAGCCTGACGGTGCGGATGGTGCCATCGGCGCGGCACCAGGCGACATTCTGATTGCGTCGCAGGGTCCCGGCGAGGACTCGGCATAGCGCGAGCCGCCCGAGGTACGGTGACGCGTCCAGGTTAGTAACGTGTGCTTGCAACGTCGCTCCCGCCACATAGCTGGGCGCCGGGATGTGCTGCAAGATCGTGGCAAACAACGGTCCGAGATCTTCACTATCCGGCATCTCGCCGTTGTCCGGCGCGGTCAGCGATGCGCGACCGGCCTTGGCGGAGGCATAGACCACTGGAAAGTCGAGACCTTCACTGCTGTCCTCGTCCAGCAGATCCAAAAAGAGGTCGTCGGTCTCCGCCACCACCTCTGCGATTCGGGCATCGTGGCGATCGACCTTGTTCACCACCACGATGATCGGCAGCTTCTTGGCTAGAGCCTTACGGAGTACGAAGCGGGTCTGGGGAAGCGGGCCCTCAGAGGCGTCCACGAGGAGCAGTACCCCATCGACCATTTCCAGTCCGCGTTCAACTTCACCTCCGAAATCCGCGTGGCCTGGCGTGTCAATGATGTTGATGGTGACAGTCGAACCGTCCGGCAGCCGGTGCCGTACGGCGGTGTTCTTGGCGAGGATCGTGATGCCTTTTTCCCGCTCCAGATCCATGGAGTCCATGACCCGCTTCCGGACAGCCTGACCGACGCGAAACGCCCCGGACTGCCAGAGCATCGCGTCGACTAGCGTCGTCTTGCCGTGGTCGACGTGCGCGACGATCGCTACGTTCCGCAGATCAGAACGGACGGGCACGCAGAAACACTCTCTTCCGGTCGGCGGACAACCCGGCGAGTCTATGGCAGGCCTCAAGGCTGGGTCTCCCCGTACGCTTGCCCTATGGCGGGCAGCACAGACTGGTTCCGAAATTCGTTCCGGGCCGAGTACGAGAAGCAGAACGCAGCCATTGGGCGGTTCAACCTCGCGATCTTCGGAAAGACCGGTGTCGGCAAGTCCACCTTGATCAACGCGATCTTCGGCGAGGAGGTCGCGCGTACCGGCATCGGCGAGCCGGTCACCCGGGGCAGCCACCTTTATCTCGACAAGGTCGGACACCTGGGCATCGTCGACACTCAAGGTCTCGAGGTGGGCAAGGACAACAAACAGATCTTGTCCGAGCTCGACAAGGCCATGGTCCAGATGCGGCAGCTCCCGCTGTCGGAACAGATCCACGTGGCCTGGTATTGCCTTCGCGGCATGGATCGGCGCTTCGAGGAGGCCGAAGCCGATTTCATCCGTCGCCTCGACGAGATGGGCCTGCCAGTGATCGTGGTGCTGACCCAGGTGCCCATGCGCGACAACTATTTCCATCCCGACGCCGTGCTGCTGGCCGAGCAGATCATCGCCAAACGACTGCCGATCGTTGCGGAACGGCCGTTCATGACGTACGCCAAGGCGGACGAGTTCGCCGGGCAGGCCGCCTATGGGCTCAAGGATCTTCTCGATGCCACCTTTCGCGTTGCGCCCGAGGGCGTCCATGGAGCTCTCATCTCGGCGCAAGAAATCGATCATGCGCGGAAAGCGCAGGAAGCGAACAAGTACATAACCGCTGCTGTTGCTAGTGCCGCGGCTGCCGCAGCCACCCCGATCCCGTTCTCATCTGCCGCCTTGCTGGTGCCGATCCAACTTGGCATGATGTCCCGGATCGCCCAGATCTACAAGATCAAGTTCGAGCGCGCGGCGCTGATGGCGATCGCTTCCACCACGGCGGCGACACAGCTCGGACGGGCGACGTTCACCAGCCTGATCAAGATGATCCCTGGGGCCGGAACGGTCGTGGGTGGTGTCATCGGAGCCGGCGTCGCGTCGACCTTCACCTACGCCATGGGCCAGGCCTGGCTGACGCTCTGCCAGCGTGTGGTCAAAGGCAAGCTGGGCACTGCGGGGACCGTTATGGACAATGAGCAGATCCACGAAGTCTTCATGGAGGAGTTCCGGAAGCGAATCAAGATGGGGCGTAAAGAGCTGCGCGCCGCCTCCGAGTCCGATCCCAATCTGATTGATTCCAGCAAGCTCAGCTAGTGCAATGGGAAGCATCCAGCGGCACATGCGGAGCAATTGCTGACAAGCTGAGGCCTGCTCCAATAGCCTGCGAGCGATGAGTATTCCGGACGTGGCGCCGCTGCTCGAGGGCGAGCCGCCTCATGATCAAGTCGTATTCGCGACACGACTGCAGCGTTATTGGCCGGATCTCCTGACCGGCCTGACAGGCGCCTATCCGGACCATGCGCCGGAGATGGCTTACCGCTTGGTGGAGATCGCCGCGCAGAACTTTCAGCAGCGTCCAGCTGACCTGCGGCTCCTGGACCTGCGGCGGCACGCGGATCCGCAGTGGTTTCAACACCCGCGGATGCTCGGCTACGCCACCTACGCCGATCTCTTCGCAGGCGATCTGAAAGGTGTCGCGGACCGGGTGGATTATCTCGCCGAGCTTGGGGTCACCTATCTGCACCTCATGCCACTGCTCAAACCGCGGCCGGGTCAGAACGACGGCGGCTACGCCGTCATGGACTATCGGGCGGTGCGCCCCGACCTCGGCAGCATTGACGACGTTCGGGAGCTGGCCACCGTGCTGCGCTCGCGGGGGATCTCCTTGACTCTTGATCTCGTCTTGAACCATGTGGCGGCTGAGCATCAGTGGGCAGTGAACGCGCGGGCCGGTGACCCTTTCTACCGGCAGTACTTCCACATGTTCGCCGACCGGGAGCTGCCGGATGCGTACGAGCGAACGTTGCCTGAGGTCTTTCCCGACTTCGCGCCCGGTAACTTCAGCTACGACGAGGAGTCCGCTTCCTGGGTCTGGACGACCTTCAACACCTGGCAATGGGACCTCAACTGGCACAACCCTGACGTGTTCTATGAGTTCGCCGATTTGATCTTGTGGCTGGCCAATTTGGGTGTGGAGTGCCTGCGCCTCGACGCGATTGCCTTCATCTACAAGCGGATGGGCACCAACTGCCAGAACCAACCTGAGGTGCACGCCATTACCCAAGCGTTGCGTACAGTCGCCCGGATCGCAGCCCCAGCGCTGATCTTCAAGGCGGAGGCAATCGTCGGCCCTTCGGATCTGGCGCCGTATCTGGGAGTGGGCAAGCATGCTGGCAAAGTCAGCGACATGGCGTACCAGAACTCCTTGATGGTGCAGATCTGGTCGGCACTGGCTGCGAAGGACACCCGGCTGTTCTGCGCGGCTATGAACCGGTTCCCGGCGAAGCCGCAGACCACGGTATGGGGCACCTACCTGCGCTGCCACGACGACATCGGATGGGCCATCGATGACGGTGACGCAGCCTCGGTTGAGTTGAACGGCTTCGAACATCGTCGCTTCCTCTCTGAGTACTACGCCGGGCTCTACCCGATGAGCGATGCCCGTGGCCTGGTGTTCCAGGAGAACCTCGCTACTGGCGACCGCAGGATCAGCGGAACTGCGGCATCGCTGGCTGGCATCGAGTCGGCGCTCAACACTGGCGATGAAATCCACCTGGAGCTTGCGGTGCGCCGTTATCTGCTGGCCTACAGCCTGGTCCTGGGGTTTGGCGGCTTGCCGCTGATCTACATGGGCGACGAGCTCGCCCTGCGGAACTATTACGACTTCGTCGAGGACCCAGAGCAAGCCGATGACAACCGCTGGGTTCATCGCCCGCCGATGCCGTGGGACTTGGTGGACAACCGGCACATCGACGGCACCGTGGAGTATCGCGTCTGGCACGGCCTGCGGCATGTCATCGCGGTGCGATCCTCGCTGCCGAGCCTGGATGCCTCTGTTGAAAGTGAGATTCTCGATCCGGTGAATCCAGCGGTCCTGGTGTTTCAGCGCCGGTTCCAGACTCAGACCATGATCGGTGTCTACAACGTGACGACCGAGCCGCAGCAGCTGCCGCGCTGGGTCATTCCGTTGGGCAACTGGGCGGGCGATGCGCTTACTGAGGAGACTCCGTTGACCGATGGGCCGCTAACCCTGGACGGCTACCAGGTGCGCTGGTTCGTGCAGCACACGTGAGTGTCGTGCGCGATAGCGCGATTCGCGAGATTCGCGCCGAGCTATCCGAGCTTGACCTCGACTGGACCGAATCGGCGCCAGGCCTGTTCTCGGTTAGCTTGCCTGGCACCCGCAAGCTGGTCACCGAATGTGCCCTACACGTTGGCAAGCACGGCATGAACGTCCGGGCCTTCGTTGCACGCAAGCCCGATGAGAACCACGTTGGCGTCTACCGGTGGCTGCTGGAGCGCAACCTCAAGCTGCATGGCATCTGCTTTGCCGTGGACGCGCTTGGGGACATCTATTTGACTGGCAGCCTGCCGGTTGAGCTGGTCAGCCGAACTGAGGTTGATCGGCTTCTCGGCGCAGTGGCCGAGGCGGCCGACGACAGTTTCAATGTGATCTTGGAGCTGGGGTTCGCTGAGAGCATCCGGCAGGAGTGGGCCTGGCGGCGCTCGCGCGGGGAGTCGACCGCTAACCTGGCAGCTTTTAAGCATCTTGACCCCGGTGAGCGTCCGAAAAGCTGATCTGCCAGCAGCGGGCAGAGTTGGTTGGCCACTAGGCTCGCTGCCATGAAAACGACCTGGGAGCGTGGCGACCATCGGCCCGAGCGGTCGGTTGTGTCATGACCGGCACCTTGATCCTCTTGCGTCACGGCGAGAGTGAGTGGAACGCCAAAAACCTCTTTACCGGCTGGGTTGATGTTGATCTGAACGCCAAGGGGGAGGGGGAGGCACTCCGTGGCGGTGAGCTGCTCGTTGAGAGCAAGCTGCTGCCCGATGTCGTGCACACTTCCGTGCTCCGCAGGGCAATTCGGACCGCACAGATCTCACTGGACGTTGCCGATCGGCTCTGGATCGAGACGAAGCGTTCCTGGCGGCTGAACGAACGGCATTACGGTGCGTTGCAGGGCAAAGACAAGGCCGCCACTCTGGCAGAGTTCGGCGAGGCGCAGTTCATGCTGTGGAGGCGCTCATACGACGTGCCCCCGCCTCCCATCGACAACAACGATCAATACGCGAACTTCGATGACCCGAAGTACGCCACGCTCCCAAGCGAGGCCCGGCCCGCAACCGAATGCCTCAAGGACGTGCTGATGCGCGCACTGCCGTACTGGTACGACCAGATCGTGCCTGACCTGATGGCGGGAAAGGTGACGCTGATTGCCGCTCACGGCAACTCCCTGCGCGCCATCGTCAAGCACCTAGACAAGATGAGCGATGAAGCGGTGGTCAGTCTCAACATTCCGACGGGAATTCCGCTGATCTATGAGCTTGATGACGACCTGAAGCCGGTCGGGCTCGGTGGCCGCTACCTTGACCCCGAGGCGGCCGCCGCTTCGATCGAAGCCGTCAAAATGCAGGGCAAGAAGTAGCGGCTGGACTCTCTCGGCGTACGTTTCTCATCACAGCCGTCAAGAGAGGCGACTCTGGGCACGTTGGACTGGACTTCTCTCATCACAGCCGTGAAGAAAGTCGGCCTTCGGCACCTTCGACCAGACGTTCCTCATCACAACCGTCGAAACGCTCGCTGCCGCGGTTCGGGAAGTTATCCACAGTCATCCACAGGTTGACAAGATTTTCTGCCACTGCTGAGTTCGAGGGGCTCAAGATCGCTACATGGCCGTTTCCGTACGCGAATCCAGCACCCTCAACACCCGTCGACCCTTCAGCCGGGCCGATGCCCGCAAAGCGGGTATCCGACTCAGCGAGCTCTTGAGCCCTCGCTTTCACAAGATCTTTTACGACTGCTACGTCGCCTCGACGATGTCCATCACCACCGAGCTGCGCGCCGAAGCGGCACTCGGCATCTCACCACCTGGCTCCTATGTGAGTCACTTCACGGCGGCACAGCTCTGGGGAGCGGTGGTTCCTGACGTCTCCGATGTGCATGTGACCGTGCCTGGTGCGGCCGGCCGCACCGTACGACGGGGAGTCAAGGCTCATGTCGCCGCCGATGGTACGGCCACGACGCGCATCCGAACGCTTCCGATCACGACTCCAGTGCAGACCTACCTTGATCTGGCAGCAGCCGGCCTTGATCTGGTGGCCCTCGTTGTGCTCGGGGACAGCCTGATCAGGGCGTGCAGGACGAGCGCCCGCGAACTCCTCGACGCTGCTCTCGCGTGGCGAGGTCGCGGAGCGAAGCAGGCGCGCCGAGCAGCGCGCTATGTACGCGACGGCGTGGACTCGATCATGGAGAGCCGGTTGAGGATGCTTTTGGTGTTGGCCGGACTTCCAGAGCCTCAAGTGAACTTCATCGTGCGCCATCCAGATGGCTCGTGGCGGATGCGTTTCGACCTGTGCTATCCGGCACTCAAACTGATCATCGAGTATGACGGCCGCCAGCACGCTATGAATAGCGCGCAATGGCAGCGTGATCTCAAGAGACGCGAGGAGCTGGACGCGCTCGGCTGGCGGCTCATCGTCGTTACTGCGGCTGACCTCTATGACGCGCCGGAGCAAGTGCTTGCCCGAGTGAGGGACGCCCTGATTGACCGTGGAGCGATCGGTATACGACGCCAATTCAAGACCGAGTGGCTGCGTTACTTCATGGCGTCCTGAACGTTTGGACGGCTGTGATGAGAGACGCTCGCTCTGGGGCCGTTGCGGCGCTCGTCTTGGCGGCTGTGATGGGAAACGTTCGCTCCGGGGCCGCTGGGGCGCTCCTCTTGACGGCTGTGATGAGAGACGCTCGTTCTAGGGCCGCTGGAGCCGTTCGTCTTGACGGCTGTGATGTGAAACGTACGGCGCAAGGTCGGCCTGCAAGCTACGGCTGTGACCAGATCTCGTCGTCTGGCAGTTGGCCGGTCACGACGTAAATGATCCGCTGGCCCATCGACGCCGCATGATCGGCGATGCGCTCGTAATAGCGGCCAAGCAGAGCTACGTCGACTGCCGCTTCCACGCTGTACGCCCAGTCGTCGCTGAGCATCACGCGGAACTGGGTACGCCGCAGTTCATCCATTTCCTCATCCCGAGCACGCAACTCCTGCGCGCTCTGGATATTGCGGTCGTTCAAGGTCTGCCCGGCTGTGATCACCATCTTTTCGGCGACATCACCCATGCGCACGAAATTCGGGCGCAGCGTCTCAGGCACCGCGATCTCGGGGTAGCGGAGCCTCGTGATCTTGGCAATGTGGGCGGCGAGATCCCCCATTCGCTCCAACTCGGTCACCATCCGCAAGGTGGCAACGATGGTGCGCAACTCACCCGCGACAGGGGCCTGACGGGCAAGTAACGAAAATGCTCGCCCCTCAATCTCGGCCTGCTTAGCGTCGATTCGCGCATCATCGCCAATCACCTGCTCGGCCAGATGGATGTCGGCTTCGAGGAGTGCAGTCGTCGCAGAGCGAACCGCCGATGAGACCACCTGGGCCATGTGAACCAAGTCGGCGAGGACGTCGTCCAGCTGCTCCCGGTAGGAGTCACGCATGAGTTGTGTCCCATCTTTTTCGGTGTATCAGCACCAACCACCATAGGTCCGCCCACTACAGCCAATCGTGCACATGGTTAACGAAGTGTGAACAAGTACCAAACGCTTGAGGCCCTCAGTGCGTACCCGGCGATCAACCGGTCGGCTGTATCGCTCTCTACCCCTACTATCTTCGTGTGAACCCGATTGGGGTCGCCATCGTGACGCTCGTCATCGGCCTCGGGATCGGCGTGCTGCTCACGTGGGCCGCGCTGCGGACTCGACAAGCAGAGCCGAGTCCCACCTTCGATGTCGCCGAGCCAGTGGTCCCGGCCGGCGTCGCGGAGGTGCTCGTGGTGTTGCCGGCTGCAGGCGTAGTCGTCGGGCCACACGATGAGGTCCTACAGGCGAACTCGACGGCAATATCGCTGGGTTTGGTTCGGGGCAGCCGGATCAACGTGCCCGAGTTGTTGCAACTGGTCCGCATTGTGCGTCGCGAAGGTGATGTCCGTTCGCTAGACCTGCAGATCAACCGAGGTGTTCAAGTCGCCTCCAGCTACCTCACCGCCAGAGTCGCGCCACTGGATGAGAGCTTGATCCTCATCCTGGCTGACGACCAAACGACAGCTCGGCGGATAGAGGAGACCCGTCGGGATTTCGTCGCAAATATCAGTCACGAGCTCAAGACCCCGATCGGGGCGATCTCCTTGCTTGCTGAGGCGGTCGAGGATGCCGCTGAGGATCCCGAGGCCGTGCGCAAGTTCGCGAGTCGCATGGGAATCGAGTCGGCCAGGCTGACCGATCTGGTTGGTCAGATTATCGAGCTGTCGAGACTGCAATCCGACGATCCGCTCGCTGACCCTGAGATCGTCGACGTTGATGAGGTGCTGACTGACGCCGTCGAGCGGCGCCGAATGGATGCGGAACGGCGTCGGATCACTCTCACAGTGGCCGGCGTTGCGGGGACGCGAGTGTTGGGTAACGCTCGCCAGCTCGGCGTAGCTGTTGGCAATCTGGTCGAGAACGCCATTGTCTATTCCGACACGGGAGCGCGTGTCGTCGTTGCGGCGCATGTGCAAGCCAGAAGTGACGATGACTACGTCGAGATCACCGTCTCCGACAATGGCATCGGCATTCCGCCGGCTGAGCTCGATCGGATCTTCGAACGCTTCTACCGCGTCGACTACGCTCGCAGCCGAGCCAACGGCGGCACCGGGCTCGGGCTGGCCATCGTCAAGCACATCGCTGCCATCCACGGCGGAGACGTGTCGGTGTGGAGCCAAGTGGGTCAGGGCTCAACCTTCACCATCAAGATCCCTGCACATCTGCATCAAGCCGCGCCTGTTCAAGGGCACGTCGCATCGAATAGTCAGGGTCCGCCGGAGCAGACATTGCCCGACCGTCAGGAGATCAGCCAATGACGAGGGTGCTTGTCATTGAGGACGAGGAGTCCTACCTCGAAGCCCTGTCCTACATGCTTTCCAAGGAGGGCTTCGAGGTAATCGAGGCGCACGACGGTGCCAAGGGCATCGCCGAGTTCGATCGGCACGGCGCCGACATCGTGTTGCTCGACTTGATGATGCCGGGCTTACCCGGCACGGAGGTATGTCGGCAACTGCGCCTTCGTGGCTCAGTCCCGGTGATCATGCTCACCGCACGTGACAGCGAGGTCGACAAGGTCGTGGGGCTCGAGCTGGGCGCCGACGACTATGTCACTAAGCCGTTCAGCCACCGGGAGTTAGTGGCGCGAATCCGTGCGGTGCTTCGCCGAGGACACGACACCGAGCTAGTGCCGGACATCGTCGAGGTCGCAGGGGTCCGAATGGACGTCGAGCGACACGAGGTATCGGTCAATGGTGACCGGATCAAACTCGCCCTGAAAGAGTTCGAGCTACTGGAGATGCTGCTGCGCAACGCCGGTCGAGTGATGACCCGCGGGCAGCTGATCGATCGGATCTGGGGTGCGGACTACGTGGGTGACACCAAGACCCTGGACGTCCACATCAAGCGGCTGCGAACCAAAATCGAACCGGATCCGGCCAATCCGCGATATCTGATCACCGTCAGAGGACTCGGCTACAAGTTCGAGGGTTGAGGTTCTCCAACCGCACCTGTTCCCTCGCTTTGATTGGCAAACCAGCCAAACTCTGTTGAGCCAGGCTGAATGACCCGCCTCAGACGCTGGGGGCCGACGTCGGCGTCGGCTTGAGCGTGGCGTATTGAGGCTCGTTGCCGTCGACCACGGGTACTCGCAGGGTCGCCTCGCCGGCGTTCTGGAACGCCAGTGTCACGACCGCATCAAGGCCGGCCTTCAGGTCCGGACTCTCTACGGTGATGGGTGCCTGATCGGTGAGCACGACCTGTGCGCCGTTTGCGATCGAAACTGTGTTCCCGATCGTGGCAGTGAAGGGAGCACCCTCGGTTCCATCCACTTTGATCGGCGTGCCGCTCACAGCCGTTAACGCATCACGGTCATTGGTCACGATTGATGCTGAGACGACGCCCCCGCCAGGCTCCCAGCTGATGATGAGGAGGTTGCGGACGTGGACCACCTTGTCAGGGTTCGCTGGGTCGCCGACGTCGATGTTCACCCCCTCAGCGGGCGTGTACGGGAGATTCGTCTGTACATCCTGTCCGCATCCTCCCGACACCAGGAGCAGACCGATGACCAGGAGCAAACTGGTGCCACCTCGCCGTGCCAGAACCCCGGCGCCGGTGCGGAACCTCATGCGGCCTGCTCGACTTGCTCGACGCGGGTTCCAAGACACGATGGCCGACTCCTGCCTAGCGAGGGACACTTTGCGATGCAGCCTATCGACACCTTCGCCATTCGTGCAGGCACCGCTGAAGTGAGGTCGGACTGTTAGCCAACCAGGGCACACCTGAGGCACATGCCAACCCGGTTTGTCAAGCCCAACACCACCCCGATACTGCCCTCTGGCTAGCGCAAACGCTGCCAAAACGAGAGCGCCGCCGTGCTAAACTTGGTTGCGCGAAAGGGGTACAAAACAATATGACCTTTACAGTCGGCGAAACGGTGGTCTACCCCAATCATGGGGCCGCCGTCATCGAGGACATCGAAACCCGGCAGATCAAGGGTGAAGACAAGCTTTATCTCGTATTGAGGATTGTCGGCCAGAGCGATCTCGTAGTTCGCGTACCTGCATGCAACCTGGACCTTGTTGGGGTTCGTGACGTGGTGGACGCCGACGGTTTGGAAAGAGTTTTCGGTGTTCTACGCGCCCCCCATACCGAGGAGCCGACCAATTGGTCGCGCCGGTACAAAGCTAATCTCGAGAAGCTCCACTCCGGCAACGTCTTGAAGGTTGCCGAGGTTGTCCGTGACCTCTGGCGCCGTGAGCGTGAGCGTGGGCTTTCTGCCGGCGAGAAGCGCATGCTTGCCAAAGCTCGTCAGATCCTGGTTTCCGAGCTCGCTCTTGCGGAGCGCGTCGAGGAGGACAAGGCCGAAGTCTTGCTCGACGAGGTCCTCGCTTCCTGACTTCGCAGGCCCACCCTCCTCGCACCGGAATCGGCATCGACGTTCATCGGCTGGCAGCTGGCCGGCCGATGAACGTTGCTTGTCTGCTCTTTGATGACGACGTTGGTCCCGATGGTCACTCCGATGGTGACGTTGTCGCTCATGCAGCATGTGATGCGTTGTTGGGTGCCGCTGGTCTTGGCGATCTCGGCAGTAACTACGGCACAACTGATCCGGAGTGGTCCGATGCCCCAGGTGCCGCCTTTCTCACCGAGACCGCAGCGCGGGTACGAGCGGCCGGCTTTGAGATCGCGAATATTGCAGTCCAGCTGATCGGTGACCGTCCCAGACTTGGATCGCGGCGCGCCGAGGCTGAGCTGGTAATGAGAGAAGCGGTCGGCGCCCCCGTCAGTTTGTCGGCGACCACCACAGACGGCCTTGGCCTCACCGGTCGTGGCGAAGGCATCGCGGCAATCGCAACTGCGCTCCTGGTCTGAGTTGCCGGTAGCACTAGGAAAGAGCGCTACCGCACGAGCCTGCTCGGGGCGATGAAGGTATTGCATTCCCCAACTGCACTGGTCCCCAAGCCAGTGGCGCCCCAGTACTTGCGCGATTGCGCGAGGCCGTGATTTCCGACAACGTTAGGTTGGCCGGAAAGACTGTCGTCCCCAATCGCGGCATATATCTGCAAGATCCCATCCGCGTCTTGCGGCTGCACTCCTATCGACTGCGAAACGGCCCGTAGGAACATGCCGGAGAAACAGTCCGCCTGGGTTTCCAGCCGCCGCGCGTACTGCAAGCTAGTCTCCTCGTCACCAGAGTTCTGTCCGAGGGCGTGTGCTGAGACTAAAATGCCCGTTCGGCCCTGCAAGGCATGACCAAACTCGTGTGCCATGACAATGTCGGCAGTCCACTTGTTTTGTCGCACCGTCGGCAGAGCCTCGGGTAGCAAGTTGCTGTAATACACCTGCTGGTCAGCCGTGCAGTAAAACGCGTTCACTCCGCTCTTGCCACACTTGGTGGTGAGCTCCTCGCCATAGATGGTCACTGTCGGCCGCACGATGACAAAGCCTGCACTGGTGACAGGTGGCTCCCAAACTCGTACCAAACACTCCATCAAGCCCTCAAAATGGGCCTTCAGTTGGGCATCACTAGCAGTCACCACATTGATGGGCCGGGAGTTGCAGCGCACCGGGGCAGGCGCAGTCTGGTCGTAGAACGGGCTCTGGGTAATCCATTGCTCAGCTTGCTCGTACGTCTCTGGTAGCGGGATAGGCGGCGGGTTGGTATCGGGAGGCGGGACCCGGTAATTGTCATTCTGGTAGGCGACAGTCGAAGATTCTGCGGTCAGTCCGCTGATGACCAGCCCGCCAAGCGCGAGCAGTGTGAGGCCTATGACCACGAGCAGCACGAGGCCGAGTGGATTCCTTCTGCGCGGTGCAGGCATGGCCTGTGTCGGTCCGTACTGCGGCACTCCGCCGCCGAAAGACGGCCGACCGAAGCCTGGGGAGGGATATTGGTAGTAGCCACCACTTGTCGAAGTCCCTGGCGCCTGCCAGCCGCGGGGCGACCCGTACGGGCCGGGCGACGGTGAGCCTGCTGCTGGAGCTCCTCGGGGTGGTGCGTACTGGGGACCGCTCCACTGCTGCTGGCTCACACGCGCAACGATAACCGCGTACCCAGAGCGCCGGAGGGCTTCCGTAAGCAGATCCGTCCAGGCCGGTCTGCAGGGGATCTCCAAGATCACCAAGCTCGCGGAGCGGTTTTTGGCTCGCAGCCGCACCTGATGCACGACAAGTGGGAGGCTGTATCCCGTGCTCGCCAACCTTCCAATGACGCTCCACCGGATCGGGGTGTTGATCGCCGGCTGCCTCTTGACCTGTGGTTTGCTCGCCGGTCCGTTGGCTCTGCCGGCACACGCCGAGGGCAACGCGTCGACCTTCGTCGCCGAAGGCAACCTGGCGAAGGACGGCACGCTGAGAGTGAAACAAACGATCATTCTGACCGGGGCGGTGCCAGCTGAGCTCTCGCAGAAGTTCGAGACTCGCGAAGACCTGGTCGGAGACCAGCAATATGTTCAGACGCTTTCCGATATCACCGCGATGGTTAAAGGTGTGGCGGTTCAGCCGACGATCACCACCACGGAGGATCGCTTCACAACCGTAACGGTGCCCACGAACGGGTCCACTGAGATCGTCATGAGCTACACCGTGACGGGGGCTGTGGTCACCATCGAGGGCGGTACGGCACTGCGCTGGCGGATGCTGCAGGGACTCAGCGCCCAGGTCGCCCAATTCACCGCGACGGTGCAGATCCCCACCCAGTTCAGCTACATCAAATGCACTGCTGGTAGCCCGAACTCCACCGTTCCCTGCAACTTTGCTGCTGCCGGCACTGAAAGCGCCCAGGTTCCCACCTTCCGGGATGGTCCGCGCGGTGAGGGTGAGGTAGTCGCAATCGACATCGGATTTCCCCCTGGAGGCGTTGCGACAAATGAGGTGATCGACTATCGGTGGACCCTTGGTCGAGCTTTCTCCGCAAGCCCGCTGCCGCTGGCTTTGGCGTTGGGCTTGCTGGCGCTTGGCGGCATAGCGCTCTACGGACTTCATCGGCGGGCTGGGGCCGACAGGAGCCCAGACGGTCAAATCAGCACAGCCGGCGAATTCGTTCCGACCGGAGCTGGGCAGTCCGAATTCCGGGTGGTCGGCGAGGTGCGGCCGGGTCACGTCGGCACTGTGGCCGACGAGCGTGTCGATCCGATCGACGTCACCGCGACCCTCGTCGACCTGGCGGTCCGGGGGCATCTAGTGATCATCGAGCTGCCTCGCGAAAGCGAGTTTGCCCGGACCGATTGGGAGATCAGGCGGGTGGGTCGGGGTGATGGCTTGCGGCCGTTCGAGCAACAGCTGCTCGACGGCATGGCCGCGCCCGGCTCGAGCGTGCGGGTCTCGGAACTGGCGAGCCGGGTGCAGGAGTCCATCGGGGGAGTTCAGAACGCGCTCTACGACGAGATGGTCAGTAATGGTTGGTTCGAACGCCGACCCGATGCCACCAGAAACCGCTGGACGCAGCTGGCGCTGGCCGCACTGATCATCTCTGTGGTCGTGACGGGGGTGCTCGCCGCGTTCACCACGTTCGGGCTGGTTGGCTTGGTGCTCATCGCGGTGTCGCTGGGGCTGGTTTTCGTCGCGCAGGAGATGCCTGCCCGGACGCCCAAGGGAGCAGCCTTACTCGGCGGTCTCGGCGCGTTGCGCTCGGATCTGATGAGTCACCCGACCAACCAGCTGCCGCCTGGCGGCGAGTTGCGGGAGATCTCTGAGGTGCTGCCGTACGCGATTGTGCTCGGCGGGGCAGACCGCTGGTTGGACGCTATCGTCACAAGTGACGTTGACGAGCATCCCGACTCCTACGACCTGTCCTGGTACCACGGGCCCGACAACTGGCACTTACGCGACCTGCCGGACTCGATGCGGAACTTCGTGACTACCGTTTCGGGGAGCTTGTTCTCCCGCTAGCGCCCGCAGACCCGGGCACTACGCAGCGTCGAGGTTCTGTAGTGGGTAGCCGTTCTTCGCACAGCCATCCTTGATCAACTTCTGGACGTCGTCCGGGGCGTTCCTGGGATCCTCGGAATCCAACAGGCTGATGACCGCGTCCACCCATCGCTGAGGCTCGGGGTCCAGCTTGCCGGACTCGCTGAGCTTCCTCAGTCCGGCCACTGTCACTTTGCTGACGGCCGAGCTACCCCCGGCCGCTGCGTCCACCGCGGGACAGCCGATCCTGTAGACGTCCGAAGTGCTGAGATCTGTTTGAGCGCATGAGGAAGAACCCAGCAGCACGGCAATGGCGAGGACAGCGGCAGCAACGACACGGTGCATACACCGAGAGTATGTGAGCCTGACACCCGCGGGCGTACAGCGACCTCGGAGTACTGATCAATTAGAGGTGTCGCTCGCCTCGCTCATAGTCGTCGATTGCCTGCCGCATCTGCCGTACGGCCGCCTGGATCTCAGCCTCCTGTTGTTGCTCTGGAGTCAGGTACCGCCGCACGACCGGCTGCCAATCGCTCAACCAACAGTAGAGAGCCCAGCTCGTGACGAAGATGGCAAACAGAATCATGACGATCGTCGTTACGGTCGTGGGCTCCATGCCTGAGTCCTTCGAGCGGGAAGTGTCTAAAGGGTAAGCCCTGGGTAGAGCGGGTTGGTGTCCAGCAATTCGGCCGATGCGGCTTTGGTTGATTCCGCGATGCCCTCAGCAAGCACATATTTAGCCTTCCCAGGCTGCCCGCTGGACGCAGTCACCGGAGTGGTGTTCTTCAGCACATTCACCATCAGCTCCGCGACCTTGTCGAACTCGTCGGCTCCGAATCCGCGAGTAGTGAGTGCCGGCGTACCGATCCGCACGCCTGAGGTATACCAGGCGCCGTTGGGGTCGGACGGTACTGCGTTTCGGTTGGTGACGATGCCCGCGTCGAGTAACGCCGACTCGGCCTGTCGACCGGTCAGCCCGAACGCTGTTACGTCGATCAGTACGAGGTGGTTGTCGGTGCCGCCGGTGACGAGCTTCGCACCGCGCCGCAACAGACCATCGGCCAAAGTCTTGGCATTGTCAGCAACCGCTTGGGCGTACGCGCGGAATTCCTCGGTCCGTGCTTCAGCAAGTGCCACAGCCTTGGCCGCCATCACATGGCCGAGCGGCCCACCGAGGACCAGCGGGCAGCCACGGTCGACCGAGTCGGCATACTCCTTGGTCGCCAGTACTAGACCTCCGCGCGGCCCACGCAGCGACTTGTGTGTCGTCGTTGTCACCAGATGCGCATGCGGAATCGGATCCTCATCGCCGCTAAAGACCTTGCCCGCCACCAGCCCCGCGAAGTGCGCCATATCGACCATGAACGTCGCACCGACCTCGTCGGCGATCTCGCGCATGGTAGCGAAGTTGATCCGCCGCGGATAGGCGGAGTACCCGGCGATCAGGATCAACGGTCTGAACTCCCGCGCCGTCGCGCGCACCGCGTCATAGTCGAGCAGCTGAGTCTCGGGATCAGTGCCGTAGGAACGCTGATGGAACATCTTGCCGGAGATGTTCGGTCGGAAGCCGTGAGTGAGGTGGCCGCCTGCGTCCAGCGACATGCCGAGCGCTCGCTGGTTGCCGAACTTGTGCCGCAGCTCCTCCCACTGCTCCTCGCTCAGATCATTGACACCCTTCACGCCGTGCGCGGCCAACTCGGGCAGCTCGATCCTGTTGGCCAAGATCGCCCAGAAGGCAACCAAGTTGGCGTCGATGCCAGAGTGCGGCTGCGCGTAGGCGTACTCGGCGCCGAAGAGCTCCCGTGCGTGCTCGGCGGCGACCGCCTCGACCGTGTCGATGTTCTGACAGCCGGCGTAGAAGCGGTGCCCGATGGTGCCCTCGGCGTATTTGTCGGATAGCCAGCTGCCCATGGTCAGCAGAACTGCCGGCGAGGCGTAGTTCTCGGACGCGATGAGTTTCAATGAGCCGCGCTGGTCGGTCAGCTCCGAGCGGATGGCGCCCGCAATCCGTGGCTCGACAGTCTCAACGAGGGAGAGTACGGCGCGGTAGGCCTGGGAGACGGTGCCCGAATAGTCGGAGCTCGAGCTCTCGCTCCCCTTTGCTTCAGTTTGCGGGGCGGGGGAGAGGATGTCGGTCACGAGCGCTCCTGAGTTGAAAGCCGGGCGCCGCCCAGACTAGTCCAGCCCTCCGACGCGATGTCGTGATATTTCATAGAGTGCGATCCCAGCGGCCACTCCGGCGTTGAGGGATTCGACGCTGGCGCTGATGGGGATCGCGGCGAGAGTGTCGCAGGCCTCACGGACCAGCCGAGACAGGCCAGCTCCCTCACTGCCGACTACCAGCACGATGGGTCCCGAGATGGCGGGCACCTCGGAGATGCTGACGGCGGCCCGGCCGTCCAGCCCAATCAGGCTCAGCCCGGCGTTGGCGTACCCGCGCAAGCTGCGGTTGAGATTGGTGGCCCGTGCGATCGGGATATGGGCGGCCGCCCCCGCCGAGGTCTTCCAGGCAGCAGCGGTCATGCCCGCCGAGCGGCGTTCTGGAATGAGCACCCCATGAGCGCCGAAAGCTGCGGCCGACCTGACGATTGCCCCAAGATTGCGCGGGTCGGTGATTGAGTCGAGCGCCACGATCAGGGCCTCCCGATCCGAATCGAGGGCAGCCGCCAGCAGGTCATCTGGGTGGGCGTACTCATAGGTCGGTAGTTGCAGGGCGATGCCCTGGTGCAGCGCTCCGCCGGTGAGCCGGTCCAGTTCCACCCTGTTGACCTCGAGCAGTGCCGTGCCCCGGCTCGCGGCGAGCTTGAGAATGTCGCGGAGCCGGTCGTCGCGTTCCGCGCCCTCTGCCACGTACACGGTTCGAATGGGCATCTCGACATCCATCGCCTCGAGCACGGCGTTGCGACCCACCACCCACTCAGGGCCCGAACCTGGGCGTCCTGTCCTGGGCGCTGATGGACGGGAGCCTCTGCCAAGAGCCGACGTCTTCTTCGCCCGGTGGGCAACGTGATAAGGCCGATCCTCTGCCTTCGGAGTTGGGCCCTTTCCCTCCAGGCCACGCCGCACCCGACCACCCGAGCCGGCTGTGTTGCCTTTGCCTTTACGGCGTACCGCGCCCTTGCGCTGGCTATTGCCCGGCATGGCGCACTCTCCAGCGCGGACCCTGGGGGGTATCGGAGACTTCAACTCCGAGCGCGGTCAGGGAGTCACGAATGGCGTCCGCGGCGGCGAAGTCCCTGCGTTCCCGAGCAGCCTCGCGATGCTTCAGCAGCTCGGTAACCAAGCCATCCACGACCGCAGCCAGCTGTTGATCATCGCTGCGCTCCCAGGTAGCACTGGTGGCATCCAGGCCCAAGATCGCCAGCATGCCCATCACTTCAGCTAACCGGCTCGCAACAAGATCGGTCTCGCCCGCGTCGAGCGCCAAATTGCCTTCCCGTACAGCATTGTGCAGCACCGCGACGGCGGCGGGCGTTCCAAGATCATCATTCATGGCGGCCACGAACTCTGGCGGAACTCGTTGTGCCGTAAGGCCGACGACATCTGCTGCGCGGCGAACGAAATTGTCGATCCGCTCAAGCGCTGCTACCGAGTCGGCAATCGCCGCGTCGGAGTACTCGATGGTGGAGCGGTAATGCGGCTGGATCAGATACAGCCGTACCGCTCGCGCCGGGAACCTCTTGATCACCTCTGAGACAAGTGCACTGTTGTCGAGCGACTTGCTCATCTTTTCGCCAGCAGCGGTGACCAGCGCGTTGTGCATCCAATACCGCGCAAAGCGCTGTCCGGCCGCCGCGGACTGCGCTAGCTCGTTCTCGTGATGGGGAAAGCGAAGATCAAGTCCCCCGCCATGGATATCGAACTCGTCACCGAGATACTTGCTGGCCATGGCCGAGCACTCCAGGTGCCAACCCGGACGTCCACTGCCCCAGGGCGTCGGCCAGCTGGCCGTCTCCGGCTCGTTGTCCTTGTGGCCTTTCCAGAGTGCGAAGTCGCGCGGGTCTTTCTTTCCCCGGGGATCTGAATCAGTGGCCGGTTCCATGTCGTCAATGTTCTGATGGGACAAGGAACCGTACGCCGGCCATGACTTCACATCGAAGTAAACATCGCCAGAGCCGTCTGGCGCCGGATAGGCATGACCACGGTCGATCAGGACCTTGATCATTTCGAGCATCTCGGGAATGTGCCCAGTGGCCCGCGGTTCGTAAGTAGGTGCCAGGCAGCCAAGTGCCGCGTACGCGTTGTGCAATTCGCGCTCGAAGCGGTAGGCGTGCGCGAACCACGGCACGCCGGCCTCGGCTGACTTGATCAAGATCTTGTCGTCGATGTCGGTGATGTTGGCGATCACGGTGACGTGGTAGCCGGACCAGGTCAGCCAGCGCCGGAGTACGTCGAAGACCACTTCCTTACGAATATGTCCCAGATGCGGTCCGGCCTGGACTGTGAGCCCGCAGTGGTAGATCGACACCCGACCGGGCATGACCGGCTCGAATGGGCGTACCGAGCGCGTGGCGGTGTCGTAGAGCCGGAATGCGCTTGCCCCTGCGTCCGGTTCGGTTTGTTGGGTCACGAGTGTCGAGTCTCCATCTCCACCGCCATCAGGCGCCGCATTGCCTCGACGCCTTCGCGTAGCGCCTTGAGGTCACGTCGAGACATCGTGGCGAGATAGGGCTCGAGGCTGGTTCCGATCGAGTCGCGCATCAAGGACAGCTGCTGATTTCCCTTCTTGGTCAGCTTGATCATCCACGCCCGGGCGTCGCGTGGGTCGGCGGCGCGATCGACGAGATGCGCGGCCTCCAGGCGCTTGACATGGTTAGTGATCGTGGGCTGGGAGCAGTTCTCGGCGACCGCGAGCTCGCTGATCCTCGTTGGCCCGTTGTCCTGCAGGCGTGCCAGCAGGCGGGCCGCGGCGAGGCTGATGCCGAAGCCATTCTCCCTGGGAATCCATCGCACCACGCGTGCGGCAGTGGTGATGAGGTCCTCACCGAGCGCGTGCAAGTCGTCGTCCATTCGGGCAGGATATTCGGTGCGGTTGGTTGAGCGAGCGGCGCGTCATCGACGAATCGCGGCGACGACGAGCTGGGCCAGTTCCGAATAGGCCTCAGCGTCGCTGAGCCCGGTGGTCGCTGCGATCTCTCCGCTCGTAATGCGGCGCATGGTGGCTGTCACCACCTCACCGACGAACGCAGCGTGGACGCGCCGAAATGCGCCGGCCTGGGTGCCTTCATCGATCAGCTCACGTACCCGCTGCGCCGCGGCCAGTGTGTTCTGCTCGTAGATCTCCGTGGCCGGACGGAAGTGTGCGATGTCGTCCCGGAAAGGCCGGCTGGCGGGGCGCAGTGCTTCGGCAACCGCCTCGAGATAGCGGGTGACGCGCTTGGCGGGAGCCCGGGTGCGGGCAATCGACGCCTCAACCTCTTCGGTTGCCCGCTTGAAGAAGTGCCGCACAGCGAGCACGGCAAGCTGTTCTTTGCTCGAGGCGAGTGCATAGAGCGTGCGTTTCGAGCAGTTCAGCTGAGCTGCGAACTGGTCCATGGTGAGGCGGCTGAATCCCTGATCCAGAACGAGATCAACAAGAGCATCGCGCAGATGCGCTTGTCGATGGGTCAGTCTGTGCTCCAGCAAGGCGGCTACCATAGTGGTACTAGCGTACTGTCCGCAGTACCGGCTAGCCGTGTGAGATGGACCCGCCAGCTGGGAGCGTCGGCAGATATGCGCGAGCAGCAAGGCCAGAACAGGGAGGCATTGAGATGGCCGTCGATCGCCTGTTGCCAACCGAAGAGGCTGCCGAGCTGGTTGCCCTGGTGCGTGAGATCGCGCAGGCTGAACTGGCGCCGCGTGCGGCCGATGATGAGGCTGCGGGCCGATTCCCTCGCGATGCCTTGGTGATGTTGGGCGAGGTAGGGCTGCTGGGTCTGCCGTACCCAGAGGAGTACGGCGGCGCCGGGCAGCCGTACGAGGTCTACTTGCAGGCCCTCGAGGAAGTCGCGGCAGCGTGGATGACGGTTGGTGTGGGTGTCTCGGTGCATGTGATGGCGTCGTACGCGATGGCCGCGTTCGGTACGCCGGAGCAACGTGCCAGCTATCTGCCGGAGATGATCGGCGGAAAGATGCTGGGCGCGTACGCGCTGTCGGAGGCGCAAGCTGGATCGGACATCTCAGGGATGACCGCTCGGGCGAAGCGCGCTGATCATGGATATGAGCTGAATGGCGCCAAAGCCTGGACCACTCACGGCTCCCATGCGGACTTTTACACGACCTTCGCGCGCACGAGTGACGACCCACGCGGCGGTGTGAGCTGTTTCTACGTGCCAGGGCATTCGCCCGGACTGACATTCGGCAGCCCCGAGCACAAGATGGGGCTGAATGGCTCGCCGACGACCGCGCTGTACTTCGACGCCGTCCCCATAGCGGACGGCCAGCGCATCGGAGACGAGGGCCAGGGTGCCAAGATTGCCCTGGCGTCGTTGGATTCTGGTCGGCTCGGCATTGCCGCGTGCGCAACCGGACTTGCGCAGGCCGCCTTGGATCTCGCGACGGACTATGCGACTAAGCGGGAGCAGTTCGGACGTCCGATCGCTGAGTTTCAGGGGCTCGGCTTCCTGCTCGCGGACATGGCGGCAGCCGTGGACTCCGCCCGGGCGACATATCTGATGGCGGCGCGCAAGCGGGACGCCGGCCGTCCGTTTAAACGTGACGCAGCGGTGGCGAAGTTGATCGCGTCGGATGTCGCGATGAAGGTGACGACTGACGCGGTCCAGGTCCTGGGTGGCTACGGTTACACGCGCGACTATCCGGCCGAACGCTACATGCGTGAGGCCAAGGTGACACAGATTTTCGAGGGCACCAACCAGATCCAGCGGCTCGTCATCGGTCGCCAGCTGCTGAAATAACCTCCGACTGAGTCGGAGGAGGGGAGCAGGAATGAGGCTAGGCGAGCGCGATGTCGTGCTGGTGACCGGAGCTGCGTCGGGGCTCGGGGCGGCCGCCGTACGGCGAGTGGTTGCGCAAGGGGCATCGGCATTGATCGTCGACCTGCCAAGCTCGTCCGGATCCGAGCTGGCAGCCGAGCTAGGGGACCGGGTGCGGTTCGCGGCGGCCGACGTACGCGACGAAGATCAAGTGCAGGCAGCAGTTACGGCCGCCACTCAGCAAGGCATTCTCCGAGTCGTGGTGAACTGCGCTGGGGTCGCGACCCCGGGGCGCGTGATCGGCAAGCGGGGCGTGCTGCCGCTGGAGACCTTTCGTACCGTGATCGAGATCAACCTGGTCGGCACCTTCAACGTGCTCCGGCTGGCGGCTGCGACCATGATCGACAACGAGCCGATCGACGGCGACCGCGGGTTAGTGATCATGACCGCCAGTGTCGCGGCGTTCGATGGCCAGATCGGGCAGGCGGCGTACGCGGCAAGCAAAGGCGGCATCGTCGGGTTGACGTTGAGCGTAGCCAGAGACCTTGCAGACAAAGCGATTCGGGTGATGACCATCGCGCCCGGCGTTATGGAAACCCCCATGATGGCCGGGCTCCCCGGAGAGACGAAGTCGACGTTGGAGGCTCTCGTGCCGCATCCACCGCGGCTTGGCCGGCCTGAGGAGTACGCGATGCTGGTCTCTTCGATCATTGAGAATCCGCTGCTCAACGGCGAAGTCATCCGCCTCGACGGTGCCCTCCGCATGCCGCCCCGTTGATTGGCGGGCGGGATTTACCTTTTGGCTTTTGCGCGCAACGCGGCAATATCCAGGTACGCCGCAGCAGGCTCTTCGGTTTGGTCGGACTCGGCCGCCCCATCTTCCCAAGGGTCGTAAGGCTTCTCATGCTCATCGTCGGCATAACCCTGTGACGGGTCGAACGGGTTGGCCAGCGGTCCCATCGACTCCATCGCCGAGACGGCGACCGCCTCATCCGGCAGGCCGTGCAGCACAGTGGTCATGTACAACTGTGCCGCCTCCTCCATGGAGATCTCAGTCCCGGCCGCCTCGCTGAGGAACCATCGGTGCTCGAGCACTTCGTGGTAGAGCTCGGCGGGCTCTAGCTTGGCTCGCAGTTCCATCGGCACCGACTGCACGATCGGCTCGAACTGCTCAGTCAGCCACTCGTGCGCCACGATCGCCTCGTCCGCCCCTTGCTGGTCGGTGCGGGCGCGGTAGTAGTCAAGATCATTAAGCAGTCGCCGAGCCTGGTTCTCCTCGGTATCCATCCCGGTGAGCCGGATCAGCCGGCGCGCATGGTGCCCCGCGTCTACGACCTTGGGTTGAATTCGGATGGTTGAGCCAGGGAAGTCGGTGATGATGTCGAGCTCAGCGACGTCGAAGCCGAGTGCGTTGAGCCGCCGGACGCGGCTCTCGATGCGGTGCATCTCGCCGGTGTTGAACTCCTCAACCCCGGTCAGCTCGTCCCACAGCTCGCGGTAACGGCTCTCGATGGTCTCCACCAGCACCAGCGGATCCAAGGCCTCATCCAGGAGACTGCCAGCCTCTAGATCACAGAACTCTCCATAGAGATTGGTTCGAGCGATTGTCAGGTCATGCTCGCGCTGACCTGTTGTGAGCCTGTCATGGAGCTCGCTGGTCTCAGCGTCAACCAGATACGCGGCGAACGCTCCGGCGTCGCGCCGGAACAAAGTGTTGGAAAGCGATACATCGCCCCACAAGAACCCGATGAGATGCAGTCGTGCCAACAGCACGACCATGGCGTCGACCAGCCGATTGACGGTGTCCTGGCGTACCCCTCGGTTGAACAGCGACCGATACGGCAGCGAGAACTGCAGATGCCGGGTCATCAGGATCGGATCAAGCAGCTCGCCCATACTGCCGGCACGCGCTGTGACCACTCCCACCGCCTCCACAGAGGGGGTGTCCAGCCGGGCGAGGTCACGCAGTAGCTCGTACTCGTGCAGTGCGAGGTGCTCCATCACCTCCTTGAACGCGTAGATGTCACTGCCGACGCGGACGAAACGTACGACGTGCCGGGAGAGGCCCCGTGGCAGTGCCACTAGGTTTTCTTCGGGCCATTCGGCCAGAGGAATGTCCCAGGGCAGAGTGATCAGCTCGGTGTTGGGCCGCGCCGCGAGGAATCTGGGCATGGGTCCAATCTTGACATCAACACCGTCAAGGCAATCGGCCCTCCGCACGATGTGCGGAGGGCCGATCGCTGATCCGGTGCTTGATCAGTCGTTGGTGCTATGCAATTCAGGAGAGAGGCGGTCGCCACTCACCTTGGAGAACACGTGCACGTGTGTTGGATCGATCTGGAGCCGGACGCTCTCGCCACGGTTTGGCGGCGTACGGCCGTGGATCCGACCGACGATCTGCTGAGCGGTGATCAGCTCGTCCTCGGCGATGCCAGACAAGGTGCCGTAGATGAACGCATCAGCCCCCAGCTCCTCCACGACGCCGACATCGATGGGGATGCCCTCGGTGCTCTCGGGATCGTCGTTCAACTCGAAGTTCTCCGGGCGGATGCCCAGCACGAGGTTCTCCTCGTTCGGTGCTTTCGCGAGAGTTTCGCGCGGAACTGGAACGGTGTAGTCACCCAGGTGTATGCCGTCCTCCGCCACATTGCCCTCGATCAGGTTCATGGCAGGCGAGCCGATGAAGCCGGCGACGAAGAGGTTGCGTGGCGCGTCGTACAACTTCAGCGGAGTGTCGCATTGCATCATGAGGCCGTCCTTCAACACCGCTACGCGGTCACCCATGGTCATGGCTTCGACCTGGTCGTGGGTGACGTAGACGGTGGTGACGCCGAGTCGGGTCTGCAGGGCCGCGATCTGGGTGCGGGTGGAGACGCGGAGCTTGGCGTCGAGGTTGGACAGCGGCTCGTCCATCAGGAAGACCTGGGGCGAGCGGACGATGGCACGACCCATAGCGACGCGCTGCCGCTGCCCGCCGGAGAGTGCCTTAGGCTTGCGGTTGAGGTAGTCCTCAAGACCGAGCAAGTGGGCGGCCTCTTGGACACGCTGCTGGCGCTCCGTCTTGTTGATGCCAGCCATCTTCAGAGCAAAGCCCATGTTGTCGCCCACGGTCATGTGGGGGTACAGGGCGTAGTTCTGGAAGACCATGGCGATGTCGCGGTCCTTGGGCGGGAGGTCGGTGACGTCGCGTTCACCGATCCAGATGGATCCGGCGTTGATCTCCTCCAGGCCCGCGAGCATGCGGAGCGAGGTGGACTTGCCGCAGCCGGATGGTCCGACCAGCACCATGAATTCGCCGTCGTCGATGTCCAGATTGAGTTTGTCGACGGAGGGGTGGTCGGCACCCGGGTAGACGCGAGTCGCGTCTTTGAATGAAACAGTGGCCACGCCACACTTCCTTTCCACGGGCAGGTACGTGCCCGACGATCCGTAGTGGAAATTCACAGCCCGGGGACAGCACCCCGCGCTGGTCTGAACACTAGCGCAGCGGCGCTCTTCTGGGCAGTGGCTGCTCTGACCCATCTACCGGCGTGGCGCGTCACGATTCCGGCTGGCTCTGGAAACGCTGATCGTCGTCGCGATCATCGTCGGTCTGCGGGCTCTCCTCTCGTGATTGCCAAACGGCCATCGAGGACCTCTCGGATTCTTCATCGAGCTGGAGGCGTCCGACGTTCCGGCCAATTACGTGTGCGGCTACGGCAAGAGCAGGCGGGGCTTCGGAAGGCCGCGCTGCGCATCTACCACATTCAGCGGGAGGAGTTCCTTCCCCACGGCCTATGCCATGATCGTCAGCTTCGTGATCATGATCTTGCTTCTGTTACTGTTCACGACCATCGAAGGTCCCGCTGAGACCCTCGTGACGGTGGCATTCCTCACCTTCTTCTTTGTCTACCTGCTGCGGCTGCTCAACGTGATCAATAAGCCGTTCAAGGTGGGCAGCGAACGTAACGACGATGACGTCAGCTTGTTCCTGCTGTACGAGTTCGTTGTCCATGCGCGTCTCGCGGACGCTGACCTTACCGGTGAGCAAATCGTTGAAATCGCCGAGCATCTCGAGGAACACGAGGAATTGGCAGAGGGGGCGGAGGGAGCCAGTCGGGCGGGAGACGACGAGACTGCGCTCACCGATCTTGAAGAGGTCGTCGACGCCGCCGTGGCGTCGGTTCAGAGCGAGCAGGAGCCGGACGCCAACCGCGAGCGGTGACCCAGGACCTCAACACTCCACGATATTGACAGCTAGCCCGCCGCGCGCCGTCTCCTTGTATTTGATCTTCATATCGGCGCCGGTCTGCATCATGGTTTTGATCACTTTGTCGAGACTGACGGTGTGCTCGCCGTCGCCGTGAAGTGCCAGCCGGGCTGCGGTGATCGCCTGCACCGAGCCGACGGCATTCCTCTCGATGCAAGGAATCTGGACCAGGCCACCGACCGGATCGCAGGTGAGACCCAGATTGTGTTCCATGCCGATCTCTGCGGCATTCTCCACCTGTTCCGGCGTTCCGCCCAGGATCTCGGCAAGCGCACCTGACGCCATCGAGCAGGCCACGCCAACCTCACCCTGGCAGCCGACCTCCGCGCCGGAGATGGACGCGGTCTGCTGGTAGATCGCGCCCAAGGCCCCAGCGACGAGCAGGAAGTCGACGATGGCGTCGTCGTCCGCGCCGGGCACAAACGTGACCGCGTAGCGCAGGACGGCCGGAATGATGCCAGCAGCACCGTTGGTCGGTGCAGTCACGACCCGTCCGCCAGAGGCGTTTTCCTCGTTGACGGCCAGCGCCCACAACGTCACCCAGTCCATAGCGGCCAGAGGATCGACTTCGTTGCTGCCTACGTTTCGGGCAAGGCGTTGCTGGATCTCTGCCGAACGACGCCGGACCTTGAGACCACCAGGAAGCACTCCGGGGGTGGAGCATCCACGCTCCATACACTCAGCCATGACTGACCAGATCTTGAGTAAGCCAGCACGAACCTCCGCTTCGGAACGCCGTACGCATTCATTGGCGAGCATCACCTGGCTGATGCTCATGTTCTCCTGGTTGCAGACATCCAGCAGTTCGGTGCCCGTGCGGAACGGATATGGCACCGGCGTCGGGTCTGGCAGCAGCTGGGGGTGTCCCGATCCGTCGTCGTCCAGGACGAACCCGCCGCCGATCGAGTAGTAGGTTCGCTCACTCAGCACCTTGCCGTCGCGGTACGCGGTGAAGGTCATGCCATTGGGATGGAACGGCAGCGAACGGCGGCGATACAGAACAAGATCACTTTCCGGATCGAAGGCGACTGGGTGCGTGCCATTGAGCCGCAGTTGACCAGTCCGCTTGATCTCGTCGGCGCGCAGCGGGCCGGTAGTGGTGTCAACGGTTTCTGGATCCTCGCCCTGAAGGCCCCACAACACGGCGTTGTAGCTGCCATGGCCATGTCCGGTGGCTCCCAGTGAGCCGAACAGCTCTGACTGAACCCGTGTGGTACGAGGCAGTTCGCCGTCACGGACCAACGCAGCGACGAAGCGCCGCGCTGCGCGCATCGGTCCGACAGTGTGGGAGCTGGATGGACCAATACCGATGCTGAAGAGATCGAAGACACTGACCGGCACGGTTCCAGTCTGCCTCCGGTCTGAGGCAGTAACGAATGAGCCCTGCCGGCTCATACCCGGCAGGGCCCTGGATGGGCACTCTCAGTCTGCTGCGTGGGCTCATATGAACTCTGCAACGACACGCCCCCGGGGCCCTGTCGGTATCAATTGTCTCGACACGCGGTTAATTCCCTATGACACGCCGATGACGAGAAAAAGACAGCGCAGCCTATTGCCAAGGGGTCCTAGGAGGCATTTAATTGGTCTACGCCACACGCGAGCTTCGGTTCGCCAGTGGCACGAAGCTCCGGTCAACTCATACTTGACCGGAGCTTCACCCATTTCTTTTGGGCTGCGCTCGCGCAACGGTCCTACACCGCTCGCGCAACGGGCCTTCGCCAGCGCGCACTCTTGCTGCCACTTCGCTGCGCGCCGCAGTGTGGCAATGTGGCGATGTGGGAGGTGGCTGGTGAGAGCCCTCGTGAAGACAGAACCAGGTCCGGGGCTGGAGCTGGTCGATATTTCACTGCCTGCGGTCGGGCCGGGCGATGTGTTGGTCAAGGTCAAGGCGACAGGCATTTGCGGCACCGACCTTCATATCGAGTCTTGGGACGAGTGGGCGCAGAAGACTCTGCAGCCACCCGTCACCGTGGGCCATGAGTTCTCCGGCGAGGTGGTCGAGATTGGTTCCGGCGTCACCGACGTCGCGATCGGCGATCTGGTGAGCGGCGAAGGCCACCTGGTCTGTGGGCGGTGTCGCAGCTGCCGGGCGGGCCGGCGCCACCTTTGCAACCACAGTCGAGTCATTGGTGTCCACCTCGCCGGCGCCTTCGCCGAGTACATCGCGCTGCCGTCGAGCAACACCTGGGTGCACCGGGAACCCATCGATCCAGATGTCGCTGCGATCTTCGACCCTTTTGGCAATGCGGTTCACACTGCGCTGGCGTTTCCGATGCTCGGCGAGGACGTTTTGGTCACCGGTGCCGGACCGATCGGCATCATGGCGGCAATAGTCAGCAAACACGCTGGCGCAAGGCATGTCGTGATCACCGATCACAGCGACGAGCGGCTGGCGCTGGCGAGCAAGCTTGGTGTCACCCGAGCTGTGAACATCGACCGCGAGAAGGTGGGCGACGCGCAGCGTGAGCTCGGTATGCGCGAAGGGTTCGATGTGGGGCTCGAAATGTCTGGCAGCTCAGAGGCGCTGCGCGACATGATCGCTCAGATGACTCACGGTGGCCGGATCGCTGTGCTGGGTCTGCCGCCGGCCGAGATCAGTGTCGATGTTGCCGCCATCGTGCTGAAGATGCTGACCATCAAGGGCATCCACGGCCGTGAGATGTTTGAAACTTGGTACGAGATGTCGGTACTGCTGGAGAGCGGACTCGACATCTCCGGAGTGATCACTGATCGTTACCACTACACCGAGTATGAGAAAGCCTTCGCGGTGGCGCGTTCGGGCCATGGTGGAAAGGTGATCATGAGCTGGGAAGGATAGGAGGCATCGTGTACGGCACTCTCAAGGATCAACTCACTGATGATCTCGCGACGCTGACAACCGAGGGACTCTTCAAGGCCGAGGCAGTGATCAGTACGCCGCAGTCCGCTCGGATCGCTGTCGGCGATCAGAGGTTGATTAATTTTTGCGCGAACAACTATCTCGGCCTCGCCGATCACCCGGCGATGATTGCCGCCGCTCAGCAAGCGCTTGATCGTTGGGGCTTCGGCATGGCCTCGGTACGGTTCATCTGCGGCACCGCCGAGATTCACAAAGAGCTCGAGCGCCGCATCGCGCTCTTCCTGGGTACTCAGGACGCGATCTTGTATGGCTCCTGCTTCGACGCAAACGGTGGCCTCTTTGAGACACTGCTGGGTCCTGAGGATGCAGTCATCTCCGATGAGCTGAATCATGCCAGCATCATCGATGGCGTTCGGCTATGTAAGGCCACTCGGATGCGCTACGCCAACCGGGACATGGCCGACCTCGAAGCGAAACTGCGCGAATCGCAAGGGGCACGGCATCGGCTGATCGCAACCGATGGAGTGTTCTCCATGGACGGCTATGTAGCGCCTCTTGACGCCATTGTGGAGCTCGCCGAGCGTTATGGCGCGCTCGTCATGGTGGACGACTCTCACGCTGTGGGCTTTGTCGGTCGTACTGGGGCTGGGACGCCCGAGCTGTTCGGTGTCCAGGACCGCGTCGACATTGTCACCGGAACACTGGGCAAGGCCATGGGTGGCGCGAGCGGAGGGTATACCGCTGCCCATGCCGAGATCGTCGAGATGCTGCGGCAGCGCTCTAGGCCGTATCTGTTTTCAAATTCCGTCGCACCCTCCATCGCAGCTGCCGGCATTGCCACGCTGGATTTGCTCGAGACATCTGGCGAGCTGCTGCAGCGGTTACGTGAGAATACGGCGTACTTCCGCTCGGAGATGGTGGCGCGTCACTTCGAGATTCCTGAATCTGATCATCCGATCGTCCCGATCATGATCGGGGATGCAGTCGCGGCGGCCGAGATGGCCGACCGGTTGCTGGTCGAGGGAATCTACGTCCGAGCCTTTTCCTACCCCGTCGTACCGCGAGGCAAGGCGAGAATCAGAACTCAGATGTCCGCCGCGCACTCCCGCGATGATCTCGATCAGGCCATTACGGCATTTGAGAAGGTACGCCAGTAGTTGGGCGGTCTACCGGGATATACATTGGGCGAGGCTTGCGAACGATCTTCTTACCCAGGGGCATCAGCGAGACCTCGATCAGCTTGAAGTTCGCGATTCCCAACGGGATTCCGATGATCGTGATGCACAGCAAGATTCCAGTGACAATGTGAGTCAACGCAAGCCACCAGCCGGCGACGATGACCCAGATGACATTGCCGAGGAAGGAGAAAATCCCTGAGTTCGGCTTATCGACCAACTCCCGGCCGAATGGCCAGACGGCATAGCTCGCCATGCGGAAGGAGGCAATGCCCCAAGGGATGGTGATGATCAACAGACAGCAGATGATCCCGGCCAGCATGTAGGCCAGCCAGAGCCAAACGCCGCTGAAGACGAACCAGATGATGTTGAGCAAGGTACGCACAACTCCAGGGTCCTACGCCAGGCGGATGCAGGCAATAGGGCGGTTCCCGGGGCTAACCCTCGCTCTTCGATGCCTGAGCGGTGAAGACGTCGTACGCGCTCTGGTCGAAGAGGACAAATCTCACCTCATCCACCCGCGCATCGCTGCCCCGCACTGTTTCCAAGGCTATCCGAGCCGCATCATCGACGGGCCAGCGATAGACGCCGGTCGAGATCGCCGGGAATGCGACTGTGGCGGCACCGAGCTCGTCGGCGATCCGCAGCGAATGACGAAAGCAGTCAGCGAGCAGCGGGGACTTGTCTTTGGATTCGGCGTACGTCGGCCCAACCGTGTGGATGACCCAGCGCGCCTTGAGCCGTCCCGCTGTGGTCGCGACAGCTTGACCAGTCGGCAACCCGTCCGGATAGCGGCTCTCGCGTAGTTTCTTGCACTCAGCCAGGATCTCCGGACCACCGCGACGATGAATGGCGCCGTCAACCCCACCGCCGCCCATCAGTGTGTGGTTGGCTGCGTTGACAATGGCATCGACGTGTTGTTCGGTAATGTCCCCGAGCTCGAAGGTGATCTTCATTGCCTCAACCTAGTGGGCGAAACTGCTGCCAGCAGGTGCGATGAGTTTGGCCTCCGCGGCCGGTCCACCCCTAACGAGGGCGATGTTATGTAGGTCGTCTGGAAACCAAACGATAAAGGAGTGAGTGATGGATGCGTTCACCACATGTTTGTGGTTCGACACCCAGGGCGAGGAGGCTGCGAGCTTCTATGCCGGAATCTTCCCGAACTCAAGCGTTGGCAAGGTGACGCCGTACCCTGTCGGAGATCGGGCTGGCCAGACGATGACCGTCGACTTCGTTCTGAACGGGAGCAAGTTCGTTGCCCTCAACGGCGGCCCAGAGTTCACCTTCAACGAGTCCACCTCGTTCATGGTGCCGTGCGAGGACCAGGCTGAGGTGGATCATTACTGGACCGCGCTGACCGAGGGTGGCGGCGAGGAGTCCATGTGCGGCTGGCTTAAGGACAGGTTTGGCGTCTCCTGGCAGGTTGTGCCAACCCGACTCGAGGAGCTGCTCTCCAGGGTCAGTCCCGCGCAAGCGGAGCGAGTCAGCCAGGCGCTGTTCCAAATGAAGAAGATCGTCATTGCCGACCTCGAGGCTGCGGCGGCGCCCTAGCCACGATTAAGAGGCCGGCCCCGGATGATCCTCCGGCTTGCCCTGCGGGAAACTGCTGTCAACTCGTACGCTGCTTTGCGGAGGCGGGGGCAATCTGCCAGCACTTGCCTGAAGGAGTCGAAATGGATCAGCCCGATTCCGGACCGACCAGCGCGACGTTGGTCGCGACCCGGCTTCAACTGCATGGGATCGCCGAGTGTCTGTTCGCCGGGCCCGAGTATCAGGCGACTAGTGAGATTGCGCTGCGGGTGACCCCAGGTGGGTTCGGGACGACTGCCGGGCCTGAGCTCCGGCTGGAGGGGCTGGAGCTGGTAGCAGGGGATCGGCGGTTGCCGGCGGCTGGGTCATTGGGCGATCTCGCTGATCAGCTCGGTGTCGAGTTCGGAGCGCCGGCGATCGGCTATCGGGATGGCAGTGGTGCGCGGCCGGATGACATTGTTGATCTTGACCCGGCAGCGACCCGGCTCGTCCTTGAGTGGTACGCGTTCAGCGATGCCGCCCTGCGGATGCTCGATCCTGACCAACAGCCGATCTTGTGGCCCGAGCATTTCGACGTAGCGATCTTGCTGGACGATCGCTCCTACGGGTCATCACCAGGTGACGACTCTTATCCGGCTCCGTACGCGTACGTCAGCGCACATGATCATGATTCGCACCCCTTCTGGAACGCGCCATTCGGCGCGCTACGGGATGCTGCAGAGTTCGCCTCTATTCCCGATCTGGTGGCCTTCTGGCGCATGGGTCGAGCGTTGCTGCGCGAGGGTTAACCGGCGCGCCACGCGGGGTTACAGTGAATGCCGAAAGGATCCATGGTGACGATTGATCTCGAGAGCATCAGTTCGTCGGCCCGAGTGGCAGGTCCCGAGGAAGGCATCTCGCCCGACGAGCTGCAGTTGGCCGCCCGCAATCACGGTATGCCGCTGGAGTCCTTGCGCTGGGACATCACCCCGCCCGGACTGCATTACCTGCTGACCCACTACGACATTCCCGCTATCGATCCGACCACTTTTGAGCTGGTCGTCGACGGCCTTGTCGATACGTCGTTTTCACTGGATCTTGACGCCATCCGGAGCCGCCCCCGGACTTCGGCGGTCGTGACGCTGGAATGCGCAGGAAATGGTCGGGCCCAGCTGCTGCCGCGCCCGGTCAGCCAACCATGGCTGACCGAAGCCGTCGGCACCGCCAGCTGGAGCGGTACGTCTTTGTCGAGCTTGCTGCGGGAAGCTGGAATTGCTGACGGTGCAGTCGATGTCGTCTTTACCGCCGCGGATCATGGCATCGAGCGAGGGTTTGAGCAGGATTACCAACGCGCGCTGCCCCTCCCCGAAGCAATGGGGGAGCAGGTCATGTTGGCGTATGAGATGAACGGCACGCCGCTGCCGCCGCAGCACGGAGCCCCGCTCAGGCTGATCGTTCCCGGCTGGTATGGCATGGCGCACGTGAAGTGGCTACGGCGGATCACTGTCGTTGGCGAGCAGTTCGATGGGTTCCAGATGCGGGCCTACCGATTGCGCGACAACCCTGACGACCCTGGTATTCCGCTAACTCGGATCGAGCCGCGAGCCTTGCTGGTGCCGCCTGGATTCCCAGACTTCATGACGCGGAGGCGTGTCGTCAGGTCCGGTGCGGTGGAGATCGAGGGTCGCGCCTGGTCAGGTTGGGCGCCGGTGAGCACCGTCGAGGTCAGTATCGATGGCGGGGACACCTGGGAACTTGCTGATGTTGAGGCACCGCAGGGCCGCCACGGCTGGGCACGCTGGAAGTGGACATGGGACTCCGAGCCTGGCAGCTACGTGCTGTCCTGCCGAGCGACCGATGCCGGCGGCCGGACGCAACCGCGTGGGCAACGGTGGAGTCGGGGTGGATTTGCCAACAACACCATCCAACGGGTCTCTGTCACTGTCATCAGTTCAGAAATGTGATTCCCGACCCGCCCTGGGTCGGAGGAGACCGACCGGAGGCCGTCGTGTTCACCTTCCCCTGAGATGGGTAAGAGGTGAATGACCCAGGCGATCCTGCCGGGCCAGATGTTGGCACGATAAGAACAGGAGATTCTTATGGGTTTGGCAGACAAGGCAAAGGACAAGGCCGAGGAGCTTGCTGGCAAGGGAAAGGCAACGGTCGGCGACAAGACGGACAACCCAGATCTCGAGGCCGAAGGCCGTACGCAGGAAGCTAAGGCGGACGTCAAGCAAGCTGGCGAGAATGTCAAGGACAGCGGCGATGACATTACCGACGCCCTGCGTTCGGCCGGCGAGGCCACAAAGTTCGACAACAAAGACACCCTGCGTTAACCGGCACAACGTAGAGGGACCCGGACGTCTCTGGCTCGATCAAGGGCGTTCGGGTCCCTTTCGTCGTTTCTTGGCTGCTTGAGGCCTTCACGCGGCCGGTGTGCTAGAACCCTCCCTGTGGAGCTGATTCGCCAGGGCAAGGTTCGCGACGTTTACACCGACGGTGACGACCTGATCTTGGTCGCCTCAGATCGGGTCTCGGTGTATGACGTAGTGCTGCCGACGCCGATTCCGGACAAGGGCGCCATTTTGACGCAGTTGTCCTTGTGGTGGTTCGGTCAGGTGGTCGACCTGGTGCCGAATCATGTGTTGAGCGAGGATGTGCCGCCCGAGTGGAAAGGTCGCGCCATTCGCTGTCGCCGGCTCGACATGGTGCCGGTGGAATGTATCGCCCGGGGCTACCTAGCCGGACTTGGCTTGGAAAGCTATCGCGCAGCGGGCGCCATATCGGGTGTACCCATATCGTCGGGGCTGGTTGAGGCAGATCGGCTGCCGCAACCGATCTTCACCCCCACCACTAAGGCTGCCGCGGGGCAGCATGACGAGTTCATGACCATGGCTGAAGTTCGGGATCTGGTTGGCGAGGCGACCGCGAACGGTCTTGAACGCCTCACGCTCGCGGTCTACTCCCGAGGCGCCGAGATTGCTCAAGAACGGGGGGTGATCATCGCCGACACCAAATTCGAGTTCGGGCGGGACTCCTCCGGACGCTTGATCTTGGCCGATGAGGTGCTGACCCCCGACTCGTCACGGTTTTGGAAGGTGTCGGAGTACCAACCCGGCCGCCCGCAGTGGTCGTACGACAAGCAGTATCTGAGGGACTGGTCGTCATCGCTGGGCGACTGGGACCGCACCTATCCTGGGCCGCCGGTCCCGCCGGACGTTGTGATGGAGACCCGTGCACGATACGTGGAGATCTACGGACAACTGACCGGTGAAAAATGGAGTTCTTGAGTTAGGGCTGCTTCCGACGCTCGACACCTTTAATTGATCTTCGTGAACTTTCCGATCAGCGTGGCGGTGGCCAATGAGTTCTGTTCCGCGGCCCTGCTGAATGCCTCCAAGGCGACTCCCGGCTGCAGGCTGAGCCTGTCGGTGGTCAGGGCGTACAGCGTGAACTCGTAGTCGTGTGTTCCGGACGGCGGGAAGGGGCCGACGTACGGCTTGAGCTCGGTCCAGGCGGACAGGTTGTTGGCGGCTCCCTCTGGCAATGAGCTGAGCTGCGCGCTGATGTCTGCGACCAGCCAGTGCACGTAGCCCCGCGCAACCGGATCAATATCGACCAATGAGAGCGCGAAGGACCTGGTGCCCTCCGGCACATCCTCCCAGTCCAAGGGAGGTGACACATTCTGTGCCCTCTTGCCGTACTTCTGAGCCAACTGCTCGCCGTCCTCAAATGCGGGGGACGTCAACCTGAACATGCTCAACATCTTCCTCTGTTGACTGGTGAATTCACCGCTACGCTCCCGGTGAGGCAATGGGCCGGTTGGGGTACCAGCGCTCATTGACTGCCTCGACTGTCTCATGGGTGATACATCGTTGAGGTCTTGGACAGAAGGGCTGCTTTGGCGAACGACGATTCAGACGCGGGCACGTCGAGCCGAACCAGCCGGTTCCTTCCAGGGATCCACGTGCTGCGGCATTACAGACGAGCTTGGCTGCGCGGAGATCTCATAGCGGGCTGTACGGTCGCGGCCTATCTGGTACCGCAGGTCATGGCCTATGCGGAAGTAGCAGGCCTCCCTCCAGTCACCGGTTTGTGGGCGGTCATGGGGCCGCTGGTGGTGTATGCAGTTCTTGGATCGTCCCGGCAGCTGTCCGTCGGCCCCGAATCGACCACGGCGCTGATGACGGCAACCGCGCTAGCTGCCCTTACGGCCGGTGGTGTGCTCCCGGCCGAGGCTGCTGCGGCTCTGGCGATTACGGTCGGTGCAGTCTGTCTGGTCGGCTGGCTGGCTCGGCTAGGGTTTCTGGCGAATCTGCTGTCCCATCCGATTCTCACCGGCTACATGGCGGGAATCGCTGTTTTGATGATCATCAGCCAGCTCGACAACTTCACCGGTATCCCTATTCCGTCGGGTGGCACGTTCACTGAAATCGAATACCTGCTGCGCCATCTTGATCAGATTCACCTGGTCACTTTTGGCCTTGCCGCCGTCGTGCTCGCGCTGCTGATCGCGTTACGCCGATGGATCCCGGCCGCACCGGGTCCGCTCGTGGCTGTTGTTGGGTCGACAGTCGTTGTGGCGCTGTTCGACCTGCAGAGTGCTGGTGTTGCGGTGGTTGGCGAGATTCCTGCGGGACTGCCGCGGCCGTCTCTGCCCGACTTCAGTGCGATCGATCTCGCTGCGCTGGTCGGCGCGGCGCTCGGCATTACCGTCGTCGCTTATACCGACAATGTCTTGACGGCGCGGGCCTTCGCCGTTCGGGGTGAGGATCGGATCGACTCACAGCAGGAGTTCTTGGCGTTGGGCGCGGCCAATCTCTCCGCGGGCGTACTGCAGGGCTTCCCGGTGAGCAGCAGCGGCAGCCGAACTGCCGTCGGCGATGCCGCCGGCAGTCGCACTCAGCTTCATTCGCTGGTCGCGTTGGCAGTCGTTCTCCTTACCCTTCTTGCACTGAGGTCCGTTCTGTCCGGCTTTCCGATGGCTGCGTTGGCCGCCATCGTGGTGTTCGCGGCCTTGCGGTTGATCGATGTCACCGAGCTGGGTCGGATTGCCCGTTTCCGCCGCAGCGAACTCGTGCTAGCCGTCGCCACCACCGTCGGAGTGCTGGCTGTTGGTGTGCTGTACGGCATTGCCGTGGCGATCGCGCTGTCTGTACTCGATTTGCTTCGCCGGATTGCCCGGCCCCACGATGCGGTGCTTGGCTACGTGCCGGGTCTGGCCGGGATGCACGACATCGAGGATTACCGGAACGGGCGTCAGCTGCCGGGACTGTTGATCTACCGCTACGACTCACCGCTGTTCTTCGCGAATGCTGAGGACTTCGAGCTGCGCTCCCTTGCCGCGTTGGACGACGCGGAGCACCCGGTCCGGTGGTTTGTGCTGAATACCGAGGCCATCAGCGAGATCGACATCACCGGCGCGGACGCCCTGGAGAATCTCCGGCAGGAACTGGCCCACAGAAATATCGTCTTTGGCTTGGCCAGGCTCAAGTATGAGCTGGGGCAGACACTTGCGGCGGCCGGATTCCTGGACCGGATCGGCGAGGATCGGGTCTACGCGACTTTGCCGACCGCGGTCGAGGCGTACCAGCAGTGGTGCCGAGCCCAACCTCCGGGAGAGGATCAGGCGACAGCTCGGTGAGGCCACCGGTTCCCTCGAGACGAGCGACCAAGGTCCTCCTCGCGAGGAGCTTTCTGCCGTAGAGCAGCGGGGCAACGCGTTCGAGAGTGAGTACAAAGCGCTTCGACGCTGGAGAATGCGCGCGATCCCGGTGACACCCGTCCAAGGCAGTGAGGAGAATGCAGATGCCCGCAGCCGACTCACCTGACAAGGTGTCATACGTCAGGACTCTGCCCGAGGCTGAGTGTTTCGAGCTGCTCGCGGTGGCCATGGTGGGACGAGTTGGATTCGTATCGCCCGCAGGCCTGCAGATCATCCCGATGAACTACCGTCTCGGCGCCGGCCAGCAGCTCTTCATGAGGACGGCGCCCGGCAGCGCGGTGGCTCAGCTGGCAGAGGTCGATGCTCCGGTCGCCTTTGAAGTGGACTATCACGCCGATGACTTCCGGATCGCCTGGAGCGTACTGATGAACGGCACGATCAGCCGACTAGATCCCGCGGCAACAGCGGCGTACGAGGAGCTTCGCCGCCCACCTGTTCCGTGGGCCGGGTCTGGCAGCTTCCTTCCCGTGCGCTTCGTGCCCCGCACTGTATCCGGGCGCGGTTTGCACCGAACTCGACCAGACTGACGGACGGAGCCGCACCGACGAGCACACACGGCAGCCTGGTTAGCACCGGTTTTGGAGGTGATATCGATGGCGCGGATCGGTTGGTACGTTCTCGGCTCAGTACTCATCGGGTACGCCGCACTGCACATCCTCGGTCGTCGAGCGGGTTCGACAGCGGAGGAACGACAGCTGCGAATGCCGGGCGACGAGTTCGTACCACAGCCGCACATCCTGACTAACCACGCGATCACCATCGAGGCACAGCCAGCGGACGTATGGCCCTGGCTCACGCAGATGGGTTGGCACCTAGGCGGCTACTACACGCCTGAATGGGTTGATGATCACCGTGGCGGACGGCTCGGGGCCTGAGTTCGATGTCGGGGAACTGACGACCTACCTCAACGACGCCCTGCTGCTTGCCCCCTCGATGCTCCTCACACCGGCGGCGACATGGGCGGCGGTTGACGACCACTCATTCGATGTCAGCATGTCCGACGGCGGGATCAGCGCGACCTCACGGGTCTTCGTCGACGAGCAGGGCCGCATGGTCGACTTCAGCACCACCGATCGCTGGGCGGCTCTCCCGGATCGGTTGACTCGGGCACGCTGGACCACCCCAATCGACGGCTGGATGGATCATCAGGGCCGGTGGCTCCCCAGCGGCGGGCGTGCCATCTGGCACCTCGATGCAGGTGAGTTCGAATACGTGCACGGGCGGTCGTCCCGGAAAGCGTCGAGTTCAACGTCCCACCCAGAGCTGCTCGAATCTGACACTGTCTGCCCTTCCCCGAGGGTGTCCTGCCGGAGTGCATGCTCCCGCGGCTCGGCTCGCGCCGTCCACCGAGGAGGCTGCTCGCAGTGATCTTGAATCTGACGCTGGCGGCGCTGGGCAAGCAGCCGGACGATTCTGGTCGGCGGGCCAGCCGATCCGGTACCTCTGGGATCAGTCCACGCGGTCGGCCCAGGGTTTGGCAGAGCCGAACGTCCCGTGATCAACTGCCATCAGTCGTCTCGCCCTTCGACTGGTGGTAATCGATGCACGGCGGGAAGCGTCGAGGGGCCGGTCGCGGTGCTCGTCTTGACGGCTGTGATGGGAGACGTACGCCTTAGGCGCCCGGATGAATGCTGACCAGCCGCCGGCGATCAGCGCAGGACCACCACCGGGCAGGCCGCGTGCGCGACGACGTGGTGGCTCACCGAGCCAAGCAGCATGCCTGCGAAGCCCCCGTGGCCGCGTGACCCGACCACTATCAGGTCGGCCCCCTGGGACATATCGATCAGCACCTTGGCAGGGTTTCCTTTCGAGATCGAGATCCGCACATCCACGGTTGGTGTCTCGCGGCTCGAGCTCATCTGTGAGACGCTCGAGCACCTCTCGGGCGTCGCGCTCCGGCTGGCTCTCATATCCCTCGGGAGGCAGCGACCCGTAAGGCGGGCTCATCGGCAATGCCGGCGGGTGCCAGGTCGAGACGGCGACGAGGGAGGCACCATGGTGCGCGGCCTCGTCGTAGGCCCACTGCAGAGCCGCTTGGCTGGCGTCGGACCCGTCCACCCCGACGACGATCTGCTTGATCTCGGTCATAATCCTCAACCTTTCGTCAGTCGGTCAAACCTTCTGGTCCAGGGCCTCGGTCTGAACGACGACCACATCACAGTAGGCGTTCTTCAAGATCTCGCGAGGCACTGATCCCAGCGCCTCGCCCTCGTGCGCGCCGAGACCGCGGTTACCGACGACGATCAGGCTGGCGGGGCTTCTGTGCGCAACTTCTAGCAGGGCCTCCACGGGGTCGGCGGCGACGATGTCCTGCTCGACCGTGCGAACCCGATCCGAGGTCAGGTCCGCCATCGTCCGGTGCAAGGCATCCCTCGCCGCCTGCTTGCCGTACAGCCGCTGTCGACCGCCCACGAGAGTCCCTTGCTCGGCTGGATCTCCCGGATCGTAGGCGGTGACCACGACCAAACTTGCCTCGGCGGCGGCGGCCATATCGTGCGCCTTGTGGACCGCGAACATCGCGGATGGGGAGCCATCGGAGCCGACGATCACCCGGTCATAGGCGGTGAGGTGGCGGTGGGCGCCAAGCGGCATGACAGGAGAATCCTCATCCGAGTGCGGCGGGTTGACCCACAGCATGGCAATAGCCGCGCAGCCGAGCAACGCTCCGGCAACCAGCATCGCATTGGTGCCCTTACTGCCCAGCAAGTTCTCGAAGATCCAGCCGAACGTGACCGTCTCGATGAGCATCGGAACCACGATCATCATGTTCAAGATCCCCATGTACACGCCGGTCTTTTCCCGGGGGACCATGCTCGCCACCATCAGATAAGGCACGCCGACCATGCTGGCCCAGGCAATGCCCAAGCCGATCATCGGGACGAGGGTCAAGTACTGGCTTGTGATCTGCGACAAGGCGGCCAACGACACCGCGACCAAGGCCAGGCAACCGGCATGTACCGCCTTGCCGCCGAAACGGATGCACAACGGCAACAAGAACAAGGCAGAGACCATGGTGACGAAGTTGTAGGCACCGTTCATCAGACCAGTCCAGGCGGCCGCCTCCTCGTACTCGGGTGTGTCCGGGGCCGCGTTCCAGACTGACTCGGCGACGCTGACGGATACGAACTGCCAGTAGATGAACATCGCGTACCACTGGAACAGAAAGGCCAGACCGATCTTGTGCATACCGATCGGCATCACCTTCACGGCCTCTGCGATCTCGCTTACCGTGGCGCCGATGCTCTTCGACGCCGCCCGGATCTCCGCCAGCTCCCGATCGCTCGGTTGGATTTCCTTGGTCCTGATCATGGCGATTCCGATCGTGACCAGGCAGCAGGCCGATCCCAGCCAGAAGCAGACGAAGACCCAGTAGGGCACCCCGGCCTCAGAGGCGCCGGCGATCAACTTCTGCATGACAAACAGCGACACATTGGCCAGCACAGCCCCGGCGCCGGTGAACATGCTCTGGATCAAGAACCCGCGGGCGATCTGCGACTTTCGCAGCCGGTCGGAGATCAACGCACGGTACGGCTCCATAGCGGTGTTGTTCCCGGCGTCCACCAGCCACAGGCAGATCACCGCCATCCAGAGAGCCGACACCAGCGGGAAGAGGAACAAGATGATGACGCATACCGCGCCGCCGCCGAGCACGTAAGGCTTCCGCTTTCCCCACCGGTCACTCCACGTCTTGTCGCTCATGGCCCCGATGAACGGCTGAATCAACAAGCCGGTGATCGGGCCAGCGATGTTGAGGATCGGCAGGTTGTGCGCGTCAGCACCCAGCAGAAGGAACAGCGGGTTCACCGCCGTCTGAGTCATAGCGAAGCTGTACTGAACGCCGAAGAACCCGAGGTTCATCCAGGCGATGTTGCCGAACGTCATGAGGGGACGGCGTTCGTCGTCATCCTCCACGCTGACTTCGGTGACTTCCGCCACGGTCGCTGTCATCGAAATCACTCCTTTGAGATCGGATGGAGCGCGGGCACAACAGCCCTGCGTTCGCAGCGGTTTCTGAGGGTCGAACGCGTTATTTAGTTTTGGATGGGGCGCTTATCTGCAGCAGATACCCATCCCGTCACAATGCATGCTATTCATGGAATATCTGCTCGGCCACTGATGTGTTCACCGAGCCAAGGAGCATGCCTGCGAAGCCCCCGTGGCCGCGTGAGCCGACCACGATCAGGTCGGCCCCCTGGGACATATCGATCAGCACCTTGGCGGGGTTTCCTTTCGAGATCGAGATCCGCACATCCACGGTTGGTGTTCGCGGCTCGAGCTCATCTGTGAGCCGCTCGAGCACCTCTCGGGCGTCTCGCTCCGGCTGGCTCTCATATCCCTCGGGAGGCAGCGACCCGTACGGCGGGCTCATCGGCAATGCCGGCGGGTGCCAGGTCGAGACGGCGACGAGGGAGGCATCATGGTGCGCGGCCTCGTCGTAGGCCCACTGCAGAGCAGCTCGACTGCTCTCGGACCCGTCCACCCCGACGACGATCTGCTTGATCTCGGTCATGATCCTCACCCTTTCGTCAGTCGGTTAAACCTTCTGGTCCAGGGCCTCGGTCTGAACGACGACCACATCACAGTAGGCGTTCTTCAAGATCTCGCGGGGCACTGATCCCAGCGCCTCGCCCTCGTGCGCGCCGAGACCGCGGTTACCGACGACGATCAGGCTGGCGGGGCTTCTGTGCGCAACTTCTAGCAGCGCCTCCACGGGGTCGGCGGCGACGATGTCCTGCTCGACCGTGCGAATCCGATCCGAGGTCAGGTCCGCCATCGTCCGGTGCATGGCATCCCTTGCCGCCTCCTTGCCGTACAGCCGCTGGCGACCGCCCACCAGGTTCGGTTGCTCGGCTGGATCTCCCGGATCGTAGGCGGTGACCACGACCAAACTTGCCTCGGCGGCGGCGGCCATATCGTGCGCCTTGTGGACCGCGAACATCGCGGATGGGGAGCCATCGGAGCCGACGATCACCCGGTCATAGGCGGTGAGGTGGCGGTGGGCGCCAAGCGGCATGACAGGAGAATCCTCATCCGAGTGCGGCGGGTTGACCCACAGCATGGCAATAGCCGCGCAGCCGAGCAACGCTCCGGCAACCAGCATCGCATTGGTGCCCTTACTGCCCAGCAAGTTCTCGAAGATCCAGCCGAACGTGACCGTCTCGATGAGCATCGGAACCACGATCATCATGTTCAAGATCCCCATGTACACGCCGGTCTTTTCCCGGGGGACCATGCTCGCCACCATCAGATAAGGCACGCCGACCATGCTGGCCCAGGCAATGCCCAAGCCGATCATCGGGACGAGGGTCAGGTACTGGCTTGTGATCTGCGACAAGGCGGCCAACGACACCGCGACCAAGGCCAGGCAACCGGCATGTACCGCCTTGCCGCCGAAACGGATGCACAACGGCAACAAGAACAAGGCAGAGACCATGGTGACGAAGTTGTAGGCACCGTTCATCAGACCAGTCCAGGCGGCCGCCTCCTCGTACTCGGGTGTGTCCGGGGCCGCGTTCCAGACTGACTCGGCGACGCTGACGGATACGAACTGCCAGTAGATGAACATCGCGTACCACTGGAACAGAAAGGCCAGACCGATCTTGTGCATACCGATCGGCATCACCTTCACGGCCTCTGCGATCTCGCTTACCGTGGCGCCGATGCTCTTCGACGCCGCCCGGATCTCCGCCAGCTCCCGATCGCTCGGTTGGATTTCCTTGGTCCTGATCATGGCGATTCCGATCGTGACCAGGCAGCAGGCCGATCCCAGCCAGAAGCAGACGAAGACCCAGTAGGGCACCCCGGCCTCAGAGGCGCCGGCGATCAACTTCTGCATGACAAACAGCGACACATTGGCCAGCACAGCCCCGGCGCCGGTGAACATGCTCTGGATCAAGAACCCGCGGGCGATCTGCGACTTTCGCAGCCGGTCGGAGATCAACGCACGGTACGGCTCCATAGCGGTGTTGTTCCCGGCGTCCACCAGCCACAGGCAGATCACCGCCATCCAGAGAGCCGACACCAGCGGGAAGAGGAACAAGATGATGACGCATACCGCGCCGCCGCCGAGCACGTAAGGCTTCCGCTTTCCCCACCGGTCACTCCACGTCTTGTCGCTCATGGCCCCGATGAACGGCTGAATCAACAAGCCGGTGATCGGGCCAGCGATGTTGAGGATCGGCAGGTTGTGCGCGTCAGCACCCAGCAGAAGGAACAGCGGGTTCACCGCCGTCTGAGTCATAGCGAAGCTGTACTGAACGCCGAAGAACCCGAGGTTCATCCAGGCGATGTTGCCGAACGTCATGAGGGGACGGCGTTCGTCGTCATCCTCCACGCTGACTTCGGTGACTTCCGCCACGGTCGCTGTCATCGAAATCACTCCTTTGAGATCGGATGGAGCGCGGGCACAACAGCCCTGCGTTCGCAGCGGTTTCTGAGGGTCGAACGCGTTATTTAGTTTTGGATGGGGCGCTTATCTGCAGCAGATACCCATCCCGTCACAATGCATGCTATTCATGGAATATCTGCTCGGCCACTGATGTGTCAACGGCTGCGGTCCACGTCCTCCGCGATCGTTGTCTATCGGCCCTTCGTCTGCTCTTTGGCCTGGCCAAAGAGCCGCAACTTCAAGTCAGCTCCATCCGTCGTGGTCGCTGAACGTGATCCGGCTCTTCAGCTGACGAACAAGGCACAACATCACTCACTTGCTGATCTCCTCGGACGCCTCAACGTGGCGCTTCCGGCTGGTGCGGGTACTTTCGCCACGGCGTGTCCCAGCAACCGTCGGTTATCTCGATTCCTACGCCTGGCATCGAGTCACTCAATGGTTGCTGAAACGGCACAAGCACCTCAACTGGGCGGAACTCTACCGGCGGTTCCTGACCGGCAGGCCAGGTCACCGACCTGCTGTTGATGGGCTCGTCATGTTCGACGCCACCACAATGCCGGTTACCCGATACCGGTGGCGGGCGAGCAACATCCCCACACCTTGGACCAGCGACGCAGAATGCGTCCGAGAGTCAATGTCAAGATCATCGCTAGCGGGCACAAATACGCCATTTAGCCTAGTTGTAGACACTTTGTATTCCCGGCGAGAATTGTCGATTGTCGATACGGCGCGCCAATTGCCGGCGTTTATGGGTTCGCGCGGCCTGGCTGCGGCCTCGCTGGCCATGATCACAACGAATACCCTCCGTGGTCCGGGGCCGGCAGCATGCGAGCTAGTCAGGCTCGGTGCGGTCCGACCTTCTGACGCTTCGCTGCGAACGCCCTTGAGACTCTGTTCTCTGAGCGCCTGACCTTCGCCATCTTCGCCAACTCGCTGTGGTGCGACAACGAGGTGGCTTAGCTGCAGCTGCCTGGCGTCAGCCGGCTTGAGATCGCCTACAGCCAATCGGTATCCGGTCCTTTCTGTTGCCGCGAGGTGGCATCGCGGCGCTCCTACCGGCCGGGGCCGGGCGGCGAGCTCGGGCGGGTGGCGAGTGGCCGGGGTATGCGTTGTTGATCTTCGCGCCCGCGATGTTTTCGGCCAGCCTGGTGTGCTGGGGCATCCAGCCGACTGAGGTCGTCGCTGCAGTCCGCAACACTTCGGTCGAGGTGGTGTTGCCAGAGGGCGGCCGCGGTCTGCAGTTGTCCTGCTCCGGTTGGTCGGTGGTCCTTCGGGTCGATCGCCGTTGGCGGCCCGCCAGACCTCGACTTCACCGATGAGGGCGACGCTCGGGTGGCTGCCCGGCGTAGCCCATACCGGTGGCGTGCTGTCCTGGTTGGCGTGTCTTCGGACCTGAGCGGCGAGGTCGGCGATCAGTTCGGCGCGCTTCGCCAGATACTCGCCCCAAACGGGATGATCATGAAGCGCTTCCGGAATGCCGGGAAGCCACGGCAGCGGTCCTGGGTCGGTGGCTGCGGGGTCTGGGAGGCGCCAGTCGAGTACGGCGGCCATGTCGCCGGCGGTATGGAGTTCTCGTCCGGCGGCGGCTGTGTGCAGGTGGAGGAGTGGGTGCTCACCGGTCTCAGCCGCCAAAGCGAGCAGATGTGCTCTGAGCGTCGGCCACGACGGCTCGCTGGTGAGTTCGGGGACGACCTGGTCGGCTTGGCTGTCGAGCATCTGAACGATCTGGGGGCCAACCAGCTGCTCGGCCGCGACATGGAGCCCGTCGGTGTAGCGCTGGACGGCGTCGAACAGCCGGGCAGCCGGGTCGCTGAGTTCTCGCAGCAGCGTGGTGGCTGAGGTGGGGGCGTCGTCACGGGCGAGGATCTGTTGCAAGGTCTCGGTCGGCGTGCGGGGTGCGACGGTCTCGGGCCGGATGAGGGTGTGCGGGTCGCCGTCGCCGACGACCTGCAGGTAGAGGTGGTTGGCGGCCCGGCCGCGGGTGAGCATGGTGTACAGCTGCTGCCGTGACTCCTGCCCGGTGACCAGGCCGTGCATGGTGTCGGCGGAGACGCCTTGGGCGGCGTGGATGGTGGTGGCATAGCCGAGACCGGTCGAGGTCGCGGACATAGTCGGCGGGGAGCCGGACGGTGCGGTGGCTGCGGGTGTGCCGCACCGTCAGGTCACCTTGTTGGCCGACATGCGGTGACGGTCCAGCGGTCGCCGTTCTTGACCCAGTCGGTGGCGGTGAGGCGTAGTCGGCGGTCGTTGCTGCGGGTGATGATCACGTCTCCGACACTGGCCCGGTTCCCGTCGGCCAAAGACACCTCGGATACTGCAGGCGTGTGATTGAGCCGATGCGCGCGGGCACGGGCGTTCAGTTCGGCGACGAGGTTCCGGGTGGGGGCGATCATGATCGCGTCGAGCCCAGCCGCTCGATCGGAAACCCAAGCGTTGAACGCATCCTCAGTCGTGGTGGCCACGTCGCCGACATGGATCCGGCCGTGATCAAGGTAGAACTCGAGCCCCGAAGGGTCGCCTTCGCGGAGGGCGAGTGATGCTGCCGCTTCGGCGGGGTCGGTGAAGCGATGCAGCTCGGTCAGGCGGAGGGCGCCGTGGGTGTGTTGTGATGTCGCGGAGGACACCGCCGGCGCCGATCGCGGCGAGTTGTTGATCATCACCGACCAGCCGGACACTCGCACCGCGACCGATGGCGAACTGGACGGCGGTGTCGAGGGACAAGGTGTCGGCCATGCCGGCTTCGTCGATGATCACCAAGGTCGACGGGCCGACCGCTGCCGCCCACTCCGGAAGGTCGCCGTGGTCTAGGGACCAGGTGAGCTTGGCGAGGGTGTCGCTGCGGATGCCGGTTTGCTCGGCGAGGACGGCGGCCGCGGCAGCCGACGGGGCCAGGCCGAGCACCTGGCCGCCGTCTTGGGTCCAGGCCAGAGTGAGGGCGCGCATGGCGGTGGTTTTCCCGGCGCCGGCGGGGGCGATCGCGAGCTGCAGACGTGCCCCGGAGGTGCACATCTGGCGGACCAGTGCCGCCTGCCCAGCATCGAGTGCAGTGCCGTTCGCCGCCATCTCGAGCAGGGCCAGATCGACCGCCGTCTGCTCGACGGACGCACCGCCGCGACGTCCCGCCGCGGTGACGAGACGGGCCTCGGCGTCGAGGATCCGCTGCGAGGTGTAGAGGTCGGCGCCGGCGACGGTGTAGACCGACGACCCGTCGACCCGCCGCAACACCTCCGGTTCCTCGATGCCGTCAGCCGGCGCGGCGAGGGCAACAGACCGGCGATCGAGCACCTCATCGACCAGCAGGTCTACCAGTGCCGCGGCATGTTCAGCGGGCACGTCGATGGTGCGGACCTGTCGTTGCGCTTCGGCCCGGACATGCCACATCTGCCAGGTCGAGCGGCTCGCCTCCATAACGGCCAGGATGTGATCGGCCGTCTGTGCGACCCAGCGGGCGTCGGCGATCGTGGTGGTCTCGGCGGGCGGTGCCAGCGCCGTCTGCACCATCGACGCGACGGCTCCGCGCCCGCCCAGCACGGCTGCGGCCTCGCTGAGCCAGGTCGTGCGTTGCTCAGCCAGGGATCGGGGTTCGTGTTTGGCGTCGCGGGTCTCCAACGTCGCCTGCTGCGCCAGATGCAACGCTTCGACCGGGGTCGGTGGCCGGCCATGATCATGCTGGAACTGGATGGCCAGCTCGCCGCGGCGGGTGTTGATGTGGGCGCGGCGGGTCGACCAGCGTTGGTTCAGTCGGGGGTCGACACCGACGATCTCCCGGATCGGCCGCTTCGCCGGGTCGGTGCCGGGCCGTTCGGCGAACCGCACCCCCAAGCGTGTCGCGGAGGTGCTGCTCGAGGGCGGTGTTGTAGGTCTCCGACGCGGCAACGTTGGCCTTGAACAGCACCCGGCCGTCGATGGACAGCCAGCGTCCGTCGAGGGTCTGCACCTTGTTCGCCACCGCGACGTGGGTGTGCAGATCCGGGTCGCCGGCCCGGCTGTCGCGGTGGGTGAACGCGGTCGCGACCAGGCCTCGGACGTTGACCTGCCGGATGCCTTGTGGCCCGGTCCGGGTGAACAGGGCATGCTTCTCGATGAACGCCAAAGCGTCCTTGACGGCGGCCTGATGGGCCCGTTCGATCATGGCCGCCACCGCCGGTTCAGCGACCGCCCACAAGGTCGAGACCGACTTCACCGGGGAGAACGTCAGGTCATAACCCGCAACCGTCTGTGTTCGTGGCCGCGAGTCTTTCGCGATCTGTCCCGCCAGTTCCCGCGCATCGACCGGCTCTCGGCCATGCTCGGCCAGGAAGAACTCCCGGGCCACCTCGGTCCGCACCCGGGCCCGATCTGCAGCCGGCAGCGGCGCGTCCGCCGGCAGGCCGGCTGCCGTCTTGATCGCCCCGATGCGTTTGGCCACCTCGAGCCGGAACGGGCTGACGACACCATCGACGATCTTGAACGGCACGCCCAGCTGGGTCACTTCCTGGAAGTCGCGGATAGTGAGGTCTGGTCCTTCCAGCTGCTGCTGGCGGAGCTCGGCCAACGGGTGCAGACCGCAGCCGAACAACGCTCGCATCTGCTCCGCGGTCACCGGGTCGCCGACGGTCAGGCCGTCGATCCCGTCCAAGCCGGAACCGATCCACACCCCGGGCGTCTCACCGCGTTCGGTGTAGTAAGACGCCAGCCCGGTGTGACCTTTCTCGGTCGCATCCAAGCGCCGCGACCTGCCGGGTCAGGTAGTCATACCCCGATCCGGCGGTGAGCTTGTGCAGGCTCATCGTCACACCCACCCGAAAGGGGTACATGCCCGCCGGGGCGGTCACGCCGACCCGAGGTACTTCCGGCGGTGCATCGGGTGTGTCCGACATGGAAGCTTCGGCAGATCGAGGGGGTACGTCGGACGGAAGTGCGAGCGGTCTGAGACATCACAGGATTTTCGATTTGGAGGCGGCGTAGACCGGGCCAAGTAGACGGAGGGTGATGAATTAGCAGTTGATCTGGCAAGCGCCGCGTCAAGATGTGAATCCCGTAGCAGGAACCCTCAGCGAGACGGTTCGGTGCACGGACCGGGCAGCGGACGCACTCAATTGCCGACGAGCGGACGGGCAGTGGAGGGTGCGGACCCGCCGTTCGCTACATGCCGCGGGCGTGGTGGTCATTTCGCCGAGAACCACACCGAACTTGACCCGGTTCCTCGGGTGCCATTGCCAGTCATCGGTGGGACGATCGTGCTTATTGCGTTCTAGGAGGGATCGGACGTCATGGCTCGTTTGTTGGTGAGGCGCCGGTTCGATGCGTTCCGGCGCGCCCCGCTGTCGGTGCGCAGGGCGATGGCGGTGATCATCGCCGCAACGCTGGTGAGTGTGCTGGTCGGCGGCGTGCTGATCACCCTGGTTGATCCGGAGGAGTTCCCGGACCTGGGTACGGGGCTGTGGTGGGCGTTGCAGACGGTGACCACGGTCGGGTACGGCGACGTGACCCCCGAGAACACGGCTGGGCGGTTGGTGGGGGCGCTGTTCTTGCTGGAGGCGATCGCGTTCGTGACGATCGTGACCGCGGTGATCACCTCCAGCTTCGTGGAGCGGGCGCGCCAGCAGCGGATCGCCGACTCCGAGACCGCGGAGGAGGTGGGTATCGAGCAGTTGGCTGCCCAGCTCTCGGAGATCACCTCGAGGCTGGAGCGGATCCAGCAAACCCTCGACTCCGGAGGATCGGCGGGAGCGCGCCCAACGCTCAGATGAACGTCTGCCCTTCGCGTGGCGCGGTTGCCCTTCGCTGCGACCCGCAACGATCGGGAAGGATTCCGTCAGTGCCCGGCCAGCAGGTTCTTCAGCACGGCAATGGTGACCGCGCAGACAAGCACGAAGAGCGAGTAGACCACGGCTCGGAGGAGGGACGCGCCCGCGCCTCGAGCTACGGCGAACCCGATCAGGGAGATCAAGGCGGCGAGGAGGAACTCGGCGCCCTCAAGTTCCACAGGGTCGGGCAGTAGGAGCACACCAACGGAGACCACCACGGCGACGCCGGCCACCGGGTTGCGGCTCGACCTGGTCGGTGGGCATGATCCACAGCTCGCCGATGGCGGTGTGGCGGGACGGTAGTCGCGACCGCCGACGAATGCCCCCCGCCCGCACTGTTGCTGCACCAGACTCGGGGGTCGTCAGCCCGCTCGCAAACGACCTCTCATGCCGATGAGCGCTCGTTTTCGCGCGCTTGTGGGGTCGGTGATGCCTGCTGAACTGTGCTTGTGGGAGGCCGGGACGCGTCGGCGAACAGCAGGTGAAGCGCGTTGGCGTGGCGGCGGCGGCACGACGGCTGGTTCGCCGCAGCGACCCTGCGGGGCCGGTGGTGGCGGCTTCGTGCGTGTGGCGCGCGGTCGCGAGGGGATGGCGAGCGCGGTTGAGCGGTGAAGAGTCGCGCGTGCTGGCCGAGGAGCAGGCGGCGTTGCGGCGGGTCGCGACGCTGGTGGCGCGTGGGGTGCCGCCGGAGGAGTTGTTCGCGGCGGTCGCCGAGGAGGTCGGGCGAGCTGCTTTCGGTCGAATCACGCGGCATGGGCCGCTACGAGCCCGACGGCACGGTGACCATCGTCGCCGGCTGGGGCAGGGCAGGCGACCGCTTCCCCGTTGGCAGCCGGTGGGGCCTCGGGGGGAAGAACCTCGCCACGATCGTTTTCGAGACCGGCCGTCCGGCCCGGATCGACAGCCTATGCCGATGCCTCCGGCCCGATCGGTGTCGCAGCCCGCGAGAGCGGGGTCGGCTCAGGCGTCGGGACGCCGATCATCGTCGAGGGCCGCCTCTGGGGTGTGATGATCGCGCGCCGCGACGCCGGAGCAGCCGCTGCCGGCGGACACCGAGGCGCGCCTGGCCGACTTCACGGAGCTGGTGGCGACGGCGATCGCGAACGCGCGAGAGCCGCGCCGAGCTGATGGCCTCGCGGGCGCGGATCGTCGCCACCGCCGATGAGACGCGCAGGCGGATCGAGCGCGATCTGCACGACGGCATCCAGCAGCGGCTCGTCTCGCTCGGGTTGGAGGTGCGCGCGGCGCAGGCGACGGTGCCGCCGCAGCTCGGCGAGCTCGAGGGCGAGTTGGCGCGCGTTGCCGAGGGGCTCGGCGAGCGTGTTCGACGAGCTGCGGGAGATCGCCCACGGGATTCACCCCGCGATCCTGTCCGAGGGCGGCCTGGAGCCGGCGCTCGAAGCGCTGCGGCGCCGTTCGGCGGTACCGGTCGAGCTCGACGTGCACGCCGAGCGACGGCTGCCAGAGCCGGTCGAGGTGGCGGCGTACTACGTGGTGTCAGAGGCGTTGACGAACGCCGCCAAGCACGCGCACGCGTCGGTCGTGACACGTCGAGCTCGACACCCACGACGCGATCTTGCGGCTGGCGATCCGCGACGACGGGATCGGGGGAGCCGACCCCGGCCAGGGGTCCGGACTGCTCGGGCTCAGCGATCGAATCGAAGCGCTCGGCGGCACTCTGCAGGTCACCAGCCCCGCTGGCAACGGCACCACGCTGCTGGTCCAGATCCCGCTCGAAGACTGGGCAGGCAGTGTCGCCCGAGCCGTAGCGGCGGTTCCATCACCCACCACGCAACGCAGCTCGACGATGGCGCCTCGCTCCGCGCGGGTGCTGGCTGGCACACCTCACGAAAGGCGGCAGGGCCCGCCGCCGTCTGAAACCGCCTCTAAGCACGCAATGGCTGGTTCGACCACCATCGCCAACTACCGGGTAGCCGCGATCCGTGCGTGCCTCGCTGGACGAGTGTGCCGGCGGCGATTTCAACTTCCCCGGCAAGCCATTCGGACGAAGCGGTCTGCGTGGACCAGATATGTCGTCTTGCTGTTGGGCGCCAAATCGGCAGCGTTGATCAGGCTGCAGTAGCGCTCAAACTCTCCGCGGAGCTCATCCAGCGTCCACGATTTGCCAGCTTCCTTGTCCATGCGTCCGACGGTGCACGCCTCGGTAGCAGCCCGAACATCCGGACATGCCGCTCTCCGCCGCGCGCTCCGCTCGCTGCCCTCCAGATGTGGCTCTGCTGGTTCCGGCTCTAACGGATCAAGGCGGC